>NZ_JAVDDV010000005.1 GCF_030848565.1 Natronolimnohabitans sp. A-GB9
GGCAAATGACCTACAGCGGTCCGGATCAGTCGTGCTCGAGGACGTCCTCGAGATCGCTTAACCCCTCAACGACGTGGAAGCTGATCGCGTCATCGACCGCTTCGGAGCCGAAGACGATCGCGAGCAGTTCTTTTTCGGTATCGTCGATCATTACCATCTTCTCCGCGCTCGATTTGCCGTCGATTTCGAGTCCGTCCTCTAGCTCGACGGCAACCTCATACGAGCCGGCATCCGTCCAAACGTCGCTGAACCCCTGTTGAGTTTCTTCTTCGGTCGCGGTGAACGAGCCGTCGAAGACGGTTTCGCCGCCGGGCCCCTCGATCACGAGTTCGCCGCTGACGTCCTCGTCGATTTGGTTGATCGCGTTCACTTCCTCGAGAGCCATATCGTCGAATAATCCGGCGAGCGTCGAACAGCCGGCCAGGGGGGCAAGTACCACAGTTCCGCCGCCGGCAATAATCTGACGGCGTGAGGGCGCGAACGGCTTCCAGCGGTGATTCTTTCCAGTCATGTATGAACTTCCAGTTATCGTTTATTGAAATAGAATATTAATACTTTCGAAGCCAATCAGTAACTATAATAATAGCAGGAAAGCACTGTTAAATAAGACGTTATGAAATAATTTCATGCAGTTTAGTCCGAATTCCCTACTATGTGAATCAGGACAACAGGGGTTGACAGAGACCCGAGTGAGATGGGGTACAACAAGCACGCCAGTGGCGTCCTCGGCTTGAACCGATGGGGAAATCGAAGTCGATCGGCTGCTTTTCCCCATCAGTCGACGTTGAGGAGGCTACTAAAAAATAGTTCGTACCGCGAAAGTAAACCGTAAGTTTTGCCAGCTATGGGTTTTACTCAATCATCTCAACCAGTATCTTTTTCTTGTCGGTCGTCGTTCGTTCGGATATGGCGACAGAACGTCCGAATACGCAGAACGACTCCACCCTCAAGCGACTGGTGAAACTGCTTGTTTCCGTAGTCGTACTGGTCCCGGTCACGGTATTTCTCGGGTACGGCGGTGGTGTGTTCCTCACGCTGACGGCGAAGATCGGTGTGTACGACCCGACGACGGCCGACGGCGAACCGCTCCGACGTCGATTGTTTTCCTGGCCCGACCGCAATCGCGAGGTCATGCGGACTAACGGCCGCGCGGAACTGCCGTTGAAACCATAGCAGATCGTCGACCGCAGTTCCCGACCGGTTTGCAGGCCAGCGTCCGCGACCCTCGTTTTCTTGAAACGGACCTGTCGGCTGATGGCGAGCACTAGTGGCGTCCCCAGCCTAAACTGATGGCTGAAATCGGCGTCGGTCGGCTGATCTCAGCCATCAGTCGACGCTGGGGGGTACTACAGCCTCGAGTACGAGTGTCGACGATTGAACACACTCCTTTATGTTCGACGAATTGTTGGGTTACGTATGGTTGATGGTGACCTGACGTCCAGGGCCGAGGACGCCCTCGAGCGGCACGGACCCTGTGACACCTGGACGGTCAGTGCCGACCTGTTCGGCGACCTCGAGAGCATCCACATCCTCCATGGACCCGGCGAATCGTACGCCCACCTCGAGCACCTAGAGCGGGCGGGGACCGTCGTCCGCGAGGGGACCGACTACCGGCTAGCCGACGGCGTCGCCGACGAACTCGCCACCGGCGACGAGCAGCGGTGGGAACTCGAGTACTGAGACGGTTCTCGAGACGAACTGTTCGCTCTCAAAAGCGAGAGTCCCCAAAGCGGGGATGTGGGGCACGGAGCCGACCGCATGTCAGAGGCACGTTCGTGGTGCAGCGTCCGCGCACCGGAAAGTGGGGGATTCCGATTGATATATCTACTGGTTAGGGGACGTTGCGATCGATCGCCACTTGCCGTCCAATTCATCGACGGATCGGGGGAGCTTTGATCCCGGCGGCGTTGTATCCTCGTATATGGGTGCTCGCGAGACCGGCCGCGATCGGATCCGGAGGCGATCGTGATGATCGACGAGATAGACGACCTGCTCGAGGAGATCGGGTTCGACTCCGAAACGAGTGTACTGACCTATCGACAGGCACAGGTACTGGCGCTGCGCGAACGCGACGTCTCGCAGGCGAACATCGCAGACGAGCTCGGGACGTCGCGGGCGAACGTCTCCTCGATCGAGTCGAGCGCGCGCGAGAATCTAGAGAAAGCCCGCGAGACGGTCGCATTCGCCGAGGCACTGCGAGCACCGGTCCGGGTTCGCATCTCCGAAGGGACGGACCTCTACGACGTGCCACAGCTGGTCTACGAGGCCTGTGACGAGAAAGGTGTCAAAGTCGACCACACTGCGCCGGACCTGATGAAAGTCGTCAGCGACGCCGCGGGCTCGGCGGTCTCCGGGCGGAAGGTCGCGACGCCGTTGATCGTCGGCGTCACCTCCGAGGGGATGGTTCGAGTGCGCCACCAGGACGGAGACTGAGACGGTCTCCTGTAGTCACGTTCTACCACTCACCAGCACGGGGTCGGCGATCGGCGGGTGATCGGACAGCAGTCCGTACGAGACCGAAACCGGCGTACTGGTAGGTCGAACGGAACCGGCAAACCGAAAGGCGACGACCGCCTACGCGAGGGCGATGACTGCGTATCTGCCGGAGTCGCTCGCCCAGTCGTGGCGGGTATCGGGGAGCCGGACCGGGGAATCGAGCGTGTTGCTTGCATCAGTCACCGCCGAGACGACAGTGTACGAACCGGCCGATCCCGCCGACGGGGTGGTCGCACTGAACGAAAGCGACATTCCCACCCGATCGCTGTTTACGGTCGATCTCTCGTTTTCGCCGTCGCTGTCGACGCTTGGCGTCGCGCCAGAGTCGGCCCTCGAGAAAGCGGCACCGAAGGCCAAATCACAGTTCACCGACACTCTCGAAGACGAGGCCCTGCGCGTCGAGTCGACGCGGGACACCCTCGAGTTCGAGGCGTCGAACGGCAACGCGGGCCGCTGGTACGTCCTCGACGTCGGCTATCCGGTCGCACTCGAGGGCGACGAGCCGATCTATCTCGAGGCCGAAGCCCACACCGCCGTCTGGCCCCTCGATTCGACGTTCGGAATGGCCGGCGGCGTCCTCCCACTCGAGGGCGTCGACGCCGAAACGGCGGCGACTGCCGACGAACTCGACGTCGATCCGGAGCGCGACCGCGAGACGATCGCGAAACTGATCCGAACGGTCGACCTCGGCGACGAGCCCGCGGACGTGGCCTGATCGGGATCGTCGACGATCCCGGTCGCCGGGACCGTGGCCCACACTGCCCGCGACGTACAGGGATTGATTACCTCGCCGTTCTACGGCACAACTATGCAAACACACATCGTTCCGGTCGGCTTCGACTACGACCGGCTGATCGCGCCGCTGGTACGCGATCAGATCGACGTCGACAGCGTCATCCTGCTCGAGGGTGCCGTCGGCAGCGAGGCCAACGTCGAGTACTCCCGCCACCTCTCGGAGAAACTCGAGACCGACTTCCAGAACCTGCTGGGTGCGAGTACGGAGCGGTTCGTTCTTTCGGACGTCTACGACTACGATGCGGCCTTCGAGCAGGCCTACGAACTCATCACCGCGGAGTTAGACGCCGGTAACGAGGTCTGGGTCAACGTCGCCGCGATGCCCCGGACCGTCAGCTTCGCCTTTGCCAACGCCGCCCACTCGCTGATGGTCGAACGCGAGGAAGACCGCGAGGGGATTCACACCTACTACACCGCACCCGAGAAGTACCTCGAGACGGAACTCGCCGAGGAACTGCGCGAACAGATCGCCTTACTCGAGGACGTCAAGAGCGCGGACGACCTCGAGGACGAGCGGATCGAAGACCGTCTCGAGAGTGCTCGAGACCTCCTCTCGGAGTTCGACGAGCGCGGGACGACGATCGGCGCGAAGGAGATCGACGGCGGCCACATCGTCGAACTGCCGGTCGCCTCCTTCTCGAACGTCAAACCCTTCGAGGAACTCATCCTGTTCAAACTCGGCGAGGACGGCGAGTTCGACTCGGTTTCGGAGCTCGCGGAGTCGCTGGCCGACGAACTCAACGAGGAGTACACCGACAGCTTCCGGTCGAAAGTCATCTACAACGTCGACCGACTGGGTCCGGGCGGCAAGGGGTACATCGAACGCGAGGAACAGGGGAAATCGTACCGAACCCGCCTCTCTCGGATCGGCGAACTGTGGGTGCGGGCACACTCCGATTCCGGTCCTCGGTGATACAGTCTCCTGTATCGATGTCCTGGCACATCGGGTATCGAACACGGTACCACGGGTCGGGTGATTCGTGGAACTCTCGCCGCACTCTTTAGACGAGATCGAAGACGGTCGCCAAGATCACGAGGTTGAGCGCGACGAATCCGGCGGTAAATACGACAGACAACAGTGCATATGCCGCCGGACCAGAGACGGAGCCACGCTTGAGATCCCGAAAGCCGCGGCTACGCAGATTGTGCCAGCCGAGCGCGTCGACGAGGACCCAGTAGCCGTCGCCTTCGATGAGTGGATTGAGCACGAAGACGGCCCGTGCCGCGATCAACAAAGCGAGGAAGCCGAAGATCGGCTGCGCGGGCATGGCAACGAACATGACGGCGAAGCCGGCTGCGACGACGATGTCGGCGAACGGACCGGCGAGGCTGATCCAGATGCGGACGTTCCGTGGGCATTGCCACGCATCAGTCGTTCGCGTGATAATCGCCGGAATTACCTTATTCAATGTTCCGAGCCGAAGATTCGGATCGAAATACCGCCGACTCGGGACGTAGTGGCCGAGTTCGTGAATCGCGATCGATCCCAGTAACACTGGGAGGACGACGATCGAGAGTTCGAATCCGAACTCGATATCTGCCGGCAGCGATTGAAGTTCCGGCCAGCGAACCACCAGACAGAGGAGAAGTACCGCGACGCTTACGGCAAGCAGGCCGAGACGTGGTGCGAGTCGAATGTCGGCCGGCGTTTCGTGGCGGATGACGTCGCCGCCCGGCTTCAGGTAGCCGTTGTCATACAATGACGTGATTGTGTGTTGAACGCGCTCGTCGCATTCATCCGGATGTGTTGATCCGTCCGCGAGGTCGTGTAACCGATCGAAAAACACTGGATGGACGCGCTTGTAGTCACCATCGTCGTTTCGCAGCCACGTCGTCCCGTCGGTCTCCCCCCACCGGAAGCCGAACCCGTTTTCCAACAGTTCCGCGAGGGTGTAGTCGTGGTCGGTATCGTCGTCGCTCATCGGTGTTTCAGTTCGGCGTGACGTCGCGATCGGCGAGTAGGTCAGCGAGCGCGCCGGCAACGTCCGTGCCCGCTTGCTCGTCGAAGGTCGCAAACATCGGGGAGGGGTTAGCCTCGAGGACACGGAACCGATCACCGCCATCGACGACGTCGACACCTGAAAACGCCAGCCCGAGGCAATCGGTTGCCTGGACGGCAGCGTCGGCGATATCGGAGTCGAGCGTCGAGTGGTCGATCCGTTCGACGTCGTGATCGGTCGTCCGATAGTCGAGTTCGTCAGCGACGATTCGAGCCGCTGCAACGATCTCCCCATTGACGACGAAGATGCGGAGGTCGTCCCCGTCGATTCGCTCCTGAAACTGTACCGGGGCGTTGGTAAGCAACGACAGCCGGTCGGCAGTCAGATCCGCGGCCGTGACCGGTGCGGCGTGGCCACCGCCACTGACCGGTTTGTAAACGACGTCCTCGAGTCGGTCGACGAACGCTCGTGCCGCATCCGGATCGGTCGTCGTTAGCGTCTCCGGGACGGGGACGCCCGCGTCCGCAAGTCGTGACAGCTGCCAGGGTTTCCGTTTGTGGACGTCTTGACTCTCGAGAGGATTGATCATCCGGACGCCACGTCGTTGCAGGTCGTACAGCATCGACTCGAGGACGGCCTGATACTCACGTAGCTGGTTGAGAAGGGAAAAGGGTCGATTCTCGAGTTGGCTTTCGTACTCGGATAGCCGCGGGTTGAGCGCGAAGTTTCGAAGATACGCGGTGTGAACGCTCGATCCGTCGACGACGGTATCGGAAGCAGCCACTCGAACGTCCTCGTTCGTCTGATGGAACGACAACTTGCCGTCACCCGGCCAGTTGTCGGCGTTCCAGACGACAGTTTCGACGCCTCGTGTCTCGAGTTCGTGTTCTACGGCTTCGAGTTGTGGATCTGATCGAGGGCCCAGTAACAAGACTGCCATTATCAAAATATAATATGTAGACAATATAAAACTAATCATCGGTCAATTAGGCCACTATCAAGTCGAAAGCAAATCCCACGCTGGCGTGTCTTATTTCTCGTTTGATACGACGATCGTTGCTGCGCTACCAGCTGGTTACCCAAGTTGAAATAATAATATTCTAGAAGAAAGATATAATATTATATGGTGGGAAGATTAGAACGGATATGGATTCAGAAACCGACGAACAGATCCACTTCGTTGAAGACCTCGAGGAGCGATCGAACGCGACGACACTCGGCGATTTCACGACGACGGTAGTCGGCGAGTGTCCGGAGAAGTGCTGGTAACGCCCGGCAAACGTAGCCGTTTTTTCGAGCCCCGCGAACTGGCGGGCGGGGACCGACGTGCACCGTGCGCTCTGCGATCGGTGTGGGAACAGCTTCAGCTGGTACTATAGCCAGGACAGTGCTACAGGCAGACCGCTTCGGGATTGAACGGGTACCCGTCTGGTGCGGGCTTCCACGTCAACGTTCGTACTCGTCGCGGTGTGGACAACTCTCAGAGATCATACGACGCTACTACTCGAGCGACGACTCCCGGAGTTCCTCGCGCCGAACTGTACCCGCTGCAGTCTGTGGTAGTGTATCGCAAATCTCGATCGCCGCTGGGACCTCGCGTTCGGACAGCGACGACGATGCGTGAGAACGAAGGTCGTCGACGAACGGCTTGCCCGGCTCGACGTCGTCGGTCGGCACGACGTAGCCTTTGATGGCCTGCTCGAGGTCCGGATGGTCGGTCGGAACGGCAGCAGCCTCCATGACGGCTTCGTGATCTTCGAGCGCGTCCTCGACTACGCGCGGCCCGATCCGCGTGCCGCCGCTGATGATCACGTCGTCGGCCCGTCCCTGATACCAGACGTAGCCGTCCTCGTCCCGTCGTGCCAGGTCGTCGGTGAGATACCATTCGCCGTCGGGGCCGTCGACGAACGCGTCCGCCGTCCGCTCCGGGTCGTCCCAGTAGCCGAGGAAGAAACAGGGGTAATCCCCCCTGACGGCGATCACGCCGGTCTCGTCGGCCTCGAGTCGCGATCCGGAGTCCGGATCGACGACGGCGGCCTCGACGCCGGGCAGCGGTTTGCCGATGCTTCCGGGGCGGGTCTCGATGGACGGATAGTCGTTGATGATCATGTTGCCCGTCTCGGCCTGGCCGTAGGTCTCGTGAATCGGGACGCCGAGGACTTCCTCGCCCCACTCGATAAGTTCGGGATCGAGGGGTTCGCCGGTGCTGAGCGCCCGGTGAAGATCGAGGTCCGCGTCAGCGAGAGCGTCCTCGGCGTCGCGTAGCTTCCGGTAGATCGGCGGGATGCTCGAGAGTATCGTCACGGGAAACTCGTCGAGGATCGACACCCACGTCTCCGCGTCGAACGCACCGTCGTAGGCCAGCAGGCTGTGGCCCCAGAACCAGACGCCGAGCGCGTTGACCGGTGCGGTCAGCCAGCCGCGCTCGCCCGTTCCCCAGTAGATGTCGGTCCCGTGTTGCAGGAGGTCGGCCGCATAGAGGGTCGCGGCGGCGACGCCGACGATCCACCGGTGGCCGTGGACGATCCCCTTGGCGGGGTCAGTCGTCCCGCTCGTGTAGTACAGCAACGCGGGATCCGACCCTTCGGTCTCGACGGTCTCGTATGCGGACGAGGCGTTGTCCATCGCCTCGTAGTAGCTCACGTCGCCCCGGCGAACCCCCTTCCCGTCGTCGCTGACGACGACGACGTGTTCGACCGACGGTGCGTCTTCGAGCGCCGTGGCCAGCGTCTCCCGGTGTTCGGGCGTCGTAACGACTACGTTCGGACCGGCGTCCTCGAGTCGGTAGGCGACCCGGTCGGCACCGTACTGTGGGTCGATACCGCCGAACACACAGCCCGACTTGAGCGCGCCGAGCATCGCCGTGTACTGTTCGGGCACCCGCGGCATGAACGCGAACACACGATCGCCACGCTCGAGGCCGAGTTCCGCTAAAATGTTCGCGAACCGACTCGAGTACTGTGAGAGCTCCCAGAAGGTAATTCGTTCGCGCTCGCCGTCGGCCCCGATGAAAAAGAGCGCGACGGTACCGCGATCGGACGTATGGCGTTCACACACTTCGTGAGCGACGTTTACCTCGTCGGGGGCATCCCAGTCGGCGTCCGTGTAGATGTGGTCCCACTCGAAGACCGTCGAGAGCCCCTCGTAATCCGCGAGATTCGGTGACGTGTCCATATCGCATGTGGCCACGAGCGGTCGTATAATTCATCGGCCAGCAAATCCGTCGCCGAGATCACGCCACTCGCTCGAGGACCCGCTCGCGGAGCACGAGCAGGCTAGGCAGGACGGTAACGCAGGCGACGAACGCGAAGACGATACTCAGACCGGTTACGAGACCGAACCGCTGTAGCGGCGGGGCGAGTGCAAGCGCGAGGACGCCGAACCCAGTGGCGGTCGTCGCAGCGCTGCCGAGCAGTGCCCCGCCGGTGCCGGTAAGCGTCGCCTGGAGGGCGTCGACGACGTCTTGATGCCGATCGCGCTCGATGACGAACCGCTCGCCGAGGTGGATGCTGTAGTCGACGCCCAGCCCGATCGCGAGGCTGGTGATGACGGCCGTCTCGCTGTTGAAGGGGACGTCGAGGACGGCCATCGTCCCGAGTAGCCACGCCAGCGCGGCGACGACCGGCGCGAGCGTAACGGCACCGAGCGAGAGCGCCCGGTAGCGAACCCAGTACAACAGCGTCAAGAACGCGAAGATGACGACGAGGGTGACTGCGAGTGCCTGGACCAGCGTCTCGAGTAACGCGTCCTGGACTACCGCAGTCGTGACGGGGCCACCCGTCGCGATGGCCGTCACCGCCGCGCCGTCTTCGATCTCGTCGGCGAACGAACCGACGTCGTCGGCGACGGTCTGGGAGCCTGCGTCGCCGCGGACGCTGACGACGAGCCGAGCCGACTCGTACTCGCCATCGGTGGACGCATCGTCCACCGTGGATCGCTCACCATCCCCGGTTCGCTCGAGGACGGTCGCGGCCGCATCGGGGTCGGCGTCGTACAGCAGGTCGTAGAGGCCAGCCAGATCCTCGTTCGGGACGTCGTCGTCGGTGGTGTCTCGTTCGTCGATCGCGGCCGCGACCGTTTCGTTGTCGGCCGCGACGTCCTCGAGGACCGACAGCGGGCCGTCGACGGCGGCCGTCCCGTCCGGCTCGGTGTCGATGCTGCTATCGGCGCTCGTGACGGCGTCTCCCTCACGAGCGTCCTCGATCGCGGTCAGCGTGGCCGGATCCGTCACGTCCCCGCGTATCAGTATCTCCGCCTGGGAGTCGGGGTCCTGGAAGTTCTCGCCGAGGTATTCGGCGTCGTCGCTGACGGTGTAGGTGTCCGGCGCGAGCGGGCCGGGAAGCGACTGGGCCCAGTCGGGGGCGTCCTCGGGCAGGAAATCGGCCTCGTTGAACTCGGTGTCGATGCCAGTCGCACCGTAGGCGCCACCGACGGCCAACAGGAGGGCGACGGCGACGACCGCTACCGGCGCCCGTCGCGCCAGCGAGACACCCCCAGAGAGTACCCGGTTGACCGGCCCCGGCGTGACGCCGAACGCCGGCTTCGCCCGATCGCGACCGAACCGGTTCTCGAGTAGGCCGTCGACTTCGGTCTTGAGTGCGGGGACGAAGATCCCGAACGCGACGAACGTCGCGAGGATGCCACCCGCGCTCAGAATCGCGAAGTCCTGAATGGCGGGCAGCGGACTGACGACGTTCGAGAGAAAGCCGATCCCCGTCGAGAACGTGGCTGCGGCCAACGCGAGCACGACGCCACCCAGGCCGAGGGCCATGCCAGCCCGGACGCCACGGTCCACGCCGCCGTCGGTACTGAGCGTCGCGATCCTGGCGTCCGGGTTCTCGATCTCGAGCGTGCCTGCCCGTGCTTCACGGTACCGCATAACGACGTGTAACGCGTAGTCGATCGAGAGCCCGATCAGCAAGAACGGGACGGCGATCAGCAGCTGGCTCATGGGGATCTCGAGCCAGCCCATCAGGCCGGCGAGCCACCCCATCACGACGCCGATTCCGGCCAGGCCGATGAGGACGTCGACGACGTCTCGGTACGTGACCGCGAGGATCCCGAGGACGAACACGAGCGCGACGGGCGTGATGATCGCGAAGCTATCGCCGACCGCGCTCGCCGACGCGGCGTCGGTGATCCCCTGGCCGAAGACGAAGCCGTCGTCGAACCGCTCCTCGAACAGCGACTCGACCTCGAGCTGGGCGTCGGCGGCCGCCGCGGAGAGTTCGTCGTCGCCGGCGTCGTCCTGGAACATGAGCGTGAGCCGGGCCTCGGCCTCGGTCTCGCCGGGTTCGTAATCGGACGGCAGGAACTCGTAGGCGTCCTCGCCACCCCGATCGGCGTCGGGATCGAGGACGTCAGCGAGCAGTGCCTCGACTTCCTCGTCGGAACGGTCCTCGAGTGCTGTGACTTGCTCGTCGAGCGTCGGCGCGCTGTCGTTCTCGAACGCCTCCTGCTCCGCCTCGAGCGCATCGAACTCCGCTTCGAGGGCGTCGAACTCGTCCTCGAGAGCGTCGAACTCCGCTTCGAGGAGCCCGACCGTGCCGGCGGCGTAGACGCCATCGAGGGACTCCTGGACCTCCCGATACGGGTCACTCTCTTGGGGTTGTGCGGTCGATTGTTCGATCTCGAACAGCGCCGACTCGAGCTCCTGGGCCTGTCGGGCGAGTTCCGCGTACTCCGCCGCGTCCTCGTCGTCGAGTTGCGCTGCCGCCGTGGCGTTTTCGACGGTGGTCTCGAACTCCGCCTCGAGTTCGGCGGCGCCTGCCTGATAGTCGGAGTCGTTCTCGTCGGTCGTCGCGTTCAGTTCCTCGTAGTCGCGCTGGATCTCCCGACTCTCGTCGAGTCCGTCTTCGAGGGCGTCGCTTCTGGTCTCGAGTTCGGCCCGTCGCTCCTCGAGTTCGGCCCGTTGCTCCCCGAGTTCCTCACCGCGTTCCTCGAACGATTCGATGCGATCTTCGGTGTAGGCAGCGGTTCCGACTGCGTTCTCGAGGCCGACGAAGCCGTCGTCGGTGAGCGTCGCGTTTACCGACTCGTTGGCCCGTGCGTCCTGCTGGAGGGCCAGCCCGTCGAGCAGCGATTCCCTCGTGAGGACGTCACCACCCTCGTCGCGGACGACGATCTGTGTCACGTCCCCGTCGTCGGTCTCGTAGTTCTCGTCGATGTACTCGAAGGCCGCCTCCTCCTCGGAGTCGGTCTCGAACTCGCCGATGCCGGCGTCTTCGGTCTCCCCGACGACTGCACCTGCGGCGACGACGAGGGTAACCACGAGCAGGAGGGCGACGACGAGGCGGCTGTGGTCGGTAATCGCCGCCGCGTATCGGCCGGCGAGATCACCCGCCATCGGTCAGGGCCACCTCCGGCCGATCGTCCCGCGAGGGCCGTCGGGAGTCGACGATACATCGGTCAGCGAAAACGAGCCGTCTCCGACGGCCATCGATCGCTCGCGGAACGCCATTGTGATCGGATCCGAACCGTACGTTCTTATACCTTCGGTTGAAAGCAGGTGATGCGTAACCGGAAATGGATTATGAACACTGCAATCGACCGCGACCGGGGCTTTCTCACTGAGGCCGACCGGGCGTATCTGCTAGGCGAGACCGAGATGAGCCACGAGGGTTCGAAGCGAAACGCGGAGGCGCGCATCCGGAACCGGACCCGGAACGCGATCCTCGATTTCGACGTGCTGACCCAGATGCTCTCGAAAAAAGACCGCAGACAGGTGTTCGAACACGTAGGGAGCGACGACGACCTCCAAAGCGGGTTGACCGCGATGCTCGCATTCGCGTACCTCGGCCTCCGGGAGCAGGGCGTCGACTTCGAGGAGGTGCTCGTCCCCGCTGTCCGAAGCGCCGAAGAGGCTTACGCCGCCGACCAGCTCGAGGCAAAGGTTTCCGTCGACATCGCGTTCGACGTCGAGACGAGCATCGAAGCGACCCACGAGGGGATCGCCGATCGGCTCGCTGCGGGCGACCCCGTCACGCCTCGAGAACTGTTCTCGCTCGTCCTCGAGCGCGGTCACGACGTGACCTCCTACGACGAGGTCGCGATCGCACTCTCGGCGGATACCGACGAGGAGTTCCTCGAGCGACTGGCGTCGTACCACGGCGGCGACCTCAGATACGTAAGCGATTCTCGAGCCATCATCGATCTGACGGACGCGCCCGACGAGCCCGGCCGAAACTGACGTCGGATCGCGACTCGAGTGACAGACGGGGTCTCGAGTGAACGGCCGCGGCTGCCGACCACGGTCGTGACGAAACAACTAACATCGAGCCGGGCAGTACTACGTGTATGACCGATGCCGGCGCGGCCACGGCCGATCCGTTCGTCGGCCCGAACGGCGCGATTTTCGTAGGGGCGGTTTAGCCCCGAATTTCCAACCCCGTTTCGACGGATGTATTGTCGGCGACACGCATTCACCGAGCAACGACCGGTATCAGCAATGAACGAACGCACTCTTCAGGCACCGACGATGCACGGACGACGCCCGTCGCGGGCGGTGAGACTATGAGTATGGACACGCCCGGTCAGGATCAAGACCAAGACCAGGACCAGGACGCAGCAGCCGAGGAACCAACCCTCGAGGGCGGCTACGACCCCGAAACGGTCGAAAAGCGTTGGCAGCAACGCTGGGTCGACGAAGGCGTCTACGCCTACGAGAGCGATCCCGAGAAAGATCCCAACACCGTCTACGCGATCGACACGCCGCCGCCGACGGTGTCGGGCAGCCTCCATATGGGGCATCTCTACGGGCACACGCTACAGGACTTCGCCGCGCGATTCCAGCGGATGCACGACGGTGACGTCCTCTTTCCGTTCGGCTACGACGACAACGGGATTGCAAGCGAGCGCCTGACCGAGAAGGAACTCGACATCCGCCACCAGGACTACGAGCGACGGGAGTTCCAGCAGCTCTGTCGGGAGGTCTGTCAGGAGTACGAGGCAGAGTTTACGGAGAAGATGCAGGGGCTCGGAACCTCGATCGACTGGTCGAACACCTACAAGACGATCGAGCCTCGCGTCCAGCGCATCTCCCAGCTCTCCTTTATCGATCTCTACGAGCAGGGACGGGAGTACCGAAAGAAAGCGCCCGCGATCTGGTGTCCCGAGTGTGAGACGGCGATCTCGCAGGTCGAGATGGAGGACATGGAGAAGGGCGCACACTTCAACGACATCGCGTTCGAACTCACCGGGGACGCCCCGCGAGACGAGTTCGTCATCTCGACGACCCGCCCCGAACTGATCCCGGCCTGTGTCTCCGTCTTCGTCCACCCCGACGACGACGAGAACCAGGATCTGATCGGCGAAACTGCCCGCATCCCGATCTTCGGCCACGAGGTGCCGATCATCGCCGACGACCGCGTCGACATGGAGAAAGGAAGCGGCGTCGTGATGTGCTGTACCTTCGGTGACCAGAAGGACATCGAGTGGTACCAGGCCCACGACCTGCCGCTGCGAGTCGCCATCGACGAGTCGGGGACGATGACCGATCTCGCGGGCGACTACGAGGGCATGTCCACCGACGAGGCCCGCGAGGCGATCATCGAGGATCTGGACGACGAAGGGTATCTGCGAGACCGCGAGTCGATTACCCACACCGTTCAGGTCCACGAACGCTGTGACACGCCAGTCGAGTTCCGCGTCTCCAAGCAGTGGTACGTCGAGATCTTAGATCACAAAGCGGAGTACCTCGAGGCCGGCCGGGAGATGGACTGGTATCCCGAGAAGATGTTCACCCGGTACAAACACTGGATCGAGGGCCTCGAGTGGGACTGGCTGATCTCCCGCCAGCGTGACTCGGGGATTCCGTTCCCGGTCTGGTACTGCGAAGACTGCGATCACGAGATCATCGCGGAGAAAGAGGACCTGCCGGTCGATCCGCTCTCGGACGAGCCGCCGGTCGACACCTGTCCCGAATGTGGCGGCGACGAGTTCGTCGCCGAGGACGACGTCTTCGACACCTGGGCGACCTCCTCGCTGACGCCCCTGATCAACGCCGGCTGGGACTGGGACGAAGACGCCGAGGAGTTCACGATGGCAAAGCCGGAGCTGTACCCCTTCGACCTCCGGCCCCAGGGCCACGACATCATCTCCTTCTGGCTGTTCCACACCGTCGTCAAATGTTACGAGCACACCGGCGAGGTGCCGTTCGACGCGACGATGATCAACGGCCACGTCCTAGACGAGAACCGCGAGAAGATGTCCAAATCGCGGGGCAACGTCGTCGAACCCGACGAGGTGCTCGCGGAGTACCCCGTCGACGCGGTCCGGTTCTGGGCGGCAAGCGCCGCCGTCGGCGACGACTTCCCCTACCAGGAGAAAGACCTCACCGCGGGCGAGAAGCTGCTTCGCAAACTCTGGAACGCCTCGAAGCTGGTCGATACCCTCGCGCCACGCGAGCCCGACGAACCCGCAGAACTCGAGCCGATCGACCGCTGGCTGCTCGCCGAGTTAGACGACGCGATCGAGGAGCTGACGGCCCAACTCGAGAACTACGAGTTCGCGAAGGCCCGCGACCGCCTGCGGACGTTCTTCTGGAACACGTTCTGTGACGACTACCTCGAGATCGCCAAAGAGCGTGAGGACAACCCGTCGACCCAGTACGCGCTACGGACGGCCCACCGCACGTTCCTCGAGCTGTGGGCGCCGTTTCTCCCACACGTCACGGAAGAGATCTGGCAGGCTGTCTACAGCGATAGCGAGTCGCGAGACGACAACCTCGAGGAGACCAGCATCCACATCCGCGAGTGGCCGAGTCCACAGGGCTACGCGGCCGACCTCGAGGCCGGCGAGACCGCGATGGAGGTCATCTCGGCGCTGCGACGCTACAAGAGCGAAAACCAGCTACCGCTGAACGCCGACCTCGAGTCGGTCTCGGTCTACGGCCCCATCGAAGGCTTCGAGGACGCCATCCAGAACGTGATGCACGTCCAGGACCTGACCGTACTCGAGGACGAACCCGAAGTGACCACCGAGGTCGCCGCGATCGACCTCGACTACTCGACACTCGGCCCCAAATACGGCCAGAAGGTCGGCGATATCGACGCCGGCATCGAGAGCGGCGACTACGAGATCGACGACGATGCGGGCGTCCTCCGCGTCGCCGGCGAGGAGCTCGACGAAGACGTATTCGAGGTCGAACTCGAGCGCTCCTACTCCGGCGAGGGTGAGATGATCGAGACCGAGTCGGCGGTCGTCATCCTCGAGTAGAGTCGCGCCGTCCGTTTTCGAACGCGCTCGAGTCCGGCATCAGTGCCGTTCTCGATCGTATCCGTTCGAATTCTCGCTGTCATCCATCAGGGAAGAAACGATGAGTCGTTTGGTCCCACGCCGAAGGAGACCACTGGCTGCAGGTTGAGAGATATCCAGATTAGCGGCGACTTCACTGAGAGTTGCGTTCCGTGGGTCGTCGAAATACCCTGTCTCGAGTGCGACGAGGAGTGCCTCTCGTTGGCTATCGGTCAATCCTGCGTCAGTAGTCCCTAAACTAGCGTATTCGTTCACGCGCAGTAAATCGATATCAATGTCGTGCTGTTCTGCATAGTCCCATAGAGGGGCCAGATTCGTCCGGTCGGGCATCCATACCGTTAGGATCCAACCGTTTCCGTCGTTCTCCATATCGAGGATGACACCATTCGCGGTCGAAATAATTGGAGAGATGACCTTCGCTTCGTCTGTATATTCGAAGCTATAGATCGCCTTCTCGTCTCTAGTTTCAATAACTCGTTCAAACTCGCCAATGGTGTGATCATTCCGCAATCCGTCTTCGAACTGGCGGAAATCAGCTGACTGTACGCGATAGAAAAATTTCCCCGATGTAGGGTCAGTTCCTGCCTCTAACACCGACTTGACTTTCGAACTCTGGTCGTGAGTGACTGTCTTTGTGAGTACTATGTCAGGGTGCTCGATTCGGACAACTGCTTTGATATCAGTCACTGTTCTATGGAGTAGGTGTCTTTAATATATGAATATGTATCTGGAAAAGCCCGTAGCAACTATCAGAACTAGTTTGTTGCATACAGAGGATATATAAGAGAGCGGTCCGCCAGAGTTGGTGGGACACAACTCATACGGACTGCTGTAACTAGTTACCGCCGATCACCGACCCCGTCCTGGCGATCTGCGGTAATTGACTACAGAAGACCGTCTCATACTGTCGGACAGCAGTCAGTGAGACGCCGGTCGCGAACTCGCGGCCGTCACCCTCGGGACGGCCGCAGTCGCGCGACCGATCGTCGAATCGTGCTCTCCAACAGTATCAGAACGAGGATGAACGCGCATCGAAACTCTCTCGAGGAGTCCGCTGGACGATAATCATCCGTTTTGCTCGCCCTCATCGTCCTCACTGCATCCACCGAACAACCTGCGAAAGCGGTCAGGAATGGATGAAATCTTCTAGACCCGATATAAATGGATTATTCGATTAAGAGAGAGACCAATGCGATCACGGTCGGTATCAGTATGTATGGCACAGCGATACCATGCCGATGACCGAGGCAACGACACGAACCCAAACTGCTACCTCCCCGCTGGGGTCACCCCGCTGTTCGATACCAGTCGCTTCGAGCGTCTCTGGACGTCGCTATTCGACCAGTACGTTGAATCACGATGATGAATTTCCCTGAGATAGATTCGGCTGTATTCTTCGGTTTGATTACAATGGTGACCTGGGGAATCTGGGTAGTCTTGGGTAACGCTGCGTCGGAGTCTATCGACCCGAGGACGGCCGCCGCGATCTCCTATCTCGTTGCGGGACCCCTTGCACTCGGATACATCCTCGTTTCAGACGCATCGCTTGCCATTACTGCGAGAGGAGGCCTGCTCGCTGGCGTGGCCGGATTGTTCACCGGAATAGGCCTGATTTCGATGTACATCGGTCTTTCCGGAGGGTCGACGACCGTCGTCTCTACTCTCGGTGCGATGTATTTCGTCGTCGCGGCACTCATCGGTATGGTCATCCTCGGAGACGAAGTGACGATAACGAGATTTGCTGGGATAGCGTTTACAGTTATTGGGATCATCCTGGTTACCCGATAGAGTGGCCTACGCAACTGTTGGGTATGGGGCGGTGTTCTCGAAAGAAGCGAGCGAAGGCGCGTCTTCTACTCGAGAAAATAAACGAATGGCCAAAATATATCTATGGCACACTCACTGAACGTCGCTGTACACCTGATCGCCGGACGGCGTTGCGATCGGTGTGGAAATCGGTTCATACGGTCTCCTGTCGTCACTGGCCGCCGATCTCGCCCTGGCGCGCGATGTGCGATATCACGACATCGAACCGCGTAGAACGGAGTGTGTACGTCTGCTCGTCGTGCGAACTGGTAGCTACCGCAGATTGTAACGGGGCGGAGAATATGCGACAGAAGATAACTCCGAGTCCTCACGGCGAGGCGGATGTCACTCGGTAACCGTCCCGTTTACCTCTCGCCACGTGCCCGCCGCGGTAACGCGATTCTCGTCGATATCGACCGACCGTTCGTCCGCAGAGGACCCGAGTAGCGCCTCGAGTTCGTCTTCGTCGGGATCGTCGACGATCGCCGCGAACTCGCCGGTTCCCGTCTCCGCGTCCTCGGCGGTGAACGACGTGATGACACCGTCGGCGTCCTCGAAGCCCTCGAAGCGTACGTCGGTAACTCCTCCGTTCGCGTCGGCAACGATCCGGTCGCCGTACTGTCCGACGACGGCGTCGCCGTCACCCGCCGTTTCGACGAGCCACGCGACCACGTCGGAGACCTCAGTTGCCCGGTCGACGTCGCCCGCTGTGACCGCGATGGTCGTCTCGAGTCTCGCCATCGGGTCCGTGTCGTCCTCGAGTGCGTCGCTGTCGACGAACACGATCGCGTCGCTGCTGACGGCGATCACCGCGTCGGCGGCCTCGTCGATCGGCGTGTAGACGTCGTAGTCGCCGATCTCGTCCGTTCGTTCCATCTGTCTGAGAAAGTCCGCTGCCGGTTCGGCGGTGAGTTCGTCGTCGATCTCTGCGGGATCGATTGCGCCCGTCACGATCAACACGTCGTTTACCAACAGCAGTTCCTCGACGGTCGACTCGAACGCCGCTTCGTCGACGAGCCTACCGAGTCGGTACTGGGCGAGGTCCAGGCCGACGGTGAAATACGCTGCGAGCATACCGTTGGATACGGGTGCGACCATCGGATCCGCTTCGTACTCCGCCGGGACCGCTTCGTCCGGTCCCGCTTCCTCGAGTTCTCGCTGTGCTTCGTCCTCGAGATCCGCCCAGTCGAGGACGACGAACTCGAGGCCGCCATCTTCGATAGTGAGCCATTGACTGTACGCCGGGAGATCGTCGGTGTCTTCCTGTGCGCTGATCGTGGCACTCCCTGCTACGCCGGCGGTCGCCGCTGTCGTCGCGCCTACGAGCGCGAGCACGTCTCGTCGACTCGGAGTCATTGTTCGGTAGCACGTGCCCGATTTCGATATAGCACAGGCCTTCGTTCATCACTTCGGATAATACGGATCGCCGTAGCCGTGTCCCGGCTGTCTTATACGATCTCCTGTCGTCACCGACCGCCGGTCGCCGACCCCGTGTGGCGATCGGCGGGACAGCGGCACAACAGTCCGTATCAGATATCCCGGCGCGTGAAGACGACGACGGCGATGGCCACCAGGAGGAGAAAAACCGCAAGGAGAATGCCGGCGTCGGCGATGGCGTACTCCTCGTGAACGAGGATTGCCGTCTCGTCGTAGTACCGGCTCGGCGTTGCCGCGCCGATCCACTCGAAATCGGGATCCAATCCGGAGACGGCGTCGACGACCCAGAGGACGAACACGAGCGTCAGCGCCGCCGCCCTGGCAGTTCTCGGTCGGTCGACGATCACCGAGAGCACGAGTCCGATCCCGGCACAGACCAGCAGGTACGGAACCGAAAGCAGATGGACCATCGCGAGTGCGACCGGGTCGAACGACTCGCCGATGACGAGTGCGCCGACGTAGACGATGGTCGCCACCCCGACGTTCAGGACGACCAGTGGAACCCACAGCGCGGCGACTTTCTGGAGGACGACCGACTCCCGCGAGATCGGATTCGAGAGCGTGAGATCCATCTTCCGGTCGTCGATGTCGGCCGCGATCAGTCCCGCGCCGACGTACGCGAAGTAGATGCCGACGAGGATCACCCAGAAGAACGCGTAAATTTCGGCGGCGATGAACCCCTCGATCGTGTGTAACGCTTCGATTCCGAAGAGCTCGAAGAAAAACGCCGGAAACGCCTGCTCGATCGCTTCCATCTCTTCGGAGAGGCTCGGGAACATCGAGAAGTAAAGTGCCGACAGGAGGACGAAAATGACGACGAGCCCGACCGAGCCGCGAATGCGCTTTCCCGACTCGACGCGGAGGATGGCCGTCGTCGTACCAGTACTAGTGCCAGTACCAGTGCCCGTATCTGCCGTCATGAAGGCACCTCCTGTGTCGGTCGCGACCGACCGATCGTCGCCGAGGAGTTCGAGCGGTACATCAGATATCCCTCCGGACGAAGACGACGATTGCGATGGCCAGCAGTACGAGAAACGCCGCCAGAAGAACGCCGGCGTCCGTAAACGCGTACTCCTCGTGGACTAAGATCGCCCCCGGATCGAAGTACCGACTCGGTGTTATCGCGCCGATCCACTCGAAATCCTGATCCATGTGGGTGAGTCCGTCGACCAGCCAGAGGACGAACACGAGTGCCGGGGCGGCAGCCTGGGCGGTCTCGACGCGCTCGAGAACGACCGAGAGGACGATGCCGATCCCAGCACAGACCAGCAAGTAGGGGACGGTCAACAGATGTGCCAACACGAGCGTGGCAGGGTCGAGCGTCTCGCTGATGACCTGGATGCCGACGTAGAGGACCGCGAACAGGCCGACGTGTAACGCGACCAGCGGAACCCACAGGGCGGCGACCTTCTGGAGGACGACCGACTCCCGCGAGACCGGCGTCGAGAGGAGGAGATCCATCCGACGCGTACGGATGTCGTCGACGATCATCCCAGCGCTGACGTACGCGAAGTAGATGCCGGCAAACAGCAGCCAGACGATGGAGAAAACGTACCCGCCGACGAACCCTTCGATCGTGTGTATCTCCTCGATACCCAACAGTCCGAGTAGGACCGGCGGAAACGCCTCTTCGATGAGTTCGGCCTCTTCCGCGAAGCCGGGAAAGACGGCGAGTACGAACGCAAGCAACAGCCCCAACAGGCCGGTCAGGACGATCGAACTGCGGGTCAGCTGCCTGGACTCGGCACGCAGAATCGCCGTCATCCTCCCTCCGAGGACGTATCGTCCCCGTAGTAGTGTTTGAAGATGTCGTCGAGCTGAGGGTCCCCGATGTCGACGTCTTCGATCTCGAATTCGACGAGATGCTCGAGCAACGCGCTCGACTCGCCGGTGTAAGTGAATCGGACCGTCCTGTCGACGGTCTCGACGTCGATCATCTCCTCCGTGACGAACGCCGCTTCGTCGACCGGCTCCGCCAGCTGTACCCGGACCTGTTTCCCGCTGCGTTTGAGCAAGTCGTCGATGTCCTCGAGGGCGACCAACCCTCCCTCACGGATGATCCCCACCCGGTCGCAGATGCGTTGGACTTCGCTGAGGACGTGCGAGGAGAAGAAGATCGTCTTCCCGGCGTCGCGTTCGGCCTCGAGGAAGGCGTGCATCCGGTCTTGCTTGAGCGGGTCGAGTCCGGACGTCGGCTCGTCGAGGATGATCAGGTCCGGATCGTGCATGAACGCCTGGACGATCCCGAGCATTCGTTTGTTCCCGTGTGAGTACGTCTCGACCGGCTTCTCGAGTGGCGGATGGAACAGGTCAAGCAGCTCCGCCCGTCGTTCGTCGCCGCGCATCCGGGCGAAGTAATCGAGCACCTGTCTCCCCGTCAGTCGTTCCTCGAACCCGAGCGTGTCCGGCAGATACCCGACGGCTGATTTCGCCTCGGTGAGCGCCCGTCGATCGCGGATATCCGCACCGAGAACTTCTGCCGTTCCGGCAGTCGGTTTGATGAGTCCGAGGAGTAATCGAATCGTCGTCGTCTTCCCTGCCCCGTTCGGGCCGAGGTAGCCGAAGATCTCGCCCGAGTAGACGTCGAAGGTGACGTCGTCGTTTGCGGTAACGTCGCCGTAGCGCTTCGTGAGGCCGTCGATGCGGATTACGGGCGACTCTCGAGTGCTCTCTGCTTCGGTCGCGGATTCGGTCTCAACCGCAGGTTCGTCGGCGTCGGTCTGGGTACGCATGATCGGTCCTCCGGGCTCGGTCGGGTTCGGCCTGTGAATTCGGACTTCGGGAACGGAGCCTCATACGGTCTCCTGTCGTCACTGCCCACCGATCGCCAGCACGGGATCGGCGATCAGCGGGACATCGTTACAGCAGCCCGTATCACAGCCGCCCACAACGATTGGTATCAATACAGACGCTATGACAGACCATAAAGTGGTGGTTGAATGAGGGGTCGTCAACGGTCCGGTCGAAGACGTGCCTCGAACCTGGATGGAACGATCCGATCAAAGTAACGGGCGAGCGGGACGACCCAGTCGCTCGAGGCGCCAACCCGCCAACCCGGGTCGTCACTCGCCGCCGGTCTCGAGCTACCGGCCCTCGGCTTCGGCGACCGGCAGCGTAAACGAGAACGTCGATCCGTCGCCCGGCACCGACTCGACCCAGATGTCGCCGCCGTGGCGCTCGACGATTCGCTGACAGAGCGCCAGCCCGATCCCCGTGCCCTCGTACTCCTCGCGGCTGTGGAGTCGGTCGAAGACAGTGAACACGCGGTCCTGATCCTCCGGATCGATACCGATCCCCTCGTCGTGGACGGCGATCACGCACTTCCGACCGCGCCGTTTCGCGTCGACGTGAACTCGCGGCGGCTCGTCGCCGCTGTAGGTGATCGCGTTGGAGATCAGGTTCTGGAGTACCTGCCGAAGCTGGCTGGCATCGCCTTCGACGCGCGGGAGTGGCTCGGTCGTGACCGTCGCGTCACACTCCTCGATCTGGAGGTGAAGGTCGTTGAGCACGTCACCCAACACCACGTCCAGTTCGACCGGCTCGAAGGGATCACCCTGCGTGTCGACTCGTGAGTAGGCCAGCAGCGCGTCGATCATCTCGCGCATCCGATCGGCGCCATCGACGGCGTACGCGAGGAACTCCTCGCCGTCCTCGTCGAAGGCGTCGCCGTAGCGGTTTTCGAGCAGTTGGAGGTAGCTCGTCACCATCCGCAGCGGTTCCTGGAGGTCGTGGCTGGCGGCGTAGGCGAACTGCTCTAGGCGCTCGTTTGACTCCTCGAGTTTGCGCTCGTGGCGTCGCTGCTCGAGTTCGTACGTCACCCACTGGCCCATCAGGTGGTTGAACGTGCGATCGGCGTCGGAGAACCCGTCGGGTCGGGGCTCCGAGGAGACGAAAAACAGCGTCCGATCGGGCGCGTCCTCGACCCTGATCCGCGTGCCGAGATACGTCTCGAAGCCGAACTTCTCGTATGCCATCGTTCCGGCGAAGCCACAGTCTTCCGGGTCGGTGATCGCTGCGGTCTCGTCGGCGGCGACCGCAGCACGACAGTAGGTCTCCGAGAGCGGCGCCTCGAGGCCGGGACGGAGATGCTCGTGGTCGTCGCTGACTGCCTCCACCTCGAAGGAATCCCGTACCGGATCGACCGTTGCGAGACCGCCGAGTTCGAGATCGAACCGATCACACCCCAGTTCGAAGAGAGCCTGGAGTTTCTCCTCGAACGAGCTGTCGGCGTCTGCTGCGATCTCGATCTGGCGCTCGAGGTGTTGGTGGTGCTCCCGCAGTTCGACGCGGGCCTGTGTTCGATCGAGCAGCGTCCCCATCATGCGGTCGATTTCGCGTTCCGGCTGGTCGGGCCCGAAAAACTCCTCGGGTGGCGTGTAGTAGAAGTTCTGACAGACGGTATCGTCGTAAATCAGGTGTGGATGGGTCTTGATAACGTCGCGGATGATTTCGGCTGGGAAGCGCTCGCGGTTGTACTGACAGAGGGCGATCCCGTTCGCGTCGGGTAACAACTCGTTGAGCTTCCCCTCGTACTCGATGAGTTTCTCGAGCGGCGGATCGTCGCCGAACACCCACGTCATCTCGCCGGTGATCCGCACGCCGGCGTACTCCTCGGTCCCTTCCTCGATCGCGTCCGCGATAAACGAGATCATTTCGTCGGGCTCGAACGAGCCGTTCCGGAGGTAGGAGTCCTGTGCGGTGTACATGACCAGCGCCCCGGACTCTATGGCGGCGTCGGCGTCGACCCCTGCCTCCCGAAGGGCCGCAAGCACCTCCGAGGTGTCGTTCTCGTCGGCGATGTAGACGCATCGCTCTCCGCGCTCGAGGCCGTGTTCGATGTACGGTACGGCAGTGGCGAACTGTTCTGCCTGGGACTCGTAGATGAACGCGAGATGGTCGTAGGACTCGTGTTCCGAAATCGGTTCGACGAGGCCGCCAAACTCCGGACTGTCCTGGAGCGCTTCGAGGCCGGTCTCGAGGCCGAGGAGGTCGTCTTGTGGGGAATCGATGGTTTGACTCATGATGGTTGCTGGGGACTGTACCGGATTTGGACCGTCTTCGATTGGACGGCAGCGACGGTCGAGCACCGGTGTTCGGGTACGCCGGGTATACTGCCT
Organism: Natronolimnohabitans sp. A-GB9; assembly: GCF_030848565.1. Classification (GTDB taxonomy): domain Archaea; phylum Halobacteriota; class Halobacteria; order Halobacteriales; family Natrialbaceae; genus Natronolimnohabitans. Next base: position 23,846 of record NZ_JAVDDV010000005.1, read on the forward strand.
GCATTGATAAAGGCCGCGGTTAAATACGCATCGTACTCCCGACGGAACTATCCACCGTCGGTCGCACGACTGCGGCTGTCTCCGACGGTGCCACGCTCGCACTTCTTGACGCGGATCGCGAGCGCGAGAAACAGCGCCAACAGCGTAAACGTCACCTCGCCGGCGGCGACGACGCCGAGTGCGTCCGCGCCCAGAAACATCGGTTCGTCCTGTGGAACGGGGATCGTCGTGTGGTGGACGCCGTGTGGCCCCTCGAGTACCGGTACGAAGTAGTCGACGATCAGGTTGCTCGTGTACCAGACGGCGGCGACGGCAACACCCCAGACGGGGAAGTCGGTGATCCGGTGGAGGACGAAGGCCTGGACGACCATCGCGAGGTGGCTCCAGAAGAGAAACTGGTACATCAGCGGATGGGTCTGGGTCGCGTACGTCTCGTGGAAGACGAGCAGCGTGTACGGCGTCCACAGCCCGAGGATGACGTTGCCGAAGAAGGCCAGTGCGGTCAGCCACGGTAGTTCGTAGCCGAGTTTCCACGCCGCGATCGCAACTGCGATCAGCAGCGTCGCCATCGGGCTGTCGGGGATCCACGGCCACATGACCATGGCGGTGTCCAGCAACTGCTGGCGGTAGTACCAGAAGCCGAAGACCGTCCCCGCGAGGTTGATCGCGACGACGAGCCACGCGAACCGCAACCCGAGGTCCTCGATTCGTTTCGGTACGGGTGCGAGCCATCGCGGCAACGGATCGCGGTTCGGGGGTTCGGTCGTCGCGGACATCGTTTCATCCGACGTGACGGTCGACGTGTGCAAAACAGTAGCGGTCGGCGACAGTTCGACGGCGGTGATACCGTTCGATTGGACCGACATCTCCGACGGATTGGTGTCCGTAGGAGCCCGTCTGACTGGCCCCAACAGTATAACTATTCCAGCGTGCTGGCCCATCGTATGCAGCCCACACCCACGGATCGACGACGCGTCACGCTCTCGACCGGCCACGAGGTCACGTTGCCCCTCGAGCTCGAGTGTACGGTCGGTGGCGTGACCGTCCTGGCGCGGCGAAAGCGACTCGAGTCGATCCTTCCCGAGAAGCTCGCTGCGCTCGCCGTCGCTCCTGGTGTCGGCTGCGTGATGGTCGTCGGAATCCGATATCACCGCGTGGGAAGGACGAGCGACGAGTCGGACGAGGACGGCGGACCCGGACTCGAACCCTACGACGAGTTCGGCGTCATCGTTCCCGCCGTCCGCGGGAGTCGAAGCGCCCTCCCGTTTCTACAGGCCGTCGACGGCGAGTTCGGTGGCTACGTCCACTGGCTGCCGGTGACGACCGAGGCGTCCGTCGCGCTCGGCCGCGAGATCTGGGGGTATCCGAAAGAACGCGCCGCGATCTCGATAACGGACGACCCGCAGGGGTTTCGAACCGTCGTCCGTGACGACGACGGCACGCAGCGAGTCCGTCTCGAGGTCCCCCGGCCGTGGACACGGATCGGTTCCCGGCAACGCGAGTGGGCGCTGTGGAGTTACACTACGATGGACGGCGAACTGGTACGAACGCGAGCCGAACTCGAGGGTGAGATCGCACTCGGCTCGCCCGTCGGTGCGAGCCTCGAGATCGATCCGGAGCTGCAGACGGCGCTGGGCTGTCGGCCCCAGCCGCTGGCGCGACTGTACGGCACTCGAGTGCGGGCACGACTGTCCGCTGGGAAGACGCGAGCGAACCGCTCCTGATCGGGATCGGGCCGTACTCGTCGTCGATCGACCCGTCACGAACGGACACGCGTAAGTGCGGTGGATCCAAACCCCGTACCATGACTGCTAGTCACGATACTGATCTCGAGGAACTGCGACGCGGGACCGACCTCGTCAAGCGCGGTTTCGCCCAGATGCAGAAAGGCGGCGTCATCATGGACGTCGTCAACCCCGAACAGGCCCGCATCGCCGAGGACGCCGGTGCGGTCGCCGTCATGGCACTGGAAGCCGTTCCAGCGGACATCCGCAAGCGTGGCGGCGTCGCCCGGATGGCCGACCCTGCAGACGTCGAAGAAATCGTCGAGGAAGTCTCCATTCCGGTAATGGGGAAAGCCCGTATCGGCCACACGAAAGAGGCCCAGATCCTCGAGGCCACCGGCGTCGACATGATCGACGAGTCGGAAGTGCTCACCCCGGCCGACGACGCCTACCACATCGACAAGCGCGACTTTACCGCGCCCTTCGTCTGTGGTGCTCGCAACCTCGGTGAAGCCCTGCGCCGGATCAACGAGGGCGCGGCGATGATCCGAACCAAAGGCGAAGCGGGGACGGGCGACGTCAACCAGGCCGTCCACCACCAGCGAACGATCAAAGGCGCGATCCGCGAACTCGAGGGGATGACCCACGAGGAGCGCGAGGCCTACGCTCGTGAGATCGAAGCGCCCGCGGAACTGGTCCACGAGACCGCCGAGCTGGGTCGGCTTCCGGTCGTCAACTTCGCGGCTGGCGGTATCGCGACGCCAGCCGACGCCGCGCTCATGATGCACCACGAGTGCGACGGCATCTTCGTCGGCAGCGGCATCTTCGGCGCCGAGAACCCGCCGGCGATGGCCGAAGCGATCGTCGAGGCGACGAACAACTGGGACGATCCCGAACGCCTCGCCGAGATCTCGAAGAACCTCGGTAAAGGGATGAAAGGCGACGCGAACGCCGATCTCCCCGAGGAAGAGCAGTTGCAGGGTCGGGGCGTCTAGACCGACTACGCTTTTCGTCGCGGCTCCAGCCCGCTCGTTTTCCGTTCGTCGAACCGCACCACCACCGGTACGGTACTCGAGACCCTACTACCGGCTACGATGTCCTCTCCGCACGAACTCGACGGGGCAAACGCAGGCGGTCAGTTCGTCCGCACCGCGCTGACGCTGTCGGTCCTCGAGAACGAGCCCATCCGGATCGAAAACGTCCGTGGCAACCGATCGACGCCTGGCCTTCGCCACCAGCATCTTGCCGTCCTCGAGACGATGGCCGCGATCTGTAACGCCGACGTCTCCGGCGCCGAACTCGGCGCGGAGACGATCGAGTTCGATCCGGGCCTCGAGTCGACCGCCGAGACGACGGGCTGGAACGGGCAGGGACGAGGCTCACTTCCAGGCGGGGAGTACGAGGTCGACATCGGTACAGCTGGGAGCGTGACGCTGCTGTTCGACGCCGTGCTCCCGCTTGCCGCAGTGCTCGAGTCGGAGCTCTCGGTGACGGTCACCGGCGGCACCGACGTCCCGTTTTCGCCGCCGATCGACTACGCTCGCCACGTCAAGCGTCCGTTGCTCCGACGGTTCGGCCTCGAGGCGACCTACGACGTCGAGCGCCGAGGGTTCATGCCCGAAGGTGGCGGCCGCGTGACCCTCGAACTCGCCCCGTCGGACCTCGAGTCGATCGACCTCACGGAACGGGGGTCGCTCGAGTCCGTCCACGTCTACGCGACCGAGTCGGAGTCACTGGCCGACCGCGACGTCGCCCACCGCCAGGCAGAAGGCGCACTCGACCGACTGGGACTCGAGGGACGGGAACTCGAACTCGGCGAGCGACGCGAGACGACGGCCGAGAGTCCCTCGACCGGGTCGGCGATCGTCCTTCGAGTCGATCATGGAACTGGTGTCGCCGGTTTCTCGGCGCTCGGCGAGCGCGGGAAGCCGGCCGAGCGCGTCGGTGAAGAGGCCGCGGACGCCGCGAACCGCTTTCTCGAGCGAACGACCGACCCGGCTCCGCCGGTCGATCGCCACATGGCCGATCAGTTGCTCGTCTACATCGCCCTCGCAGGCGGGCGCGTTCGTGTCCCCGAGGTTACAGACCACGTCGTCTCGAGCTGTGAGCTACTCGAGGCCTTCGGCGCATCGATGACGATCGATATCGAAGGCGGTGATGGGACGACCGACGAACTCGAGGCCGTCGACGAACCGGGGGTCGTCGCGGTCGAAGAGACCGTCGATGGCTGATACGGACTGCTGTAACGATGTACTGGTACAACCGCGAGCCATCCGATGTCGCTCCGGAACGCGATTTCTCGAAACCGAGCGCTTGGTAACAAGTTTTCGACATAACACTATGACTTATATCACCGCCGTTCATTGATGCGGATATGACTGACGTATACAGTATCGGCGGGTCGATCCGGAGGGCCGAGCCGTGAGCGATATCGTCACGTTCGGTGAGACGATGCTCCGGCTGTCGCCACCGGGGAACGAACGACTCGAGAGTGCCGACGAGTTCGAGATCCACGCGGGCGGTGCTGAGAGCAACGTCGCGATCGCGGCCAGCCGGCTCGGGGCAACGGCGACCTGGATGTCGAAGCTCCCAGAGACTCCGCTTGGACGGCGTGTCGTCGGCGAAATCCGTAGTCACGGAATCGATACCGACGTCGTCTGGAGCCACCGCGGCCGCCTCGGAACGTACTACCTCGAGCGGGCGGGCGACCCTCGCGGAACGAACGTGGTTTACGATCGGGAGAACAGCGCCGTCTCGACGGCCGAGGCGCGGGAGTTCGACGTCGATCGTATCCAGAACGCGCGCGTCTTTTTCACCAGCGGAATCACACCCGCGCTCTCGTCGACGCTGCGGGAAACGACGACGAACATGCTCAAGGCAGCCAAACAGGCCGGGACGACGACTGCCGTCGACTTCAACTACCGAAACAAGCTCTGGTCGCCCGAGCAAGCCCGCGAGACGATGACCCAGCTGTTCCCGGGGATCGACGTCCTCGTCATCGCCGCCAGAGACGCCCGCACTGTCCTCGGTATCGAGGGCGACCCCCGCCAGTTGGCCCACCGGCTTGGCTCCCAGTTCGACTTCGAGACCGTCGTCGTCACCCGCGGTGCCGACGGTGCCGTCGGCTGGCACGACGGCGTCGTCCACGAACAGGACGCCTACGAGACAGATACCGTCTCGCCGGTCGGCACCGGCGACGCCTTCACCGGCGCGTTCATCGCCCGCCGGCTCCACGGCGACGACGTCCCGACAGCCCTCGAGTACGGCGCGGCGACGGCGGCGCTGAAACGGACGATCCCCGGCGACGCCGCGCTCGTCTCCAAGTCGGAAGTCGACACCGTCGTTAGCGAGGGCGGGACGGAGATCTCTCGCTAGGACGGGACGAGTCGACGTCGTTCGCAGCGACCGAGCGTATCCGTCCGTTCCACTCCGACCTCGGGCGTACACCCAAGTCGAATGCGACCCAACGACTACGTATGAGCGACGAGCCCGACCACGAGCGGACTCCCGACCGAGACGCAGACTCGATCGAAGAGGATCCGACGGATTCGATCGATCTCGAGCATACAGAACGCGTTTGCGTGGGCGTCACTCGCGGCGAGACCGACCTCGAGATTGGACCGCCGCGGGACTACCCGGATCGGGCCGACATCTCGGTACGGCCCGAGTCGGACGACGAGATCGGCGATCGGATCGTCGTAAGCATCGACGCGATGGCCGGCGATCACGGCACGGGCCACGCGGACGTCGAACTGACGCCGGCAGAGGCCCGCGAGATACGGGATCGGCTCGACGAGACGGTTCGCTGGCTGCCCGAAGACGCGGGAGTCGACACGTCCGACTCAGAGACTGAGTCGGAGCAAAAGTAGGGTCCCGGCGACCGTCGGTCCGGACTTGGAGACGGACTCGAGGGCAACGTCGATACTCGAATACGGCGTCGAACCGATTACGCGGGACTCGGTGCTTTTTCTCGAGAGAGGTACGACGCGAGGTCGGACGTCGTGATCATGCCGATGACGGCCTCGTCTTCGTCGACGACCGGCAGGTGGTGAAAGCCGTGTTCGACCATCGCGTCCGCGGCGTCACGGATGCCGTCCTGAGCCGTGGCGGTGATGACGTCCTCGCTCATGTATTGTGAGACCGGCGTCTGATCCTTCGGCTTTCGCTCGGCGACGATCCGGACGAAGTCCGTCGTCGTCAGAATCCCCTCGAGTCGGCCGTCGCCGTCGGTGACGACGACCGAACCGATGTCGTTCTCGAGCATCGTTCCTGCGGCGTCCTCGACGAGTGTGTCCGATCGGACCGTGTGTACGGTCGTCGACATGACACGTGCGACGAAAATGTCTTCCATACGCATACTGTGTGGCGTCGCAACTATAAGGCTTGTCGAAGGGGAACAGTACACATAGTATATGGACGTGAGCCAGGCGGTCCTCGAGCGGTTGACGGCTGCAGGGATCGATACCGTGTTCGGAATCCCGGGCAAGCAGACGCTGCCGCTAAACGAGGCGATCGACCGGCGTGACGACGTCCGGTTCGTACTCGCCCGCCACGAGACCGCCGTCACTCACCAGGCCTGGGGCTACGCCGAGACGAGCGGCCGGCCCGCGGCGACGGTCGTCGTTCCCGGACCGGGAGATATGAACGCGATGAACGGACTGAAAAACGCGTGCAACGACTGTACGCCGCTGGTTCATCTCGCCGTCGAGACCGACCCCGAGATCCGCGGCGGGGACGGGATCCATGAGACGCCACTCGAGACCTACGACACCGTCGTCAAGACGAACCGTCTCGTCGAACGACCCGAACGCACCGCGGCCGTCCTCGAGGAGGCGATCGCCGTCGCCGAGACGCCTCCGAAGGGACCGGTCCGCGTCGGGATTCCGAAGTCCTTCCTCTCGATGGACGTCTCGCTCGCGGCGACCGGGACATACAGCCGGACGTCCGTCACCGACGTTCCCGAGACCGCCCTCGAGTCTGCAGTCGACCTGCTTGCCGACGCCGACGAACCGGTGGTCGTCGTCGGCGGCGGCGTCCGGTCTGCAAACGCGAGCGACGACCTCCGGCGCGTCGCCGACCGACTCGGTGCGCCCGTCGTGACCACGTACAAGGGCAAAGGCGTCCTCCCCGACGGCGACGGCGGCCCTGTCGCCGGCACGCTCTCGGGCAGCGCCGCCCCGGAACTGCTCGCGACGCTTGCCGAGGCCGACGCCGCGCTCGCGGTCGGTACGGACTTCGACGCCGTTGCGACCCGCGCCTGGTCGGTCGACGTCCCCGAGACGCTCGTCCACGTTACACTCGAGGCCGACGACCTCGCTACCGGCTACGAACCGACCGTCGGGATCGTCGCCGACGCCGGCACGGCCCTCACAGCCCTCGAGGACGCACTCGCCGACCGTGGCCTCGAACCCCGACCCGACGACGCCGTCGAACGCGCCGCGGCCGTCCGGGAGGCGACGAGCGAGCGCCTCGCGCCGTTGCGGACCTCGTCGCCGCCGCTTCCGTCGGTGAGCGCGCTCGAGGCCGTCCGCGAGGGAGTGCCACGAGAAGCGATCGTGGCGGCCGACGCCGGCGGCTTCCGCGTCTGGGGCCTGAACGTCTTCGAGGCCACCGGGCCGCGATCGTACGTCAACCCCGGCTCGTGGGCGACGATGGGAACCGGACTCCCGTCGGGAATCGGCGCCCAGTGTGCAAACCCCGACGCCGACGTGGTCGTGCTGACCGGCGACGGCGGCCTCATGATGTGTGTTCACGAACTTCACACGATCGTCGCCGAGGCCCTCCCGCTAACGGTCGTCGTCTTCGTCAACGAGGATTACGCGATCATCAGCGACGAGGCCGACCGGACGTACGATCTCGAGGCCGGCGCCTACGGCTGGGGCGAGACGCCCATCGACTTCGAGGGCCTCGCCTCGAGTTTCGGCCTGCGCGCCGATCGCGCCGAGACGCCGTCGGCGATCCAGGAGACACTCGAGTCAGCGGTCGCCGCGGACGAACCCGTCCTCGTCGCGATCCCGACGGATCCCGAGGAGCCACAGGCGGGCGACTGGATGCAATCGTGATACTGTCGGACAGCAGTCACTGAAGAGAATTCGCCGGACGGAAGCGGCAACTGCTCACAATAGTTCTGTCCGACAGTATGATTCCCGTCCGGGCTCGACGCGTTCGACACCCCTCTCCCGTCGCTTGCGTCCCCGAACTCGAGATCGATGGTCGCCGCGTCGTTCCATCGCTCGAGCCCAACGAGCCGATGTGCGGTGGCGCGCGCCGATCCGCGGCGAACCGAACGTGAGTCGCGGATCGAATCGTGCGAGGGATGAGCGAGCGACTGTCGGGAGCGAGCGAATCGGCTGGGGAGGACGTGGAAATCCATGCCACCAGCACGATCGTCCGGCTATCGCCGACGCGTCGAATTTCGTCTGCCTCTTGTTTTCTGTAGTGTCTCGATGCTACTTACCGCCCAAATATCACTTTCGTCGATCACATAACGAGGACGACCACATCCGCACGACGGCGCACATTTAAGTACTGAACGGGCTATACTCGACGACGTATCACCGATGGCGTCCCCGCCCGCCTCTCTCGAGGGAACGTGTACACTCCTCTCCGAACCCGCTCCCAGCGACGTCCTCTTCGAGTGGATCGCCGAGGAGTACGCCACACTCGCCGAGACGTACGGCCCCCGGAACGTGCTGGTGTTGAAACGCCATCCGGCGGGCCTCGAGACGCTTTCCGACGCGCTCGCCGACGTCGCCGCGACCGACGGATCTCCTGGCTCACCCCGCGTCGAGTCGCTTCCGGAACACGCCTCGAAGACCCTCGAGGCCGACGACCCGACGCTCGACCGACTCGAGTACGAAGAACGTATCGAGCTCATCTCGCTGGTGATCGACGGCGCCAGCCGGTCGGTTCCGGAGTATCTAGAGCGGGCCGCCGACCACGAGGGCTTTACCCGTGACGTCGGGCAGCTACTGCTCGAGGCGACCCGCCAGCAGCTTCGCCTCGAGGACGTCGAGCAGGCCGATCCCCACGACTGTCTGGCCTTCCTCTATGCGATGAACGATCGGTTCCACGCGGAACTCGAGGACCGGGGCTACGTCGAGCGGGCGGACGTGATCCCTCGCACCGTCGAACTGCTCGAGGCGGACGCCGACGGCCTGCGCTCGCGGATCGGCGAGTCGATCGATGCCGTCCTCGCCGTCGAGTTCGAGGAGTTTCGCCGGCTCGATCGGCGCTACCTTGCGGCGCTGACACGCGACGCCGAACTCCGCTGTCTGGGCGAACGCCACGCCAGCGTCGAACGGACGCGAGTCGAGCCGGGTTGTATCGAAGACCACGTCGGCACCGGACTCGACGTCGAGAGACTCGAGCGAGACGGGGTTGGCGACCGATCGAGGCGACCACACCGGGCGATCACGCGATTTTTGTCGACTGGCGCCACACCGCGAGCGGACACCGACGCGCAGCGAGACGGGGGCCGAGCGTACCGGATCCGAACCCGGACCGCACGCCAGCAAGTCCGTGCAGTTGCCACCGAGATCCAGGCGCTTCGCGACCGCTACGGCTGGAGCTACGACGAGTTCGCCGTCGCGGTTCCGCGGATCGAACGCGTGCCGGAGACGCGACGGCGGCTCCGTGAGGCCGGTCTGCCGACGGCGACCATCGGAACGCCCTCACTCGCCGAAGACCCCGTCGTCAACGAGTGCTACGCGTTCGTCACACTGCAGTGTGCCCGCGACGGTGCCGCCCTCGAGACACATCTCGACGGGTACGGACGCCGCGACGGAGTCGGCTCCGACGTCGACGATCCCGACCCAGTCGAGGTCGCACTCGATCGCCTGCATGCCCGCGTCGACGACTTCGAACTGGAGTTGCTCGAGGCCTGTGCCGGCTCGAGCGTTGCCCGTTCGCTCGAGCGCTGGATCCGGCAGACGGACCTGAAGGGACGGATCGCCCGCGAGGAGTCGTGGGTCGACGCCCGCGAGCAGTACGAGAGCATCCGTCGAATCCTCGAGATCGCCCGGTTCGTCGAAGAGACGGACCTCGTCGGGCCCGACTGGCAGGGGCTTCGTCGGATGCTTCGCCGAACGATCCAGTACGACGCGCCCTACGTCCACGCCGTCGAGGCCCAGCCGCCGACCGGCGGCGTTACGGTCTGTCCTGCCGAGGACTGCAAGCACGACTCCCGGGAAGTCGTTTTCCTGCTCGATCTGACCGACGACAACTATCCCGGCGAGCAGTTTCTCACACAGCTATTCCCGACGGCGTGGCTCCGCGAGATGGAGACATACCCCGCCGTGACTGCGCCGAACGAGGACGATATCACGGCTACCTTCGACACCGTCGGCGCGGACGATGTTGGCGATCCGTTCGAGACCTACCACGCCCAGCGGTCCCGCCGGCGGCTCGCACTCGCCGCCCGCGCCGCGCGGAGCCGGCTCTACTGTTGTTCCTACGAGCGCGGTTCCGGGAGCTTACAGCGAACGTACGACGAGTCACGCTACCTTCAGGGGATCGACGCGACGCCGGGACTCGTCCTCGAGAGCGTCGACGCCGACGCGAACGCGGCGATCCACGGCGAAGAAAACGCCCTCGAGGCGCTGCTCGACCAGCCTCACGGCGAACTCGAGCGAATCCTTCGGGAAGCCAGCACCGGCGGTGAGGCCGACCTCGGTGCGACCGAGGAACTGTTCGAGGAGATCGCGGTCGTCCTCGCAGACGACGTCGATCCCGAACTCGCCGAGGCGGTCCGTTCACAGTTCGAGTTCGCCGCGGGTGAGGTGGTCCGAGATGACTGACGGCGTCTCCGACACCCCGGCGAACGCGGGAACCGTCGGTCCCATCCCGATCGAGGGCGTCACGACGTACCTTCGGTGTCCCCGACAGTACGAGTATGCCCACGTCCAGGAACTCGAGGGCGAACGCGACGAGGCCGCGGCCACGATCGAGGACCGCGTCGCGATCCTCAAAACGGCGATCTGTGACGCCCTGGACCGTGACGAGGCCGACCGCGACCGGACGACCCTCCTCGACGCCGCGCGAGCGCGACTCGAGACGCTCTGGGAAGACCACGACGAGCGGTTTCACTCGGTGGCCCAGCGCCGCCACGAACGACGCGTCCTCGAGGCGACCCTCGAAGCCTACGTCGACGCGGTCGGACTCGAGCACGCGTCCGGAATCGATCGGTTGCGATCGGCGATCGATGGCGGCGAGGTGATCGGCCCGGAGTGTTCGCTCTCGAGTACGCAGTCGCTGTCCGAGACGGCGACGGCCGACGAGGGCGACGCCGTTACGATCTCGGCTCCCATCGACTACTGCTACGCCGACGGCTCGTCTATCGTCGGCGTCCGGTTCGTCCCGACGCTGCGCCCGCTTGGTCTGTTGCGCTACCGATCGGACTGGGAGGGCGCCGTCGCCGAGCAGTTTACCGACCACTTCGATCCCGAGGCGGACGTCTTCGAGCCCTCGTTCGTCGGTGCCCTCTTCGAGACCGCCGTCGTCCTCGACGGCCTCCGGAACAGGTGTAAGCGGTTCGGGCTCGAGGACCGGACCTGTCGGTACGTCCAGATTCCACTGGCCGATCGCTCTCGGACCGCGGTCAACTGGGTCCAGGAGACGGTCGAGACGACCCTCGAACCGATCGACCTGACCGATCGCTACGTCGACCACCACACCTACGGCATGACACACGAACACCGAAACCGGACGATCGACGACCGACTCGAGCGCGTCGTCGCCGACCTGACTGCCGGCGCGTTCGATCCGACCGACCGCTGGGAGCAGCTCTCGAGTGAGGTCTGTCCGGACTGTGCGTACACGGTCTGTTGTGAGGACTATATCGCGGCGGAGGTGCGTTTCGATGGGTAACGACGCCCACGGGTCGTCCGACGGCGGCCGGGCGGCCCACGAGCCGAAAGGCAACCAGCAGGCCGTCATCGACAGCCACGCCGCCTGTACCTCAGTCGACGCCGGTGCGGGGACGGGGAAGACGACGACGATGCTCATGCGGATCGAGCGTGCGATCGAACGAGACGACGTCGATCCCGACGACGTGTTGGTTCTCACCTTCGCGAACGAGGCCGCCGGGAGCATTCGCGATGCGGTCGCCGAGCGACTCGATCCCGAGACCGCCGCGGCGATCGACGTCTACACGTACCACTCCTTCTGTTACCGGCTGGTCAGAGAGTACGCCTACTACCTCGGCTACTCGCCCGAGTTCGACGTCGTCACCGAGCGCAAGCGCCGTCGGATCGTCGGTCGACTGCTCGCGGCCAACGACTACGGGTTCGCGACCGCCGGGCGCGGCGACGGCTCGCCGGACGACCTTACCGCCGCCGTCGACGACTTCATCCAGGCGATGAGCCAGGAGGACATCACACCCGACCAGCTCCAGGCGCAACTGCCGGCAGTGCGAACTCTCGAGCTGTGCAACGAGTTCGTCCTCTGGCTCGAGCGAACCGCCGGCAACGACCTCTCCTTTGACAACGAGGCGCTGCGGTACTTCAACGCGGACGACCACCTCGAGGCTGCCCAGGCGTCACTCGTCGACTACGGAAAGCTACTCGAGTACTGCCGCGAGAAGATCGCGGAGGCACCGGAACAGTTCCGCGAAGACGACGTCGTCCGCGATATCGACCGCTATCTTCGGGTACTGCAGGACTGTGTAACCAACACGATCGAGGCGCTGTCGCTCGAGGATCCGACGACGAAACAGCTGCCCCGCGCACTGTTTGGCAACGAGATCTGGCGTACGAAGACCGACCGCCTCGAACAGAGCCCGTTCGGGCGGCTCAAACACTACGTCGAGTTCCTGCGGCTGGCCCGCCACTACACCGACGTCTACGCCGACTACCACGACTCCCTCGAGCGCGAGCGGACGCTCGATTTCGACGAACTGGTGCGGACGGCGACCGAGTTACTCGACGACGAAGCGATCGCCGCCGAGATCACTGGACAGTGGACGCAGGTCTACTGCGACGAGTTCCAGGACACCGACGAGACCCAGTTTGCGCTGATCACCGAGCTCACCGACGGTCCCGAGCGGCCGGATCTGCTCGCGATCGGTGACAAGGATCAGGCGATCTACGGCTGGCGAGGAACCGACCGGGAGGGGCTCGACCGACTCGCAGCGGCCTACGACGACCACGAGGCAATCGAACTCGAACTCAACTTCCGCTCCCGTCAGGAGATCCTCGATCTGACAAACCACTGTGATTACGGTTCCCAGACCTCGAAAACGCTCCGAGAGGACGGTCGAACCCCTGGGGAGTACTGGGCCGACGGCGACGTCGATACTGACGACGACGCCGATACGGCAGTCGAGACCCCGCGGGAAATCGACGCGGAGCCACCGGATCGCGTCGTCAAAATCGAGAGCGACGAACTCGGCCAGTCGACGGCCACTCAGGTCGCGACGACCGTCTCGCGGCTGTTAAACGGCGACGCCGAGAACATCTCGTCGCGATCGCTCGCGGATATCGCGGTCATCGTCCGGACGAACCGCCACGCGCAGGCAGTCGCCGACGCGCTCCGGGAGCGACGGATCCCCTACGAGATTTCGGGCTCGCCCAGCGGCGACATCGCTCCCGGGATCCAGACGCTCGTCTCGTACCTGCGCGTACTGGTCGACCCCGACGCCGACGTCCACCTCCGGCGCGTGTTGCTGTATCGGTACCGGCTCTCCGAGGCCGACCTCGCGACGCTACAGCGACGGGACGGCTCGCTGTACGACGCGGTGATGAACACCGCCCTGTCCGACGAGCTCGACCGTCCCGAACGCGTCGAGTGTGCGCGCAAACACCTCACTGAACTCGAGGAGCTTCGCGACGTCTACCCGCTGTCTGGGTTCGTCCGGCGGTTCCGCGAGACCACTCGTCTCGAGTGGTTTCTCACGACTGAGGAACGCGAGGAGCTCGAGCGCGTCGAGCGATTCGTCGACGCCTACACCGGCGATTCGGTGATCCAGACGTTGACGCCCGCGTTCGTCGAGGCCCTCGAGGGGGCGTTACAGGGCGGGGGGAGCGAGCGCACTCGCGGCACACAGTCGACGGACTCGGTCGACGTCATGACCGTCCACCAGGCAAAGGGCCTCGAGTTCGACACCGTACTCGTCCCCTACCTCTCCGACGAGGAGTGGTGTGTCGAACGCGACTACGCACGACGGGCTCGCTATCGGCTGCTCGCGGCGACGCTCTCGACGGAAGTCGAGTCGCCGTTGCGTGCCGATCTGGCGACCGAGACGGTCGGCGAGGAGTGGCGCGTGCTCCACGTCGCGCTTACGCGCGCCGAGAACCACCTGTTCGTCTTCGGATCGACGTACGATTACGACGGCAACGAGGACGAGCTTGCGGTCTCGACGGCCGATGCCTGTCTGGCCGACGCGATCGAATGGTCGGTCGCCGGCGAGCGGATGGGACTGTGGTCGTCGCTTCGCGAGAGCTTCGAGCGAGTGCGAGACACCTATCCCGAAACCGTCGTCGACCGAACCGACGAGCTCGCGGTCGCGGCACGCCAGACGCCGGGAACGATCACCTACTACGCCGGCTACGACGACCGTCAGATCGAACCCCTCGAGACGCGCGAGGCGATCGAGACCGTCCATCGACTGGGGCGGCTGCTTCGCGACGAAACGCTGTTGCCAGCGGCCGACGCGGCGAGTTACGGCGCCCTCGAGCGTGAAAGCGGAGACGGGGACAAGGACCGCGACGAGCCAGGGAGAGACACGGACAGGACGGCCCGACCACGGCGGCTCCCGAGCGGCCGGCGACTCTCGGCGCTGACGCCCGATACCGTCCGGTTCCCCGTCGAGACGCTCGCGAACGCGACCGAGCTGCCGGCCGCGTTGCGCCACAGCTACACCGCCCTCGAGACCCACGAGACCTGTCCACGAAAACACTACCTCGACCACGTCGTGCGGGCGTTCGACGATCCGGCCGCCGACGAGTCACCGCCCTCGCGGTCTGGGGACGGCCTCGAGTCTAGCTCCCGGATCGTCGGGACGGTCTTCCACGACGTCGCGGAGGAGGCTTTCTACCGTGGGTATCGGACCCGCAAAGAGTGGCGTGAGGTTGCCGTCCGACAGCTCACGGCGCGAGGCCTACTCGAGCATCGCGAGGCCGTCTTGGGCTGTGTCGATCGGTTCTTCGAGGCGACCGCTCCCGCCTTCGACGCGCCCGTCGCCGACTGGGAGCCGCTGGCAGCGGAAGTATCGTTCGCGCTCGAGGACGTCGACGGCGTGACCGGCGACGTCGTCGGCGCCGTCGACTCGATCCGGCGAACGCCGGCCGGCGACCTCGCCGTACTCGACTACAAGACGACCACAGCTCGGATCGCATCCGGGGATGCGACCCAACTGGCGCTGTACGCCCGCGCCTGCGAGGAGCGATTCGACGAACCCGTCACACGAGTCGGTTACGTCTACGTCGGTGCGGACGCGGGGCCAGCCGTCGATCTCATCGACTCCGACGAGCTCCCGTCGTGGCCGACAGTCCGCGAGACGCTCGAAGCGGTCGACACCCCGACATACTGGGAGACGACGCCGGGCGACCACTGCCGATACTGTCCCCACCGATCGTTAGGCTGTGCGCCCGCGGAGTACGTCAGTGAACCGGCCGGCGATGTCGACCTCGAGGCCGACGACGACTGATTCCGGCCGCCATCGTTCCACGTCCGCTCGCTCGAGTAGCGATCACATAGACACGAGGGGATCACATGGACATGAGGACGACCGCGAGCACGGCGAAGACGATTCCAAGTCCTTTCCGGGGCGTCAACGCTTCCTCGAGAGCGACGATCCCGATGACAGAGCTGACGGCGATGAACAGCCCGTAGATCGGAACGACGACGCTGACGGGCCCGAGTTCCAGCGCACGGTAGTAGGCGAGCAGTCCAACGGCGAGCAAGAGCCCCCAGGCGACGATATGGGGAGTCTTCGGATGCGAGAGATACGGTCGTGGCGAGATCCCCTGATAGTACATCAAGAGCCCGATCAGGACGAGCATGACCGTATTCGACATGAAGACCGCGGCCGTACTCGGGATCGTCTCCATCGCGACTTTCAACAACGGGGCGACGACGCTGTACGCGGCGAACGCGACAACCGAGAGCAACAGGTACCGTCGCCTCATCAGTCACCACCCGCAGTGAGGACGATCGCGAGCACTGCACAGGCGATCCCAGCCACTCGAGTCGCCGTCAGTGACTCGTCGAGAACGAGGATACCGAGAACCGAACTGCCGACGATGAACATGCCGAAGATCGGAACCACGATACTCACGGGCCCGATCTCGAGGGCGGCCGTATACGCCAGGATCCCGACTGCCAGAAAGGCACCCGCGACGTAGACGTAGCCCGCCTCGAGGGAGACCGCGTAGGACGGATCGGCGGTTCCGGTCGCCACCATGACGACGGAGGCGATCGCGAGGAAGACGACCGTCGCGAGAAACAGTCCCGGCGCCGGCGGGACGTCTTGCATGACGATACTCGTCAACGGTGCGACGAAGGAGTAGGCGAGAAGCGCCAGCAAGACCCACAGCAAGTACTCCATACGGTGGGCAATCGTACGTGTCGGCTTAACAGTTGACGGTCCCGCAGCTGCGAAGCCGGGCCGATAGTACCACCGGAACTGGTCTCACATCGATCGCTCGAGGCGGGCGCTTTATTCCTGATCGAACGAACGGGTGCGTATGGCCGAGACTGAGACGACGCTGTGTTTCCCGCTGCGG
The DNA here is from genome assembly GCF_030848565.1 of Natronolimnohabitans sp. A-GB9. GTDB lineage: Archaea > Halobacteriota > Halobacteria > Halobacteriales > Natrialbaceae > Natronolimnohabitans. The sequence continues at coordinate 40,293 of NZ_JAVDDV010000005.1, forward strand.
AGTCGCGGCTCCGACGACGCCGCGACCGACGAGGTGCTCCTGATCGAGAAACGCCGTGGACTCGGCGAGGGGTGGTACAACGGACCCGGCGGCAAACTCGAGCCCGGCGAGACGCCCCGGGAGTGTGCGGTCCGTGAGACTCGCGAGGAGGTCAGCCTCGAGGTCGATCCCGATGCCCTCACGAAGGCTGGCGAACTCACCTTCCTGCTCGACGGCAACGTACACACGTTCTGTCACGTCTATCGGACGCGGTCGTTTACTGGCGAGCCGACGGTCACCGACGAAGCACGCCCGGAGTGGGTCTCCGTCGACGACGTCCCCTACGATCGAATGTGGGACGATGACCACCTCTGGCTGCCGGGCGTCCTCGAGGGGAAGACCGTCGTCGGCGAGTTTCGCTTCGAGGGCGGGACACCACTCGACGAGGCCGAGTTCGTCGATTACGACCTCGAGTGGAACGGCTCGTTCGAAGTCGAGGGCTGATACTGCCGGACAGAACTATTCACCGATCGGTCGCGCGACTGCGGCCGTCCCGACGGTGACGGCCGCGCGTTCGCGACCGACGGGTCACTGACTTCTGTCCGGTAGTATGAGACGGTTTCCTGTCGTCACGTCCCGCTGATTGCCAGATATGGGTCGGCGATTGGCAGGACATCGGTACAGTAGTCCGTACGAGACGGACAACGACCCGCACAAGACAGAGGGAGTATCGCAACGTCAACACACTTCCGTGGTATCGTGATACCGTCGTCCCGCTACTATGGTCGATACGACTCGTCGGCGGACACTCGTCGCATCAGTTGTCGGAACGATCGGCGCACTCGCTGGGTGTCTGGACGGAAGTTTCGATAACGATCCCGACGAAGACAGCGAGACCGAAGACGAGATGTTCGGAGACGACTCGGAAGCGGTCGGTGATGACGAGGCTGTCGACGAGGATGCCGACGATGACGGTGAGGACGGCGATGTCGATGCCCAAAACGAGAGCGAGAACGCCGACGAGGACGACGACGAGGATGAGGAAGACGACGGAGATGGGGATGAGGACGACGAGGAAGATGACGACGAGGATGAAGACGATGAGGGCGATGGCGAGGACGACGAGGATGAGGAAGACGACGGAGATGGGGACGATGACGACGAGGATGAGGACGATGAGGGCGATGGCGAGGACGGCGAGGACGAGGAGGACGAGGATGATGACGACGAGGATGAGGAAGACGACGGAGATGGGGACGATGACGACGAGGATGAGGACGATGAGGGCGATGGCGAGGACGGCGAGGACGAGGAGGACGAGGATGATGACGACGAAGATGAGGACGACGAGGACGATGACGAGGACGACGATGATGACGAAGACGAGTGAGAAATCCGCCGATCGACTGTCGGCCTACTGCGATCCGCTCGAGGGCACAGATTTCGGTACGACCGTTCTCGAACGCTTTCGACCTTCGATGTCCTGGTCGGTTTCGACAGTGCTCTCGAGGCGAACATTCCGCCCGATATTGTATTGCTCTCGTTCCGTGTGAGACAGTTCCCGGTGTTTGACACCGTCGTGACGACGTTTGGAGGCGATCCGGATGTCACAGTCATACTGTCGGACAGCAGTCATGAGACGTCGGTCGCGAACGCGCGGCCGTCACCCTCGGGACGGCCGCAGTCGCGCGACCGATCGTCGAATCGTGCTGTCCAACAGTATCAACACCGGACAACCCGTGGGCGTCCGCCCTTCGCATGGTTTAAGACTGCGCTGACTGCATGTGGAATCAATGAGCGACGAGAGCCAGGAACTCGGGATCACCGAGTCGAAATCGCACAAACCCGGCGAGTGGTACGCCGAGGTCGTCCAGAAGGCGGATCTCGCTGACTACGCCCCGATGGGCGGCTTCATCGTCACGAAGCCTCGTGGCTACGCGCTGTGGGAAGCTATCCAGGACGCGCTGGACGGCTGGTTCAAAGAGACCGGCGTCGACAACGTCTACTTCCCGATGTTCATCCCCGAGTCCTTCCTCGAGCGTGAGAAGGACATCGTCGAGGGGTTCGACCCCGAGGTCGCGTGGGTGACCCAGGGCGGCCACGACGAGTTAGAGGAGCGGCTGGCGGTTCGACCGACCAGCGAATCGATCATCGCACCGTTTATGGCCGACTGGACCCGCAGCCACCGTGATCTGCCGCTGCGGATCAACCAGTGGTGTTCCGTTGTTCGGTGGGAGGCCACGGAGACCAAGCCGTTCTTCCGGACGAAGGAGTTCATGTGGCAGGAGGGCCACACCGCCCACGCCACAAACGAGGAGGCCTGGGAGGAAGTCTGGACTCGTCTCGATCAATACGAGCGCGTCTACGAGGACGTGCTTGCGATCCCGGTGCTGCGCGGCAAGAAACCCGAACACGACAAGTTCCCCGGCGCCGACACGACGACGACCGTCGAGGCGCTGATGCCCGACGGGAAGTCCGTCCAGGGAGCGACGAGTCACAACCTCGGCCAGAGCTTCGCCGAGGCGTTTGACATCACCTACGTCGACGAGGACGAGGAAGAGCGGACGGCTTATACCACCTCGTGGGGACTGTCCTGGCGTGCTATCGGTGCGCTGATCATGACCCACTCCGACGACCAGGGGCTCGTACTCCCACCGACGGTCGCGCCCACGCAGGTCGTCATCGTCCCGATCTGGCAGGAAGACACCAAAGACGAGGTTCTCGAGTACTCCGAGGACCTCGCCGAGGACCTCGAGGCGGCCGGCTTCCGCGTCGAACTCGACGATCGCGACGAGCGCAACCCCGGCTTCAAGTTCAACGAACACGAGTTAAACGGCGTGCCGTTGCGACTCGAGATCGGCCCCTACGAGGTCGAAGATCAGGAAGTCACGCTGGTCCACCGGCCGGACAGCGAGGAGGCAGTCGAGGACCGCGACGGAATCGTCGACGCCGTCGACGAACACCTCGAGGAGATCTACGACAAACTGTACGCGGCCGCCGAGGAGAACCTCGAAGCGAACATCCGTGAAGCCGACAGCCCCGAGGAGATCATGGGGACGATCGGCCAGCACGGCGGCTACGTGAAGACGGCGTGGTGCGGTGACGAAGCCTGTGAGGAGGCCATCAAGGAGAAGGTCGCCGCCGAGATCGTCATGCAGCCACTCGAGGACGAGGGCGGCCAGACAGCCGGCGAGGTTCCCGAACCCGAAGACGACGAGTGTGCCGTCTGTGGCGATCCCGCCGACGAGATCGCGTACTTCGCGAAGTCGTACTAAGTGGCGTCCCCAGCCTGCAGTGATGGGTACAACCGATAGCGGTCGGCTGTGTGTACGCATCACTCGACGCTGGGGACGGTACTAAATGGCGGTCCACGCCTGAACTGCCAGGTCGAACCCTGCCGTTCAGGTCGGTTCGACCCAGCAATCGACGGTTGGAACGGTACTAGGTAACGTCCTCCAAATCACGATATGTTCGGCTCATACGGTCTCCTGTCGTCAATTACCGCCGGACGCCGACCTCGTCCTGGCGATCGGCGGTACATCGTTACAGCAATCCGTATCAGTGCCTCGAGCGACCCCGTTTCTGCCGAGGATCGCTTTGCCCGTCCGTCAGGGCCCCTGTTTCTGATACTACCGGACAGCAGTCAGTGAACCGTCGGTGAATCGTTCTCTCCGGCAGTATGAGAGTCATCGAGGCGGTCGTCACGGTGGATCGTCGAGGCACGTATGCAGCCAACGGGGGTGCTTGACCCCGGGGTGCGTTCACCAGCTAGTGGTACCATGGGAGGGTGCCCGGATTCAAACCTAACTCTTTAACCCAATAGTGCTTACCGATGGAACGTTGATGAACACGTGTGGTGTTCACTCTGGTGGGTGAGCACTACGTGCCTCTGACATCGCTGCCCTGCCCGGGCAGCATTCCTGCCCGTTCTCGTACTGTCCCCGGACCCAGTCGATAGCAGTCCGTGAGACTGTCGTACTCTGCCAGAACCGACCGCTCGCGTCGGATACACGTCCCGCCGGTCAACGACCGCTCGTGCGCGATCGACGTGTGACTATCATTGTCGATCAGGCCCATTCAATTGTAACAGTATACCTTATATCCGATTGTATGTGTCTATAATACACTTAGTCATTATGGGGTAGCCTCTTATATCAGTTCTGGGTATCACAGTGTATGACACAGCCACAGATGGGATCATCCGCCAAGCGTTCGCGGGGGCTCGCGGATCCCACGGACGAACGGTCGAACTGCGGTGTCGGCGTCGTCATGGACCTCGATGGAGACGGAGGACACGACGTCGTCGCGGACGGACTCGAACTGCTCGTCAATCTCGAACATCGCGGGACCACCGGCGCAGAGGAGAATACGGGCGACGGCGCGGGTATCATGATCCAGACACCCGACGCCTTCTTCCAGGACGTCCTCGAGGTAGAGCTTCCCGAGACCTACGCCATCGGATCGCTCTTTTTCCCACAGGACGACGAAGCCCGCGCCGAACTCGTCGAACTGGTCGAAGAGTCGCTGTCGACCTACGATCTCGAGGTCCTCGAGTGGCGATCGGTGCCGACGAACAACGCGGACCTCGGCGAGACGGCTGTCGAGTCCGAGCCCGACGTCTGGCAGGTCGCCGTCGCGCCCGTCGACGACGTCGACGATGAGACCTTCGACCGGCGGCTCTACGTCGCTCGCCGCGCACTCGAAAACGCCGTTGAGCAGCGTGCGCAACGAGCCACAGATCGCGACGCCGCCATCGAACGCTTCTACGTCTGCTCTCTCGATTCGGATACGATCGTCTACAAGGGGCTGCTCAAAGGCGTTCAAGTTCCCTCGTACTACCCCGACCTGACCGACGAACGCGTCGCGTCGACGTTCGCGATGGTCCACGAACGGTTCTCGACGAACACGCTCGGCGCCTGGCACCTCGCTCACCCCTACCGCAACATCATCCACAACGGCGAGTTCAACACCATCCAGGGCAACATCAACTGGATGCGGGCTCGCGAGACCGACCTCGAGAGCGACGTGCTCTCCGACCTCGAGGCGGTCAAACCGATCATCGACGACCCAGACCAGTCGGACACCGCAAGCGTCGACAACGCCTTGGAACTGCTCATGCAGGACGGCCGCGACCTCGAACACGCGTTGCGGATGCTCGTCCCCGAGGCCTGGCGCGGTGACGACGAGATGGACCAGGACCGCAAGGACTGGTACGACTTCCACGCCTCGCTCGTCGAACCGTGGGACGGTCCCGCGCTGGTGGCTGCGACCGACGGCGAACGCGTCGGCGCCGTCCTCGACCGCAACGGGCTGCGCCCCTGCCGGTACGACGTGACGACCGACAACCGCCTGATCATGGCCAGCGAGGCCGGCGCGCTCGAGACCAGTCCCGACGAGATCGAAGAGCGCGGGCGTCTCCAGCCCGGCCAACTCTTCCTGGCTGACCCGAACGAGGGTCGAGTCATCCCCGACGACGAGGTGTTCGACGACCTCACCGACGACCGCTACGGCGAGTGGATCGAACAGGAGCAGGTCCACCTCGACGACGTCCGAACGACCGGCGAGAGTACGCCCCAGCAGCCGGTCGCGGGGCTGCGTGACTACCAGGCCGCGTTCGGCTACACCCACGACGAACTCGAGAACCTGATCGAGCCGATGACCCAGAAGGGGAAAGACCCCGTCGGCTCGATGGGCGACGACACGCCGCTGTCCGTACTGACGGAGTTCAACCGACCGCTGTTTTCCTACTTCAGGCAGCTGTTCGCTCAGGTCACCAACCCGCCGCTGGACTACATCCGCGAGGAGCTCGTGACCTCGATGGAGAGCCGGCTCGGATTCCAGCACAACTTGCTCGACGAGTCTCCCGAGCACGCCCGCCAGCTCGTACTCGACTCGCCGATCCTGACCGACGCCGAACTCGAGTCGATCCGTGGCTCCTCGGCAAACGACATTACGGCCGCGACGATCGACATCACTTACGAGCCGACCAGTGAGGAACCCGGTACGGACCTCGAGGCGGCTATCGAACGCGTCCGCGAGGACGTCGTCGACGCGATCGAGGACGGCGGCCACGAGATCATCGTCCTCTCGGATCGGAACGTCGACGCAGATCGGGCCGCGATCCCGAGCCTGCTCGCGACCGGCGGCGTCCACCACCATCTCGTCCGCAACGGGCTTCGCAACCACGTCGGGCTCGTCGTCGAGTCCGCTGATCCACGTACCGTCCACCACTTCGCGACGCTGGTCGGCTACGGAGCGGGGGCGGTCAACCCGTACCTGGCCTACCAGACGATCACGGATCTCACCGCCGGCGACGACGGCGCAGATGCCGAGGACGCGATCGACGCCTACGTCGGCGCCGTCGAGGACGGCCTGTTGAAGATCATGGCCAAGATGGGGATCTCGACCGTCGAGAGCTACCAGGGCGCCCAGATCTTCGAAGCCGTCGGGCTCGATAGCGATCTCGTCGCCGAGTACTTCGAGGGCACCGAGAACCGTACCGAAGGAATCGGCCTCGCGGAGATCGAGGAGGACGTCCGCGAGCGCCACGCGACCGCCTTCGCCGAGGACGAGACGGACCTCGACCGCCACGGCGAGTTCGAACACCGGTCGGACGGTATCCACCATCAGTGGAACCCCGACACGGTCGGCGCGCTCCAGCAGTCCGTCCGCGCAAACGACTACGAGCGCTACCAGGAGTTCGCCGCGATGGTAAACGAGCAAAACGAGAACCTTCAGACCTTGCGTGGCTTGCTCGAGTTCGACTCCGATCGCGATCCGATCCCCCTCGAGGAGGTCGAACCCATCGAGGAGATCGTCCAGCGGTTCTCCACCGCCGCGATGAGTCTGGGCAGCCTCTCGCCGGAGGCCCACGAGAACAACTCGATCGCGATGAACCGAATCGGCGGCAAGTCCAACTCCGGCGAGGGCGGCGAGCCGCCCGAACGGTTCGGAACCGAACGGGAGTGCAACGTCAAGCAGGTCGCGTCCGGACGGTTCGGCGTCACCTCGACGTACCTCTCGTCGGCCGACGAACTCCAGATCAAGATGGCTCAAGGCTCGAAGCCGGGTGAGGGCGGCCACCTCCCCGGCTCGAAGGTCAACGAGATGATCGCTCACGTCCGCAAGTCGACGCCGGGTGTCGGGCTAATCTCGCCGCCGCCGCTGCACGACATCTACTCGATCGAGGACTTGAAGCAGCTGATCTTCGACCTCAAGGCCGCCAACGAGGACGCCGACATCAACGTCAAGCTCGTCAGCGAAGCCGGCATCGGGACGGTCGCAGCAGGGGTCGCGAAGGCAAACGCCGACGTCGTCCACATCTCGGGTCACTCCGGTGGGACGGGTGCCTCGCCGCGCACCTCGATCAAGAACGCCGGCCTTCCCTGGGAGCTCGGGCTTGCGGAAGCGAACCAGATGCTCCGTGCGACGGGGCTGCGAGATCGCATTCGCGTCTCCGCCGACGGCGGGATGAAGACCGGCCGCGACGTCGCCGTCGCCGCCTTGCTCGGTGCCGAGGAGTACGTCTTCGGTACCGCCTCGCTGGTCACCAGCGGCTGCGTGATGGCCCGTCAGTGTCACAACAACACCTGTCCAGTCGGTGTCGCCACCCAGCGTGAGGACCTGCGCAAGCGGTTCCCCGGTGAGCCAGAACACGTCATCAACTACATGACGTTCATCGCACAGGAGCTGCGCGAGATCATGGCCGAACTCGGCTTCGAAACCGTCGACGAGATGATCGGCCAGGTCGACGTCCTCGCCCAGCGCGACGACGTCGACCACCCCAAGGCCCGAAACGTCGATCTCTCTGCGGTGCTCGCCGACCCCGAGGGCGACGTTCGACGGAAGATCCGCGAACAGGACCACGAACTCGAGGACCAGCTCGATCGCGATCTCATCGAGGCCGCGGCCGACGCCATCGAAGACGAGGAACCAGTCAACGTAGCGACCGAGGTGACGAACGTCGACCGCACCGTCGGTGCGATGCTCTCGAATCGCATCACCAGCCGTTACGGTGAACCCGGTCTCCCCGAGGATACCATCACGGTCGACCTCGAGGGGACCGCCGGACAGAGCTTCGGTGCGTTCCTGGCAAGCGGCGTCTCGTTGCACCTCGACGGTAGCGCCAACGACTACGTCGGCAAGGGGCTCTCGGGTGGCAAGGTCACGGTTCGAACGCCCGAGATAGCCAGCTACGATCCGACGGAGAACGTCGCCATCGGCAACGTCGCGCTCTACGGTGCGACCGACGGCCAGCTGTACGTCAACGGCGTCGCCGGCGAACGCTTCGCAGTCCGTAACTCCGGTGCCAAGGCCGTCGTCGAGGGCGTCGGCGACCACGGCTGTGAGTACATGACCGGCGGCGTCGTCGCCGTTCTCGGCGAGACGGGCAAGAACTTCGCCGCCGGCATGTCCGGCGGCGTCGCCTACGTCTACGACCCCGACGACGAGTTCGCCGACAACGCCAACACCGGGATGGTCTCGCTGTACGACGAACTCGAGGAGAAAGACGAGGAGATGCTTCGACGGCTCGTCGAGAACCACGTCGCCTACACCGGCTCCGAGCGGGGCGAACGCCTCCTCGAAAACTGGGAGCGAACGCTCGATGCCTTCGTGAAGGTGATGCCCGAAGCCTACCACGAAGCGATCACCGAGCAGGGATCGGACGACGTCCGCGACGAACTGCCCGGCATGCCCGAGGTCGACGTCGAAGCCGACTCGACCAGTTTCGCCGCGAGCGACGACTGATAGCGACCGAAGCCGTCACTCCCGGCCGAGCGTGTGGAACTCGTCGTTCGGTCGGATCCCCGCGAACATCGCCAGTCGGTTGCTCAGGTTGTAGAAGGCCGTGACCGCTGCGATATCCCAGATCTCCTCGTCGTCGAATCCGACCTCCCGGAGGCGCTCAAGGTCGTCCGCTTCGACGTCGGTCGGTCGTTCGGTGAGTTTCACCGCAACGTCGAGCATAGCGCGATGGGCAGTACCGATATCGGCCGTCCGGTAGTTGGCCACGAGCTGGTCTGCAAGCGTCGGATCGTCGGCGTAGATCCGAACGAGCGCGCCGTGGGCGACGTTGCAGTAGTAACAGTGATTGATCCCCGAAACCGCGACGACGATCATCTCGATCTCCTCGCGCTCGAGTGCGGCGTCCTCGACGAGCGCGTCGTGGTACTCGAAAAACGCCCGGAAATGGGACGGTTTGTACGCCATCGCGGCGAAGACGTTCGGCGTGAACCCGGCCCGCTCCGTCTCGTGATCGATGCGTTCGCGGAGATCCGCTGGGAGGTCCTCGTAGTCGGGAACGGGGAATCGCTCCATCGCGTCGTCGGCTAAAACGGCGGTCGAATCAGTTGGATCAGTGTCACTCATGGACGTCGATTCTCGAGCCCGGGTAATAACGTTCGGTGCCGGGCACCGACCCGTGGCGACCGTACTCGAGCGCTGGTGACGATGTCAGAAGCGGAACGCATACGGACTGCTGTCGTCATTCTGTCGGACAGCAGTCAGGCGGTCTCCTGTCGTCACTGGCCGCCGATCGCAACGCGGGGACGGCGATCGGCGGGAACTCGGGAAAGCAGTCCGTATCAATCGTACTTCCGGAACCCCATATCGCGGGCCATCTCTCGAAACGACTGTCGGCAGAGCCAGATATCGTACTTCCCGATCAGTCCCTGTTCCCGTCCGGTCGCTCGGCAGACTCGCGTCTGTCCGGTTTGCTCGTCGGTTTGGTCTTCGGATTCGGTCGTGCTTTCGGCCGTGTCCCGTTCGGTCTGCTCATCGCTCATATACTGCTTTCCGACCGCCACGATGAAAACGTTTGCTAAAAATGAGAATGGCGTTAATAAGATCGTGGGCTCGACGGCTCGATATCGCTCGACGAGTTGCCGGAACGGGATCGTGGCTCCCCTCGAGTCGCGTCGGGTATCGATCGTGATACGAGGCGAGACGCAGGCCGGTCACTGCACTACCGGTTCACGGTCCGAACCGACCGGCTCGGAAGCGACGGTGTCGACGATGAGATCACCCGCTCGCCGGGCACCGATGACGTTGTGGGCGAACGGGCCGAGCACCTGGCGTGCAGCGGCACCCGAGACAGCGATCCGGGACCGCGATCCATCCTCGCGAACCCACCGCAACGTCTCGTCGTCGAGGACGGGTGCTCCCTGAAATCCGGTTTCGAGCGTCGAACTCGAGCGCAGTCGCCGGAACAGCGGGCCGTCGTACGGCGACCCGAACCCGGTCGCACAGACGAGCGCGTCGAGACACATCGCAGTTCCATCGCGGCAGGTAACGACGACGGTACCTCCGGCTTCGGTCGCGACGGTGATCTCGGATCGCTCGAGTTCGACTGCTTCCCGATCGATCGCTCGCCGCAGACGACGGAAGACGTACGGCGGCATCGTCCCATCGTAGCGCGCCTCGACGACGGCTTGCTGGCGGGCACGCGACGCCGGCGGGAGGTCGTGGAGTTCATCGACGACGCCGGAAAAGTGCATCCAGTCGGTACTGGCCTCGAGCGATTCGACGCGAAACGGACTCCGGGCGAACAGCGTCACCTCCCGACCGGGCCGGGCAAGCGACGTCGCGAGTTGTGCGGCCGTGATCCCACCACCGACGACACCGATCGAGGCCGTCTCGTCGATAGCTTCGGGATCGAACGTCCGATCCCAGACGTGGGTGACGGGCGCCGTCGGTGGGAGGTCGCGACACCACTCCGGAAGCGTGTACGACCCGCCGTAGCCGACGGTGAGGAGACACCACCGTGTCGAGATCGTGCCGGCCGTCGTCTCTACCGCCACGCGGTCGCGTTCGTCGTGGACGTCCGTCGCGGCCGCGTCGACGACCGCCGACTCGAGATCGTATCGATCACAGATCCAGTCGGCGTGATCGAAGAACAACGAGAGTGTCGGCCGGTCCGCTCCGACCTCGCTTTCGACGAGTTCGCACTCGCGGCCACGTTCCCGTGCGAAATCCCGTAGCGAGAACGGATCGTTGCTCACGTGATGGACGAACGGCGATCGGAGCTCGTCCATTCCACATTGGCGACACTTCCGGCGAAAGCCGCCGAGGAGTCCGGCCGGCTCGACGATACGCAGCTGCGCTAACCCGACCGCGTCGGCCTCGAGAAGCCGCACTGCCAGGTGGACCCCGTGGACACCGCCGCCGACGATCGTGACGGCGGCCGTATCAGCTGGCATAGGCAGTATCCTGCCCCCCTACTATGATGTTCGAACACGCCATTGTACAAAAGTTGTTATCTACTGCAGCAATTTTAATAATAACGGTGCTGCCACGGGACGGTGTCTCGACTCATACTGTCGGACAGCAGTCAGTGAGACGTCGGTCGCGCGACCGATCGTCGACTCGTGCTGTCCAACAGTATCACGAAACGAAACAGAAAGGAGATGGACACGACGGTGACAGCTCGGACGACCGATAGCGCGTCGCTACCGTGTAGGTTCCCGTTCGGTCGAACCGGTTACCGATCTCGATCGCGGATGCCACCGGCCTCGATCGCCGCTTCGCGAATCGTCTCGCAGTCGGGAGCGGCGAGCAAGTGGGCCGGACAGTCACAGTCGGAGGAACCGAACTCCGGAACCGGTTCGCCCGGTAGCGTGGCAGCCAGTTCACACTCCCGAGCGGCGTCGGGGAACGTGATCGCTGCCTCGAGTCCGGTCTCGGGATGGCCGAGCAGGTAGTCGATGTGCCAGTGGCGCGTCTCACGGTCGCCGCGGGCGAGTTCCCGGTGGCGATCGAGTCGGGCGAAGCCGCCGGATCCGAACGCGCTGCCGACGTAGGCGTAAGTGCCCGCCGAAAAATCACAGGTGCCGAGGGCCCCAACGTCGATGCTCGTCGCTCGAGGCACGTCGACGAGGAGGACGTACGTTCCGCCCATATCGGGTATCGAACTCGAGGCGGCAAAAACGAACGTGGTTCGTACGGACTGCGGGACCGATCTCCCGCCGATCTCCAGCACGGAGTCGGCAATCGGCGGGACGTGACGACAGGGGACCGTATCACAGCCGCTGGAAAGTATCAGACCGGTTCTACGGGCGATACGGGATCGGTGGCCGTCAGTGCCGAAGTTCGTTAGCGTTCGTCGCGACGCTCCTCGTCGTCGTGCTCCGGCAGATTCTCGTGGACGTGTCGACGGTTGCTCATGTCCTCGTCGGGTCGCTGGGCGTGATGGCGCTCCTCGCCACCGCCGGATCGTTGGGATTGTCCCAGGTCTCGATCCCGATCCTGATCGCGGCCCATCTCCTGCTCTCGGTCCCGGCCTCGAGTGCGGTCGAACTCCGGCTCACTGGTCCAGTCACCGCTCTGGGATCGTTGCTCGTGTCGGCGGTGCTCGAGGCCGCCACCGGACCGATCGTCGCCGCGGTAGTTGGTGTCACCACGGTCGCCGGATCGGTCTTGGCTGCCGCGTCGCCCGGGCTGATTTTGGGGCCCCTCGTCACGTCGACGCTGGCGCTGGTCATCGCTCTGGCGGGACTCCCTCCGGCGCTCGTGACCGCGCTGGAAGCCCTGCTGGCTCCCCCCACGCTGTGAGTCGTCGTCGTGTCGGCCACCCTGGCCGCGGTGACGGCGCTGCTCCTGGTGGGGGCCTCGATAGCCACGTTCCCGGCGGTCCTGTTGCTCCTGTTGGCCCTGCATCTCCGTTCGACCGCGGGATTGGCGCCGGTCGGTGCCGCGGTCCTGTCGGCCGCCTTGCTGGCCTCGCTGCTGCTGGCGTCGGTCGCCTTGTTGGCCTCGCTGCTGCTGGCGTCGGTCGCCTTGTTGGCCTCGCTGCTGCTGGCGTCGGTCGCCTTGTTGGCCTCGTTGCTGTTGCTGGCGTCGGTCGCCTTGCTGGCCTCGTTGCTGTTGCTGGCGTCGGTCACCGCCCTGTTGGCCTCGCTGCTGTTGCTGGCTCCGGTCCTGTCCCTGGTGGCCCTGCTGACCACCCGGCGGCTGCTGGCTTCGCCGTTGCTGTTGTTGCTCGCCGCCAAACTGCGATCGCTCGCCCTGATCTTGACGGGTCGTTCGCCGTGCGACACCGCCGTACTCGAGGTCCGCCTCGTCGGTTACGTCGGGTTCGAACTGACTGCCGGTGTGTTCCTGCCGTTCGCGACGGGACTCCTCGCGGCCGCCGTGTTCGGCGTACTGGCCTTGTCGTTCGCGCCCCTGCTGGCTCCGTCGTCCCTGCTGGCCCTCTCGTTCGTGTCCCTGCTGACCGCTTCGTTCGCGTCGTGGCTGTCCACCGCTCGAGCCGGCCTCGGGCTGTCGACTGTACTCCTGCTGTCGTTGTCGTCCCCCCATCGGCTGCTGGCGCTGCTTACTACGTCCCTGACCACGCTGCTGGTGGCCTTCTCGACCGAACTGTTCGTCTCCCTGTCGCCCGCGGCGCTGTCGTGGTTGCTGTCCTCGCTGACTCTGTCGATCCTGCTGGGGCGGCGTCTCCTGTCGACCGCGTTCCTGCCGGCCGTAGCTCTGCTGTCCTTCTTGGCCGTATCCCTGCTGTCTCTGCTGACCCGTCGTCGACTGTCCGCGTTGTCGACCGCCCGTCGGCTGCTGACCCTGTTGACTCTGTCCGCCGCCGTGAGCGTCCTGTCGACGGGCTTCGCCGCCGTACTCGAGCGATCCGTCACGAATCGCGTCCGTTTCGAAGCCCTGCTCACGGTGCTGGTCCCGTCGCGAGCGGTCGGTCCGTTCGCGTCCGGCCTCCCCGCGTTGTCCTCGCTGTCGATCGCCGCCGCCGCGGCCGCCCTGCTGGCGACGGTCGCCGCCCTCACTCGAGTGCTCGGTACCCCGATCGCTCGTTCGTCGCCGGTCGTTTCGGTCGTTCATAATCGTAGTAGATCGCGTTTGATTCGGTCGCGGTCGAACCGATCTCGTCGGTCGTTCGCCACCGCCCCTACCGTCGTGAGGCGGATAAAAGCAGAGCGTGAGTTCGCGTGCACTGATTTCGGGACGTCGGTACAGAGGACCACATCACTGGATCGTTCGCGGGTTTCGCTCGACGGGACCGCGGTCGAGCGCCCGATCCGGGTCTGTCGTCGACCCGAGTGCGAACAGCCCCCGGGCTGGCTCGTACTCGTAAGCGATCCACTGCGGGAGATGGCGGGCACCGGTCAGCTTCCGGACGCCGAGTTGCCGCTGGCGCGTCTCCGACTCGAGGCCGTCGACGATACGGAGGTCGACGATCCCATCGAAGACGGCCGCGTCGTCGACGGCGACCGCGCCGTCCTCGGCCGTGGTGGCGGCGACGATCGGTACGTACCGGGCCTTACAGATCGTCGCCCGCAGCGCCAGGAGGGTATCGTGAAGGCGATCCCCCTGGAGTCGGCGGGCGAGCACCTCGAGTGAGTCGATCGTGACCAGCCCCGTCTCGCTCATCTCGAGAGCGTCGAGGGCGTCGGTCAGACGCGCCCGGATCACGTCGACGTCGTCCGGGTGGTCGACCGTGACGATCGACTCGGCTGCTGCTTTGCCGACGAACTCGATCCACTCGCTGTGTCGTTCCCGGTCCGTCTCGCGGTCCGTGAGATCGTGTGTGAAACAGTCGACGAGACGGAGTCGGTCGTCTTCGAGCGCCGGCAAGACGTTCCAGCCGTTCTCGAAGAACCGCTCTAACACCGCCGTCGGTGGCGTCGTCGCCGTCACCACGACTGCGGGCTCGCCCCGCTCGAGGGCACGCCAGACGAGCTCCGTCAGGAGTTCGCTCCGACGGGTTCCCGCAGCGCCCGCCAGCCGGACGAACGCGTCCGCCGGAACGCCGTTCGGCACCAGCGAATCCAGCGGTTCGACGCCGGTAACGATCCGCTTGTACGCGCCCGGGTTGGGCATCGGGCTTCCGTCGTCGCCCTCGAGACAAGCCGCCGAACAGAAGACGCCGTCGTCGCTCTCTACGGGATCGCCGGGGATCGGATACTGACAGTAGTCACACTCGAGTGGGTACTCGCCCGCCCCGCTTGACCGCTGTTGGAAGGACATTCGTGGTATCGAGTACCACAAACAGGCCAAAAGAACCAGTTCGCCACGTCGGAGACTGTTCCGCTCGCGAGAGTGTCCGGCCTCGTCTGTGATACGGTCTCCTGTCGTCACGTCCCGCCGATCGCCGACCGCCGATCGCCAGCACGGCGATAGGCGGAACAGCGGAACAGCAGTCCGTATGAGCCAGTGCGAGTCGTGGCAACGGACGGGTCGCCACCGTTTTCCCCGCCACCGACGACGGTCCGATATGGACGACGCACTCGTCATCGGCGGCACGCGGTTTATCGGCCGCCATCTCGTCGATGAGTTACTCGAGAGTGGCTACGACGTGACGTTGCTCAACCGCGGAACCCACGACAACCCCTTTGCGGACGACGACCGCGTTGCCCACGTCGAAGGCGACCGGACGAACGACTCGGCGCTCGAGGCCGCGGCGACGACGATCGACCCCGACGCGGTCTTCGACTGCGTGGCCTACCAGCCGAAAGACGTTCGCGCGGCGACGCGTGTCTTCGCCGACTGTGAGGCGTACGTCTACGTCTCGAGTGGCGCGGCCTACGGTCGCGAGGAGATCCCGAAACGGGAGGGAGAGACGCCACTCGAACCCTGTACGGCCGACCAGGCGACCGACGACTCCCGGGAGACGTACGGCAATCGCAAAGCCGAGGGCGACCGCGCGGTCTTCGCGGCCGCCGAGGACGGCGTCGCTGCGATGAGCGTCCGACCGCCGATCGTCTACGGTCCTCACGACTACACCGAACGTCTCGGCTGGTGGATCGACCGCGTGAACCGCTTCGACCGGGTTCTCGTCCCCGGCGACGGAACGAACGTCAGACACCGCGCGTACGTCGAGGACGTCGCAAGCGCCCTTCGGATCGTCGCCGAACGCGGTGAGGCCGGCGAGGCGTACAACGTCGGTGATCGACGGCTGGTGACCCTCGAGGAGCTGGTGACGGTCGTCGCCGACGCAGTCGGGACGACGGTCGACGTGGTCACCGCTGGCCCCCGCGAACTCGAGGCCGGCGGAATCGAACTCGACGACTACCCGCTCTATCGGGAGTACCCACACATCCTCTCGACGGACAAACTCGCCGCGCTGGGCTGGGAGTCGACACCCCCGGACGAGGCGATGGAACGGACGGTCGAGGACCACCTCGAGAGCGACCGCGACGGTGACGACAACGGACCGAGTCGAGAAGCCGAGGAACGCGTGCTGGGGATTTTAGAGACGTTCTGAGACCCTGACACTCTGCGTTTCGTCGACGGTCAGCGGCGCCGGGCGATCGCGATGCCGGCGACGGCCGCGACGAGGTTTAACAGCCCGATGAGGGCGAAGGCGAGCGTGTACTCGCCGGTCGCGTCCCGGAGGTGGCCGGTGATCGCGGGAAGCAATAGGGCGGCGACGTTACCCGAGGCGACGACGAACGCGACCGCCGTCCCGTCGCGACCCGCAGCCGTCGACGCCGTCTTGAAGATCGCGCCGAACGGCAGCGAGACCGCGGCGAGGGCAAGCAACGGCAGCGCGACGAGAGCGACGCCGTCGGCGACGAGGAGGACGAACAGACTCGCCGCGCCGACGCTTGCCGCACCCGCGATCACCCGGCCGTCGGGAACGCTGGGACGGAGAACTGCGATACCGCCACCGAGCCGACCCAGCGAGGCGACGAACAGGGCGAGCGCGCTCAACGGCCCCGCCAGTCCGAGATCGGCGAAGTACGCCGCCACGAACGTCGAGAGCGTCACGTACCCGCCCAGCGTCGCGAAGTTACAGGCCGCGGCGAGTAGGACGGTCGGCGAGCGCAACACCGCGAGAGTACTCGGTGTGGTCCCGCCGTCGGTGCGTCGCTGCGGGTTGGAATCGACGCTCTCGGTGACAGGACGCGTCCGGTCGGCACGGTCCGAGTCGAGCCAGAGCACGACGCCGGCCGGAACCGCGACGAGTGCTCCCACGGCGTGGACGCCGAACCAGCCCGTCGAATCGACGACCGACGGCGTTACGAGATAGGCGACTGCACCGCCGGCAGTGAACATACCGCCGTTGAGTCCCTGGTGCCACGTCGCCCGTGGTCCCGTATACACCCGCGAGATCTGGGTCGCACAGACGGTCACCGCGAGCCCGCCGGCGAGCCCCCAGAGCGCTCGCAGCGCCAGCAACGACCCGAAGGAGTCGACGAGATCCATGACGACGGCCAGGACGGAACTGGCACACACGATGCCGAGGAGTACGGGTACCGTCGATCGGCCGTCGACGAACCGACCGCCGAGCGGTTGGACGATCACGAACGCGGCCAGCGCCGCGCTCATCAACAGCCCGACTGCGGTGTAGCCGACGTCGAACTGACCGACGACGGCGCCCGGAACCGACGCATACGAAAACAGGACGTACCCGACACTGAACGCCGCGAGATGCGGACCGTACTCGATCCCGTACGTTCGTTCCATTCGAATCCGTGTCTGTCCGGACGAACAGAAAGACGACATAGCTTACGGGATTGACTCGGGACGCTCGTCGGATCGCCGTCGGCTATCGTATCGATGCCAACGGACCTCGTCGTTCGTGTCGACGAGAACGGTTTTATGGGTCCCCGCTCGTGGAACGAACTATGTTCGAGAAGTCGACGTGGATCCGTCTGCCGCGAAACGTCGTCGTCGGCCACGGCGTCATCGATCGCGTCGTCGACGTCGTCGACGATCTCCACCTGCAGGGCCGGCCGCTGTTCGTCACCAGCCCGACACCCCGCGAGGTCGCCGCCGACCCGATCGCCGCGGACTTTGTGGCCGCCGGTATCGACCCGGCGATCGTCACGATCGAGAAAGCGACGTTCGACGCCGTCGAACGCGTCATCGAGACCGCCGAGGCCGAGGACGTCTCGTATCTGGTCGGCATCGGCGGCGGGAAGGCCATCGACATCGCCAAGATGGCGAGTCATCACCTCGAGATGGGCTTTTGCTCGGTACCGACGGCAGCCAGCCACGACGGGATCGTCAGCAACCGTGGCTCCGTCCCGGAAGGCGATACGCGCCACAGCGTCGCAGCCGAGCCGCCGCTGGCAGTCGTCGCGGACACCGAAGTGTTGGCACAGGCCCCCTGGGAACTGACGACTGCGGGCTGTGCCGACATCATCTCGAACTACACCGCGGTGATGGACTGGCGGCTTGCGAAACGCCTCAAAAACGCCGAGTACTCCGAGTACGCCGCCGCGCTCTCGGAGATGACCGCCGAGATTCTGGTCAGCAACGCCGACCTCGTCCGCCCCGGACTCGAGGAGTCGGCCTGGATCGTCAGCAAGGCGTTGATGTCTTCGGGCGTCGCGATGAGCATCGCCGACTCCTCACGACCCGCAAGCGGTGCCGAACACCTCTTTTCCCACCAACTCGATCGGCTGGCGCCTGATGCGGCGTTGCACGGCCACCAGGTCGGCGTCGGCTCGATCATGACGGCCTACCTTCATGGCGGTGAAGACGGCGTCTGGACGAACATCCGCGATGCGCTTTCGAGCATCGACGCGCCGACGACCGCCGCCGAACTCGGAATCGGCGACGAGACCGTCATCGAGGCGTTGACCACCTGCCACGAGATCCGCGATCGCTACACGATTCTGGGTGACGGGATGGACGAACGGGCCGCACGCGAGGTCGCGACCAAAACGGGCGTCATCGACTGATTCAAACTCTCGAGTTCGTAATCGTCATTGTGACGGGGCGGTAACGAACGTGTATGCGGATGGAACTACGGGTGTGCAAGCACTGCTATACCGGGGAACACGGCAACGAACAGAAGACGGCGATTACGAAGGATATGGTCGCCTGTGCCGAACAGATCCGCGAGTACAAGGACCTCATCAATCTCGATGCGGTGTATATCACGAAAGTCGAGGAGGGCGACGCCGGCAACGCGGCGGCGATCGACGTCACCGTCGCGGGGATCGAAAACGACACGGTAACGCTGCGGGACACCCAGCTCGTGATCGAAGACAACGACGAAAGCGTCCTCGTCTATCCCGAGCCGGCCGACATCATTGAGGTCCTGACGCGCAACCTCGATCAGATCAGCGAGGGAACTCGACAGGACGTGTCGGTCGAAATCTCGGCCGAGAGCGCCGAACTGATCTCCTGACGGCCACCCTCCCGTCCGAAACCGCGACGTATCGGACGCCGTGTCCCGGTCGACTCACCACGTCTTCGGATATCATATATCCAGATATTCTGCATTGAACCTACAGTATCTCTCTCGAGCACCCATCATTGTTGAGGTTTACCGGTCTGGTATCGCGACAGGTTTACGTCTCCGTACTTCATACCCTGCGGTCAATGAACGTGGGTGCATTTCTTTGTTCGTGTGCGGGGACCTGCGACATCGACCTCGAGGAAGCCCGGGAGAACGTCGAGGGCGTCGAGGTGGCAGCGAGCTCCCAGCTGCTCTGTGGGGAGAAACTCGAGGCGGTCGATCAGCTCATCGAGGAGTACGACCTCGACGAGTTGGTCGTCACCTGTCCGGAGGCCAAAGCCCAGGAAAGAATCGAGCACGTCGCCGAGGAAAACGGGCTCTTCGCCGAGGACATCGAGTTCGTCGACCAGCGAGAGGCCGCAGGCTGGGTCCACGACCGTGAGGCCGCGACCGCCAAGACCTCGCGGCTTGTCAACGCCGCCCAGGCCGGCCGGGAGACGGAGACGCTGCCGCGCTCGAGTATTCACCGGGCGGGCCACGACGTCGTCGTCGTCGGTGACGCCGAGGCCGCCGCGGCGATCGCCGACTCGGCCGACGTCACGCTGATCGCCGACGGTAAGGAGCTGGCGGCCGTCGACGCCGACCTCGAAAACGTCACCGTCGAGCGCGGGCGCGTCGTCGACGTCGACGGCACGTACGGCGAGTTCGAGCTCACACTCGAGGCGCGAGTGACCGACGACTGTATCTCCTGTATGAAGTGTGTCCACGCCGGCCCGGACGGGATGGTGACGCGCCACCCCGTCGATATCGATCCCGAGGCGCCGGTCGGCGAGTGGATTACCGTCTGTCCGACCGACGCCATCGAGATGGACGGCGTCAGGCGGACGATCGAGTGCGGTCAGGTGATCTACCCCGACGGCGACGACGGCACCGTCGGCGGGCAACGCGGCTTCCACACCGGTCGAATCACCCCGGCAACGATCGACGAGGTCGAACGACTGCTCGGCGGCTTCGAAGGGATCGACTTCCTCGACCTCGATATGGACGTCTGCGCTTCGGGTGCCGGCTCCGGCGAACAGGGCTGTACCGCCTGTTCCGACGCCTGTCCCCACGGGGCCGCCGAACGCGTGGCTATCGACGAAGTCGAGTTCCACCTCGACAGCTGCCAGAACTGCGGGGCCTGTACGAGCGCCTGTCCGACCGGCGCGACCCAGCTCAACGAACCGAGCAACGAGCGCATCGCCCGCGAGGTCGAGGCGTTGCTCGCTCCGACCGGCGACGACGGCGGCTTCGTCAGCGGACTGCTCGGTGGCTCGAGTGCGGGCATCGAGACGCCGATCGTCGCCTTCGTCTGCTCGGAGCGGGCCCAGGACGCCCTCCGGGAGTACGGCCGGCTGGCGGCCGCCGGCCGGGCCGATCTCGAGTACCCCCCGATCCTGCCGGTCGACGTCAACTGTACCGACACGGTCGGCGACGCACACGTCCTCCACGCGCTCGCGGCGGGCGCGGACGGCGTCGCGATCGTCGGCTGTGGCGGGAGCTGTCTCCACTCCGGCCCCGATCCGAAAGCAGAACTGGTCCGTCGTCTCAACCGGGCGACGACCGATCTGGGACTCGGCGAGCGCGTCGCGTTCTTCGCGCCCGATCCCGAGGAACCGAAAGCGTTCGTCGAGGAACTCTCCCAGTTCGCCGTGACACAACTCGAGGCGTCGCCGGTACCGGCCGGCGAACACGAGGCGACTGGCGAACTCGACGACGCCGATCGGGAGAACCCGGCGTTCGACAACCACGCCTGGGCCCTAGAGAGCGTCCGCGCGATCCTCGAGCACGCCGAACCCGAGCGGGAGCTGATCCGCGGTCTGACGGACTTCGGCGTCGTCGAGGTCGGCGACGGCTGTACGCTTACCCCGACCTGTACGAACTACTGTCCGACGGACGCGCTCCGCCGGACCGATACGGGACTCGAGTTCAACCACGAGCGCTGTGTCAACTGCGGACTCTGTGAGGAGGTCTGCGTCGAGAACGTCATGACCGTCGAGGAAGGACTCGACCTCTCGCTGTTGCCCGAAAACGGCGCGCCGGACGACCCCGAACCTGCCTGGACGCAAGTCCACGAGGGCTCGATGCTCTCGTGTGCCGGCTGTGGACGGGAGTACACCAGCGAAGCGACTGCCGAAGCCATCGAGGACCGGGTCGGCGAGCGCGTCGCGAACCTCGCGCCCGACGCCGAAGAGAGCATCTTCCAGTACTGTCCAGAGTGCCGAGCGCAACTGCTCCACAACAGGTGAACTGTCTCGGGGTCAAGCCCCGAGGCATTCGGCCTGCTCCGCCTGTAGAATCGATCGGTCGCGAACCACAGATTAACCTCGCTCGAGTGAGATCGGGAGTCTAAGCCGAGCGCGCGGACTCGAAGCCGACGGCGCTGTCGACCAGCGGGCACCGGGCCGCGCGTTCACTCGCCTCTCGAGCCATGACCGACGACACACCACAGGACACGGACATCCGCCAGCTAGACGAGGACACGGTCGCCCGGATCGCCGCCGGCGAGGTCGTCGAACGACCCGCAAGCGCCGTGAAAGAACTCGTCGAGAACAGCCTCGATGCCGACGCTGACAGCGTCGACGTCACCGTCGAAGCGGGCGGCACCGAACTGATTCGCGTCGCCGACGACGGTCACGGGATGACCGAGGCCGACGTTCGCGCGGCCGTCCGCGAGCACACGACGAGCAAGATCGACGGTCTCGAGGACCTGGAGTCAGGCGTCGCGACGCTTGGCTTTCGCGGGGAAGCCCTGCACACGATCGGCTCGGTCTCGAGAGTGACGATCCAGTCCCGACCGCGGGACGGCGACGGCGCGGGGACCGAACTCGTCTACGAGGGCGGCGAGGTGACGAGCGTCGAGCCGACGGGCTGTCCCGCGGGCACGATCGTCGAGGTCGAAGACCTCTTCTACAACACGCCAGCCCGCCGGAAGTTCCTCAAGACGACCGCGACGGAGTTCGCCCACGTCAACCGCGTCGTCACCCGCTACGCGCTGGCAAACCCGGACGTAGCCGTCTCCTTGACCCACGACGGCCGTGAGGTGTTCTCGACGACGGGCCAGGGCGATCTGCAGGCCGCCGTGTTGTCGGTCTACGGCCGCGAGGTCGCCTCGGCGATGATCCCCATCGAGGCCGACGGCGACGAGCTACCGCCGGGGCCCCTCGAGTCGGTCTCCGGGCTCGTTTCCCACCCCGAGACCAACCGCTCGAGTCGGGAGTACCTCTCGACGTACGTCAACGGCCGTGCGGTGTCGGCCGACGCCGTCCGCGAGGGGATCATGGGCGCCTACGGCGCGCAACTCGACAGCGACCGCTACCCCTTCGTCGTGCTCTTTCTCGACGTTCCGGGCGAGGCCGTCGACGTCAACGTCCATCCACGCAAGCGCGAAGTCCGATTCGACGACGACGACGCCGTCCGCCGGCAGGTCGACGCGGCCGTCGAGTCGGCGCTGCTCGAACACGGGCTGTTGCGCTCGCAGGCGCCCCGGGGCCGGTCGGCACCCGGCGAAGCGCGAGTCGAGCCCACCACGCTCGAAGACTCGACGCTCGCGGATCACGCGCCACGGGCCCGGAGCGAACGGACGGCATCGTCGGGAGAACACGAGTCGTCGGTGGGATCGCGTATCGATGCGGAGGCCGACTCCGACTCGAACTCGAGCGGCACGTCCGCGACGGCCTCGAGTTCCGAGTCCAGTACAGCCGCTGGAACCGAAGTCGACGGATCGGGGCCGACGACGGATGGACCGGACGCTACGAGCAGCAGTGGGGACACCGCGATCGACGGACCGGACACCGCAGCCGCCGGCCCCGACGCCACGACGTCGGCGGGCGATCGAGACGCTACCGGTGGCGTAGACGAGACCGAGACGACAGGAGCCGGCGAGACGGCCAAACCGACGGGCGACCGTCGGACGGCGACGGCCGACGACCACATGACTGAGGCCGAATCCGATCCCGACTCCGGGCGCAAGTTCGCCGCCGCGACAGACCAGCGGACGCTGTCGGGAGACGTCGCGACCGGCGACGACGCCGAGTTCGACTCGCTGCCTGCACTGCGGGTGCTTGGCCAACTTCACGACACCTACCTCGTCTGCGAGACGGACGACGGACTCGTCCTGATCGACCAACACGCCGCCGACGAACGAGTCAACTACGAGCGCCTCCGGGAGGCGTTCGCCGACGACCCCACCGCACAGGCGCTCGCCGAGCCGGTCGACCTCGAGTTGACCGCCGCCGAAACCGAGGCCTTCGAGAGCTACCGCGAGGCGCTCTCGGAACTCGGCTTCGACGCCCAGCGGGTCGACGAACGGACGATCGCCGTCACGGCGGTCCCTGCCGTCCTCGAAGCGACCATCGACCCCGAACGGCTCCGGGACGTCCTCGTCTCGGTCGTCGGCGGCGATCGAGAGGCGGGAGCAGAGACCGTCGACGCGCTGGCCGACGAGTTCCTGGCCGATCTGGCCTGTTATCCGTCGATCACGGGGAACACGTCACTGACCGAAGGGTCGGTGATCGACCTTCTCGAGGCGTTAGACGACTGTGAGAACCCCTACGCCTGCCCGCACGGGCGGCCGGTTATCGTTCGGTTCGACAAGCGAGAGCTCGAGGAACGGTTCGAGCGGGATTATCCGGGCCACCAGTAGCGATCGGCACACCGGGAGGCAGGTTCGAAACCGGATCGTCCGACAGTATCAGTTCGTCTGATCCTGTTCCCGATCCCGATCGATCAGGCTGAACTCCGTCCAGAATCCGGCGAGGACGAGCAGTAACACGACGAAGAGTCCGCTGATCAACGCGATCTCCCAGCCGATCGGCGCCGCTGCTTCGACGAGGCCACCCGCCCAGCCGGCGATCAACACGAGAAAGCCGGTGGCCGCGATGACGAGGATGACGAGTCGATCACCGAGATCGTTCATACATAGCGGTTGGCCGCCAGTCGTTGTAACCAGCCAGCCTGCAGCCGACGACAGCGTCGCCTGTTGAGTTTGGATCGATCAGCGAGCGATCGTGACTACGACCAGGTAGCCGAGATACGTCATGAGCGAACCGAACGCAAAGGAGAGGACGCTCGAGGGGGCGACGACGGCACCGACGGCGATACCGGCCAGTGCGAGGACGACGCTTCCAGCCTGGACGAGCGGTCGTTCCCAGTAGCTCCGGACCGTCTCGTAGGCTCGAGCGGCAAGCAGTTCGAAGACGATCGTTCCGAGCCCGCCGACGACGGCCGCAAGCAGCGACGGCGACGCGTCGGCGAGCGTAAACGCGATTCCGACAGCGACGAGAACGAGCAGTGTTAGTGCGAGGTCGGTCCGTCGTCCCATCCCGACTTGGAAAGCTCAGTCCCGGAACAGCTGTGCGCCGTCGCCGACGTGAGTCTGGTAGGCCCGGCTCTCGATGCCGACGTCGTCGAAGGCGTCGATCATCGCGCCGGCGATCTCGCGCTGGTCGTCGTCGTGACAGACCGCGAGCACGCCCGGTCCAGCGCCGCTGACCGTGACGCCGGTGGCGCCGACCTCAAGGGCGGCCTCGCGGACGCGGTCGTAGCCGTCGATCAGAGCGGTTCGTTCGGGGGTGACGATTGCGTCTTCCATCCCGCGACCGACGAGTTCGGGATCGTTACGCGTCATGCCGACGGTAAGCGTCGCGGCGCTGCCGACGGTGTCGACGACGTCCTCAAGGGTCGCGGAGTCGGGAACGACTTCCCGCGCATCACGCGTCGAGACAGTCGTCTCGGGGAGACAGGCGACGACAGGAATCGAGGTGTCGACCTGTGTGACGCCGTCGTCGGTGGCGACGGTGAACCCGCCCAGTATCGACGGAGCGACGTTGTCGGCATGGGCTTCGCCGGAGACGAGCGCTTCGCCTTCGGCGGCGATCGGAACCAGTTCCTCTCGAGAGAGACCACGGTCATAAAGCGCGTTGAGTCCGACTGCCGCGGCAGCGGCGCTGGCGGCCGAGGAGCCGAGACCGGAGGAGGGACGGATGCCTTTGTCGATCTTGATGTGTGCCGGTGCGTCGAGGGCATCCGCGACCGCCCCGACGGTATTCTGTTCCGGATCCTCCGGAATGTACTGGCTGCCGGCGCCGGTGACGGTGATCCGCGTTTCCGGCGCGCGTTCGACCCGGACCACGTCGGCGGGCGTTCCAAGGGCGACACCGAAGACGTCGAAGCCACTCCCGAGGTTCGCACTCGTCGCAGGTGCCCGCACGGTGAGCATGCCGGATGCTTTCAAGACTGCAGTCAAAAAGGTAGCGGACCGCGACCGAGGTCTCCTGTCGTCACGTCCCGCCGATCGCCGACCCCGTGCTGGCGACCGTCGAAAATCGCAGGGAGAAGTGGGTTCGGCGTCCGAAGGATCTCGGGCGCGTAGCGCTACTCGTCCGACCCGGTCTCGTCCGGATCCCCGAACGTGAACACGTCTTCGTCGTTCTCGTCGCCGGTGTCGTTCTCACCGTCGACCCCGTCGCCCTCGAGGGCAGCGTCGTCCGTACCGTCCGGTTCCGGGGCCGACATGGGTCCGCCACTCTCTTCGTCGTCGATCCCGAGGATGTCCTCGGCCTCGAGTCCGTCGTCGGCCGCGTCTCCGAAGGTCGATTCCGACTCGGTCTCGGGAGCAGATGCGGCTACCGACTCGTCGTCGGTCGTCGACTCCAGGCCGTCGGTCATGCCGGCCGACGGTGCAGTGAGTGGCGCGTCCGGATCGTCGTCGCCGTCCGTGTCGAAATCGATCGCGAGCGATTCGGGGTCGGCGTCGGTCTCGAACCGGTCGAGCGCCGCGGAGAGTTCTCCTGCCTGTCCGGAGAGTTCGGAGGCGGAGTGAGTCACTTCCGTCATGGCCGTGGTCTGCTCTTCGGCGGCCGCAGCGACGTTTTCGGCCTCGGCCGTCGTCTCCTCGGAGACCGTCGCCGCGTCGTCGACCATCGCGACGACCTCCTGGGTCGAGGCAGCCTGCTCTTCGGTCGCGGCGGAGATCTCCTGGACGCCCACGTTGGTCTCCTGGGCGAGGTCGGCGATCTCCTCTAGGGCCTCGACGGCATCGGTGACCTGCTGGCTGGCGTTCTCGATCTGGCCGCTGGTCCCTTCGACCTCGGCGGCAGACTGCTCGGTGCGTTCGCGGATCGCCTCGAGGCGCTCTTCGGCCTCTTCGGCGGCCTTCTCGACGTCTTCGGAGAGGGCCTTGACCTCCTTGGCGACGACGGAGAACCCTTCGTCGTCGTTTCCGCTCGCGGAGCGAGAGGCCTCGATGTTAGCGTTGAGCGCCAGCATGTTGGTCTGGCGGGCGATCTCGGAGATCGTGTTGATCAGTTCGTCGATCTGCTGGACCTCCTGCTCGAGGCGACGGATCTCCGCGACCGCATCGTCGGCTTCGGCCTCGATCTCGTCCATCGCGGTGATCGCGTCCCGGGCGGCCTCCTGGCCGTCCTGGCCGGTTTCGACCGTCCGTTCGGCGATGTCGGCGACCTCGTTCGAGGAGGCAGCGATCTCCTCGGTCGTCGTCGACAGCGAACTCATCTCCTGGTTGACCGACTGCAGCGACTCGTTCTGTCGCTCGGCGCCGTCGGAGATCTCCTGGATCGATTCAGTGACCTGCTGGGAGGCCGAGCGGACCTCTTCGCTCGAGGCGGTCACCTGTTCGGAGGCCGTCGCGACGTCGGTCGCAAAGCGGTTGAGTTCGGCGACGGTCTCTTCGATCTCCGCGAGCATCCCGTTGAACTCCTCGGCGATCTCCGCCATCGCCTCGTTGTCGGCGTCGGTGTCCATCCGCACGGTCAGATCGCCGTCGGCGGCAGCTACCATCACGTCGCTGTACTCGTCGGCCGTCTGCTCGAGGGAGTCGTTGATCTCCTCGATGCGTTCGCGTTCGCGTTCGGCCTCTGCACGGGCGGTTTCGGCCTCCTCGATCTGCTCGCGCAGGGAGTCTCGCATCGAATCGAGGCCCTGGTAGAGGCGACCGATGTTGTCGATGCGGTCCGTCTCGAGGTCGACGTCGAGGTCGCCCTGTTCGATCTTGTCGGCCTTCTCCGTGAGGCGGTCGATCGAGGTAGCCGTGTTTCGGCCGATCACGGCGCCGAGCAGTCCGATCATCAACACGCCAAACGCCGTCGCGATGTGGCCCCAGTCGTTGACCGTGTGGACGAACCCGTAGGCCTGGCTCTCGGGTTCGTGGGTCGTAACCGTCCAGTCAGTGCCGCTTACCGAGGTCGCGCTGACGACGTGCTCGTCGTCGTCGAACCCGTAGGCGTCGGCTCCGAGCGCTCCGCTCGGTGTGCCCTCGACGTGGTCGGTCGTCGTTCCCGTCGTTCGAGCCGTCTCGAGCAGCGACGTGTTTCCGTACTCGAGGCCGAACGTCTCGTAGTCGTCTCCGTACTGGATGCTGTCGAACAGCACCTCGTCGTTCCCGTCGAGTACCATCGTCGTGACGTGTTCCTCACCGCCGACCTGGTCCGCGTAGGTGTCGAGTTCGACGGTCAACACCACCACTCGATCGTCGACAGCCGAGGGACCGAGCACGTAGTCGACGACGGGGACCGCATCGTCACTGGCGGCGTCGCTGAGATACGGATCCGAGACCCACGTTCTATCCTCGTGGCCGCCCGAGGCCGTCGCCTCGTCGTAGCCCTCTTCGGTGACGGCCTCGAGGACGTCGGCCGACTCGCCGCTGTATTCGTCGACGGTGCTCGCGAGTACCGTCTCGTCTTCGGTATCGACGTAGGAGACGGCGTATGCGTCAAAGTCCTCGCTCCAGGTCTCGAGGTCCGCCTCGATGGCGGCCGAATCGTCGGTCTCGAGCGAGTCCGACACCGTCATCGAGTAGATCGTCTGGACGTTCTGTCCGTGCCACTGCTCGAGTTTCTCAGCCTCGTGTTCGACGGTGGTCGCACGTTCGTCGTGGACGCGGTCTTCGACTTCGTCGGTGATCGCCCCCGTCGCAACGAACCCGATTCCACCGATTGTCAAACCGAGGAGGAGTAATACGATTGCAAACTTCACTGCATATCGCCGACGTATCGCCGCCGGTACCAGTCTTCGAATTGCACTCATCGATATTCGGATCGATGAGATGGTCACCACATATATTATCGCCTTCAATTATCAGCCTTGATAATTTTCCGAAACGGATGAGATATACGATGGGGCCGAACGATCACGATCGACCCAGGCCAGCAGCCAGTGCCACCGAGAGCGTTCCACCGGCGATGGCAAAGATCGCGATCACCGCGAAGAACGCGGTCAGCGACGCTGCGCCGAGGACGAAGCCGCCGATAGCGATACTCGCCGAGCCGAGCCCGAACTCGCCGAGGTAGGTGTAGCCATAGGAGAGTCCGCGGCTGTCTGCGGGCGTGTAGACCGCGACGGCGTTCTGATAGAACGGCTGGATCGCAAAGAGGAAAAAGCCGAACGCACCACAGAGCGCGGCGATGGCGACCAGCCCCATGTCGGTGACGGGAACGAACGCGACGGCCAATACCGTGAGAACGGCGAAGATGCCGACCATTCCCCGAGCTGGATCGACGTGATCGGTGAGCTTTCCGCCGGCGTACTGGCCGGCCATCCCGACGACCAAGAGGCCGACGTAGATGTAGTCAGCCGGCTCGATCCCCTCGAGTCCGTCGGGGACAGCCAGTCCGTCCATCGCCTCGAGACCGTGGAGGATCTCGGGCAGATAGGTGAGCATCCCCCGGTAGTACAGCCCTTCGAAGGCGACGATGACGAAGACGACGGCGAAGGCACTGGCAAACAGCGCCCGCGAGTTCGAGACCAGTTCCGAAAGCGACAGCGCCTCGTCCGGGCCCGCGTCGACGTCGTCGTCGACGGCTGCAGTGGGATCGAACCGTGCGCTGAGTCCGTACAGGACGGCAAGAACGCCGGGAACGGCAAGGATCGCCGCGACGAGTTGCCACTCGAGGAAGATCAACAGCGTCGCAGCGACGAACGGGCCGAGTGCGATGCCGGCGTTACCGGCGATCCCGTGCCAGGCGAACACCGTTCCACGATCCTCGACGCCGGTGCTGATGAGCGCGAGGCCGGCTGGATGGTAGACGCTGGCAGCGACTCCCCACAGGAGGAGGCCAACGGCGATCGTGGCGATCGACGACGCGAGCGAGAGCAGGAAAAACGCCACACTCATGCCGGCGATACAGAGCAGGATGAGTCGCTTCGTGCCGTACCGGTCCGCGAGAATTCCGCCCGGGAGTGCGCCGATTCCGAACGGCGCGTAGCCGAGTGCGACGATCAGACCGAGCACGGCGACGCCGACGTCGAACTCGGCGAGCCAGACGACCAGAAAGATCGGAATCGACGTCTCGAACCAATGCACGAGGGC
Source organism: Natronolimnohabitans sp. A-GB9 (assembly GCF_030848565.1). Taxonomy (GTDB): domain Archaea; phylum Halobacteriota; class Halobacteria; order Halobacteriales; family Natrialbaceae; genus Natronolimnohabitans. The sequence continues at coordinate 69,776 of NZ_JAVDDV010000005.1, forward strand.
GTGGGCGGCCATCGTGAAGCCGGCGATGGATCGATCGTTGCTGTCCAGTGCCATTCGATCGCTTTGTTCAAAGGCGACGCCGTGGTCACTTAGCGACTTTGATAGAAGCAGAACCGACGACCGTCCGTTCGAGATAGAGCCGATGGCCGCGTTGGGAACTCGAGCGAGGGCGTCTCAGACGTCCTCGAGATCCTCGTCGTCGACGCCGACTGCCTTCGAGACGTCTGGGTCGTCCGGGCCGTCTTGGCCGCCGACGACGAGTTCGCCGTCGTCGGTCTCGACGTAGACGTCGTCCGCGAAGCCGCCCTCGGCATGGGGATGCTCCGGTTCCTCGAGTCGGTCCGGCGTCGACGGCGCGTCCGGGAGTCCCTCCGGCGGCGCGAACTGGCCGAGGGGATCGTCGATCGTGATTCCCCAGCGCTCGAAGAAGTCACCGTAGCGCTCGTAGTGGGCCTCGAGTTCGTCCGTCGGGAACTCCATCATCTCGGTCCAGCCGTGGTTGTAGAAATCGAAGTTGGCCTGGATGTGGGTGATCTCACGGGCTTCGGCCTCCGAGAAGCCCTCCTGAAGCGCCCGCAGGTAGGTGTCGACCGTCGCCTCGAAGAGCCCATCGAGGTGGTCTTTCCGCTCGTCGGCGTGGGCGGGATCGGCCTTTCCGAGGAAGACTTTCGTGTGAAGCCGAACGAGTCCGGATTTGGCAACTGAGCGGACGACCGGCGTCTCGAGGGCCTTCCGGGATGCGAAGTGGCGCGCGTTCTGATGGAGTTTCATGTCGTCGACTATGGAGCATGGCCTAAAGAACGGTTTGGACAACAGTGTTGGCTCGAGAATCGCTCCGACGGTCGTCGATTCGGGACGCCGAACCGATCGATTATTGAGTGTTACCACTCACCATGGGCAAAATAGACGAGATAGCAATCCACTTTAACCCGCATTACGAACGGTCCGGATATGACCCACTACGTGATCATCGGTGACGGGATCTCGGGCAGCTCCGCTGCCGAGACCCTTCGGGAGAAGGACCCGGAGGCGAAGATTACCGTCATCACCGATGAGGGGGAGCCACTGTACAACCGGATTCTCATCAAAGAACACGCGAAAGGCAAACTCCCCGAGGCGCCGATCTCGATCCACGACGAAGGGTGGTACGAGGAACGCGACATCGACCTCTCACTGAACACCCACGTCACGAGCGTCGACACCGACGCGCGGATCGTCCACACTCACGAGGGCGACGAACTCGAGTACGACAAACTGCTCGTCGCGACCGGCGGCACGCCGACGCAGCTGCCCGTCGACAACAGCGACGCTGACGGCATCCACCACTTCTGGACGTTCCAGGACGCTCGCGCGATCCGCGAACACGCCGACCAGGCCGACAAAGGCGTCATCGTCGGTGCCGGCCTGCTCGGGATCGACTTCGCGGCCGTCTGTGGTGCCCAGGGGATCGAGGCTGACTACCTGATGCGTGGCGACCGCTGGTGGCGCTACGCGCTGTCGGCCGACGGCGCCGAGATCATGCACGAGGGCATGCGCGACGTCGGCGTCGAGCCCGTCTTCGACAGCGGCGTCGATCGCTTCGAGACCGACGACGACGGACACGTCACCGCCGCGGTCGACCCCAACGGCGAACGCTACGACTGCGATTTCGCAGGCGTCGCGATCGGACTGACGTTCAACACGGAGTATCTCCAGGGGGCCGGCCTCGAGGAGGACAACGGCATCGTCGTCGACGAGTACATGCAGACCAACGTCGACGACGTCTACGCGGCCGGCGACATCACGCGCTTTTACGACGTGTTGCTGGGTGAACAGGCCCAGAACGGATCGTGGGGCTCGGCCAAGGAACAGGGCCGAATCGCCGCAGTCAACATGGCCGCCGACGAGGAGGCCGAAGCCTTCGAGTGGGTCTCCTCGTACTCGATCACGCACTTTGACTTCCCGTTCCTTTCGTTCGGTCACCCGACGCTCGGCGACGAACACGCAGAACGGAAGTACAGCGACACGGAGTGGCGCCGCATCGCCTTCAAAGACGGCAAAATCGTCGGCGGCGTCCTCATCGGCGACCTCTCGCCACAGAGCAAGTTCAAACAGCTGATGCGCGAACAGCGCGAGGTCGCCGACCAGGCCGAGGTCCTCCTCGAGCAGGAAGTCGACCTCGACGAACTCGCAGCACCACAGGAACAGTAGTCGACGATACACAACCGTTCTCGCCGCTTTCGGTTCGACGTGGCTCCCGTCCTGTCGTTTCACCAGCGATGCTGTCCGCTGCCGGAATCGTTAAGTACTGTCCTGGTGTTTGGTAACAGTGTACATGGCATCCAGTGAGCTCCCATCCAGTGAACACGCTAGTCGTCCACTGCGTCTCGAGTGCGTCGAATCGATTCCCGCGGGGACGACCACTCGTCACGTCGACCAACTCGATACGGAGACACTGGATACGTTCTACGCTGCTCTCGACGGTGACCGTTCGCTACTGGAGGCCGATACGGACCTCGAAATCGGGGAGGTAATCGTCTTCACCGAGTACTACCGCGTCGATCACGTATAGAGCCGGTCTTTCGACGCGCCGGTAGTATCGAAGCCGTTTTCCCCCGCGCGCGCTTTCGATATCGTATGAACGGCGGTAGCGACATGACCCTGGCGTTCGAACTCGAGGCGCTGAAGGAACTCGCCTCGCCCGAGAGCGTCTTCGAAGACGCCAGAGGCTGGACGGAATACATCGGCGTCGTCTCCGAGAAGCCCACCTACGTGGTGACGAACTTCACGCGCAAGAACCGCATCCGACAGGACTTCTTCTCCGGCCCGCGCGGCAAGGCCGAGAGCCTCCAGGGGGTCAAAGATCAGTTCGACACCGAACGGTACGTCTTCGTCGGCTCGAGCGATGACGACGAGGAACTCGCCGACAAAGTCGGCTGGGAGTACCTGGACGTCGAGGAAGCGGCCGACGCCGCCGGCTGGATCGTCGCTGCGGATGCCGATACCGGCGACGACGACGCCGAACAGGTTCGCGACGACTGGCCCTAAACCGGCCCGGATCGGCGGTTGACGGCGGCAGTTTCACCGAGTACGAGGCGGTTGCCGTTCTCGAGGACGTACCCGTACGACGATCCCCGATTGGGTCTTTACTGTGACACAGCTCTCACCGTCTTCGGCGTACCTTTCGGCGGTCGTTGCGTTGGTACCCGATCTCACCGGTTCGGTCGGTTCCGAGCCGGCCCAGGCGGGTGCCGGTGTCGAGGTGACGGCCGCCGACGCCGAGCCGTTCTACGCCTCGCCCGAAGTCGGAATCGTCGTCCTCGCGGGATGGTTGCTCGTCGCATTTCTCGTCGGCTACTACCGGTTCACCGACGCGGATTTCTAGAGGAATTGCCCCGTCTGACGACTCACCGGCAAACGGACGGCGAGTCGCCGACCTTATGACTCGCCCGCGCGAAGATCGCCCATGGCAACGCCACGCGTCCCGGGATCCGGCGGTGAACGAACGCTCGAGCTTCCCTGTGGCACCTCACTCGATCCCCACGATATCGATCTGGGGATGCGCGAGTACACCTGTTCCTGTGGCGAGACACACGCCGTCGTCACCGACGTTCACCCGCCGTCACGGTTTTTCCCCGAGTCGCTGGTCACGATCCTCCAGGAGACGATCGAACCCGCCGACGAGTTCGAGGAGTTCGGCACGCCCCACCTCATGGGCGTCGTCATGGAGGAGTTTCCCGAGAAAGTCGTCACCTACGACGGCAGCGACGACGGCGGCGTCGGCTACGCGATGTTGTGGGTGACCGACTTCGACTCCCGGCGGCTCCACGAGATCGTCGTGGAACTCGTCGTCGAACTCATGGAACACGCGATCAGCCACGCCGAAGACGATACTGCGGTAAGCGAGTTCGAGTCCCAGATGCTCGAGTTCGACGTCAGCGAGTTCGTCGACCAGTATCGACGCCAGCGGGAGTTCGAGAGCGAACACGACCACGCCCTGTAGTATCTCTCCGGATCGATCTGTCGTCGGTCTGTATTCCGCGTCGATACACCCCGATAGTCGTGTTCACGTGTACCGTGGCTTTTGGTCTCGAACCAAATCGTCGACCGATAGGCTCGTCGATTGTCCACACTGACGTGGTAATCAGCTATAGACATCAAGCCAACCAGCACTGATTCTGGAGAATCGAATACGCACGACGATTACGGGGCCGATTTCGGCGAGAGTTCGAATTTCGAAAAGCCGTTTCGAGATTCGTACTGTATCGTGGGGCTTATTACGATGTGCGAACTTCGAGTGAACAAGAGAAATGAGTACGGACCAAAGCGAAACAGGGGACGGACGCACGATTCTGCTGATCGGCAGCGGACCGATCCAGATCGGACAGGCAGCCGAGTTCGACTACTCCGGTGCACAGGCCTGTCGGGCGCTTCAGGAGGAAGGTGCTCGCGTCGTTCTCGTCAACTCCAACCCCGCGACGATCATGACGGATCCGGAGATGGCCGACGAAGTCTACATCGAGCCGATCACCACCGAGGCCATCGCCGAGATCATCCGCAAAGAAAATCCCGACGGCGTCATCGCCGGTCTCGGCGGTCAGACCGGTCTGAACGTCACGGCCGAACTCGCCGAGGAAGGGGTCTTAGAGGAGTACGACGTCGAGATCATGGGGACGCCGCTGGATACGATCTACGCGACGGAAGACCGTGACCTCTTCCGCCAGCGTATGGAAAAGATCGGCCAGCCGGTCCCCGCTTCGACCACGATCGCCCTGGACGAGGACGAAAAGGTCTCGGAACTGACCGAAGCAGACCTCGAGGACCGCGTCCAGGAGGCCGTCGACGAGGTCGGTGGTCTGCCGGTCATCGCCCGTACGACCTACACGCTGGGTGGCTCCGGATCGGGCGTCGTCCACGAGTTCGACGAACTCCTCCGCCGTGTCCGCAAGGGGCTTCGTCTCTCGCGCAACAGCGAGGTTCTCATCACGGAGTCGATCTCCGGTTGGGTCGAGTACGAGTACGAGGTCATGCGCGACGCCGACGACTCCTGTATCATCATCTGTAACATGGAGAACATCGACCCGATGGGTATCCACACCGGGGAGTCGACGGTCGTTACGCCCTCCCAGATCGTCCCCGACGAGGGCCACCAGGAGATGCGCACCGCCGCACTCGATGTCATCCGCGAACTCGGCATTCAGGGTGGCTGTAACATCCAGTTCGCCTGGCGCGACGACGGCACTCCAGGAGGAGAGTATAGGGTCGTCGAGGTCAACCCGCGTGTCTCCCGTTCCTCCGCGCTGGCCTCGAAGGCGACCGGCTACCCGATCGCCCGCGTGACCGCGAAGGTCGCACTCGGCAAGCGTCTCCACGAGATCGAAAACGAGATCACCGGCGAGACGACCGCGGCGTTCGAACCCGCGATCGACTACGTGGTTACCAAAGTTCCGCGCTGGCCCAAAGACAAGTTCGACGACGTCGACTTCGAACTCACCACGGCGATGAAGTCGACCGGCGAGGCGATGGCCATCGGCCGCACCTTCGAGGAGTCGCTGCTGAAGGCGCTTCGCTCCAGCGAGTACGACCCAAGCGTCGACTGGGACGAGGTAAGCGACGACGAACTCGAGGAGCAGTACCTCGAACGTCCCTCCCCTGACCGTCCGTATGCGATGTTCGAGGCCTTCGAGCGCGGCTACTCGGTCGAAGAGGTCGTCGAGCTGACGGGCATCTTCGAGTGGTACACCGAGCGCTTCGAGCGCATCGCCGAGTCGACGCGAGCCGTCCAGGAGGGTGACTTCGCCGAAGCCGCGATCGCCGGCCACACGAACGCGACGATCGCCGCGGCCGCGGGTGCCGACGTCGACACCGTCGAACAAGAGGTCCCGGGCCGCTCGTACAAGCAGGTCGACACCTGTGCCGGCGAGTTCGAGGCCGAGACGCCGTACTACTACTCCGCGCGCAAAAACGAGTTCGAGTCCGGCCCCCTCGAGGGCGACGCCGCTGCTGGCGAACTCGAGGTCGACCGCGACGTCGAGAGCGTGATCGTCGTCGGCGGTGGCCCGATCCGCATCGGGCAGGGCGTCGAGTTCGACTACTGTTCGGTCCATGCCGTCCAGGCGCTCCGTGAGATGGGGATCGACGCCCACGTCGTCAACAACAACCCGGAGACGGTGTCGACGGACTACGACACCTCCGACGGGCTGTTCTTCGAACCCATTACCGCCGAAGAGGTCGCCGACGTCGCCGAGGCGACCGGCGCCGACGGTGTGATGGTCCAGTTCGGTGGCCAGACGTCGGTCAACATCGGCGAACCGTTCCAGGAGGAGATCGACCGCCGCGGCCTCGACTGTGAGGTCATGGGCACGTCCGTCGAGGCGATGGACTTAGCGGAGGACCGCGACCGCTTCAACGCCCTGATGGACGACTTAGGCATCGCCCAGCCAGAAGGTGGCGCTGCCCACAGCAAAGAGGAGGCGATGCAACTCGCCCACGAGATCGGCTACCCCGTCCTCGTGCGTCCCTCCTACGTGCTCGGCGGCCGCGCGATGGACGTCGTCTACGACGACGAAGAACTCGAGCGCTACATCGAAGAGGCCGTCCGCGTCAGCCCGGACAAGCCGATCCTCGTCGACGACTTCCTCGCCGACGCAGTCGAACTCGACGTCGACGCCGTGGCAGACGGCGAAGACGTCCTGATCGGCGGCATCATGGAACACGTCGAGGCCGCCGGGGTCCACTCCGGCGACTCCGCGTGTATGATCCCGCCGCGCTCGCTCGACGACGACGTCCTCGAGCGCGTCCGTGAGGTCACGGAAGACATCGCGACGGCCCTCGATACCGTCGGACTGCTCAACGTCCAGCTTGCAGTTCGCGACGGCGAGGTGTACGTCTTAGAGGCCAACCCGCGCTCCTCGCGTACCGTCCCCTTCATCTCGAAGGCCACGGGCGTCCCGATCGCCAAGATCGCCGCGAAGGTCATGGCTGGCAACAGCCTCGAGGACCTCGAGATCGAAGAGCAGATCCCCGAACAGACCTCGATCAAGGAGGTCGTCCTGCCGTTCGACCGCCTGCCGGGCTCGGACCCGCGTCTCGGACCGGAGATGAAATCGACCGGCGAGGTCATGGGCAGTGCCGACTCCTTTGGCAAAGCCTACGACAAGGCCCAGGACGCGACCGGCAAGCCGATCCCCGAGTCGGGGACGGCGATCATCGACCTCTCGGCCGACGAGTTCCCCGACCCGGAGACCGACGAGGGCGAGACACTCGTCGAGGGCTTCACCGAGCACTTCGACCTCTGTGAGGAGGTCGACCTCGTCGAGGCCGTCCGCGAGGGCAAGGTCGATCTCATCGTCTCCCGCGACCGCGACCTGCTCGAGGTCGCCGTCGAGGAGGAGATCACCTACTTCTCGACGCCCGCGAGCGCGTCGGCCGCACTGGAGGCCCTCGAGGCCAAAGACGAGCCGATCGACGTCCAGTCGATCACCGAACGCCCCAAGCAGACCGCCGAGTGGGGCAAGACGGAATAAATAGATACAGCAGTCCGTCTGAATCGTTCTCGAATCCGACTCGATCTTCTCACGGCAGCGGACCGCATCGATCCGTCCGTCGACGACCGACATTTTCCTCTCCGTCGATCACGGCCGCCGCGTTGAGCCGTCCGGCACCGAGATCGACGTCCCCGTCGCCAGTGGCGAGAGCCGCGGTAGCTTTCAGTTCGCGTTCGACTGTGTCGCGGTGGTGTCCGGCCAGCACCGCTCACTCGAGGCTGTACCAGTCGAACCGCTCGACGGCGTACAGATACGAGATCACGGGAGCGACCAGGCCAACACCGAGGACGGTCCACGCCGCGATAGCGATTTCGCGTGCGGAAACCGAGAGTGCCGGGCCCGGCGTCCACGCCGAGACCGCCACGAACAGCTCGGCGACGAGTGCGGGCGAGTCGGTGTAGAGGACGACCGCGGCGATCGCCGGGAAGATCGCCACGGCAGAGTAGACCAGGAAGGCGGTCTTGCTCGGCATTACCGCTTCGCGGCTGTTCGTCACGTTGACGCTCCCGAATCGGGGCGCCGCCGTGCCGACGCCGGTCGCGAGTGCCGGCGTCAGGACGGCCCCGACAGTGGTGCCCGCGACCAGCACGGCGGTTTGCTCTATCGAAAGCGGGCTAGCCAGTCCCAACGCGAGCGAGGCGACGAGGGCGATCGGACCGGCGACGAGTACGCCGGCGACGACCAGCCCCGTGATGGCCTGACGCCCGGAAAGCGGCGAGGCGACCACGGCGGGCAGCGCCCGGCCGAGGTCACCGAGCGGATTGAGCGTAAACGCCGCTCCAGCGCCCCAGACGACGTACAGCGAGAGCGCCACGGCGACGTACGATGGGACGGTTCCGGTCCGGACGATCTCCCGAACGAAAGCGATCGATCCCAAAAGCGGGTAGCCGACGTAGAGCAGACGGATCGGGGCTCGCTTCGTCCGACGGATCGCGGTCACCGCGACGGTCCCGATCGGACGCGAAACGCCTCGAGCGAGCAGTTGGGAGAGACGACTCGAGCGCGCCTCGTGGCTCGTCTCTTTGGCGTCGTCGAACCGTACCGGGTCGGAAAACCAGTGGACGCGCGCGGAGACGACGCCGGCCGCGAACGCGCCGACGGTGACGACGGTGACGCCGACGAGCGCGCCGACGATCGAGGGTATCGAGGGGGCGACGTTCGGGACCGCGACCAACAGGAGGTGGCCGGGCCAGCCAAGCGGGCTGTCCTGTAACGCGGTAAACAGCTGGCTCGTGACCAGATCGAGATGGCCCGTCGCGATCGCCCCGAAGTACGCCACCCAGAACGCACCGAACAGCACGTACCGGTAGCGAGCGATCGGCTCGTAGACGGTAACGAGGTGCCGAACCCAGGTACCGACCACGAAGCCGACGGGGACGGCCGTCACGAGGGCAAAGGAAACGACCAGCGGCGCTATCACCACCGGCACGAACGTCCCCGTGCCGGTGGCGAACGCACCCGCAAGCAAGACCGTCGGCGGGAGGACCCAGGCGGCGAACATCGCGATCTCGGCGCCGACGATGCCGACGACGACGTTTCGCAGCGAACTCGAGGTGAGCAGGAAGGCCGGCTGATCGGGGTCGGCCGCGGCCGAAAACGCCCGGATCGCAGCCATAAACGTCAGGAAGATCCAGCCGAGAGCGACGCCGCCAGTGGCGAACGACGTCGCCAGTTCGGCCTCGGCCGGGGACGCTCCGGCGGCGAGTTCGGAGCCCAGCCGTGGCAACAGATAGCCGCCGGCAACCATGATCGAACCGCCCATGAACAGCGCCAACAGTCCGATCATGAGCAGTTTCGTCCGCTCGTCCGAGACGGATCGGATCGTCCGCCGGAGCTCGGTCCGGGCGACGAGGAGGGAACCGCGGCTCATCCGGGACCACCGTCGACGAGTCGTCGACTGCACATCGGAAGGGGGACCATACTCGAGAGCGCGTCGCGCATTCAGTAAACAGTTCGGATACTGTCATCCAGTCGATGACTGGCGATCGACCTCGTTTCGAGGAACGTGTTGTACGTTTATGATGACTCGCAAGAAACGACCCCGACATGAGCCCTCCAGGCGCTCCCGCGATCGAAACCGACGGGTTGACCAAACGCTACGGCGAGACTACCGCCGTCTCCGAGCTGACGATGGCCGTCGATCGGGGAACGATCTACGGTTTCCTCGGCCCCAACGGCGCGGGGAAGACGACGACGATGCGAATGCTGACGACGCTCGTGAAACCGACCTCCGGGACGGCACGGGTCGTCGGGAACCCGATCACCGACCGCGAGGCCGTCACACCTCACATCGGCTATCTGCCCGAGGAGCCGCCGATCTACGACGAACTCACCGGGCGCGAACAGCTCGAGTACGCAGCCGGACTGCGCGATCTGCCCGACGAGGAAGCGAGTGCCCGTATCGAGTCGCTGCTCGAGCGATTCGACCTCCGCTCCGACGCCGATCGCCGGATCGAGGGGTACTCGAAGGGAATGCGCCAGAAGGTCGGCGTCATCCAGGCCGTCTTACACGAACCCGCAGTCGCCTTCCTCGACGAGCCGACGAGCGGTCTCGACCCGCGGGCCGCCCGGACGATGCGCAACACGATCGCCGACCTCGCCGATCAAGAGATGACGATCTTCCTCTCGACGCACATTCTCCCCGTCGTCGACGAGTTGGCCGACGAGATCGGCGTCCTCCACGACGGCCAACTGGTTGCCCAGGGCGACCCCGAGACGCTAAAATCACGCGCCGAGACCGGCGAGGCTCGCAGTCTCGAGGACGCGTTCCTCGAGGTGACCCGGGAACACGGTGAACGGACAGCGCGACAAACAGAGGCGTCGACGGAGTAGCAGTCGCCGTCCCCGCCTCTGTGTCCGCTCTCGAGTGCGGAGCCGATATATGTAGTTAGAACGAAACGAACGAGTGACGAACAATATCCATGTCCCTGCTTCGCCCCCTCCACAACGCCCGTCAGACGCTCCGTGACGGCCTGACCAACGAATCGCTTCGGGTCGCGATCCTGTTGGGTCTCGCGACGATTCCATTCACGCTGTTTCTCTCCTGGGAGTCGATCGGAAGCGAGGCCAACGCCTCGGCGAGCGCGCTGTTCGTGGCCGGACTGTGTGCCGGCTACTACTACAGCGATCGGGAGACGACGAGACGCTGCGCCGGGATCTGGACCGGACTGGCGGGCTCGATCGGGGTGGTGATACTCACCGTTGCCGATACGGCCGCACAGGTCGTTCGGTTCGGGCCCGACTGGACGACGATGGACGCGCTCTTGCTCACGCTAACGCCGGTTTTCATCGCGATCAGCGTCGGCGTGTCCGTACTCGTCGTGATGATCGGTACTTGGATCGGCGACTGGGTGGGACGGCGCCTCGACGGCGATCGAGACTGATTCGGCGCGGGATGGGAGTCCATCCTCGAGTCGCGCTGGTGGCAGATCCTTCTTGCATACGTGTTCCTGGTTCCCGAACGTGTGGCTCTACGTTGGCGTTCCGATCGCTATGTACGCGCTCGTCTACACGGTACGACTCGGCGAGTCGGTGAATCCAGCTGGAGACGCGATCTACGCCTTCATCGTCGCACTCTGGCTGGCGGCTGTCAGCTATCTGGCCACGAGATACCGGTACGTCGGAACGCTGCGACCCGACACGGGGCAGCCAAACTGATCGGTGACGGTCAGACACCTCGAGCTCCCCGCGCCGGCGCCGTACCGAGCCCCGAGTCCGACATCCCTAAGCGCGGGGACGCGTTGGTTCGGGTATGGAGTATCACGAGGCGGCGGACTTTCTCTTCGATCTGCGGCGGTTCCGCCCGAAGCCCGGGACGGAATCGACGGCGCGGCTGCTCGCCCACCTCGAGAACCCCCACGAGGACGTCGACGTCGTCCAGATTGCCGGCTCGAACGGCAAGGGGTCGACGGCACGAATGGTAGAGCGAAGCCTCCGGGAAGCCGGGCTCTCGGTCGGGCTCTACACCTCGCCACACCTCGAGGACCTGCGCGAACGGATCCGCGTCGACGGGCGAAAGATCCCTCGGTCAGCGGTCAGCGACTTCGTCGCCGAGGCCGGCGAGTACGTCACCGAGCGCGGCGCCGACGGCGAGTCGCCGACGTTTTTCGAAGTCATGACCGCAATGGCGATCTGGCACTTCGGTCGCGAGGACGTCGACGTCGCCGTCCTCGAGGTCGGGATCGGCGGCCGGTACGACGCCACGAGCGTCGTCGATCCGATCGCGAGCACGGTGACGAGTGTCACCTTAGAGCATACGGGCATCCTCGGTGACACCGTCGAGGAGATCGCCCGCGACAAGGCCCACGTCGCGCCGGAAGACCGGCCGCTGGTGACGGGAGCGTCCGGCGACGCACTCGAGGGCGTCCGTGCGGTCGCCGGCGACGTGATCACCGTCGGCACAGCGGATGGGGACAGGGAGACGGCAGACCGGGGCGGCGAGCCGGACGTCGCGGTCACCTACGACGGCCGAACGAACCACACCGAAGCCGCAATCACCGTCGAGCACGACGACTGGTGTCTCGAGACGCAGATCCCCCTGTTGGGGACCCACCAGGCCGAGAACGCAGGGATCGCCGCGATCCTCGCCCGACAGGTCGCCGACATCTCGGACGAGGATCTCGAACGTGGGCTGCGAAACGCCCACTGGCCGGGCCGCTTCGAAGTGATCGACACGGACCCACTGGTCGTCTTGGACGGTGCACACAACCCCGGCGCCTGCCAGCAGCTCTCGGAGACGCTGTCGACCTACGAGTACGACGAGCTCACGCTCGTCTTCGGCGCGATGCACGACAAGGACCACCGCGAGATGGCCGCGGCGCTGCCGACCCCCGATACCGTGCTCGCGACCGAACCGAGCCTCGAACGCGCCGAAGACCGGGCTGTCCTCGCGAGCGTGTTCGAGGACAGCGACGATGTCGACGTACGAACGGCTGGGACCGTCCAGGACGCCCTCGAGACCGCCCTGGCCGACGCCGGAGAAGACGACTGCGTGCTCGTCGCCGGCTCGCTGTTTGCCGTCGCCGAGGCCCGCTCGCGCTGGACCAGTGCGGGCGTTCGAAAACGGATCTCTGACCGGGAGGACGCCCGCGAGGAACTCGAGCGAGCGAACGTCCCGACGGCCGACGGCGCGCGCCTGGAGGGCGACGCCGTCCACCGCGTAGTCAAACTCTCGCTTGGCTACCGACAGGCCACGGCCGTCGAGCGGGAACTGCTGCGTCTCGGTGGCGAGTGTGCCCTCTCGGGGCTCCAGCGCGACGACGAGACGGTCGAAACCGTCCTGATGGGCACCGTTTCGCAGTTCGAACGTCTCGTCGAGATCCTCGAGACCGACGGCACAGACGAATCGGACGCGACCGCCGACACGGGTGGGCTCGCCGACGTCGCTCGAGAGCTGCGAGCGACTCTCGATATCGATCTCGAGACGAGTGCGTCCGACTCGAGCGGGGACGTCACACGGTCCGACCGCACGGCTCCCACGGACGGAGGTAGCGAGGACTCGGACTCACAGTATCCCTGGCACGATCGCACCGCCGTCATGGGGATCTTGAACGTCACGCCCGACAGCTTCTACGACGGTGGCCAGTACGACGCCCTCGAGGACGCCGTTTCTCGGGCGGAAGCGATGGTCGAAGCGGGCGCCGACGTGATCGACGTCGGCGGCGAGTCGACCAGACCCGGCGCCGACCCCGTCTCGACCGAAACGGAGATCGAACGCGTCGTCCCCGTCGTCGAACGGATCGCCGACCTGGACGTCCACATCTCGATCGATACGCGCAAGGCCGCCGTCGCGGACGCGGCCCTCGAGGCCGGCGCCGACATCATCAACGACGTCTCGGGCCTCGAGGATCCCGAGATGCGGTTCGTCGTCGCCGACCACGACGCCGTGCTCGTGGTGATGCACAGCATCGACGCGCCGGTCGTCCCGGATCGGGACGTCGACTACGACGACGTCGTCGAGGACGTGATCGATCAGCTATCGGAACGTGTCTTGCTCGCCGAGAAGGCGGGGGTCGACCGCGAGAATATCGTCGTCGATCCAGGGATCGGCTTCGGCAAGTCCGCCCGCGAGAGTTTCGAGATCCTCGGGCGCACCGACGAGTTCCACGCGCTCGGCTGTCCGGTGCTCATCGGCCACTCACAGAAGTCGATGTTCGGCCACGTCGACTGCGAGGCCGACGAGCGCGACGCGCCGACCGTCGCAGCGAGTGCACTCGCGGCCGACCGTGGCGCCGACATCGTCCGGGTACACGACGTCCCCGAGAACGTCGCCGCGGTTCGGACGGCGCTTGCGGCCCGTGACCCCGAACGGTTCGACTGGAGCGCCTGAGCGCGACTCGAGTATTCAACTGCCGGTCGAAGGTTCAACCGTCCGGAGCGTGTACCGACGGCAAGCGCAGCGTGCGCGGAGGAACACGATGTCCGAGGAACACGACAACGACCTATCGGCAGAGATCCCGACGGAGACGGTAGAAGAACTCGCATCACAGCGTCCCGTAGAGGCGGCGACGGCCGTCACACCCGGTGATAAACGCGGGCTGCTATCGTTGGCGGGCGGTGGTGTATTGCTTCTGTCGGCGCTCAAATCGCTCCGGAAGGGGCAGCTCCGAGCGCTCCCGAAAGGTGCCGTCGCCGCCGGCCTGCTCAGCTACGGGCTTCGACGGCAGCGCTCGAGCGGCCCGGAGACGTTCGAACCCGTGACGGACGAGGTCGAGGGCGGAACCGACGACAAGGACGTGTCGGATCAGGCCCACGCCGCCGCCGAGCGACCGGATTCCGGCCGTGAGTCGCAGATCGATGCGAGCGGTGAGGTCGACGACGCGAGCCAGCTCGGCGACGAAGGCGACACGGGAGAGCGAGTCGAGTTCACCGAGGACGCCGAAGGGGAGGAGCCACGAACGAAACCTGAACACGTAGGCGAGGAGGAAGATCCGCGTCGCGACACCGACGACGAGACGGTCGAGATCGACGTCTCCGAGACGGCCATGGCCGAAGAAACGAGCGAGGCGACTGGCCCCGATCCGGAACAGGCCCAGCCGTCCCAGACCGACTCGATCGAGCCCGAAGAGAGCCCCGAGGAGGACGCATCGGATATGAAAGTCGAACCGGGCGAGGACAGCGACAGCGCGTCCGACGAACCGGACGAAAGCGCAAGCGAGGGCGACGAAGACGAGACTGAGGATCGGTAGTCCGTAGCGTACACGCTACTGACGGCGCTCTCGAGTCGCTGCCTCTCGTGTTGTCTGCCACCCCGCGAGGATAGCGGCCGGCAGCGCGATCGCACCGGCGACGAGCAACACCGCCGCGACGGCCGTTCCCGGAGTGACGCGGTGGGGACTGACGGTCAGCGAGAGCCCGAGATCGATCTCGAGATAGGTAACCACGCCGAGGACGAGTAATCCCGCAAACGAGAAGACGGCGACCGCGAGCAACGCCCTGGGTCGTCCGGCTCGGCCGGACTGCGCCCGTTCGTCAACCATACCGATGGTTGTCAGTCCCCGATCATGAGCCTTCGGATCGAGCCGACCACCGAAGACGCACCACGGGCGGTCGGCAGTAGCGTCGTACGTACCGATCGACCCCGAACGACGGCGTCCGTGCGAGTGGCTATGACCTCCTCGAGAACGAAGCCGACGGCTACTCGCCGTCGGTGTTCGTCACTCTGAACTCGAACTCGAATTGACCGTCCGTCCTGACGTTTACGCCACCGAGTTCCGACGACAGCTGTTCTCGAACTCGAGAGGTTGGCTCGACGGTGACCGAGACGCTGTCACTGTTGGCGTTGTATGTGATGGTCCCGACAGTCACGTCGAACCCTCGAGAGCGTCGCCCTCTCGGGACGAACGCCAACTGGTATATAACTCCCTCTATATCTGGGTTCCGTTGCTATCCCGGACGACGACTAGCTTCTAGATAGGAGAGAAGAAACTATGACGACATACCAATTCACTTGTCCCGACTGCAGTCGGGTGTTCACCGTCACTGAACCGATGCGCGATGCGACCATAGCCAACGGCTGTCCGGTCTGTGGAGCGCCCATCGACCGAACCGATTTCATGTCGGAGCCGGCACCGGCATGAGTACCATGTCGGTTCCGACACTGGTACACACGTCCGTTTCGTACCTCCGTCGTTCGTTTTAGGAGATTAAGGGATACGCTTTTACGACACGACATTGTGACACTGAATGCCATGACTGACGTCACGTACGTCCAGAAAGCGTGTGCCTACATCACGCGGAAGACAGGGGAACTCCTCGTCTTCGAGGGACCGGGCCACGACGGACTCCAGATCCCGAAAGGGACACTCGAGGGCGGCGAGTCGCCTCGAGAGGCGCTGTTCAGGGAGGTACGCGAAGAGAGCGGGCTCGCCACGCTACAGGACGTCACGCATCTGACGACCGACGTCTGGACACGCCGCGAGGAGCCGCCAAAACGGTACGTTCGCCACTTCTTTCATGCGAGCGTCCACGAGCCACGCGACCGATGGGTCCACACTGTCACTGACGGCGGCGACGAAGACGGCTCGAACTTTCATCTACGATGGATCGACCCACGGGCTGCCGGCGCGTTCGCACTCGATCTCGACGACTACGTCCATCTGCTCTTCGACGGCGTTTCGAGCGACAGCGTCGCATCGATATCCGATTGACCGCAACAACGGATTCGGGCGGTCGACCGTCGACTACTTCGAAAGCGCGCGTTCGACGGCCTCGGCGACGTTCATCGCCTTCTCGTACAGTTCGTCCGAGACATGGCCGTCGTCGACTGCGTCCTCGAGTTCCGCGGCGTCGACGATGTCGACGGTTCCGTCCGGTTGCCGGATCACGTCGACGTAGAGGTCGACGTAGCGCGCGCCGTCGGGAAATAGCTCCACTGGCGTACAGATATTGACGTACGTTCCTTTCGCCGTTCCGTCTTCGTCTTTATACGTCGTCGGATACCACCATCGGCCCTCGCGGAACTTCGTGACGGCAACGTCGCCATCCTCCTTGGGAACGCCGAGGGCATCGTAGGTGCCCCCGCCACGCATCGAGCGTTCGAGCGTGATCGAACCGTCGGCGTCCCAGTCGGTCACCTCTCCGCGGCCAAGCGAGATGCATCGGCCGTCGGGCTTGCCGTGACCGATCTCGATTCGATCGCCCATCGTCGGCCCGAACTGGCGAGAGACTACGCCGAAGGGAAACCCGTCTTCGCCGGGCGCGTCGCAGACGGCCTCCGCGAAGTCGACGGCCGCGCTCGCGGCCCTGTCCGCGGCCTTGATCCGGTGGTGGCCGGCCATCGTCGTCTCGACTTCACGGCGGCGGTTGTCCAGTGCCAACCGCGACTCGCGGCCGAACCAACACCACGACGTCGACTGCAGGCCCGCGAGCAGTCCCGGCTCGCTCGGTCGGTCGGGAGCGTCCTCGAGTGCTGCCTCGAGTTCGCGCGCTCGAGTGGCCGCCGCCTCGAGAGCCGTGCCCATCGCCTCGAGGTCGGCATCGGCGGCCCCGCTTTGCCAGCGGATCCCCCAGCCGTCGGGGACGTCGACCGACAGGAGATCCGTCATCCCGACGAGTTCGTCGGCTCGCTCACCCCGGAGTGCCGCTGAAACACCGGACCGCCCCCGGGAGAGGGTACAGAGGCCATCGGCCACCTCGAGGGTCGGCTCGACCCGGGGATCGTCGTCGGTCCACGGTGGTGTGGGTTCGGTGACCTGAACGCGGTACCGATCACCGCTGTCGACGTAGCCGTTGACGTCGTCGTACTTCAGGTGGCCGCGACGGCCGTCGCCGAGATCGACGGTCGCACCGCTGCCGCCGCCGGCGTCGATCACTTCGGCGTCGAAGACGGCACCGCGGGGGACCGAGTCCTTCCAGCGGAAGCTATCGATCGCGAGGGACTCGAGTTCGCCCGCGACCGTCTCGACGGTGTCGGGATCGCCCGAGACCTCGACACCCTGCCTGTCGCGGGTCGTTTCGATCGTGACGTCTGCCGGAACGGTCTCGAAGGCGTCGTCGAACCGCTCCTGGATCGGATCGGAGGCCTGGACGACCTCGAGGCCGTTCGTCCCGAGCAGTCGCGTAAGGGCCGTAGTATAGATGCCGCGGACGCGTACCGTCGTCATCGCCATCCCTCCGTCGGCTCCGCCGTAACCGTCTCCGCGTCGTCCTGTGCGTTCACGATGATCACTCCAGGGTCTCGCGGTCGGGCGCGAACCGCACGCGGTCGTCGATCGTCGGTCCGAGCGTCAGTTCTACCGAATCGTCCGGGAGGATCCGGCCGTCCTCGACGACCGCTTGTGAGGCGGCCTGGAGGTCGTCGGTATCGAGGCCGACGTCGCGAAGCGCCCGCTGGGTTCGCTGGTCGAAGTGCATGTACCTGTGTTACCGGGCGACGCCTTTGTGGATTCCGAGTTCACTCGTGGTTCCACCACTGAAGCGTCGCCGAACGCTTACCGGACCGGACGCCGTAGTCCACCGCAAGCGCCATGGAGCGAGGACGCGATCCGGTCGAAGAAGCCAGCGACGAGTCGAGAGATCTCCACGAGGTGTCTACGTGGGAACCCCGCACCCCGCTCGACGCACTCGCGTATACGGTCTACAACGGGATCAGTTACGGGTTTCAGGCGATCGTTCTCCTCGTCGCACTTGCGATCACGGCGACGCTGCTCGTCCAGCCGGCCATCCTCGTCGCCGACGAGCCGGCGCTTGCGGTCTTCTTTGCGCTCTCGGTCGTCCCGGCGGCGCTGCTCGCCGGTTTCATCTGGTACACCGATATTACGACGAACGAACCGCTTGGCTTACTCGTCGCAACGTTCGTCCTCGCGGTCCTCTTCGCGACGTTCGCCGCCGTCGTCAACTCCGTGTTCGCGGGGCTGCAGGCGATTCCACTGGTCGGCGCGGCGCTCTTTTTTTACTTGATCGTCGGTCCCGTCGAGGAAGCCGTCAAACTCCTCGCGGTCCGTGTCTTCGCGTACCGCAGTGATTCCTTCGACGCAGTCATCGACGGCGCGGTCTACGGTGCGGTCGCCGGACTGGGCTTTGCCGCGATCGAGAACGCGATCTACATCTCCGGAACGGTCGCGGAGGCCGACATCGGGACGATCACCGCCGCGACCGGAATCGCGACGGTCCGTGCACTCGTCGGTCCCGGCCACGTCATCTACTCCGCGATCGCGGGGTACTACCTCGGACTCGCGAAGTTCAACCCCGACAATGCCGGCCCGATCGTCGCGAAGGGGCTGTTGATCGCCGCCTTCGTCCACGCCACGTACAACACGACGGTCGGGTTCGTGCCCGATCTCGTCGCCAGTCTCTACGCCGTTCCCCCCAGCGTCGCGTTCGTCGGCTACGTGATCGCGTTCGACATCGCCGTCGGCTACTATCTCTACCGGAAGATCGTCCGTTACCGACGGGCCTACCGCGACGTCAGAGACGACACCGGTCCCGAACCCAAGCCGGAACTCACCGAGTTCGATCCGCCCCAGCGGTAGGTCCACTCGAGATCGCCCGCGGATGCAAGCACCACTGGCTTCTCTCGGAGTCGTCGGAGTCTAGAGGGACGACGATCATCCGGTCTCGAGCACTCGGAACGACAGTGACCGCTGGAACCGGCTGGGACAGTCAGACAGCAGTCCGTCTCAGTGGGTATCCGTCGTGTCGGGTGCGACGTCGCTACCACTACTCATGACTGAACCGTTCACCACCGACGACCTCGAGAGGCCCGTCGAGAACGCCGCCGGCGAGGTGATCGGGACCGTCGAAGCGATCGACGACGACATCGCCTTCCTCGACACCAGCGCCGGCCTCGTCGACTCGGTCCGGGCGACGCTATGTTGGAACGGCGACCGGGACGATACCGTCACGATCCACGCACGCGACGTCGACGAGGTCTCGAGTACGATGATCAGACTCGAGTGCGACTCCGAGGAGTGACGAGCGCGGCGACGGCCGACGATTGAATACGTCACAGTCTATATTTTCATTGCACCCCTAGCTGTACGTGATGGTCCCGTTTATCGGATCGATCGTCGCGTTCGTGGTCGCACTGCTCGTCGGTGGCCTGGCGATTTACGTCGGCGCCTCGGTCGTCGTCGACGTCGAGGACTACTCGTATGCCGTCGTGACGGCCCTCGTCGGTGCGATCGCGTGGGCACTGACGGCCTGGATACCGCTGTTCGGCCCACTCCTGGCGCTGCTCGCCTGGATCTGGGTGATCAACTGGCGGTATCCCGGCGGCTGGGTCGACGCCGCGCTCGTCGGCGTCGTCGCCTGGGCCGCTGCACTCGTCATCATCTTCGTCCTGAACGCCGTCTTCGGGCTCGGCGTCGGGGCGTTCGGCGTGCCAGGCGTCTGAGACGGGCCGCCGTCTACTGATCGGTTCCGCTACTCGAATCGTTCCTCGAGCAGCCGTTCGACGTACTTCGCGAGCACGTCGACCTCGAGGTGGACCGGATCGCCCGGCTCTTTCTCCGAAAGGGTCGTGAGTTCGTACGTCGCTGGGATGATCGCGACGGTCACCGAGCCGGCGTCCGAATCGAGATCGGCCACGGTAAGGCTGATTCCATCGAGCGTGATCGATCCCTTCTCGACGACGTACCGTCCGTAGCCCTCGGGGAGTTCGAACTCGAAAAACCAGTCCTCGTCGACGGACTCGATGTTCGTCACCGTCGCGACTGCGTCGACGTGGCCCTGGACGACGTGGCCGTCGAAACGCCCGTCGGCTGGCATCGCGCGCTCGAGATTGACCTGGTCGCCGTCCGCCAACTCGCCCAGATAGGTCCGGTCGACCGTCTCGGTCGCCAGAAAGACTTCGAACCACGACCCCTCCTCGAAGCGCTCGACGGTGAGACAGACGCCGTTGACGCTGATGCTCTGGCCGTGCTCGAGGTCGGTCGCGACCTCGTCGGCTCCGATTCGCAGACGGAGGCCGTCCGCGGTGCGCTCGCGAGCGACGATCTCGCCGGTCTCCTCGACGATTCCCGTGAACATACTCGAACCTGCCAGTCGACGGATAAAGCCGTTCCGGAGCCGGAACGCGTCCCAGTTTCGTGACCGACACGAGAGCGGTCGCTCGCCGGGTCGCCGTGCTTTTGGCGCCGCCCGTACTACGGGCGGTCGATGGCCGGAATCATCGACACGGTCAAACTCGCCGGAGTTCTCGTCCTCGCGATCCCCGCGGCGCTTGCTGGACTCGAGTTGTTCCTCGTTCGCGGCGACCAGACGGCCGGGGCGATCCTGCTCGTCCTCTCGGTCGGACTCGTCGTCATCCAGCGGCGTCTCACACTCCCCTCCGACGTTCCAGGGATCGCGGCCAAGCGGGTCGTTGGCGCGGTCACGAGCGACTCGAGTGGCGAGTCGGACGACGGCGACGACGTCGTCGACGTCCCCCGCGACGAGGATCGCTCGTAGCGACACAGTGAACGTTTATATCACTTCGTCTGGAATTACAACGAAATCGAAATGGGTGACAGTATCGTCGCCGTTCTCAAACTCGGCGAGTTGATCGTCGACGGCGTCCTCAGCGTCTACGGTCGATTGCGCGGATCAGAAGACGACGCGGACGACCGCCGATCGGCGGACGATCCCGACTCGAGTCAGTAGTTCGAAGGCGCTCTAGAGCACCGACGACTCTGGCGATCGGCGAGACATCGGTACAGCAACCCGTCTCACTCCTCGAGCAATGCCGACGGCGCAAGCGACCGAGACGGAGCCACGAGATATGCGGCACGTTCCCCGTCGTCGCCCGGTACCAGCAGATCGGCGATCCGGAGCCACTGGTCGCCGTCGACTCGAACGGCCGACTCGAGTCGAACCGCGCTTCCCGGTTCGATCTCGTCGCCGCCCGCCATCGGTCGCTCCTGTGGCTCGAGGCCGACACCGAACGCCCGCGTCCGGACGGCATCGGGTTCCTCGAAACCGAACGCGCGGACCTCGGCCTCGAGATCGGCCTCGACGGCGGTCACCGACTCGACGTCGGCGGTCACCATCGCTGCCGCGGAGCGAAACGATTGGGTCACACCGACGTGTGCACGGCGTTCGCGGCCGCCTTCGCCGTCGACGACGAACGTTCTGGTGAGGCTCCCGTAGTAGCCGTCGGGGCCGCGGGGTGTCGTCTCGAGAACGATCGGTTCGGCGGGTCGAAGCGGCACGTCCGCGGTGTCGCCGTCGGCGTCGGCAGCGTTCGTCGAGGGCGTGTGCCCGGGGTCGGGGTTGACGGCGGTGTTGCCCGCGGGAAACGCGCCCGCGGCGACGATCCCTTCGTCGACGGCCGTCCGCAGTCGACGTGGCGTCACCGCCTCGCCGTCGGCGACGAGTCGATCGCCTTCGACGGTCGCGTCCGTGAGCAACGACGCGGCTCGACGGAGTCCGGCGGCCGCGGCGGTCTGTGCTGTGGCGATTCGGTCGCGTTCGCCGTCGGTTTTCGTCGCTCGAGCGTCGTCGAAGACGGTCGTCGAGGCGAGCTCGAAGCCGGCCTCCTCGAGGTAGAGCGCGGCATCGTGGGGCAGCCACGGTGGCGCCAGGACCGTCCCCGACTCGACGTTCTGGCGGTCGGCCAGCTGCGAGGCGAGTTCGCGGGCCGGAGCGGCCGACGTGTCCGTCGACGTGACGGTGAGCCACTCCCCACTCGTCCCGTCGTACGCGACCGCGGTCGGGGCCCGATGGCGGTCCGTCGGCGGCGAACCATCGTCACCGGCCGACAGACAGTACCGAACCGTCGGATCGCGACGGAAGCCCGCGTGGACGACGGCGACCGCATCTCGACGCTCGAGTTCGGCGGTGACCGCCGACTCGAGGTGCGTGGAGACGTCCGAACGGTCCTCGGAGACGAGTTCGGATGACGAGTCGGCGTCGGTCACGGTGCTTCGGCTTCGACCTCCTCGCCGTCGTCGACCGGCTGCTGGGCCTCCTCGACTAACTCCTCGAGTGTCATATCCGTTAGTTCGTTCCGCAAGAGGACGTCGATCGGGAGTGTCGGCGCACCGTCGACCAGGTTCTCGAGGAGGACGAGCCGTTCGCGGGCCCGGGACATGCCGACGTAGAAGACACGGCGTTCGTTGTCGGTCAGGACGGGGACCGGCGAGGTGTTCTTGGTGAACTCCTCGACGCCGGGGACGTCCTCGGGATCGTCGACGGTTGCGACCATCTGCTCGACGACCTTCTCGGTTAAGTCGGTGCCGACGATGACGTGGTCGGCCTCACGACCCTTCGCGGAGTGGATGGTACCGACGCGGACGCGATCCGTGTCCATGCCGCAGTACTCGCCGATCGCAAAGTACGAGCGGACGCTTTTCTTCTGGAAGTTGGTGACTTTCCGGACCATGTCGGCCGCCGAGGCGGGACCGGGCATGAACGGCACGTGGTCCTGGACGACCTCGACAGGGATCATCAGTTCCTCGAGGTCGTCGATGCCGGCCTCCTCCTGGCGCTCGTCGATGGTGTCGAAGAGGTCGTCGCGGTCGTTGGTCCCAAACGCGGACTCCTGGAGCATGTCGGCCAGTCGGCGGGCCTGTAGGCCGGTAACGTCTTTCCCCTCGTCGATGGCCTCGACGGCGCGGACGTACTGGGTGAGCCGGTCGGTCCACATCCGTTGGTCGGTCAGCGAGGTAAAGGGGACACCCTCAGTGATGAACTCGTCGATGAACTGGAACATCTGGTAGCGCGCTCGGAACAACACCATCACGGTACCGTCGGTCTGGGTGAGCGTCCGCCGAACGTTTCGGACGACGTCGAGCATCGAGGCGTTGGCCCGGGCCTCGACGGTGCCGCCTTCCTTGCGGGGTTTGAGGTCCTTGTCCTGGCGGGTCTCGATGTGGCGGATCTCCTTGTTGACCGCGTTGAGGACGTTCGAGGGCAGTCGGTAGGAGTTCGGGAGAATGATGTCCTCGTCGACGTCCTCCTCGAGCAAGAGCGCGGGGTCGGCACCCTGCCAGGAGTAGACGACCTGGTCGTCGTCGCCGGCGATCAGCACCTGCTCCATGTGTGGTTTCCACTCCTCGTAGACGTCGTACTGCAGCGTCGTGATGTCCTGGAACTCGTCGATCACCAGGTAGTCGACGTTCGGGAGCAGGGAGCGTTGCTGGACCCGCTCTAGCATATCAGCGAAGCCGATCTTACCCTCTTCGCCCTTGTAGGAGCGCCAGCCACGGATGGCTTCGGGGACGTCGATCCGGTCGTCGTCGGAGGGCCAGGTCGGCGTGTACTTGTTCCCGTCCTGGGCGTTGGGGTCGATCTCCGGCGGTAGTCGGACCTCCTCTTCGTCCCACTGGAAGGGAACGTCGTACCAGTCGGAAACGTCACGACTGGTCCGCTGGAGCCACTGACTGGTCGCGATCACTTTGTTCCCGATCGTCGTCGATCGGGCGGTGCGACGGCCGGCGCCGCTGTACTCGTCCTCATACTCGAGGCCGTACTCCTCACAGAACTCCTCTTTGTCGGACTCGCCGATGACGTCGCTCCGGGAGAGATCGAGCAGTTCGTAGGCCTTTGCGTGCATCGTACAGACGTTGCCCTGCAGTGCGCGCGGACTCTCGCCGAGGCGCTCGGCCAGTCGTTCACGAACCTCCTGTGCTGCTGCTCGCGTGTACGAGACGACGAGGATATCCCGGAAGGTCACGCCCTCCTGTTCGAGGATCTCTTCGACGTGATCGAGTAGGGCCGTAGTCTTCCCGCTGCCCGGCCCACCGAACAACCGGGTCACCTTCGTCTCCGTAGTAGCCATTATCCCTGTACAGGGTCGCAACACCCATAAGTCACGTGGGTTTTCGGCGACAGAAAATCGGCGAGAATCGAACGACGGCGCCGGGGTGATAGATGGAAACCAGTGACGGAGGGCCGGTCGACGATAGGCCGGCACACCCGTGGTCTGGCTTCGAACGTGTCGGAACGTCGTACAGGGCTCCGTATCAGGTGTTTCGCGACGAGCGGGCAGTCCTGACTTCGGCACCATCACGGATCTTGTCCTGACAGTCCGGGCAGACTCGAGGGTCCTCAACGTCGCGGGGGGTGAAGACACGGGCGTACGCATCCGTTACGAACGCACCGCAGTTTTGGCATTCCGGCATAGGTACTCCTTAGCCAGCGGTAAGGAACCAGGATAGTATAATTATTTTGGATTTTGTGTGTTGAAATTACGGCTGTTCGGACGACTACGGTCTCGTCTATCGAAGTCAACGACTTCGACGGGCGTCGACTACGGGCCGAAAAAACAGCTGGTTGGATTCGGTATGCCGTCTCCTACGGCGTCGGTTCCCACCCACAGACGGTACAACTGGTGGCAGACGTGTCGTGGAGACCCCCACAGTCGGGACACTGCTTCTTGTTATACTCTTGCTCCCACCCGACTCGTTCTACGGTGTGCCCGCGGTCAGCGAGGAACTGGTCGATGACGTCGTCACCGCCGTCGTTGGGTGAGGTTGCCATAGGTGTGTGAATGTATCCCATAGTATTAAACGGTGGGGTTGACACCCAGATCTGCCTCAATCGCGGAACGTGTTCGGGTGCCGAACGAACGCGACGACGATCGGTTCGACCCGCGAACTTTTCTCTGTCTCGACCGTAACCCCTGCCATGAGCGACCTGCGCCTCGACGCGACGCAACTCGATCGCTACTCGAGACACGTAATCATGGACGAGATCGGCCCCGAGGGCCAACAGCGCCTGCTCGAGGGGTCGGTACTGGTCGTCGGCGCGGGCGGACTGGGGTCGCCCGCGATCCAGTACCTCGCAGCGGCCGGGGTCGGTCGGCTGGGGATCGTCGACGACGACGTCGTCGAACGGTCGAATCTCCAGCGCCAGATCGTCCACGGCGATGGCGACGTTGGCCGCCCGAAAGTCGAGAGCGCGGCCGACTACGTCACGGCGTTGAACCCCGACGTCGACGTCGAGACCCACGAGACCCGGATTACGGCCGACAACGTCGCCGATCTCGTGAGCCAGTACGATATCGTCCTCGATGCCAGTGACAACTTCGGGACCCGATATCTGCTCAACGACCACTGCGTGCTCACCGGAACGCCGCTCTCTCACGGCGCGATCTACCGCTTCGAGGGACAGGTGACGACGTTTACGAACGAGCGTGGCTCCGACTCCGACGAATCACCGCCGTGCTACCGCTGTATCTTCCCCGAGGCACCCGAACCCGGCACCGTCCCCGACTGTGCCACGACGGGCGTCCTCGGCGTTCTCCCCGGGACCGTCGGCTGCATTCAGGCGACGGAGGTCGTCAAGTACCTCCTCGGAAAGGGCGAGTTACTCGAGGGGCGCCTGCTCATGTACGACGCGATGGACATGAGCTTCGAGACGGTCGACGTGCTCGCAAACCCTTCGTGTCCGGTCTGTGGCGACGAACCCGAGATCGAGTCCGTCGAGGACGTCGCCTACGAGGGGAGCTGTGAGATCACGGCCGACTGAACGGCCGGAACGGCGCGCGCTGTCGATCGTGTTCGAGCGAGCGCGAGAACCGATCGATACCATCGTGCGAGGGACGAACGAGGGAGCGAAGCGACCGAGTGAGTCGGCTGGGGAGGACGTGGAAATCCCTGTTGCCACGAAATCGAGCGTCGAGAAGCGATCGTTTCCGTGTCGGCATAGCGTGACACGAAGCCGTCACACCCATTCGTACGGTCTGCTGTAGCCACGTCCTGCCGATCGCCAGAAGAGAGCCAGAAGAGAGCCAGAAGAGGTCGGTGATCGTCGATACATCGGTACAGCTATATCAGCCAATTCGCCGGTTCTCCGTCTCGAGTGTGATCACGTTTCGGGACGATGACTCGAGCGAGCCACGACGGTCCACGTCTCGTGGTCGTACTCGAGACGAACAGCGGTCACACTCGCGTTCCGAACGCCGTCAGCTCCGCAACAGCCCGCCGTCGATCGGCACCGAAACGCCGTTGACGAAACTGGCCCGAGGGCTCGAGAGGACGGCCACGATATCACCCAGCTCCCGTGGTTCCCCAATACGGTCTATCGGGATGTCGGTCGCGAGATCCTCGAGTCCCTCCTCGTAGTCGTCGTAGACGCCGCGTTCGACACGCGCTTCGACGAGTTCCTCGATACGAGGCGTCTCGATCGTCCCCGGCAACACGGCATTGACCCGGATTTCGGGCGCGAACTCCCGCGAGACGGTCTTGACGAGTCCGATCACGCCCCGGCGAACGGAGTTCGACAGCAAGAGCCCGTCGGCGGCCTCCCGGACCGTCCGAGAGGTGATACAGGTGACCGTCCCATAGTCGGAGTTGAGGAGATGCTCGTAGGCGTTCTCGAGCGTCCAGACGACACTCATCACCAGCAGGTCGTAGGCCTGGTACCAGTCCTGTTCGTCGGTCTCGAGGAAGGTCGTACTCGGCGGCCCGCCTGCCGACGTAACGAGGTGATCGAGACCGCCGAAGGCGTCGACCGTCTCGGTGACGAGCTGGGACACGTCGTCCGGATCCGTGATGTCGGTCGGCGTCGCCCGCACCTCGCCGGTCGCCGTCTCGGCGAGTTCCTCGCGAGCGTCCTCGAGACGCGCCTCGTCACGACCACAGAGCATCACGTTCGCACCCTCCTCGGCCAGCGCCTGTGCGCTTGCGAATCCGAGGCCGCTCGAGGAGGCTGTCACCAGTGCGCTGTTGCCGTCGAGATCGAGATCCATGCGAGATACCACAGGGAGGAGCTACAAAGTCCCGGTGTCGGAGGCAAGGAGTTCGTCACGTCCCGCCGATCGCCGACCCCGCGTGGCGAGCGACCGTCAGTGACGACAGGAGACCGTATCATACGGACTACTGTACGTCGGTACCGTCGCAACCGCGATCCGGGCTGCGGTTGCGTCGGTACATCGTTACAGGGATCCGTATCAGTCGGCGCCCAGTCCCTCGAAGTAGATCGCCTCGCGCTCGTCGGCCGCCGGCGTCGTCACCAGCGAGACCGCGACGGTGACGACCAGCCCCAGCCCCATCCCGACGAGGCCGGACGACCAGCCGGCGTAGGTCGCGGGAACGACCGCGAGGAAGAGACTCGAGAGATAGAACAGTTGGCTCGCGAGGATCCCGGCGGTGATCCCGGCTCGAGTCGTCCGGCGCCAGTAGAGTGCGACCATGACGGGCAGCGCCAGCTGTGCGAACCCGCTGAAGGCCGCATCGCCGAGTTCGAACAGCGTCGCAGGGTTCCAGAGGCTGGCGAGAAACGACGCGGTCGCGAAGACCACGACGCCGATGCGGGCGATCAGATCCTCCGTGCGCTCCGAGATCGTCCGATCGATGAACGGCCGGTAGAGATCCCGGGTGAAGTACGACGACCCCGAGAGCAGCATCGAGTCGGAGGAAGACATCATCGCGGCCATCGCGCCGGCGATGACCAGCGCGGCGAACCAGACCGGCGTGTACTCGGCGAGGATCATCGGAAGGACGTTGTCCCCGCCGGCGATGTCGGCCTCGATGCCGAGGCCGAGGGCCCACGCGCCGAGCAAGAACGACGGGACGAACAGCAGGACACAGAGGATCGGCCAGAGGACGAAAGAGCGTTTGAAGGAGGTCCTCGAGCCGGCAGTGAAAAAGCGCTGGTTGACCTGTGGGAACATCGCGACGCCGAAGCCGATCACGATCGCCGTCGAGAGCATCCACTGAGGTGTGTAGTGGTCGCTGCCGAGTGCCAGATGCTGAGCGGCTTCGGCCTCGAGCGCGGCCGTCGCGACGCCGGGACCGCCGACGGCGGCAAGCACCCACAGCATCGCGACCCAGGTGACGACGAGCATAAAGGCTCCCTGGATAGTGTCGGTCCAGGCGATCCCACGCATTCCGGCGACGACGACGTAGAGGATCATGAACGCGGTGATCAGTCCGGCGCCGACGGCGTAGGGAACCGCACCCTCGGTCAGCGCCTGGAGAGCAGTGCCGGCGCCGACCTGCTGGAGCATGACATATGGAAAGAGCCACAGCAAGCTGATTCCCGCGATGAGGCCGCGAAGCCACGTAGCGCCGAAGCGGTCGCCGAGCATCTCGCCCAGCGTGACGTAGTCGTACTGGCGACCGAGCAGCCACTGCTTGTAGCCGATGACATACCAGAGGATCGCGAAGATGATCCCATCCATCAGTCCCATAACGAGCACCCACTCCGGTCCCTGCTGGTAGGCGACGTTCGGGCCGGCGAAGAAGGTAAACGCCGACAGCAGGGTCGCGAAGGTCGTAAACAGCAAAACGATCGTTCCAAACGTCCGACTCGCCAGGTAGAAGTCCTCGGCCGTCCGTTCGGTCAGCCGGTAGGCGACCAGCCCGATCACCAGCGCCAGAAGCAGGTAGCCAACGATGATCCCGAGTTGAAGCGTCAGCGTCACGGACGATCACCTCCACTGGCCGGTCGCGACGGTCGTTTCGATGATGCCGCGTCACTCGAGTCGACGCCGCTGCTTGCGTCCTCGGATGCGGTTTCGATTCCGATCCCCCACGCACGCTGGGTGAATAGCCAGAAGACGAGCGACGCGAGCACCATCCAGCCAATGTGCCACCAGAGCCACAGCGGGACACCGGCGACGACCGTCGCGTCGTCCCAGAGGAACCACGGGATCGCAAACACACAGAGGACGACCGCGACCGCGATCCAGCCGACGAGCTCCAGACGGGGCATATCCGGTCGTTGGGATCGACGTTGGTAACCGTTTCCCTTCAACGATCTCGATTGAAGAACTTCAGCTATCGTCCGCGGAAGTCGGCAAGAACCGGGAAAGCGGCCGTGTTCGCGTACCGACACGCTTTTTATCCGAGATCGGAAATTCGGCCGACCACGATGCAACGAGCAATCGCTTCGCGGTGGTACTGATACTGTCGGACAGCAGTCACTGAAGAGAATTCGCCGGACGGAAGCGGCAAATGCTCACAATAGTTCTGTCCGACAGTATGAGGTTCTTTGGGTTCGGTCTCGGTGAAGTAGCTGTCATCTTCGCCGTATCACTGTGTCTCTGTGCGCTGGCAACGTCGCTTGCAATGGAATCGATCGCCCTCTTCCTGCTGGGGATCGTTCTTCAACGATCGGCTCCCCTCCCTGGCGATCGGGGTACAGCGGTCAAGTAGTCCGTCTGACCCGCGCAAAGTCCAAACTAAAATCGCTCTTTCAGGGAGGAAAAAGCGTATAGGGGTCGCCAGGAGACTACCACTCGAGCTGACATGGCCCGGCTGTTCCCGTTCCGGTCCGATCCCGACGACGAGGAGGGACAGCCACGCGTCGTCGGCCTCGAGGGTGAGGACGCCGACGCGGTTTTTGGCGCGCTCTCCTCGACGACGGCCCGTCGGATCTACGCCCGCCTCGACGAGGAGCCGGGAACGCCGAGTGACGTCGCCGACGCGGTCGATTCCTCGATCCAGAACGTCCGCTATCACCTGGAGAACCTCGAGGACGCCGGGCTGGTTGAAGTCGTCGACACGTGGTACTCCTCGCGGGGCAACGAGATGAGCGTCTACGCGACGACCGACGGGCCGCTGATCGTCACGAGCGACGAGTCGACGGCCAGTCGCCTGCGGGAGGCGCTCTCGCGGTTCGTCGGTGGGATCGGCGCGCTCGCCGGCGGGAGTTTGCTGGTCCAACACGGACTCACCCGGTGGGCCGAGTCGGCAGCCGAGGAATCGAGTACGGACGTGCCACCGGCGGGAACGGACGAGACGGCCACAGAAGACGACGGCGAGACCGCCACCGGCGACGCGGACGAACCCGACGGAACCGGGACACAGGAAACCGCTCCCGATTCCGACGACGTCGAGACCGAGGACGAAGCGGAGTCGTTCACCGCCGATACCGACGAGGAATCAGAATCGGAATCGGAATCGTTCGACGCCGATACCGGGGACGCTCCGGCGGCCGACGACGGAACCGCCGACGCCGCGGCCGACGGGAGCGCGGAGATGGCAGAGGTGCTCGTGTCGACGGTCCCCCCTGGACTGCTCTTTTTCCTCGGCGGACTCGTCGTCCTGCTCGCTGTCATGGGCTACCAGTACTGGTACCGACCGCGGTACTGACCGGGAATTTTCCGTACAGGTCAACAGCTATTTCCCCGTCACGATCCAAAAGCTACATAAACCGATCGCGGCGCCCGCGGTTGCGGGCCCGCACTCACGAGGCCAGATCTATGGAAGACACATCGAAGTATCTCATCCACGCCGACGTTACGGCTGACGGGGTCGTCGAGCGGAGCGACGTCGTCGGCGCTATCTTCGGTCAGACCGAAGGCTTGCTCGGCGACGAACTCGATCTCCGCGACCTCCGCCAGTCACAGAAAGTCGGACGCATCGACGTCGAGATAGCGAGCACCGCCGGCCAGTCACACGGCCATCTGACGATCGCGACCAGCCTCGACAAGGTCGAGACCGCCACGCTCGCCGCCGCCCTCGAGACGATCGATCGGGTCGGACCGTGTCGGGCCGACCTCGAGGTAACCGAGATCGAAGACGTCCGCGCGGCAAAGCGCAAGGAGGTCGTCGAGCGGGCGAAGGAACTGCTTCAGACGGGATTCGACGATTCGGTGATGACCTCCGAGGAGATCCTCGCGGAGGTCCGCCAGCACGTCCGCGTCGAGGACATCACCGAGTACGAAGGATTGCCCGCCGGCCCCCGGGTCACCGACAGCGATGCGATCATCGTCGTCGAAGGCCGTGCCGACGTTCTCACGCTGCTCAAATACGGTATCAAAAACGCCATCGCGGTCGAGGGGACGAACGTCCCCGACGCTGTCGCCGAACTCACCAACCACCGGACCGTCACGGCCTTCCTCGACGGCGACCGTGGCGGTGATCTCATCTTAGAGGAACTCGCACAGGTCGGCGACATCGACTACGTCGCCTTCGCTCCCGCGGGGACGTCCGTCGAAGACCTCGACCACCACGAACTGTTCGGGTCGCTTCGGAACAAGGTCCCCTACGAGACCGTCTCGGAACTGAACGAACCCCGCGAGGCCATCGCCGCGACCGACGGAAGCGCGTCGCCGGCACCGGCACCGACCGACGACGAGACAGCCGACGGGAGCGAAAGCGACGAGCCCCCCGACTCGAGTTCGAGTCCCGGAACGCCGAGTCCGGCGACTCCGGTTCCAGACGTCACCGACGACCACCTCGACGCGGCGGAAAGCGACGATAACGACACCACCTCGACACCGCGATCGGAGTCACGGTCGGACGTGGCGCCTTCGGAACCCGCCACCGAGACCGAGTCGGGGGACACGTCGGCCGACTACGAGACCGTCTACGGCCACGCCAACGAGATCATTCGCGACCGGACCGACCGCGTCCGGTTTCTCGATGACGACTGTGACGTCGTCGACGAGGGCGACGCGAGCGACGCCTACGCAACCCTCACGGAGGTCGACTCGACGCCGACGACGGTCGTCCTCGACGAGATCCTCGGACAACGACTGCTCGATCTGGCAGCCGACCGTGGCGTCGAGCGGATCATCGCACGGTCGCTCGGCCAGTTCACTAAGCGGCCGACCGACGTGCGGATTTACGCGATCGACGACGTCGCCGAGGAGCCGCCCTGATACGCACCGAGGGGCCGTGATTTTCTCTGTCAAGCCGGCGTGCTTCCGAGATGTTGATAACCGAACGCGACCGAGTTTCGACTGTCATGTCCCCACCGCCGCTTGCCGCAGTCGTTCTCCTCGGCGCCTGGGCGCTCGCGCTGTTTGCAACGACGAGCGCCACAGCGTACTACCAGTGGCGCGCCAACGGCGGGATGGACGCCACTGATTATGGCTATCGGTCTCACTCGCGACCGCAACGCCAGACGCCGTCCGACGAGCCCACGTCTCGAGACCGATCGTCCCACGAGACGGCAGATCGATTCGGTTCCGTCTCGGACGACTGAGACGGACTGCTGTAATAATCGTTACAGCAATCCGTACTGTTTTCCGAGACAGAACCTCGAGTTCGATCCACGTCCTGCGGCGAGCTAGCCGAGGATCGCAAACGACACCACCAGCAGGGCACAGACCAGCGCGCCCGACAGCGTCGCCAGGAAGTTCACGCCCTGGTTCCCGAGAACGGTTCCCTCGAGGGTCGCCCCCAGCAGGCTGTCGACGGTCATACCGACGACGCCGGCGGCGACGATGATCGCTGCGCCGACGGGTGTGACCGCGGGAAAGAGCACGTAGGAGATGCCGGCGACCACGACCGCGCCCGCGATACCGGCGACCTCGCCCTGCCAGGTGACGCCGCCGTCGGTACCGGGTTCGACGGGCTCTAAGGTGGTGATCAGCCGTGGCGTATCGAAGACGCTGCCGATCTCACTCGAGAGAGTGTCGCTCATCGCAGTGGCGACGGAGCCGGCGAACGCGAACAAAAAGAGGTTGGGATCCGGATCGCCGGGCAGCATCGTCGCCGAACTGGCCGCATAGCCGAGGACGGCGGCGATCGCGACTGCAGCGTTACCCAAGACGTTGCCGCTGCCACGAGCGCCGTCGTTGTCCTCGGCGACGCCCAGTTCCGCCTTTTGCTCGTACCGGAACTTCGAGGAGAGTCCGCCGATGGCGAAAAAAGAGATCAGTACGATAAACCAGCCGTAGCCGCCGAGGACGATCGTCAACAGCCCAAGCAAAATGCCGGTGAGCATCCCCGCGATCGAGGCCGTCTCGAGGGCGTAGGAGACGTATCCCAGCGCGACGGTGACCGCGAGTGCGGCAGTGATCTCGCCGGCAGTCAGTGAAAGTGCCGGCTCGAGTTCTGCGAGCAGCCACGAGAGGAGTCCAACGGCGAGCATGACGACGGGATCGTCCTGGGCGAACAGGACGTCCCGGAGCAGGGCCGCGAGCAACGCACCACTGGCCCCGAGAAAGACCATCGTCGGGATCGCCCCGGAGAGCGCCTCGAGTGAGTTGCCGTCGGTTACCGCACGCGTTGCGGCCTGGCCGGCGACGGCGCTGCCGGCCGCGACGGTACAGAAGACCGCGACGAGGGCGACGTCGTGATCCGTCCGACCGCGAGCGAGGCGCTCCGCGAAGTTGCCGTAGCCGACGAGCAAAACGGTGCCGACGAAGACTGCGACTGCCATCGTCGTCGTGACGGCGATGAGTCCGAGCGTCGCCGCGGCGAGGACGAGCGTAATGAGGCCGTAGAGACGGCCGGCTTTGTAGTCGCTCGGATAGGCAAGGAGGTCGAACAGTGGGCCGTCGGTCACGGCGACCGCCCCAAGGACGATGACGGCGGCGATCGCGGCCCCGACCCAGGGACCGCCGAGAGGAACGGCGAAAGCGAGCGTACAGAGGATCGCGAACACGCCTGCTCGCCGAACGGGTGCTGTCACGATATCGGGTCCTTTCTGTGGAGTTCACTTGAAGGTTCGTGAACCACGCTGTAGCCGTTCTCAGGCCGTTCAACCGACCTGACACGGGAGCTACGTTTTGATACGCTACGTGGTATTTCAGTGTCGCCCCCGCGATTCCGCGAGAGTGGTCACAGCGAGGAGACAGTCTCCATTCCATCGTTGTCTGCAAGAACCCGAAACCCGTATGCCACCGGACCGGAAACCAACTCGCGTGGGTCTGTACGAACAGTATCTCGCGACGCGAATCCGGCGCCACGAGGGGGCGCCACCCGACCACATCGCGCTCGTGATCACTGAACGCGACCTCCTAGAGCGGGGCGCGTACGAGACGCTGACGGACTTTTTCACGTGGGCGTTCGAGTACGCCTCCCAGGTGACCGTCTACGTGAGCGTCCTGGATGCGGCCGCAGTACCAGCGCTGCGTCGCGAACTCGAGGCTCTCGATACACCACAAGAGATCGCCGTCCGTGGTCCGGACGACCGAACGCCCGCGGATGCGCCGATCCGCATCGGGATCGGTCTCGGCGGCAAACACGAGTTCACCAGTGCAGTCCGAACGCTCGCCCAACAGGTCGAAGACGGCGACCTCGAGCCCGACGAGATCGACGACCAGCGGGTCGAAGATCACCTGATATTCCCCTCGGAGCCGGATCTGGTGATCAAGACCGGCGCCGAGCGCCTCTCTGATTTCATGATCTGGCAGTCCGTTTACTCCGAACTCTACTTTACGGACGTCAACTGGCGGGACTTTCGCAAACGCGACTTTCTGCGGGCGGTTCGGGAGTACTGCAATCGGTCACGGCGGTTCGGCCAGTGACATCCCTCTCGCTGTTCAAAGATAGCCTCGTGACTCGGGCAAGAAACGTGGTCCCTTATACTGTCGGACAGCAGTCAGTGAGCCGTCGGTCGCGAACGCGCGGCCGTCACCGTCGGGACGGCCGCAGTCGCGCGACCGATCGTCGAATCGTGCTGTCCAACAGTATTAGTCGGCGGTTTGGCCGCTTTCGGAACCCTCGAGCTGGTCGCCTTCGATCGTCTCGAACTCGTCGGGATCGGGCCGTTCGCCCGTCGGCAGCGAGTCACGGAAGCGTTCGACGACCGACCGAGCCTCCGTGAGTTCGGTATCGCCGACGGCTCCCAGCAGGGCCAGCGCCCGGCGGGCACGCGTCCGTCGCCAGGACTCCTCGCGGTGTTCGTACGTTCGAATGCCCCGCAGGAAGTCGGTCTTCGAGAACTCAGGCCAGTACGGCGTACAGAAGAAGACCGCCGCCTCGTTGCCGTTGGCGTGCCATGGCAGGAAGTTCGAGGTTCGTTCGTCCCCGCCCGTTCGGATAATCAGATCGACGTCGCGGACTGGCCGCGCATAGAGGCGGTCTTCGATCGTCTCGACGTCGATCTCGTCGGGCTCGAGGCCGCCGGCTTCGACGTCGCTCGCGACGTCACGGGCCGCCTCGAGGAGCTGTGACCGGCCACCGTAGGCCAACGCGATGTTGAGCACGAACTGGTCGTACTCCTGGGTGCGTCGTTCGGCGTAGTCGACGGCGTCTCGAACCCGTTCGGGGAGCCGACTGACGTCGCCGATCGCCCGGATCTGGACCTCGTTGTCGTGGACACGATCGGCGTCGGCGAACTCTCGGAGTTTCTCACAGAGTAGATCGAACAGCGCCTCGTTTTCTTCGTCCGGACGCTTGAAGTTCTCCGTCGAGAACGCATACAGCGTCAGCTCTTCGACGCCGATATCCTGACACCACTCGAGGATCCGTTCGGTTGTCCGGGACCCCTCGCGGTGGCCCTCGGGAGCGTCCTCGCCCTTCCGGCGGGCGTACCGCCGGTTACCGTCCATGATCACTGCGACGTGTGTCGGTGCACCGGAAATCTCACGAGTGAGCAACTGCTCGTACGCATCGTCGACACGCCGCCGGAGCCACCGCTTCATCGAACGGGGAAACGTCATCGATACCTATGTGTCTTGTGTGGGAAACGAGCGCATGAGAACGCCTGCGACCTCGGAAAAACCGTGACCGCTATCCGTCCGGACGTGTTCGTTCCGGACAATGGCAGACGCGATCGACGACGATCTCTATCGGCGAACCAAGGCACTGCTCGAGCCCGGCGACATAGAACTCAACGGGGCGATCGTCCACACCGACTACGACGGTCAGGAAGACGTCCAGATGATGCAGGCGACGATCGACGTCGGTGATATTATCGCCCAGCACTCGGGCCACGACCCGACCGACTGTTATGTCTACTCGGGGAACGACGACACCGACTTCTCCTCGAACCAACACCAGGGACTGACCTTAGACGACGAGGAGTTCGTCTGGGAGTGCCAGCAACTGCTCCGTGACGGCTCGTTCGACATCGTGATCTACTACCGGGCCAGCGCCGACCACGAGGCGATCCTCGAGGACATCCGCGACCTCGGCTACGACGTCACGGGCGTCGAAGGGTAACCGTTACTCTCCGGTGGTCGGACCACTTCCGACACCGGCGAAGAACGATAATACGGACTGCTGTAACTGACTACAGTAGACCATAAAGCCGCAAATATTGCTGCAACACGAGGGCCGCGAGTATTCGTCGTAAACTGACTCGGCGTCCGGGCCGCTTATATTCGGCGCATCCCGAGATTCACTATGAGCACTGGCGTCGGCCTCACGGCACGTGAGCGGGCGGTCGTCAACGCTTTCCAGGACGGCTTTCCCATCACGGACCGGCCGTTCGAACCCACCGCGGCCGCCGTTCGCGATCGCGGGGTCGAGATCTGCACGATGACTCACGGCCACAGTGAGGACGAGTCAGTGTCGTATCGACGCCAACACTGATACTGCCGGACAACACGATGCACACACCGATCGCACTCGAGACGCGATCGGGTGTGTATTGACTGTTGTCCGGTAGTATGAAGCCACTCGCGAGTGACACACGACTGACAACAGCCACCATGATCCCACTCCTGCACGACTTCGAGGGCGCGACGGTCCTCGTCTTCGGCGGCGGTCCGGTCGGGGCTCGAAAGGCCCGCCGGTTCGCCCGCGAAGCCGAGGTGTTCGTCGTCAGTCCGTCTTTCGTCGACCGGGAGTTCGGCTCGGCCGAGTTGATCCGGGCCGCTCCCGAACCGGACGCAGTCGATCAGTGGCTCGAGCGAACCGAGCCCGCGCTGGTCGTCGCCGCGACCGACGACGAGACGTTCAACGAGGCCGCCGAGGACGCGGCTCGAGCGCGGGGCACCCTCGTCAATCGCGCGGATCGGGCCGGAGAGCGCGAGCCGGGCAGCGTCGTCGTCCCCGCGACCGTCCGTGAGGACCCCGTCGTCGTCTCGGTCGCGACCGGGGCCACGGCGCCGGCGTTGAGCAAGTATCTCCGGAGAGAATTCGAGGAGACGCTTGCCGGTTCAGGCGAGATGGCACGGCTCTGTGCCGATCTGCGTTCGGAGCTCAAATCACGCGACGTAGCCCCGGAGCGGCGCCGGGAGATCGTCACTAATGTCGTCAATTCTCCGGACGTTTGGACAGCTTTACGTACGGGTACTTCTAACTGTGGACAAGTGATAGAGGACGTGCTGGGGGAGGAGCTGTCTACTGGAGGTGATCGATCGTGATTCCGGCCGGGGTCGTGACCGCCGCACGAGTGACCCACGAGAGTGGGAGCGTCGACGATCTCGCCGTCGCCAGTCCCGAGAGCCAGCGGGCCGGCGTCGCCGAGCTCCTCTCGGTTCCGGACGTCGAGGAGGCGTACGTACTCTCGACGTGCAACCGCGTCGAGGCGTACGTCGTCGCCGCCGACGGTGCCGTCGGTCGGGCCGCTCTCGAGGAGTTCTTCGCGCCGGTCGACGACGACGCCGTCGTCGTCACTGACCACGACGGAAGCTTACGCCACCTGCTGTCCGTCGCCGCGGGTCTCGACTCGGTCGTATTGGGCGAAGATCAGATCATCGGACAGGTACGGACGGCCTACGAGGACGCCCGCGACGCCGGCGGGATCGGTGAGATGCTCGAGGCGGCCGTGACGAAGGCGATCCACGTCGGCGAACGCGCCCGAACCGAGACCGAGATCAACGAGGGCGTCGTCTCGCTTGGCTCTGCGGCGACGAAACTCGCCGCCAGAAACGTCACGCTCGCGGGTGCGAGCGCGCTCGTCGTCGGCGCCGGCGAGATGGGACAACTCGCGGCACGGAGCCTCGCCGACGCCGACGTTGACGAACTCGTCGTCGCGAATCGGACGGTCTCGCACGCCGACCGTCTCGTGAACGAACTCGACGTCGACGCCGATGCCGTCCCGCTGGAGTCGCTGTCGACGGTCGCCGAGGAGGCCGACGTCGTCGTCGCGGCGACCGGCAGCACCGAACCGGTCCTCGAGCCACAGCATCTCGAGACCGACGGTGGAACGGATCGAAACCGGGTCGTCGTCGACCTCGGCCAGCCCCGGGACGTTGCGCCCGCGGCCGCCGACTCGCCGGCGGTCACCGTCTACGATCTGGACGATCTCGAGTCGATCACCGAGGAGACCCGCGAGCAGCGTGCCGACGCGGCCCGCGAGGTCGAGTCGATGGTCGACCACGAGTTCGACCTCCTCTGTGAACAGTACAAACGCGCTCGCGCCGACGAAGTGATCGCCGCGATGTACGAGTCGGCCGAGCGGGTCAAAGAACGGGAAGTCGAGCGGGCCCTCTCCGAACTCGAGGGCGACGCGTCCGCCGACGAGCAACGGGAGGTCGTCGAGGCGATGGCCGACGCACTTGTCAACCAACTGCTCGCGCCACCGACCAAGAGCCTGCGGGACGCAGCGGCCGAAGACGACTGGAGTACGATCCACACCGCGCTCCAACTGTTCGATCCGGACTTCGGCGACGACGGGCCGATCGCCCCGTCGATACAGAGTAGCTCGAACACCGGAACTACGTTCGAGGCGACCGACGACGATTAGGGTCGGCCTCGAGTCAAGACCCTCGAGTCGATTGGGGCCATATTCTATGATCGAGAGCGGCGCTACCGGAAAGCGCCGTCAGTGCCAGAGCTTCGTGGCGTCGACGACTTCGACGTCGTCCTCGGCATCGATTTCCAGGATTCGCCCGACGAGATGGGCCTTGCAGTAGTACTCCGTCGTTTCGATCCCGGTGTGCTCGTTTCTTATAACGAGCTGGCAGGTGCCGTCGTTCTCACAGTTTCCTGACCGGTCACACATCGCACTGCAACCACGTACTGCGTTCGTCGGTAAGTCGTTGTCGGTGGTCGAAACCGGTGTCGGCGCTATGGTAGCGACTTTCGGATCTCGTCTCGAGCGACCCGCCTACGGCACAATCATTATTTGATTGGGTTCCGTTCGCCGGAGTATGGCCGACCTGCTTTCCGACGACGAAATCGAGTCTCAGTTACCGGCTTCGTGGAGCCGCGATGGCGACGAGATCGTCCGTACGTACGAGTTCGATGACTACCTCCGGGGCGTCAACTTCGCGCAGATGGTCGGCGAGATCGCCGAAGCACAGTTTCACCATCCCGAGATCGTCATCCGGTACAAGGAGGTCGAGATCCGGCTAACCTCCCACGAAGAAGGAGGGATCACGGAGCAGGACATCGAGATGGCCGACCTGATCGAGTCCGAACGCGACGCCTAAATCCCGATGGACGGACGGTACGTCTTTCGCGTCACGTGTCGACTCGAGCCCGAACGGCCGGGCATCTCGGTCGAGCCATCGACGGCCGAGACGACCGTTACCGTCTCTCGCGAGGCGCCAGAGCCGGGCACCGAGGGCTGGCTGTTCTTCCGAGATACGCTCTGGCGCGGTCAGGTCGGCGACGACGAATACGGCTGTCAGCTCGCCGAAGAATGGCTCGGCGAGCCAGTCGAGTCGATCGCCTTTCAGGAACTCCAGGTCGACGAGGCGTACTTCGAGTCGCTGAAGGAGGCGATCGCGGACGACCTCGAGGCGTTCAACGCCGAGACCGTCTCGGAGGTCCTCTCGAAGTACCTCGGCTCGAGTATTAGAGTGACCGACGGAGGGTAGGGCCAGTCCGGATCGAGCAAGGCGATACCTCTTTACTCGAGACGTTCGTATCTAGATGTCCGATGGACGACGAGTACGACTTCTGGCTACTCGACCTCGACGGGACGCTCGTCGACGTCGAGTGGTCGTACACGCGGGAGGTGTTCGACCGAGTCGGCGACCGACTCGGATACGAGTTCACCGATCGCGAGGCCGATATCATCTGGAGCGGGCTGACCGGCTCCAGGGACCGACAGCTCCGGCAGTGGGGGATCGAACCCGACGAGTTCTGGACGGTCTTTCACGACGAGGAAGACCCCATGGTCCGGGCCGAACAGACCTACCTCCACGACGACGCCGACTTCGTCACCGACCTCGAGGAGCCAGTCGGGTTGGTGACTCACTGCCAGGAGTTCCTCTGTGAACCGGTGTTGGACACCCTCGGGATCCGTGACTGGTTCGACTCGCGGCTGTGCTGTACGCCGGAGACGGGCTGGAAACCCGACCCGGAACCGGTCTATCGCGTGATGGACGATCTCGGTGTCGCGGACAACGGCCACGAGGGCGTCCTCGCGGGCGACGGCGCAAGCGACATCGGCGCGGCCTGGAACGCCGACCTCGACGCGATCCACGTCGAACGCGTCGGCCACGAGCGCCGGGGCCGGTGCGTCCGTGGAGACTACCGCGTCCGGTCGTTCGAAGAACTCTTCTAGATCGACGAATGTCTCGAAAATAGACGCTAACAGCCTCGAGCCACGGAATACCGAAAGGCCTTCAGGAACCCGGTTGCTGCGTTCGGTAGAGACCGATGAAGTACTGCCTCAACTGCGACTGGAGCCTGAGTGCGACCGACGAGCCATCAGACCGGACCCGATCGCGCGAGGCGATCGAACACCACGTCGAGACGGGCCACACGATCGACTCGAGCGACGGCGTCGTGCCGCCGCGGCTTCCCGACGTTCCGGACGAGGTTCTCGTTGGTGACCTGCTGCCACACGCAAAAGGCGACTGATCGGCGCTGTCGGCTGTTCTCTCTTCTGTCCGTTTCCGGTTTAGCGGTCGGTTCGATCCGACCACCGCGTCACTGGTAGTGACGCTCGAGGTACTCGACGATCGCCTCGCTCTCGTGTAGCGTCTCCCCACGGGACGTGTCGACGAGAAACGGGATCGAGTCCTCGCTGCCCAGATCCAGCATCGCCTGCTGAGTCCGCTCGTTGAGCGTGTCACCGCCCT
Organism: Natronolimnohabitans sp. A-GB9; assembly: GCF_030848565.1. GTDB lineage: Archaea > Halobacteriota > Halobacteria > Halobacteriales > Natrialbaceae > Natronolimnohabitans. The sequence goes on from NZ_JAVDDV010000005.1 coordinate 110,777, forward strand.
CGGCGCCCGGACGGCGCGGGTTGTGAATTACGTACGAGACACCAAGCCCCGTAAGCGTCTCCCGGACATCGGTGCTGTTCGGACAGCCTTCGGCCTGATACAGTTCGAGCACGGTGGCTGTACCCTCGTCACTCGCGTCCGTAAGCGTTGGCCACGGCTACGCAACGGTCACGTCGTGAGCGATACTCGAGGACGGCGTCGAGTCGGTTCAGTGCGAAGACCGGCTCACTCGAGTTCTGAACGGTTCCCTGCCGGCTGGAGTTCGTCGTCGACCAGCGTCTCGTAGGCGCGTCGAAACCGTTCGGACAGCGCCTGGTGGGAGATTCCCAGTTCGTTGGCCAGTTCCTCCATCGAGATCCCCCGCGGGATCTCGAAATAGCCGTGTTCGAGTGCGGCCTCGAGGGCTTCCTGCTGTTCGGGTGTCAGTCGTGTCTCGGAATCGGCGACGCCGGTGACGTCGCTGACTCGCCGCAGGTCGACGGAGAAGCCGGCCGCCTCGAGTCGGTCGTAGGCATCACAGAGGGCCTCACGGTCGCGAAATCGGACCTGGACCTGCCACCAGCCGTCGGTGCCCCACATCTCGAGCAGCGAGCCGCCGTCGGCGAGCAGTTCGTCGCTGAGCCGAGTCGTCCCGTCCACGAAACTGACGTCGTACAGCAGTCTCGATCCGGTTTCGACGAGGAGTTCGTAATCCTCGACCGATGGGTCAGCCTCGAAGGCCGCCGCGGCCGTCCCGCGGTCGACGCCGGCGACCCACAGCGAGGGACGCGTCTTCGAGACCGACGACTCGAGTTCGAACGTGGCGTCGGGTGCGTACTCGAGAGCCGTCCCCAGTGTCGTCTCCGCAGCCGCAAGCCGAAACTCGGCGATCGTGGACATCATACCTCGTACATCCTGCTCGGGTAAAAATCGCTGTTCCGACGGTCGTGACTGTCGGTTACGCTGATATCGAGGGGGGAGAGACGTGGGTCGACGAGTGACGACCGACCCTCAACAGCCCCAGAGCCGTCGAATCGCGGTCAGACGTCCTCGAGGTCGCCGTCGAGGACCCCCTCGAGTTCGCGAACGCCTGTCTTGGACGTCCGATCGGGGGTGGCGAGAATACGAACCGGCTGTTCACCGACGGGGACGAAGCCGAGGTCGAGTCGGTCGGCGGTCTCGCGAAGCCCGAGGGCAACGTCGGCGTCGCCCGCGATAACCGTCCGAGCGGGACTTTCGTAGGCCCGCAGCCCGAGTTCGAAGCCATCGATCGCCTCGCGGAGCTCGCTGGCGCTTTCGTCCCGATCGGCCGCGAGCTCGTCGAGAGTCGCCTCGAGGCTCGAGCGCAGGCCGGAGTCGGTCGTCCGATTGACGAATTTGAGGTCGCGATCGACCAGATCACCCAGCCCGTCCAGCTCGTGGGGGTTGCCGGCCTGGACGATCAGTCCCCACTCGCGATTCCAGCGGCCGAGTTCGTCGGCCTCGAGATCGCGATCGAGCGGCCCCGCGACGACGGCGACGTCCGGGACGCCCTCGCGGAACCGACGCACGCCGGGTCGGCTCCCGACCGAGAGGTATCGGGGGTTCTCGAGGCGGTCGAGCAATCGGTTCAGCGTCGGATCGTCCTCGCCGACGCCAAGCAGCGTCGGCGGTCGCACGTCCGGCGAGAACAGGCGGACGGTGACGGATTCGCCGGCCTCGAGGTAGTCGGTCTCGGGACCGACCTCGACGACGCCGTCGGCCTCGGCGAGGCTGGTGGTCGCGCCAGACCCTTTGTCGACCGGGTAGACGAGGGTCTCGCCGTCGCTGTCTTCGACCAGGCCAACGGGCAACAGGCGCATCCGGCCTTCGCCGTACCGTTCCTCCCTGGCCATCGTTCCGGAGACGGTCGCTGCCTTCGGCTCCGGCAGGCCGGCAGCTTCGCGAATCGCAGGCGCAACGAACGTCCGGAAGACCATCATCGCGGAGACGGGGTAGCCGGGAAGGCCGACGTACGCCGAATCGTCCAGTCGGCCGACGAGCATCGGCTTCCCGGGCTTGACGCTGACACCGTGGAGCAGCAGTTCACCTTGTTCCTCGATGACACGGTAGATGACGTCGACGGCACTCGCGCTGGTCGATCCCGAAGAGAGCACGAGGTCACACTCGGTGGCGGCCTCCCGCAGGATTCGTTCCATCTCGTCTTGCTCGTCGCCGGCGTGGGGGTAGAGCACCGCCTCGCCGCCGGCGTCCTCGACCCCGGCAGCGATCGTATAACTGTTGACGTCGTAGATCTCGCCGCGCTCGCTTGCGACGTCGCCGCCGGGACGGACGAGTTCGTCGCCCGTCGAGACGATCCCGACTTTCGGTGGTGCACGGACGGGTACCTCGTCGATCCCGAGCGCCGAGAGCAGCCCGATATCCCGGGGCGTGATCGTCGTCCCGGGACCGAGCGCGCGCTCGCCCGCGGCGACGTCCGCGCCGGCGAACATGACGTTGTCGCCGGGAGCGACCGACGTTCGAATCAGTACGTCACCGGTGTCGTCGTCGACGTCCGTCCGTTCGACCGGTACCATCGCGTCCGCTCCCGACGGCATCACCGCACCCGTCGAGATCTCGGCGGCCTGCCCGTCCTCGAGGGAGACGTCGGGTTCCTCGCCGGCGTGGACCTCCCCAACCACCTCGAGTCGGGCGGGATCGGCCTCGTCGGCGCCGAACGTGTCCGCCGCCCGGAGGGCGTAGCCGTCCAGACTCGCCCGGTCGAAGCCGGGGACGTCGAGTTCTGCGTCGAGTCGTGCTGCGAGCACTCGACCGCGGGCGTTCTCTAGCGAGACACGCTCGAGTCCGCCTTCGAGTGACAGCGAGTCGATCGCCGCGTGTGCCTCCTCGGGTGAGGCAAGATCACGAAACTCCTTGCGTTCCATACCCGCAGTTGGCGGGCCGGGGGTAAAAACGTCAGTCGAAGACGACACAGGAGAGGGCTCGGTCGATACGGTCGGCCCCCTCGCTTCTATCGGCATACCTATCAGATTCTGGGAGGGTAGAGATGGTGAACGATGATGGTATAACACCACGGGAATGTGCGAAATCCCCTCGAGACACCTCGGAATATGAAATCATTTCACGCCGGATCACGAACCCGCTGTCGTGAGTTCTCGCTGGCGTACCGTCCCCAATCCCGTTCGGTGGCTCTTGCTCTCGATCGGGTCGTTACTCGCGCGACTGGGGGTGATCGATCCCCGCCGCGCCGAGCGAACGACCGATCTCGCCTGGCCGCGGATCGTGACGGGGATCGCTCGGATGTCCAAGTCCGCGGCCGACGTCGCGATGGTCGGGATCGCTCTCGGTCCGGCGGCCATCGCAGGGGTCGGGCTCGCGGCACCGTACTGGGGGCTGGCGTTCGCGATCGGCGGCGGCGTCGCCGGCGCGACGATCAGTCTCGTCTCCCAGCGCTACACGGGCGGGACGACCGACGGACTCTCGCTTGCGGTGACAACCAGCGCCGTCGTCGTCGCTGCACTCACCCTCCCGCTTGCCGCCCTCTACTTGACGGTCGCCGAACCGTTGATCGCGCTCGTCGGGAACGACGCGGCCTCGATCGCCTACGGCGCCGAGTATCTGGCCGTCGTCGCCCTGGGTGTCCCCTTCGCCGCGTTGAACCTCATCGGGAGTCGCACCCTCGTCGGCGCCGACGACGCGTGGACGCCGATGATGTTGCGCGCGGGCGGTGCGGTCGCCAACGTCGTCCTCAACGCCGTTCTGATCTTCGGACTCGAGATGGGCGTCGTTGGCGCGGCGATCGGTACAGTCGTCGCCAACGCCCTCGTGTTAGTCGCGTTCGGCGTCGGCTTCACCGTCGGCTGGCTGCCAGGGATCGGCGCGTTCCCCGTCACGATCGACCGCTCGCGGCCCCACGCGACGATCGCCGACGCCCGCGACGTGATCGACATCGGGACGCCGCTCGTGTTTACGAACGTCGCCCGCCGGGCCGCCCAGTTCCCGATGCTCGCGATCGTCGCGCTGTTCGGTCCGAACGTCCTCGCGGCCTACGTCGTCGCCCGCCGCGTCAGGGACCTGATGGACACACCCGGCTGGGGGTTCTCGCTGGCCTCGAGCAGCCTCGTCGGCCAAGAACTCGGCACTGGTGACGAACGGGCCGCCGACACCTACGGCCGCGAAGTGCTCTGGTTCGGCACCGCCGTCTACCTCGTCAGCGCGGGGCTCGTCCTCGTCTTCGCCGAGCAGGTCGGTCGACTGTTCGTCGACGATCCGTCGATCCTGCCGCTCGTGACGACGTTCATCGCGGTCGCCTGCGTCAGCGTCGTCTTCCGCGGGATCAGCGGCGGTGCGACCGGGCCGCTGCGGGCCAGCGGCGACACGCGCTGGCCGTTCTACGGCCAGGTGCTCGGGCTGTACGTCGCCGCAATCCCCGTCGCCCTCCTCGGTGCGACAGCTGTTCCGATTCCGTACGTAGAGACCGTGACACCGCTCGGTATCGGCGCGCTCTATGCCGCATTGATCCTCGAGACGCTCGTTCCCGCCGCCGTCACCTACTACCGGTTTGCGGCCGGCCACTGGAAGGCCATCAGCCGCGCGTACCGTCCGGAAGGGGCGGCGAGTGACTGAGACGGTCTCCTGTCGTCACTGCCCGCCGATCGCCGGCCCTCGAGGGAGCGATCCACGGAGCAACCCGCCGACCGCGTTATAAGCACACCGGAATGGATGATTTTTTCACACGGAATGTCGAATAGCGTGGTATGGCTGCCCATGGCTTTCAGGGGGAAACAGAGTCCGGAACCGGGACCGGACGGGGTGTCTCGCTTCCCGACGCGATCCCGTTCGATCGAGCACAGCTGACACGACTGAGCTGGGAGCTCGGGTCGGACGTCGTCGACGACGAGGAAGCAACACGACACAGCGAGTGGACACACACGGGACGCCGGTGGGCGCTTTCGATCTTCCGGGTGACGAGCAACACCGTCGTCATCCGCGTCCGGACCCCCGTCGGCCGGGAGCGATTCTACGGCGCCGCCGAACAGGACCTCGAGCCGGCGCTCGAAGGGCTCGAGTCGGAGAGCTGCTGGAACCGACTCGATCGGTGAGTTCGAAACGAACTCGTTCGTGGCACAACGGTTACAAGTCTGCTACTGGTTCCAGATGGTATGCCACGACTTGCCGACACCGATCGCGAGCGCATCGCTGCCCGCTTCGATCGCCATCTCGAGGTCGGACTCCACCACGGCGCCCAGCTGGCCGTCTACGTCGACGGCGAGCGGGTGTTAAACCTCGCGGGCGGGGTAACCGGCCCCGGCGGTGAGGCCGAGACGCCGGAGACACGCCACATCGTCTTTTCGTGTACGAAGCCATACGCCGCGGTGACGCTTCACTCGCTGGTCGACGACGGGGAACTCGCCTACGATGACCGCGTCGTCGACCACTGGCCCGAGTTTGCCGACGAGGGGACGGCAAAAGCGGAGATCACGGTCCGGCAGGTGTTGAGCCACACTGCGGGTCTCAACCAGAGCGAGATCGACGACCAGCCGGACGTCTGGACCGACTGGGAGGCGGTCGTCGACCATCTCGAGGGAATGGAACTCAACGACGAGCCTGGTGAGGTGCCGGCCTATCACGCGCTGACGTTCGGCTGGCTCGTGGGAGAACTCGTCGGCCGGGTATCGGGGACGCCGATCGAACAGGCGGCCCGCGAGCGCGTCTTCGAACCGCTCGGGATGGACGACACCGGTATCGGGCTGCGCGAAGACGAGGACGACGACGTCGCGACGCTGGTCGGCTTCGAGCCGTTCGACCGCTGTCGCGACCCCGGTGAGGGACTCGGTGCGAACGCCGAGGTCGCGGCGCCGTTCAACGACGAAGCGCTCCACCGGGCGGTGATCCCTGCCTCGAACGGCATCGGGACCGCCGCCGACATGGCTCGTTTCTACGCCTGTCTGGCCAACGGGGGCGAACTCGAGGGGACCCGGCTCCTTTCGGAAGCGACCGTCGACGCGATGACCACACTCCAGGCCGAGACCGATGCCGACGGCACGCTCGGCCGCGAGGCACGGTTCTGTCTGGGGTTCTGGAAGGGCGGGACGACGGTTGCACCCTACGGCTCGCTGTCGCCGCCACACACGTTCGGCCACGCTGGACTGGGCAGCAGCGTCGGCTGGGCCGATCCCGAAGAAAACGTCGGCTTCGCGTACGTCACGAACGGGGTCCGTGACGGCTCCTACGAACACGTCGCTCGAGTGAACGCGCTCGCGGACGCGGTCCGATTGGCGATTCGGTGAGACGGATCCCATCGTCCGTACCACGCTGCCCGAACGAACCCGATCGGGCGACGGCCGGCCTACGGCGACGGCTCCCAGTTCTCGACGGCGACCGTCTCGCCTTCGGGGATCCCCTCGCGGTCGTCGTCGACGACGACCCAGCCGTCTGCCAATGCGACACTCGAGAGCACACCAGAGCCGCTGGCTCGCGTCGGCGTCGCCGTAAACCGCGGCTCGCCGGGCTCGAGGGCCGCCTCGTCGCGCTCCTCGAGTTGGACGCGTGCGAACGTCCGGGTTCCGGGTTCGCTCGGGATCTTGCGCTCGAGGCGGGCGTTCGTTGTCGGATGGGGGGCAGGGTCAGTCCCCTCGAGCCACGCCAGGACCGGCCGAAGGAACTGGACTGCGTTGACGATACAGGCGACGGGATACCCCGGCAGGGCGATGACGGGCGTCTCCTCGACGATTCCGAGACAGACGGGGTGGCCGGGCTTGAGCCCGACGCCGTGGACGACGACCTCGCCCAGTTCGTCGATCACCTCCGGCAGGAGGTCCCGCTCGCCGACCGAAGAGCCGCCGGTGGTGACGACGACGTCTTTGGTCAGGTCGCGCTGGATCGCCACGCGCAGCGACTCGAAGTCGTCGGTGACGACGTCACGGTAGGTCGCCTGCCCGCCCCATCGCTTCGCCAGCCGGGAGATCGTGAGTCCGTTGGTCTCGATGACCTCGCCCGGACCCGGATCGCCGTCGACGAGTTCCTCGCCGGTCGGAATCACGCCGACCGTCGGCTGCCTGGCGACCGCCACCTCGGCGTAGCCCGCAGACCGCAGGAGGCCGAGATCGGACGGCCGGAGCCGGTGGCCCACGTCGTAGAGTTGCTGGTCTTCCTCGACGTCCTCGCCGATCGGCGCGACGTTTTCCCCTTCGGCGACGGCGTCTTCGACCTCGAGTTCGCCGACCGACTCGAGTTCCGTGACGTGTTCGATCATGACGACGGCGTCGGCGCCTTCGGGGAGGGCGCTGCCGGTGTGAACACGGGCGGCCGTCTCGGGGCCGACGCTGGCGTCGTCGCCGGTGCCATCGGCGACCCGCAACACCTCGGGTGAGCGTTCGCTGGCCCCGAACGTGTCCGCGGCGCGGACGGCATAGCCGTCCATCGCCGCCCGCTCGTAGTGGGGGACGTTCCGTGCCGACGTGACGGGCGCGGCGAGCACCCGGCCGTCGGCGCGTTCGACGTCGATCCGTTCGGTTCCGACGGGCGGTGTGTCCTCGTCGTCACGATCCCCCACGACTGCCGTTTCGAGTATCCGACGCGCCTCGTCGACCGGCGTCCGTTCCTTGAACCCGGCCGTCTTGCGCTCGCTATCGGCTCCGTCCATACCTTCACTCGGGGTGGCGGACGGCAAAAGCGTGGGGGACCGAACGGAGTGTGAAGCGACCCCACACATGTATTGGCGATCGGCCCGGAGCTACGAGTAGGGATGCCAGCCACGCACATCGACCCGGTCCTGCTCGCGATCACCGCGGCGGGTACCGTGGCGGTCGTCTTCTTCTGGTACGGGTTCGGTGAGTTGCGGACGGCCAACCGCATCCTCCGTTCGGGACCCGCTGCTACCCTCGAGGCGCCGACGGACGGACGGGTCGAACTCCGCGGCCGCGCGCGGCCGATCGACGACGATCGGACGCTTCGCTCGCCGTTTACCGACACGCCCTGTCTCGTCTGTGAGTACTGTGTCGAGGAAGCACGCACCGTCCGCAACGAACGCCACTGGGTGACTATCGCCTCGGGCGTCCAGTCCGTCCCGTTTCGACTCGAGGACGACGCTGGAACGGCGTTAGTGACGACGCTCGACGCCGACTTCCGGCTCGAGGCCGACACCCGAATCGACGTGCCTGGGGGGACGGAGCCGTCGGCAGAGATCGCTCGCGCGCTCGAACAGAACGCCATCGAGCGTCGGTACGAGTCGGCTGCAACCGCGTCGGTCGGTCGCGTCTCGGCGAACGACCGGCGGGTCCGTGAGCGACTGCTCGTTCCCGGCGACGACGTCTCCGTCCTCGGGACGGTTCGAACCGATTCGGCCGCCCTGTGGGAGACGAGGCCGGTGGATGTCGTCGTCGGGGCCCCGGATGCGGCGCCATCGCCACGTCTCAGCGATCGGCTCCGGGATCTCTTGTTCGACGATCCGGTCGTGATCTCCGACGACGTCGACCGCCAACTCGGAGTTCGTGCTGGCGCGTACGGTGTCAGTGCCATCACGATCGCACTCGTCGCCATCACGGTTACCGTGGCATCGTTCGTCTGATCGTCGGCAACACTCGAGGTCGTCCGCGCTCTGCCGGCTGGACTCGAGGCCGTTCCGGCGACGGCGACCGGCACACCCCACGTCGTCACCCCCCGAATCGGCCGCTACCGCGGGCTTTTTCGTATCGGCGTTCGAACCAGTACCCATGTCAGCGCTTCGCGACGCACTGCGGGACCTCTCCGAGGACGTCTTCTTCGATCTGCTCGAGAGCGAGGACGCCTATCTGCTCGTCCTCGACGTCCCAGGTGTCTCGGCCGACACGCTCGAGTTGGCCATCGAGGACGGGCGCATCTCCATCGACGCCCATCGGGAGAAAACACCCGAGGGCGATTATCGGTATCTCGAGGAGAACCGGTCGCTGTTTCTCGATGTCGACCTTCCACTGCCCGACGACGCGGTCGGAGAGCAGGCAACGGCGAGTGTCGACCGCGGCGTCCTCGAGTTGACAGTTCCCAAGACGTCTGCAAGCAGCGAGACGACGATCGACGTCGTCGACGGCGAGACGGAGTAACGCGAGGTGACAGAGGCTGGTTACCCTCCGTGCGTACAAGCGGTTCGTCCTCGTGGCATGGCAGTTTCTCCCGTTGTTGCTCGCCTACGCCCGTGACCGGCGTCGCTTCCTGCTGTTTGGCCGCTCCCGAAAGGTAGGTCCCGAGACCCATCGCAAGCGGGCGGAACTGTTGCTCGAGTCGCTGCTGACGCTTGGGCCTACGTTCATCAAGCTCGGTCAGTTGCTCTCGACCCGGCCGGACGTGTTGCCGCCGGCGTACATCGACGTCCTCGCGTCCCTGCAAGACGACGTTCCGCCCGCCGAGTGGGACGAGGCCAGACAGGTCCTCGAGGAGGAACTCGGTCCCGTCGAGGACAACTTCGACGAGTTCGAGACCGAGCCGATCAGCGGCGCGAGTCTGGGACAGGTCTACCGGGCGCGGCTCGATCCGGAAGCTACCGACGTCGCCGAACCGACCCGTGCCGACGGTGCCGGCCGCGAGGTCGCCGTCAAGGTCCGTCGACCGAGCATCGAGGAACTCGTCGCGGCCGACCTACGCGTGATCAAGTGGTCGCTTCCGTTCCTGTTGTACTTCGTCGACGAATCGCGTGCGTTCTCGCTCGAGAACTTAGCCGAGGAGTTCTCGAAGACGATCCGCGAGGAGATGGACTACGAGCGCGAAGCCGAGATGCTCCAGGAGATCCGGGCCAACTTCGCGGACGACGATCGATTCGTCATCCCCGATGTGATCGAGAGTCATTCGGGACCCCGCGTCCTGACCATGGAGTACGTCGAGGGGACGAAGATCAACGACGTCGAGGAACTCGAGCGCAGGGATATCGACCGGACGCGGGTCGCACAGAACCTAGAGCGGGCGTACCTACAGATGATCATCGACGACGGCGTGTTCCACGCCGACCCACATCCGGGGAACCTCGCAGTGACCGACGACGGGCGGATCGTCTTCTACGACTTCGGTATGTCAGGGCGGGTCGATCCGTTCGTCCAGGAGAAGATCATCGACTTTTACGTCGCCGTCGCAAACGAGGACATCGACGCGATCTTGGACGCCTTGATCGAGGTCGGGACGCTCAGTCCCGACGCCGACCGTGGGGTGATGGCCGAAGTGATGGAGATCGCCATCCAGGACGCCCGCGGCGAGGACGTCGAACAGTACCGGATCAACCAGATCATCGGCCAGATCGAGGACTCGATCTACGTCTTCCCGTTCCGACTGCCGAAGAACCTCGCGCTGGTCATGCGGGTCGCGACCGTCGTCGAGGGGGTCTGTGTCACCCTCGATCCCGACTTCGACTTCATCGAGACTGCGACCGACTACCTCATCGAACAGGGGTACCGCGAGGAGTCGATCCGCCAGTATGCCCGTGAGACGGGCAAACAGCTCCGCGATACCGGCCAGTCGCTGACGCGGCTCGCACCCAAAACCGAGCGCACCCTCGATCGGCTCGAACGGGACGACCTCTACGTTCGTATCGGCCTCGAGGACGAAGAGGAACTCTTCCAAGACCTCGCCAAACGGCTCATCTACGGCATGTTGCTTACGATGTCGCTGTTTTCGATGGGCGTTCTCTACGCCCTCGAGGCGCCGGAGGCGTCGATCGTCGCGGCGGTCTTCTCGCTTATCGTCGTGATCCAGCTCTATCGCTCGTTTCGCGAGCCGAAATCGATCCGAACGAAGCCACAGTTTACCCGTCAGAGCATGCGTCAGCGACGCGGCGAGGAGTAGGTTCTTTCGGCTGCCCGCCGACTACCCGGTATGGAGTACGATCGGCTCGCCGACCTGTCACTGTCGATCAACGCGGTGTCGACCGACCGTCTCGAGCGTGAGACGTCGAACGGGCGCCGTGTCACGACCGAATTCGTGCTGTCGGGTCCCGGGACGCCCGGGACGGACGGAACGAACACGGTCGTCGGTCGCGGTGAAGACGTCACCTACGACACGGACGAACACGACGCACTGGCCGTCTCGGAGCTCCCCGACCTGACCGGCGAGTACACGGTCGAGTCGTTTGCCACACGCCTCGACGACGTCGACCTGTTCCCGGCGGGTGCACCCGACCGCGACGTGTTCCGAAACTACCGACGCTGGGGGCTCGAGGCCGCGGCGCTGGATCTCGCGCTTCGCCAGGCCGGGACGGACCTAGCGACTGCTACCGGTCGCTCGCTCGAGCCGATCCGGTTCGTTACCAGTACTCGACTCGGCGAGCCACCGACGACCGACCGCCTCGAGACGCTACGCGGGCGGGTGCCCGACCTCGAGTTCAAACTCGATCCGACCCCGGCATGGGACGACGACGTCGTCACGGCGATCGACGAGACAGTCGGCGACGACGCGGTCGCGATCCTCGATCTCAAGGGTCAGTACGAGGGAACGACGGTCGACGTTCCGGCGGATCCCGATCTCTACGAACGGGTACTCGAGGCGTTTCCCGACGCGATTATCGAGGATCCAGCACTGACGGCGGAGACGCGACCGCTGTTCGACGATCCCGACGTTCGTCGGCGGGTCTCGTGGGACGCCCCGATCCACGGCGTCGGCGACGTCGAAGCCCTGCCGTGGGAGCCCGACTGGCTCAACGTCAAACCCTCCCGGTTCGGGTCTCTGGAGTCGCTGTGCGAGACGATCGACTACTGCGAGGAACGCGGAATCGACCTGTACGGCGGCGGCCAGTTCGAACTCGGTGTCGGTCGCGGCCAGCTCCAGACGCTGGCAGCGCTGTACTACCCCCAGGGGCCAAACGACATCGCCCCGCGGGCATACAACGACGCCTCGGTCGGCGACGACCTGCCGACAAGTCCGCTCGATCCGCCAGCCGACCCGCAGGGCTTTCGGTAACGTCTCGTCCGGACTGCTGTACCGCGTCCCGCCGATCGACAGGTGGGGTCGGCGAGCGTCGGGAGGACGACAGGAGACCGTCTCAATCGGACCGATCGTTCCGACACGGCCCCCACAGCGTCGTCGGTGACGTCTCGTCCCCGTCCGCTCGTTTGACGTCACGCCAGAGCTCGAACCCCCCGTAGCGATCCGCTTCGAGCAGCCGATCGGCCAGCTCCGGCGCCACCGAAACGCGGCCACACTCCCCTTCGACGAAGAGGCCGTCCGGGCCGAACGAAAACTCGACGTCGTAGTGAGCGACGGCCTCCTCGCGGCTCTCGAGTTCGGGATGGATCGCCTCGAGGACGTCCGCCACGTACTCGAGGGCGAGTTGCATCCCCGGGGCATCGGTCGTCTCAAGATCGATTCGGACGATCGGGACGTAAACGGGGCGTTCGGTCTCGCCCTCACGGTGGCTGTCGACGACGGCGATCCGGCGGACCGTCGGGGACGTCGAGAGATGAGAGCCGGTGCCGGGTGCGAGGGTGTCGGCGAGACGCGTCTCGAGGTCGCGCGCGAGCGCGCGTCGATTATGTGTTCGAGTTCGCCAGCGGCGCCACGCGACCAGTCCGAGCCCGGTTCCCGCGACGACGAGGAGGCCGGCGATGGCGAAGCTACCGATCATCGGGACTGTTTTTCGGGCCAGTCAGTCATACGGTTTGCTGTAGTCAATTTCGACCGGCGCCGGCGCGTGCTTTCGCGCTACCGATCGAAAGGGGGATAATCGTTTCAGCGGCGCGAACGGTCGCCGTTTCGGCCAGCGTCCATTCCAAACGGTTTATGACCGTCGGTTGATTACGCCGGGACATGGCGAAACAGCAGACAGAAGTTCGCGACCTCCAGGAAGGCAGCTACGTGATGATCGACGACTCGCCGTGTAAGATCAACGCCTACTCCACGGCGAAGCCGGGCAAACACGGCAGTGCCAAGGCCCGAATCGAGGCCGAAGGCGTCTTCGACGGCAAGAAGCGCTCGCTCTCCCAGCCAGTCGACGCGAAGATCTGGGTCCCGATCATCGAGCGCAAACAGGGCCAGGTCGTCTCCGTCGACGGCGACGACATGCAGGTCATGGACTTAGAAACCTACGAGACGATCACGATGCGCATCCCCGAGGACGTCGATGTCTCGCCCGACGAGAACATCGAGTACCTCGAGATGGAAGATCAGCGAAAGATCGTCTAATGTTCCCCGGGGCGACTGACGACGGCGGGAGTACTGACACGACGGAGACTGCCGACCGTGGTGCGGACTTCGTGGTCGTCGGTGCGCCCCTGGACGTATCGACGACCTTTCAGCCGGGCACCCGCTTTGGGCCCCGGCGAATTCGGACGTTTGCAGAGCCGTTCGACGACTACGATCGACGAACGGACCAACACTTCTCCGAACTCAACGTCACCGACCACGGCGACGTCCGCGCGTGGGACGACACTGCTGAGTACCTCGAGTATCTCGAGAGCACGCTGCGAAGCGTCGTCTGGGACGACGCCGTCCCGCTGCTGCTGGGCGGTGAACACACCGTCACGCTGGCCGGCGTCCGCGCCGTCGAACCCGAGGTAGTCGTCTGTCTCGACGCCCACCTCGACCTCTATGAGGGATACGACGGCAACGAGTTCTCCCACGCCTCGGTGATGCGTCGCATCCTCGAGGTCGACAGTGTCGAGGAGATCGTCCTGCTTGGCATCCGAACGGGAAGCGAGCCGGAGTGGGAACGAGCGAGCCACGACGACGTGACGGTCGTCGAGCCCGAAGACGTCGCCGACTGGTCGGCAACGCGACTCGAGGACCGCGAGGTCTACCTGAGCGTCGACATCGACGCCGCCGATCCCGCCTACGCGCCGGGAACGGGAACGATGGAACCGTTTGGCCTCGAACCCCGTGAGATGCGCGACGTCGTCCGCGACGTAGCACCGCAGGCGAGCGGGTTCGACGTCGTCGAGGTCAACGACCGCGACGACGGACAGACCGCGTCACTCGCCGGGAAACTTCTCCGGGAGTTCGTCTTCGAACGCGCTGTCGCGGACTCGGGCTGACACTAGTGGCGGTCCACGCCTGAACTGATGGGTCGGATCCTGCGGTGTCGTCCGATTCGACCCATCAGTCGACGATTGGAACGGTACTAGAAGCCATCAGGTCACCGACATCCCGCTGTCTCCCGTCTCGTCTCACCAACAGCGAGTCACGCGACCGCCGAGACGACGTATCCGAGGGCGATCATGGCTCCACCGAGACCGGCCTGTTTGAGCGCGAGCGACCGCAACTGCGACTCTCGTTTCTCGAGGGTACCGACCACGACGGTCGGACGGTCGCCGCCGGAGCGTTGCAGGACGGGCCCGTCGCGCGTCTCCGCCAGTTCGCCCTCGATTGCGATCTCGTCGCCGTTGTCGACGACGGTCGCCTGATACCGGTCCGGACTCAGCGAGTTCCCGCCGATACTGAGCGAGAGGTTCGGATCGCCCAGCACGCCGTTCGTCCCGATCAGCCGGAGTCGTTCTAAGACCTTCGTCAATGGGTCTGGCTCGCCGAGTCGAACGTCGGTCTCGGGCTCGCCCAACTCGAGGGCGGAGTCGTCGAACGGATCGAACGAATCGGCCGATTGGTGACCGTCGTCACCCGCGTCCGGGAGGGTGTCGCCGTCGATCCGAACGTATCTCCCGCCGTGGCGGACGTCGAACTCACCGACGGCCAGTCCGCCGTCGGCAGTTCTCCACCGAGAGCGGCCGTTGCGGCCGCCCGAGACGTGGCGACGGACGCGCCAGGCGACGAGCGCCGGCCTGGCGGTCCCGTCGATCACGCCCTCGGGTGGCTCCCGCCGCGGCGCCGCGGGTTCGACGGTCGACACCGGTCCGGAGACGGTCGTCGCGTCACCGGCGGCCCCCGTCTCGACGGCCGGGGCTGTCTCACGGACTGCCGCGTACCGGCCGTACGTCTTGTACGCCTGGTAGAAGGCGGCGAATCCGAACAGTACGAGAGCCAGCGGGACGATCGCCGGGACGTCGAACGGAATCATATCGGAACTGGTCAACGAAGTGTAATAAAACGTCGTATCCGTCGTCGAACGGACCACGTCCCCATCGCGTCCCGGCTCAGCGGTTTTGCGCCGTCGCCTCGAGCGACCGTATGGGCGCGACCGCCACCGAACCGTAAACGACAGTCCTCGTTCATCGCGACGTTTCGGTCAGACACCGACAGTATCAGAACGGTTCGGAGAGGTACGCCTTGGGCACCGCGTTGCGAACCGTCACCAGCGGGTCGACGACCTGGCTGATCTCGAGGCCGCCGACCAGACTCGAGAACATGTAGGCGTCGGTCTCGTCGACCCCGTGTTCGGCCGCCAGCAGTTCGATCGCGTCCCGATTGGCCAGTTCGCAGGCCGCTTCGAGCGTCTCGGCACTCGCGACCGTCTTCCAGGCGTCGTCGGTCTCGATCAGTGGCCGCGCGACGTCGACGTCGGTCGCACCGCCGTCGATTACCTCGACGGTTACGTCGATCTCGGTGGCGATCTCGCCACCGGTGCCACACATCTCACCGTCGGCCATCGCGGCCTTGCAGTCGCCCATCGCGAACATCGCACCGTCCTGGAAGACGGGGAAGTAGATCGCGTTCCCCCCAGTCACGTCGGTCGTATCGAGGTTCCCGCCGTGGTCGTGGGGGACGAGCGTCGTATGCGACTCGGACGCGGGAGCGACGCCGATCGTCCCGATGACGGGTTCGATCGGCACCTCGAGACCCGTGTTGCTGAACTCGAGCGTATCGCCGTCCGCGTCGACAGGGGCCATCCGCGTGCGGGGCGCTTCGATCTCGTCGTGACCGTCGAGCAGGCCGAAGCCGTCGATGGTGACCACACGGCCCTGGTCTTCCGCGAGTCGGATCTCCTCGAGTTCGATCCGCAAGACGTCGCCGGGATCGGCCTCCGCGACCGCGATGGGTCCCGTCGCGGCGTTTACCTCCTCGGGGATCGACTCGATCACGTCCGACTCGTCCTGGACGGCCCCATCGAGGCTGTCTCGCGTCTCGATCGTTAGCTCCGTTCCCGACTCCACTGTGGCGATCGGCTCGAGATCGGGGGAGAACTCGTAGATAGCACCGTCCTCGTCGGTAATCGTTCGACGTGCCATACGACGATCTATCAACGGCCAAGATGGTAAAACGATCCCCCGATCGATCGGTTCGTCGTGCGGTCGTCGACACGAAGCCGGCCTCGGCGATCAGCATCCGTGAGAGTCACGAGCGGCGAGTAGTGTCCCCTACTGTTTTACTTATGTGCTACGTACTACCAAATGTATGTTCGGTAACATTCTCGTTCCGACGGATGGAAGCGAGGCGTCAGAACGAGCGGTTCCATACGCCGCCGAGTTGGCCGAGCGGTTCGACGCGACGTTGTATCCGATGTATATCGTCGACACCGACGCGCTCAGTCACGCACTGGGCTCCGAGCAGGTCGATCGACTCGATACGGGACAGTTCGGCGAGATGACGGAGATCCACGAACGAGCTGCCGAAGCGATCGAACGTGTCCGCGATCACATCGACAGCGAATCGATCGACGTCGATCCGGTCATCGAGGCTGGCGTCCCGTACAAGGAGATCACGTCTTTCGCCGCGGAGAACGATATCGACCTCATCGTGATGACCTCTCGCGGTCGCGGTGGCGTTACACGCGCGTTGCTTGGTAGCGTCACCGAACGCGTCACCCGAAACACACCTGTGCCAGTGATGGTCGTCGATACGGAGGACGACGCTTACGAGGTGGCTGAGCCTGCGGTCGAGCCAGCCTGAGACGGACTGCCGGACGTCGATACTGGTGCGACCCGACTGCCCTGAGGTGGGGGTATCGGTATCCGGCACATCCTCGTGTCAGTGTCAGTGGCGAGACTGTCTCCTCAATGAACCAACACTCGAATGTGAGCAACGATCGAACGAGGCGAACCGACGTCACGTCGGACAGTCCCTTGCATGTTCATGGCACACATTGATGCGGAGAATGAGTGGAGAAATCCCCTGTTAATGGGTCCCCTGATTCGTTCGTCCGGACGGCCGACGTCGTATCAGTGCGGTTCGCGAGGACTGTCGATTCGGCCGAACAGTCACCGGGAACGGACAGTAACGACGGTCGAATCACTACCTGTCGGAGGGGTCGGCGATGAGTGACCTTCCGCCGATGACGTCGATTAAACGGTGGTTAGTCACGACCAATCACAAGGACGTCGGGATTCTCTATCTCGCGACGTCGCTGTTTTTCCTCCTGCTCGGTGGCGTCCTCGCACTCCTGTTCCGGGCCCACCTGTGGGAAGCCGGTGGGACGGGACTGCTCTCGGCCGACGAGTTCAATCAGTCGGTCTCGGCTCACGGGCTGTTGATGGTGTTTTGGTTCCTTTCGCCGATTGCGACGGGGTTCGCGAACTACTTCGTTCCGCTGCAGATCGGGGCGAAAGACCTCGCATTCCCGCGGCTGAACGCCATGAGTTACTGGTTCTACCTGTTCTCGGGACTCCTGTTTGCGGTCTCGTTTTTCCAGGGACGGACGTTCGCCGGCGGGTGGACGATGTACGCGCCGCTGAACGTGCCGATGTACACGCCCGCGATGGAGGCGACGACCGGCGGCAACGGAACGATCCTCGCGTTGATTCTGTTCGTCTTCTCGATCACGATCGGGACGGTCAACTTCATCACGACGATCCATCGCTCGCGTGCAGAGGGGCTGGGACTCTGGAATATGCCCCTTTTCACCTGGTCGTGGCTGCTGACCGTCTGGATGATGCTGTTTGCGTTCGCCGCGTTACTGGCCGCGTTGCTGTTACAGGCGACCGATCGTGTCTTCTTGACGCAGTATTTGGCAACCGATCAGGGCTCGAGTCTGTTGTGGGCACACCTGTTCTGGTTCTTCGGCCATCCGGAGGTGTACATCGTCTTCTTCCCTGCCCTGGGGATCATGTTCGAGACGTTCCAGACGTTTACGGGACGTCGTCTGGTCGGCCGGAAGTGGGTCATCATCGCGATGGTCCTGGTGGCCGTCCAGTCTTTCCTGGTCTGGATGCATCACATGTTCCTGACGACGATCAACTTAGAGATCAAGACGCTGATGATGGCGACGACCATCGGGATCTCGTTACCGTTCGACCTGATGGTCTTTGCGTTGATCTACACGATGGTCAAGGGACGGGTTCGGTTCACGACGCCGTTTCTCTTCGCACTCGGTGCGCTCGTCTTGTTCATCCTGGGCGGGATCACCGGAGTGTTCCTGGGTGCGGTCGTGCTCGACTACGAGTTCCGTGGCACCTACTGGGTCGTCGCCCACTTCCACTACGTGATGGTCTCGGGGGTCACTGCCCTGATCGGCGGCCTCTACTACTGGTGGCCGAAGATCTCCGGAAAGATGTACTCCGAGACGCTCGGGAAACTCAACTTCGCTGTCTACTTCGTTGGCTTCAACATGTTGTACTTCCCGCTGTTTCTCGCCTGGGAGACCCCACGCCGTGTCTTCCACTTCAGTGAGGGCATGGAGATCTACCACCAGGTCGCGACCGTCGGCGCGTTCGTCCTCGGCGCGTCGTTCCTGATCATGTTCTATACGTTCGCCAAAAGCTGGGTCTCCGGTCCCGAAGCACCGGACAACCCGTGGGAGTTCGCCCGTACCGCCGAGTGGGCGACGAACTCGCCGCCGCCACTCGAGAACTGGGGAGGACGTCCCAGCTACGCCAGTGGTCGCCTCGAGTTCGTCGACTCGGAAACAGCGACCGACGGCGGCGTGGCGACCGCCGAAGTGAGTCAGGAAGAACACGCTGACCACGCCAGCATCTGGCCGCTCGGAATCGGGTTCGGGATGTTCGTCTTTTTCCTCGGCCTGTCGGGCATCACGCCCTATATGGTCGAGTTCGCGGAGGGGACCGGGACGGCCCCCGACGGACTCGTCGGTACCGGTGCCGAGCAGAACGTGCTGTATCCCGTGTTGACGGTCCTCGGCGTTGTGATCCTCGGATATACGCTGTTCAAGTACGGGCGTGAGGAGTTCGTCGCCCCCGAGCTGGCGATCGCCGAACGCTGGCCGTTCGAAGGCGTTGGAACCACGAAACTCGGCGTCTGGGTCTTCCTGGCTTCCGACGTCGTCGTCTTCGGTGCCGTGATCGGCGCATACATTTTCATGCGCCTACACATGGGCTGGGGCGAGTGGACGACGGTTCCCTTTGCCTCCTGGCCCGGCCTGCTCAACACCTACGTGTTGCTCACCTCGAGTTTCACCGTCGTCCTCGCGCTCGTCTTCGCCGAGCGCCAGAACAAGAAGGGGCTGCTCGGTGCGCTCGGTGCGACGTTACTGCTCGGCCTGACGTTCATGGGCGTCAAAGCCTACGAGTACAGCGTGAAGTTCGCCGACGGCGAGTACTGGTGGTACGGCCTCGAGTACTCGATCTACTACGTCACGACCGGCCTACACGCGCTACACGTGCTCTTAGGCTTGCTGATCGCCGTGTTCATGATCTACCGGGTCGCGAGTATCGACGCCTACCTCGAGGATCACCGTCCAGTGGAGTTCTTCGGACTCTACTGGCACTTCGTCGACATCGTCTGGGTCTTCCTCTTCCCGCTGTTCTACCTGATGTAGGCGGGCTTTCGCCGTCGTTTCGACCCGGCATCGTTCGCCGTCGGTTCGATCCGATATCGGATCACAACCGGTCGGATACAAGGGCGTCGCCGAGCAACCTCGAGCCATGGAGCTCTCGGAATTCGTCGATCGACTCGACGACGAGCTGCGAACCGACGACTACGCCGACCTCGATGCCAGTGCCAACGGCCTGCAGGTCGGGCCGGACGAGGCTGACGTCGAGCACGTCGCCTTCGCCGCCGACGGCGTCGAGGCGACGTTCCGGCGGGCGATCGACGCCGGCGCGGACGCCCTCGTTACCCACCACGGGATCTCGTGGGGCGGCTTCGACCACGTCACCGGCCGTACATACGACCGGCTCGCGCCGCTGATCGAGAACGACCTCGCGCTGTACGTCTCTCATCTCCCACTCGACGGCCACCAAGAGCTGGGGAACGCCGCCGGCGTCGCCGACGTCCTCGAACTCGAGGCCTGCGAGCCCTTCGGCGAACTCGGCCCCGAGTACATCGGCCAGCGCGGGACCGCACGCGAGCCCTACGCGATCGATGACCTTCGCGATCGACTCGAGTCGACTCTCGAGACCGGCGGGCAGTCGGTCCAGACCCTCGAGTTCGGGCCCGAGGAGATCGAGGAGATCGCGATCGTCACCGGCAGCGGGACGGACTGGCTCGACGAGGCCGTCGACGCCGGCGCCGACACACTGGTGACTGGTGAGGGCAAACAGAAAGTCTACCACGAGGCTCGGGAAGCCGGGATCAACGTCGTGTTGGCGGGCCACTACGCGACCGAGACCTTCGGTGTCCGGTCGCTACAGGAACTGGTCGAGGGGTGGGGTCTCGAGACGACGTACTTCGAGGTTCCGACCGGACTCTGATCGGTTCGAAAGGACTGATACAGTCTCCTGTCATCAATTACCGCCGATCGCTGACCCCGTCGTGGCGATCGGCGGGAACCCGTTACAGCAGTCCGTATGAAACGCAGGCGCCGGCGAGAACGGCCCCGTCACCCGCCATCTCTCCTCTCAGATCACGCCCAATAGCGAGACGCCGAACACCGAGGCGACGACCAACAGTACCGTCCAGACACCGATCCCGACGGTCATCCAGCCGGCCGTGAGACGGGCGGAGCTTCCGGCGAGCAACGCGGCGAGTGTAGCGATGTGGACGCCGGTGAGAACCGGCGCACCGAAAGAGAGTCCGGGGAGCCCGTATCGCTCCCACAGTCGCCGCGCTCTCGCGTACCGGTCGCGCGAATCCGTGTCGGCGTCCGACCGGCGGCGGCGCCACCACGTCGTGAGACGCTGGTGGGCCGCGATGAGTGCGTACACCGAAACGACGTTGCCGGCAAAGGCGACGAGCCCCGTCACGAGTGGGTCGAGTCCGAGGCCGATTGCGATGGGAACGACGACGAGAATCTCGACGATCGGAATCGCCGCGAAGACGAACACCAGCGCGTACTGGAGGACGCCGCCGGCGTCCTCGAGTATCGATCCTACGTCGAGGGCAGCCTGTGTAAGGGTCATCTCTCGTCGTCGGTCTTATACTACCGGACAACAGTCAGTAGCCATCCGATCGCGTCGCGACGCCTGTCGTCCCGCGAGGGCGTCTCGAGTTCGATCGGTGTGTACAGCACGTTGTCCGGCAGTATAAGTACGGTGTCGTCGTGCCATAGGCATCTTCCAGTCAAATACGTACCGCTCGTCGGCTGGACGGACCTCGACGAACGTCGGTTCGTTCGTGTGGAGCATATGCACGCCGTAGGGTCAACACCCTCGAGTGCGGAACCAGGGGTAAATGAGCGAACGTTCGATCCCGACCTACGAGGTCGTCGTGATCGGTGGTGGGCCCGCTGGGCTGACGACCGCGTTGTATACGACCCGGCTGGGACATCGCACGGCCGTCTTCGAGAAGGAAGGCGGCCGCCACACGACCGTCGATCACGTCCACAACGTACTCGGCGTCTCCGAGAACGTCTCCGGTCAGGAGCTTGCGACCCACGCCGTCGAGCAACTCGAGCACTACGGCGGTGACTTCTATCCCGACGCCGTCGAGTCGGTCCAGCGGGAGGGGGACGTGGGCGACGAACGCCGGTTTCGCCTCGAGTCGAGCCACGCCACGGTCACGGCCGACAGGATCGTCTTCGCGACAGGGTTCCGAGACCGGAGTCCGGACGTGCCGGGACTCGAGCGCTTTACCGGACGGGGATTGCACTACTGTCTCCACTGCGACGCGTACACACTCGGTGACGGCCCCGTCTTCGTACTCGGCCACACCGAAAGCGCAGCCCACGTCGCGATGACGATGTGTAACTTCACCGACGACGTCGATCTCTTACTCGACGGCCGCGAGCCGGAGTGGGACGACGAGACCGACACCCGCATCCGGGCCCATCCGGTCGACCGTATCGACACGGCCGTCGTCTCGGCCTACGCAGACGAGACCATCGACGCGGACGAGCCGCCGTGGCTTGGCGGCCTCGAGTTCGCCGACAGCGTGGGTCCGAATTCCACGGGCAGCCGGACGGCGTCCGGCGACGGTACCGAGCGGGACTACCTCGGAGGGTTCGCGATGTACGGCTCCGTGTACAACGCCGACCTCGCCGCCGACCTCGGGTGTACACTGCGCGACGACGGGGCGATCGCCGTCGACGAGAACCGCGAGACCAGCGTCGATGGCGCCTACGCCGTCGGGGACGTCACGCACGGTCAGAACCAGACGACCATCGCGATCGGCGACGGCGCCTCCGCCGGGCTCGCGATCCACAAGGACCTGCGGCCGTTTCCGAAGTCGATCGCGGACCTCGAGAGTCGTGACGGCGACGGTGACGATGTAGGAGATGACACGCGCGCGAACAGTGATGGCGACGGCGTCGCCGGAGACGGCCTCGAGGCACCGGGAAGCGATCCGGCGTTACGAGCGCAAATGCGACGCGTCCGCGAACTGAAAACCCACCCGGGGCTTCGGGACCCATCACCTGGTCGCGACTGATACTGCCGGACAGCAGTCATACTGTCGGACAGCAGTCAGTGAGCAGTCGGTCGCGAACTCGCGGCCGTACCCGCGGGGACGGCCGCAGTCGCGCGACCGGTCGGTAATCGTGCTGGCCGGCAGTATGGCCAACTCACCTCGTTCGGCTGTCGGGTTCGATATTCGACTGCTGGAATGAAGCGTGCGATACTCGAGAACAAGTACGAATCACAACCATCACGGAGCCGCTACTCACGTGGACACGATGGTTCCCACGTCCTCCCCAGCCGACTGCGGTCCTCGCTTCGCTGCGGTCCTCGTCCCTCGCACGCGATCGTCGATCGGTCCTCGCTGTCGCTCGACACGATCGACAGCGTGCGCCACCGCACGTCGGTCGACCTCGAGTCATCTCGGTGAGGTGGCCGCGAGCCATCTCGGTGGGTCTCGGTGTCAGTACGTTCGATAGCTCGCCGACCCGACGTCGATCCGGACGGGCGTGTTCTCGTCGTAGACGTCAGGATCGGCGCCGTACTTCGCGTTGATCCGACGGTGGATGGCGTCCCCCTCGGCGTCGTCCTCGACGATCGACGCCGTGCCGAGCAGCGTCACCATCCAGCGCGTCTCGCCTCTGTCGTCGGCCTGGACGGAGAGAGCGACTCGAGGATTCTCCCGGATGTTCTCGAGTTTGCGGCCCGTCGTCGTGATCTCGACGACCGCCTCGTCGGCTACGTACCGATACCAGACCGGCGCGACATGTGGTCGGTCGTCGACGCTGGTCCCGAGGTGAGCCATCAGTGGTTCGCTCTCGAGGAGCCGTTCGGCCTCCGGTGGCACCGTCACGGTAGCGCTCGCGACGCTCGACGACAAAAACGGTCCGCATGACGGTGCCGCGTCGGCGTCCCACCGCCGCTGGCGGCCTCGAGCCCCGACTACGGCGTGGACCCGTAGCCACCCGAGTGTCGGATCCGTTCGATATCGAGGGAGAGGTAGTGCCAGAGCGTGCCGATGAGTCCGTCGGCGGCGATCCGGCGCCCGGAGCTCTCGATCAACACCGCGGGACAGTATCCCGTCGGGTACTGCCGGGCGAGACGGCGACTGAACGCCGTGTCTTCGTTGGGGACGTCCGGAAAGCCGCCCAGGTCGTCGAACGCCCGTCGATGGACGACGACGTTGAACCCCGGCAAGATCGGTTGCTCGAGGCGCGGAAAGACGTAGTTGATCGTCGCTTCCATGAGTTTCGCCCGCCGCGGACCGGTGATCCGACACCGGGAGCTGCCGGCTGCCAGCCCGTTTGCTTCGAGGTAGCCGAGCAGTTCGGTCAGGTAGTTCGCCCGCAGTTCCGTATCCGCGTCGACGAACGCGAGCCACTCACCGTCGGCGCGTGTCGCGCCCCGGTTTCTCGCCCGTGCGATCGTCGAGTCAGTGCCCTCGAGGACGGTCGCGCCGTACTCGCGAGCGATCGATCGCGTATCGTCGCTCGAGTTCCCGTCGACGACGAGAACCTCGTAGGTGTAGTCGGTGTCGAGCGCGGCGATACTCGCGAGTGCACCGCGGAGATACGTTTCCTCGTTGTGCGTCGGGATTACGAAACTCACGTCCGGTCGGTCGTGAACGCTCCCTATCGCGATAGCGTCGGTCCTGTCGGTCGACGTCGATGTCGCATCTCGGTCTTCGACGTCGTCAGCCTGCCCCTCGTCCATCGGTACTCTACTCGAGTGGTCGTAGTCGGACGGCTTAAGGTATCGGCGTTTCGTCGCGTGGTTTCATACGGACTGCTGTACCGAGTTCCCGCCGATCGCCAGCACGGGATCTCCGATCGGCGACACGTGACTATCGTCGCCCTGGCTGATCGTCGTGATCAGAAGAACGAGTCATACGGTACCAAGACACTTGTTTTTATACACCTGGGAGTGGGAGGATTATCTATCATGAACTTTTATAACCAAAGAGCCTGTACGGGTGAGTACAGATGTCGGTCGTACACGTAGCAGCGTAAGTTCGCCCCTCTCCGAGGAGTTTCCGTATCGTTCGACGACGACACCACATCAACCCCGACCGACATGAGCACCCAACCCCTGCAGACACGATCCGAATCGCAGCCGAACTATCCATCGACCCGCACACGAACGACGGCCGAACGAACCACTACTCGGTCGGCCGTCGAACGCTGTCCGCAGACGTTTTCCCACCAGGAGACGGCCCAGCTCCAGAACTTGATCGACGAGTTCAACGCCGCGTTCGCGACCGCCGATTCGGCGGGCGGCGCCTGACGACGCGGTCCGACTCGTAGAATCCAAACCGTCTTTGGAGTCGCTCGGCTAGACTCGAGTGGCCGATGACGATCTACTCGCTCCGAACCGGACTCGGCACCCGGTGACGACGAGCCCTATGAGTGCCGAGGCCACCGATTTTGACGATAGAACCCGACCCGTCTCGAGGAGGTGCTGGCTGTCGCCACGGTATCCGAACCCGGGTCGTTCGATGTTCACCACCGTCGATCCATCGACCAGCGGAATCGCTCACTCGGGAGGCTCGATAGCGTCCGGTTCGTTGTCGCCACAGCCGTGGTAGTAGATCGACTCGATTTCTCGATCGCGGTCTGCCGGCTCATCGATCGTCTCGAGGGTCACGTCCTCGGCGACGTAGTGTGCGTTGACGTGTGTGAGTTCCTCGCCGTGGTCGTCCGCCCACGTCTCACAGAGGTGTTCGGCGAGCGTTTCGACGACGATATCGTCGGGACCGCCACGTCTGACGCTGTTCATGTAAAAGCGTTCCCGATAGGTGTCGAACTGCTTCTGGAGTTCGTCGGATGGTCTGTCGTGTGTCACTGGGCGCTCGTTGTACGCGTCGACCGTGTCACCGCCTTCGGTTTCGGCCGGGAAGACGTAGTATCGGTCGACGGTTCGTGGATGGGGTGCGAAGACGGTCCAGTCGGGCTGGCTGACGCGGATCGTATCGGCCCTGTCGTCGATGCGGTCTTTCGGACCGTCCTCCTCGTCGACGAACTGAGCAACGGGGAGGTACGACAGCGTCGGCACGACGAGAAGGGAAACGACCGCGACGACCAGTGCGATAGTGTAGACGGTCGTTCTGACGTGCCCGAGGGTCTTCGAGTCGATCCGCGCTCGAGGGAGCCGAGAGCCGAGCCGTTCCAGTTCGGTTCGGACGTGGGCGAGTCGAGACCCGTCGAAAGTCACGGAGCGGACGAGGGCCTCCAGCCTGTCCCAGACCGGTGCCTGCAGGAACAGGAGCAGGCCGGCCATTGCGACGTAGGGGAACGCGCCGATTCGAACTGTGATCGCGAACGAAGCATGGCCGGCGATGAACATGGCGACGAAGAACGCGCGTGTGTTCCCCCGGAGGAGGATGAGAAGCCAGGCGAACAGCAGCATGTAGTACCACGTCACCCCTCCGTACTGGAGGAGCGTCGGGACGTTCCGCATGAGTTCTCCGAGGAGAAAGGTCGTATTGTCGAGTCCCATGATGAGCGGCGTGGCCTCCCCGCCGGTCCACAGCTCGGATTCCCGCTTGTGGTAGCCGTTGAGGACGTACATGTAGACGACCTGCGCCAGGATCGCTGCGGACGCGAGGCTCGTGATTCCCGTTCTCGGCGAGGAGTCGGCGTGGACGGCGTCGACCGACCAGCGCTCGCCAAGCGGGAGAAACATCGCCCAGAACAGGAGCATCCGGAAGAGAGTGTCCGCGAAACTGAGGACCAGCGGATTGTGGTGATCGAGCGAGACGACCAGGAGAAACGACAGGACGGTCGCGATCCTCGTTTTGTAGCCGACGATCAGCTGGATCGCGATCAGTATCGTGAGGGCGAACAACGCCGCGATTACGGTCGAGTCCGTCGTGAAGTAGTAGACCGAGAACGCATTGTCCGCTGTCATCTCCGTGGCCAGGGACTGCGGAACGACGCCCGTCTCTGTATAGAAGAACGTGAAATTTCGGAAGCGAAGGAGTATGTCCGCAACGATGAGCAACCCGGCAGCGATCCGAAACGCAGCGAGCGCCCGCGTATCGATTCGAATCGCGCCCGGATCGATGTACGTGGCCCCACGAAGATATCCTCGAGCACGCGTCGCGATCGTGCGAAGTGGAATCATACCCAACGTGAAACAGTTCTACTCACGACCGAGTGCCCCATATATATTGTTCACCACAACTGTCCGGTTTTCGCGCCTCGAGCGGAACCTGGTGGCGTCCCCTCGCGATGCCACCAGTCTCGCTAGGCGATCGCTTCGACCTCGATGGTCGCCGTCTCGGGTGGCTCGTCGACCAGCACCGTCGCCTCACCCTCGATGACCCGCTCTCCGTCCGCGTTGAGGACGTCGGTCGTCAGTTCGAACTTCCGGTCACCGATCTCGCCGACGATCACACAGACTGCCGTGACACGCTCTCCGACACCGATCGGTCCCAGGAACGACAGATCCTGGGAGACGTAGATGGTCACTCCCGGGAGCCTGGCGAGGGCGGCGCTGATGAGCCCGCTTACGAGCGTTCCGTGAGCGATCCGCTGACCGAAGCGCGTCTCGCGAGCGTAGCTCTCGTCGAGGTGGAGACGGTTGGTGTCACCCGACGCCGTCGCAAACGACCGTACGTCCGCCTCGGAGATTGTCTTCGAGAACTCAGCCCGATCGCCTACACTTAGATGGTCGCGGGAGACCGTCGAGCACTCGAACGTCCAGTCGGAGTGTTCGTACTCGGTCTCCTGTCTGGCGTGATACTGCGGCGTCGGCTCGGATTCGACGGCGAGTGCATCCCGGTGGAAGACCTGTGGGGCGTACCGAATCACGTCGTCGGTGCTTACCAGGCCGACGAGACTGCCGTTCTCGACGACGACCAGCCGCGCCACCCTCTGGTCGTGCATCGTCTCGAGGGCGTCTTTGAGTTCAGCAGCCGGATCGGTCGTGGCAACCGGCGTCGACATGACGTCCGTTAACGACTTATCACGCGGCGATTCGCTTCGGTCGAGCGCCCGGACGAGATCCGTTCCGGTGACGATACCGACGACCTCGTCGTCCTCGACGATCACGACTGAGTTGATTCCCTCCTCGAGGAATGTCCCCGCGGCGTCGGCGACCGTCTCGTTCGGCGCAGCCGTGACCACCGGCGTACTCATGACGTCTGCGACGCGGATCGGATACGACATGGACCGACACGTACGCTGCCGCCGATCATAGTATGGCGACCCGGTTTTCAGCGCCATGGAATCGTGGGCTGGTCCGGCACGGTACGGACTGCTGTACCTAGTGGCCGTCGATGGCCAGGACGAGGACGGCGATCGGTGGGACGTGACGACAGGAGACCGTCGGAACGGCCGCTCGGCTCTCGACGATCGAGAATCGGGATTCGGCCACGATCGGAGACAGGCTACAGTTGCGGGCTGAAGGTCCGATACGGATCGCCGATCGAGATGCTGGCCTCGGTGCCGTCGAGGGTCGCACGATAGATGTCTCGAGACTCCCGGGCGTCGCCGACGACGTAGACCGACGCGGGGTACGCATCGAGTTCGTCGGCGAGGTCGTCGTTCGGCTCGTGTCCTACCGCGAGCACCACTCGGTCGGCCTCGTGTGTCGTCGCCCCACCGTCGGCGTCGGTGGTGATCACGGCATCCTCCTCGATGGCCGTCACCGTCTCACCCGTGACGAGCGCGATACGGTCGTTCGACTCGAGGGCGTCGAGCATATCGATGCGACTGATCTGTTCTTTGTCCGGAGCGATCCGGTCGGCCTGCTCGACCACGGTGACCTCACAGCCCCGTTCGGCCAGGAAACCGGCGGTGTCACAGCCTACGTCGCCCCCACCGATGACGACGACCGATTCGTCACCGACCGGTACCGACCCGTCGATGATGTCCCACGACTGGACGACGTGATCTGCGTCGATCCCTGGAACGTCGATCCTGCGGGGCTTGGCGCCGGTCGCAACGACGACAGCGTCGGGCTCGACCGCCTCGACCGTCGATCGGTCGACGCGCTCTCCGAGTCGAACCTCGACCGGCCGACGGTCGAGTTGCGTCTCGAGGTACTCGAGGTACCATCCGTTTTTCCCTTTTCGCGGCGGAGCAGCCGCGAGATGGAGCTGGCCACCCACCTCCTCGGCCGCGTCGTACAGCGTGACGTCGTGACCCCGGTCGGCGCTTCGGATAGCCGCCTGGAGCCCGGCCGGGCCGGCGCCGACGACGAGTACCCGCTGGCGCTCCGGTGCGGGCCCGAGGGTGGCGAACTCCCGCTCGCGGCCCACCGTCGGGTTGACCGTACAGCCCATCTCCCTGTCGGCGAAGATACCCTCGCCGATACAGCCGATGTTGCAGCCGATACACCGGTTGATCTCCTCCATGCGTCCGTCCCGAGCCTTGCGCGCGAAGTGTGGGTCAGCGATGTGACCGCGGCCGAGAGCAACGAAGTCGGCGTCGCCCTCGGCGAGTACTGCTTCGGCCGTCTCCGGCTGGCGGACGACACCGACAGTGATGGTGGGGACGTCGACGGCGTCACCGATCGCTGCAGCGTAGTGAGAGCGCCAGGCTTCCTCGTACCCCATCGGTTCGAGGGTCCGGGTCGGCGCGCCATAGGCGCCAACCGTGACGTCGAGGACGTCGACGCCGGCCGCGGCGAGCACTTCGGCCATCTGCGTGGCCTCCTCGAGCTCGTAGCCGCCGTCGACGAACTCCTCGGCGCTCAACCGGAACGACAACGCGAGGTCGTCGCCGATCGCGTCACGGATACCGTCGACGATCTCCGTCGGAAATCGCATCCGAGCGTCGAAGTCGCCACCGTATCTGTCGTCCCGTCGGTTGTTCCGTGGCGACATGAACTCCTGGATGAGGTAGCCGTGTGAGCCGTGCAGTTCTACCCCGTCGAATCCCGCCTTCTGTGCGCGTTTCGCGGCATCCACGAACCGTTCCACCAACGATTCGACGTCTTCGGTTTCCAAAACCCGCGGGTTCCGGGCGTTGTACGCGTTCTCGGCCCTCGAACTCACCACCGGTCGGGCCCCGCCGGTTTTCTTTACTGTGGTGCCGCCGCCGGCGTGGTGGAGCTGCACGAACGCCTTCGCTCCGTGTTGTTGGATGCGCCGCGCGAGCTTCGAGAGTCCCGGGACGCGGCTGTTGTCGGCTATCGATAGCTGGTTGACGATAGCGCGTCCCCGCGGATGCTCGACGGCCGCAGTACCAACGGTGATGAGGCCGGTTCCGCCGGCCGCGCGTTCGGCATAGTAGTCGAGAAGCCGGTCGGTAACTTCGCCGGTGGCGGTGGCGTAATTCGTCCCCATCGGCGCCATAACGAGGCGGTTTCGGAGTTCGATGGGACCGATACATCCGGGGTCGAACAGGTGTGGGAATTCGGAACTCATTGGTGACATAGGCACTGGAAACGGAGAGGGCAAACAGTGGGCTACCGTCCACCGGCGCCGGCATAAATGTTCGTGATGTTCCACCTTTCGAGTAGTATCCGATAGCATATTCTACATCAAGAGCAGGCAGAGTGCCCCGGGCCACCGTACCCGCGGTACTTCACCCGGTATTCACCGTACTCGAGGAATATCGATCGGTTCGGATCCGTTTCCACCACTCTCTCAGGCCGTATGAAGCACGTCTCATTACAGGTACAGGGTAATGGTGCTCCGTTCACATCGATCGCTGACGCAATGGCCGACGGACCTCGGACCCGCCGATCGCTTCTCCTGTCGGCCGGCGCTGCCGGAAGCGTCTCGATCGTCGGTCACGTTCGAGCGAGCGCCGAGGACAGCGACGGCGACGGAATCCCCGACCGAACGAAACGATCGGCCGCGTTTCACCGCCGACTCGAGTCGATCTTCGGCGCCGAGCAGTTTTCGGGACTCGAGGTCGGCCGTCGCGACCTCCTCCTCGACGTCAGATACGTCGGCGAAACGCAACTCGTTCCGAGCACGAAGCGGACGATCGTCGAACAGTGTCGGGCACGTGGGATCCACGCACAGTGGCTTGACTATCCCCGGCGGTACGACCTCGAGGAAGTCACGGAGCGGTATGGGACGGCGGTCAAAGACCTGCTGTGGGGACGGCGGAGTTTCTACGCCGGGGAGATCGAATCGGATCTCAAGAACGTCGCGCTACAACTGGTGGTCGTCCCGGGGGTTTCAAAGCCAGGTGTCGAGGGCCGTATCTACAGTCACTGGATGGACACAACCGGTAGCGGCATCGACGGCTACGTCAACGGCTTCAGCGTCGGCAACCGTGCGGTCGTTGCGGAACGGGACGATCCCCTCGAGGAAGCGCGACTCGTCTTCCACGAGATCGCACACCTCGCTCTCTGTCACGATGACGACCCCGAGAACACGGGTGTGATGGGGACGGGTGACGACGTCGATCTGACGGACGAGGAGTGGGAGCGGTTCCGTGACGGACTCTCGAACGTCAGAGACCGGACCGGCTACGACGTCCTCTTCCGACCGTGTCTTTGGCACGAGAACCTCTCGGCCGTGTTGGAGTAGCCCACCGGCAAACGGCGGTTCGGTGAACGGGAGCCGGTCTCGAGACCCGATTCGAGCACTATCCGCGAGCTACCACTCGTAGTGGGCGATCTCGGTCGATCCACACTGGCGACACTCCTCAGTGTCCGCCGAGAGCGTCGTCCCGCAACTGCGACACTCGTAGAGCGTGACGTCGCTATCGTCGACCAGTTCGGTGAGCGGCTCGAGGAGGTTCATTCGTGATCGAGTATCGATCGTCGTGATGATCGTGGGTCGTTCCGATCGGCGTCGGTTCTCGTCCCGGTCATTGGTCCGGTGCTCCACCATTGGATTCGGGCGCTGGATCGGGTTCCGGTGCCGAATCGGGGCCGGATTCCGGTCCGGGTCCAGGATCAGAGTCGGGCTCCGGTGCCGGGCCGGGGCCGGACTCCGGTCCAGGTTCAGCTTCTGAGCCAGACTCCGGTGCCGGTTCGGGTCCGGGTTCCGGACTACCCTCGTCTTCGAATCCACCGTCTGCATCGAAATCTCCGTCGGAGCCATCGTCCCCTGTCTCCGGGCGATCATCGGGGCCGTCGTCTTCCGCCGTCTCGAGTCCGTCATCGTCCGCTATCTCGGCGTCGTCTTCGGAGTCGGGGTCGTCCACGTCCGTCTCCGGATCTTCCTCGAGGTCGTCCGATTCGTCGGATGCGTCTGCGTCCTCGTCCACCGGGTCGGTGTCGGGATCGACGTCGTTCTCGTCGAGGTCGTCTGCTTCTGGCGCCTCATCGGGGTCGGCTTCCTCGAGGTCGTCGAGGTCCTCCGGCCGGTCGTCGGGCTCGTCCACCTCCTCGGGTTCTTCAGCAGCCCTTGTGACGGACATCAACGCCTGTTGTTCCAGCTCGTCTTCATCGTCGGTGCCGGCCTCGGCTGCGTAGCGCAGCGTCTCCGATCCTGCGTGTTCGACGATCGCCTGGAGCTGGTCGATCTCGACCGTCTGTTCCTGGACCAGTCGGTCGACCGACCGACACGCGCCTTTGGCCGCTCGCTGGACCTGGCGAACGGTCACTCGTTGTTCCTGTCTGACCACGCCACTCGAGGCACCGAACGCGACGTACTGGGCCTGTCGGACCTCGACCTCCTGGATCTGGACGGCGCCTCGCGCAGCCCCGAGGGCGGCGTGTTGTACCTGGCTGACGGAAACCGATTGTCGCTGGACGATACCGCTTGCCGCTCCCTGTGCCGCACCCGAAACTGCATACTGGACCTTTACAGCCGTCCAGGTCAATCTGATTAACGCTATCCGAACGAAGCACAGCGGAAGAAACGTTCTGACGGGCGAGCGGCGAAATCGTCCGGCGACGACGAACGTGTCGGCGCGCCGTGATGCGGAGCGGTTCCACACGCGCCTGGGAACTCGGGACAGCAGTCCGTACCAGTCGACGCCCGCCCGATCGAGTATCGAGGGCGGTAATCGTGCAACGTTAACTGAACGGAGCGCCAGTAGACGAGACATGCGAGACGCTCCCACCACCGACGAGACGCTATCGGGGCATCCAGCGACGGAGATCGAAACCGTCGTGGTCGATCCGAACGACGTCGTCGAGGCGTTCAAACGAAACCACGAGGAAGGGAATCCGTTGTGCACCCACGTCCTTCGTCTCGTGCCCCCCTTCGAAGAGGAAGTCCGTGCCGAGCCATACGTCCAGGAAGGACCGAAACGGTACCCGCCGGACCAGGAGCCCGAACCGCTACACCTCGAGCCGGCTACGTTCGTCCGCAACGACGACGGTGTCCACCCGAACGAAACGCATCTCACGGTCCCGACACGAGAGGAAGCACGGGCGGCGGTCCGGGAAGATCACGGCGACGACGTCGACGAGGACGTCGTCGACGAATACCACGAGACCGCCCTCGAAGAGTGGGAGCGACGTGTTCGAGAGTCGGTTATCGACCGCATTCGGATCTACTTCGAGCACCAAAACGCCGACGAAATCTGGACCGACGCCAGATACGAATCCCGCGACGACTGATACGGTCTCTTGTCGTCACAGCTGTCAGTCCGACGGAATCGACCCGGCAGCCGTCGTCGACGTCGACGACGCGGTCCCCGACCGACTCGAGCGGCGGTTACGCCGGTACATCGGTACAGCAATCCGTATCACTCGAGGAGTGGCACCTCGAGATGGACAAAGAAGAAGACTGGATACGAGCGAACTGAGCGCGGATCGAACCGGCGCTGGCGCTCTCGAGGCCGAGTGGCCACACTCGGTCGCCGCCGTTCGACAGCACCGATGATACTTCGTTCGATCGGTCGGGCGATACGGACGCTCCGTATGGGAAAACATATACTAACGCTGTAAGGACCTCCAAAGGATGGGGTCTGCCTCGAGTGTCGATCGACGAGATGTGGGACGCTGCCGATCGTATCTTCGGGAGTGTCTGCGGATCGATACGCGGGCGCTGGCCGTCTTTCGGATCGTCGCCGCAGTGCTCATCCTCGCGGATCTGTTCCTCCGAGCGCGGAACTTCTCGTACTTCTACACCGACCAGGGGGTCGTCCCGCGATCACTCGCGATGGACGCTCTTCCCGTCGAGGCGTCGGTGTACTTTCTCACGGGAAGTCCCGTCGGCACTGCGGCGCTGTTCGTTCTCCATGGATTGATCGCCGTTCAGTTGCTGATCGGCTATCGGACCCGCATCGCGACCGCCCTCTCGCTGGTGTTCGTCCTTTCGCTCGATCTGCGAAACCCACTCGTGTTGAGCTACGCCGACACGCTGTTCGCGTGGCTCCTGTTCTGGGCGATCTTCCTCCCGCTTGGCGAGCGCTGGTCGGTCGATGCCGTCCACGTCGACCGCGAGCCTCGACAAAGCGTCGCCGGCGTTGCTTCGGCGCTGATCCTCGGCCAGATGGTCACGATGTACGTCGTCAACGGCTACCACAAGTCCGAATCGGAGCTGTGGACGAGCGGCGAGGCGGCCGCGCTGGTGCTCGGACTCGACGACATGACCTTCCTGCTCGCCGACGTCGTCAGGTCGGCGCCGACGCTGCTCGAGGTCGGCGGGTTGGCGTGGTACTACATGCTCGCGTTCGCGTGGGTTCTCCTGCTGGTGCGTGGGCGGCTGCGAACGGCGCTCGTGGCACCGTTTCTTTTCGCTCACCTCTCCTTTGCCGTCACCGTCCGCATCGGCGCGTTCGCGTTCGTCGCCATCGCCGGTCTGCTCTTGTTTCTCCAGGCGCCGTTCTGGGACGGCCTCCGGGGCCTGCTAAAACGGCTCGGAGTTCCGGTCGCTGGGGTGGCGACGCGACTCTCGCGACTCCAGGCGGTCGCAACCTACTTTCCGCAGCGCCAACCCGTAGAGGGAATCGTCGGTCGACTCTCAGGAAACCCACGTCGGACCGCGCTGGCGGCCGGCCTCGCGCTCTTTACCGTGTTCGCCCTCGTCGCGGTGCTTTCGGCCGGCGGGCTCGTCGCCGACGACGTCGATCCGGCGGCGACGGCCCAGCAGGGCGCTGTCGGCTTCGTCGACCACCAGACCGAATGGAGTATCTTCGCGCCGACGCCCCGGACGACGGATCGCTACTACGTCTTCCCGGCACGAACCGAAAGCGGCGAGCGAATCGACGTCTACAACGAGCGGCCGCTCACGTACGACAGACCAGCAGCCGAACTCCAGACCCAGTACGAGACGTATCGGGAGCGGTTCTACATGAACAGCGTCCGCACAGGGGACCCACCGGCCACGCCGGAGCGTCTGGCCGAACACGTCTGTGCCGAGTGGAATACCGACCGCGACGACGAACTCACCCACGTCAACATGTACGTCGTCGAGGAGGACGTCACACGGGAGACGATCGACGACCCGGCTGATCGCGACAGGGACGCGTTCCGAATCCACCGACACGGCTGTGGCGATCGTGAGCCGACCGATATCGAGCCGCCAACGCGCTGATACGGATTGCTACCGTGCAGTCGATCAGCAGTCACTCGAGAGAGAACCCCGCCGCCTCGAGGGTAGCGGCG
This sequence comes from Natronolimnohabitans sp. A-GB9, assembly GCF_030848565.1. GTDB lineage: Archaea > Halobacteriota > Halobacteria > Halobacteriales > Natrialbaceae > Natronolimnohabitans. The sequence continues at coordinate 145,711 of NZ_JAVDDV010000005.1, forward strand.
TTCGACCAGTAGTCGTCGATCGTCTCGCGGGCCCACGAACGAACGGCTGCATCGTCGGTGTCGATCGAGGCACGCAGGACACCCTGTTCGTCGCGGACGAGCAGGTAGACGACGTCGTCGATGAGCATGACTGCGAGGGGAACCGCACCGTCGCGGACCCTGATCGCCGCCTCGTCGGTCGACAGCAGGGCCTCGAGTCGGTCCCGAAGCTCCGGGTCGTCGATCAGTGCTTCGATCGCGGGTCGTGAGAAGACGCCCCGAAACGTCTGCTCGCCGGCTGTCGTACGCTCCTGAACGATCGACACCGTCTGTTCGTTGAAGGCATGCGAGACCGTCCGAACGTCGTCGGCGTTGGAGAGTAACTCGAGCAGCCGGGATAGTGGCGCGTTCGGTCGAGTCTGGCTCGGCGTCGTGATCGTCGCGTCGGCCAGCCGCCGGAGATCGAAGCTCAGTTCTGTCGTCGGGAGGTAGTCGACGACCTCCCGGAGCCGACGCTCGGTCTCGACGATGTCTTTGAGATCCGTAAAGCCCGACGCGACGAGTTGCCCCGTCGCGGTCGCGACGTACTGACTGCCGTCACGGCGGATCCACGAACGCTCCTGAAAATCGCTGAGAATCCGTCCCAGGGTCGCCTGCGAGGCGCCCGTCGCGGCCGCGAGCTCGGTCCGGGTGTGTCCGTCTTCGGCGAGCAACTCGAGTACCTCGACGCGGTTGGCCGAGAGCGCGAGGAACTCGATCTCCTCGAGTGCCGATTCCATACCGGAGATTTCGGCCCTCGTCTCATAGTGTTTTCGTACCGTGAAATGCTTTCATGGGTCGACGGTCGCCGCCGACGGTTCAGGTGTTTCCCGACGTGCCGTCTCGAACCCGGCTTCATCGAGTTTCTTGCTATGAAATATTTTCTGAATTGAACTAAGGCCGTAGAGTCCCTACGTCGAACTAAGATGACGTCTACTCCCTCCACGCCGGTCGCGTTCCGATCGGCGCCGCCGTTCGTACGCTCGGACGAGGTGAGACCCTGATGGACCGTCGCACGATCGCCTTCTTCGTCCTCTCGAGTCTCTTCTTTGGAGGGACGTTCGTCGCCGCGAAGGCCGGACTCGAGTACTTCCCGCCGCTGTTGTTCGTCGCGCTCCGGTTCGACGTCGCGGCGCTGATTATGCTCGGCTACCTCGCGGTCACCGCCTCTCGCGAGGAGGTCCGTCCACGGACGCGGGCCGACGTCGTCGGGATCCTCGCGACCGGCGGGCTCGCGATCGGGTTGGCGAACGCGCTCATCTTCGTCGGCCAGCAGTACGCCACCAGCGCCGTCGGTGCGATCGTCTTCAGTCTCAATCCGATCCTGACGCCCGTGTTCGCCGCGATACTGCTCTCGAACGAACGTCTCTCGAGTCGCGGCGCCGTCGGGATGGTCCTCGGACTCGTCGGCGTCGCGCTCGTGGTCAGTCCCGACCCCGCGATGCTGGTCGGCGGCGACGCTCTCGGCCGCGCGATCCTCTTTGCTGGCGCCGTAAGCGCCGCGCTCGGGGCCGTCCTCATCCGCCGTGTGAACGCCCGGGCGACGCTCTCGAGTACGGTCCGTGTCGCGTGGGGACTCCCCATCGCAGCGGCGCTCAGCCACGGGCTGTCCTGGTCGGCCGGCGAGTCGGCGAGCACGATCGCGTGGACCCCGGAGGCACTGCTCGCGCTGGCGTACGTCAGCGTCGTCGCCGGCGTCCTCGCGTACATCGCCTACTTCGGCCTGCTCGAGTCGACGGGTGCGATCCAGGCGAACCTGATCTTCTATGTCGTGCCGGTCGTCTCGACGCTTGGCGGTGCAGTCCTGCTGGGCGAGTCGATCGCGCCGCTTGCGGTCGTCGGCTTCCTGACGATCTTTGCCGGCTTCGCCGTGCTCGGCAGCGAGTCGATCGCGCTCTCGAAGCTGCTCCCCGAGTGGCCGACTGACACGTCGAACCGTGACGACGGAACGGCGGTCACCGAAGAACCACGTGGCTACCGCTCCGACTGAGGACTTCTCCTCACCGTCCTGTTCACGGTCCTACGAACGGAACTACCGAGAGCACGTTCTCGAGCCCCCGTCTGCATGAGTGCGCCAGCAGATCGCTCAACCGGACACTCTCCCTACCACGGATAGCCGCCGACCGCGGCCGCGCCGGGTTCGATTGCCGTCAGGTCGGCACTCGCGTTTCGAGGACGATACCATGTCACTCGCATCCTACGACCTCCACGAACGCCTCGATCGCCTCTCGTCTGCGGCCGCCGACCGCGACATCCTCGTTTCTCTGGCCGTGCCACCGGAACAGAGCATCGGCGAGGCCCGCCAGCCCGTCGAGACCGACTACGCGGAGGCGAGCCAGCCCGACGAACAGTCGTTTCCCGAACCGCTGACGGACGCCGTAGAGACCGTCCGCAGTGAGTTACACGAGTACGAGGAGATTCCCGACAACGGCCTGGCGATCTACGCCGGCGCACCCGACGGCGACCTCGTGACGGCCGTCTTCGACGACCTTCCCGTCCCGATCGAGGAGTCGATCTACCGCCACGGAAACGAGTTCGACCTCGAGCCCCTCGAGGACGTCACCGAACCCGAATCGACACACGGCCTGCTGGTCGTCGAACGCGGCGGTGCCGCGCTGGGCGTCCTCGACGACGAGGGCGTCGAGCCGACCGACACGCTCGAGAGCGACGTCCCCGGGAAATCGAGCGCCGGCGGCCAGTCGGCCGAACGGAGCTTCCTCGGCGACGAACCCGTCGACAGCGTTCTCCTGGGCGGAACGACGGGAGCGGTCGAGACGTTTCGCGAGGAGGCCGACCTCGACCACCGACTCGAGGACCGCATCGTCGGTGAGTTCGCCGTCGAGTACGCTACCCAGCAGGGTCTCGAGCAACTCGCCGAGACGGGTCAGGAGGCGATCGAAGAGCGCGACCGCGAGCGGGTACGGGAGTCTCTCGAGGCGTTTTTCGACCGCGTCGGTGACGACGACGAGCCCGTCGTGTACGGCCGCGACGACGTCGACGACGCCCTCGAGTTCGACGCGGTCGAGACGCTGTTGCTCTCGACAGCCCTCGAAGGCGACACGCTCCAGAAGTTCGGTGAGCGGACCGAACGGCAGGGTGGTGAGACAGTCGTCGTTCCGGACGACTTCCCCGACGGAAGCTGGTTCGCGACGGCGTTCGATGGCATCGGAGCGCTGTTGCGGTTTCCGATCGACTGATCGCGTTTCGTACGTCCAGTCTTTCGAAGACGCGGCCAGTGCAGGCACAACACGTTTTCAGCCCGCACTGCGAGATTTACGCATGTGTGCGACCTTCAGCGACGAGGATATCGACAAACCCGTCGAGCGGGCCGACGGGAAGGTTATCGGGACCATCGGATCCGTCGAAGGGAACCGCGCCAGAGTCGAGCCCGCGCCCGACGTCGTCGATACGATCAAGGCTCGGTTCGGCTGGGCGGAGATCGACGACCCGTTCACCCTCGATGCCGACGCCGTCGACGCGATCACCGAGACGAGAGTCCACCTGGAAGAAGGGTTCTCTCGCGACGGCGCGACGGACACGCGGCCTGAACCGGATCGGGAGACCGAGACCGAGTCGGAGTCGGGCCGAGACACGGCGGACGAACCCGGCAGTCCACAGCCCGATCGGTAACGACGGTGGAGATACGTCGGTGTCGGCGACAACGACGTTTCCCTGACGACTGCAGGCACCACTGGCTTTACACGGTTCCTTGTTATATTCACGCATGTGTGCAATGTTTACTGATGACGATGTCGGCAAGCCCGTCGAGAACGGTAACGGCGAGGAAGTCGGCGTCGTCGCCTCGGTCGATGGGGACCGCGCCCACGTCAGACCGACCGTCGACGCGGTCGACTCCGTGAAATCCTCGATCGGCTGGGAGGGTGTCGCCGACGTGACACGGCCGCTCGAGGCGGAATCGATCCGGGAGATCACCGACGAGGCCGTCCGCCTCGAGGGGACTCTCCCGGTAGAAGACAAAGAGGACAGTGGCGCCGAAGCCGATCCGACGGCACGGGCCCGGGGCGACGACACCGGAACGGAGCGAAAGCGTGGCCTCGAGGCTGATCCCACCGAGTTGATCGGGGACCGAGAGCCCGGCGTTCGAACCGGGATCTCCGTCGACCCCGACGAAGACTACGAGCCGACCAACGCCGCAATCGATCCCAACGAGGACTACGAGCCGACCAACGCCGCAGTCGATCCCGACGCCATCACCGACCCGGAGTCAGCAGACGGCGAACCGACGAGCGAGGACACACGCGAGACGGACCTCGAGGACGGTCCCGAACAGGAGCGACTGACCGACTTCGGGGACGAGACGGAGTCGGGCGAGTGTGACGACAGCGAGGAACGCTAACCGTCACGATCGTCATCGTCGAGTTCGCGCAGGAGCCGATCGGCGACGTCGGTCGTCACGTAGTAGGTGTGTTTTCGGTGTGTCTCGTCTTTCGGCTTGAGCTTTCGCTCGGTCCCTTTGATGATCGAGCCGTCGTAGGTTTCGACGAGGTCGATCTCCGCCATCGACCGATAGCAGTGACGGACGTGTGTCAGCTCCATCCCGAGTTCGTTGGCGGTCATCCGCGGATAGTCCGGCCCGCCACGTGAGATCCGGCGGGCGAGCGTTCGCGGGTCGTCGAGCCACCGCAGGAAGGTCAGTTTCCCCTCGCGCTCCTCGAGAAACGAGCGGATCGCACGGCCGTCGTCGGTGAGCCGGTAGGTGGTCGGCGTCGCTTCGCGATCGACCTCGAGATGACCGCTCGAGACGAGTTCGGCACAGCAGTCGGCGACGCGGTCGTGGTCGGCGTCGAGGTCGCCCGCCATCGACCGCGAGCCGTCGCCGTCGGTCGCCGCGAGGTGATGGAGGACGAGATAGGCAAGTGGCGCTGCGGGAATCGGCGCCAGCTTTCCCGCGACGGCCTCTCGCTGTGCGAGCTTCGACTCGAGTTCACTCGCCCGTTCGTACCGCTGTTGGGCGTTTTCGGCTGCACTGCAGTCGAGATCGAGCGTCACCGCGATCGTCTCTCCGGTCGGCGTCTCGAGGTCGAGTTCGAGCTCCCGTTGCTCCCAGTGGTCGCCGGCCTCCGAGCGAGCCCGCTCTAAGGCCTTGGTTACCCGCTCGAGACGCGTGAAAATGGTATCGGCCTCGGTCCGCAGTCGTTCGATCGCTGCCCGTGAGACGACCATCGGTCGACAGTAGGGTAGCGGAAAGGATACCGGTACCGGTTACCGGTCGCGAGCCGACAGGACGGCAGCAACCCCGAGTCGCTGTGTGTTCCGGCCAGACAACTAAGTCGACGCTCGTGATACGCCAGCTATGGAACGACTCGGTGTCGACAGCGGACGTTCGGGTATCGACGTCGCCGGCCCCGAAGACGGCCAGGCGATCGTATTCGTTCACGGCGCGATGTTTACGCGCAAGCTGTGGCTCCCGCAACTGGCGGGACTGGAAAACGAGTATCGCGTCGTTGCACCGGACCTACCCGGACACGGCGTCCGCAGCCACGAGACGTTCCGGATGGATCCCGCGATCGACCTCCTCGAGAGCGTGATCGACGAGTACACGGACGGCAGCGCCGTGCTGGTTGGGCTCTCGCTCGGAGGGTACGTCGCAACGGAGTACGCCTATCGCAACCCCGAGGAGGTCGACGGGCTGGTGTTGACCGGGTGTAGTGCGAACCCGGTCGGCGGCATGGCGATGCTGACACGCGCGGTCGGTGGTCTCTCCAGACTCGCGACGAAACCCGACGTCGGCTGTCGAGCAGTCGAGCGACTCGGCTACCGGTGGGTCCGCAATCGGGATCTGCCAGAAGACGTCGAAGCGGCGATCATCGACGCCGGGATCTACCCACGCGAGTTCGGACGTGCAGACCCCGACATCAGAGACGAGGATTTTCGGGCCAAGCTCTCGACGTATTCCGGGTCGACGCTGATCCTCAACGGCGAACACGACAAGATCATGCGCCGAGGCGAGAGGAAACACGCGGCAGCGGCCGTCGACGGTCGTATCGAGGTGTTGGCCGACGTCGGCCACATCTGTAACTTACACCGACCACAGACGTACACGAGTCGCGTTCACAACTTCATCCGACGACGGGTCGAGCAACTGCAGTGACAGCCTCCCCGGCGTGAACGGAGAGGGGTCGAAGAACCCTCAGGCAGTCGGGCGTCGCCCGACGGTGACGGGGACTCTCTCGTTTTGAAAGGGAGACGAGGAACGGTCGCGACAGAGCGGTGATCGCCGGTTCAGGAGCGGCGTTCACCGATCATATCGCGCACGCGGCCAGGAACGCCGAGCATCGAAATCCCGAAGCCAAACAGCACCATCAGCGCGTAGACGCCCAGCGTCGAGGTCCAGACGACGAACATCGCGAGAATCGCCCAGCCGCCCGACAGGAAGTAAAACGCCGCGATCGACATCGCGGTCCCGTAGAGCAAGACGAGATACGGTCCCCAGTCGCGGGCGTGGCCGCGGCGGAGTCGACGGCGAACGTATCGCTTGAGTTCGCTCTCGAGGGATTCTTTCCTGACAGTTCGGCGCTCGACGTCGTCCTCGAACGACTCGACTCGATCGCGAAGCCGCTCGATCTCCTCGCGAAGCGCTTCGGGATCGTCCGATCGGTCCCGCGTGCGGGCGCTTCGGCGAGCGCTCGAGGTCGACTCAGCGGTCGCTGCGCCCATCCCTTCGCGGTCCTCCGTCGCCCCCTCGTCGGCACCCGTGGCGTCGTCGGTCATCGCTTCTGTTGGGATCTGTCGAGCGCCGGGACTTTGTAGCTGCCGATCCAGTTCACGGTCGGCGATGACGGCGTTGAGGACGGCGCCGAAAACGAGGATGATCGCGCCGACGTACAGCCAGACGAGCACGAGGAAGACGGCCCCGAGTGCACCGTAGACGACTTGCTCAGTCGCAAACTGGGCGTAGATCGTGAACGTCCGGCTCAGAGCGAACCAGCCGACGGCGGCGACGATCGTTCCCGGAAGTGCCTCCCGAATCCTGACGTCTGAATCCGGAAAGACGACGTACAGCGGCAGAAAGGTCACGACTAGGCCGAGCACGACGAGAATCGGACCGACGACGGACACCCCCAGAAACGGGACGAGCCGGATCATGGCCTCGAGGACCGCGACGAGGATGAGCCCGAACGTGATCACGAGAAAGACGATCGTCGCGTCCCAGACGGAGTCGAGAAACGACTTCGATGCTGCAGTGCCGTAGATCTGTGAGAACGCCCGGTCGAGTCCCCGGAGAACCCGACTCGAGCCCCACAGGAGGCCGAACGCGCCGACGACGGTCGCGCTCTGACGGCCGGTCTCGTCCAGTACCGTCTCGGCGAGCAGTTCCTGAGCAGACGGCGTGAGGATGCCACTGGCGGCGGCCGTGAGCTGGTCGGCCAGTGCCTCGCCACCGAGCGAGGCGGCGATCCCCAGCGCGAGCAACAGGATCGGGACCAGCGAGAGAAAGCCATAGAAGGCGACGCCAGCCGCCAGCAGCGTTAACTGTTCGGTGCGTGCGAGCCGAACAACGTCGGTCGCGAACTCGAGACTCGGACGGCGGTCGGTCACGTCTCGTAATTGTCGATGGCCAGCAGTATAGGCGATTCTGTGGCACGGGCCAGGGTTCAAAAAGGGGCCATCGGTGAGTTCCACGTCGTTCGCTCGAGGCGTCGTCTGTTTGTCTGCGAATCGCCCGACAGTACCGGTAACTCGGACGGAACCGAGTCTCGCGGTCTGTCTCATACTGCCGGACAACACGATGCACACACCGATCGTACTCGAGACACCGTCGCGAGACGACAGGCGTCGAGACACGATCGGGTGTGTACTAACTGCTGTCCGGTAGTATCAGTCCAGGCTCTCCTCGGTCGCCGCGCGAATCTCGTCGACGCTTGCGTCCGTCTTGAACGTCGTTCCGCCGTAGTGAGCCGGCGAGGCCGCATAGCCAGCCGTCCGGAGATCGGCGAGGAACTCGTCCATCGCGTTCGCGGGCAGTCCCCAGTTCTTACAGAGTTTGTGCTGGTCGTAGTGGGTCGGCACGTCGAGTTCGTTCTCGAGTGTCGTACAGAGTTCGCGGGCCGTCTCAGTGGTCCCGAACTCCTCGGGGAGTTCCTCGCGAACGGCGGCGACGAACGCTGGGTCCTGAATCGATCCGAGCCAGACGGGGCCAGCCGTAAGCAGGCGCTGTCCGCCACAGTGGGGACAGGACTCGAGCGGGTCGGCGACCAGTCCGGGGTCGGCCTCGCGGTAGAGACAATCCTCACAGTGATAGATGTGGCCCAGTTCGTCGATCGCCGCGTCGGCTGCACTCGCTTTCCGGTCGAGCTCGAGGTAGGTTCGAACGTAGTGGCTGGTCGCGTGCGTGAAGATCGGTTCGACGCCGACGTCGAAGCGGGCCCCGCTGCGGGCGAGCGCGGAGATGAGGATCCGAACACCCATCTCGGGATGGTAGTCGGTGTTTCGTGGGACGGCGCTGTAGGATCGGACGCCGCTGTTGAAGTGAGCACCACACAACGGCGCGGTGTCGGTCGCCGTCACACAGAGCAGATCCCGACAGCGGGCGAAGGCCGCGTCGGCGAAGGGCATCGGACTCCCGTACGGATCGAGGTCGATGACGTCGAACGCCTCGTCGTGCATGAGGGCGTTGACGTTTCGGTGTTCGACGCGTGCGTTCTCAGCGAGGTCGTTTCGCTCGAGGTTTTGTCGAGCGAGGTCGACGGCCTCGCCCTCGAGATCACAGCAGGTTACGTCCCAGCCGTCGGCGGCCGCACGGATCCCCCGAACACCGCTTGCCGTCATCGCGTCCAGATACGTCTCGGCCCGCTCCTCGCGATCGCGGAAGGCCCGCAGCGTCGCGATCGTCAGATCCCGGTTCAACTCTTGACGGGGGTTGTAAAACACCGTCTCCTCGATACCCTCGGTCTGCTCGCCGGGGACCTCGAGTTCGACGCCGCCCTCGGTGACACGCATACGGGACGTCTCGGCGGGGCAGTGCGAAAAGCAGCGTGGTCTCGGACGACGGACAACCAAACCGATTTTACAGTCCGGACCACAGTTTCGGTCGTGCCGGAGGCCAACCCAGTCGAGCGATGGCAGGCAGCTCTCGAGGAGTCGGGCGAACTCACACCCGAGATCGTCGACCGGATCACTCGGATCCACGGCGACCGCGGCGTCCGCGCGATCGAAGCCGTCGGCGAAGGGCGGGTGAAGGCTTACCGCGATTTCACGATCGTCGTCGGCTACGAGGACGAGTACATCGTCGAGGATGGCGGCTGTACCTGCAAGGACAGCGAGTACAACTTAGATGCCGACGACCCGACCGATCGCTGCTGGCACTCGCTTGCCGTCGCGATCGCGCGTCGAGTTGGCCACGTCGACTACCACGACATGTGGTACTCCGAGGTTCGAGAATTTCTGTAGGCGCTGGGTACCAGCCCCTCGAAAACGCTCGACTGGGGCTAATATGTGGTGTCGGTCGCTGTGACGTCGTATCGCGAGCGCCCGTTGAATCGTTCTAATCGTTCTAATCGTTCTGTTCGACAGTCTTAGTGGCGGTCCACGCCTGCACTGATGGGTCGAATCCTGCGGTGTCGTCCGATTCGACCCATCAGTCGACGGGTGGAACGGTACTCAGGCGGATGGCGTCGGCGCCTCGGTCTCGCCGACGCTGCGAATCACGTCTCTCACGACGGCTTCGGTCTCCGGATAGGTCCCGTAGACGATCGTGTCTGCATGCGAGTCGAGTTGACGCGTCAGCCCCGCGAGTCGGTCGGGATCGACGTCGGTCGTCGAGAGCTGGATCGCAAACGTCGCGTCGAGATCCTCGAGTTCGCGGGCGAAACCGCGAGCAAGCGACTCCACCCAGTAGGTCGTCCCGTAGCCGGCGCCACAGAGCGGGACGACGAACTCGGAGACGTGGGGTGTAAGCGCCTCGGGATCGAGCCCGGCGCGTTCGCGGAGGTTCCCGGGATAGGGGTCCGGATACAGAGTTGCTAGCAGCTCACCCGAGACGCGTGCTGCCGCGTCGGCGACGAAGTCAGTGATGACGTCGGTCCGCCAGGCAGTGCGGTCCGTGGCATCGCTCGCCTCGAACTCGCGGTCGCACCGATCGCAGTGACAGAACGACGCCCCGGGGAAGCCAAGCGTCGTGAGCCGGACGTCACCTGTGGCGCCGAGACGCTCGATCCGCTCGAGGACAGCGGCGCGGTAGTCGGGATCTGTCGGGCAGACCGTCCCCCAGTGGTGGCCCTCGGCGTCGGGCGTGGCACGGGTTCCGTCGGCCGCGACGGCGGCCCGGCCGGGTTCGTCGCGAACCGTTTTCGTATCCCCCCAACACGAAACGGAGCTGATCGCCCCCTCGAGTGGTTCGTTGCGCGTTCCATCGACGTACTCGGCGAAGAAGTGTGTGACCTCGCCCGGGCCGGTTCGGGCCAGCTCGGGATCGTCGGTGAGGATGCCGTACATGCTATCGACTGCGTGAGTGGGAGTGATAAAGCCTGACGTGACGTTCCGAACACCGAAGTCGGGACTAGTGGCGGTCCACGCCTGCACTGATAGGTCGAATCCTGCGGTGTCGTCCGATTCGACCCATCAGTCGACGGTTGGAACGGTACTAGTGGCATTCCAGGCCTGCACTGCTGGGTCGAATCCTGTCGTGCGGGTCGGTTCGACCCACCGTCTCGGGGATAACTGTGGGGATCGCGGTACAGGCTCACTCGGACTCGTTACAGGCCGCGATGATGACCTCCGGATCGTCGATCAGCCGGTTTTCCATGTAGTTGCCCTTCCCCTTGCCGGCCCACTTGCGCTCCTGATCGATAATCGAGAGAAACTCGAGTTCCGAGAGGATATCCCGGACCCGACGGAGCTTGAGATGGTCGGACTGGTCGCGCTCACAGAGGCGCTTGTAGAGGTCGTAAGCCTCGTTGGTCGTGACGGGCACGTCGTCACCGCCTTTCTGCTGAGTCAGAAGGGCCATCGCCTCGAGGACGAGTTTCGCGTGACTCGGGCTCTTGGAGATCAGTTCTGCCAGTCGGCTGGTCTCCTCGCGTTCGTGGGCCTGGTCGACGCAGTCCTCCGTGACGGTCTCTAAGTCGTTCTCCTCGGCGATCTCGCCGGCGAACCGGAGGATATCGATCGCCTTGCGAGCGTCGCCGTGTTCGCGAGCCGCCAGTGCGGCCACTCGGGGGACGACGCCGTCCTCGAGGACGCCTTCGTGGAACGCGTCCGACCGCGAACGCAGGATTTCACGGATTTGAGTCGCGTCGTACGGTGAGAAGACGTACTCCCGCTCACAGAGACTCGACTTGATGCGTTCGTCCAGTGAGTCCTTGTACCGGACCTTGTTCGAGATGCCGATGACGCCGACCGTACTCGAGGTGAGCTTGCCGGATTCGACCGCCCGCGAGAGCTGCATCAGGATGTCGTCGTCCTCGATCTTGTCCACCTCGTCTAAGATGATCAGGGCGACGTCGTATCGAGTGTCGATGATCCGCCAGAGCCGACGATAGTACTCGGACGTGCTCAGCCCCGAGTGGGGGATCGAAATGTCGGTCTCGGGTTGGTCGTTGAGCTGGTGGCCGGCGGACTGGACGGCCTGTGTTTCGGTCGACTCCTGGAGACAGTCGACGTAGGCGACGCCGATCGAGACGTCGTTGCCCTTTGCCCGTTCGACGGCCTGATTCGTGATGAACTTCGAACACAGCGATTTGCCGGTTCCCGTCTTCCCGTAGACGAGGACGTTGTTCGGCGTGTTCCCCCGCGTCGCGGGTTTGATCGCGTTCGCGAGGTTCGTCAGTTCGTCCTCACGGCCGATGATCCGATCGCCGTCGGGGAGGTGCGAGACCTGCAGGAGTTCCTTGTTCCGGAAGATCTCGTTCTCGCTTCCGAAGTAGTCCATCGAATCCGACATTCAGGTATCGGTGACGTCACACTACGATAGCTTAAACGTTCGGAACCGCGCTGCCGCTGTATAACTCGAGTTCTCAGGAAAGAGTGTCTGAAAGCCCTAGTACGCACCCCTTAGTTCCGCTGTATAGACGCATTCACACCCCTCGGTGCCGCTGTATAGTCACCGCCGTCGTCGGTGAACGGCTAACCCCGGAGTGCCGCTGTATAGCTGCCATCGGACCCCGGAATGCCGCTGTATAGCGGGGCGGTGGCAGTCAAGAGCGGATGGCCCTGCAGGCGACAGAAGCCAGCCGATCGAAGCGACACGCGGGAACGGGACGTCTCGTCTCGATCGCTGTAAACCGGGAGAAGACCGTGCTCGAGCCATCGGCCGGATGTTCTCGAGCCGTCCCGGCAGTAGGGCAGGTACCGTATTTCCGCTGTATTGATTGAAAAGAGTTTCTATAGGAATTGATCCCGTCGGTCTCCACCCCTCGGTGCCGCTGTATCGGGGACACACACACCCCGCGTTGCCGCTGTAACGATGGATGGGTGGTGGTCGACTCGAAACGAGGGTACGTTCGGGCAGCCGACGGCACGATCGTGATCACTGAAGGGGCCGCCCGAGCGACCAAAACCTCACCGAAGGGCCCACCCGAGCGACCAAAACCTCACCGAAGGGCCCACCCGAGCGACCGAAAACTGACTCGAGATTCCGAAACCAAGGCGTACATCGGCAGCGACCGAAGCACACGACGATCCGAAACAGCGGAGTGGCCGAGGAAACACGCTCGAGAACGGTCCGAGAGTAGCACAACAGGGAACGGAAGCACGGTCCGAGAGTAACACAACGATGGCGAACCGAAAAAGCCAGACGGACCTGAGAGTCCGGTTCGTCTGGGTCCGATTCGTCTCGAGCGGCGACGCCGCGTTCAATACCGATTGAACGCTATTGCGTTCAATACACTCAATGGACTTTCACACAGAACTAGTATTTATGGATATCGATCAAAGATCCTCTCGATCGAAAGTCGACAACCTGCCGGAGAGTCACTATAGACGGATTCCCGAATTTCTCTCAGTACAGCCACTCTCCCGAACCCATACAGCGGCAACGAGGGGTGTGTCTCTCCACTCGAGTCGACTCATACTGTCGGACAGCACGATCCCACGATCGGTCGCGGGTCGTGGCTACTCGGCGCAGATCTCGACGAAGTTCCGCAGGATCTGAAGTCCCGTCTCGCCGCTTTTCTCCGGATGGAACTGCGTCCCGAAAACAGTTCCCTCCTCGTTGGCGACGATCGAGGGGAACTCGAGTTCGTAGTCCGTCGTCGCGACCGTCGCGTTCCCATCGTCAGGTCTGGCGTAGTAGGAGTGGACGAAGTAGGCGTATCGACCGTCGATACCCTCCACGAGGGGGTGGTCACGACGGACGTCCAGTTCGTTCCAGCCCATGTGAGGAACCTTCTGGCCCTCGGCGAACCGGACGTTGGTTCCCGGGATCAGATCCAGGCCCTGGACGGCCGACTCGCCGTCGTTTTCCCCCTCCTCGCTGGTCGTCAGTAGCATCTGCATCCCGAGACAGATGCCAAAGAGCGGCGTCCCGCTCTCGGCGACCTCGAGTAAATCCTCGCGGATCGGATCGGCGTTCTCGACGCCTTCGCGGAACGCGCCGACGCCCGGGAGGACGACGCCGTCGGCCGACGCGAAGGCCGCTGGATCGTCGGTGATCTCGACGTCCGCGCCGGCACGTTCGAGGCCACGGGTGACGCTACGCAGGTTCCCCAGTCCGTAGTCGACGACGACGACGGATGCGAGGGATTGATCGCTGGAAGACGAAACGGTGCTCATACCGGCCATGGGTGCGGCGCCTTGAAGTCAATTACCATTCGAGCAATGCTCGATTTCGATCCCCCGGTATCGGCATCGAGTCACGCACTCGAGGGAACGACCGCAAGCGAGAGACCGAGTCGGAGTCACAGCGTCCGACGAACTCGAGTCGTCCGGTCGACTCGGGCCAGTGCGACGGATCAAAACCCGTCGAGTCGCGTCTGACCGCTCTCGCCGTCGCCGACGTCGGCGAGGTCGGCCGCTCGCTCGAGTGCATCCGCAAACGTCTCCTCTTGACTGCGATCGTACAGCGTCGCAGCCGGGTGGACACAGATCAGGACGCGTCGTGGCGTCCCCCCGATACGGACTTCCTCGAGCGAGCCCGCTTCCTTCGTTACCGCGACGGACCGCCCCAACAGGTGTTCGCTTGGAACCTTGCCTAACGTAACGATCACGTCGGGATCTAACCGCTCGATTTCGGTCTCGAGGTAGCCCCGACAGTTCGCGAGTTCGTCTTTCGTCGGGTCGCGGTTCTCGGGCGGCCGACAGCGAACACAGTTCGTGATGCGAACGTCACACCGCTCGAGGCCGACGTCACGAAGTCCGTCGTCGAGGACGGTCCCGCTTCGTCCGACGAACGGTTCGCCCTGTTCGTCCTCGTTGGCGCCCGGTCCCTCGCCGACGAACAGCAGATCGGCGTCCTCGGGTCCGGTTCCGTTGACGATCCGGCTACGAGAGTCGACGAGCTTTGGACACTGTGTGCAGTCGGTGACACAGAGCCCGTCCATCTGTCCCGGCTCTTCCATACCGGAGGTAGCCGGTCATCACCTATAGTAGCCACTGAAAGTCAGTGCGCACTCGATCGCCACCGTCGTCATCGGCCCTGCCGACAGAGATCACTGACAGTCGAGACTCGAGATCACTGACGTCCCGTCACTCGAGGTCACCGACGTACGCAGCGCCCGCCCGAGCGGCGACCCGTGCGACTCGAATCGGCTCCGGTCGACCGCCGTCTGGAGTGAACGTCCGGACGACCTCGTCGGCCGTCGAAGCGTCACAGCCGACGTGACGTACGTAGACAGTCTCGTCGTTAACCGATAGTTCACGGCGCTCGGGGAGCGACCGGTAGGTCTCGAGACGCTCCTCGAGCTCGCGTCCGGAAAAGGCGTCTCGGAGGCCAGCCTCGAGTCCGTCACTCGCCTCGAAGGTGACGGCGATCACCGGTCGGTCGGCGGCCTCGTGAAGACGGGTGAGATCGAACAGGTTGTACCACGCGGGTGCGATCGCGCCGAGCAGCAGGTATCGCACGTCGGGGCGACCGAGGTCGTCGACGAGAGCTGCCACGGCGTCGGTCGCGTCGGTTCCCCCGACGGTACACGGACGATACGCGAGTCCATCGAGGACACGGTCGGCACGGACGACAGCTCCAGCAAGCGTGCTCCGGTCATCGTCGCCGCGGACCGATTCGGCGATGCCCAGCGCCCGCACCCCGGGCTTCATTAGTCCTCGTCTTTGATCTCCTGTAGACGATCGAGTAACTCGTCGCTGGAAGCACCGTTTTCGAACTCGATCGTGCCTTCGTGGCTGTTCTCACCGGATTTTACCGCGTCATCGTCGTCAAAATCAGCGTCGACTTCCTGTTGCTCGGATTCGTCGTAGCTCCCGAATCCCATACAGTGTTCTCTTTGGGATTGCGATTGAAAAATCTTCGTGGTCACTCGATTACCTCTGTTTATAGGGCTGTTAGGGACCTGTAAGCGACCCATAGATCGAGCCTCAGAGATACAGGCAAACCGTGACGACCGACGGCCGTGACGGCCGACAGCCGTGCCGCGGACAGCATCGTTTTGGGGCCGGCCCGTGACTGATCACGTATGGAAGTCCATCACGTCACCGACGACGCAGCGACGTTCACCTGCAACGCCTTCCTGGCGATCGGCGAGGAGACGACGCTGGTCGACGCCGGCGCCTGGGACGACATTGTCGACGAGCTCCACAGCCACACCGACGGCGTCGATGCCGTCGTGCTGACACACCAGCACGGAGATCACGTCGAACAACTCGAGGCCGTCGCCGACGCCTTCGATCCGGACGTCTACGCCTACGACGACCATCCGATGCGGACACACGCGATCGACGACGGTGATACGGTAACGATCGGCGACGAGACGTTCGACGTGGTCTATACTCCCGGCCACGCCGACGACCACGTCTCGTTCGTCTCCGAGAACACGTTGTTCTCGGGCGACGTGGTGGTTCACGACGATGGCGCGTTCGACTACGGGAGTTTCGGCCGCACCGATATGGAGGGCCAGTCGCGCGAACGCCTCATCGAGAGCATCCAAGAGCTACTCGATCGCATGCCCGAGGGCGTCGAACACATGTACGCCGGCCACGGTAGCGTCTTCCACGGCGACGTGCGAGACGTCGTCGAAACCGCACTCGAGCGCGCGGAGAAACGAGAACCGAAATATCCCGACGAGTAGGGGCAGTCGACACGACGAGAACGCAGTCGTCGACGAGAACGCAGTCGAATCCGTTCGGACTCCGTTTCAGGGGGATGAACGTAGAGCACGAACGACAGCAAAACAACATTCTCACAGCTACCGCTTTCCGTCGTGTAGTTCTATCAACCGATCGTTGTAACTGAGAAACTACTGTTTAGCTATCTCCGGTATTACTGTACCCCTCGGCACATGTTGGTAAACCACAAATAATATTCTGCTGAATTCGTTTTCTAGGATCATGACTACTGGGGAGGATGCGTCCGATCAGTCGGACGGTCCGCCGTTCGAGAAACGACGTATCGACACCGACTGTAATACTGACGAGACACAACTCAGTCACTACTTAGAGCTCCTCTCGAATCGACGTCGACGTCGTATCCTCTACTATTTGGAAGCACACGAGGTCACGGATATCGACAGCCTGGCGAGACACGTCGCCGAGACCGCCGGTGATCAGGAGACGTTCAACGAACGCGAGTTCGAACGGGCGAAAACGAGCGTCGTCCACGTCGACTTACCGAAACTAAGCGAGATCGGAACGGTCGAGTACGACCGACGAAACGGAGCGGTTCGGTACAGACAACCGCCGACGCCGCTGGCGAATCTCCTCGATGCGTGTACGGAACTCGACGCACAGCCACACGACGTCGATTGACATGGAGTAGTGGGCACCTGACGCGATTTCGGTACGGACATCGGTCGGAGAACTGGCCGAGAACCGAGCCGTCGCTATCGCAGGTGTCGAAGTATCGGAAAACGAACTGCCCGACGTTATGCTGCGCGCGGTTCCTTCGCCTTGGGACGGAGGTTCTTGTAGCCACACTTCCGGCAGGAGTCGGCATCTCCCGGGTTACGGGCGTTACAGCGCATACAGATCATCTTCTCGAGCGTTCGTTCCTCAGCAGCGTCGAAACTGGGCATATCGCCCCGTTAGCCCGTAGTACATATAACCGCTGTGGTCGCCGCCTGGAACGAGTCCTTCGATGGCCGCCAACTGAGGTGCTATTAGCAGGGCAAGTTCCTATCGGTTACTCACGCAGAAACGACGAGTGTCGACCGACGAGTGATGCTCGCCTATCTGGTCACGCTCACGGCCGCCCACGGTCACGATGGTGTATGTCACGATCTACGCCGAAAGCCCAGTCAAGATCGACTCATTGCTGATGGTTACTACAATCGGCCAGAAGAGCGGTTCTCGCCGCCATTTAACTAAGGCCTAAATGTGCGAAAATTTTATATTAGAGGCAATCCACAATAGGTTCGTATGGTGGAGAAATTCACTAACTCTGATCGGAAAGACGACGAATATAAACAGAAATCAACTCGCCGGCAAGCGCTGAGTGCTATCGGCACGGTTGGTGCGGGAGGACTACTTTTCCCAGGAATTGTCGCAGGTGACAATGATGAGTATTCGAGCGAAGTTACCGAATATGAACCGAAATCTATCGGTGAATACGATGGGGGCGATAGAGTAAAAGTTGAAGAAGGTGTGACTGATTGGATCAGTGACAATGACGAAACTCCTGATTGGTTTACGATTCATGAAGATGATGAAGTGAGATATAAACCCCATGGAGTAATTAGCGAAGATAATGAAGTTAGCACGCAAGATGCCGAACTATGTCTCCCGACGAGCGTTGACGTCGGCCCAGCCACCGTAGGAATCGAAGCATGCCACTACGGGGGCTGTGAATGGGAAGTCAATGTATGTCTCGCAGCGTGTATAGGTACCGGCAGGAACGATGATTGTTCGAGCGAATATAAAATCAGTGGTGATATTGGAGTTGTCAACGCCGAACTAGTCGCTGATCCGAGATCTGATAGTGGGTGGGGAGTTGACCGGATACATGTTTCTGGGGAACTCTGTTATTATTATGTCACCGGTAGCTCCTGTGAAACCGTAAATCACACATTCCACTTCCAAGAATAAATGAATTAAAAAGAAATAATTAAGTGACTACTTATTTACGTTTCCGTACAATAATACTGGACAACGAATCATCATGACCACGACTGAGAGTTCCATGGAATTCACGGAATTTCGAACAGCAATACTTCTTGGGATCGCCTCAATTCCGTTTACAATCGGGATCAATTTACTATATTCGCCTACTCAAGCTGAGGCGTTACCGGTGTTTGTTGCATGCGTAATTTCAGGGTATCTATATCAGTCCACGCCGATACGCGGGACTCGTGTGGGGATAGTAACCGGATTGGTAGGTGGTGTCCCCATACTTGTCTGGCAAACTGTTACGGTCTTGACTGAGTGGTGGGGTCACTCGCTGTTGATTGACATTGTCGGTGACTCCGGACTGATGGCCATTTCGTCGGCTGGGGCTGCGGTGATCACGTTCGGAATATTGGTAATCGTCCTGTCGATAATCGGCTACATTGGTGGCTTCATTGGTAGTTGGTTGAACTCGGATGGATCGATCGGACCCAAACGTATCCACAGGGAGTGAACTCACTCAACATAATTCACACAACTTTAATCACATTCCATCCCTCAGATTTGGACCTAAAATGAGAGAACATCATAGAAGTTGATAACAACAGATAATACCGACCCTGGACTTCCTATCGTGTACTGAAGTCCGTGACGAGTTTGAGCCGCTACCTTCTCTCCAGCACGAATGAAAGCAGTCAATACGCATTGTGACCGTCTGGAACCACTTCTCGATGTGGTTCCGCTCGCTATAGTTGAGGTGACCGCTCAATTCGTGGCGAAGGAGAGCAGTTAGATACCCGCCGCCGTCAACCAAAAACTCGGTCTCCGAGACGTCGTGTTTCTCAGTGAGCCGGTGAAGGAACGCCGCCGAGACTCTATTTGTGCAAGTTTACTGAAGGGTACTGGCTGTGGACGAACTTGACCGAACTATAGCGACGCAACTTATCAAGTGTTAAAAGGATGGTGCGGTAAGGTACTCTCCACCGCCACTGCTTGATCGGCCGATCGCCGACGCGCAGAAGATCCACAAACAACGGCCAGTTCTTCAGGAACAACTCGCTACCGTCATCAAACCGGCAGCTGAGTCCTAACTAAAGACCAATGCTGAGGTGCTGATCACCGCCGAACGTCTCGTCTGATCTCCTGTATCGATGTGCCGGCGGCTCCACAGTAGGTCATGTTGTGTCGGTGAATGGGTGTGCCAACGTAGGTCGGTCGGCCTCGAGTCACCGGGATAGCAGTGGAAACCGTCTCATACTGTCGGACAGCAGTCAGTGAGCCGTCGGTCGCGAACGCGGGCCGTCACCCTCGGGACGGCCGCAGTCGCGCGACCGATCGTCGACTCGTGCTGTCAAACAGTATCAGTCGTCAGCCAGATAATCCTCCTGTACTGCGACGACCTCACTCGAGTCCGCACACTCGCTGTAGCGGCGAAGGGGTTCCTCGTTTAGCGTCAGGAAGGTCTCGCCCCAGCGGAACGGCTCGAGGAGCTGCTCGGCGCGGTCGTACTCGTCGAAGATACAACACGCCGCCGCCAGCGCCTCGACGGTCGTCAGCCGAAACGGCCGACCGTAGTTGACCGGGTTCGCGGCGACGAGAAACGGCAGGGCGCGGTGAACGCCGTTCATCCGGAACGAGGCCGCTTCGGCGGACTCCCAGGAACAGTCGAGCGCGACGAGCGTACCCAGGCCGTCTTCGGCGTCGGCCGGCGAGAGCGCCTGCTCGGCGTGGGGGTTGAGGACGACACCGTAGGGCACCTGCTCCATCTTCCGATAGAGCGTCGCCTCGTCGAACTTCTCGAGGCGACGCGCAGTGCACTTGTTCGGGTCGTCGTCGCCCTCGTAGTAGACGTGACACTCCACGCGAAGCCGTAGGGCCAGCCGACTCAAAAGAATCGCGGATCGACCCACGGAACCACAACCGCTTGCTCGAGAACCGCGAGCGCCGACACTTTTGGCGGTGGCCACGAACGTTCCGGTATGCCCGCCGTTTCACCGTCGGATTCGGACGACACCGATCCCGTCTCGGTCGTCAAGCAATACTACAGGGCCCTCGACGAGCACGACTACGAGACGCTCGAGGACGTTCTTACGAGCGAGTTCGTCCAGCGTCGTCCCGACAGGACGTTCGAAAGTCGCGAGGCATTCGTTTGTTTCATGCGCGACGCGCGGCCGAACCCCGATACTGAACACGAACTCGAGACCGTCGTCGCCGACGGCGATCGTGTCGCCGTCCGCGGCCGGGTGTTCGATGGCGAGACGGCGCTGTTCGAGTTCGCGGACTTCTTCGTACTCGAGGATGGTCGGATCGGTCGACTCGAGACGTATACGCAGTGACACGTGGTGACCGGAGACCGACCTCGTTAGAGCCGGTGAGCAGGCTCGGAGTCGAGTAGTTCGAGAGACATCGCTTTTCGTACGGCCCCGTGGATTTCGGCGTGTCTACCGCCAAAGGACATATTTCTGATATGTATCGTTATAGCGAAACCGATCCGATATTCAGCGGTATGGTTCCATTTATCAAGGTAATAGTAGCGTATAATACTGTGTGGATAGGTACCGTTACCCTTGTCCCTCCTTGCGGTTTTGGGCAAGTATTGTGAGTTTGTGCACCCTTAACTATCATAATAAATTATACTGGCGTGCATGAGTGGCATTCGTGGCAACACACCGCAAAATATAGAATATCAGATACGATTATTATCGTCTGGGGGTGGGCCGGTCAGTTCGAGGCTAGCTGATACGGAACGGTGGATTTCGGGTGAGTTTCTAGCCGATGACTGACGACGAGTCTACTACCGACGGACAGCAACGCCAACTCGAGACCGACGGTGGTCACGAGACCGTCGACTATCTCGACGAGAAAATCCACATGTTCAGACCCGCGACACCGTTTATGCGGGATCATCTGAAGCTGATCTGGGGGCTGTTTGCCGTTTGGGTGGTGTTCACGTTCGGTCCGGTGACCGCGACGCTGCTCGCGACGGACTTCATGACGGGCACTCACGTGCTCGGCTTCCAGCTCCACTACTTCCTCACCGCGATCGGTTCGCCGGTCAGCGTGCTCGTGCTGTGTGCGGCCTACGCGTGGCAGCGCGACCGGCTGGACGCGGAGTACGGCGTCAGCCACGAGACCGAAGCCGAGGCCGAAGCCGAAGCGGAAGCCGGTAAGGCCGTCGCCGCCGACGGTGGTGAAAAGCCATGATCGAACCGATCCTTCTTGAGGGAGTCGCAACCGACTTCTTAGAGGGAGACTTCAAACTCCTGCCTGCATTGACACTCGCCGCGATGCTGGTGATCTTCTTGGGAGTCGGCTACTTCTTCCGTGTTGCGGCGGTCGACGACATGTGGGTGGCCGGCCGCTCGATCGGATCGATCGAGAACGGGATGGCGATTGCGGCCAACTGGATGAGCGTCGCTGCCTACCTGGGCGTGGCGTCGACGATCGCGTTCCTGGGATACTTCGGGCTGGCGTACGTCGTCGGCTGGACGACAGGATATTTCATCCTCTTGATCTTCCTCGCCGCCCAGTTCCGCCGATTCGGGAAGTACACCGCACCCGACTTCGTCGGTGACCGGTACTACTCCGATCTCGGCCGGGCAATCGCTGCAACGACGACGCTTCTGATCGCGTTCGTCTACATCATCGCCCAGGGGAACGGCCTCGGCCTGATGGCCCAGTACATCTTCGGCGTCTCCTACGAAGTCGGCGTCGTCCTCCTGATGGCGATCACGATCGGGTACGTCGCCCTCTCGGGGATGCTGGGCGCGACCAAGAACATGGCGCTGCAGTACGTCATCCTTATCTCCGCGTTCCTGCTCGGGCTGTACGCGACCGGCTGGGTCCAGGGTTGGTCGACGGTCCTACCGTTTATCGAGTACGGTACACAGTCGACCGAAATCGCGACGGAGATCGACCGTCAGTTCACCGAGCCGTTCACGGACGCAAGCTACTACCACTGGATCGCCCTCTGTGTCAGTCTGATCGCCGGGACCTGTGGACTACCCCACGTCCTCGTGCGGTTCTACACCGCTGACAACGAGCGCAACGCTCGCTGGGCGACCGTCTGGGGGCTGTTCTTTACCCTGCTGCTGTTCCTCGGAACGACTGTCTACGCCGCGTTCGGCACCCTGCTATACGAACAGAGCGGTGGCGATTACACCGAGATGACCGGCCAGCAAGCCGACACGCTCGTCGTCCTCACCACGTACCTCGCCGAACTTCCGGAGTGGCTCGTCGGCCTCGTCGCCGCCGGTGCGATCGCGGCCGGACTGGCGACGACCGCCGGACTGTTCATCTCCGCGTCCTCGGCGGCTGCACACGACATCTACACCAATCTCTACAAGCAAGACGCAAGCGCTCGCGAGCAGATGATCGTCGGTCGTTCGACGATCCTCGTGCTCGGTGCGATCGTTACGTACCTGGCGCTTAGCCCGCCAGCACTCATCGCCGAAGTCGTCGGCATGTCCTTCGCACTCGCCGGCACCGTGTTGTTCCCGGTGTTCTTCCTGGGACTCTGGTGGGAAGACGCCACTCGAGAGGGCGCGATCGCCGGCATGCTCGTCGGGCTGTTCTTCGGCTTCGGATCGATCTTAAACGAGATCCTCCCGCAGTACATCGGCGCGCTGTCCGGCGACGCGATCTTCCCGACGTTCGCGACGATCGTCCCCGCGACGTCCTCGTCGCTCGTCGGCGTCCCGGCTGTCATGCTCACGATCATCGTCGTCTCGATGTTCACCGAGGATCCGCCGGAAGACGTCAAACGCCTCGTCCGACAGTGTCACAGTCCAAAGCCGATGTCGAAGATGGACTCCGCAGAAGACGTCGCCACTGACGGTGGCACTCCCGCAGACGACTAACGATGTACGACAACATACTCATTCCGACCGACGGAAGCGACGTCGCCGAAAACGCCATCGATCACGCGATCGACCTCGCACGACGGTACGATGCGACGCTGCACGCGCTGTACGTCGTCGACATCGACGCGATCGATATCAGCCTCGGCACCGAACAGGTCCAGCGCATCAAAGGGGGTCAGTTCGGTGAGATGACCGAGCTGAAAGCGCGCGCCACGGCGGCGACCAGTAGCGTCACCGAACAGGCCGACGACCTCGAGGTAATCGAGTCGGTCGAAGCTGGCCAGCCACATCGGGTGATCGATTCATACGCGACGGCCAACGGAATCGACCTCGTCGTGATGGGGTCGGCCGGACGGAGTGGCGTCCGTCGAGCCATTCTCGGCAGCGTCGCCGAGCGAACGCTTAGAACCACGCAACTGCCGGTGTTAGTCGTCGACGCCCGCGGAGACGACTGAGACGGACGGCCGTACCGAGTTTCGACGCGACGGGAGACTGGTCGGTAGTCTGCCAGCACTCGGACGCGCGTATCAGCGACCGGGCCGACCGGAAGACCGATGTCACAATGCCTACGGTCTCCCGCTGCGAACCCGAGTGCAACGATGCCACCGATTCGCTCCGTCCTGCGGGGACTCCTCGCCAGCGTCATCGGAATCCTCGTCATCGGCCTCCTCGCGACGATCGTCTTCGCCCTCGCGATCTTCGTCGTCTCGACCGGCGCCGGTCTCGCAGGCTACGAGCCAAGCGCTGATTTCGTCGTCCTCTCGGCGGCGTTGGTCGTCGTCGCCGTCATCCTCACCGGCGGATTCACGCCGCGGCTGTCGAACACCGGGGCCGACGAGGACTCGAGTGACGCGTTCGACGACCGGACGTTCAACTGATAGCTAGACAGCGGACGCCCACGACTTCAGCAGCTACTGTTTATACTGTCGGACAGCAGTCAGTGAGCCGTCGGTCGCCGCCCCGTTCTGGCGATCGGCGGTAAATATAGTAACAACTGCAACGGTTTACACACTGATCGCCGATCCGTCTGGCGATCAGGTGTGCAATGACTTGCAGTGGCTACTATAGGTACAGCAGTCCGTATGAGAATATCAGGCCTCCGTGACCGCACCAGTCGTCGATCGAGAGAGGGTAATTTAACTGATACACGACCGAACGTCCGGTATGTCCCTCTCAGACGTCGTCGGTGCAGCCGCTTCCGCGTTCCGTCGCCGACCGACGGATCTCCTTCCCTGGTACGTCCTCGGGGCCGCCGTCCCCGCGATCGCTCGCGTCGTCCCGTTTCTCGCGATCGCAGTCGGTGTCGCTTATCTCGAGGTGACCGGGCGACTCGAGGCGGCCATCACGCAGTTTCAGGAACTCGAGACCGAGCCGCCCGATCCGGAGGCGGATCCGGACGCGTTCGAGGCGTGGGCCGAGAGCGTCGGTACAGCCTTCGAACCGTTGTTTTCGCCGACGATCGCGCTGCTCGTGCTCGTCGCCGTCGGTGGCGCGATCGTCGTCGGCGTCGGGCTGTACGCGGCCGTCTCCGCTGGCCAGCTCACGGCCTGTTCAGCTCGTCTCCGGAGTAATCGCGGACTGACGGCCGGTTTCGCCGGCTCGAGACGGTACTGGCTTCGCTTCCTCGGGCTCTACCTCCTCGAGTTGCTGGCCTGGATCGCGGTCCTGCTGACGGTCGGTATCGGAACGTCGATCGTCGCTGTGCTCGTCGCAGCTGCGACCGGCTCGGCTGGGGCCGCCATCGTCGTCGTCGTCATCGCGATATTCGTCACTGGCCTCGCGCTCGCGGCAGTCCGTGCGCTGTTTGCGTTCGCACCGGTCGCGGTCGTCGTCGACGACACGACCGCGGTCGATGCGGTGTCGAACACCGTCGGATTCGTCCGTTCACAGCCGCTTCGTGCGGGCTTTTACTACGCCGTCGTCCTCGCGACGGTCGTCACACTCGCGATCGTCTCGAGTGCCCTCGCGCTCGTCAACGCTACCGCCGTCGTCTCCCTGCTTACTGTGTTGCTCGTCTTCCCGGCACTGGATCTCCTGAAGACGGCACTTTACAACGCGTATCGGGAGCGGCTCCGACCGCCAGCGACACCCGAGCGGACGCTCTCGAGGCAGTTCCGCGATGGAATCGGTCGCGGCTGGAACGAACTGGTCGCGTTCGTCCGCGAGACGCCAGGCACCCACACGCTCGTCGTCGTCCTGGCTATCGGTAGCTTCTGGGTCGGCTGGGAGGCCGCCGAACCGCTCGTCGATCTCGGCGTCGAGACGTCGATCGCGGCCCGTCTCGAGGGCCACAACCCGGCCGCGGCGACGCTCGAGTTCTTTGGCAACAACTGGATGGTCGCGCTGACGACAGCGCTTTCCGGACTGATCTTGGTGCTCCCAGCGATCGTCTCGCTCGTATTCAACGGGTTCGTCATGGGTATCTACGGCCGGACTGAGGTCGATCCGACGGAGCTGCTCGCGTTCGTCGTCCCCCACGGTGTCTTCGAGGTCCCCGCGATCTTCGTCGCCTCGGCGCTCGGGATCCGACTCGGCATCGCCGGCTGGCTGGCCTATCGCGGGCAGACGAGCCGGACGGAGCTCGCTGACACGCTCGAGCGCGCGTTCTGGGTGTTGGTCGGAATCGGTATCCTGCTCGCTGTCGCAGCGGTTATCGAAGGGTTCGTGAGTCCGTACTATTACGAACTATTGTTCTGAGGTCGTCGGTCGGCTCGCCGACCTGCGTCCGGGTCGAGTACCGACACGCAAACTGCCCGCCCGCTGGTGAACACCGAACCAATAAAGGCGAACGGTTCCGTCGTCTGTGACATGACGACGACGCTCGGAACGGCGAGCGCGGCCCCCGGCGAGATCGATACGGGTCGTCTCGAGGTCGGTGAGACTCGAGACGGAAGCCCGTTCGGACTGCCGGTCGCCGTGATCAACGGCCAGCGGTCGGGGAAGACTCTCTACATGCAGGCGGCGAGCGATGGCGACGAACTCAACGGCGTCGGCGTCATCCAGCGCGTCGTCCCCCAACTCGATCCTGCGGAGATCGCCGGGACGATCCTGATCGTCGGGATCGTCAACTACCACGCGTTCCAGGTCGCAGAGCATCGCAATCCGATCGACGACACGAAAATGAACCGGGCCTACCCCGGCAACGAGAACGGGACCTCGAGCGAGCGAATCGCGGCCGCGACGTTCGAAGCCGCGACCCGGGCGGACCTGATTCTCGATCTCCATCAGGGTTCGACCAGCCGAATGATCGACGAGGTCCGCGTCCGTTGTGGGAAACGCCACCGACTCCACGACGACTGTCTCGAGCTGGCGAAGGTCTTTGGCTGTGGGTACATCCTCGATCAGAAAGGTCCCGACGGACAGCTCGCACGGGCAGCACCGGACGAAGGGATCCCGACGGTCGACCCCGAACTCGGCGGCACCGTCGGCTGGGACGAGACGAGCATTCGGAAAGGCGTCGAAGGCGTCTTCAACGTCCTGACCTACTACGGCTTCCTCGACGGCGACGTCATCCCCGAGTCACAGACGCGAGCCCGCGGGTTCGAGCAGTACGGCGCTCCCGGTGGCGGGTTGATCTCGTTCCAGAAGGATCTTGGCGAGCGCGTCCGCGCCGGCGAGACGCTGTTCGAACTGACGACCCCATTTGGCGAGCCCAAAGCCGAGGTGACCGCCGACAGCACGGGGATCCTCTGGCGCACCCGTCGGCTGCCACAGGTCGCGACCGGAGAGTACGTCTGCTCGGTCGCCACCGATATCGACGACTACTGAGATGCCGTCGGACCTCGTCTGTCCGGACTGTGAGATCGTCTACGAGGCCAGCCCGTCCGAACCGTGGCGCTGTGGCTGTGGCAGTCCCCTCGAGTTCGCGGACCGACCGCTCCCGCAGGGCGATCCGCTGCCGCTTCACCGGCTCGACACCAGTGACGGACTCTGGACCTTCTTCGAGTTCCTCCCGATCGAGCGACACGTGACGTTTCACGAAGGGTTTACGCCGCTGGTCGACGCCCCCGAGTGGAACGCCCGGTTCAAACTCGAGTACGTGCTCCCGACGGGGTCGTTCAAGGACCGTGGTGCGACGACGACCCTCTCTCGAGCGGTCGAGGTCGGCGCCGAGACGGTCGTCGAAGACTCCTCGGGCAACGCCGGCGCCGCGATCGCAACCTACGCGGCCCGGGCGGGCCTCGAGGCCGAGATCTACGTCCCGACGGACGTCAAACAGTCGAAGCTGATGGCGATCCAGCGAGCCGGTGCCCGGCCCGTTCGGATCGAGGGGAGCCGAGAGGACGTAACCGAGGCCTGTATCGACGCCGTCGAGGGCGATCGAGGAGACGCCACAGAAGGCACGGCCAGAGCGACTCCCTATCAGACCGGCGAGGGCTGGTACGCCAGCCACGCCTGGAACCCGGCCTTCTACGCCGGGACGATGACGTTCGCGTTCGAGATTGCGGCCCAGCGAG
Organism: Natronolimnohabitans sp. A-GB9; assembly: GCF_030848565.1. Lineage (GTDB taxonomy): Archaea > Halobacteriota > Halobacteria > Halobacteriales > Natrialbaceae > Natronolimnohabitans. The sequence continues at coordinate 173,213 of NZ_JAVDDV010000005.1, forward strand.
GATGGGAAGTACCGGATGCCGTCGTTCTCCCGATCGGGCACGGAACGCTGTTTCTCGGTGCCTATCGAGGCTTCGCTCGGCTCAACGAGGCCGGTATCGTCGACGGAACGCCCCGGCTGTTGGGTGCACAGGCGACGGGTTATACGCCGATCGTCGGTGCGGTCGACGGCGAGGCGGTCGGCACGAACGACGGCGAGACGGTCGGCGCTGACATCGCCGATGGAATTCGGATTATCGAGCCGGCACGGGGCGACGAGATTCTTACGGCGATCGAGGCGACCGACGGGGACGTCATCGCGCTCGGTGCGGACCCGATCGAGAGCGCACTCGATCGCCTCCACCGCGGTGGCTTCTACGTCGAGCCAACCAGTGCGGTCGCGCCCGCAGCCCTCGAGGCGTACCGCGAACACGGCGTCCTCTCCGCGGACGACGACGTCGTCGTTCCGCTCACCGGCAGCGGACTGAAAACCCTATGAACACCCAGTTCCGATGACGGAATAGATGGTCAGCCGTCCAGCCGAGTTCTGCCCGCACTGTGGAGACCCCCTCGAGTCGATTACGGCCGATGGTCGCGAGCGAGAGCACTGTCCGAGCTGTGAGGACGTAATCTGGCACAATCCGGTCCCCTGTGCGAGCGTCGCGGTCGTCGATCGCTCCCGCCCCGATCCGGCGGTACTCTGTGTCGAACGTGGCGTACCGCCGGGGATCGGCGAGTGGACGCTCCCCGGCGGCCACATGGAGGTCGGCGAGGAGCCGGCCGTCGCCGCCGTCCGCGAACTCGAGGAGGAAACCGGCGTGGCTCTCGATCCCGACGCGCTCGAGATTCTCGATGCGACTACGATGCCGCCACAGAAGGACAAACACGTCGTAACGGTCCACTACGTCGCGAGACGGGCCGACGCGACCGGCGAACCGATCGCCGGCAGCGACGCGACCGCGGCCCGGTTCTGGTCGCCGGCGGAGTTCGACGACTCGAGTGAGGCGTTTCGTCCGATTCACGAGCGCCGGTTCCGCGAGGCCGCCGTCTACTTCGACTGAATGCTCCCCCCGGGGCTCGACTCGCGCGAATCCGGGAGTCGCTGCGGCCATCAGTCACGCGGGCGAAACCCGACATTCCTTTACTTGCGCCCTGAATACGGGCGGGTATGTTCCTCTCCCTACGCGCGGAGGTCGAGGACGCCCTCGAGGGGGCGCTCTCGGAACTCGACTTCCCGACCGACGATCTCGGGCTCGAAGAACCGCCGGAAGACGTCGACAGCGTCCTCGCCTCGAGCGTGGCGTTCCGACTGGCCAGCGAGGCCGGCGCACCGCCGCCGCAGGTCGCCGGCCAGCTCGCGGATGCACTCGACGCCGACGACCTGACATACGTCTCCGAGGTCCGAACGCAGGGACCCTACCTCAACTTCCTGCCCAGCGAGGCCTACTTCGAGGAAACCCTCGAGGCCGCCACGGCCGACGACTACGGCCACCTCGAGGACCGGGAGACGTCGGTCGTCGTCGAACACACTAGCGCGAACCCGACTGGGCCGGTCCACGTCGGTCGCGCGCGAAACCCGATCATCGGCGACGCCGTCGCAAACGTCCTCGATTTCGCCGGCTACGACGTGGATCGCCACTACTACGTCAACGACGCCGGGCGCCAGATGGCCGTCTTCACGTGGGCCTACGAGACGTTCGACGAAGACGACCTCGAAAGCGAGCCCGAGCGTGACCGCATCGAGTACGATCTCGTACGCTACTACCGGAAAGGGAACGCCTACCTCGAGAACGCAAGCGAGGCGGACGTCGCCGAAGCCGAGGCCGAGATCGAGTCGATCATGCAGGGCCTCGAGGCCGGCGACGACGAGGCCTACGAACGCGTCAGCGAGGTCGTCGATCAGGTGCTCTCGGGTATGAAAGCCTGTCTCGGCCGTCTCCCCGCAGAGTTCGACGAGTTCGTCAAAGAAACCCGTTTCATGCGCAACGGCGACACCGACGACCTCGTCTCGCGGTTGAAAGAACTCGACGAGGCCGTCTACGAGGACGACGCCTGGCAGCTCGAACTCGACGACCACGGCATCGACAAGAACCTCGTCTTCCTGCGCTCGGATGGCACCTCCCTCTATGCGACCCGCGACCTCGCCCACCACGAGTGGAAGTTCGAGGAGTACGACCGTGCGGTGACCGTCCTCGGCGAGGACCACAAGCTGCAGGCCAAACAGCTCCGGACGAGCCTCGAGTTGCTCGGCAACGACACCGATGGGCTCCAGCAGGTCCTCTATTCGTACGTCAATCTCCCGGAAGGGAAAATGTCGACCCGCCGTGGCACTGGCGTCGACCTCGACGATCTGTTAGACGAGGCGATCGACCGCGCCCGCCAGGAAGTCGAGGACCGTCTCGACGACCGCATCCGCGACGACGAGTTAGACGACGACGACATCGAACGCATCGCCCACCAGGTCGGGATCGGCGCAGTTCGCTACGACATCGTCTCGAAACAGCCGACGAAGGCGATTACCTTCGAGTGGGATCGCGCCCTCGACTTCGAGGCCCAGTCTGCGCCGTACGTCCAGTACGTCCATGCCCGATGCTGTGGGATCTTAGAGGAGGCCGACCTCGATCCGACGACGCCGCTTGCGACACAGGACGTGGCGCTGGCGGATCTCGAGGCCGACGTCCTCGCGACCGACGCCGAGCGGGACTTACTCGAGACGATCGGTCGGTTCCCAGCCGTCGTCGATGAGGCAGCCGACGATCTAGAGCCTCATCGCGTCGCGACCTACACGCGGGAGTTCGCCGACCGATTCAACGCCTTCTATCGGGAGTGTCCGGTGCTGGCCGACGACGTCGATCCTGCGGTTCGTGAGACACGACTGGCACTCGTCGCGGCGTCGAAACACACGATCGCCAACGCGTTGTCGATCCTCGGCGTCGAAGCACCGCGGTCGATGTAACTCCGGGGCCAACACTGTCCTCGACTCGGCGCGCGAAAAAGACGGTTCTTCGATCGACGATCGACGATCGACGATCGATGGTCGACGTTCGTACGGATACGGTCGGCGTCACTCGGCTGTCGACTTGACTTTGTCCCTGAACTCGTCTTTGGTTATCTTCTCATCGTGGTAGTCGGCGATCCACGTGACCTCGATGGTAAACGAGGCGACTTTCATCTCGTCGTGGTCGACCGTTAACTCGATGGCACTGATCTCGTCTTTGAGCCTGTCGAGGTCGGCGACTACCGCGTCGAAGTCGTCGGCGAGGGACTCGAGTTCCTCGTACAGCTCTTCGTGGTCGGTGACGTCGGTTGCGGCGACGATGGACACGGTGTCGCCGTCGTGGTCGACCTGCTCGATCGTCACCGCGTCGGTATCGAACTCGAGTTCGTCGCTGTCCAGTCCGGGAACGTCGTCGACGTCACCGTCGTCTTCGTCGCCGTTATCTTCGGAATCGTCACCGGAGCCACCTTCAGTGGCCGGCTCGCTGCCGTCGTCCCCGTTTTCGTCGTCGGAGTCACTGCCGAAACAGCCGGCCAGTGCGGTTGTGAGTGCGGCGCTACTTCCCAGGAGGATCTTTCGTCGCTCCATGGGCGGGTCGTTGATACGATAGGTGATTAGTAATCAGTTCGTTACTGTCGAGTACTCGAGAACGTCACGTTGAGACTGATTTTCTTTTCCCATCACTATTTCACCGCTGTTAGCGCCCCTCGATGGCGATACCGAAATGGTACGCGATTCCTGAACGTCGTGTTTTAGAGAGAGTAGCTATATTCTATAACTACTTCCTTCTTATCCAAAACCGGCTGTAAAGTGCCTGCAACCGGAAGTAGGTGGTGCTTACCGATGTCGAGCGGACCGTAGTAGCGATCGCGGTCGCGGTACCGATCAGGAATCGGACTCGGCTTCCGTGATCGCACTCGAGACGTCGTCGTGTGCGGCCTCTCCGTCGGCGCCGTCGGTATCGCTGTCGGTTTCAGTCGCGTTCGTGTCACTGTCGGTACCAGCGACGGGAGCGGTTCGATCGGACGACTCGGCGCCGGTGTCCTCGCTCGTCGTCTCAGCGATCTCGATACCGGCGAGGTCGGCGGCGAGTTGCCGATACGCGACGGCCGCCGGACCGTCGGGTTCGTAGACGACCAACGGCGTTCCGGCATAGACACTCTCGCGGGCGGCAGGATCGTCCGGAATCGTCCCCAACAGCGGCGTCTCGAGGCGGGACGCGATCTCCTCGTAGGAGACGTCGCTGTCGGGTCGGGTCCGCGTAAGGAGGAGGCCGGCGACCTCGCCGCCGGCACGTTCGGTCAACTCGAGGGTTTTCTTCGAGTCGTGGACGGCCGCGGGTTCTGGCGTCGAGACGAGGACGACGGCGTCGGCCAGTCCAAGCGGGAGGACGGTCTCGTGGCTGACGCCCGCGCCGACGTCGAGAAAGACGTAGTCGAACTCCGCCCGGAGCTCCGAGACGACCTCCCGGAGGCGTTCCGGAGCGGTGTCGGCGTACTCGTCGAGGCTCGTCCCGCTCGGAACTGCGACGATATTATCCGCTATCTGGTAGGTTGCATCGTCGATCGATTCGTCACCGGCGAGGACGTCGTGTAGCGTCGTCGAGTCGGGTGAGAGGCTGACGAATCCAGCGAGATTCGCCATTCCGAGATCGGCGTCGACGACCGCGACGCGTTCGCCGGCCTGAGCCAGTGCCGTCCCGAGATTGACCGTCGTCGTCGTCTTCCCGACGCCGCCTTTCCCGCTCGCGATAGCATAGACCGTCTCGTGAGACATACTGGAGTACTGATCGGACAGAAGAACGGCAACACCTTAAACGTCACCTCAATTGCCAGCTGTGAGGGGTTCGGTCGGTGTCTTTCGCCCCGCGCTTACCGTGTGCGGAGTAGTCTCGGCATACCGATCCGTCGAGCGCTGTCGTCTCAAAGAATACTTACCCACAGAACCGTTTTGTACGGCCAATGAGCCAGGAGGGCGAGCAGGAGCATTCCGACCGGAAGAAATACGAGTTCCGGAAGGTTCTCGAGGATCTCAAGGAGTACGAAGGCTCCGGGACACAGCTCGTAACGATCTACGTGCCGGAGGACCGCCAGATCAGTGACGTCGTTCAACACGTCACACAGGAACACAGCGAAGCGGCTAACATCAAGTCCAAACAGACCCGAACGAACGTCCAGGACGCATTGACGAGCATCAAAGACCGGCTCAAGTACTACAAAGAGCCACCCGAAAACGGGATGGTCCTGTTTTCGGGCGCGGTCGACTCCGGCGGCGGCCGTACCGAGATGGTCACGAAGGTCCTAGAAAACCCGCCCCAGCCCGTCCAGTCGTTTCGCTACCACTGTGACTCGGCGTTTCTGACCGAGCCACTCGAGGAGATGATGGCGGACAAGGGTCTGTACGGCCTGATCGTCCTCGACCGACGCGAGGCAAACGTCGGCTGGCTGAAAGGCAAACGCATCGAGGCCGTCAAATCTGCCTCTTCGCTCGTCCCCGGCAAACAACGGAAAGGAGGCCAGTCCGCACAGCGATTCGCCCGCCTGCGTCTCGAGGCCATCGACAACTTCTACCAGGAGGTTGCAGGGATGGCCAACGACCTGTTCGTCCCCAAGCGCCACGAGATCGACGGGATTCTCGTCGGCGGTCCATCGCCGACGAAAGACGAGTTCCTGGACGGCGACTACCTCCACCACGAGCTCCAGGACGAGGTCATCGGCAAGTTCGACGTCGCCTACACCGACGAGTCCGGCCTGAAGGACTTAGTCGACAACGCCGAAGACGCGCTGGCCGACGCCGAGGTGATGAAAGACAAGAAGGTGATGGAGGAGTTCTTCGAGGAACTCAACGCGGGCGAGCTCGCGACCTACGGCTTCGAGCAGACCCGTCAGAACCTGATGATGGGCGCCGTCGACCGGCTGCTCATCAGCGAGGACCTCCGAAAGGACGTCATCACCTTCGACTGTTCGGAGTGTGGCAACACCGACCGCGAGGTGATCGATCGGCGTAAATCGACGCCCGATCACACCTGTACCGACTGTGGCGCCGAGGTCGAAGCAAGCGAAGAGGACCGTGAGGATGCGATCGATCACCTGATCGAGATCGCCGAACAGCGCGGCACCGAGACCAAGTTCATCTCGACGGACTTCGAGAAGGGCGAACAGCTCTACAACGCTTTCGGCGGTTTCGCCGGACTCTTGCGGTACAGCACCGGCGTCTAACGCTTCTCCTATCGACTTGCTGGTTCTCGTTTCGGTATCGACCTCCGACTGCTGGTCTTCGAACGCGACGATGTCGACACGTGTCGGATTCGACTAGAGCGTCCCGCGGAGATAAACCGCGTCGTCCGTGATCTTCTCGATACTGCCCTCGTCTAACGGATGGGCGTCGTCGCTTCGCGTTCCCCAGCCGAGTTTCGCCTTGATCGTCGCCGTCAGACTCGGATCGGGTTCGACGTAGCCGCGGCCGTCTTGGACGTCGACGAGTCGACCGATTTCGGTTCCATCGGTATTCAGAACCCGTTTCCCCTCGTCGTCTTTGGTGAGCCGCTGCTTGGTCATTGATCCGTACGAGTCCGTTCGATCGATCGATATCGGCTCGCGCCGTTCGAAGCGCTGCTGTGATCGCCGAATGGACGATCTGGTCGACGGTCGATCGGGAGATAAAGCGGGAAAATAGTTTCCGCCGGTCAGGTGATCGTTACGCCCCGAGAACGACGGTCGTGCCGAGTAGGCACTGGTTACGGCGGACGTCCGTTTCGACGACCGACTCGAGGCCGCGAACAACGGAAGGGTTATAGCGGTAGTCACGTATTACCAGTCGATCAATGGACGAGTCCCCGCCCTTTGCCGCGTCGTTCGACGACCCCCGAATTACCACCCAGTTCTGCCGTCGGGTGACCGGGCCGTCGGGCGATGTTACCCTCCTCGGCGTCGTCCACGACCACCCCGCGAGTATCGCCCGCGTCGAACGCGTTCTCGAGTCGGTCGACCCCGAAACGGTCGCCCTCGAGTTGCCGAGTGCAGCCCTCCCGCTGTACCGTGCTTACGCTCGTGATGGCTCTACGGAGGCCCCGCCGCGGTTCGGCGGCGAGATGAGCGCGGCGATCCGTGCCGCAGCCGACGCGACCGTCGTCGGCATCGACGCCCCGAACTGGTCGTTCGTCCGACGACTCGTGACACGACTGATCGCGGACCGCGTCTCGCCCGCGACGGCCCGTCGCGTCCTCTCCGGGCTCAGCGGCGCGACGCGGGAGGCACTGACCTGTCGTGTCGCCGCGACGCTGACTCACGCGACGTCGATGACCGTCGCCTGTGACGATCCGATCGAGTACGACTGTGACCACGACGATCCGCCGGAGCGCCAGGCCGCCCACGAGCGCTCACACGTTGCCAGCATCCAGGCGTTGCTCGGCAGCGTCCAGACTGACGAGAGCGCACTTACGTACCGCGACGAGACGCGCGAACGCTGTATGATCGATCGCTTGGAAGAGCTACGCTCGAGCGACGGCGACGTCGTGGCCGTCGTCGGCGTCGACCATCTCGAGACGCTTGCTGACGCGCTGGTCGAGTGACAACCGAGTATCGACTGAACTCGAAGGGAGAAAACGGCTACCGGTGGACAGGCGGTTCGATCACGATCTCGCCGTCGCTCGTGATCGTCACGTAGTGGTCCCGAACGGTAAACGAAAGCGAGCTACCGTGTCGAGCTCGGCCGTCGTGTCGCGGCCGAAAGAGCCTATCGAGCGCATCGGGGTCGACGGCGTCGTACAGCAAGACTCGACCGTCGGAGACGTCGATTCCGAGACAGTCGGCGAGGGCGTGGGCGGCGGTCGTGCTGAGCCGTGCCGGCCCGTCCGGATCGTGGAACACACGGTACACCGATGGAGGGCGGGCGTGAGAAGCGGGTGCTGGGGGATGCTCTCCGTTCATGACTGGCCGTCGGCTCTCGAGTCCGGACCTCGAGCTTAAAAGCGTAACCGTTCATTACACGACGGTTTTTCCGTCGCTCCCGACCGGTATCCGAGAAGCGACGCAGGGACACCGATCGCCGGACGGCGTTGCGATCGGTGTGTACATCGGTTCATACTGTTGGACAGCACGATTCGACGATCGGTCGCGCGACTGCGGCCGTCCCGACGTCTCATACGGTTTACTGTACGTCACTGCCGGCGTAACCGCGACCCGGGCGGCGGTTACGCCGGGAAACCGTTACAGCAATCCGTATCACTGACTGCTGTCCGACAGTATCAGTAGCAACTAGAGAACGGTCGGCGATTGGCGGGACAGCGTTTCAGCAGTCTGTATCACTGCCGGAGCGTCGAAATACAGTTCCAGCAGTACGTGAAGGTCTGATCGGCCTCGTTTCGCACCCCACAGTGTGGACAGCGGATCGTCTCGTCGTCGAACTCGACGTCGTGATCCTCTTCGAGGGCTTCGGGATCGTCGACGTCGTCGGGCGCACGCGGATAGCGCTCCGGACCGGGTGCTGTCCGCGAACTCGCGCGATTTGGATCGGCAAACGACGGCGAGCCGGCGCTCTCACTGTCGTCACCACGGACGTAGACGTAGTACAGCACGAGGTGGAGGAGGGCGAACAACACCACGTATCCGATGAGCCAGCCCCAGAGCTCCATCGCTGTGATATTGGTTCTCAAGGCACTTGGATATTCCCTGTATCAGCAATTGCAGAGAGTCGCCTCGAGGAGAATTCCAGAGTTACGGACCGGTCAGAACTCGCGCTGGAACTCGTCGAAGACCTCGAGATCCTCGGGGAGGTCGTACTCGATGTGGCGCTCCTCCTGGCGGTTGACGCCGGCGTCTTCGATCGGTGTGGCGACGTCCTCCCAGCCGGGTTTGATCTTGACGCTTTTGGCCGGCATTCCGATGGCGATGTGGTGGGCGGGGATATCGTGCTGGACGATTCCGCGTGCACCGACGATGGCGTTCTCGCCGACCTTACAGCCCGCACGAACCATCGAGTCGTAGGTGAGACGAACGTCGTCTTCGACGATCGTGTGGTAGTTGCGGACTTCGGTCTGGTCGACGACGTCGTGGTCGTGGCTGTAGATATGGACGCCGTCTGAGACCGAGACGCGATCGCCGATAGTGAGTTTCCCGCGATCGTCTAAGTGGACGTCGTCGTGGACGACTGTGTTGTCACCGATCGTGATGTTGTGTCCGTAGGTGAAGGTGATGCCCTTGAAAAAGCGGCAGTTGTCGCCACACTCCTCGAAAAGGTGGTCGGCGAGCATTCGTCTGAATCGGAGGGCGAACTCGACGTTGTCCGCGATCGGCAGGCTATCGAACTGGCGCCACAGCCACTGCAGGTGTTTCGATCGGCGGAACTTCTCCTCGTCCTTTTCGGCGTAGTACTCGCTCTCTAAGGTCGTGTTGCAGGGGTCGTAGCTTTGCAGACGGACGCGTTCGGCCGCAGAGAGCGACTCACCGTTTTGCCAGCGTTCGTAGGCCTCGCGATCGCCCGAGAGGTCGATCAGGACGTCTTCGACGACGGAACAGGTGTCCTCGTCACTCGAGAGCCGCCGGTCGACCTCGTCGATGAACTCACGCATTCCCGTCTCCGCCTCGTCGGGGAGCGAGACGTACCGCTTTGTCATACTCCGACGTATTGCCCCGGTGGTCAAAGGGGTTCGGTTGTACGTCGACCGGCGACGCCGTCGCCGAGAGGGGGCACAGGACACTCGAGTCACGCGGGCCGCTCGCGGTCCGCCGTCTCGTGCAGCCAGACGGCACTTCCGGCCTCGCGTCTTCGAGAGCAGTATGGAGGCCACCGAGGCCGTCCGGAACGGTCGATACTACACGCGGGAGCTGTGGCGACGACTCGCACACTACGTCGCGAAGCGTCGCCACGGCTATCGCCACTACGGCTCGCTCGAGCAGGCCGCCGAGACGATCCTGAACGCACGGGCTGAGCGGAGGTTCGAAGCGGGCAGCCACTTTCGAGGCGTCTGGCCACGAGACCTCTGTTTCGCCGCCCGTGGACTCTCCGCCAGCGGGTTCGACGGCGCCCTCGCCGACACTGCCGGCTGGATCGTCGAGCAACTCCTCGCAAGTGACGTCTTCTATACGGACTTTCACGATCGGTACCACGCCGCGACGCCGGCCGAAGGCGTCGATACGTTCCCCGCTGTCGTCCTCTTGCTCGCCGAGTGCGGTTGCCTCCGCGAACACGCCGACGCGATCGTCGCTCTCGCCGCGCGCCATCGCGAGCGGTTCGTCGCCGACTCGGGACTCGTCACCGGTGCGGGCAGTTCCTGGTGGGACTCCGCGCTCGCGCCCCGCGAGACGTACAACACCGCGATGTTGCTGGCTGCCGTCGAACGCCTCGAGTCGCGGGACATCGAGACGACGTTTACCGGCGACGCCGGGCTAATTCGGGACGCCCTCTACTCGCGGCTCTGGAACGGCCGCTACTTCGACGAGCACCGTACTCGCCACGGTCCCGACGGTCGCTCGTCGGTCCTCGCCTGTGACGCGAACGTCGTCCCGCTGTATCTGGGTGTGGTCGACGACGACCGCGCGGCGTCGATCGTCGCGACACTCGAGGATCTCGAGACGCCAAACGGGCTCTGTATGCGCTCCGAACCGTTCTCGCATACGGCGGTTCATCCCTTCTTTCTCCTCCATCGGGACTATCATTACCACGTCTGGCCCTGGAACAGCTTCATGTACGCCATCGGACTCTATCGGTACGGCTACACCGAGCGCGCACGCCGGGAACTAACGCGCGTCGAAGGGGTCCTCGAGTCGTACGGAAATTTCCTCGAAGTGTATACGTTGTCGGGTGCGCCCTACGTCAAGCGCGGCTACGCGAGCGCAGCAGAGTTTACCGTCGCCGCTGCGCTGTGGACGGAGTATCGCCACCTGACATCAGAATCAGTGTGACAGAATGTTCTCCAGATACAGACAGTCACTGTGAGTCCGAAAAACCCTCAACACCAGGTCCGCCGTATGTCAGCCATAGACGCGCCGGCGTTTGGCGCACGAGAGGGAATCCAATGAGCGAGACTCATCAGCCCGAGCCCGTCGATATCGATCCCGAGTACGACCACCGCCGGGAGGACGGCGTCGACGAGTCACGACTCGAGTCGTTGCTCGCCGAGTACACGCTTCGGCGAGACGACCACGAGAACGCGCCCGGATTCGTGATCCGTCCGGACGAGGTCCAGGAAGTCCTGGAACTACTCCGCGACGAGGCCGGGTTCGACCACCTCTCGTGTATCACGCCCCAGGAGTACGAAGACCGGTACGAGTCGATTCTGCACCTGACGAAGTACGACAATCGGACCCACGAGGTGACACTGGTCGTTCAGTTACCACAGAGCGATCCCCGCTGTCAGACCGCCGAGCCGGTGTTCCGGACCGCCGACTGGCACGAACGGGAGGCGTTCGATCTCGTCGGGATCGAGTACGAGGGTCACCCCGATCCACGCCGTATCCTGTTGCCGGAGAGCTGGCAGGGCCATCCACTCTCGCTGGATTACGACCAGGAGAAACCACAGATCGTCCGCTACAGCGAACACACGAATCCACTTCAGCCCGATCACAGCGTTACCGAAACCGATACGATGCTGTTGAACATCGGCCCACACCATCCGGCGACACACGGTGTGCTTCATCTCAGGACCGTCCTGGACGGTGAGACGGTCGCCGACGTCGATCCGGACATCGGCTACCTCCACCGCTGTGAGGAGCAGATGTGTCAAAACGGCACCTATCGCCACCAGATCATCCCGTACTCGAACCGGTGGGATTACACGGCGAATCTCCCCAACGAGTGGGCGGTCGCCCGCGCCATCGAGGACCTCGCCGATATCGAGGTCCCCGAGTACGCCCAGATCTTGCGGACGATGTCGACCGAACTCGGGCGAATGCTCGGACACTTCCTCGCGCTCGGAACTTTCGCGCTCGACGTTTACGGTGACTTCACCGCTATCTTCCAGTATGCCTTCCGCGACCGGGAGGTCGTCCAGGACATCTTAGAGGACCTCACCGGACAGCGAATGATGTTCTACTACTTCCGACTCGGTGGGGTCGCCTGGGACCTGCCCGAACCCCGCGAGGAGTTCATCGAGAAGACCCGCGATTTCCTCGACGAACTCCCCGCAAAGGTCGACGAGTACCACAATCTGATCACCGGCAACGAGATTTTCCAGGCCAGGACGATCGACACGGGGATCTTAGAGCCCGAGGTAGCGAAGGAGTACGGCTGTACGGGCCCGGTCGCTCGTGGATCGGGCATCGACTACGACCTCCGCCGGGACGACCCCTACGGCTACTACGAGCACCTCGACTGGGAGGTCGTCACGCGGGACGGCTGTGACAATCACTCACGGGTCCTCGCGCGCATGCAGGAAGTCGAGGAGTCCGCGAAGATCGTCGAACAGTGTCTCGATCTGCTCGCCGACTGGCCCGAGGACGAACGCACGGTCCAGAGCAACGTCCCGCGGACGCTGAAACCGGACGCAGACACCGAGACGTACCGTGCGGTCGAATCCGCGAAGGGGGAACTCGGCATCTACATCCGGTCCGATGGCTCGAACTCGCCGGCCCGGTTCAAGATCCGCAGCCCCTGCTTCCACAACCTCTCGGTGTTACCGGAGATGGCCGAAGGCGAGTACGTCGCGGACCTGATCGCGTCGCTTGGCAGTCTCGACATCGTTCTCGGAAGCGTCGATCGCTAGCGGCTGAGCCGCAGTAGCTACCGAAACCGGCCGCCGTCCCGCCACACCCTACACATCGATTGCAACGTCGTCGGGCGATCGAAGGGAACTGCATCGGTGGCTGCTGTGGGGCTGTGTTGTGCCTCTCATACGGACTACTGTAAGTCGTTACCGGCGCAACCGCAGCCCGGGTCGCGGTTGCGCCGGTAAATCGTTACAGCAATCCGTATCACTCGGTCTCTGCGTCTCGAGACCGTTCGTCGTCGTCACTTTCGGCTACGTACTCGAGGCAGTGATCTCGAGCCGTACGGACGTGGTCGGTGGTCTCGCCCGAGGCTTCGTCGGCCAGTCCGTCGAGTTTCTCGGCGACCTCGGCGATGCGGTCGACTTTCGGTCCTGGCTCGGACTGCGTCAGGTCGCCCTCCTGTTCTTCGAAGACGCCCGCGGTAATCGAGTTCAGTTGTGTCTGGACGGACCGATCCGCGCTTGCGGTCGCTCGCTGGAGGCGTTCGCGGACGCGTTTTAAGTGCTCTGCCGGCTCGTGGCCCGCGTCGTCGGTCATACTCGTCCATCGTCGCGCGGACGGAAGTGACCGATCCCTGAATGTGTCGCCACCGGACGGAGTTTCGAATGAATCAATACGGTCCTATTCGCGCGATATTCCTCCCTTTTGTCGTAGACAGAGGCAATATCTCCCGCTACCTCTGACGGGATCGGCAACTATTAACTGCAGTCGCCTCTGGAGATCGGATATGTCGATCGATGGATGGCGCCCGAACGTCGATACCGTAGTCGCTCGCTGGTCGGCACTCGAGCGCGACTGGAAGAGCGTCTTCGTCGGAGTCGCGATCGTCGCGCTCGTCGGTGTTCTCGAACTGCAGATCCCCTGGTAGCGAGATGAGCGTTCGTCGACTGCTGCCGGGCGTTCTCGCTCTCTGTCTCGGTGCGATACTCGCGCGAGCGCTTGCGCTGTCGGTCGGCGTCAACCACCTCTTGCTCGCGATCGCGCTCGGATTCCTCGTTACGAACGTCGTCGGAATCCCCGACCGACTCGAGCCCGGCATCGCGACCCACAAACTGTGGCTGGGGGCGGGAATCGTCCTCATGGGGGCGTCGATCTCGCTCGAGAGTGTCCTCGAGGTCGGCGGGGTCGTCTTGCTCGTCGTGGTCGGCGTCACCGCCACGACGCTGCTCGTCGTCGAACTCCTCGCACGCAACGTCTTCGGGCTCGCCGATCGGATGGGATCGCTGCTCGCGGCCGGTGCCAGCATCTGTGGGGTCTCGGCGGTCGTCGCGGTCGCCGGCGCCATCCGTGCGCGCGAGGAACAAATTGCGTACGCCGCAGCGACGGTCCTGTTGTTCGACGCGATCACCATCGTCGTCTACCCGATCGTCGGCGACCTCTTGAACCTCTCGGGGGTGGTCTTCGGGACCTGGGCGGGTGTCAGTATGTTCTCGACGGGACCGGTCGTCGCCGTCGGCTTCGCTCACTCCGAGGTCGCCGGCCAGTGGGCGACGATGACGAAACTCGCGCGAAACGCCTTGATCGGTGCCGTCGTGCTGGCGTACGCGAGTTACTACGCCCGCGATGGCGGCGGCGGTCGCCCCTCCGTACGGACGCTCTGGGACGAGTTCCCGAAGTTCGTGCTGGGGTTTCTCGCGCTCGCCGTCGTCGCGAGTGCGGGCGTGCTCTCGTCGGCCCAACTGGACTCGATCGAGAACGCCTACAACTGGTTGTTCGTACTCGCGTTCGTCGGCCTCGGAACCGAGATCCGACTCGGTGACCTCCGCAACACCGGCGCGACGCCCGCGGTCGTCGTCCTGTTCGCGTTGCTCGTCAGTAGCGCCCTCTCGCTTGCGGTGTTACTAGCGGTCCTCTGAACTGTCTCGTCTCGAGTGTGGGCGGTCCTCGACCCAGCTGTCGGTTGCCGTGCCGAGCGGACGAGACGACAGACAGCTCTCGAGTCAGTCCGACAACGACACTGTTAACATTGCTTAATTGACATTTGGACACATGTCCGAATGTCACTCTCCCGACGACGGCGATGACTTAGAGCGGAGAGTCGCCGAACTGGAACGAACGGTCGATCGACAGGCCACGCAGTTGCGCCGACTCCAGTGGATGCTCCTTTCCCTTCTGGTACTGTCCTTATTGCTCGTCGTATACCCGCTCGCCGGTCTCGTTCTGTTGCTGTTCGTGGGGCTGTTTTTGGTCCTCGATCTCCTCTAACGATTCCTTCTAACGATCCCCGGAGGGGCGTCGTAGTCGTCGAAACGAGGAGTGGACTCGCCGGCCGTCGCTGCCGTCCTCGCTCGAGGCAATCCTTGCCACCGTGGGTGAAACGCGTCAGTTAGCCCGAATACGGGCGATGCACGGATCGAACCTGTCGGTCACGAGTGCTCGTGGTGTGAACCGCTGTGGACCGAGGGCCGACTGTCACTACCAAAATGGCGTCCAGCCGATAGCGTGACGTCGTCGCCGGTGTTTCCCGTCGCCGTCGCGAACGAGTTGGGTTTCGTGTAACCGCCACCCACGGCGTCGAGAGTTTTGCTGGTTCCCGGTTGAGGGGCAAAGAATTGCAGGGTGACGAGGGAATACAAGGGTCTAGTGAATACGGATGGGTACTCATGGAGCGGGGATACTCACGGCGGTCGCTGTTGAGCGTTCTCGGCTCCGGGTCTACGCTCGCTCTCGCGGGATGTCTTTCCGTATCTGGATCGTCTTCCGGTTCGGATATCCGCATCTCCGGCGGCGTCGGCCCGCTGCCGATGATGCAAGTCTGGGCCGACGAGTACGAATCCGAAACCGGCGTCGGGATCGACGTCTCCGGCGGTGGAACCGGTGTCGGCGTCTCGGACGTTCTAAACGAGCAGGTCGATATCGCGATGATGGGTCGCGAACCCGACGAGGACGAGCTCGATCAGGGTCTGTTTGCAGTCGCGATGCTCATCGACACTGTCGTCGGAACGATCAACGTCGACAATCCGGTCTACGACGAGATCCGAGAAAACGGGCTGACACGGTCGGAGTTCGAGGCCGTCTTCACGCGAGAGATCACGAACTGGGGAGAACTCGTCGACGCCGACGTCGACGAACCCATCTACGTCTACGGCCGGTCGGACTCCTCTGCAGCCTACAAGCAGTGGGGCGATTTCCTCGGCGGTGAAGACGACTTCTACACCGAGAACGAACTCGAGGACTTCGCAGACGGCAACTTCGACGGCGACCAGCAGGTCGCACAGGCGATCAACAACGACGCACTCGGGTTCTCGATGAACAACCTCAACTACGTCTACGACTACAACACCGGCGATCTCGAGATGGACATCCGTCCCGTTCCGTTAGATATCGACGGGAGCGGGACGCTGTCGCCGGCGGAAGACTTCTACGACGATCGCGACGAGTTCCTCACCGCCGTCGAGGAAGGCATCTATCCAGCGCCGCCGGCCCGCGAGATGTTCATCGCGGCAAAGGAGGAGTTCGAAGACGAAGCCGCCGAGTTCGCCGCGTGGGTGCTTACGGAGGGCCAGCAGTACGTCCGCGAGAACGGCTACGCTCCGCTCGACGATGACCGACTCACAGAGGAGCAAGCCCGACTCGAGAAACGACACGAGCAACTCGAGGTGACGAGCTAACGATGGATCCAACGACAGACCACGGATCGAACGCGGAGACGACCCGTCCGGATCGTCTCGGACGGCGGCTGGTGATCGAGCGATTGAGCAGCTACTGGCTGATCGGGGCCGGGCTGTTCGCCGTCGCGCTGTTCGGGCTGATCGTGCTGACGCTCGTCCAGCAGTCGATCCCCATCGTCTCCGAACACTCCCTTCTCGAGATGCTGACCTCGGCGAACTGGGATCCAGCACAGGAAGAGTTCGGCTTCTTGCCGGCGATCCTCGGCACGATCTACGTCACCGTCCTCTCGATGGCAATGGGGACGCCGATCGCGATTCTGGCGGCGATCTACATCGCCGAGTACGCCGAAGGACGCATGAAGGTCATCGTCTCGTCGTTTATCGACGTGCTGGCGGCGATCCCGAGTGTCATCTTCGGGCTCGTGGGACTGGTCGTCGTCGTCCCGTTCGTCGGCGACTATCTCGCACCCGCCTTTGGTACTCACAGCATCGGACTCGGAATCGTTACGGTCAGCCTGGTGATGGCGATCATCGTCACACCGTTTATGATCTCGCTGTCGGTCGAGTCGCTCGAGGCGCTGCCCGACGAACTCCGCGAGGCGTCCCTCGGCGTCGGTGCGACGAAGTGGGAGACCATTCGCTCCGTGTTGCTTCGGGCTGCCGGACCGGGGATCTTCTCGGCGATCCTGCTCGGCTTCGGCCGGGTCTTCGGTGCGACGATCGTCCCAGCGATGCTCATCGGTGGCCAGACGGCCGTTCCCGGGTCGCCGTTCGACGCCGGCGAGACGCTGCCGTCGCTGATCGTCAACGACTTCGGCGAGCTCATGTCGATCCCGATCACCCAGTCCGCGTTGATCCTCGTCGGGCTGTTGTTGCTCGTCATCGTCTGGCTCTTTAATTTCGGGGCGATGCTCGTTCGTCGCCGACTCCAACGGAGGTGGCAGTACTGATGGACCGTTACACCGAACAGCGGCTCTTCGGCCTGCTGGCTCGCGCAAGCGCCGCGCTCATCATCGCGGTGTTGTTGCTTGTCGTCGGGGTTACGCTCTATCGCGGCGGCCGCGTGTTCCTTACCGATCCGACGGTCGCGATCACGCCGCCGGGGTCGCGGTACATGTTAGACGGCGGCGGTGGGTTCCTCCACGCAGTGCTCGGGAGCATCTTCATCGTCGTTCCGGCGACCGTGATCGCGACGATCATGTCGCTCTCGACGGCCGTGTTCCTCCAGAGCGACTACTCGAGCGAGCGCACGTCGGACGTCATCAACATGTTCCTGAACGTGCTCTGGGGGACGCCGCCGATCGTCTATGGGGTGTTCGTGCTGACGGTCATTATCGCCGTCGGCGCCCAGACGAGCCTGATCTTCGGGGTCGTCGCCATCGCGATCTTCCAGTATCCGATCATGACCCGGTACGCAGACGAGGCGCTTCGCTCCGCGCCTGACGCCGTGAAAGAGGCCTCCTATGGGCTCGGCGCGACGCGGTTCGAGACGGCGCGGGTGACGGTCCGTGCCGCACTGCCGGGTGTCATCGCCGGCATCATCATGGGCTTTGCCCGTGGGATCGGCGACGCCGCAACGGTGCTCTTTACCGCGGGACGGAGCACGCAGATGCCCGGCGGACCGTTCGAGCCGGCGACGACGCTGCCGATCCTCATCTTCGAGCAGGCGGCGTCGTTCAACGCCGAAGTTCGATCCCACGCGTACGCGGCCTCGTTCGTGCTCATCGTGGCCGTATTGGCACTGATCGTCGCATCGAAACTACTCGCGGGTCGATACGCCCGCTTTACACCAGGAGGGTGACAGTAATGACTCACGACATCGCACTCCGAACCGAAGACCTCGAAGTAACGTACACTGGAAACAGGGAAGTCACCGCGCTCAACGGCGTCAGCGTCGACTTTGCGGCGAACAAACTGACGGCCATCATCGGCCCATCCGGCTGTGGCAAATCGACGCTGTTGAAGTCGTTGAACCGCCTCCACGAGATCCAGCCAAACGCCGAGATCTCCGGCGACGTCTATCTCGGAGACGAGTCGGTGTACGACACCGACGAGCCACTGCCCGAGATCCGGAGACGAGTCGGCTACGTGCCACAGAAACCGACGCCGCTGCCGGTGTCGATCTACAACAACGTTGCCTACGGACCGAAGATCCACGGCGACCACTCGAAGGCCGAACTCGACGACATCGTCGAGACACAGCTTCGGAAAGTCAACCTCTGGGAGGAGGTCAACGACCGACTCGACGCCCCCGGCGCCGAACTCTCGACGGGACAGATCCAACGGCTCTGTCTCGCCCGGTCGCTGGCCGCCGAGCCCGAGGTGTTGCTCTGTGACGAGGTGACCTCTGCGCTCGACCCCATCTCGGCCGAACAGGTCGAGGAGACCCTCGCGGATCTCAAGTCGGAGTATACGATCGTCATGGTGACCCACAGTATGGAACAGGCCAAGCGTCTCGCCGACGACGTCGTCTTCCTCTATCTCGGCGATCTGGTCGAGCGAAACGACGCCCGATCGTTCTTCGAGAACCCACAGAACGAGCGAACGCGGGAGTTCGTCAAGGGACACACGGCCGTCGAGTACGACGACGCTGACGGCGCCGACGAGTCCGAACCCGAATCCACGACGGCACAGACTGTCTCGGCCGAGTAGCGTCTCGATTCCGTCACAGCTCAGTTTCTGCGATCCGTTCCCACTCGATCGCGTACTCGTCGGCGATATCGTTCGTCACCGCGTCGAAGCGGTCGATCGACAGCGGCGGTAGATGCGGATGGCGGGCCTCGATCTCGTCGGGGAGATCCCGGTGGTACCGGACGTGGGTCTCGACGTCGTAGGGGAACTCGTCGGTGTCGACTCCGACGAATCCGTGCCGGTCCCGCGCGTGGCCGAGGACCTCTTGCCACCGGTCGATCGAGGCCAGGCCCGCCGATTCGACGCCGTGGCCGAACAGCGTCGCATGAATCTCGTCGTACGGATCGGTGTTCTCGAGGTAGTCTTCGAGGTAGTCGGCGTCGGACTCGGTGTTAAACGCCGCCCAGTAGGGGACCGATCCGGTCCGCATCGTCCACCAGGGTTCGACCAGGGCGAACGACTGGACGAACAGCCGATCGACGGGCCGATTCCGATCGGCGTACCGCCGTCGGTACCAGTCGGCGATAAACGGGCTCAGATCCCGCGGATCGTCGAACGCGAGTCGACGGACGTCGTATCCCCGTCCGTCGGCGAACCGCTCTATGTCCTCTCGAAGTGCGGGCTCGAATCCCCACTCGGACTCGGGCGTTCGGCCGTCGGGTTCGGGCGTGTCCCACTCGCGGACGTCGGCGTCCTGTCGCTCGAGGAAGGTCGCGACCGTCTCGCTGCCGTCGTAGTACTCTTCCGGCGCGAGTCCGCCGAGGCCGCCGACCTGAAAGCTGTGACGGTCGCCCAGTTCGATCGCCGGCCAGTCGAACTCACACTCGAGCGAGATGATCGTCCCGTCGGCGGCGAGGACGGTGTCGATGAACTCCTCGTAGGCATCGCCCAGCGTCTTCGATTTCGTCCGGAAATACGCAAGCTTACGGACCATCAGCCGATCCTGGTTCGGATCGTGCATCTGGTGTAGCGAAACGTCCGGGTTCGTCTCGAGGAACGGCCCGGCGTGTTCGCGACCCCACTGGACGTCTTCGCGGATCGCGTCTGGATGGGCGTCCCGCCGAACGGGGACGAGAAAGGTCTGCGGGAGCCACGGCACGCCGAGCATGGCCGCGAGATAGACCGCTGCGCCGTTGCTCGAGCCGACGACGACGGCAGGATACCCCCGCTCGGGGTACTGGTCGACGACCCACTCGCGGAACCGCTCGACGTCGACGTCGCCGAGGTCGTCGGGCGAGACGCCCTCGTTTGCACCGCCGCGGGTGTAGAGCGTGGTGCGGGCGTTTCGTGGCAGGTGATTGATCCGCGCACCCACTGGCGTCAGTTTCGGATGGATCATCCCCAGTCCCGGGAACGTCTCGCCACGGAGATAGCGGGCCGCTGCCCGGACGAACACCGTCGTCGAGTCGAAGTTCGGCAGCGCGGGTGGTGTCGATCGTTCGCCGGCGAGCAGGCTCGAGATCCTCACGACGACGTCACCTCGACCGACTGTCGGCTGGCGTACGGACTGACTCGAGACACGATAGCTAGCCGAAAACAAGCACGAACTGTCGGATAAACGTACACCCGGCAGGAGACACGAACTACCCGACACGTCGATCGACGGAAACGATCGCAAAAGCAATCGTTTCGGTATAAAGTCACTGATACGGCATTCTAACGTCATCTGAAACGATATCGAACACCTACCGCCGAACTCGAGTTCGTAATCGTATTCCACAACCTGACAATAGAGTCATAGCAAAGTTCTCCCCCTTCGTGGCTCCGCCTGTAATGTCAGGCGAAGACAACGATGACGGCCGGATCGATCGCCGATCGTATCTCACCGGAAGCGCTGCAGCGCTGGGGGCACTCGCCGTCGGTCCGGGAAGCGTCGTCGGCGAGAAAAAGCGAAAGCGGGCCGAGAAATACCGCGAGGAAGACCGGACGACGATCACCGAGTGTACGACGATCACCGAACCCGGCTCCTACGAACTCGCAGCCGATCTCGAGGCGACACCCGCGGAGAGCTGTCTCGAGATTCGCGCGAGTGACGTGTTGCTAGACGGCGCTGGATACACGATTTCCGGCACCGACAGCGAGGGGATCGGCGTCAGCGCCGTGGACGTTTCCGACGTTGCAGTCACGAACCTCACGCTCGAGGGACTGGCCACCGGGATCCAGTACGAGGGAGTAACCGACGGCCTCGTCGCCGATGTGACGATCGAACTCCCGTCGGTCGCTAGTAGCGGCGTCTCCCTCGTCCGATCGACGAGGTGTATCGTCACCCAAACGGAGATGGAAGGCGACACGTTCGGGACCGGTATTCGACTCGCGGCGTCCAACGAGAACCTGCTGACGGAGAACGGTATCGGCTTGCTCAACGACGGTATCGAACTCGTCGATTCGACGAACAACGGACTGTTCGCGAACGAGTTCGGTGGTAACGTCGGAACGAATATCCGCCTCGACGACGCCGACCGAAACGCGCTCGCTCAAAACGAAGCCAACAGCGGTGGGGAGGGAATCGTTCTCGCCGCCGCCGACGAGAACTGGGTCACCGGAAACACTGCGAACGCGAACGCCAGCTTCGGTATCGAACTCGACGGGTCGAACGGGAATCGTCTCGTCGGAAACACGACGAACGACACGACGGCCGACGGCATCGGCCTCCGGAACTCGAACGACAACACCCTCACGGCGAATACCGCAACCGACAACGGTGCCGACGGCATCACCCTCGACGAGTCGGACGACAATCGTCTGTCGAACAACAGCGCGAACGACAACCTGGGCGTTGGCTACGCTGTAACCGACTCGAGTCGGAACACCGGACGCGGAAATACTGCCGACGGAAACGAAGGCGGACCGATCCTGATCGAGGGTGGTCAAGAGAACGCGATCGAGGTCAACGGCGTGTTAGTCACCGAGGACACCTGATAACGACGCTCCGGGTGGGGTCCTCGGCGGGACGAGGGGAACAACTATATTTGCACTCCGTGCCGATGACGGACTATGTCTAATGGTGCGTTCGAGGGTTACGGTGGACGACACGTCCCCGACCCGTTACAGGACCCGCTCGAGCAACTCGCGACCGCCTACGACGACGTCGCCGACACCGACGCGTTCCAGTCGGAGTTTCGCGACCTACTCGAGGAATTCGCCGGTCGACCGACGCCGCTGTACTACGCGCGCAACCTAAGCGACCGCTACGGCGCCGATATCTACCTCAAGCGAGAGGACCTGCTTCACGGCGGCGCACACAAGATCAACAACGCGCTCGGCCAGGCCCTGTTGGCCAAACAGTCCGGCCGTGACCGACTCATCGCCGAGACCGGCGCCGGACAACACGGCACCGCGACCGCGATGGTCGGTGCCCTGCTCGATCTCGAGACGGAGATCTATATGGGCCGGAAAGACGTCGAGCGCCAGGAAATGAACGTCTTCCGGATGCGCCTGATGGGCGCCGAGGTCAACGAGGTTACCCGCGGCGACGAGGGCCTCGCAGATGCCGTCGACGCCGCACTCGAGGATTTCGCCGAAAACGTCGACGACACACATTACCTCGTGGGCAGCGTCGTCGGCCCCGATCCGTTCCCGCGGATGGTCCGTGACTTCCAGTCGGTCATCGGCGACGAGGCCCGCGAACAGTTCCAGGAACGAACCGGCGACTTACCCGACGCCGCAGTCGCCTGCGTCGGCGGCGGCTCGAACGCGATCGGGCTCTTTCATGCCTTCCGCGACGACGACGTCGACTTCTACGGCGCCGAAGGCGGCGGCGAGGGCGCCGGCTCGAAGAAACACGCCGCGCCCCTGGCCAGCGGCAAAGACGACGTCATCCACGGGATGAAAACGCGCGTGATCGACGACGACGTCGAGGTCCACTCCGTCTCGGCCGGACTGGACTACCCCGGTGTCGGCCCCGAACACGCCATGTACCAGGCGATCGGGCGCTGTGAGTACACCGGGATCACCGACGAGGAAGCGCTCGCGGCGTTTCGCGAACTGAGCGAGACCGAAGGGATCGTGCCGGCCCTCGAGTCGAGCCACGGCGTCGCGCGAGCGATCCAGCTCGCGGAGGCCGGCGAACACGAGACGATCCTCGTGAACCTCTCCGGTCGCGGTGACAAGGATATGGAGACGGCGGTCGCGAAGTTCGACCTCTAGACGACGTCGACGACCGGCTCCTCGTCGATCAATCGGGTCAGCACGACCCGGGGGACGGACCGCCGATCGAGAATCTCCGTCGCTATCTCTCGTGCCGTTTCCTCGAGTTGGGGGGTATCGACCATATTGATCAGCGGAACGATGGTCGCGCCATCGGGAACGTCCTTGCACCCGCCCTGTTCGCTCGCCAGGACCGTCGCGACGTCGGTCGTGGAGATCCGATCGCCGCGTTCGAGGTCCGTCAGCGCCGCGACACGGTCGGGTCGGTGGACGTGCTCGTCGGTCAGTGGCTCGCCGACGATTTTCGCGCTCGCGATCGGAACGACCACGTCGGCCGTCGCTGGAAGTTGCGGTTCCTTCTCGTCCGGTGCCTTGAACCAGCGAGTTCTGGCGCCGTCGGCTTTGACGACCACCGAGACGTCGTCGTCGAGCGCCGGGACGAACTCGTCGACGACCTCACGATCGTAGCCGAGATATCGGTCCGATCGCTCGCGGGCGGGTACGACGCCGATCGGCCACTCCGTGGCCGACCGGATCGCCTCGAGCGGTCGTTCGGTGACGGTCACCTCGGCGACCTGGTCTTCGAACGGCGGGATGCGAACGGTTGCCGTCACGACAGCACGCTCGAGGCGACCTGCGAGCGCGTACAGCGTCGACTTCTTGCCACCGGCACCGACGACACAGACGACGGCGCCGTCGGCGGCCAGCGCTTCGGGGAGGTCCATGTGAGATCCACCAGACGACTTGTGGCGTGGCTACTTGTACGTTCTGACGGTCTTGCGACAGCCGGCTACAGCAACCCGTACTCGTCCCGGAGCCGTCGATACTGCTCGATGTACTGTTTTGCGACGACGTCTCGGTCGTAATCGGCGAACCGATCGTCGAAATCGCGGTACTCGAGGTCGCCCGCGTCGACGATAGCGTCGGCGAGTTCCGCCTCGCTGGTCGTTCGGAACCCGCGTTCCCAGCCTTCGACGAGTTCGTGGGCGCTCGAGTCGACGTGGTACTCGACGATCCCGACACAGCCGGCGGCCAGCCCCCAGCACATCTCCGTCGGGAACACGCAGTGTTCGGCCGTCTGGGCGAAGACGTGAGCGCCCCGGTAGACGGCGATTCGCTCCTCGAGAGGGAGGTCGCCGACGAAGGAGATCCGATCGTCGATCCGCAGGTCGCTCGCGAGGCGTTCGTAGGTCGCCCGTTCGGGGCCGTCTCCGATGACGGTCGTCGACCAGTCTCGATCGCGAAGTTCGGCCAGTGCGAGCAACAGACTCTCGAGGTTCGCATCCTCATCGAGTCGGCGAGCGTAGACCACGTCGACGCGGTCGTCAGGGGCGACCTCTCGAACCCGATCGACGTCGATGGGGTTGGGTATCGTCTCGACGACGTCGCCATCGGCGCCGCGTTCGCGGACCCACGTGGCCACCAGTTCGGAGGGGGTAACGAGCACGTCGCCGTGTGCCGTTGCCCGTCGTGTCCGTCGGTCGTCTTCGAGGCCACCGTCGCCATACCACTCGCTTACGAGCGGTGCACGCGCGAGTTTCGCACCCCAGCCGGCGGCCCGCAGTACCGTCGGCGGACGGGCGCTGGCGTGGACGACGTCGGGACTTGCCGCCGCGAGATCGAACGGCAACCGGAGACAGAACGAGCGACGAGCCTCGACGTCGGCGGCGACGGCGTGGTATGTCACGTCGTCGCGCTCGAGCGTCGCGGTCTCGTCGCCCCAGAAGTCGGCACAGAACAGCTGGACGTCGTGTCCCCGTTCGGCGAGTAACTCGAGAATCGACTGGAGTCGTCGGTTCGCCTCGGTCTCGCGGTGATGAACCGTCTCGATCGAGACGAACGCGACGCGCATATGCCGCGGGACGTAGCGACAGAATAAAAAGTCACTTCTTTCGGAGCGTTGACTCGCCCGGTTGTGACTGCCCAAAGAAAAGGGTGGTGCGCTCGAGGTTACTCCGCGGCGGGCGCAGTCGCGTCTGTTGTGTTGTCCTCGTTGGCAGTGTCTGTATCTTTCTTATCGACTTCCACGTCGTCTTTCACATCGTTCTTCTCGTACTCGTCTTTCTTATCGACTTGCTCGTCGTCTTTCACGTCGTCCTTCTCGTGGTCGTCTTTCTTATCGACCTCTTCGTCATCTTTCACGTCGTCCTTCTCGTACTCATCTTTCTCATCAATCTTCTCGTCGTCTTTCACGTCCTTCTCGTGGTCGCCTTTCTCGTCGTCATCGACGGTCGGACCGCTCACGTGTCCGTCCATCGTCATTGCCGATTCGTCGGTCGTCTCGGTTGCACACTCGAGGGTCAGCTCGTCGGTCTCGAGAGGCACGTCGTCGCCGTCGGCAACTGCCGAAAGGTCGTAGGTGCCGTCCTCGAGGCCCTCGACAGTGATGGACTCGTCAGCGGGTACGGCCGCGGTCAGGGAGTCCGCGGTCAGTTCGGTCGCGAGCTCGAGTTTCTCAGTATCGGTCTGGACCGACTCGCTGCTTGCGGAGAGCTGGATCGATGACTGGTCGCCTTCCCAAGTCATCGTGAGTTCAGCTGGTACGTCGTTGGGGTTCGTGACCGTGACCGTGCTCGTCTCGTCCGTGCATTCGGTCGTGATCGCCAGCGGTTCGTGCTCGGTCGACTGCGACGCCGCGACGGCCCCGCCGGCAGCAACCGAGAGGCCGAGCGCGACGGCGGTCGTAAGCAGGACGACGAGCCACGTTCGCGTCGGTCTCGATACTGTAAGACGCTGTTTCGATGGTTCACTCATGTCTCTCATAGCGTCGCGGTGAAACGCCATGCGAGCGACACCCTTTGTTATGGAAACCGGAACGCGGCCGGCTCAGCGGCCGTTGCTTTCCCCGAAATTCGTTCAGGTATGACGACACATCTGAACTGAACAAACGGTCGCCAATCTCCTGTTAGGCGATTGGGCCGTAGTTTTGGATGGAACAGCGACTCGTCTCATCTCGGCGCAGCCGGTGAGACATCCTGTGAACTATCATGGGTGAAACAGGACCTCGAGCGACGGATTGTGGGCGCGACGCCCTGGCTCGTGGACCACGGTTATCCGCTATTACTGCGCTTCCACGGAACCGAACCTTGCTCCCAGCGAAGTAGAAAGCGAGGCCGTCACGCTCAGAATGCACACCCCGAACGCGGCCAGCAGACCCGCGACCGAACGCGTGTCGTCTCGAGTCGAGTCGGCCCGGAGAGACGACTTAGTCGTCACCGAAGGTGATCGTGTCGGTGAAGAAGTCCGTGAGTCGATCTAAGACGCCATCGTCTTCGTCCGTGACGGTGTCGTCGGTCCCGTCGGTGGTGTCGCCATCGGCTTCGTCGGTGTCGTTCGCAGCGTCGTCTTCCACTTCGTCGTTCTCGCCTTCGTCGGTATCGTCCGCGTCAGCGTCGTCGTTGTCGTCGCCATCATCGTCGTCTCCATCGTCCTCGTCAGCCTCGTCGTCCTCATCGGACTCGTCTTCAGCATCTGTTTCCTCGTCAGCGTCGGTGTCGTTGAGCACTTCGGTGTCGCCATCGCTCCCGTTTCCGTCGTCCGTAGTGTCGTCCACCGGCCCGTCGATGTCGACCGACTCGTCGTCGTCGGTCTCTTCTTCGCCAGTCGAAAAGCCGATGCCGACGGCGGCGATGGTCAGCCCGAACGCGACGAGCACGACGAGTACCATCACGAGGACCGCCGTGGTCGACACTCTTTCGTCGTCGGTTCGTCCCCCAGTATCTCGCATCGTACCCCTCGCGTTCGACTCGAGGCAGTTTGTTACGCACAGCGATCAGTCGTGTGATACCGTCACACGCACCGTCGTCAGAGGGTGAGACCGACTCGAACCGGAGGAAGGCCAGCCACGAACGGGCTCGAGTCGCCTGTAAGATCTCCCTATACGGATTGCTGTAACGATTTACCGGCGCAACCGCAGCCCGGGTCGCGGTTGCGCCGGTAACGACTTACAGTAGTCCGTATAGACATAGTGGGTCGCCGGTCCACCGTACTCGGTGTCGATGCGACTACCTCCGCAACCCAAACGACTACCCACTCGAGCGGTCACCTGTGTATATGGGACGGTACGACATCGAACGGTACCTCAATATTCGCAGCGCCTACGGAGCTTCCTTCGGCCCCGAGGGCGAGCGACTCTCGTTTCTGATGAACACGACCGGGACGGCACAGGTCTGGACGCTCGAGGAGCCCCAAGCCTGGCCCGAGCAGCGGACGTTTTACGACGAACGGGTCACCTTCGCCTCGTGGTCGCCCGAACGGCCGGAGCTGATCTTCGGGATGGACGAGGGCGGCAACGAGCGTGCACAACTCTTCCGGCTCGACGCCGAGACGGGCGAGATCGAGAACCTGACCGCGAAACCGGACGCGAAACATCGGTGGGGCGGCTGGAGCCACGACGGCGACCGGTTCGCGTTCGCCTCGAACCGCCGGGACGAGTCGGTCTTCGACATCTACGTCCAGGACCGGGACGCGACGGGCGACGTCGACGGGCAGAGCCCGTCTGCTCGGGAGGCGTCGTCTCCCGCCGACGCCGAACTCGTTTACGAGGGCGACGGCTGGCTCTCCCTGTCGGGCTGGAGTCCCGACGACTCGCGCCTGCTCGTTTCCCAGGCCTACTCCAACTTCGATCAGGACCTCTACGTGCTCGACCTCGAGGCCGACGAGCCCGAACTCGAGCATCTCACGCCCCACGAGGGCGACGTCCGCTACCAGAGTGCCAGCTGGGCGCCCGATGGCACGGGGATCTACCTGGTCACCGACGATGGCGACGCTGACACGCTCTATCTCGCGTACCTCGACCTCGAGACGAAGGACATCGAGACCGTGACGGACGGAAACGGATGGAACGTCGACGGGATCGCGCTGGACGACGAGACCGGCCGGTTCGTCTACTCGCGCAACGTGGAGGGGTACACCGAACTGACGGTCGGCGAGTTCGACGACGACGATCCCACGGCGTTCGAGACGTTCCCCGAGCCCGACCTTCCCGGTGGCGTCGCCGGTGGCGTCAGCTTCGGTCCCGACGCCGAACGCGTCGCGCTATCGACGACCGGCGACGCCGTGAACACGAACGTCTTCGTCGTCGACATCGAGGAACTCCGTTCCTCGGGCAGTGCGACGCAGTCGCACGATATCGGGAGCGGCACGGCCGAACGCTGGACCGACGCGCCGACGGCCGGTATTCCGCGCGAGACGTTCGACGAGTCCGACCTCGTCCACGTCGAGAGCTTCGATGGCCTCGAGATTCCGGGCTTCCTGACCCTGCCGGACAAATCTGCCGACGGAAACGGCAGCGACGACGGCGCTCCCGTCGTCGTCGACATCCACGGCGGTCCCGAGAGCCAGCGCCGCCCCTCTTTCTCGAGTGTCAAACAGTATTTCCTCGATCGCGGCTACGCCTACTTCGAACCCAACGTCCGCGGCTCCGCGGGGTACGGCGCCGAGTACGCCGCACTCGACGACGTCGAGAAACGCATGGACTCGGTTGCGGACATCAAGGCCTGTGTCGAGTGGCTCCAGGACCATCCCGCGATCGATCCCGACCGGATCGCCGCCAAAGGTGGCTCCTACGGTGGGTTCATGGTTCTTGCCGCCCTGACCGAGTACCCCGACCTCTGGGCGGCCGGTATCGACGTCGTCGGTATCGCCAACTTCGTCACCTTCCTCGAGAACACCGGTGACTGGCGACGCGAACTCCGCGAGGCCGAGTACGGGAGCCTCGACGACGACCGGGAGTTCCTCGAAGAGATCTCGCCGACGAACAACATCGAGAACATCGAAGCGCCGCTTTTCGTCCTCCACGGTGAGAACGATCCGCGTGTCCCCGTCGGGGAGGCCGAACAGATCGCCGAGAAGGCAGAGAAACAGGGCGTCCCGGTTCGGAAGCTGATCTTCGACGACGAGGGCCACGGCTTCTCGAAGCTCGAGAACCGCATCGAGGCGTACTCCGAGATCGCCGATTTCCTCGACGAACACGTCTGATACGGACTGCTGTCCCGAGGTCCCGTCGATCGCCGGGGCGGGATCGACGATCGCAGGACGTGACGACAGGAACTCGTCTGAACGAAACGACTCGAGCGTCGCTCGAGACGGGAACTACTCGCCGAACAGCGACGGCGAGTCGTTGTCCTGCGACGGAGACAGGTCGTAGCCGGGCTGGAGGTCGTTGGGATCGAGACTGAGGAGATACGTGTCGGCCTCGACGGTGCCCTCGATTAGCCAGCCGACGCCCTCGTAGAAGGGGTGGTCGGCCATCTCCTGGATGTCCGTCGCGAGCTGGGGGAGCCACCAGCCGTGAGCTGCCAGGAACGCTCGGCGGAGTTCGTCGGCACCGTCGCGGGCCAGTATCTCGAGGGCGGCGAGTTCGACGGCGGCGTGGTCGGCTTCCTCGCGGAGCTGTTCGGAGGGGCGGATGCCGAGGTCGCGATAGGAGCGTTTGACCGCCGCGAGGGGTTCGCCGAGGTAGTCGTCGGCGTACCACGACTCGTGGATCTGCATCCGTGGGCGTGGCCCGACGAACAGCCGGGTGTGGACGCGTTTGAGTTCGTCGGCGGCGTCGGACGGGTCGTCGACACCGGATTGCCACGTTTGGAGCAGCCGGTAGCCGTTCGAAAGCGCCTGTGGCGAGGCCTCTCTGGGGAACTCCTCGGCGACGAGCCGTTCGACTGCCGCCTCGTCCGGTGGGTCCGCGAGCACGCCCGACAGAAAGGCGTACAGATCCGCGATCTCGGTGGTCTCGTTCGTTCGTGTCATAGTCGTTCGAGTGCGTGAAAACGGCAGATCGAGTTAAATCAGTTGATCGTGAGAGCTCGGTCGAATCGAACCGTCCTACATCGGGAGCGGGAGCGGCGCGAACTCGGCGGCCATCAGGTACGCCAGCGCGAGCGCGACCTTTCCGACGACCACCAGCGCCGCCGCAGCGACGTAGGCCCCCGTAGCCGCGGCCGGCGAGAGCGCGCCACGGCGCTGGCCGACGACAGCCCCGACCGACAGCAGGATCGGCACCACCAGTCCGCCGACGACAGCGCCGCCGACGAACAGCGTCGCGTGCGTGCTCAGCAGGTTCTCGACGGCCGGTTCGGCGGCCGGAAGCTGCTCGGGCAGCAGCGTGATCGCGGCGAGAACCGCCACGAGCGTCGCCACCAGTAGACCGGACGCCGCCAGCGAGTAGTTCTGGATCGTCCGACCGACGGGACGGTTCGCGATCGCTGCGAACCCGACCGCGACTGTCAGCCCCGCGGCAAGTCCGCCGAGGATCTTCACCGGGAGCAGGAACGTCGGATCCCACAGCGCCACTCGTTCGGTCGGACCGGAGCCGTAGGCCATCGCCGAGTAGACCAACACGCCGGCGGCCAAGACGCCGAAGACGGCACCGATCCCGAGTCGAACCGTCTCCGACGGGCGAGTCTTGTCCGCAAGCGTGTCGAGCAGGTCCAGAAGACCGACCCGGCTGGCAACGCCGCGGATCCCGTTTGCCGTACTATCGCCCGTGGCCGCTCGAGCGGTGCCGTGGTCGGTTCCACCGTCGGCCGCGACGGCCCGGCGGTGTGGACGCTCCGTACCGAAGGCGGTCCACCCGAACATCAGGAACGCACCCAGGACGAAGCCCGCGATCAGGTACGTGCCAAGCGCCATCCACGAGCCCAGGTTCGTCATCGTCATCGGCAACATCAGCGCCCGGAACGGCGTCGCGAGGTGGGACAGCAGGACCGGCGGACCGATCGCCATCCCGAGGATTCCGGCGAGGTAGCCATACTGGGCGACCTGGCCGTGGCTCGGTTCGTTTCGCTTCTGAGAGAGGATATCTGCGATGTACCCCATCAGATAGGCGCCACTGGCGATACCGATCATGGCGACGTAGAAGCCGACCTTCCAGCCCCACTCGGTGTACGGTAATTCGAACGTAACTTCGACTGGCATCGGTGATCAGTCCCCCATGACTTCGTCCGCGTCGTCTCCGAAGACGATTCCGGCCGCCTCCTCGTTGAACGGCGTCGAGACGCCGTCTTCCTGGAGCTTTTCAGAGAGTTCGTCCGGCGTACCAAACAGCAACGCGTCGGTCGGACACTCCGAAGAGCAAGCCGGCTCGAGACCCTGTTCCTGACGCGGTTCGCAGGTCGTACACTTGTCCATCAGGCCGTCGCTCTTGGCGCCCATCGGGCTCGACTCCTCGGCCTCGGGGACCTCCGCGTCGGGGTATTGGGGTGCGCCGAACGGACAGCCGACGCCACAGTAGTGACAGCCGATACACTCGTCGGCCGCGACGCGGACGGTTCCGTCGTTACGGAACCGAAGCGCGTTCGTCGGACAGACGTCGATACACGGGGCTTCCGAGCAGTTGTAACACTGCATCGGTTTGTTCGTCTCGTTTTCGGTCCCGTGCTCGAGTGCGACGACCTGAATGCGGTCGCTTTCCGGCGGGAGGTCCCAGGTTCGCTGACAGGCGACTTCACAGGCGCCACAGTCGATACAGGACTCCCAGTTCGGGATGACTCGTGCCGTTCCACCGTCGGATTCTTGTGTGCTCATTGGTTTTCCTCTCGAGAGAGTAGTCTAGCGTTTGTCTCGCTCCATGCGCTGTTCTTGCCATCGGAGCTGGCGTTCGGACAGTTCGGGGATCTCGTCGTCGTCGGCGACCCGGACGTTACACAGCGTCGTCTTCGTCTCCTGCATCTGCGTCTCGCGGTCGTATGCCGGGGCCGTCCCGCAGTTGATCGACTCACCGATCACCAGTGGCTCCATCCCGTCCGGGACGGAGTCCGTGACCTTCTCGCCCTCGAGAATGCCTGCCCAGTGGTACGGGGCGAACGCGTGGTCGGGGGCGACTCGCTCCGTGGGTCTGGCCTGGACGAACATCTCGGCGTGGGGCGTCGTCACGGCGATCCAGTCGCCCTCCTCAACGCCGAGTTCGTCAGCCACGTCGGGGTGGATCTCGAGGTACATCATCGGCGCACGCGAGGCGGTGCCCTGCGTGCTGCGGGTCACCGAGCCGGCGCCTTTGTGCTCGACCTGGCGACCCGAGGTGAGGACCATCGGATCGACGTCGCCGGCGTCCTCGAGCTCTTCGACGGCGTCGATGTTCTCCTGCTGGACCGCTGCGTTGTCGAGTTCGACGCGCCAGTGGTCCTCGACGCGGTCGTTACATGGGTAGTCGTCGACGAGGTCCGGCCGCGGCGTGACCGCCGGTTCGCGGTGGACGGGATACTCGTCGGTGAGGTTCCAGGCGCGCATCCGGGCCCGGCCACGTCCCCACACGGAGTCGGGCTGGGGATTGTCGAACTCTGCGTACTCCTCGGGATCGATGTCGACGTCGTAGTCCCCTTCGGCCAACTCGAGTGCGGTGTCGTAGACCGACTGGGTCTCGTCTTCTGCATACTCCATCGGGAGCGTCGCGGCGGCTGGGTTCTCGGGGTCTGGAAGGACCGTCGAGTAGCCGGGGTACTGTGGGACGCCTTCGATCTCGCCGTCCCACCAGTCGGGCTCGTAGGGATCCCGAAGCAGATCCTGGTCGTCCGGCCCCTCGACGCCCCAGCGAGCGCGGAAGTCCATCCCGCCCTCGGAGGGATGTTTCGCCGCGTCGTAGAGGATCGGTGTTCCGGGGTGGTCCTCGTGCCAGCACGGCCACGGCAGTCCGTAGTACTCGCCGTCCTGGACGCCGTCGACCTCGTCCTCGTCGACGTCGAGGTCGTCGAAATCGACCTGCAGGTCCTCCGCGCTGAAAAGATGGGAGTTCTCCTGGTGGGCCTTGAGCCGTTCTGGCGTGTGGCCGACGTAACCAACAGAGCGAACGCCGAGGTTGAACTCGCGAGTGACGTCCTCGACTTCGTCGTAGTCGAAGTGGTCGCCGAAGCCGAGTCGATCGGCGAACTCACACAGCAGCTTCCAGTCTTTCTTGGCGTCGTGTCGGGGCTCGATGGCCTGCGAGCGCCACTGGATCTGTCGGCCGGTGTTGACGACGCTACCGGATTCCTCGAGGTTGGTTCCGACCGGCAGCATGTAGACGTCGGTGTCGCTCTCGGCGAGTTCGGCGACCTGATTCGGGAAGACGTCGATGTTGACGATGAAGTCGAGCTCGTTGACCGCTTCGCGGACCTTCCCGTACTCGGTGAGCGAGGCGAGCCCGTGGCCCCAGAAGATCGCCGCGCGGAGGGGATCGGGCTGGTAGATCTCCCAGTCGTCGTCTAGTACGCCTTCGTACCAGCGGGCGACGGTGAAGCCGTTTTTCTCCATCAGGTCGGTCGAGTGGAACCGATCGACCAGTTCGTCGTAGCTGATCTCGCCGGAGGTACTGTTCGTCTCCGACCAGACGTTCGCCCAGTGCTCCCAGGCGCCGGGATCGAGGCCGTAGTAGCCCGGCAGGGTACTCGAGTCGACGCCGAGGTCGGTCGCCCCCTGGACGTTGTCGTGACCGCGGAAGATCGGCGTTCCGCCGCCGGGCTGGGCGGCGTGGCCGAGCGTCAGGTTCAACATCGCGTACGCCCGGACGTTGCCGGTCGCGTTGTTGTGCTGGGTGCCACCCATCGCCCACTCGACGCAGCTGACGTCTGCGTCGGCCAGCTCTTCGGCGAGTTCCATCAGCTCTTCCTCCTCGATCCCACAGATGTCCGAGACGGTCTCGAGGTCGTACTCGTGGAGGATCTCCTCGCGGAACTCCTGCCAGTCGACCACGCGGCTCTCGATGAACTCCTCGTCGTGGGCCTCGAGGTTTTCAACGATGTGGTAGATGAGGCCGTAGATGAACGCGACGTCGGTGCCCGAGCGGAACTGGTAGTAGTCGTCGGCAGCAGCCGCGGTCTTGGTGTACCGTGGCTCGGCGACGATGTGTTTGCCGCCGTTTTGCTGGGCCTCCTGGAAGTACTGCCACGCGACTGGGTGGCTCTCGAGGGGGTTGTGCCCGATGATGAGGTTGACGTCGACGTTGCGCATGTCGTTTGAGTTGTTCGTCATCGCGCCGACGCCCCACGTGTTCGCGATGCCCTCGACGGTCGTCGAGTGGCAGATCCGCGCCTGGTGGTCGATGTTGTTCGTCCCGTAGAACGCAGCCAGCTTGCGGATCAGGTAGGCGGCCTCGTTGCTGTGTTTCGCGGAGCCGGCCCAGAACGTCGCGTGAGGACCGGTCTCTTCGCGGATGTCGTCGAGGCGGCCGGCGATCTCGTCTAGAATCTCGTCCCAGTCCATCGCCTCCCACTCGCCGTCGACGAGTTTCAGCGGCCGTTTGAGCCGCTGCTCGGAGTTGACCGATTGGGTCAGCGATGCGCCTTTCGAACAGAGTCCGCCCTGGTTGACCGGGTTGTCTTCCCAGGGCTCCTGTCCGACGACCGCGTCCTCTTCGACACCGACCTGCAGTCCACAGCCGACCGAGCAATGTGTACAGACCGTTTTGACTAGTTCGTCGCCTGCCTCCGGCGATACGGTATCGCTGTCGTCACCACCTCGTTCGAGTAACGTTCGTCCGCCGACCGCTGCCGCGAGCGATCCGGCAGCACCGGCTTTGAGGAATCCTCGCCGGTCGAGGTCGATCGTCGACTTTGACATTGTTCGCCTGAATTGGCTTGTCGATCATAAATATACCGAAGAATGAGGGGAATCTTTGTGAGTATACCGCACATTCACTCGTCTTGCTAACGATAGGACTCGGCATTCGGATTTATGATACCTGGCGCGTATCGCATAATGTGGTTGTTTTCGACGTTCACGTTTCGAATATTCGAACATATCGCTTCTCCCACCGTGACTTTTAATCCTCCGACACCGCGAATATCCCGTCATGGACAGGATGCTGCGGGTCGATCTCTCCGCAGGGAGCGTGACGAGCGAGGAGATCCCCGCACGGTGGCTCGAGAAGTACGTCGGGGGAAAAGGTGTCGGCGCTCGCTACCTCTACGAGGAACTCGAGCCCGGCACGGACGCACACGCTCCGGAGAACGTCCTGTTGTTCATGCTGGGGCCGCTGACGGGGTATACGCCCGGTGAGCAGCGGTACGCAGCGATCACGAAGTCCCCGCTGACGGGGGCGTTTCTGGACTCCTACAGCGGCGGCACGTTCCCCGAACGCCTGGCCGGGTCGCTCGACGGTCACATGGGCGTTCTCGTCACCGGCGAGGCCGACGACCCCGTCGTCCTCTCGGTCGACGACGGCGAGGCGACACTCGAGTCGGCCGACGACCTGTGGGGTCTCGACGCCGAGGCGACCTGCGAGCGGTTCCCCGACGCCGCGGTCGCCTGCGTCGGCCCAGCCGGGGAAAACGGCGTACAGTACGCGACGATCGCCTCCGACGGTGGCGACCACCACGCCGGCCGGGGCGGGGCCGGCACCGTAATGGGATCGAAGAACCTGAAGGCGATCGTCGCACACGGCACTGCGCCGGAGGGACTCTCGGATCTGCGGGAGCGATACGGCGAGGCGTTTGCCGAGAGCGAGGCCGGTCGGTGGCTCGCGGCCAGCGACACCTTGGAGACGGTCGACTTCGCAAACGAGGTCGGCGTCCTCCCGACACGGGGCTGGCAGGAGAGCAGTTTCGAGGGCGTCGACGAGATCGGTATCGAACGGGTTCGTGAGGCAGCGACCGGCCGAGAGCGACCCGACGATCACGTCCCAGGCGGGTTTCGCGTCGACAGCGACGAGGGTGAAAGCGTTCCCCGCGGCGCCACACCGATCGTCCTCGGAGCCGGACTCGGCATCGACGACTTCGACGCCGTCGCGATGCTCGGGGCGATCTGCGATCGGCTCGCGATGGACGTGATTACGGCCGGGAACGCGGTCGCGTGGGCAGTGCGGGCGAGTCAGGAAGGGCTGATCGATCGCGATCTCTCCTTTGGCGACGAGACCGCCGCACGAGAACTCATCGAGGAGATCGCCGATCGCTCGACGCCGCTTGGCGACGCGCTCGCGGACGGCGTCGACCGGGCCGCCGAGCAGTACGGCGGCGAGGACCTCATTCCGACCGTGAAAGGGATGGAACTTTCCTCGTACGATCCGCGAAATGCCGAAACGATGGCCCTCGCCTACGCCACGAGCGACCGCGGGGGCTGTCACCGCCGCGCCCGGCCGGTCGAACTCGAGCCAGTCACTAGCATGGACCGCAGCCGGGAGGCCCGGGTCACCGCCGTCGTCGAGGAACAGAACCGGCGGGCGCTGTTGTGGAGTCTGATCGCGGACGACTTCCTAGAGGAGGTGTTGGAAGCAGGCCACGCCGCCGAGTGGTTGTCG
The DNA here is from genome assembly GCF_030848565.1 of Natronolimnohabitans sp. A-GB9. Taxonomy (GTDB): domain Archaea; phylum Halobacteriota; class Halobacteria; order Halobacteriales; family Natrialbaceae; genus Natronolimnohabitans. Next base: position 209,487 of record NZ_JAVDDV010000005.1, read on the forward strand.
GCCGTCGGCTACGACCACGACCCCGAGTCGCTGTCGCGGGTCGGCGAACGGATCTGGACGCTGGTTCGGCTGTTCAACGTCCGAGAGGGGTTCTCCCGGATCGACGACGAACTCCCACCGCCGTTGACCGACCCGCTCGAGGACGCGACCGACTCGAGCGACGGAACCGGCGGCGACGGTATCGAACAGGAAGCGTTCGACGCGCTTCTCGAGGCATACTACGCGGCCAGAGACTGGGACCGACGTGGACGGCCGACCGCCGACCTCCTCCAGCGACTGGACCTGACGACCGTCCCCGACGAGTCGACGCCGGTCCCGTCGACGGCCGATGACGATCGAACAACGGACACTCGAAGATGACTGATAGTATCGATCTCGACGAGATGGACGTCGGCGACGACGACGAACAGGCGGACGATGCGAACCACGGCGACTGGCTCTGGCGCGGTGAGGGCGATCCGGACGACGAGCCAGGGCCCCAGTGGAGCAGTGCGTCGTCGACGACCCGAAACGAGGACGAATCGACCGACTCGAGCGAACCGACGGCTGACACGAACGCAGACCCGACGGCCGAGACCGACGACGCGGAGTCGGCAACGCGACCGGCGACGCCGAAAGTGCCGGGCGATCCCACGGGTCCCGTCGGTGTCCCCGAAGAGAAAGGCGGCTCCGGCGGTGGATCGCCGTCCCAACAGGAGGGCCACGCCTCGAGTGACGCTTCCGCTCGGACCACCGACCACGGCGAGAGCACGGAGCCCGACGACATGACGCTGGCACTGACCTACGAGGCGATCAACCGGCTCGCGGATCCACAGTTCGTGATCGCCGACGCCCGCGGCTGGGCCGACTGGATCGGCATCGTCGGCACCGTCTCCACGCCGGCGATCCGGAAGTTCCAGCGCGACGAGGGGATCGATCTCGACTTCTTCGGCGGCTCCGAAACCGGACCGGCCCAGCGGCTGGCCGACGTCACGCCGGAGTCGATGTTCTACGCCGATCGGATGGTCCTGGTCGGCGTCTCGGACGACGAGGAGATCGCCGAGGCCGCCGACTGGGAGTTCGTTCCCCTCGAGACGGCCGCCGAAAAGGCCGGCTGGGAGATCGAGTTCGCGGAGTAGTATGAAAATCACTGCACACCCGATCGACAGATAGCGTCGTGATCGGTGTGTCCCTCGGTTCATACGGTTTACTGTACGTCATTGCCGGCGTAACCGCCGCCCGGGTCGCGGTTACGCCGGTACATCGGTACAGCAATCCGTATCAGTAGCTACTCTACTCGGCGTCCTCGAGTCGCTCCTGTAGCTCCTGGATCTCCGAGACCAGTTCGATCGGCGGCGTCGTATTGACGTCGATCGACTCTAACTCCTCGAGGACGGCCTTCGCTTCGGGGTCGATCGTCTCCGTCTCGCCCTCGGGTTCGCCGCCGTCAGCGTTGGCCGGGCCGCGGAACTCGCCGCTGCCCAGATCGAAGACGGCCTGGACGGGCTCGCTCGAGGCGCCGCCTTTCGCCTCGATGGCCTTCTCCTCCCGTAGACGCCCCAAGACGTCGCGTGCGCGGTCGACGACGGGGTCGGGGACGCCAGCGAGGTCGGCGACGTGGATCCCGTAGGATCGGTCCGTGGGGCCGTCCCGGACCGTCCGCAGGAAAGTGACGTCGCCGTCGCGTTCGTCGGCCGCGACGTGGACGTTGGCCACCCGTGGGAGCTTCTCGGCGAGGCCGGTCAGCTCGTGGTAGTGGGTCGCAAACAGGGTCTTGGCCTGGACCTCGTTGTGGAGGTACTCCGTCGCCGCCCACGCAATGGAGATACCGTCGTAGGTCGCCGTCCCGCGTCCCACCTCGTCTAAGATGACCAGCGATTCCTCGGTCGCCGTATGCAGGATATTCGAGAGCTCGCTCATCTCGACCATGAACGTCGACCGTCCCTGTGCGAGTTCGTCGAGCGCGCCGACACGGGTGAAGATACCGTCGACCACCCCGATCTCGGCGTCCTCTGCAGGGACGAAACTGCCGATTTGAGCCAGCAGAACGATGCCGGCGGCCTGGCGCATGTACGTCGACTTTCCGGACATGTTCGGCCCAGTCACGACGAGGAACCCTCGTTCCTCGTCCAGTCGCACGTCGTTGGGGACGAACTCCGTCGTCTGCTCGACGACCGGGTGCCGTCCCTGTTCGATCTCGAGGCGGTCGCCCCGATGGAGAGCCGGCTGGACCCACCGGTTCTCCGCGGCGTGGGTCGCGAGACTGGCGAGGACGTCGATCGTCGCCAGCGTCCGGCCGACGTCCTGGAGCAACTCGGCACGGTCGGCGACGTCCTCGCGCAGGTCCTCGAACAGTTCGTACTCGAGGTCGCCCCGCCGCTCCTCGAGTCGAAGCATCTCGCGTTCTTTCTCCGCTAACTCGTCGGTCGTGAACCGCTTCGAGTTTTTCAGCGTCTTGATCTGCTCGTAGTGATCCGGGACGCCGTCGGCGGCGGACTTGCCGACCTGGATGTAGTAGCCGTCGGTCTTGTTCCGATCGACGGTTACGTGTGAGAGTCCGTACTGTTCTTTCTCGCGTTCGGCGAGGGTATCGAGCCAGTGTTCGACCTCCTCGTACCGGTCGATAACCCCGTCGAGTTCCTCGTCGTAGCCCCGTTTGAACAGTCCGCCCTGGGTCACCGTCGACGGCGGCTCTTCGGCGATGGCATCGGCAAGCATCTCCCGCAGCGCCGCGGCGGCCGCTCGGTCCGGGCGATCGACGATCTCGGCGAGCGGCGAGTCCTCGAGGTTCGGGTTCGACGCGATGGTGTCGGCGAGCGCGGGCAATACGGCGAGAGTCTCCCGAACCGACAGCAGGTCCCGCGCGTCGGCGCTGCCGTGAGTTGCCTTCGAGGCCAGCCGCGCCAGATCGGACGCATCGCCTAACGTCTCCTGGATCTCGTCGCGGGCCAGGGCCGCCGTCGACAGCGCTGCGACGCTTTCCTGGCGGCGCTCGAGGGTCTCGAGGGACCGTCGCGGTCGCTGGAGCCACTCTTTCAAGAGACGGCCGCCGGCGCTGGTCTCGGTGTGGTCGATCGTCTCGAACAGCGACCCCTCGCGATCGCCTTGCATCGTTTCGGTCAACTCGAGGTTGCGCTGGGTGGTCGCGTCCAGCGTCACGTGGTCGTCGCCGTGGTGAGACTGGATGCGGGTCATCGAGGCGAGCACGCCGGTTCCGGTCTCCTCGACGTAGGAGAGGATCGCGCCCGCGGCGGCGACAGTCGGCTCGCCGACCGAGAGCCGATCGACCGTCTCCGCGCCGAACTGGTCGCGGACGGCGTGGGCCGCTCGTTTGGGTGCGAAGGCTTCGGTTTCGTGGAGCGACAGCGCCGCGTCGACGCGCTCGCGGACGGTCTGTAGTAGGTCGTCGTCGGTTCTGACTCCTGGGCCGGGCAACACCTCGACGGGATCGAACCGGTAGAGCTCCGTCAGCGCGTCGTCGACGTCCGCGGCGTCTGCGACGAGGAATCGTCCCGTCGTCACGTCGGCGAAAGCGAGCCCATAAGCGTCACTCGAGGTGCCAAACGCACTCGCGTTCCCGTCGACGACGGCCGCGAGGTACTGGGCGTCGGCGTCGCTCGTCTCGAGTAACGTTCCGGGCGTGACGACGCGTTCGATCTCGCGTGCGTGGCCAGAGTCGGTCTCGTACTGGTCGGCGACGGCCACGCGGTAGCCACGCTCAACCAGCGCTTTGAGGTAGGGTGTCAGATCGTCGACCGGCACGCCGGCCATAGGGTACGACGAGCCGTGAGAGGATTTCTGGGAGACTTTCAGATCCAGTTCGTCGGCGACGATCTCGGCGTCCTCACCGAAGAACTCGTAGAAATCGCCACACTGCATCGTCAGTAGATCGGCGTCGGTGTCCTCCTTGAGCGAGAAGAACTCCCCGACGATCCCCGTCGCCTCGGTCATGTGCGGTGACTGTCCTTCCACCGCTAAAATCCTGCGGGTTCAGCGACGGACGTCTCGTCGCGATGACAGTCATCGCCGCCGCTACGGGAGATTATAACGCTCGATGTCGTACGCTATCACGGCCCGATCATGGCTGTGTCTCGAGACCACCGTGTGCTCGTTCCGATCGACGTCTTCGGCGGCCAGGGCGTTCCAACTACGGTCATCGATGCGTTCGCATCGGTACCGGTCATCCTGCTTGGCTATCACGAACTCCCTGATCAGACTGGGACGGATCAGGCCCGGGATCAGTACGGTCTCCGTGCCAGAGCCGAACTCGACCGATACCACCAGCTGTTCGAAGACGCCGGCTGTCTCGACGTTGCGTCGCGACTCGTCTTCACACACGATCGGCTGCAGACGTTCGAGCGAATCGCCGTCGAAACGTCGGCCGACGCGGTGTTGCTGCTCAACTCCGCACCGGTCCTCGAGTCGATACTCGTCGCCGTTCGCGGCGACGTCAACCTCGAGTACATCGTCGACTTTCTGGCGGCACTGGTAGACGGAACCGACCTCGAGGTGACGTTCTTCCGGATCGTCTCCGACGAAGCGGATCGGGAACAGGGGAGCGAACTCCTCGAGATGGCGGCCGACGACCTCGCTACCGCCGGCGTCGACCGCGCCCGGATCGACACCTCGCTCGTCGTCGACGGCTCGCCGACGCGGGAAATCCTCGAGGCTGCAGCCGACCACGATCTGCTCGTCGTCGGCGAGAGCCGGCCGTCGATCCGTCGATTCATCTTCAAAGACCGGGCGAAGGCCCTGGCCAAGGGGACGGCCGATCCGGTGGTCGTGATCCGTGGGGAGTACCTCGAGACCGATGGCTAATACGGTTCTCTGTGCTGGCGAGCCCAGACCCGGCTGTGGGCGTGGGCTCGTCGGGAGATCGGTACAGCAGTCCGTATCAGGCGCCGTCGTCCGTCTGCTCGTCCTCGAGACGCCGAACGACGAGGACGGGGCCGACCGATTCGGCGGCAACGCGTTCGGCCTCCTCGCCGAAGACGAGCGTGCGCAGCGACGGCGCCTGTTCGCCCATGACGATGGCGTCGTGGTCGACCGCTGCATCGACGAGTGCCTCGAGCGGTGGCTCGTCGACCGCGAGTTCGGTGTTCACGTCGATGCCGCGATCTATGAGGGTTTCAGCGGCCGTCTCGAGTACCTCTCTCCCTCGCGTCTCGTCGTTGGTCGCGAGAAAGAGCGTGGCGCCGATCGGACGGTCGCCGACCAGTTCCGCGACGAGCGAGACGATTCGGTCGACGGCGACGTCGCCGGTCAGCGCCACGAGCAGTCGATCGACCGGTCCGGTCGCCCCCGGGATAGCGTAGACGTCCGCGTCTGTCTCCGCGGCGATCCGGTCGAACGTCTGCTCTTCGTCGTGTGTAAAGACCAGCCGATAGTCGGCGGTCCCCTCCTCGGCCCCGAATTCGGCCGCCAGGTCCTCGAGCGCGGCAGTCGCTCGCTCTTCGTACTGTAGCCGCGCCTGGTCGGGTGGGGTCTGTTCGGGCAGAACGTGATAACCCAGGACGGTGACGTCCATCGGCTCCAACAGCGACGCCAGGCCGCCCGAAACCGATTCTCCCTCGAGTATCGCCAGTGGAACGAGTATGCGTGTCATAGTTTTCCTTTCAGGTCGACGTCGCGAGCGTAGTAGAGATACCAGCCGGCAGTCACGAGCATGATCGCGACGCCAACGAGCTGTGAGGTCGGTTGCATAAAGAGGATCAGCGCGAAGCTACAGATCGCGCCCAGTGCCGGAACGAGGGGATAGCCGGGTACTCGAAAGTCAGGATCGTACCACTCGGGCTCGTCTCTCCGCAGCGCGATCAACGCGACACAGATCAGCCCGTACATGAGCAGGTGCAGAAACGACGCGACCTCCGCGAGGAGTTCGACGCGCCCGGTCGCGGTCAACACGAGGATCGGGCCGCCGGCCATCCCCAGTGCGACGTGTGGCGTGCCGTACCGGAGGTTGATCCGACTGGCCCGCTGGGGCAACAGCGCGTCCCTCGAGACGGCGTAGATCGACCGAGACGTACTCAGGACCGAGGCGTTGGCACTCGACATCGTCGCCAGCAGCCCGCCGAAGACGATCGCGACCGCGCCGGCGGTACCGAGATAGTGGCGACCGACCTCGACCATCGCCGTCTCACCGAGTTCTGCGAGCCGTTCCCCTCCGAACGCACTCGTCGCAACGAAGATCGTCACGACGTAGAGGACGCCGACGATGACCACCGAGCCGACCATCGCCAGCGGCAGGTTCCGCCCGGGGTCTTTTATCTCTCCCGCGACGGTCGCGACCTGTGCGAAGCCGAGATACGAGGTGAACACGAGCGCTGCTGTCGTGAACACCGGCATCGCTCCAAACGGGGCGAACTGCTCAGGTGCGGCCTGATCGCCGACCAGACCGACCGCGTCGAGCCCTCCGTACCCGAGAAAGGCGACGAGAATCGACAGTAGCAGGGCGACGATTCCGTTCTGGAGTTTCGCGGCGTTTTCGGTCCCCGTGACGTTGAGGACGGTAAACCCCGCACCGAACAACACGGCGATCGGGATGACCAGCCCCTCGCCGACCGCGATTCCGAGTTCGGCGAGCGTGTCGACGGCGTAGTAGCCGAAGCCGACGAGGTAAAACGCCGTCGCAAAGACCAGTCCAAACCACAGCGAGAGTCCGACGACGGCGCCGGCAAGCGTCCCCAGGCCCCGCGAGATGAAGTAGTAGCCACCGCCACTCTTTGGCATCGCGGTCGCGAGCTCCGAGGCCGGCAAGGCGACCAACAGGGCGACGACGGCACCGATGGCGAACGACGCGGCCGCGGCCGGGCCGGCGCGACCGGCTGCCAGTCCCGGAAAGACGAAGATACCCGCGCCGATCATCGTCCCGATCCCGATCGCGAGCCCGCCAGTCAGGCCGAGCGTCCGCTCGAGTTCGGCGTCGTCGGTAAGCGTCGCCTCGTCGGTGTCGATCGCCGGCTCGGTCTGGGGTGTCTCGCCTTCGATGTTGGTCCCCGTTGCCGACGGCCGATCGGTGCCCATAGCCACAGTCGTTTCGCCGAAGGGATATATACACTGCTGAATACGACTATGTGGGGACGACTCGAGACCGTCTTCGATCCGCCTGTATACGCCGCTTCCAGCCGATCACTTACACTGTCGGACGGACGTCAGTACGACGTCGACCGCGAATCGCGACCGATCGTCGAATCGTACTCTGCGACAGTATCATACGGGCTGTTGTACCGTATCAGAACAACAGACCGCCGAGTGGCACTTCCCCGTCGGGTTCGACGAGCACCGGAAACTCCTCCTCGTCGGGGACGCCGACGGTCAACACCTCTGACTCGAAGCCGGCGATTCGGACCGTGCCGAGGTCCATCGCACACAGAACCTGCCGCCCCTCGAGTTCAGCCGGCACGTAGTGTTTGTCGAGTTGGGCGGCGGACTGGACCTCGCCGTACTCGCCGAGGTCGATCCACAGCTTGGTCATCTTCGGTTTCTCTGCCTCGGGAAACGCCTCGGCCTCGAGTACTTCGCCGACGCGGATCTCGACGTCGAACGGATTCTCGACCATGAGACGTGATGTCGATACACGAGAAGAAGAACGTTCGGTTTTCGGAACCGTCGTGACCGCCGTTACACTCGAGTCGTCGCGGTCGTTCACCGGTCGGTGGGAAACACGGCGTTCAGAACGCCGCCGTAACGGTTTCTGATCGTTCGCGCACAGACAGGCTGGAAATGAATCGGGACGATCACAGGAGCCAACTCGCCGTCCTCTCCTGCGGTCAGTTCTCCGCGGCGTCTATAGTAACAACTGCAACGGTTTACACACTGATCGCCGATCCGTCTGGCGATCAGGTGTGCAATGACTTGCAGTGGCTACTATAGCGAATCCGCTTCGAACGCCTCACTGTAACGGGCCAACGTGTCCTCGTAGCCGGCCATCGCGAGATCGTAGGTTGCACGTAGATCCGCAATCGGCGTCTCGGTCGCGTCGACCCGGAGATCGTTGTACGGTGGCACCCAGTCGTGATCCTCGGTCGTCTCGACGACGACGGCAGCGCTCTGTACCGTGAGTTCCTCGCGTTTGTCGCCACCCTCGAGGTCGCCCGCAGCGAGGGCGTCGATCAGGCGCTTGGCAAGGGGGTCGGTCTCGACGTCCGCACACACTCCACCGGGGCCACTCGAGCGATCGACCGTCTCGTGGACGGCGTTGGCCTCGTAGTTCGCCACGGTCGCCTCGAGGACGTCCTCGCCGGTCAGCATGTTGCCGGCGACGGTGAAGTGGTCGCCCTCGATGTGGCCGAACCAGTCGACACACTCCCCACCGGAGAAAGCGAAGGTCCCCTCGCGGTCGACGCCGTGGATCTGCCGCTGTGGGGCGCCGTCGTCGGTGTTGAGCAGGGCCTCGAGTGCGTCGTCGATCGCGAGGCCGTCCTCGAGATACTCGAGGCAGCGTTCGCCGAGTTCGACGTTGACCAGGCTCTGGGTCGCGATCGCACCGTGTTCGCCGACGAACGGACAGAGGGCACCGACACCGGGGAGACGCGTCGTGACGGCGACCCCGAAGCGGTCGTGGCACTCGCCGTCTTCGGTCTCGTAAGTCTCGTGGACGCAGATGCTGAACGTCATCGGTCGTGGATCGTCGCTGGCGAATACCAATCGCTGGTCGGTCTCGGGGTGCGCGATACGGAGCCGATCCGGTCGACTCGGACTCGACTCGCTGTCGGTCGATCGACGGTACGGAGGACGGGGGCCATACGACGACCTTTCGGCTGCTCTCATACAACTTTTGAACCTAAACAGTTTGATGAACGACAGCGGGTGAGAGAATCGTCCGTCCGAACTGGTCGCATCGAGTCGATCGGTCTGAGTCACCCCGTTCAGTGTGTCCGTTCTCGTGACTTTGTCTGACGTAAGAACTATACTGGCGGCGGCGGTGGGTTACGCCAATGGGACTTATGAGCAAAATCCTCGGCGGGGGCGGCTCCCGAACGGCCGAGGACTACGTCGAACTGGATCTCGACGACGTATCGGCGAGTTCGGCCGACGCGGCGGCGATGCAGGTACACATCGCCGAGGTCAGCAACCAGGCCGACGCCATCGATATCAAAGACGCCGTCTACGACGGCGACATCGTCATCGCCGACATCACGCGTTTGCGGACCAACGACAGTACAGTCGAACACATCGTCGACGAACTCCGGCAGGTCGCCCACGAGGTCGACGGTGACATCGTCCGCAAGGGTGACGACCAGATGATCATCACGCCGACCGGCGTCCGAATCAGTCGCGAGAAGCTCGGACAACGGGCCTAAGACGTAAGCACCGTCCAATCGAGACGGTGGCCGGCGAATCGATTCTCGAGCGATATCGTCTCCGTCTCGCGGTCGGCGTTCTCGCGTCGTTTTCGGCCAGGCCTCGAAAACCAGTCCTACGCCGATAGTACCTCGTTTCGGTGGCTCTCGACCGATGTTTTCACCCGGCGGGAATTCCGGTGTCGGGTTATTATATACGGGCTGGTACTGTCGCGCATGACAGGGTTTCGAGCGACGATCGTCGTAAGCGATCCTACAGCGTGCCCGGTTGCAGACACGTCGACGGCTGCCGAGGAACCGATCACGTCCGTAACGCGTTCGCGTGCGTCAGCGAACGGAACGGTCGTCGAGGAGTTCGGCGTCGCTAGCGCGACGGCCGAGACTGCGAACGCGACCACAGCGGAACTGACACCGATCCAGGCCTCCGACCGAGAGACGGTGTACCGATTCGAACGCGAAGCCGACGCCGACTGTGCGTGCGAACTCGTCGAACGAAGCGGGACGCCGGTCTCCTCGGTTCGTGCGGACGACGGTTCGCTACAGCTGACGTTTCGCACTCTCGAGCTGGCAGAACTCGCCGACATCGTCGACGAACTCCGCGAGCACTTCGACGGCGTCGTCGTCGAAGAGCTGACTCAGGACCACGACGACGAGACGTCCGATCCGGTTTTCGTCGATCGAGACTCGCTGACGACACGCCAGCGTGAAATCCTCGAGACGGCCCACGAGATGGGCTACTTCGACTATCCGAAGGGAGCGAACGCGACCGACGTCGCCGCGGAACTCGGCATTGCCCGGTCGACGTTTACCGAACACCTGGCAGCCGCACAGACGAAGGTGCTGGATGCATTGCTCGAAAAGTAATGGAAAATAATTCATATATTCGCTAATATGTGACTAAATGTCGAGTTTCTCTCCGATAAAGAGCGTTCAGTTGTTCGTTTGCTCGGAACGAAGCGGAGACATCACACGCGTTCGGCCGTGACGGCGGACAAACGACAATACTTTTCCAATGGGATGCGAAACCATCCTCTATGGCTGACGATCTCAAGAAAGGACTGGAGGGAGTCCTTGTCGCAGAGTCCGGACTCAGCTCGATCGACGGTGACGAAGGCCGACTGATCTATCGGGGCTATTCGATCGAGGATCTCGCTCGTGGCGCGAGCTACGAGGAGGTCCTCTATCTCCTCTGGCACGGCGAGCTTCCGACCGCCGACGAACTCGAGGAGTTTACCGCGGCGATCGACGAGGAACGCGAGATCTCCGACGACGTCCTCGCGACGATGGAGCGACTCGCCGACGCCGACGAGCAGCCGATGGCCGCACTCCGGACTGCGGTCTCGATGTTCTCGGCGACTGAACCCGAGACCGACGCCGATCCCGAGGATCTCGAGGCGACCCTGCGCAAAGGACGGCGCATTACCGCCAAGATCCCGACCGCGCTTGCGGCGTTCGAGCGCTATCGACTCGGCGAAGAGCCCCTCGATCCCCACCCCGATCTGGGGCTCGCTGCCAACTTCCTGTACATGCTGACCGGCGAGGAACCGAGCGACGTTCACGCCGAGACCTTCGATCAGGCGCTGATCCTCCACGCCGACCACGGGCTAAACGCCTCGACGTTTACGTCGATGGTGATCGGCTCGACGATGGCAGACATTTACAGCGCCGTCACCGGTGGCGTCAGTGCGCTCTCCGGTCCGCTTCACGGCGGTGCAAACCAGGACGTCATGGAGGTCCTCTTCGAGATCGACGAGAGCGACCTAGACCATCGTGAGTGGGTCGAACAGGCGACCGAGGAGGGACGGCGTATCCCCGGCTTCGGTCACCGCGTCTACAACGTCAAAGACCCACGGGCGAAGATCCTCCAGGAACGCAGCGAGGAACTCGCCGAAGAGGGCGACGACAAGTGGTACAACTACACCACGACCATCGAACAGTACCTCTCCGAGGAGAAAGGTCTCTCCGAGAAGGGCATCGCCCCGAACGTCGACTTCTACTCCGGGTCCGTCTACTACCAGCTCGGCATCCCGATCGATATGTACACCCCGATCTTCGCGATGAGCCGTGTCGGCGGCTGGGTCGGTCACGTCCTCGAGTACCAGGAGGACAACCGTCTGATCCGTCCGCTCTCGCGATACACCGGTCCCGAAGATCAGGAGTTCGTCCCGCTCGAGGAGCGGTAACCGCACTGTTCGAACGGCAGGCACTGGCGATCGACCGAACCGATTTTTCGCGGCCATCGCGATCCCGGAAGCGACGTGAATTTCCCTCGCTCCTTGTCCCGATAGACGGTACGTGCAAGTGCCACGGCGACGACGTGATCCGTATGCAACTGTTCGTCTACGGAACGCTGACTGATCCGGCACAGATCGAAGCGATCGTAGACGCTGGGCCCGGTACGTTCGAGTTCGTCGGTCCGACCACGCTCGAGGGGTTCAGACGTGTCGACGGTCGATATCCGACGCTCGTCCCCGGCGGCAGCGTCGAGGGGCGACTGCTTGCGGTCGACAAACGGGCGCTCGAGCGACTCGATCGATACGAGGGTGTCGATCAGGGGTTGTACGTCCGGATCGCTGTCCCGAAAGCCGACGGTGGACAGGGCTGGGTGTACGTCGGCCACCCGGATCGACTCGGTGCCGACGCCGACGCGGCCTGGCCCGACGAGCGATCGTTCCGCGAGGCGGTCGAGACCGCGGCCGCGCGCCGCGATGCCGTACTCCGAGTACACGAATGACGACTGTCTGCCGACCGTCAGACACGGCCGACATCGCCGCTCTGTCTTGCGGTTTCACTTTCACCCCGGAGCCATGAGCTTTATATGGTCCGCGTCCCCTTCTACACTCGCACGTCACACGCCGTGCATTCCCTGTATTCCCTGTCGTGTTGCCAACCAGGCAGCACAGTTCTGTCGGGGTGTCGCTACGCTGGATCGACTGGCCGACCGGTCCCCGACAGTCTTTCAATACCCACCCCGTAGTCGACCGTATGCTCGACCTCGATGACGTTCTCGAAGCCCGTAAACGGGTTCGAGAGACGTCCAGGCACACTCCGCTGGAGAGTTCGCACACCTATTCGGCGATGACTGGCGCCGACGTGCGTCTGAAACTGGAGAACTTCCAGCGGACGGGCGCGTTCAAGATCCGCGGTGCGACAAACCGGATTGCGACCCTCTCCGAGGAACAGAAAGCGGCCGGTGTCGTCACCGCGAGCGCAGGCAACCACGCACAGGGTGTCGCGCTCGCGGCGACACGATCGGGCGTCGACGCGAAGATCGTCATGCCCGAACACGCCCCGATATCGAAGGTCAAAGCGACCAAAAACTACGGCGCGGAGGTCGTCCTCTCCGGTCGGGACTACGACGCGGCCGCAGAGCGCGCCCACGAGATCGAACGCGAGGAAGGACGGACCTACGTCCACGCCTTCGACGACGAGTACGTGATGGCCGGCCAGGGCACCATTGGCCTCGAGATTCTCGACGACTGCCCCGAAGTCGAGACCGTCGTCGTCCCCATCGGTGGCGGCGGTCTCATCAGCGGTATCGCCACCGCGATCAAAGAACAGAAACCCGACACGCGCGTGATCGGCGTCCAGGCCGAGGGCGCCTCGAGCGCCGCCCCGTCCCTCGAGAAAGGCGAACGCGTCGCCTTGGAGGAGGTCGACACCATCGCCGACGGCATCGCGACCCGCAGCGTCGGCGAGGAGACGTTCCCCTACATCCAGGAGTACGTCGACGAGATCGTCACCGTCTCGGACCCCGAGATCGCCGTCGCCCTGGTCTATCTCCTCGAGCGCTCGAAGACGCTCGTAGAGGGTGCAGGTGCGGTTCCGCTCGCGGCGGTCCTCTTCGAGGCGTTCGACTACGGCGACGACGAGACCATCGTCACCGCCCTCTGTGGGGGCAACATCGACCTCAACACCCTGACGAACGTCATCGTCCGCGGCCTCGTCGAGACCGGCCGCTATCTGAAGATCCGAACCGTCCTCAAGGACCGTCCCGGCGCCCTCGAGGACTTGCTCGAGATCTTTACGGCCCACCGGGCGAACATCTACGCCATCCACCACGATCGGACGTCCCGCGAGGTCGAGATGAGCGACACGGAAGTCGAGATCGAACTCGAGATGCGCGGCCCCGACCACGTCGACGCCTTCCTCTCGGATATGCGGGAGGCGGGTTACGAGGTCGACGTGCTCGCCTGATTCGTGTTTGGATGTCGGCAGGATCTTTACGGCGCTTGCCGTACCGATCGGACGATGTTCGAGACGATTCTGCTTCCGACCGACGGCAGCGAGCACGCCGAGGCCGCCGCCGACACCGGCCTCGAGCTCGCGGCCGTCCACGACGCGGCCGTCCACGTCGTCTGTGTTGCCGACACCGGTCCGCTGGGTGACCTCCGGCTACCGGGCGATGCGGCAAGCGCCGAAGACGCGATGCGCGAACGCGCCCAGGAACACGTCGACGCGATTCTCGAGCGGGCCGAAGGGACCGGGCTCGACGTCGCCGGAACGGTGTTACAGGGTCCGCCAGAACACGAGATCCTCGAGTACGCCGCGGACAACGACGTCGACCTGATCGTGATGGGGACCCGCGGCCGGGGCGGTGTCCACCGCATGGCGATGGGGAGCGTGACTGATCACGTCATTCGGTTCGGCGAGATCCCCGTGTTCGTGGCAAACGACGGAAAAGAGTCCGACTAACACCGTCAGCTTGCAATCTCGTTGATCGCCTCCGTCCGGCGACCGAGCGACCAGCCGAGCAACGCGAGGCCGACGTAGATTCCGATCGCGGGTACCACGTACGCCTCGAGGATCATCTCAGGGGTGAAGCCGAACGCGTCGAGTGCCGCAGCGAGCAGCGCCGAGACGAGAAAGAGCGCGATACCGATGTCGGCGGTCCGCATACTGGGCAGGTCGGTAGGCTCGGAGACGATACGTCCGACTGCGTAGAAGACGATCGTATACGTAACCCAGCCGGCGAGCAGCGCCAGTCCGGTCATGAAGACGTCACCGGGGAAGTACTCCGGAACGAACGAGACGTGGATTATCACCGTAACGAGCAGTGCGCTCCCGAGGAGCACGAACAGCAACGGACGCCGCGTGTCACTCATTAGTTTTCCTGCGCGTCTCGATACTCATTATATTACTGTTACGTCCCGCCTGCGGGGACTGCCACTATTCGAGGAGCCGCCCGTGCTCGTCGATCTCCCCCTTGACGATACGCGTCGAAGAGATGCGCTCGCCGTCGTCGGCGAGAACGTAGGGCGCGACGATCCCAGAGATCGGTTCGAAGCCCCGCTCGCGGCGCCTGGCGTTGACGTCCTCGAGTTCGGGTGCGGTCTCGGGTGAGACGACCAGGGCGTCGATCGACGGCTCGTCAGCTGCGATGCCGTACTCGGTCTCGAGTCGCCGTACCTCGACCTCGCGGTTCCACTCGTCGATCGCGGCGATCTCGTCGGTTACCGCCTGGACGCGGTCGTCGAAGTCGGGAATCGGTCGCGGCTCGGTGCGGGTCTCGACGGCCAGTTCGTCGCTCGTCAGGGCGACGACGACGTGCTCGCCGAACCGGAGGGCGTGTTCGAACAGGGTTCGGTGCCCGTCGTGGATCGGTCCGAACGTGCCCGCGACTGCGACTCGCATGTGGGGTGCAACGCCGAGACGACGTATAACTGTACTAGCCGGCTCTCGTCGGGTGTGATCCTCGCCCTCATTCACCGTCGAGCACCGCTGCAGTCGTCGCGACGGTCGCGAACTCCCCCTCGAGGTGGGCCAGCGCGGTCCGGTGGACCGTCTCCGCGTCGAAACGCTCGCCGTCGAGTTCCCGTTCGAACGTCGCGGTCGCGTCGGACACGACGATCGGCTCGAAGCCCAGGTTTTCGGCCATCCGGGTGCTCGTCGAGACGCAGTGGTCGGTGGTGAGGCCGACGACGACGACCGTCTCGACGTCACGCGCTCGGAGCCACTCCTCGAGATCGGTTCCGATGAACGCGCTGTTGACCGACTTCACCATCGTCGGTTCGTCCTCGAGCGGTTCCGTTTCGGGCTTGTACGCGAATCCGGGGCGGTCGCCACGCAGCGGGGAGTCGGGCTCGGTCGAGTCGTGACGGACGTGGACCAGCGGTCGCCCGGTCTCGCGCCAGTGCTCGAGTAAGCGTGCCGCGTTCGCCTCGGCGTCGGGATTGTTCCGTCGTCCCCACCTTTCGTCGTCGAATCCCGTCTGAAGGTCGATCAGGACGAGTGCAGCCGTCTCTGTGCGGTCGGCGATCGACCGTGCGTCGTGTCTCGCGTCGCTCATGGCAGCCGTGCCGCCGGCTTTGGATGGGTTCGTGTGACAGTCATTGGACACTCCGATGGCGCCTGGGCCTCGTCCTCCCGGAGCATGTACTGGGGCCACTCCCGGTCGCCCTCGACACCCCAGTCGCCGAGGTCGGCGTGGGGACAGACACCGTCGTACCCCTCGAGTCGGTCCTGGATGACGTCGCGGGCGCGCTGGCCGGCCTCGGTGTCGGCCGTGACGCCGAGGTTTTCGAACAGCGCGCGTGGCTGGAACGTGATCTCGAGGCCGATCGGACAGTAGCGGCTCTTGTACTGGTCGTAAAAGGGAGCCCGGCAGGTCGGGAACATCGGCTCACCGCCGAGACAGAACTCCCAGTAGGAGTCGTCCGGATCGGTGGGGATGTCCTCGGGCCAAGGTTCGGGATCGTGGAGGTGAAGCGTCTGGAGGATGTGCCACAGCGCGTCGTGGTACTCGCGCTCGGAGAGCGGTTCCTCGGGCGGTTTGAAGAAGGTAACCAGCGACGCCCGCTCGGCGTACTCTTCGTACACCTCGAGGTACTCGAGGATGCGATCGCGCAGCGTCAACAGCGCGTCGGCGTCGCTCATCGAGGGGACGGCCGTATACAACGGCTCGCCGCTTTCGACCGACTCGGCGCCGAAGAAACACGGGAACGGCGTTCCGTTTCGTTCGCCGAGCAGCCCCTCCTGGAACGTCCGCCAGTGGTCGGCGACCCATGCCGGCGTCTCGCCGGCCTGGACGCGACTATCGAGCGTTTCCTGGTCCATCAACGACTGGATGCCCGGCTCGTTCATCGGTGGCGCTTAGGACTTCTGGGCAATGTAGGTTTAGGTTCGGCTCTCGAACCGCCTGTGTCGATTACGCGATCCGATCGCCGACGGTCAGGACGCCGCCCTCGAGGTATATCGATCGTCTTCGTGCCGTCTCGCCAGGTGATTATCGCCAACGACGATTTCGTGAGGACGTGATGTCGACCCCGTCGCCGTAGTAACAGATCGGTGACGCCGTCGGCGTCTCGAACCCGTTGGCGGCAAAGAGCGTGTTCGTCTCGATGTCGACCGCTACCTCCCGCAGCGACCACGGTTCGTGGTCGATGTCGGCGTAGCGAAGCGTTCCGTCTCGAGCGGCCGTATAGTATCGGTATCGCTCGGTGAGAAACGCCGCGAGTGAGTCGGGTTCGGGGACGAAGGCGTCGCCGACGGGATCGTACGTGGCCGCGAAACTGGCCGGAGCCGCACCCGGATGTCGGCGCTCGCTCGTGAACGCGATGCCGTGATCGGTCAGATGCAGTTCGATGTCGGCGTGGTAGTAGGGGAGCCGGTGAAAGAGGCGGGCACCGACGACGCCGAGGACGCCTTCGGCATCGAGGCTGAAGAAGTAGACCCCGGGCTCGCCGTCCCGGCTGACGTACGTCCGGAGGTTGAGTTCGGGGAGCTCGAACCCGACGCCGCTTGGAACCCAACGCGGGCGAACGTCGACGTTTACGTACGGCACGACCGACAGCCACGCCCGGTCGTCGTACGTCTCGACGACGAGTCCATCCGGGAGCCGAGCCGCAACGACCGCTGGATCGACCGGCCAGTTAGCAAAGAGCAGGTGTCGCCACCCCATCGCGATCGGGAGGACCATACCATATCCAGGCGCTGCGAACCTGAAAAACTGGAGCCAAACGCGGCCCGAAAGTGTGTCACACTGTCTCGGGCAGCCAGCCGCCGTCGACCTCGATGTTTTCGCCGCTGACGTATTCGGAGTCGGGATCGAGGAAGAAGTACAGCGGCCCGACGAGGTCTTCGAAACTCGCGGGCCGACCGCGGGGGAGTTCGTCGGGGAACTCGTCGGAGTTCTCGACGACGTACGGGGAGATCGCGTTGACCGTCACGTCCGTATCCTGTGTGTCGGCCGCGAGCATCCGAGTGAACATCAACACACCGGCCTTCGCGACGAAGTACGGGAAGTTCGTCGGGTTGACCAGTCCCTTCTCGCTCGAGGCGTAGCCGATGTTGACGATCCGGCCGTAGTCACTCGTTCGCATCGCTGGAAGCGCGCGTTTCGAACAGAGGTACGTCCCGTTGACGTTCGTCTCGAGCACTCGGTTCCAGGTCTCGAACTCGAGGTCGGTCCAGTGACTCGGCGCGAAGTCGCCGACGTTGTTCACGAGGACGTCGACGCTCCCGAGTTCCGACTCGATGGCCGCAAAGAGCCCGTCGACGCTCTCGGGATCGGTGACGTCGCCCTGGATCGGCATGGCGTCGCTCGCTCCTCGCTCGAGTGCCTCGTCGACGACCTCGCGGGCCGCGTCGGCGCTGGTGTGGTAGTGTACGGCCGTCTTCGCGCCACAGTCGGCCGTCGCGAGCAGGAGTTCACGACCGACGCCTGCCGCACTTCCCGTGACGAGTACCGTTCGATCCGAGAGGTCCGGTCCGTCCATGTGCCGTCGGTCGACGACGGCGGAGAAAAAACGCCCGGAACGACCGACCTGTCGCCTGCCGGAAGTGGCTTTACGGTACTGCACGGGTTTAGTCGACAGTATGACGCTCGATACCGTGTTGCTCGCCGTCGGACCCGGGGATGCCGACCGCATCGAAGAGTTAGCCGAGACGGTCGCCGAAGTCGCGCAACCGGCCGACGCCACCGTCGTCCTCGCACACGTCTTTACCCGCAGCGAGTACGACGACGTCCTCACGCGCCTCGAGTTCGATCGCGCCGAGGCGGAGATCGAACCCGACGACGTCGCCGCGCGCCACTCGACGATCCTCGATCTCCAGGCGGCACTCGAGGAGGAGGACGTCGGGTACGAGATCCGCGGTGCGGTCGGCGAACACGGACCGACGATCGTCGATCTGGCGGGCAGCGTCGACGCCGATCGTGTCGTCGTCGGCGGCCGACGTCGCTCCCCGACCGGGAAGGCGGTCTTCGGCTCGACGGCCCAGGAGGTCCTGCTGTCGGCACCCTGTCCAGTAACCTTCGTCCGAAACGACGGGTTCAGTGACTGATACGGTCTCCTGTCGCACAACCGGGAGCCGTCTCTGGACTGTCTCCGGAACTCGGTTTGAGGATCGCACGACCGCCTCGGCTCCGTAACCCGTGTCGTTGACGGTACGATTTCCACACTGTCGGATCGACGAGAATACTTAAGCGGGTGGCACGACCATTGTGTGCGTATGGCGATCGATACGATACTGCTTGCCGTCGGGCCGATGGATACCGTTCGTGCCGAGGAGTTGGCCGAAACAGCTCTCGAGGTCGCCGAACCGCTCGATGCGACCGTCGTGATCGGACACGCGTTCACCGAAGACGAGTACGAAGAGATCCGTGCTGATCTCGGCTTCGACGAGCGCGTCGACGAAGTCGATCCCGACGAGGTCGCTGCCCGTCGCTCCCCGGTTGGAGATCTCGAAAAGCGCTTCTCCGAGGCCGGCGTCGACTACGAGGTCCGCGGCGCACTCGGCGACGTCGCCAGCAAGGTCGTCGACATGGCGATCGACGTCGACGCCGACCGCATGGTCGTCGGTGGGCGCCGGCGCTCGCCGGCAGAGAAGGCCGTGTTGGGCTCGGTCTCCCAGGAGATCATCCTGCAGGCTCCCTGTCCGGTCACCTACTTCCGCGATCTCGACGTGATGGAGTAACGACTCGATCGGGTGTTTCGTTTTGGTGGTGTCGACTCCATCCCAGCGTCTGCGTTATAGTAGCCACTGCCCGCCACTGCATACCCGATCGCACGACGGGGGCGCGGGATGCGTCCTGAAATCGGGAAGTCACTGACTGCTTTCGATAGTATCAGTGGTGCGATCCCGTTTTTCGGCTCGATCCTTCCATACCCGTTCCTGGCGTCGTTCCTGTACGTGTCGCTCGCCGTCGGCCAGTTCCTCGCGTACCTGCCGCTCGAGCGCCCGCGATTCGGTGAGGAAGTTCCGCTGGAAATCCTCGACGACGTCGTACGACCAGCGATCGCCGTCGACGACGCCGTGGGGTAACAGATCGTCCCGGATCGCATCGGCGAGGTCCCCGTGGCCGGCCGCTCTGAGTCGTGACTCGGCGTCACGGAGGTGATCCATCCCGTGGCCCGTCGCGTGGTGGAACGCGAGCAGTTGCCCCTGGGCGCGCTGGAACCACTCGAGGGCGAGTTCGACCTCGTGAAGCGCTTCGTACTCCGACTCGGTGAGTTCGGGTACCGCTTCCGGCGTGGTATCACCGGACGTCTCATCGGTTGCCATACACAATGTTATGCTATCAAGTGTCATACTTCCATCGACGGGTAGGGCCACGTTTCCGTCTTCGAGACTGATTACAAATACTACTCGTCGTCGAGTACAATCTGTGTAGTTAAGTACGACGCCGGTCGTCTCTCCCACAAGGATGGACTACTATGCGGGCGTCGATCTCGGCGCGACGAACGTTCGTGCCGTCGTCGCTGAGGACGACGGGACGACGATCGGGCTCCGCCGTCGCTCCACCCCACGTGGGCCGACGGGGATCGACGTCACGGAAGGCGTCCTGCGGACGCTTCGCGAGGCGTGTGGTGATGCCGGTATCGTCCCCGAAGATATCGTCGCGGCAGGGATCGGTTCCATCGGACCGTTCGATCTCGCGGAAGGGGCCGTCATCGATCCCGCAAACCTGCCGGATTCGATCGACCGGATCCCCCTGACGGGACCGATCGAGAAACTGATCGACAGCGACGACGTCTACCTTCACAACGATACGACTGCCGGCGTCATCGGCGAGCGGTTCCACGCCGACCGCAATCCCGACGACATGGTTTATATCACGATCTCCTCGGGGATCGGTGCCGGCGTCTGCTGTGACGGCGAGATCGTCAGCGGCTGGGACGGTAACGCCGGCGAGGTCGGTCACTACGTCGTCGATCCGACGGGCCGACTGACCTGTGGCTGTGGCCGCGACGGTCACTGGGAGGCCTACTGTTCGGGCAACGGCATTCCCGACTACGCCAGGTTGCTCGCCGAGGACGACCCGACGATTTCGACGGACCTGCCGCTCGAGGGGCCCGATTTCACGGCGAAAGACGTCTTCGATCTCGCCGGCGAGGACGAACTGGCCGATTACGTGATCGAGCAACTCGCCCACTGGAACGCCATCGGCGTGACGAACGTGATCCACGCGTTCGCGCCGATCGTCGTCTCCTTCGGCGGTGCTGTCTCGTTGCACAACGAGGAACTGGTCGTCGATCCGATCCGGGAGCGTGTCGCCGAGATGGTGATGACCAACGTCCCCGAGATTCGCGTGACGGACCTCGGTGACGACGTCGTCCTCGAGGGCGCACTCGCCAGCGCCTTGACGGAAGGAACTGGCGACCGCCAGCGCTTCCTCGAGTGAGACCGGCCGCCGTCGCAGCCACGATATCGAATTCGCCCCGTGAGCCCGATTCTTTCCGCCGTTCACTATATAAACACATGCTGTTCCCGCCGAGAGGGAATCCAGTCCCTGCTTTAGGTTTCGAGGGGTCATAGACCCGAGTGAGGACCATGGCCACGAACACGAGCACCGTAACCGACGTCGTGACTACTCGTGACGACGGGGCGGATACGCCGCCGCACCCGCAGTTCGAGACGGTCGTCGCCGACGAGGCGGAGTCACAGGTCGTCTTTCGAGATCGCGAGAACGCCACGGCCTGGATCGCGATGGACGCCGATGCGGTCCGCTCGCGTGAGGAACTGCGGTGACGTGGCGAGGAAACCGTCCCGACTTCTCGACTCGATAGTCCTGTGTTGGACAGCGGTGGCGCCGTCGCCGACGTTACGAACCGTTGTTCGTCAGTGCCGACGAGCCTACGACCCGTCTGTGGGTTCGCCGGAATGTCGATACGGCAGACCGTAACGACGAGGCGATCGATTGGTACGACTCCGGGACGTGTTTCGACGCCTGTCTCATACGGTCTCCTGTACGTCATTGCCGGCGTAACCGCGACCCGGGCGGTGGTTACGCCGGTAAATCGGTACAGGGATCCGTATCAGTCGACGGCGACTCGAGTGTCCGCTGGTAGCCATGCCCCGTCGTCCGCCACTGTATTATTCCTGCACCGATTCCCACACCGATCGCAACGCCCGCTGGCGATCGGGTGTGCGGTACTGTTCATACTGCCGGACAGAACGATTCACCGATCGGTCGCGCTACTGCGGCCGTCCCGCGGGTGACGGCCGCGAGTTCGCGACCGACGTGTTACTGACTGCTGTCCGGCAGTATCAGTAGCTACTATGGCCACTCGGTCCGAATGGCCACTATGCAGCGGCGAGCAGTTCTCCGGGCCGGAGGCGCCGTCGGGGCCGCCATCGGCATCGCGCAGGCGACGCGATCGCTCGTAACAGGGACCGACCGCGATGGGTTCGAACCGCTCGGCCGCGTTCCGGTTACCGGTGCCGCCGAGGCCGTCGTCGGCGACGACGGCGAGACGGCCTATCTCGCTACCACCGACGGCTTTGCGACCGTCGATATCGCTGATCCATCCGATCCGACCCTTCTCGAGGAACGATATCCACTTTCGGTCGACGACGAGCGGTTTCACCACATCCTCGACGTGAAAGTCGACGGCGATCGACTGGCCGTCGTCGGACCGGCAGATCGGACGGCCTCGCCCGTCTTCCACGGCTTCGTCATCTACGACGTCAGCGATCCCGCCGATCCGGTCGCCGTCGGCGAGCCCTACGAGACCGGCTACCACATCCACAACTGCTTTCTCGACGGCGACGTGCTGTACGTCGTCGCCAACCAGGACGAGGAGAATCCACTCGTCGTCTTCGACGTCAGCGGCGACGGGCCGACCGAGATCGGTCGCTGGTCGCTGATCGACCGCGAACCCGAGTGGGGAGAAGTTCACTGGCTCGTCCGCTATCTCCACGACGTCTACGTCCACGACGACGTCGCTGCCCTCGCCCACTGGAACGCCGGCACCTATCTGCTCGACGTGAGCGATCCTGCCGACCCGCAATACATTTCACACGTGCGCGAGACCGAACTCGAGACCCACCACGACCTCGAGCGCGAGGAGGCACAGCTGGGACTGCCCGGTAACGACCACTACTCGGCGGTCGACGACACCGGTGAACTCCTCGCGGTAGGCCGAGAAGCCTGGGCGACCGGCGGTGAAGAACCCGATGGTCCGGGCGGAATCGATCTCTACGACGTCAGCGACCCCGCCGATCCCGAGAAGGCGGCGTCGATCGCTGCACCCGCAGCCGACGACGCCAGCTATCGGGGCGGCGAGTGGACGACGGCACACAACTTCGAGTTGCGCGACGGCCGGCTCTCCTCCTCGTGGTACCAGGGCGGGGTCAAGATCCACGACGTGAGCGACCCCGCCGATCCCGAAGAGCTCGCACACTGGCGGGATACGGAGACGGCAGCGTTCTGGACCGCACGGATCGCCGGACCCGAGACGATCGTCGCGAGTTCTACGCCGCAGGTTCCAAACGCCGAGACCGACGGTGCACTCTATACGTTTCACCGGAACCGTCAGGAACGATCCTGATAGACGATAACAGCCGTCAAAACCTTATTCAGCGCTCGGGTTTCTAGACCAAGTAATGACTGACTCCGACGCGGTATCCGACACCGACGCCGAGGGCGAGTCGTCGCTCCGAGAGCGCGTCGAGACCTGGCTCAGCCGAGAGATGCCGATCATCCAGATGCACGGCGGGACCAGCGCCGTCCGGGAGGCAGACCCCGAGACCGGCGAGGTAATCATCGAACTCGGCGGGGGCTGTAAAGGCTGTTCGGTCAGCGATGTTACGACGGGAAACATCACGGCGGAACTCCTCAAGTGGCCCGAAATCGACGACGTCACCGTCCGCGTCCCCGACGCCCGCGAGAGCCTCGGCGGCCCCGACCAGGCCGAATCGATCATGGGCGTCGACCGCACCGAAGGTGGACGCGGCGACTGGGGCTCTTCGAACCCGGGGAAAGACCACCTCTGATACGGTCTACTGTAGTCATTGCCGGCGTAACCGCGACCCGGGCGGCGGTTACGCCGGTAATCGTTGCAGTCCGTATCAGCCCTACACACTCGCGGTCTGTCTTCGAATCCCCGTCTAGCCGTGCGTAACGCTAGCAGGGCCGGAGAGTTTTGGGAAGTCCTATATCCTTTTACGCTCCCATTACGGAGTCGTACACCATGATGACGTGTGGACGCCTGCAAGCGGGAGGTGACGACAGTGAGTGACGAGCCTGGAGACGAGGACGCCGAGACGGACGGCGGTGTTCGCGCCTACACCGTCCGACTCGAGCTCGTCGACGAGCCCGGTGAACTCCTCCGCGCGCTCGAACCGATCGCGAACAACGGCGGTAATCTCCTGAGTATTCATCACGAACGCGGCAACATCACACCTCGCGGACATATCCCCGTCGAGGTCGACCTCGAGTCGCCGCCCGACCGGTTCGACGACATCGTCGACGCACTTCGGGACGCCGGCGTGAACGTCATTCAGGCCGGCGCCGAACACTACGGCGAAGAGGTCAGCGTCGTCCTGGTCGGCGACCTCGTCGACACCGATCTCTCGGATACGCTTTCGCGAATCGAGGACGAGGCCGACGCCGTCGTCCGCGACCTCTCGTTGGCCGCGCCCGACGGAACCGACGCCGTCACGAGTGCACGCGTGCGACTCGCGATCGATTCCGGCAACGCCGACGCGGCACTCGAGGCGATTCGATCCCTCGGTTCGAAAAAGGAGCTTACAGTCGTCGAACCACTGCTCGGAGGTGATGCCCCATGAAACTCGCAATCCTCGGTGCCGGGGACGTCGGTCGCTCCGTGGCCGACCTCGCCGGCGACTACGGCCACGATGTCGTCGCGCTCGCTGACTCTACGACCGCCGCGGTCGATCCAGACGGGATCGACGTCGACGGCGCCCTCGAACGGAAAGTCGGCGGCCAGTCGGTCGGGTCGAACGACCCCGAAGCCGTCTTCGAAACGGAGTACGACGTCCTCGTCGAGGCGACCCCGACGACGCTCGGCGACGCCGAGCCCGGCTTCTCACACGTCGAACGCGCCCTCGAGGACGACCGCCACGCCGTGTTGGCGAACAAAGGCCCCGTCGCCGAACGGTACGAAGAACTCCGCGCACTCGAGGCCGACAGCGCGGGTTCGGTCCGATTCGAAGCGACGGTCGGCGGCGCTATTCCGATCCTCTCGACGATCGAAGACGAGACGCCCCAGGCCGTCACCGCCGTCCGCGGTGTGCTCAACGGCACCGCGAACTTCATCCTCACGCGGATGGCTGCCGAAGGATTAGACTACGAACACGTCCTCGCGGAGGCCCAGGATCTGGGCGTCGCCGAGGCCGACCCCACCTTCGACGTCGACGGCACCGACGCCGCGCTCAAGTTCGTCATCCTCGCAAACGTCCTCGCCGACGGCGGGTTCGCCCTCGAGGATGCGACCGTCGAGGGTATTCAGAGTATTCCCGGCAGTGCGCTCGATCTCGCGGCCGAGGACGGCCGGACGATTCGGCTGATCGGCGAGGCAACCCGTGAGGGCGTTCGCGTCGGACCGCGTCTCGTCCCCGAAAACGGTCCGCTTGCCGTGACTGGCACGCGAAACATCGTCCAGATCGAAACTCGCAACGCCGGCTCGCTGCACTCGAGTGGCCGCGGTGCGGGCGGTCCGGAGACGGCGACGGCCGTGCTATCGGACGTCGGCCGACTCCCACCGCTGTAGCCGTCTCGTTCTTATCGCGATCGATCGGGCTCTCGGGAACCGCACGGGCGGTCACTCGCCGATACCAGTCACGTCGATTCCGATCGCCCGCCGGCCGGTCGATCGAACACCCAGTTCGTGTGAACACTCAGCAAACCGCAAGCAGGCGCCGGGTTCGACTGAATACGCTTTCGAAATGGTTTTAACCGCAACGAGCCAAAGAGACCGATATAAGCGCCTCTGCGCGTGAGCTACAACAATGAGCGAACAACACCAGAACCTGGCCATCATCGGCCACGTTGACCACGGGAAGAGTACGCTCGTGGGACGACTCCTCTACGAGACGGGGAGCGTACCCGAGCACGTGATCGAACAGCACCGCGAGGAAGCCGAAGAGAAGGGTAAGGGCGGCTTCGAGTTCGCCTACGTCATGGACAACCTCGCCGAAGAGCGAGAGCGCGGTGTCACCATCGACATCGCCCACCAGGAGTTCTCCACCGACGAGTACGACTTCACCATCGTCGACTGTCCTGGTCACCGCGACTTCGTCAAGAACATGATCACTGGCGCGAGCCAGGCCGACAACGCCGTCCTCGTCGTCGCTGCTGACGACGGCGTCGCACCCCAGACCCAGGAGCACGTCTTCCTGGCCCGCACCCTGGGTATCGACGAACTCATCATCGGCGTCAACAAGATGGACGTCGTCGACTACAAGGAGTCGACGTTCGACGAGGTCGTCGAGGAAGTCAACCAGCTCCTCCAGCAGGTCCAGTTCAACACGGACGACGCCTCGTTCATCCCGATCTCGGCGTTCGAAGGCGACAACATCGCCGACGCCTCCGAGAACACCGACTGGTACGACGGCGAGACCCTGCTCGAGGCCCTGAACGACCTGCCGGAGCCGGAGCCGCCGACGGACGCGTCGCTCCGACTCCCGATCCAGGACGTCTACACGATCTCGGGTATCGGTACCGTCCCTGTCGGACGTATCGAGACCGGTATCATGAACGTCGGCGACGACGTCGTCTTCCAGCCCTCGGACGTCGGTGGCGAGGTCAAGACCATCGAGATGCACCACGAAGAGGTGCCCAAGGCCGAACCCGGCGACAACGTCGGATTCAACGTCCGCGGCATCGGTAAGGACGACATCCGACGCGGTGACGTCTGTGGCCCCGCCGACAACCCGCCGAAGGTCGCCGAGACCTTCCAGGCACAGGTCGTCGTCATGCAGCACCCCTCGGTCATCACCGCGGGTTACACGCCGGTCTTCCACGCCCACACGGCACAGGTCGCCTGTACGATCGAATCCATCGACAAGAAGATGGACCCATCCAGCGGCGAGGTCGCCGAGGAAGACCCCGACTTCATCCAGTCGGGCGACGCTGCTGTGGTCACCATCCGACCGCAGAAGCCCCTCAGCATCGAGCCGTCCAGCGAGATTCCCGAGCTCGGGAGCTTCGCCATCCGCGACATGGGTCAGACCATCGCGGCCGGCAAGGTTCTCGAGGTCAACGAGAAATAAATGCAGCAGGCACGCGTTCGACTCGCGGGCACGAGTCCAGACGACTTGGACGACATCTGCGACGACGTCCGCGAGATCGCGAACAACACCGGCGTCAACCTCAGCGGTCCGATCCCGCTGCCGACGAAGACCCTCGAGGTGCCGACCCGGAAGTCGCCTGACGGCGAAGGCACCGCGACGTGGGAGCACTGGGAGATGCGCGTCCACAAGCGCCTGATCGATCTGGACGCCGACGAACGCGCACTCCGTCAGCTCATGCGCATTCAGGTGCCAAACGACGTCTCGATCGAGATCGTCCTCGAGGACTGACGATCCGGTTTGCGGTTGCGGTGCGTTTTTCGTTTTCTTGGAATCGCTCGATAGCACCGTCACTGTAGGTTTCGATCCCGTCGCCCGTCGTCAGCGGGTGGACTTTTTGTCGTCGCCAGCCGACTAACCGGTATGGTCGATCGCTCGTCACGGTCGGAGTTTGGGACGCGGTCGCCGTCTGGTGCCGGGCCGCAGTCGGCCGACGACGGCTCGAGCAGTCCCATCGTCGAGTTGCTCGTCGTCTTCGTCGCCGTCTACGCTCTCCAGTGGGTAACGGCACTGATCGGCGTCGGGCTCATGGCCGGGCTGTTCGTCCTCGCACCGCCGCTGTCGACGAACCCGTGGACGATCGTGACGAGCGTCTACGCTCACGGCGGCCTCGGCCACCTGCTCTCGAATAGCCTCGCGTTGATCGTCTTCGGCTGGCCCGTCGCACGGGCGACGACGCGGCTGCGGTTTCACGTCTTCTTCCTCGTGACGGGTGCGATCGCTGGCGTCTCACAGATCGTCTTTACGAACGCGGCCGCCGCGATGCCGCTGGTTGGCGTCGCCCCGACGGAGGGTGTAATCGGTGCCAGTGGTGCCGTCTTCGCCCTGCTCGGCTACCTGATCGCCTCGAACCGGCTGTCGGCCAGCCTGGCCTCCTTCGTCGAGGTCCCGCAGTGGCTCTCGGCGCTGGTCTTTCTCGCCCTCGCCGTCGCCGTCACGCTGGCGACGGCCGCACCGGGCGTCGCGCTGCTGGCTCACTTTACCGGCTTCCTCCTCGGACTGGTCGCCGGCCGCGTACGCCTCTTGCAGGTCGGATCCCGATCTGCGCGGCCGTGAGACTCCCCTCTGTCAGTTCTGATACACTCACAACCCGGCTGCAGTCGTGCCGGGACATCGGGTAACGTACAAACCCATCCGACTCGAGACGTCCTTCCGGGACCGAAACCATATTCTCCTGACTCGTTCGAACGGATCGTATGGCCCCGTCACAGCTCCAGCACGCGGTCGCCCGTCTCGACGAGGAACTACACTTCTCGTGGACGATCGTCGCCGTCATCGTCGGCGCGATCGCGGTTACGTTGCTCCTCGAGGGAACTGCATCGGTCGGTGAGATCGTCCGACTCGTCGGCTACACCGCCGCTGTCGTCGCTCTTGCCGTCGACCGCATTCGGCAGTGGAGTGGCATCTGGTTCCTGTGGGCGCTGTTGTGTGTCCACTTCGCGTTGCTGTTTTCCGCAGTCGGTGGCGGTCTCGCGACGTTCCTCCTGCTGTTGGCTGCCGGAACGTTGGCCGCACTCGGGGTCCAGGATCTCCGTGGCGAACTCGAGCTGTGACGTAAGCCGTTCCCGTGGTGGTCGCTGTCGTCCCGACAACGAAACACAAGCTACAAATAGATCTCGCGGTTATAAACGAGCGAGGGCTCGTAGATCAGTGGCAGATCGCTTCCTTCGCAAGGAAGAGGCCCCGGGTTCAAATCCCGGCGAGTCCATGATTTCTGCGTCGCGAGCAAATCCGCGAGCGACGCGAATCGTCGTCGAAGCCCGGATTTGAACCCCTGGAAGTCGCAGCGCGAGCGAAGCGTGCGACCGTCTTCCAACGGTTCAAATCCCGGCGAGTCCACTTCTTCACGTCGCTTCACTCGTTCAGTCGTGGACTCGCCGTAGTCACACTCGCTTCGCTCGCGTGACTCCCGGCGAGTCCACTATGCTGAAACGGGTCGAAGTATTAGCGAGTGGTCTCAACAGCGTTGAGTGGACGTTTCCCGTGATTTCGCTGGAGGTGTAGCGCATCGGTGAAGGCACATGCCTCGTCTGCGTAGGTGAAGTGAAGTCATTCTATCGATAGCAGAAACCGATATGTAGCCGAACAAGAGGGGATGTTAATTCCCCACTGTGCGTGGTACCTGTTCTGGTCGCGCAATTGTGGTGCTGACAACCCTCGAGACTGTCTCCGCGAACTCGAGTTGGTCCTCTTCGAGTTCGATTTTCTTAATTACCGATCCGGATTCGTGTTGCAATTCGAGAGTGACATTCCCGCTTTCAGGATTGTAGCCCTCAATTAGCAGAATTAGGCCCATGATCCCAACGCCGAGACCTACGAGTACGGTCAATCCCAGTACTGCACCATCGACAAAGGCCGATATCCCTAGAGCGAAAAGTGCAACGAGAAGCGATATCGCTCCGGATATGACCGTGTCTTCGTCGTAATCAGGTGATCGCTCGTGCCTGATCTTCGTGCCGCCAACAAGCGGTAGCTGAAGCGTATCGACGACCGTCTTTTCTCCACTCCTCCCTTGCGTTTTGATCGAGAAAAACCGCTTATCAGTTAGAAAATGACTTTCGTGGCCGGTTGACACCATTTCAATCGCAGTTTCATTTTCTCCGAGAAGTGGTTTGACCGTCTCTGCATGTTCCTTCGGAGGCATTGACAGATAACCATCCAACTAGAGAGTGTTGATACTTTCGCCGAGTATCGGTTTTGATAATTACGATTGGGGATCAGTACTGGTAGCTTCTATTCCGGGTTGCGCTCAGATGTGTTGGGAGACCTCGATGTCTGTAACTTCTCGTGGGTGATGGGCCGCACGGATGCATAGCAGGAGACTGCCGGACAGTATTACCCTCACAGCCCAGCATGTTTACGAAACCAGCCGGTTCGACCGACGGTCGACAGATCCCCTCACTCGAGCAGAACCGCGAGTGACAGTGCGACTGCGACGATCACGACCACCGCGAGCACTCCAATCGCGAGGTAGAGCCACGGAGAGGCGCCGGCAAGCACTCCAACAGCCAGAGACAGGATCGGAGGTGTGGCCATAGTCGACGGTAGTAGTTCCGAGAGCAAATACGTACTGTTACGCCGACCGTCGGCCCTGGTAGTGTCACAGCCGCCCGTTCGACACGAAGCCGTGGAGTTATTGTCTCGGAAGTCAACCGTTCTCGTATGGTGTCAGCAGCCGTTTCCTGTCCATACTGTGGAGCCGAAAACACGGCGTCGCTCCCCGACCAGACCGACGTGAAAGAGGTAACACAGTCGTATCGGACGGGGCTTCGGGGCAAACAAAATCTGGTCGAACTTACGTGTTCGTGTGGGAGCCACTTCGGCGTCACGTACGAGTAACTCGAACGCCTCGCAGAGGAAGCCCGTCGGTCGATTTCTCGAAGCCGACACCGTTTCACTCTCGAGTCAGGAGTAGAGTCGTGTGACCGGTCGCACCCGACTCGAGAGCCGGTGACGGTGCCCCATTACGTGGATCGGTCGCGCTCGAGCCACGTCACGAGCCGCTCGACGGCGGCCTCGGCGACGGCGTCGGCGATCCGGTCGGGCGACTCGGTGAGATCCCAGACGTACTCGCCGTCGCGGGTGACGGTCACCCACTCGACGTAGTCGCCACGATCGAGTTCGAGCAGGAGGGCTTCGAGAATGTCTTCGTCGAGTCGACAGTCGAGTGTCTTTTCGATGTGGCCGACGAGCTGGGACGTAGTCACACGGATTCGCTCGTCGTCGACTGGCTGTGAGACACTGGAGGGGGTAGGTGGGGACGGCGGCTGTTCGGACATCGTCGAGCCAGTGGTTGGAAGTTGACCCGTATTAGTTCTGGTGGAACTCCGATCCCCGTGACTATCGACATCGTCGGTCACCTACTAGCGAGGATCGTCCCTTGCCCCGAGTCTTAGAGGCTGGCTCCCGTATGCAAGCGTATGGATACCGTCTACGTGGCGCTGCGGGATCGGCTGCTCGCGTCCTCGAGTTCCCGAGACGGTGCCGACTCGAGCCGGACGACGACCCGGCTCGAGGGGTGCGATCTCGAATGTCTCGCCGGGACGGCAACACGTCCGGAACAGAAACGAGTGTTCGTCGGCACGTTCGAGGACGGCCTGTTTCGGGTTCGCGGACGGAAACCGTCCGATCTGACCGTCGAACGTCTCGAGACCGACTTCGTCAGCGAGGCCGTGACGGCGGTGGCGGTCAGTCCACACGATCCGGACGTCGTCTACGCCGGGACGGAGCCGAGTCGCGTCTATCGCTCGACCGACGGGGGCGACTCCTGGCGTCAGCTCACGGGACTGACCGACCTCCCGTCCGCCGAAGAGTGGGCGTTCCCGCCGCGACCCCACACCCACCACGTCCGCTGTCTCGCGGTCGATCCCGGCGATCCGGATCGACTCTACGTGGGGATCGAGGCCGGCGCGTTCGTCTACAGCGACGACGGCGGCGAGACGTGGCACGAACGCCCCGACGGATCGCGCCGGGACAACCACACGCTCGCGACACATCCCGACCGCGAAGGTCGCGTCTACACTGCTGCGGGCGACGGCTACGCTGTAAGCGACGACGGTGGCGAGCACTGGGACCTCCCTCAGCGCGGACTCGAGCACACCTAC
Organism: Natronolimnohabitans sp. A-GB9; assembly: GCF_030848565.1. Lineage (GTDB taxonomy): Archaea > Halobacteriota > Halobacteria > Halobacteriales > Natrialbaceae > Natronolimnohabitans. Next base: position 240,907 of record NZ_JAVDDV010000005.1, read on the forward strand.
TGCTGGGGACTGGCCGTCGATCCTGCCGATCCCGAGTCAGTCATCGTCTCGAGCGCCAGCGGCGCCTCAAGGGCCCACACGGCCGAGCGGGCCGAGTCGTACGTCTACCGCCGAACGGACGACGAGTCCTGGGACCGGCTCGAACGTGGCGGGCTCCCGACGGGCGAGGGCGTCGTCCGCGCGGTCTTCGACACGACCGACGAAGACGGCGTCGTCTACGCCGTGAACAACCGCGGTCTGTTCGTCACCGACGACTTCGGCGACTCGTGGGAGTGTGTCGGGATCGAGTGGGACGAGAGCCTCGAGGCACAGACTCCTCGAGGGGTACTCGCGTTGCCGAGATAGATGAACGGACCGCCGTCCCGTCGAGACTCATACTGTTGGACAGCACGATTCGACGATCGGTCGCGCGACTGCGGCCATCCCGCGGGTGACGGCCGCGCGTTCGCGACCGACGGCTCACTGACTGCTGTCCGACAGTATCACCGGCCGCGATGCTGCTCGAGCGGTCGGAGAACGACTGCGATCGCGACGGCGTGAACGGGCGCGACGAGCGCTGTACTGAGTACCGTTCCGACGACGGGTGCCGGAACGCTCGCCAGTAGCCACGCCGCGAGGCCGAGAACGAGCACGACGCCGAACAGCCGCCACCCGCGGCCGTGCGTTAGCCGATTGCTCACCCGCAGGGCCTCGCCCGGCGCGTAGCCGGCGACTAGCAGGCCCGGGACCGCGAAGAGTCGGATCAGGACGAAGAAATAGATCACGAGGGCGAGGAGTCCGAACAGCAAGCTTTGCAGGAGTTCGATCGACCCCAGCAGGCGCTGGAGCAGGTCCATCGCGAGGACGAACCCGAACAGCGGAGTGATCGAACCGACCCACGAGTCGGTCTCGGATCGGCGGTCGACCCCGATCGCTCGGTCGAGCACGTACGCGCCTGCGCCGGCAACCGCCAGCAGCGGGAGGACGTAGGAAACGATCCCCCACGCCAGGTAGCCGAGGCGAAGCCCGACGAACGACTCGAGCAGGACGGACGTCTGCGGGACGCCGGTCGGGTAGCCGACGAACTCGACGGTGACGCTGATCCCGTTGTTCGCACCCAGGGATTCGAACTCGAGGGCCGGGAGCGGATCGCGGCGACGCACCCAGTCCAGCACTGCAAAGAGGAACCCGACCGCGAGGTACGGGACGAGGAGGGACGGATCGCGTCGCAGGCGGCCGATCGCGGCCGTAAGCGGGTTCGGATCGCCCGAATCGGGCGGTGACGGATTCCCGGCCACGCTCACTCACCCCCTTCGCCGTCCCCGCCGTCCCCACCGTCCTCGAGTGCGGTGACGCCTTCGTGGCCGGCGAAGTAGAGCACGCCGTCGCCGACGATCGGCTGCGACGGGCCGGCGCCTATCTCTCGTTCCCACAGCCGCTCGCCGTTTTCGACGTCTACGGCGATCAGGTCGTCGAGCCACGAGTAGGTGAGGTAGATGACGTCGCCTGCGACCACAGGATGGGCGTCGAGCCCGTACTCGGTCGTCCACACTTCCTGTCCGGTCTCGAGGTCGATCGCGTGGAGGTCGTCTCTCCCGTCGGGAGCGAAGACGGTGCCGTCGGCCACGGCGACGCTGCCGTCGGTCACGCGGCCGCCGTGTTCGTACTCCCAGATGCGGCTCCCGTCGGCGGGGTCAAGCAGGGAGACGGCTCGGCGACTTGGAACGACGAGGCCCGCCTCAGTCGCCGTCGGTGCGACGAGTTCGCGGTAGTCGTGTTCGTCTTCCGGTTCCGCGGGCTCGAGTTCGATCTCCCAGTGGACGTCACCGGTCCCGGCGTCGATCGCTGCGACGACGTCGGGCCGGAAAGTGGCGTAGACCGTCCCGTCGCGAACCGCCGGCCGGTTCGGCTCGCCCGGCCAGACGAGGTCGGGTTCGTAGCTCCACTCGAGACGGCCACTGCTGGCGTCGACGGCGACGAGTCGATCGAGGTCCGGCAGGGCGGCGTAGACGGTTCCGTCTGCCGCGACCGGCGAGGGAGGAACTGGGTTCGCAAACGTTCGGGTCGGGGGCTCCTCGCCGGGTCCGTACCAGCGCTCGAGGCCGATTCCGCGGCCAGCGAGGGCATATCCGCCGCTGGCGCTCAACCCGAGGACGCCTTCGTTTCCTCTGACAGCGAGTGTCGGGCTCCGGTAGGCGTCGGCCGACGCGACCGTCGGCGACGAGAGATACGAGTAGCCGGTGCGCTCGAACCGAATGCGGCCGTCCTCACGCTCGAGGGCGTACAGAGAACTGCGGCCGACGACAAAGACGGCGTCGCCGTACAGCGTCGGCGGTGCAGGCATCGGTCCCTGCAAGTCCCTGAGGTCTCGTTCCCAGCGGATCGTCGGATCCTCTCTCGGCCCCGTCGCGTCCGGGTTGGCGCCGGTTCCGGCGGGGTCGTAACGGGGCATCGGCCAGTCGATGGCGGATTCGACTTCGTGATCGAGCGGTATCGGCCGTTCGACGAAGCGAACACTACCGACGACTCCTGCAAGTCCGAGGCCGCCGCCGGCGAGTACGCGGCGTCTGGAGGGCATCTATTCGACCTCTCGTAACGGTCGTGTAAACCCTTTTATCACTCACTGTCCGGAGACGAAATGTCGACGACCGAACGACAGGCCGCGAGCGACGGGTGGCGGCTTCGAAATCCTTTTAGTCGCGACACGGGCATAGTAGGGTAACTGAGTGATATCATGGACGTCGACATCATCTCCGAAAAGGAGAACCCCATGTTGCATCGCACGGACGTCACCTTCGAACTGACCCACGAGGACGCCACGCCAGAGCGCCTGCAGGTGCGTGACAGCCTCGCGGCGAAGCTGAACAAAGACGCCGACGAGGTCGTCGTCCGCAAGCTCGACACCAAGTTCGGGATGCGAAAGACCGTCGGCGAGGCCAAAGTCTACGACAGCGCCGACGCCGCCCGCGACGTCGAACAGGACCACATGCTCGAGCGCAACAAGATCGGCGCCGACGAGGCCGACGCGGACGCCGAGGCGGAGGAGGCATAACATGAGCCGACACGAACTCTACAGCGACGACGGCGACACGGAGCGCGAACAGTGTCCTCGCTGTGGGGACGCCTTCCTCGCCGACCACGGCGACCGAAAGCACTGTGGCAAGTGCAGCTACACCGAGTTGGAGTAGCGATGGGTCGAGCGGAGCGAGGTATCGACACACGGACGCGGGGACCGAACTGCCCCGTGAACGAATAACAATCACCGTTTTGCTGTCCGCCGTCGTTCGATCGTGCGGACACGACGATCAGTACACGTGAGTTCCCACACCCGAATCCTCGGAATCGAAGGCACCGCCTGGGCGGCGAGTGCGGCGGTGTACGACGCCGGGACCGACGACGTCGTCATCGAGAGCGACGCCTACCAGCCCGAAAGCGGCGGTATTCACCCGCGTGAGGCCGCCGAGCACATGCACGACGCGATCCCTCGCGTCGTCGAGACCGCACTCGAGTACGCCCGCGAGACCCACGACGGCCCTCGGTCGGAGCCACCGGTAGACGCGGTCGCCTTCTCGCGGGGGCCGGGACTTGGACCCTGCCTGCGCATCGTCGGAACCGCGGCGCGGGCGCTCGCCCAGTCGCTTTCGGTTCCCCTCGTCGGCGTCAACCACATGGTCGCCCACCTCGAGATCGGGCGCCACACCGCCGACTTCGACTCGCCGGTCTGTCTGAACGCAAGCGGCGCCAATGCCCATCTACTCGCCTATCGCAACGGTCGCTATCGGGTGCTTGGCGAGACGATGGACACCGGCGTCGGCAACGCGATCGATAAGTTTACCCGCCACGTCGGCTGGTCTCACCCCGGCGGGCCGAAGGTCGAGGCGGCCGCCGAGGACGGCGAGTACGTCGACCTTCCCTACGTCGTCAAAGGGATGGACTTCTCGTTTTCGGGGATTATGAGCGCCGCGAAGCAGGCATACGACGATGGCACACCTGTCGAAGATATTTGCTTTTCCCTGCAGGAGAACGTCTTCGGCATGCTCACCGAAGTCACAGAGCGTGCGCTCTCGCTTACGGGCAGCGACGAACTCGTCCTCGGCGGTGGTGTCGGACAGAACGAACGCTTACGTGAGATGCTCGCGGAGATGTGCACCCAGCGTGGTGCCGACTTCCACGCCCCCGAGCCTCGGTTCCTGCGCGACAACGCGGGGATGATCGCCGTACTGGGTGCGAAGATGTACGATGCCGGCGACACGCTGGCGCTTTCCGAGTCGCACGTCGATCCGAACTACCGCCCCGATCAGGTCCCCGTGACGTGGCGCTCCGACGAACCGGACCTCGAGCTCGGCCGCGACGACGGAACCGTCCAGGGCGCAGAGGCGATCGTCGACCTCGAGCCCGAAGCCGGCGGCGTCACGAAACACCGGGCGTCGAAGAGCTATCGCCATCCGGAACTGGACGAGCGACTCCGCCGCGAACGAACGACCCTCGAGGCCCGGCTGACCAGCCTCGCCCGCCGTGAAGGCGTCCCGACGCCGGTGCTCGTCGACGTCGATCCTCTCGAGGCCCGCCTGGAACTCGAGTACGTCGGTGAGACGGATCTCCGGGCGGCGTTGACTGCCGACCGCGTCCGCGACGTCGGACGGCATCTCGCGCGACTGCACCGGGCGGGCTTCGTCCACGGAGACCCGACGACGCGAAACGTGCGCGTGAACGCGGAGCGGACGTATCTCATCGACTTCGGACTGGGCTATCACACCGACCACGTCGAGGACTACGCGATGGACCTCCACGTCTTCGATCAGAGCCTCGTCGGGACCGCTTCCGATCCCGAGCCGTTACGACGGGCGCTCCGAGCGGGGTATCGCGAGGTCGGCGACGAGGCCGTTCTCGAGCGCCTGCGGGACGTAGAGGGACGCGGTCGATACGTCGACGGAGAGGCGTAAGCCGTTCTCGAGGCACTCAACTCGAGTCTCCCGAACGGGTGTGGGTGCTCCCGGTCGTATCGACTCCGAGCAGATAGTTGCCGCCGCAGAAACAGGTTACCGCGTTCCAGAGGAGTCCTGCGCCGGCGATGCCGGCGACCGCGGCGCGCTCGGGCCGATCGTCCCAGTACGCTGCGGCTGCCATCACCAGCAGCCAGATTCCGAGTACCCCGCGCACGATTCGGTCGATACCACCGACGTTTCGTTGCATACGCGAACCGACGACTGACTGGGTAAAAAAGCTATAATGCCATCGATACGATAGCGACGGCGTCGAGTGGCGTTCGCCGTGACTGTCCTCGATCCCGTTTCGGGTGTCGATTTCAGTTCCGAAGACGAGCACCAAATACTCATATCATGGGAGACCGTACGGTCGCCCATGGCAGACAAACCGACCTCCGGAGAGATTCTCGGGGTACCGTATAACTTCGAACGACCCAGCCTGGGCCGCATGATCTCCGCGTACTGGCAGCCCGGCGAAGGGATGCTCGTCGAGAAGCCCTTCGGCGTTGGCTACACGCTGAACCTCGCAAACTGGCGCTCGTGGGTCGTCGTGCTCGTCGCCGGTGCGCTCCTCTGGCACCAGGAACAGCGTTCCTCGAGCGGAGAGCAAGAGCCCGAGGACGAACCCGTAGAGGTCATCGTCGACGACGACGAGTCGGCTGACTAACCCTTTCGGACACGCCGTTTTCGACGGGTTCTGGTATCGACGAGAGTGATCAGTCGATCACGCGGGATCGACGACGCTTTCCCGTCGCCGCGACGTCTCCCGCACATGGCCATCCGATTCGTCACGAGCAACGAAGGGAAAGTCCGTGAGGCACGGGAGTATCTCGCCGATATCGAGCCCGTCGAACAGGTCCAGTACGACTACACGGAGATCCAGAGCGACTCGCTCGAGGAGATCGCCACCCACGGCGCTCGCGAAACGTTCGACGCACTCGAGGACGACGACCCGGTGATCGTCGACGACACGGGACTGTTCGTCGACGCACTGGGGGGGTTTCCGGGACCGTACTCGGCGTACGTCGAGGACACCGTCGGGGTCGACCGGCTCTGGCGACTCGCAAGCGAAGAGGAGGACAAACGGGCCCGTTTCACGACCGTGCTCGCCTACGCCGACGAAACCGGCACGGAGACGTTTACGGGGTCGGTCGCCGGAACCCTCGTCGCTCCCCGCGGTGAAGGTGGCTTCGGCTACGACCCGATCTTCGAGTACAACGGGCAGACACTGGCCGAGATGGACACCGAAGAGAAAAACGCCATCTCCCACCGTGGACGCGCCCTCGCCGCGTTCGCGGAGTGGTACGCCGACCGCGAGGCGTAGTTCTCCCGACTCATACTGCCGGACAGAACTATTCAACGATCGGTCGCGATACTGCGGCCGTCCCAACGGGTGACGGCCGCGAGTTCGCGACCGACGTGTTACTGACTGCTGTCCGGTAGTATCACCTGTGGTTCTCGTAGAGACCGCTATCAGTCGGTGTCGGCGACACCACGACCAGCCTGTGGGGTCGTCCGGAGGTCGACGCCGGGGACCGTCTCACGTACGGGGATCCTGGTCCGGTCCAGGGTACTCGCCGCCTTCGGCCGCCTCGTAGAGGCTCTCGGCATCGAACAGCTTCGTGAACGCATCCGGCGGACGGACGCTGACCGACACGCGTGGCTGCAATGAGAGTCCGGCCTGTGCGGAGCCGAGTGCCTCGTCGTAAGAGAGGACGTGGGCTGCCTGCCCCCGGTAGGCCGACGCCAGCGCCGGGTGGTCGTCCTCGGGGTGCTCGACGGCGACCCGTTCGTCCCCGAGTCGCCGTCGGTGAGCAGCCGCGAGGTCGGCGTCGGCGAGTTCCGTGACCAGCCGTTCCGTTCGATCGAGCAACTCCTCGCTTGCGACCAGCTCGACCCAGGAGTGGCGACGGACGTGATCGAGGGCGTCGCGTGCGTCGCCACCGACGAGCAGGTCGGCCGCGAGCACCTCGCTGTCGGCGACGACGCGTGCGGGGTTTGGCTGCTCAGCCATCGTCTTCCTCCGTGTTCTCCGGTAAGCCGTCTGCTGCCCTCCGGATGGCCTCGAGGTCGACGTCGTACGCTGCCCCGCGTTCGAAGAGTTCGGCCCAGCTCGCTGTCATCAGCGGCTCTTCGATGGCCGGGAAGAAAAACGGCGTGTCTCCGGTATTGAGCGAATTTCGTATAGCGATAATCGGTACATTCAGGATCACGATACCCGATTCGTCGGTTCGCTCGTTCGTGACACACCGCCCGACAAGCGCCATCTCGAGCTATGCCCGACGCGAGAGCAGCCAGAACGCGACGGTGCCGAGGACGAACGCGACGCCGACGTTGACCGCGAGGCCGACGACCCCGACGCCGAGGACGACCGCGAGCGAACGATGGCCGGAGACGGGTTCGAACGCCGCGCGGGCCAACTCGATGGAGACGACCACGAGCAGGACGCCGAGGACGGCAAGCGGGAAGGCGGCGAGTAAGGCGCCGGTAGCCACGAGCGCGAGCGCGAGGTAGCCGATCCCCAACAGGACGTTCGCACCGCCGGTTCGAGCGCCGAAGGCGTACTTGCCCGCGAGTCCGCCACTGCCGTGACACATCGGGACGCCGCCGATCGGGATCGCCGCGAGACAGGTCGCACCCATACTGCTCGACAGTTCGTCCGGCGAGACGTCCCGATCGTAGAGATCGCCACAGAGCAACGCGGTCGCGATCGCCGCGTTCCCGATCGTCATTCCCAACTGTGCGACGGTCCCTTCTATGGCCGCCCCGGATAGCGACGGTGTTCCAGCGGGAAAGAGGGCGAATTCGGGCGCTCGAGGCGTCGGGACACCCGCCGTCGCGACGGCTGCGATCCCTCCCAGACCGAGGACGACCAGAACGCTTGCCTGTCGATAGCCGACCATCGCCAACAGTCCGACGATCGCCAGACCGGCGACGGCTACCGGGAGGTTGCCAGTCGAGAGGCCGACGGCTGCCTCGAGCAACAGCAAGGCGACGGCAAACTGGACGCCACGGATCACGGGTTCACCGACGATACGCTGGAGCCGACCGATCAGTCCCAGTCGTCCGACGACGAGCAAGACCCCGCCTGCGAGTAGGCCCGCCGCGGCGAATTCGGGATAGGACAGCGAGCCGACGATCGCCAGACCGATCAGTGCCTTCATCGGCTCGACCGATAACGGCATTCCGTAGTACAGCCCCCAAACGATCTGGAAGACACCGAAGCCAACCAAGACGTGAGGCAGGGAGACGCTGGTCGTCGCCGCCAGTGCGACCAACAGGGGAAGTACCGTAACCGAATCCCCTAGCGCACCCGTCAGTTCAGATATCGAGAACTCGAGTTCGGAATCAGACGTGAAACTGTACGAGTGCGCCACTAACGGGAGTTTAAGCCGGTGCTCACTTCATTGTTTTCAGTAACCGTTTCCGGTTCCTGAGCCCGTTATTTGTTGGGTCGTACGGTTACGGGGTCCGGCTGACCGACTACGACGTGGTCGTCGACTCCAGGGTGGCCTGAAGCACTGACTCGAGTGTCGCCCGGTCCTCGGCGTCGAGTGGCCGTAACGGTCGTCGGAGGGTGCCGGCCGGTTGGCCACGCATCTCGAGGGCCGTCTTGACGCCGGGAACGCCGTACTCTGACGTGATGGCGCGGTTGAGTTCGACGAGCGCGGCATTTCGCTCGCGTGCGTCGGCGGTCCGGCCCGTCTCCTGGAGGCGATAGATCTCGCTCGCGCGAGCGGGCGCGACGTTGCCAAGCGCGAGGACGCCGCCGTCGGCGCCGACAGCAAGTCCCGCTGCATAGGTGCTGCCGCTCCCGACCAGCACTGAAAACGCCTCGTCGGCGGTCAGCTCGACGAGACGTTGGATCGACTCGAGACTGCCACTCGAGTCCTTGATACCGACGACGTTGTCGTGGGCAGCGAGCGATGCGGCCGTCTCGGGGGCGAGTTGCTGGTCGGTAAACTTCGGAACGCTATACAGAACGATCGGAACCGGGGACTCGTCGGCGAGGTCGCGGTAGTACGACTCGAGTGTGTCGTCGTCGGCACCGTAGTAGGAGGGGGTAACCACGAGCGCCGCGTCGGCGCCCGCTTCGGCGGCGCGTTCGGTGGTCTCGAGAGTCGGTTCGTACCCCTCTTGGCCGGTCCCGGCGAGGATGGGACAGTCGGTCGTCTCGGCGATAGTCTCGACGACCGCGATGCGTTCGTCGGTCGTCAAAAGCGGCGCTTCGCCGGTCGACCCGCAGGGAACCAGGAAGTCGACGCCCTCCGAGGTGAGCCAGTCGGCGATCGAGGCGAGTCGGTCGCGGTCGACGGCACCAGTGTCGTCGAACGGTGTCACGATCGGAGCGCCGGTCCCGTGGAACGCATCATTGTCCATGAAAGACGGTATATCGGGACCCGTTAAAAGGATAGGTCGTTCGATCTCGAGACTCGAGCCGATAGCGATGGCTCGTCGACGGGGATCATCACCGCTAAGACGGCTCGCTCGGATCCCTCGAGCGTGAGCGACCTCGGCAAGATCGATCGGCAGTTCTTCGACCGGCACGTCGCGCCGAATCTCGGCGCTGACCGCGACGACGTCACCGTCGGCCCGCGCCACGGCGTCGATTTCGGCGTGATCGACGTCGGCGGGCAGGCCCTCGTGACGGCGACCGATCCCCTCTCGATCATGCCCCAGCTGGGACTCGAGCGCGCAGCCCGCTTCGCCCTCGATTTGATCCTCGCGGACGTCGCCGTCAGCGGCATTCCCCCGTCGCATCTCTCGATCTGTTTTACGTTGCCCGAGTCGATGACCGACGACGAGTTCGCGACAGTCTGGGGGACGATCCACGAGGAGTGTGCTGATCTCGGTGTGGCCGTCGTGACTGGCCATACGGCCCGGTATACGGACGCCTCTCACCCGTGGGTCGGCGCCGCGACCGTGCTGGGCGTCGGCGACCACGACGAGATCGTCCGTCCCGACGGCGCCAGCGCGGGCGATCGGCTGCTCCTGACGACCGGCCCCGCCGTCGAGTCGGTCGGGCTCCTCAGTACGCTGTTCGGCGACCAGCTCGAGCTCTCCGAAGATGTCGTCGTCGACGCCCAGGCCCGACTCGAGGAAGTCTACTGCGTCCGGGATGCCCTCACGGCAGCCGCGGCAGGTCCCGTGACGGCGATGCACGACGTGACCGAGGGTGGACTCGCGGGCGCACTGAACGAGATGGCCGCCGGCGCCGGCGCTCGGTTCGCGATCGATGGCGACGCCGTCCCGATGCGCCCCGGCGTCAGAGCGGTGTGTGAGTTCCTCGAGATCGATCCCTGGGCGGCGACCAGCAGCGGGTCCCTGTTGCTCGCGGTCGAGCCGGGTGGTGTCGAGGACGTGATCGCGGCTCTCGAGGATCGGGACACTGTCGTCGCCGAGATTGGACGTGTCGAAGCCACACACAGTGGGGACGGCGAGGTGATCGTCGACGGCGACCGACTCGAGCATCCCGACGCCGATCCTTCGTGGCGGGCCTACGCCGAGCTGGCCGACCGAGCGCACGACTATAGTAACAACTGCAACGGTTTACACACTGATCGCTGATCCGTCTGGCGATCAGGTGTGCAATGACTTGCAGTGGCTACTACAGCGCTTCGTCGTAATCGAACTGACTCTCAGGACTCGAGACCATTACCGCTTAGTATAACTGGGCTATAGATACCGCCATGAGAACGCCAGCACCCGATGCGCGCCCGGTCGCACTGACGATCGCCGGTAGCGACTCCGGCGGCGGCGCCGGGATCCAGGCCGACCTCGCGACGATGGCTGCCCACGGCGTCTTCGGTATGTCGGCGATCACCGCCGTCACCGCACAGCACACCCGCGGCGTCGAGTCCTCACACGTCCTCCCCGTCGAGGAGATCGAAGCGCAACTCGAGGCCGTCACCGACGACTTCGAGGTCGGGGCGGCGAAGACGGGGATGCTCGCGACGACCGAAACCGTTCGGACCGTTGCCGACCGCGCGGCGGGGTTTGATTTCCCACTGGTCGTCGACCCCGTGATGGTCGCAACCACTGGTGACCGGCTACTCGAGCGCGAGGCCGAACGCGCCTACGAGGATCTGCTGGGCGAGGCGACGCTGGCGACGCCCAACGCCGACGAGGCAGAGGTGCTGACCGATATCGCGGTTGCCGACACGGAAAGCGCCCGCGAGGCCGGCGAGGCGATCCTCGAGACCGGCGTCGATGCGGTCCTCCTCAAGGGCGGCCACGTTCCCGGGGAGACGGTTCGGGACATCCTCGTCACGAGCGAGGACGTCAAGACGTTCGAACACCCCCGCGTCGGGACCGATGCAACCCACGGCTCGGGCTGTACGCTCGCCGCAGCGATCGCCGCTCGACTCGCCAAGGGCGAGCCTCTCGAGACCGCCGTCGAGGGCGCGACGGACTTCCTTGCGCGTGCGGTGCGGTACTACTACGACGTCGGACAGGGACACGGCGCGGTCAACCATCTCGTCGAACTGCGCAACGAAGCCGAGCGCGGACCGACCGCCGAAGCCGTCCAGGCGATCGTCGAACGGCTCGTCGACGCCGACGTCTCCGGGCTCGTCCCCGAAGTCGGGATGAACGTCGTCGGCGCGACGCCCTACGCCGAAACGGTCGCGGAGACGGCAGCCGTCGAGGGGCGGATCACGCGGACGCTCTCGGGGGTGCAGCCAAACCGCGGCGTCCGTTTCGCCGCCTCGAGTCACGTCGCTCGGTTCCTGCTGTCGGCTCGCGAGTTCCACCCCGACCTGCGATTCGCGGCGAACTGTCGGTTCGACCCGGCCGTCGAGGACGCACTCGAGACCCTCGAGTGGACGGTCGCCGAATACGACCGCGGCGAGGAACCCGCAGCCGTCGCGGAGACGGAGTCGAGTACGATGGGGTGGGGTGCCCGGCAGGCCTTCGACGACCGCGAGACGCCGCCGGCGGCCGTAATCGACCGCGACGATGTCGGCAAGGAACCGATGACGAAACTCGTCGCGAGCGATCCCGAGAGGCTGGTCGACCGACTGCTCGAACTCGACAGCGAGGTGTCTCGATGAGCGCCACCGACCTCGAGGTCGGCCTCGTTCTGCCGCAGTACGGCACCAGCGTCGAGACGGTCCGCGAGACCGCACTCGAGGCCGAATCGCTCGGCTACGAGGCGGTCTGGCTCGAGGACCACTTCCAGTCGTGGATCGGCGAGCCACGCCGGGAGACCCACGAGTGCTGGACGACGCTTAGTGCCGTCGCCGAGGCGACCGAGACGGTGCGAGTTGGGACGCTCGTGACGAGCCAATCGTACCGTCACCCCGCCTTGCTCGCAAAGATGGCCACACAGGTCGACCGGATCAGCGACGGCCGCCTCGAGCTCGGCCTCGGCGGGGGGTGGTACGAAGCCGAGTACGACCGGTTTGGCTACGAGTTCCGGGATCCGCCTGCCGAACGGCTCCGACGGCTCGCCGAGACGGTCGAGATCCTGCAGGGACTGTGGACGAACGAGCGCTACAGCCACGAGGGCGCTCACCTCGACGTCGACCTCGAGGGAGCGTTCTGTAAGCCACAGCCGGTCCAGGACCCACACCCGCCGATCTGGATCGGTGGCGGCGGCGAACAGTTCACGCTACGGTACACCGCTGACCTCGCCGACGGCTGGAACTACGGCACCCTCGAGCCCGAGGGCTTCGCGGAGAAACTCGAGGTGTTGCGCGACCACTGCGAGAGCGAGCAACGGTACGACGAGATCCGCAAGTCCGCCGAACTGTTCGTCTTCGTCGGCGAGACGACCGACGAGGCCGAACGTAAACGGGAGCGGTTCCGGGACGCCTACCTCCCGACCGAGCCGTCGGCGCCACGGGAGTTTTTCCTCTCGGGATACGTGGAGACGGCGCCGACGGGAACGCCGACGGAGATCCGCAAGCGACTCGAGGAGTACGCCGACGTCGGGATCGAGACGGTCATGCTTTCAGTTCCGGACGCGGCCGACGACGGCGACGCGAGTCTGGGGTTGCTGGCCGAGGAGCTGTTCGACTAGTACCGTCCCCAGCGTCGAGTGATGCGTACACACAGCCGACCGCTATCGGTTGTACCCATCACTGCAGGCTGGGGACGCCACTAGTGGCGGTCCACGCCTGAACTGCTGGGTCGAACCGACCCGCACGACAGGGTTCGACCCAGCAGTCGACGGGTGGAACGGTACTAGTCACCGTCACCAGGACGCGTCCTCGTGAGTGGCTCCACGTCGACGAAACCGGACGGCGACGAGGTTCTCGGCCGCCGCCGTGAGCGCTCGTTCCGACCACTCCGTTCCGGTCCTATCGGCGTACCGCCGAAGGAGGAACCGCCACAGACGGGACCGATCGACCAGTTCGGCGAGCCACGGGACGAGACGATCCGGATCGGTGATCGCCCGGCCGGTTACCGCGATGGGCTCGCCGGCGATTCGGAGCGTCGCCGGATAGCCCTCCCGGAAGTTCTTCCACCAGGTGACTTCGTCTCGTCCCGTCGTGACGACGAATGCCTCGCCGTCCCGTTCGTACAGCAGCGGTGTCGTCACTCGAGTCCCCGAGATTCGGCCGTCGTACGACAACACGGCGAGGTGCCGACTCAGGAGCCAGTGGAACCGGGATCGAAGAAGCCGCTCTACGAGGGGATTTACGACCCGTTTCTCGAGTTCTATCGCCAGTCGAACCGGGACGCTCGCGTCGTGACCGGTCGCCATGTGTGGGTTCGATACGACGGCGAGGTCCATCTAGATGGACCGTCGTACTCGAGTCCGGGACGAACTCATCACGGAAGAGAAACGAGGAGCTAGCCCGAAAACTCGTAGAGATCGTCGCCGACGTGGTGCAGCGAGTCGACGACTTTCCCTTCGTCGCCGGCCATGTCCTCGCTCTCGACGCGGGCGCGACCGACGGCCAGCACCTTGCCGTGAGATTCTTCGGCGATGAGCACCAGATCGTCCGGCGAGATGTCGTCAGTGGCCTCGGTGATTCCCGGCCGCATCACGTCTGCGCCGTCGCTGACGAACGAGATCGCACCGGCGTCGACGGTGACGATCCGCCGGTCTGGGTCGTAGGCGTTTGCGCCACGCACCGTCAGGAACGGCTCGTCGTCGAAGTACGCGACCTGTGGTTCGCCGTCGATGAGGACGACTTCCCAATCGGTGTTTTCGAACTCGACGAGCTCGTAGGCGTCCCCGTCGGGCGTCACGCCGAGTTGCTCCTCGAGGGCCGTCTCGACGTCCGAGACGGCATCGCTACGGAGATGGTGTCGGGACTTGACCTGCATATCCGGCTCAACGACCGGTCGGGAGATAAAAGGCCCGTTCGGCGACCGATCGGACGGGATGAGAGTCGAAGCCGATGATAAATGTGACAATTGCTAAGTAATAGCATGACTTCGTATGTACCATGTGGCCCTCCCGGAACCGCACTGAGACGGTGACGTGTCTCGCCTGTGGAGACCAGGTAACCCGGTCGCTGGCCCGCGAGTACGACAAACACGGCGATCGCTGGGACCGCAACGACAAGGAGTTCGAACACGTATGCAAATCCTGTCACGACGATCTCTGTCACTATCCACGGGACGAACTCGAGGAGGTACTCGTCGAAAGCGAGGCCGGCAAAACCTCACGGGAGGCGTTTCTCTCGCGGTATTTAGAGACCGTCGAAGAGCGGTACGGAACACTCGAGGAAGAGTCCTGATCGACTGTTGTCCCCGTTTTCGGTCATCCGTATCCCTGGCCTGGGAGCGCACTGGAGCTGACGTACAGCCGTCCGTCTGACTCGAGTGAGCGCATACGCGTGGTCGTTCGGTTCCGTTCGATTTCGGTCGACTCGGAGGCTGACGCGTGTTGACTTGCGGTACCCGAGAGCCGTTGACACGCGGCGCCGTCCGTCCCGACACGACTTTCACTCCGTCGTCCGTAGGCCCCGGTATGAGTGACAACGCACAGGCCGAGGCCGGTACGGCCGAAGGCCAGGGTCCCGTCGAAATCAGCGAGGACCTGGCACGACACCTCGAGAACAAACGCGAGGAACTCTTCGAGAAGTTCGAGATCCGCGACGAGTTCCCGGAAGCGGTGCTCGAGGAAGCCGAGGAACTGACGGGCGATGTCCAGGAGGACATCGACGAGGAGATCGACGAGCGGCGGGATCTCCGGGACCTGACGACGTGGACCACGGACCCGATCGACGCCCAGGACTTCGACGACGCGCTCTCGATCGAAGAACGTGACGACGAGTACGTCCTCTGGGTCCACATCGCCGACGTCACCCACTACGTCAACCCCGAGACGGCGATGTGGGACGAGGCCGTCGAGCGTTCGAATACGGTCTATCTGCCCGGCTACACGATCCACATGCTCCCGCCGATCCTCGCGGAGTCGGTCTGCTCGCTCGTTCCCAACGAGGAACGCTTTGCCCACACCGTCGAGATGCACCTGGACAAGGAGAATCTGGGCTACGAAAACATCGAGATCTACAAGTCCGTCATCGAGTCCGACGAGCGCCTGACCTACACGCAGGCTGAAAACCGACTGGACGATCCGGACGCGCCGCTACACGAGGAGAACAAGCTGGTTCACGACCTCGCAAATCGGATGCACGAACAGCGCAAGGAGGACGGCTCGCTCGTCCTGAACCCGGCCCGGGACCGCGCCCACACGATCATCGAGGAGTGTATGCTAAAGGCCAACAAGGCCGTTACGCACACCCTGATGTGGGACCGCGGCGTCGAGGCGATGTATCGAGTCCACCCACAGCCAAGCCCCGACGAGTGGTCCGAGGCCCTCCGCGAGATTCAGGACTTAGACGGCGTCTCGATCCCCGGTGACACGTGGGACGATCCCCGAAAAGCGGTCAACGCGACGCTCGAGGAGGCTCCCGACCGCCAACTCGACAAGATTCAGTGGGCCGTCATGAAAGTCATGCCACGCGCGAAGTACATGAACGACCCCTTCGGCGGCCACCACGCGTTGAACTTCGAGATCTACGGTCACTTCACCAGCCCAATCCGCCGGCTGTCGGACCTGATCAACCACTGGATCGTCTACAAAAACGACGTCCCCGAGAACCTCGTCGAACTCTGTGATCGGGCGAGTGACAAGCAAAAAGACGCCGAGCAGTGCGAACGCGAGTACAAGCAGTTCCTCCAGGAGGTCGGTCTCGATCCGATGGCGGTCAACAACCGCGGAATCGAGATCGTAGACGAGGAAGAAGCCGAGAAGACGCTGTGACCTGCTGGTTTTGAACCGTCCGTCTACCGTTTTCGTATCCGTAACTCGACCGGTCCGGGATCGAGCGTGAGGTCTGCCGAAAGCGACAGCGAGTCGGTGTCCCGCTGGAACTCGAGTCGACGGGCAATCGTCGCGAGCGCGAGTTTCAGTTCAGCCGTCGCAAAGCGCATCCCCAGACAGTGACGTGGCCCCCCGCTGAACGGGAAGTACGCGTACTCGGGACGATCGCGGTCCTCGAGCCACCGTTCGGGCCGAAACTCCTCGGGAGCGTCCCACCACCGGCCATCGCGGTGGATTCCGTACGCCGAGAGCTGGAGTGTCGTGCCTGCGGAGATCCGATAGCCACCGAGTGTCGTCGTCTCGACGGCCTCACGATAGACGTCCGTCAGCGGCGGGTACAGGCGGAGCGTCTCGTCGACGATCGCCTCGACGTACTCGAGGTCGGAGAGGTCCAAGAACGTCGGATCGCGGTCACCGAGGACGGTCTCGAGTTCGCGCCGGCGTAAACCACGACTGGAGTACAGTTCGCTGTCGACGCCACTGCTCGCCTTCGGTGAACACAACACCCTCGGGGGCGATGAGGGCGCCGAACTTCCTGTCCAGTTCGCCTTTTCTGAACCCATTGTTGCGGGAGACGAGCACCTGTTCGACGATGCCGGGATCGAAGACAGCGACCATGTCGGTACCGAACGCCTCGTAGGCGACGACATCGCCGTGCTCGCGCGCTGTCTCGGCGAACTCCAGTGCGTCACGTATAATCGATATCGAACTTCCGACGACGGGAAGCCCATCGATTCGAGGGGGAGTCTCTGTATCAGTATGTTTCGTGTCGACCGCTCCTGGTGTGTCGCTCATACTCGAGGGATGGCCCGCTACGACTGTCGGCGTTTCTTCGAAGCACTGAACTTCATTATTACGGGTACCGAAAGATCGGTATGCAATCGGCGGACCTGCTCTTTCGCCTCCCACGATCGATGCAACTCCCGTCCCCCGAACTGGACGACGACGACGTCTTCCGGGAAGAACTGCTCTCCTGGGAGATCGACTCCGACGAGGGGACGATGCGCTTTCTCTCGCTGTTCGTCGGCGACCCCGAAGCGGCCAGAGAGGCCGCCGCCGACCTCGAGATCGTCCGCCGGTACGAACTCACTCCTGTCGATGACGGGAGATACTACGGGTATGCGGTGATGGACCTCAGAGACGTCGATGCGACGATTATGGGCGTCTTCGACGACCTCGACCTTGTGATCGTGCCACCGATTGTCTACACCAGACGGAAGAGGGTCCTGCTCAGCGTCCTTGGTGAACCGGCCGCACTAACGGATCTCCTAGAGCGGATTCCGGACGGCGTCGGTGTCGAGGTCGAACGTGTGAGCGAACACCGCCACCGGGCCGAGACGCTCGCCGGCAGATTGACGATGCGTCAGTTCGAGGCCCTGGAGACGGCGAGTGACATGGGATATTACGACGTTCCCCGAACGGCGTCGCTGGCGGATGTCGCCGATGGCCTGAACTGCTCGGAGAGTGCGGCCTCGACGCTTCTCCGGGAGGCTGAGAACGAACTCGTAACCGCTGCGCTCGGTCAGTGAATTCGACGTCGTTACCGACGCCGCTGGGGAACGAGTCTCACAGCTGTTTCTCGTAGACGTACTCCTCGAGGCCTGCCTTGAGATCGCTCTCTTGGGTTCCGACCCGTTCGAAGCCAGTCGACTCGTAGAACGAGACTCCCACGTCGTTGTCCGCCAGGACGGCGAGCCACAGCCGATCGTACTCCGTCGAGAGATCGTCCTCGAGTCGCTCGAGTAAGGCCGTCCCGATCCCCTCTCCCCATCGGTCCGGGTGGACGTAGAGTCGGTACAGCGACGCCACTGTGGAATGTTCTCGATGAGGCCCTGCCTGTGCGAAGCCGACGATTTCCCCGTCGTCTTCGTCCGCAGCGACGAGGAAGACGGCGTCGTTGCGGTTGCGTGCTTCGACGATCGAATCCCTGAGTTTGGTCACGTCGTACCAGCGCTCGATCGTCGCGGCGACGGTCCGACGTCCGAGCACGTCGTCGTAGGCGGCGTGCCAGCTTTCACGGGCGACGTCGCGAACGGCCGGTGCTACGTCGGGGGTTGCCCGACGGACGGTCCAGCCCATATCTGAACATCTCCTCCCTCGAACGAAATGATGAGGGGTAGAGACCGCCTCTCATACGTCTCCCTGTCCGTCACCCCCAGCAGGGCCGCGACTCGGCTGTGACTGTGTCGGGGGATCGTACAGGAACCCCCATCAAAGCGGTTTCTCGTAGACGTACTCCTCGAGACCGGGCGCCAGATCGTTCGGTCGCGTCGCGAGTCGATCGAATCCCATGGCCTCACAGAAGGCGATCCCGCCGTCGTTGTCCGCGAGGACGGCCAGGCGGAGGCGATCGAACGACGCCACGAGCTCGTCCTCGAGACGAGAGACCAGCGTGGTGCCGATACCGTCGCCCCATCGGTCGGGGTGGACGTAGAGCCGTGCGAGGTAGGCTACCGAGTCGTCTTCCGGCCACGGCACGACGTGGGCGAACCCATGACACTCGCCGTCGAACCCGTGCTCCGACTCGAGGTCGGCGTCCGAATCGGGAACGGCGACGAGAAAGACGACGGTTTCGCGCTCGCTCGCGGCCGTGATCGCCGACTCGAGATCGCCGATCGCATACCAGTCGTCGACGATTTCGTCGACGCGGTCGGAACCGAGCAGGTCGTCGTAGGCGGCGTGCCAGCTCTCGCGTGCCGTCTCGTGGATCGCCCAGACGTCGTCGGTCGTCGCCGACCGGACCTCGCGGGTCACAGTAGGACATAATCGGCCCGCAAGCAAAAGTCCCTGGCCAGCCGTTGATTGGTTGTACGGGTTCTGATACGTCTGTGGCGGACTGTTTCGAAACCGACGATGAACGCCTATCGATCGCGGAATATGGCGATCGGATACAACTCACATGTTGTCTGCATCTCGAAACGTTCGGTGGTTGCCGGAGTCGATCCGAAGCGGCCAGTCGACGATGACGGTCGCAGGGTTCGTCCGCGAGTGCTACTCGACGGTAAACGTCTCCTCGTCGATTCGGGCACCGCCGACCCAGCACTCGTGGGCGAACCAGGCGAAGTAGGCCACGATACCGACAGTGAGGACAGCCTCGAGCGGGCCCAGACCGGTGATACCGTCGCCGGTGAGGAGGCTGACGGCGCTGATGACGCCCCAGCCGACCGCGAGTACGGCGATCGTGACCGCGGCGACGCGGGGCCAGCCGATCGTCCTCGAGCCGATCGTGACCCGTTCCCGGCGGCCGGCAGCGAGCATTCCGGCACCGACGGCGACGAGCCACGCCACGACACCGACCGTCGACGGCGACCCCACGCCGAGGGCGACGACGAACGCGACTGCCAACAGCAACGTGGCGACGCCCCCACCGGCGAGTCCGCGACGAACGACGGTTTTCTGTGCACCCATCGACCGTTCCTTTCGACGCGTGTGACCTAATCGTTCGGATACGAGAATCGTCCCGTTGCAACCCGGTGGCTCGAGCCCGATCGGGGCTCTCGGGTCCGTCTCAGTCGTCGTCCATCGGCGCCGTCACGGGCTCGACGCGCTCCCCGCGTGGCCCCTCGAGATCCACTTTCGGGAGCAGATCGCGGAGGTAGCGACCGGTGTGGGAGTCCTCGAGCCGTGCGACCTCCTCGGGGGTCCCGGTAGCGACGATCTCGCCGCCGTGCTCGCCGCCTTCGGGGCCGAGATCGATGATGTGGTCGGCGTTTTTCACGAGGTCGAGTTCGTGTTCGATGACGACGACGCTGTTGCCCTCGTCGGTTAGCCGGTGGAGGACGTCGATGAGCTTCCGTTCGTCCTCGCTGTGGAGTCCGGTTGTGGGCTCGTCGAGCAAGTAGAGCGTCTCGCCCGAGTCTTTCTTCCCGAGCTCCTCGGCGAGT
Organism: Natronolimnohabitans sp. A-GB9; assembly: GCF_030848565.1. GTDB lineage: Archaea > Halobacteriota > Halobacteria > Halobacteriales > Natrialbaceae > Natronolimnohabitans. The sequence continues at coordinate 261,042 of NZ_JAVDDV010000005.1, forward strand.
TTGATCCGCTGGGCCTCACCGCCCGACAGCGTCGTGGAGGGCTGGCCGAGTTTCATGTAATCGAGCCCGACGTCTTTCAGCAACTCGAGACGACGGCGGATCCGGCTCGAGGACTCGAAGAAGTCGTAGGCTTCCTCGACGCTCATCTCGAGGACGTCGGCGATCGTCTTCCCCTTGTAGGTGACGTCCAGCGTGGCGTCGTTGTAGCGAGCGCCGTCACACTCCTCACAGGGGACGTAGACGTCCGAGAGGAAGTTCATCTCGATTTTGACCGTTCCCTGCCCGCCACACTCCTCGCAGCGGCCACCTTTGACGTTAAACGAGAACCTTCCCTTCTCGTAACCGCGCTGTTTCGCGAGTTTGGTCTGGGCGAACAGCTCGCGGATGTAGTCGAAGACACCGGTGTACGTCGCCGGGTTCGAACGGGGCGTTCGTCCGATCGGCGACTGGTCGATCAGGCGGACGGTCTCGATCTCCTCGAGTCCCTCGAGGGCGTCGTGGTCGCCCGGGATGACCGAAGTGTTGTCGTTCATCTCACGAGCGAGGCCCTTGTAGAGGACCTCGTGCATGAGCGTGGACTTCCCGGAGCCCGAAACGCCCGTGATCGCGGTGAAACAGCCAAGCGGGATGTCGACGTCTAACTCCGTTAAGTTGTGTTGGCGAGCACCCCGAATCGTGAGCGTCCCGTCGGGATCGCGGCGCTCGTCGGGGACCGGGATCTGCTTGCGCCCGGAGAGGTAGTCGCCGGTGATCGACTCCTCGCAGGCTTTGACCTCCTCGACGGGCCCGTTGACGACGACCTCGCCGCCCCGTTTGCCGGGACCGGGACCCATGTCGATGACGTTGTCCGCCCGGCGCATCGTCTCCTCGTCGTGCTCGACGACCAGCAACGTGTTGCCCAGGTCGCGGAGTTCCTCGAGGGTGTCGAGCAGACGGTCGTTGTCCCGCTGGTGGAGTCCGATCGAGGGCTCGTCTAACACGTAGAGGACGCCGACCAGTCCGGAGCCGATCTGGGTCGCCAGCCGGATGCGCTGGCTCTCCCCGCCCGACAGCGTCGACGCTTCCCGATCGAGCGTGAGGTACTCGAGGCCGACCTCGACCATGAATCCGAGACGGGCCCGGATCTCTTTTAAGATCTCCTCGGCGATCACCTTCTCGCGCTCGGTCAGGTCCGCCTCGAGCGACTCGAAGTGCGCTAAGGCGTCGCCGATGCTCATCGCGTTGATTTCGGTGATCGAGGTGTCGTCGACGAGCACTGCGCGGGAGGCGGGTTTCAGACGCGTCCCATCACAGGCCGGACACTCCGTGACCGACATGTAGTCCTCGATATGCTCGCGGGTCGAGTCCGAGTCGGTCTCGAGGTAGCGCCGCTCGAGGTTCGGTATAACGCCCTCGAATCGCTTCTTCTTGCGACGGGTGCCGTTTTTCGTCTGTCGCTTGAAGACGACTTCCTCGTCGGTGCCGTAGAGAAACGCCTGCTGGATCTCTGTATCGAGGTCCTCGAACGGCGTCGACAGCGAGACGTCGAAGTGCTCGGCGACGGCGTCGAGTCGGGTCTGATAGTACGAGCGGTTGTAGCTCCAGGCTTCGAAGACGTGTTTGAGCGGCTTGGACTCGTCCTGGATGACGAGGTCTTCGTCGACCTCCTTGGTCTCTCCCAGGCCCTCACATTCGGGACAGGCGCCGTGGGGCGAGTTAAACGAAAAGGAGCGCGTCTCGATCTCGGGGACGTCGATCCCACAGTGTGTACAGGCCAGGTCCTTCGAGAACTCGGCGACGAAGCGGTCGTCCTCGTCGATCTCGTCGCCCAGCGCACCCGTCCGGCGGGCCTCCGCGCCGAGGTCTTCGGCAGCCTCTGCCGGGGGATCGGGCAGGATGACCTTCAGGACGCCGTCGGCCTCCTCGAGGGCGGTCTCGACGCTGTCGATGATTCGTGGCCGGTCCTCGGCCGAGACCTTCACGCGGTCGACGACGACGTCGATCGTATGATCGAAGTTCTCGTCCAGGTCGGGGTCATCGAGCGTGAGATCGTGTTCCTCGCCGTCGATCTCGACGCGGGCGTACCCCTCCGAGACGAGTTCCTCGAACAGGTCCTCGAAGGCGCCCTTCTGGTCGCGGACGACCGGCGCGGCCAGCTTGACTTTCGTCCCCTCGGGGAGCTCGAGAATACGCTCGACCATGTTCTGGGCCGACTGTTCGCCGACTTCGCGGCCACAGTCGGGACAGTGGGGTGTACCGACGCGGGCATAGAGGAGACGAAGATAGTCGTGGAGTTCCGTGACGGTCCCCACCGTCGAGCGGGGGTTGTTCGCGGCGTTTTTCTGATCGATCGAGATCGCCGGCGAGAGTCCCTCGACGGTCTCGACTTGTGGTTTGTCCATCTGGCCCAGGAAGTTCCGGGCGTAGGCCGAGAGGCTCTCGATGTAGCGTCGTTGGCCTTCGGCGTAGACCGTCTCGAACGCCAGCGACGACTTCCCCGACCCCGACAGACCGGTGACGACGGTGAACTCCTCGCGGGGAATAGTGACGTCGAGGTCCTTGAGGTTGTGTTCCTCCGCACCTCGTACCTCGATGGTGTCTTTGCTCATGATTTGGTGATGAATCGTGATCGGGTGGTTGCGCGACGCGGTACTCGATTCACTGTGACTGAGTCAGTGGCCGGAACGACTTAACGGGTCTGAAAACCGAATAGCGTGCTCTCTGCTAGCAAATCTCTGCACCAACGTCCCATCGCGCGCAGGCGAGGCGGTCAGTCACTCGCGGCGGGCCGCGATCCCTCTCCCGATCCGCCGCGGCGACCGATCATACTGTCGGACAGAACTATTGTGAGAATTTGCCGCTTCCGTCCGGCGAATTCTCTTCAGTGACTGCTGTCCGACAGTATCAGCCACAGCTCGATCGTCACACCGGACGCGAGGACCGGAAACGATGGTAGCCATAGCGAAACCGTGTATCGGGACTCGGTGCGATCGGACCAAACTGACTTCGGTCGGAAGCCCGAACGGTCGTGTATGACCGACGACACTGGGTCCGAGCTGCCGGTCGACGACGTCGTCGACTACTGTCACACGCAGGCCGGTTTGCTCTCGGGACGCGTCGAGACGATGCGAGAGGAAGCCGACGCCCTACTGGCCGAAATCGACGAGGAGATGGCCGAGCTCCGCGGGCAACTCGAGGATCACGCAAACGCGACGCCCGGAACGGACGGCCCTTCGACGCCGGCGGGACCCGACGGGGGCGAAAACGGGCTCGATCTCGATACGTTCGAGGACCGGGAGCGTGAGGTCAAGGAGAAACAACTGCTCGTTCAGGCGAAACAAACGCGAATGCAGGCGTTCCAGGACCTGGCTGCGGACTACACGGAACTCGCCGCGGAGCTACAGACCGAGGTCGACGACGGCGACGAGGCACTGACTCGTGTCGTGGAGTTCGAGGCCGACCGCGACGCGCCGGCGTACTTCGAGGAACGGGAGACGATGGTCGAGGCTGCCACCAACTCGGAGTCTGCCGACGAGTAGGCGTCGCCCCGCCACCGGCGAGTGCGCTTCGATCGTCGTTGGCAACAACCGTTATTACCCATCACTCCAGTGACTAGCGTATCGAACATGGATCAGCCGCTCAGTGTGGCGACCGCACTCGACGCCCTCGAGTCGACGGAGATCCAGGCCGATCGATGACGGGTCGGCTGCTCCGTCTCGTCGCCGCGGAGACGCGACCTGACGACGTCGCCGTTGTGCTCTCCCGTGCGTTTCCCGATCGGGCGGTCACGTCGGTGTCGGACCTCGAGGAGGCGCTTTCGACACTCGAGTCGACTGCGGTCGACGGCGTCGTCGTCGGCCACGCCGAACCGGGCCTCGACGCGGTCGCCGCGATCGAACGCATCCGCGATCGGTGTCCGTCGCTTCCCATCGTCGTCTTCCCGACGGAGGGATCGGAAAGACTCGCAAGCGACGCGCTGGGGGTGGGAGCCACTGACTACGTGCGACGGGCCGACGGTCACGAGACACTCGTCGAACGCCTCGAGCGGGCACTCGAATCGACGTCGACGCGTCTGGACGGCGACTGCTATGAGATTCTCGACGCGTTAGACGACGCCATTGCGGTCTACGATCCAGCCGACGGCTCCGTCGTCGACGTGACCGAGCGAAAGCGGCGGCTTCAGCGGCTCCGGAGTTTCCGCCAGGCCGTCGAGCAGGCGGGCCACTCGATCTACATCACCGATCCCGACGGAACGATCCAGTACGTCAACCCTGCCTTCGAGGACGTCTCCGGCTACAGCGCCGCCGAAGCGATCGGCGAGACGCCACGACTGCTCAAATCCGGCGTCCACGACCGAGCGTTCTACGCCGAGCTGTGGGGGACGATCCTCGAGGGCGGCGTCTGGGAAAATCAGATCGTCAACCGGCACAAAAGCGGCGCGGAGTACGTCGTCAACCAGACCATCGCGCCGATCACGGACGAGGACGGCGAAATCGTCAACTTCGTCGCCGTCAACGCCGATATCACGAGACAGAAGCGCCGCGAGTCTCAGCTTCGCCGGCTCCACGAGGCCGTCGGCGAGTGGCTCGAAGCGACGAGCCGTGAACAGGTCGCGATCCAGACGACGACCCACCTCGAGGAGCTCCTGGATATCGAACTCAACGGAGTCTTCCTCTACGACGAGACGAGCGAGTGGCTCCGGCCGGCAGCCCTCTCCGATCCCGCTGTCGACCTCTTCGAGACCGTACCCCGGTTCAGCCCAGGCGACGGCATCGCCTGGCGGGTCTTCGAGCGCGGTGAGGCGGCGATCTACGACGACGTCCGGGAGGCGCCGGACGTCTACGACGCCGAGACGCCGATCCGCAGCGAGATCGTCCTTCCGATCGGCGATCACGGCGTCTTGCTGGTCGGCTCCGAGACGACGGCGGCGTTCGACGAAACCGACGTCATGCTCGTCCGGATCGTCGCCTCGAGCCTCGAGGCGACCTTCGATCGCATCGGCCGTGAACGTGAACTCGAGCGACAGAAAGAGCGCTTCGAGGAGTTCGCCAGCGTCGTCTCTCACGATCTGCGAAACCCGCTGACGGTCGCGATGGGCGAACTCGAGCGTGCCCGCGAGACCGGCGACGAAGAGTCGTTCGCCGCCGTCGTGCAGGCCCACGAGCGGATGGCGACGATCATCGACGATCTGCTGTGGCTCGCCCGCGAGGGCCGGGAGATCGACGATCCACGGCCGGTCTCGCTGGCCGACGTCGCTGCGACAGCCTGGGAGAACGTCGACCCGCAGGGCGCGTCGCTCGAACTCGCCTGTGATCGACGCGTACTGGCCGATCCGGGGCGGCTCCAGCAGCTGTTCGAGAACCTCTTTCGAAACTCCGTCGAGCACGGCTCGACGACCCCCGACTCACACACTCGTCGGAATGCCGTCGAGCATGGCTCGAGTTCGACGAGTACGCAACAGCCGACGGCGGAGACGACCGCGGCCGACGAGCTGACGGTCCGAGTCGGCGTCACCGACGACGGATTCTACGTCGCCGACACCGGCGTCGGCATCCCCGAATCGGAGCGAGAACGGGTCCTCGAGACAGGCTACTCGACGGCCGACGGGACCGGGCTTGGTCTCTCGATCGTGACGACGATCGTCGACTCCCACGGCTGGGAGCTCGAGATCACCGACAGCGAAGAAGGCGGTGCACGGTTCGAGATCGCCTCGGAGTTCGTCGACGGTCGGTGACGAGCGTCGGTTCCCGATGCCGGACGATCGTTGAGCGCAGCAGTCCGTATCAGTCCCGCTGGCGGACCGTCAGTACCGGCGCCGGCGCCCGTCGGAGCACGCGCTCCGTGACGCTACCGAGCAGGAGCCGATCGAGCCCGCTCCGGCCGTGGGTTCCCATCACGAGGAGATCCGCGCCGACGTCGTCCGCGGCAGACCGGATCACGCGGTGTGTCGAGCCGTGTTTTACGGCCCCCGTCGCGTCGGCACCCATCTCTTCGACCGTCGCGACTCCCTCGTCGACGACGTCTTCGGCGTGAGTCTCGAGTCGCTCGAGTCGGAGGTCGTCGCGCTCGTCGAGTGCGGCCGGGCTCACGTCGACGACCGAAAGCAGGTGGACGGTCGCGTCGTGGTGTCTCCCCACGACCGCTGCCTGCTCGAGTGCGGCCTCGGCGTGGGGGCTGCCGTCGGTCGGCACGAGGATCGTCTCGAGAGGATAGCGGCGTCTGACTTCGGCAGCACCCCGAACGACGAGGACGGGGACGGGCGCTTCGCGGACGACTGATTCGGTCGTGCTGCCAAGCAGCAGCCGACCGACGCCCTGTCGTCCTCGTGTCCCCATAACGATCGCGTCGACGTCGTTGTCGGTCGCGTAATCGAGGATCGCCGACTGTGGATCGCCGGTCTCGACGTCGTCGATGATCGGGGCGGTATCGTCGCCGGCCCACTCGCGACTCTCGGCCAGCTGCTCGCTGGCGACGGCCGAATCCTCGTCCGGATCGGTCACGTACAACACGTGGACCGTTATCTGCTCCCTGGCCGCGATCTCGCCGGCGTACTCGAGTGCCGCGTTCGCCGGGCCGCTCCCGTCTGTTGGCACGAGGATCCGATCGAACATACGTTACGATCACGGCAACGCGACTTACAACTATCCCTTCTTGCCTTCCAAGAGACTCCAACGCAACGTATCGTATCAGACTGTTCGAAGCGCCTCGAGTAACGCATCGACGTCCTCGCGTGTGTTGAACGCGTGAACCGACGCCCGAATCGCGTCGGGACCGGGAAGCGATCGGAGGACGATTCCCCGTTCCGAGAGGTGCTCGACGGCCGTCTCCGGATCGTCGACGTCGATCGTCACGAGCCCTGACTCGAACTCGCGTGGACTCAGTAGCTGCTCGTCGTCGAGCCCGCCTTTGAGTCGGTCGGTCAGCGTTTCGATCCGTGTTTCGATCGCTGCGAGCCCGATCGACTCGAGTCGCTCGATCGCTGCGGCCAGCCCGGCGTGAGGGGCGGGACTGGCGGTCGCGACCTCGAAGCGCCGCGCCCCGGCCTCGAGTTCGTACTCGGCGGCGTTCTCCGCGGTGACGCTGCGATACCCGATCGCGGCCGGGACGAGCGCCCGTTCACACTCGAGACCCTCGCGGACGTAGAGGAACCCGGAGCCGAAGGGGCCAGCCAGCCACTTGTGGCCCGCAGCGGCGACGAAGTCGGCGCCCCACTCCTTGACGTCGATCGGTCGCTGGCCGGGGGTCTGGACGGCGTCGACCAGGACGAGCGCGCCGGCGTCGTGGGCGATCTCGACGAGTTCCGAGATCGGCAGCCGGGTGCCGTGGGTCCACGTGAGCGAACTCACACAGAACAGCGTCGCGTCGTCGGCCACCGCTTTCACGGCCTCGAGATCGAGCCGTCCGCGTTCCGTCTCGAGGACGCGGACGTCGACCCCGCGTTCACGCTCCAGTCGTTGCCAGGGAAGGATCCCCGCGGAGTGTTCGAGGTCGGTGCGAACGACGACGTCGGTTTCGTCCCACTCGAGTGCGCCAGCGACGCGGTTGATTCCGTCGGTCGTACTCTCCGTGAGGGCGATCTCGGCCGGCGTGGCGCCGAGCAGTCCGGCGACCGCCTCGCGACCGTCGTCGTAGGCGTCGAACGCGGCCGGATACTGTCCCTCGGCGGTCGGTGCGTCGTACTCGTGGTGCTCGAGAGTCGATTCGGCCGCTTCGACGACGTGGCGCGGACTCGGACCGCCGGCCCCCCAGTTGAGGTAGGCTCCGGACTCGAGGGCGGGAATCGTCTCGCGGAGTTCCAGTGGTGTCATCGCGTGGCCGTTCGTCGGCGACCGTGTTATATACACTTGCGCTTTCGCCGACCGGTAACTGAGGGGTGGACTTTTATTCGGTCCGCTTGTCACTCGAACCTGATGATACCAGCCTCGGTGCCGTCAATCACGTTCGACGCCAGCGACCCCGCGACGACGGTTGCGATCGGACAGCTGTTTGCGTACCTCGCGATCGGGATCGCAGCGATCGTATTGTTGTACTATACGTTCGTCTACGTCCGTGACGTCCTCGCGGCCGACGTCACCGACGCACAGTGGTATCTCTTTCTCGGTATCGGTGCCGCGATCGTCTACGCCGTCGCCGGCGTCGGCACCCTGTTGCTCGAGCCCGACCCGCTCTCGCTGTTCGTCGAAGGCGCCGTGTTGTTTTTCATTCTCTTTCTAACCGTCGGAATCCGCGCGATGTACCACGCCGAACGGACCGGGAGTGACCGTTCGCGGCTGTTGCCTGCCTGGGCCGACTACGCGGTCATCGCGATCTTCGTCGCCGCGTGGTGGGGGACGTTCCTCGTCGACACCGACTGGACGCGACCGGTCGTCACGGTCGGCTGGATCCTCACCTCGGCGTGGGCGATCTTCTACGGCGTCCAGACCGTCCGCGTCCACGAGGGAACGACGCTTGCTGCACTGACTCGTCACTTGTTGCCGGCGATCGTGGTCGTCGCCGGTATTGTCTGTGTCGATCTGGTGACGAGTTACGTCGACGGCTACGGGGCACTCGCCGACGCCGCCTGGATCGTCGGGACGACGCTGGTCGCCGCCTTCCTGTTCAACACCGCCGTCGCCATCCGCCAGCAGGGCGGCGAACTCGAGCGTCTCTACGACTGGACGACCTGGCGCGAGCAGTCTCTCGAGTAGCGTCCCAGCCGCGAAGCGATCCCGATGGCGGTACCGATTCGAGCGCGAACGCCCGGGCTCACTCGAGACGAGCCGTCTCTCGACGCACGCGGCCACGCCCTGCGACGAGCGGACGTGAGCGAACACGACGGGTGGTATGTTGACACACCGAATATTTACAGTTGGAGCGACAATAGGTGGCACATGGTCGAAACGGGTCAGATCGCCGTTGTCCACTACACGGCGCGGCTGGCAGACGACGGGACGGTCATGGATACGACCGACGTCGACACGGCACGGCGCGAGGGGATCTATCACGCCAATCGTGACTACAAACCGCTCGAGTTCCGGGTCGGCGACGACGACGTCGTGCCGGCACTCACCGACGCGGTGCGCGAACTCGAGGCAGCCGGCGACTCGACGACGGTTCTCGCGGATCCGGCGGAGGCGTTCGGCGAGCGATCGGCGTCGAAAGTCGAGACGTTCCCGCGGGACGTAATCGAGGAGCGTACAGACGGTTCGATCGAATCCGAGACGCTGGTGACGACCGCCGACGGTCAGTCGGGCTGGATCACGGACGTCACCGACGACACCGTCGTCGTCGATTTCAACCACGAACTGGCGGGCAAACGACTCGAGATCGACGTCGATCTCCTCGACGTTCACGGCAAGCCCGGCGAGGAGTCGGCGAGAAACTGGGAAAAGAAAGCCGGACGCCGCCGCGAGTAGCGTCCGAACGCTAGTACCGTTCCACCCGTCGACTGCTGGGTCGAACCGACCCGCACGACATGGCTCGGCCCAGCATATCAGGCGTGGGCCGCCACTAGAGTTCGACGTCGACTTCTACGCGGTGTGGCCAGTAGGCGTTGTTTGCGTAGCCGCCGGCTTCCCACGGGAACGCGTCGTTCTCGATCGTCTCGAGTTCGTCGTCCTCGTGGGCGACCTCTCGAGGCTGTGTGCGACCGAGTTCGTCGGTCGCACGCGAGCAGATCACGTACTCGCCGTCTTCCTCGGGATTCCACAGATACCGGAACTGTTGCCACGAGCCGCTGTCGTCGACGCCGGACATCTCGGGTGTGAAGAGTTCGGCGTTCTCCCAGGTCTCGCCGCCATCGGTCGAGATCTCGACCACTTCGACGGCGTCGTCGCCGGCCCACGCGACGCCGACGATTTCGACCCGGCCGTCCGCTGCTCGCGGGGAGACGGTCGCATCCTCGCCCGGATAGCCGATTACGGACTTTACGAGCTGATCGTACGCGTACGCCAGCGGATGGGCATCTTCAGCGGCGAGGTCCATCTGCTCTCTCGTGTCGAACTCCTCGATTTCCTCGTGGTGTTCGGCGTCTCGGCCGCCGGTTTCCATCCGGTAGGAGTTTTGCTGCCAGTTGTAGTAGCGCTCCCACTCGTCGCCGTACATCATCATGTCCATGACCTCCAGTTCGGAGAGCCACTTGATGTTGTTACAGCCGTACCAGCCAGGAACGAGGAGTCGGACCGGATGGCCGTGTTCGATAGTCAGGTCCTGCCCGTTCATCTGGTAGGCGAGGAGACAGTCTTCCATCACCTTCTGCATCGGGATCGACCGGGCGAACACTTGATCGTCTTCGCTTGGGACGTCGTCGCCGGCGGCCATCAGCCACATCCCGTCGCTGGTGTCCGCGTCGTACTCCGCTAAGATCTCGCTGACCGGTGTCCCCGTCCAGATGGCGTTGCCGACCGCGCCGAACGCCCACGGGTTGCCGCCGACTTCGGGCTCGAAATACGAGCGCCCGTTTCCGGTACACTGCATCGTGTGAGCGACCGACTCGGTGGAATAGCTGTGTTTGATCTCCTCCATCGAGAGTTCGACTGTTTCGTCGCCGAGTCTGAGTTCGACCTCGTGGTCGTCCTCGTCGATATCCGGCGAGAGATAGCGGTTCCTGATGAAGTGTTCTTCTGCCGGCGTGATGTAGTTCATATACGTCTCCCGCTCGGCGGCTTCCCCGTTCTCCGGATCTGCGGAGTGTACCGTGAGTCCCGGATACGCGTCCTCCAAGTACTCCGTCGTCCCTCGCTCGAGTGCCTCGTCGTCGTCGTCACCGTCGTCGTCGCCGTTTTCGTCCGCGTCGGCCTCCCCGTCCTCGTCGGCTGAACAGCCCGCGAGGGCGACGCCGGCGACGGCACCCGCCGTCGCCATGAACCGTCGTCGCTTCAGGAATCGTTTCGTATCCGTCGTTGATCCGTTTTCGGTGCCCGATCCGTTCGCTCGCTCGTTCGGTGTATGTTCCGTAGACATGAGCGTTATTCCTCGACGATAATCGTGCCGATCATACTCCCGTCGTGTGGTTCACAAACGTACACGTACTCACCCGGCGTCTCGAACGTGTGTTCGAACTCGGTCCCCTCCTCGTCTAGTGAAGAGTGGCTGTCTCCCTCGTAGGAGGCAAACGGTTCCGCGTCGTCCGGGTTTTCGTTCTGGTCCGACGCGTCCGGGTGTGACGTGACGTTGTGGCCCGGTGCATCGAAGTACCAGGTTACGGTTTCGCCGACCGAAATCGTCAACTCCTCCGGCTCGAATCGCCAGTCTCCGTCCGGTGCGACGATGACCCGATTCTCGTCGTTGTCGTCACCGCCGTTCTCTTCGCCGTCGTCTTCCGTTTCGTCCCCGCTACACCCTGCGAGTGTGGCAACACCGATCGCGGTGGTACCCGCTAAAAACCGTCTGCGACCGAACATGTGTGACACGATACCACATACCCTTACCTTGCATTCGAAGATCAAACCACAGATAGCGGCAACAAAATCTTGTAGATAAGCGATTTCGTTCGATATTCTCTCTTATGTAACTTATTCTGGTTATGGATCTCCGAAGTAGTGGATAATTTTACCTGAAGCTATGACACTCGATATGCGAGACTGATCTCGAGTGGGAGCGTTTGGGTATCGTCCTCGAGACGAGAACTCGTACAGACGACTACCCGTTTGTGGGCCTCCGAAAAAAGAGTACGCGGCCCGTCTCATACGGGTTACTGTACGTCATTGCCGGCGTAACCGCGACCCGGGCTGGGGTTGCGCCGGTACATCGTTACAGCAACCCGTATCAGAGGTCGCCGCGCAACCTGATCTCGTCGCCGACCGACTCGAGCATGTCCTCCGTGACGACGTAGTCCTCCTCCTCGTCGCCTTCGACGCCCAGCGACGCCAAGAGCTGTTCGGCGATCGAGGGGTTGGGGTCGACGTAGGCGCGTCGATCCTCGACTTTCGCGACGATTCCGAGTTCCTTCCCTTCTGCGTCGACGACCGTCTTGCCGACCTCGTCGTCGGTTAGTGGTGCCGTCATAGTCGGTGGTATCACGACGACCGTGATACCGTTCCGGCCGTCCTGTGCCGGCCAACGTCCGGCCGACGGCACCCTCTCATACGGTCTCCTGTCGTCACTGACCGCCAATTGCCGACGGCCTGGCGATCGGCGGGACATCGGGACAGCAGTTCGTATCACCCCCTCGACTGCGGACCCGACCCCGGACTATATGGTATCTGCCACCGACGGTACGGGTGGAGGTTCAGTTCTCATCCATGCCACATACCATCGAGATCAGCGACGACATGAGGGAACGACTCGACAACCACTGCGAGGAGGGCGAATCCTACGAGGAGTTCCTCGAGGAACTGCTTACGATCTACGAGACCGAGGGAGCGTTCTTACAAGAAGGCTACTCGGAGTGACCGCCAGCGATGGCACTCGAGTACCCCTTTTTTCTGATCAACTTCAAGACGGCCGCCGAGACGGTCGGTGAGGACGGGCTGGCGTTCGCACAGACGATCGAACGCGTCGGTGCGGCCACCGGAACGCGCTTTGCCATCGCCCCACAGCCGACCGACGTCCGTCTCGTCGCCGACCGGACCGACCTGCCGGTCGTCGCCCAGTCGGCACGACACGGCGAGGACGCCGCGCTCGGAACGCCGACCCTCGAGGCTGTCGCCGCCGCTGGTGCAGACGCTGTCTTCGTCAACCACCCACAAAACGAGGCCACGTTCGGCGACGTCCCACGGCTGATCGATCGCTGTCGCGAGTGTAGTCTCGAATCGATCGTCTGCGTGAACAGCCGCGAACAGGGACGGGCCGCGCTGGCGTACGATCCCGACTGTCTCCTGTTCGAACGCCCCGACGACATCGCCAGCGAGGAGGGGTTGATCCGAACCCATCCCGACCGACTCGAGGCGTTCGTCGAGATGGTCGAACGCGAGGGGTCGCGAACACGGGTGTTCGTCGGCGGCGGCGTTCGAACCGCCGACGACGTCGAGCGGGCGTTCGACTGTGGGGTCGACGCGACGGGCGCGGCCTCGGCGGCGCTTGCGGCCGACGATCTCGAGGCGTGGCTGCGGTCGATCGCAGACGCTGTCCCGGATAAACTGGAGTAGACGACGGCGAGAGACGAACTCAGTCGTGTCTCGCCGGTTCGTGTTCCCGCCCGTGTTCCTGTTTCTCCTGGAGGTGCTCTATCGCGTGGAGTTCGACGACGGGGATGACTTTGGCGATACTGAGGAAGAACAACACCACCATGCCGATCGTCCCGAGGATCGACGCGAACTCGATGAGACTCGGGAAGTACTCACCGGGGGTTGCGCCGTAGACGTCCATCGTCGGGTACATAAAGCCCTCGACGACGAAGAGGATCTTCTCGAGCAGCGTCGCAGTGAGGACGGCGACGCCGCAGGCGACGGCTCGCATCCTCGTAAACAGCGCCGGACGGATCGTCTGAGCGAAGATGTAAGCCAACACGATGCCGACGAGTCCCATCGAGAGGATGTAGATCGGATGGGTCAGCGTCGCGATCGTGATCTGAGTCGCGTCGATCGGGGCGGCGAAGGTGCCGGTAGTCATCTGCTGGAGCTGCAGCCAGAGGAACAGCAGGCTGAAGAAGCCAAGCCAAAGCGTGAGTCCGCGGAAGATGTCGTCCGTGATGATGTGATCCCAGTCGTACGCCCAGCGGAAGGCATACGAGAGGAGGATCACACCGCTGATCGCCGACGTGAGTGCGATGGTAAGGAACTGCGGTCCCTGCACGGCGCCGAACCAGCCAGGCATGGTCGGGATCACGGCGAACAGCCACGGAATGACACCGCCGTGGAGCAACAGCGGCGCCATGATGATGATCGCCAGCGCGAGCCACCAGACCATCCGCTGGACGATCTGGTCTTCCTTCTCGGTGTAGCCGATCGTCATCAGTTTGTAAAGCGGTTCGAATCGGTCGGGGAGTTGGTCGCGCAGTCGGGTGACGTCGTATCGGATCGTCAGTGCGAGGTAGGTCGCCGTCAGCACGAAGTAGGCCGTGATGACGGTCACGTCCCACACCAGCGGTGAATTGTGGACCGTGATGTGGTAGTGGCCGAGGACGCTCGTGACCATCCGATCGGGACGACCCATGTGAACGATCACGTAGAAGCCGGCCGCGGAGAGACCGGCGAGCGTCAGCAACTCGGCCAGTCGAGCGACTGGCATGTACCGTTCCATGCCGAGCAGTCGAACCGCCGCGGAGAGGATGATCCCGCCGTGAGCGATTCCGACCCACCAGATGAACGCACCGATGTACAGTCCCCAGGTCACGCCGCCGCCGGTCCCCCAGTCCGAGAGGCCGGTCACAACCATCCCCTGGTAGAGCTGGTAGAGCCAACCGACCAGGAAGAGGGCGAACGCGAGCCCCGCAACGCCGGTCAGGATGAAGTATTTCGACGACGTGTTCTGTATCGGCCGCAGGATGTCGGCCTTTCGTGGCGTTTTCGTACTCATCGTGTCAGGGCTTCACAAGGGTATTCCGGCGACGTGCATTAGTCCATCCGTTGGCCTTGCAAGCACGACGGCTCAGTTCCCCAACGGACGGTGGTTTACACCGGGCGTTCTCGGGTATTTCAGTTCTCGTCCGCCGTATATTGACATTTGGTAACACACCACACTAAAGTGTTCGCTCCGCGAACTGTCGATATGGAACTCCTGGTCGGTCTCGACGAATCGGCACCCAGCTGGGCGGCCCTCGAGTACGCACTCACGGAACATCCCGAGGCCGACATCGTCGTCGTCCACGTCGTCGATCCGAGCGAGAGCGGTTACGGCGAGGCTGCACATCTCGGCAGTGAGACGATCCGTGATCGGCGCCGCAAGCGCGCGACCGAACTGTTCGAACGGGCTCGTCGACGTGGAGCAGAACACGACGTCGAGATCGGGACGGAACTACTGACCGGACAGCCCGCGGCCGCCGTCGTCGAGTACGCAAGCGAACGCGACGTCGATCGGGTCGTCGTCGGCAGCCACGGCCGATCAGGCGTCTCGCGGGTCCTACTCGGCAGCGTGGCCGAGCGGATCGCCCGTCGGTCGCCGGTGCCAGTGACGATCGTCCGGTAACACCGAGGAGCGGCAAGCGTTTCGACTCGAGAAAGCCGTCGCTCACCGTTCGGTTCTATAACTCTCTGCTGACATATAATATATAATATTTGTTCGAAAGTAGAGACTCAACCGCGACTGAACAAACTAATGAGGCTCCGAAACAGTTTCGACGGTATGAACGACCGCTACGATGTAGTGATTGCCGGTGCTGGCCCGGCGGGTGGCCAGTGTGCGCGTGACCTCGCGAGCCGGGGCTACGACGTCGTCGTCCTCGAGACCGAGTCGGAAGAGGAGTTCCCGCGCCAGAGCAACAAGTCGACCGCGGGGACGTTCCACTCCATGATGGCCTCCTTTGGCATCCCCGACGAGGTCGTGATGCAGTACACCGAGAAAGTCGTCCTCGAGTCGCCGATGAACCACTACGTGAAAGAACACGCCGGTGCAGTCCTCGAGTTCGGCGACTTCAAGCGGTTCCTCGTCGAGGACAGCCGCGCCGACGGCGCGGAGTATCGGTTCGACGCCCGCGTCACGGGACCGATCATGGAGAACGGCGAGATCGTCGGCGTCGAGTACAACGGCAGCGAGGAGATCTACGCCGACATCGTGATCGATGCGACCGGGCCGTCCGCACCGCTGGCGAAGAAACTCGGCGTCGTCGATCTGAAACGCAAGAATCACGCGATCGGAATCGAGTACGAGTTCGAAGGCGTCGACGTCGACCGTCCCGGGTTCGCGGACGTAAGCGACGCGATGATGCTCCGCCTCGACCACGAAATCGCGCCCGGTGGCTACTCGTGGATCTTCCACACCGGCGAGGACACGGCGAAGGTCGGACTCTGTTACATCCAAAACCAGTACCACGAGCGATACGCCAAAGACGGCTACACGGTCGACGACTACCTCGAGCACTGGCTCGAGACGGATCCGCGGTTCGCCGACGCCAAGCGACTCGAGGGGAAGATGCACCGCGGTTCGGCCCACGTCCAGATGCCGGGGCAGATGCACACCGACCGGTTCATGGCCATCGGCGACACCGTCCCGACGGTCGATCCGCTCTGGGGTGAAGGGATCAACAAGTGCATGCAGTCCGGCCGCGTCGCTGCCGTCGCGGCCGATAGCTGTCTGAAACACGGCATCGAGCCGACCGCCGAGAACCTCGAAATCTACGACACACTCTGGCACCGCGACGTCGCGCCGAACCAGCGAAAGCGCCTGCTGATGACCCAACTGCTGTATCTCGCACCGAACGAGCGCTACGATCAGTTCATGCGCGACCTCGAGCGACTCGACGAGGAGGTCCTGGCCAAGGCCAATCGCGGTAACATCCCCGCTCTCGTAAGGCTGTTCGAACCTGGCGATCTGCCGATGCTCGCCCAGTTTGCAAAACAGCAACTGGACCTCTCTCGCTTCCTGTAGTCGCCGCTTTGCGGTATTCGGAAAATATTGACCCTGTCATACTGTCGGACAACAGTCAGTGAGCCGTCGGTCGCGAACTCGCGACCGATCATCGAATAGTGCTGTCCAACAGTATCAGTTCCGGCGCTGCATCAACGCGGCCGTAAGTAACGCAAGGACTGCGACCGCCACACCGAAGCCTGGGATCGTGTCGTCGGCTTCGTCTTCGTCGTCATCGGCACGTTCCTCCTCGTCTTCGTCGGTGCCGAGGAACTCCGCTGCAGCGTCGCTGTCGAGTCGCGGGTGATCGTCCAGCGTCGCATCGAGGTGGATCGCCGTCTCGTCGTCGACGAGTTCGATCGCCTCGACGTCGGCCTCGGTCGGCTCGCTGTCGACCATACCGTCGACGTAGAGGTAGGTGCTTTCGGTCTCCTCGGATGCTTCACCGTAGATATGGTTGACTGACAGTCCGTAGAACTCGTCTTCGAGTGCCTCCTGGAACGCGTCGAGATCGTCGAACTCCGCGCCGGCGGTCACCGTCATCGTCCCGTCGGTCGCATCGACGTCGAGTCCAGCGACCTCGAAGCCGGCATCGTCGAACGCCTCCCAGAACTCGAGTTCGGAGTCACCGACGGTCGGGTCGTCCTCGAGGTCCTGTGTAATCGCCGTGAGTGCGGAATCGAAGAGGTCGTCCTGACCGACTTCGAGTTCGAATTCGAGTTCGATATCGTCACCGACCGTCTCACCGTGGCCCTCGAAGGTGAGATCGAACTCCTGTTCGACGCCACGATCCTCGAGTTCGTCGACGTACACCTCCCAGTTGTCGGCGTCACTGCTGATCGTCGCAGTGAACGTCATCGTCTCGGGGCCGTCCTGTTTGAGTTCACCGTCCCACTCGCTGGTCTGGACGAGGTCGGCTTCTGCCTGTGCCTCGATCTGTGCACGGAGGTCGTCGAGAACACCAGTCTCTTCGAGTTCGCCGTCGTCGCTGGCTTCCATGAGCGCGACCGACTGCTCGGTGAGTGGGGCCATGTTGCCGATATCGACGTCCCACTCGCCGTCGATCGTTCCGCCGTCGTCGACGTGGCGCAGTTCGATCGGATCGAACTCGAGGTCGAAGACGGAATCGACGAACGCTTCGGCCTCGGCCTGCGTGAGATCGGCTTCAGGATCGTTCGCGAGTTCGGTCGCGAGTTCCTGGTCGAGTTCGTCGAGGCCCTCGTACTCGATCGTGTAGTCGACGTCGAGGATCTGTTCGCCGCTGGCGGCCTCCTCGAGGCTGTGCTCGTGAATCGTCACGTCCGCCTCACCGCCGAGCTCGGCGGCGATCGAGCCGAACTGTTGCTCGAGGGTCTCCTGTGCGTCCGTCTCGGTTTCCCACTGGTCGACCTCGAACGGCATGAGCGCTCGCTCGTCGTGGACCTTGAGGGTGTAGTCACCGCTCGTGCCGGCCAGCGAGACGTCGGTCCGTTCCGTCGGCATCTCGTGTGGGACATCCGTCTCGAGGGCGTACTCACCGCTCGTCGAGAAGCGATCGACGCTCGACTCGATCGTCCCTTGGGTCGTCGCTTTCTCGAAGGACTGGGCTTCCGGATCGTCCTCGACGTCGACGGTTAGATCGAGGTCGGCATCGAATGTCGACTCTTCGTCGGTCTGAACGCCCGAAGCGTCCATCGAGAACTCCTCGATCTCGTCGGGTCGGTCGACGGCGACGTCGGTCGATCCCTCGACGCTGTCGGTATCGACCCACAGATCGAACGCAGCCGACACGTCGTCCTCGATCTCGTCGGTGAGCATCATATACACGACGCCTTCGGCGACGTCGACGCCGAACTCACCGGTTCCGGTCCCAGTTGCGTCGTCCTCGTAGACGAGGACGGCGTCACCCTCGTCGTTGACGTAGACTTCGTCCGCGATTTCGTCTTCGGGCGGCGATTCCTGTGCGACGGCAACGCCGGCAAACATCGACGTTACCAGTACGAGCGCCATCACGACAGTAAGCAACTGCTTGGTCGCGTGACGCGGAGGTTTATCTAACATCGGTCGACTAGTGGCGAGCGCATCAATTTATAGCTTTTCCTAACATTC
>NZ_JAVDDV010000050.1 GCF_030848565.1 Natronolimnohabitans sp. A-GB9
TGGGTACTACTTAAGTCCTTCGAACCAATAGTTCAAAGGTAGATAGTAACAGCCACTCTAAGCAAAGAGAACCACAATTGCACAGGTCTATGGGCGTCAATACTACTGTTAGAGGGCATCCTAAACGACTTTTGTAGTGAGGGAAGATACTATTAGTTTGCGTCCTGAATTTGAGAATAATGAGTGAAGCTGTCGACATCTCTCAGCGATGTACGTTTCCGTCCTCGATCGACGTTACCTCGGTCCTAGACCGTCTCGAGATCCAATTTTTGGACGTCAACGAACGGCGTGCGATCGTTATTTTCGCTGGGGCAATACTGAACCTTGAGAGTCAAAAGGGAAACCTTACTGAACTCGAGTGTGCGGAAATTACCGTCTACGATCTTCCGACGAACAGTGAGCAGGATGCCGGCACGGAAACAGAGGTTGCACTTGAACTGATCGAGGATTTTCGTAATCAACTATTTGCCACCTCCAATCCTGCATCGTAGCCAAATAGAAGGATACTTTCCAACGATTGCTCACCTGAGAGCCACGTCGGCTATGAAATGTACAGAATCGATACGGACGGATAGAAAAGCGCTCAAAGAGGTCGTGGTGTCTGCCTATTCGGCTATGAAAACTGAGTTGAGTCAAGTAACTACAACAACTCGGGCATCACGGTTCAAGTTGAGGACAAACAAGAGAAGAATACACTCGCACAATCCACAGCAGGTGCAACGCACAGACCGATCCTGAGTATCTAATAGCAGACATACACTACGGGACCCACCCACAACGGAAATCAGTTGACACAGGGCTTTCACACATGAAGTCTAAATCGGATATACGCATGCGCATAGAACAATAGTGATTGAAGTCAAGGAGACTATAATAAGTAAAATATATATAATAAATACAGACAGACACCGCTAATCAGATACGTTTGAATGACTATGTTTCAGTTAGAACAAACTCCAGTTCACACCCCGTGTGCGAAATGAATTCGATATTTGACCGAACCGGGACCCCGTGTGCAAGATGATTTCCTCACTACTGTGTCGAACCCCGTGTGCGAAATGAATTAACGCGGGAACTCGACCAGGTGCCCCGTGTGCAAGATGAATCTCTGTACACAGGTGAAGGAAAACGATTACCGAACAACCGCATTCGATCGATTGTATATTCACGGGATATGATATGCACCCCGTGTGCGAAATGAAATATCAGTAGCTCAGCGTCGACAGCGGTTACTGACCTTCGAAGAAATCGTCGATTTGGGCATTGACTACGGACTCGATGAGCTCCTCATTGTCCTCGATTTCCTCGAGACGAATATCCTCCTGTAACGTTTCCGCGACGACTTCCGGATCGTCTACGAAGGTGTATTCCTTGTGCACGCCGCTGCCGTATCCTCGACCTCGTTTCTCCGAAGTAACGAAATTGTACGTCTCTGCCTCGGTCATATACCGGAGATACGAATCGCGCGACTTCTTGTCCGTGTCCAGGAGATCTGCGATGTACTGGTAGACGCGATAGGCCACGGTACTGGGAACGGCACTGAGATTCCGACGGGAGTAGACGGGAACGATAGCAGTCGCGTAGAGGGAGAGTTTCTTTTGGGTCGAGAGGCCTTGCATCTGTGTGAGTGTTCGGTCACGTTCGGCTTCTTTCTGGGCATCACGAACGTGTTCTTCACGAACTGTCGCTTCACCTCGACGGTCGGCGAGTTCGCCGGCCTTTCGAAAGAGATCGATCGCTTTTCGGGCGTCACCGTGGTCCTGTGCCGCAAACGCCGAACTGAGCGGAATGATTCCGTCCTCGAGGACGCCCTCACGATAGGCGTCGTGTCTGCGATCAAGAATCGCCTGGAGTTGATTCGCATCGTAATCCGGGAAAACGACGTCCTGTGGATTGAACGAGCTTTCCGCACGACCATCGAGATTCTCCATGAATCGGGGGTCGTTCGTCAGTGCAGCAACCGAAATATCGCCTTCGATGCGTCCGAGCTGAGACGCTCGAGAGAGTTGGTAAAGCAATTTGGAGTATGCCGGTTCGTCGTTGGGATCGCGTTGACGACCGACGAGAAGGTCAACCTCGTCGAGGATGATGATGACCGAATCGAAGTACTCGTTTAGCAGTTCGTAGAACCGACGCAGCTTCTGATCGGTAGAAATTCCGCTTTCGGGAATACCAGCGTCGACACCGGCTTCAGCGGCTGCGTTTTCGACGAGTCGGAAGACGGCACGATCGTGAGACTTGATGGTCTGGCAGTTGACTTGGACGACACCGAACTGAATGTCCTGGCCAGTTGCGAGATCGGAGACCTGCTCACAGACGGCGTTAATAATCAGCGATTTGCCGGTTCCGGACGGCCCGTAGAGCAACATATTGGGAGGTCGATTCCCCTGTAGTATCGGACGAAGATACGTGATAATATCGTCTAACTGTTGATCACGACCGACGATTCTGTCCTCATCGATGACGGTATCGGGATCGAGCAGCCCTTTGTCTCGGAACACGGAGTTTTGAACGCCCTCCTGGAGTCGACCCTTGATAGATTGAGAGAGAGACTGTTGGTCGGAGCCATCAGCCATAGTATCGGAGAATAGCCCATCTCATAAATAGATGTGGGATACCGTGTGCGAGATCAAATACGCGCTTTTCTCGGGATAGAGAGTTTGTATAGCCGAAGAATAGAAAAGAAGCTCGTACCGTGGGCAAAGTCAAATAATCGACCGACTCGCAGATAGACACCCCGTGTGCGAAATGAATTTTTGACGCTGTTGGATTCGCCTCTGTGATGATGTTGACGCCGGACTGGACAACTTGAGGGCTTACAGGTTCGGAGTTCTGGTATACCAGGACCGATTTCGGTTCTCGAGATGGAGAAGAAAGCCGACAAGGTCTGGAATCCGAAATAGAATGAGGGGAAAGAGGATTGTTGACTATAGGAACAACTGAAACAATTCACACGCTGATCGAACGATGGTCATGTGATTGGGTGTTCAGTGACGTCCAATAGCTACTGGAGACTAATTCAAGAACAGTCAAACGGCGACTATTGTCAGACGAGTGTGTTACTAACCAACATGGACACCCTCCCCCCGTGTGCGAAATGAAATCCGGATAAGGGATGGAAGGGGGAAAGTACCGAGTTCATCAACTATACGGCTAATACGTCTGTTTACGCATCGAAGAACGGTTCTATAGCCAGTTCACGTTTTTATCTATAATACGGAAAGCTTTTTGTATATCGACCAGAAACAGTAACCGCACTGGGTTCAACAACACATAATTAATATATAATAAATATATTTATGCGTTATGTCTCAACGAACCGTATGATATCGTCGTATCCACTATATACCGCCTTCTTAACCGCTACGAGCGGTGATTTCTCGATACCTTCTTACACTCTAGCTGCCCAACCCACCTTCCTCCAAAGCAAATTCATTTCGCACACGGGGGGAGGGTGTCTGCTGTTTCACTACTGATATTCATTCACACCACTGTAGTTTTATCTTTCCCACACCTACAAGACAAAAAGGGATGTTGATAGAACTAGCCGATCGGTACCTCTAGTTTCACACACCAGTTGCGATACTGTTCGGCAGCGGGTGTGCACTAATGGATCACTACTGTAGTAGCTGCCGTTATCGTCTGTCTCCAATCGTCCTCGAATTTCCAAGACTGTCCGAGAATACATCGCATCCGCTATAGGCAATCGACCCGGCCCGGATGGCAAATTATCCCTGTTTTCGAACGATCTATA
>NZ_JAVDDV010000051.1 GCF_030848565.1 Natronolimnohabitans sp. A-GB9
TACGAAAATGAAAGAGAAGAGAAGGGCTATTCTGACTCTTCGGAAAGCAAAGAGGAAAAAGTCAAGCAGATTACCGATAAAATGGGTGGGGCTTGGAGTGACCCAAGCGATCCTGTTGATGAATTAGCTGAAGAGGTTATTGAGAGGATCGAAGGGGAAACAGTAGCAGAGTTAGATTCTCGCTCTCAAGTTGAAGAGGAAGCAAATGCAGAGGAATTAGAGCAATCTGAAGAGCCTTCCCCCGAAGCCAAACGCCAAGCTGCTAAAGCATTTCAGGATAGAGGGGGAGTATGGTCGGATATCGGTAATGAAATTGAGGAAGAGCTTTCCCAAGAGGAAGAGCAAGAAGAGAAATCTGTTAACGTAGTTTTCGAAGAGCTAAGCCAAGGGGAGAAAAAAGAACTAGACGACGGAAGAGTATGCGCTATTGATCCACACTTGGCAAAATTTGGAGAGGATTTAGCAATGGTTCAGGAATGCCACTACAAAAACGGCGATAAGATTATCTACACTCCATTTTTCAACTGATTAAGACAATGAATTCTCAAAAACCACACCGATACAACCGGAAGGAAATGCCTGTTTTTCTGAAAGATATGCGTGATAATATCGAAGGTAAGCCGGAAACGTTTGTCTTCGATCTTGAGGGGGACGAATATCGATATATCGTCACAAACGATGAAAGTCTCAAGGAAATGATTCGTGGTATGGATGAATCTTTGATTTTCAGACAGGCTAATGATAATATAGCTATTTCGTCTTCTCAAGCATTAATAGCCCGTATTCCGGGTGATTTCCAATGTCTGTAAAGCAAAAAGAACTAGTCAATCCCGAAGTGCAATCCTTCCGTCTAACAGTTAGTGAGACTGCTCTTAACGTCGCTATTGACGAGTATATGCTTGCAAATGAGATCGATAAGAGAAGTGAATTCGTCCGTCTTTGCATCGAACATACCCTAGCTGAAGAGGGATATATCTCGATTGAGTAGCAAAATATGAGCTATATCGAAGAGCAAAGGGACGTAAGCCAATTCGCTTCGGGATCTTTCTTGTCAGAATGTCCAAACTGTGGCGATAGTAAGTCTAAGCCTTGGACATTATGTTTGGATTGTGGGTGGAATGGAGAAAAGTCTGAAATTATAGGTCACTAATTGGCGAAAGTCTCTTATATCTCCATAAGTTATCTGGATATATGAGGAAACCTAGCAAGGTGGAAGCCAAGATTATGAGCTATGCCTACTATTCCAGAGGGGACGATTTGCGAGAAGCCCTTCAAAATCAGAATTGATTCTGAGCTATCTCATACCGATAGTGAACCATGAGCTAGATTCTTTTTCGAGACGATGGTTGGGTCTTGTCTATCGATCACAGTTGTTCTCTAAGGGCATGTATCATGAGTAGGTGTCAGAATCGATTCTGACTATGGAAGGATCGAATAGTCTCGTCACTCATAGAATCCGCTTGAGCTGTGGACTATAGTAGCCCTAGTTAACTACGTTCGCTCCTTGCGTTACTCGTCCCAACAAGTTGGGACTGCGTTACTCAGTCGCTCACTCTAGTCAATATGCTACTCCGTCCCAAAGAGGAAAGAAAGGAAAGGGGGACTACAGGGGGATAGGATAGATAGGAGATTACTTCAAATACACCTTCATTCTTATAGAATATTATAGCCTCTATCCACCCAAAGAATATATGATTATAATTACAAGGCAAGTATAATGGTTAGTTTGGGATTTCTTGTAGCGATAATCACATTGATAGTGAGCATTCCAGTACTTTCAAAATACCTAGTTTGGTACTTC
This sequence comes from Natronolimnohabitans sp. A-GB9, assembly GCF_030848565.1. Classification (GTDB taxonomy): domain Archaea; phylum Halobacteriota; class Halobacteria; order Halobacteriales; family Natrialbaceae; genus Natronolimnohabitans. The sequence continues at coordinate 1,802 of NZ_JAVDDV010000051.1, forward strand.
TACAAACCGAATATAACCATTCATTTCGAAACAAGAACCTGTCCGTTGTATTGGTTAGAACTAAACGATATTGGATTTGGAATAAGAAATGATAGCGAAATTCATTATAAAATAGAATGGGAAATACGAATGAGTGAATCATGGGACTTTAGAAACAGAGAAATATCAAAACAATATAATTCATATACTCGAGAAGGACTATTCACCTACAAGAAAAAGAAAAGCGGTGGAAAAGACATATATCTATCAAAGCATGATATCATTGCAGAACCATATTTTCCTCTGCAACCAAGTGATGAAAAGACATACATCGAGATTGTTGTTTATCCAACTGTCGAACTTTCTGAATTCACCTATCCACTTACAAATTATAATCTTCCGGGATTCTTTCCTAAGACACAATTAAAACCAGTAAAGAAAGAATGTGTCGTTTTAGATGACCTCTCAGAATTTGCAATGGTACAATGTCCAGAAAGAACAGAACAGCTTTCTAAAACATTAACAAAATATAGAGAAGGTCAGTGCAGATGAAAATCACTTTGGGTAGATAGTAGGCTTTCAAAATCTTCTCAGGTTGAATTCATGGGTTGAGTAGTCACCTGTATCTACATCATCTGCTCTTCCCCATACACCATCTGGAGCCCAATTACATTCGGCGTATGCTTGTTCATATCCGGGTGTTTGCCCCGGTTCCCAAAATGTGAGTCCAATTGCATTCCATTCATCATCTTGGGTGAATATACAAACAGCTTCTTTAGCAATTGCTATAAGTTCTGAATCACTGTATTCATCACCGTCTTCAACCAATCTTATATCAATATTGACCCTTTCCATACCGCGTTCACTGAGGTCTTCAGCATCAATAGCACCATGTTCGGGGACTTCATCATCGTTGGGACATTCTATGACATAAATTTCTCCGCTATTTACTTCATCGTCGTCAGTACTAAAGGAATATTCATACGTACCAGCCTCTAAACTTTCTGTATCTATCTCAAAGGAAATT
>NZ_JAVDDV010000052.1 GCF_030848565.1 Natronolimnohabitans sp. A-GB9
TTCCGCGATATTGTGCTCATCGGGATGCTCAGCGATATCACAGAGGATTCGATGAACGTCTTGCATCGTCGGTGAGTTTGCCGACGTGTGCGTCGAGACGTCATCCTCGACGACGCCTGCTTGCCGGTAGGCTTCATCGATGACATACGAGAGGACGCCCGTCTCGGTTCCGAGTTCAATATCACGAGCGTCGAGGAAGTTCTCGAGGACGGCGTAGACCTCGTCTTTTTTTGCCGACAGGGGAGAGATACCGTCGCCGGAATCGAGGATGTGCTGGGGTGTCTCGCGAATCTCGAGTGGGTTGAGCTTCGTGTCGCCACCGACGGTGATCGTCTTCGCGTTCAGTGCATCCGCGATACCACGGAAGCCGCCGACTGGATCGATGAGGACAAGCATCGTGTCGTTACGGCGCTTCATCATCCGAAGATGGCGCATGATATCTCCGAACGTCTTCCCAGCACCCGGCATGCCGACGACGAGTTCACTGTGGCCAGTCTCGAGTTCCCACGGGTTGATCCGAACAGGCGATCCGTTATGCCCATGATAGCCGTACTCGAGACCCTCGTCCATCATCAGATAGTTCGACGAGAACGGGAACATCGCGCCGACGGCTTGGTTCGTCAGCGTCGACATGCGGTCACGACCGAGTTCATTCATCCCGAGTGGCGACACCGTCGTAAGTCCACGTTCCTGCCAGCGACTCGCGACCTTAATCGTACAGTTGGCCGGTGCATCCTTGATAATCGAGCGAAGGCGTGTTGTCTGATTATCAAGCTCTTGCTCACTGTCAGCAGCGAGGCGAATAAACGCGCCACCGCGGTAGAACGACGCTTTGTTCGCACGGACGAGCGACCGCATGTACTTTGCCTGATCGATGTCTTCCTGGAGATCCTCGGATTTGAGACTATTCGAATCGTGCTGATTGATCTTCAAATCCGAGATCCAGTCCGCCATCATGTCCTGAGCGGACTGACTGTCGAACGGATCGAGGTGGATGCAGATATCGGTCTGCAACTCCGTTTCGAGTAACAGTCGCTCGAGGAAGCCATCCGGCGGTTCCTCGGGGAATTGTTCGACCCAGAACGTGCGAACATACGTTTCGTCGTTGATCACAGCGTAGGTCGTCTCCCAGTCGATTGTCGATGGAGCGATTACCGACTGGTGCATTGTCGACGTCTCTGGCAGCCGATCGTCAGACGGAACCGATAGATCATCGTCAGCAACTTCGTCATGCTCGCTCGAGTCGGTACCTGACGGGTTGTCGTGTTCGGCCATTGCATCGAGGACATCATCGGGGTCAGGCGTTGCTGGCACACCGTCACTAATCCCGTGGGAAACGACCGGGAACGTCCCGAGTGCGTTCGTGATATCAGCGTACTCCTCCGGCTGGCACGTCCAGTATTCCTTCGTCAGTCGAGCGAGATCATATGCATCAACAGGACTAATCGAGCACCGATAGAGCGACGAACCGCCACGGCGAAGTTGTGTGAGCCGAGACTCGAGGTGATCTTCTTTGAGTTGCTCACGCTCAGCGTCAGTCAGCTTGTCAGTCTGAAATCGTCCGAAGAGTCGTCCGAAAACGGGGATATCAGCGAGGTAGGCGAGAACACTATCCCCGGTTTCATTGAACTGCTCGATATCGCTATCATTCACCGCGGTGACGAGGTAATACTCACGAATCGTGGTTGTCCCAGAGTCAATATCCCCGTTTGTAGTCGTATTTGCGGTGACGTACTTCTCGAGAAGCCGTTTTAAAACGGGACGTGATCGAACATCAGCGTCGCCAAGCCGATCTTGGTGTGCACGGACAACGTCATCCTCGCCGACTTCGCGGCTGGTGATGTAGATTTTTACAGGAAAGTCAACTGTGGAGTTGACGAACTCGGACAACGATTGAACAGCTTTCGCCCACGCGTCGTCGTCCTCGAGAGCCATGTTTGCTGGTTCGACTTTTACTGCACCAACAAGTGCGCCATCTGTTCGTTCGACGGCATGGGGGTACACTCGCTGTAGGCGGGTCAGATAGCGAACTTCACTGTTGTCCTCACCGCCATGGGTATACTCCTTGTTCTTGAGTGCCCAGCCAAAACGGGCAGCGAGCCACTCAGTAAGCCAGAGGTAGCGGGGCTTGACCTTGTGGAGCAAGAACAGCACCGTCGTGAGCATAAGTCCGAGTCCCAGTACCGGAATTGTCAGTGATGCTGGGACGAACGTCGCTGTGACAACGGTAATGAAGGCCACAGCAAGGAACAACATGAGTTCTCCAATCGTGTAGCCTCGAAAGAAGGCCGTTGTACCGCCCAGTGACTGATGAATTTTCCGCGCACTGTACTCGTCATCTGCAGTGTTTGTACTCACGTTAATCACCACCGCGAAACCTTCTGCTTCGTGTTTTTGAATCCACGCTTCGCTCGAGTCGAGACCGCTTGTGTAGCTTTTCGAGCATCTTTTGCTGCTTTATCTCGCATTCGGCCCGTCTCCGATTTCCGCAAATTGTTGTATTGGGCTGCGTGAGCCTTCGATGAGCGGGCTGAAGAGCCGAGTTTGTACGCTTTCGAGTTGCCACTCCCGAGTGTCGTCTGGCCACTCTTCGTTACAGCGCCAATCTGTTTGTTTGCGTATCCTCGGTGAACGTTTCGGGCACCACGGACAGCTTTTCCAGAGGTGTGTTTGGCCTTTGCAGCCCCAGATGCAGCTGCTGCAGGATTCGTTGCAGTGACACCTTTCTGGGCGATAGTCCGCACTGCTGGGCTGCTCCAATACACTGTCATAAGCATCGTGTAT
>NZ_JAVDDV010000053.1 GCF_030848565.1 Natronolimnohabitans sp. A-GB9
AGCCAGCCCGAGTGTGCGGATGTCCGCGAAGTCGATCAGCGCCGCCAGTGCGACGAAGACGAAAGACAACACGACCACCGAAAGGTCGTCGAGGAAGTCGATCACGTCTTCGTGGTGGGGTAGATCGACGTTGCCCAGTACGAAGCCAGCCATCGCGGCCGCGGCGATCCCCGTCTCGCTGGCGATCGTTTCGGCACCACCGTAGGCGACGACGATCCCCGCGAGGACGATCAGTCGGGCGTGTAACGGACCGGTTTTGGGCGTGAGGTTCGACCGCGTGAGCACCAGCCATACCATCCCAGCGACGAGTGCGCCGATCGACAGCCCAACACCCAGCCGCAACGCGAAGTCCGCGACGAGGTGTGTGAGACCGCCATCGCCGGCGATCAACACTTCGAAGACGACGACCACCAGGATCGCTGCGGTCACGTCGTTGATCACGCCCTCGCCCTCGAGGACGGCGGCGACGTGATCGCGGACGGTGACGACCTGCAGGATCGGTCCGATCACCGTCGGCCCGGTCGCGATCAGTAAGGCGCCGACCAGCAATCCGACTTCGAGACTCGTCTCGAGGAAGGCAACGACGGCGGCGGCCGTCCCGAGCCAGGTGATCACCGCACCGACGGTGACGAGACGGGTCAACGCCGTCGGGCTCTCACGGAGTTTCTCGAGTCGGAGATGGTAGCCACCCTCGAAGAGGATGATCGCGACGCTGACGCCGACCATCGCCGAGAGCCCCTCACCGAACGTCTCCTGGGAGACGATCCCCAGCAGTTCGGGGCCGATCGCGATCCCCGCGAAGATCAGAAAGAGGACGCTCGGAATCCGGAGTCGATCCGCGAGGACTCGGGAGGCCACTCCCAGTGCCAGGATCAACGCGACGATCGCGACGAGCATCACGGCGAAACACGCAGGAGTGCGGTATTGGTAATCTCGAGTAGTTCATACTGCCGGACAACACGATGTACACTCCGGTCGCACTCGAGACGCGACCGGATGGGTACTGACTGTCGTCCGGTCGTATCAGCGCTGTACCGTCGCCCCCGCGGAGTCATCAGTCACCTCCGTCGGGGGTCGTTTGCGCGTGCGATTCGTCCGATCCGGTTTGCTGAACGACCTGGTAGAGGATCATCGCGGCGACGACAAACGACGATCCGACCAACAGGAGGACGCTCACTACCTCGAGCGAACCGGTGCCGAGCCAGTCGGAGAGTTCCGAAAGCGCGATGCCGACGCTGGCAAACACCATCATCAGCCCGAAGTAGACGATCACGTCGTTCTCCTCGACGATCGTCGTTGCCGCCGAGCCGATCTTGGCGCCGAGGGCGCTGCCGACCAGCAACAGCGAGACGACCGTCAGGTCGACGCTGCCGGACATCCCGTAGGTGAACGTGCCGAAGGCACCCGAGAACAGCCCGGCAAACAGGCTCGTCCCGACCGCGGCAGTCAGGGGCGTCCCGATCAGGTAGTGGATGGCGGGCATGCGGATGAAGCCGCCGCCGACGCCGATCAGCCCCGAGACGATGCCGACACCGCCGCCCGCGCCGGAGATCGTCCACACCGAGGCCCGACCGCCGGAGGTCAGCGAGATCATCGGCGGAACGTTGTACGACTGGATCTTCTGGCCGATCGCTGGGATCTCGTCGTCGTCTTCGTCATCGTCATCGTCATCGTCCTCGTCGTCTTCGTCCTCGAGATTGTAGGCGCGTCGCAGGAACAGCGCCCCAATCCCGGCGAGGAGGACGATGTACGCGATTCCCGTGACGAGTTCGGCGATACCCAGCGCCTCGAGGGCGAAGACGAGCCGACTCCCGAGTTCGATCCCGATCGAGAGGACGACAAAGAGGATCGCACCC
>NZ_JAVDDV010000054.1 GCF_030848565.1 Natronolimnohabitans sp. A-GB9
GGCCAGCCCGAGTGTGCGGATGTCCGCGAAGTCGATCAGCGCCGCCAGCGCGACGAAAACAAAGGAGAGCACCACGACCGAGAGGTCGTCCAGAAAGTCGATCACGTCCTCGTGGTAGGGCAGATCGACGTTGCCCAGTACGAAGCCAGCCATCGCAGCCGCGGCGATCCCCGTCTCGCTGGCGATCGTTTCGGCACCGCCGTAGGCGACGACGATTCCCGCGAGGACGATCAAGCGTGCGTGTAACGGTGCCGCAGATGGCATAGAAGTTCCCCGGTTGAGCACCAGCCAGACGACGCCGGCGACGAGCGCGCCGACGGCCAGTCCGACGAACAGTCGACCGACGAAGTCGACGGCAAGATGAGCGAGCCCGCCGTCGCCAGCGATCAACACCTCGAAGACGACGACCACCAGGATCGCTGCGGTCACGTCGTTGATTACGCCCTCGCCCTCGAGGACGGCAGCGACGTGGTCACGGACGGTGACGACCTGCAGGATCGGTCCGATCACCGTCGGCCCGGTCGCGATCAGTAAGGCGCCGACCAGCAACCCGACTTCGAGACTCGTCTCGAGGAAGGCAACGACGGCGGCTGCCGTTCCGAGCCAGGTGATCACCGCACCGACAGTGACGAGACGGGTCAACGCCGTCGGACTCTCACGCAGTTTCTCGAGGTGGAGATGGTAGCCACCCTCGAAGAGGATAATCGCGACGCTGACCCCAACCATCGCCGAGAGTCCCCCGCCGAACGTCTCCTGGGAGACGATCCCCAGCAGTTCGGGGCCGATCGCGATCCCCGCGAAGATTAGAAACAGGACGCTCGGAATCCGGAGTCGATCCGCGAGGACTCGGGAGGCCACTCCCAGTGCCAGGATCAACGCGACGATGGCAACGAGCATTACGATCAGTGACGTGAGAGCGTGTCGGCTAAGCCGACGATCGTTTCAGCGCGATACTGACGGCCTGACGACGACATCAGTCACCACCGTCGGGGGTCGCCTGCGCGTGCGATTCGTCCGATCCGGCTTGCTGAACGACCTGGTAGAGGATCATCGAGGCGACAACGAACGACGACCCGACCAGCAGGAGGACGCTCAGCATATCGAGCGCACCCGTTCCAAGCCAGTTCGCGAGTTCGGAAAGCGCGATGCCGACGCTGGCAAACACCATCATCAGCCCGAAGTAGACGATCACGTCGTCCTCCTCGACGATCGCCGTCGCCGCCGAGCCGATCCGTGCCCCGAGGGCACTTCCCACCAGCAGCAGGGAGACGACCGTCAGGTCGACGCTGCCGGACATGCCGTAGGTGAAGGTACCAAACGCGCCCGAGAACAGCCCGGCGAACAGACTCGTTCCGACCGCAGCGGTCAGCGGCGTTCCGATCAAGTAGTAGATCGCGGGCATGCGGATGAAGCCACCGCCGACGCCGATTAGCCCCGAGACGAGGCCGACGCTCCCGCCCGCACCGGAGATCGTCCACACCGAGGCCCGACCGCCGGAGGTCAGCGAGATCATCGGCGGAACGTTGTACGACTGGATCTTCCGGCCGATCGCTGGGATCTCGTCGTCGTCTTCGTCCTCGTCGTCGTCCTCGTCGTCTTCGTCCTCGAGGTTGTAGGCGCGTCGCAGGAACAGCGCCCCGATCCCAGCGAGGAGGACGACGTACGCGATACCCGTGACGAGGTTCGCGACACCCAACGCTTCGAGGCCGAAGACGAGGCGACTCCCGAGTTCGATCCCGATCGAGAGAACGACAAAGAGGATCGCACCG
>NZ_JAVDDV010000055.1 GCF_030848565.1 Natronolimnohabitans sp. A-GB9
AATGAGCTGGGCGTGCGACCGGAAGGTCGACGCCCAGCGTTCCGGCGGAAACACGAGATCATCATCTGCGTGTTCGATGACCAGACTGAGCAACTCACGGCTCACGACCAAGGACAACAGCGCCGCGTACAGCAGAATCTCTACGACGTGCTTCTTCGTCGTATCGAACTCATCCAGTCTGTACTGCGTCTTCAGCTCCCGAAACAGTAGTTCTACTTCCCAGCGGCAGCGGTAGATCGTCGCTAGATCCTCCGGCAGGAACTCTTCACGCGAGAGATTCGTGATGTACAAATGGTAGTCGTCGGCGTCCTCGTTGCGGACGCCGACGACGCGGAACCGTTTCGTATCACGTGACTGCGTGCCCGCGTACTCTCTCCGGTCAAACTCGATCTCAACTTCGACGTCGATGTACTTGCGGCAGAGATCGTCCACGACGTCGAAGATTTTCTTCCCCTCCAAGGGAATGGCGCGGCCGCGCCATTCCCGTAATTCGTCGGTTACAACCGGGTTAGAGCTGCGTTTCAGTCGACTCACGAAGTAGCCGTCGTTCTCGTCGATCAACGCGAACCGCCGGTACTTGAAATAGGCCAGATCGAGGATCGCTAGCCGACCTTCGAGCCACGATCCTGTCTCGAACTGCGTACTGTCGTGTCTTTTCTCGTCTGTGACGCTGAACCGGTCGATCGTCTGCTCAGTGACGTTATGGAGCAGGTGGAGTCGTGCTCCAGCCTGCTCCTCACGGCGACCTTCATACTCCTCAGCAAGCAACTCGTGGAGCCGGAGAACCGTTCCATCTGCGATCATCACGTCTCTGAATCGGTTGAACTCCTCTGAGACGGTGTGGGGGACAGCGACCTCGTCGAGCCCATACTCGACGAGGTCGCGGAGGTACTCTGCGAGAGTCGGCGTCAACCGCTGATAGAAGCCTCCTGCGGACAATGTCCTGTCTGCAGTCGAGTTGTAGCTCCGTCTGAAGCTGGCGAGCGTTCGGCTTGCGCCGCCGGCGAAGCCGAACGCAAATGACCAAACGAGCGGCGGTATCTGCAGCTTCCGGTCACACTCGACCACGCCGACGGCATCGGCGTGGTCTTCGAGCGCTTCAGATGGAAGGAAGTTAGTGAGATGGCGTTCCACTTCCTGTGAGGAGGGGTTAGAGTGCACATCTTCCGCCTCCTCATTCCTTCCGAAAAGTAACTCCGATAAGCCGCCGCTATCGTGCGGTTTTGCGCCTAACTAAAGACGGATGGTCATTTGCCATACGACCACAGGATGTACGGACTGTACCGGTGAATCGTCACAGCAGATCGTACGACCGGTTCGCTCGGACTGCAACCCGACCGGTTCCGACTCGTGACCAATCGATTAGCCGACGAACGTGAAGTACCTCGCGCGCGGTGGCGCGGCGCGTCCATGTTCGGTACTTCCCGAATGTCGCTTCGTGAGCTGTGCTGAGTCATGGACGAACGGGGTGAATGCCGGTGTGGTAAATACATGAGCAAGAGATAGTGCTTTGTTGAATAGCTGCTGAATGAGGGTTAGAGTGGCTCACAGAGCTTTTCTATGTTGATGATGGCGAACATGAGGACGATTTCACGAAACTGTCGATACCAGCCCAGCGCTCGCACGGCATCGCCGAGCGAGCGCTTCGTCGTCGAGTACGAAGTTTCCGCCATCCAGCGCTGAGAGTAGCCTTTTA
>NZ_JAVDDV010000056.1 GCF_030848565.1 Natronolimnohabitans sp. A-GB9
CAAAAGGCTACGCTCAGCGCTGGATGGCGGAAACTTCGTACTCGACGACGAAGCGCTCGCTCGGCGATGCCGTGCGAGCGCTGGGCTGGTATCGACAGTTCCGTGAAATCGTCCTCATGTTCGCCATCATCAACATAGAAAAGCTCTGTGAGCCACTCTAACCCTCATTCAGCAGCTATTCAACAAAGCACTTTCAATAGTTCTGCAAGACCAGGCGATAGGGGAAACTGCTCAGTTTCTGCTACCTTGATCTGTGGAGTGTAGTTACGCTTGTCCATGGGGAATCCACGTACCAGAGCAACCCGGTCATTTGCTGTTGTCCCCACAACACCGTGCTGCCCCAGTAACTGACACCAATAGATTTCTATTGGTAATAACCTTGCCGCTAATCCAGACAGTCACGTTCTCTATAGTTTAATTCTCCATATGCCATACGCGACCTGGGAATGGAACATCGTCACCGGGTGCGAGCAGGGTCTCGTCCGGGAAGGGGGCGGGATCATAGGCACTCACGGGCTTTCTGTATCTCATTCTCTCTCGTCGACCAAGCGTGACATCTACTCCATTCCACTCAGTCCAGATATTCCCAAAGCTCCGCTGGATGCTACCGTAATAGCCACGATTCTGTCGCAAGAACTTGCGGTCGGAGAACGACCAGACGTCGCCCCAGCGTGCCCTCGAGATCGGCACAGCCGTATCTACGGAGTGAACGGGAACGTAGTATTTCTCGGCCTGGAACTGCTTCGTTGGGTGGCCACCCAAGACGTGAACTTCGCGACAATCGCGGTACTCGCTCCAGGGGTGTGGCGTTCCACCGAACCGTTCCTGACACGGCATACCGACACGGAACCGATCGGGAACGTCGAGCGGATGAATGCTCTTCGGCACCATGATGACCGTCTCACAGAACTCTTCGAGGAGTACTGCGTAACGTACGGCCTCGTTGTAGCCGACGTTCTCGTCAATATCAGGTGCCACAGCGTACTTCGGACGTTCTCTCTTCACTACCTCCAAGTGGTGTTCGAAGGTCGCTTCAACGTCATCTGGTCCGTCTATCTCGGTGAATGGCCAGTCCACGAAGTCAATCTGAACGTCTCGAGGCGGTCGGCGGTAGTTAGAGCGGATTCCTACCATGACGCCAGAGCGAGCTGCGGCATACGCTGTGTCAGTGCCTCCATTGACCGTCGTGATGACGTCGACTTTTCGCAACCGCTTCAGAAGCGGTCTGTGTGGATCATTATAGCTGTCGCTGAATAGGGTCTGTTGTACTTGACTCATTTTCTCTCAGTCGTAGTTGGGACCAGGACCGCCACACTTCCCCCAGCGCGAACTACAGATGTTGTAGAAGTCGCACTGCTGATCGTCACCCTCTCCCCATTTACATAATGGTTGTTCCTTGATAGGAAAGTCCTCGCGATCGTTACCGGCTGTCATTTCCTCGATGTACTTATCGATGCGAGAACGGCGCTCGTCATCCAGTTCGCTGACGAGGAAGTCGTCGTTCATCGGAAAGTACCCGGCGACAGCTGCTATGTTCCAGTCATCCTCAAAGAGCATACTGTAGTACTGTCCTTCGAGGAAAATCCCATCGTCCCGATACTGCTCCTTGGGTGTTTTTCCAGTTTTCACATCAACAATCACGACGCCTTCGTCGGCATCGACTTGTGGGACACTCGCGGCTTTCAGGAT
>NZ_JAVDDV010000057.1 GCF_030848565.1 Natronolimnohabitans sp. A-GB9
GTGACATCCTCCCCGTCGTGAGCGACGGGGCTTCCCGTACCGCAGCGTTGGGATATTTGCCGGTTTACGATACGACCCGTTCTCGGCGGGCCACCCGGCCCGTGGATTTGTCGAACAGGCGCACCGAAGGCTGTGCCAGACAGCCGTTACTCCTATCCACAGAGGGACTCGGAGTTACCGCAGTTCGCATATTCTCCGCCGCATTCAGATCGCTGTTGGCGACCAACCCACACTCGTCACACACGTACAACCCACGCTCAACGCGGTTCGAATCCGCTTCCACCCCGCACTGACAACACGTCTTCGATGTTTTCAACCCGGCCTCATCAACCCGTTCAACGTCGATGCCACGCTCCTCGGCTTTGTACTCGATGTGCTGGATGAGCGTTTCGAACGCCCAGTCGTGCAGTCGCTTGTTCCCGTGCCTGCCCCAGTCTTGATCATCACGGATGTGCTTCGGATGCCCAACGGCTATCGTCTCCACATCACGGCGGGCACACTGCTCGACGATGTCTTTCGACAGGGCGTGGAGGAAGTGTTCTTGACGGCGTGACTTCTTTCGTCGCGCCCATTCCGCACGGTTGCTGGGGCCGTTTTCACCTTCCGTATCGTATTCGATGTGGCGGAAGTAGTGGGCGTCTTCTTGTAGCGCATTTCCGGGATACAACAGCGTCTCATCACCGAACGAGACGGCAGCGGTGTTGCTGATGCCGAGGTCGATCCCCGCCATTTTCTCGCCAGTAGTGTCCGTTGCGTCGATCTCGACTTTGCAGACGAAGTGTAGCTCCCAATGGTCGTCGTTCCAGACGGCGCGAACTTGTTGAACACGTTCCGCGTCGCTGAGGTCGGTGTCCGGGCCGGTGTCGTATTCGCAGAGGATGAAGTCGGCCCAGCCATCTTTCAGGTTCTCGCCTTTCGAGAGGCGAACCTGTTGGTGCGTGGTGTCAACTTTGAAGCCGTCTTCTTTGAACGTGACCGTGCTGCGTGGGCGGTGGTCGCCGCGTTTGCGGTAGCCCGGTGGGTTCGCATCCGGGTCGTCTTGTTTGTACCACGACTGGAAAGCGCCAGACAATTCTTCGACGATTGCCTGACTGGATTGAGCGTTCAGGTCTTTCCAGACGGGCTTGGTTTTGAGGTAGGCTTTGAGGGTGGTTTCGTCGGGGATTTCACCGGTTGCGTTCCAGATGCGGTCGATTGTCCACCGGGCGATGTTCCAGAGTTTGCTGGCGGAGTCTGCGAGCGAATCGAGGTCACGGACGACGCCCTCACGGTCGTTGTCGAGCGTGGCTGTGATGGTGCGCGTCGTGACCAGATCCGCCATACATAGCCTATGTTGTCTTTTTTATCTTAATGGCTGCGGTTGGCGTTGAATATCCGGCTGAGGGGTTAGAGTAGTGGTTGGTTGTTGGAGCGTACGCGATTCACGCCCACCGTAAACGGCGGGATTCTCTCGCTGAATTAAGATAG
>NZ_JAVDDV010000058.1 GCF_030848565.1 Natronolimnohabitans sp. A-GB9
TCGACTTCACCCTTCTAACCCGTGATATCAGCTGATTAGATCGCTCTTCAACAGAGAATATTATTCTAAGATAGAGGGTTTTATTATCTGTAATGTAGAACGAATAGTTGCATGCCGAAAGATAATAATACAAGCCTGAATCGACGGAACGTACTCAAGAGCGTTGCGGGAGCAACTGCACTCACTTCCTTTACTAGTACAGCGAAAGCTCTCCAAGGGTCCGCAAAGAACGATACCCTTGCGGGTTTGACGAGTACCGAGACGTTTGAGCGACTCGAGTCGGAGCTTGGGTCCGTCTCAGTCGACGCCACCGAAAGTCGCATCGTCGAGATTGATGATCGGACTATGCGAGCCGAGCTCGAGACCGAGTACGGAACGATGGGAGCGATCCGAATCGAAGGAGACGACGAGACGCTCGACATCGCGCTGCTCGACCTCGCCGACGTGAAGGGGCAGGCTCTTCCTGACCACCTCGAGGGTGCCGGGGCGGCCCGCAAGGAGACCCAACCCCTCCTGTTTACGACGAGCGACCACGACCAGGTCCACTTCCGTCGGGATGCTACGGAGGCAGAGAAGCGAATCCTCGCTCGGAAAACCGATATCCGATACGCGAACCTCGAAGCCACGTTCGAAACGGAGGTTGGCGGTTTCGTCGTTGCCGCTCACGACGGAACAGACGCAGGCTACACAACCGTCGAACTCGACGGTGCGGAATATCGCGAGGTCGCGCCCGGGCAGATCAACGGTGCCACGGTGACCCGTAACGTCCAGCCGCAATCATGTACCTGGGATTGCACCCGGTGTCTCGCCAAGGCAGGAAAGTGTACGGGCTGCTGTCTCGCGGCGAATGTTGGCTGTATCGCGTGTATCATCTGGCAGTGTGGCGTCGGTGCCTCCGTCTGTCACGACTGCTACGACTGCCTCTCCTGAGGCAGGTGAAGCGCCGCCGGTTACCGACGCCGAGACTGTCGTGTGGCTGTGACGCGACCGGACACGTTTGAACCGATCCGCGTCTCGTGATGGCACCTGATACCCGAGCCGTAACCTCCCCCTGAGAGGTAGCGGAGTTGGCGTCTTTAGGTCGGTCGTTAGCGAGCGTGAATACGGGAACGTCCCGACACCCTCGGCACCGCGGCTCTTCGTCATCGGCCAGGGGAGGCGAGGCACAGCACCGATAGCAAAAACCGTTGCGCAGGCGCGGTGGCCGCTGATTGATGGGACACGTCAACGGATCCACCCGATCTGGGTCGCTTCGGCTTGGCGGTTACTGTCTCCACCGACGGTCCCGTCTCATCGGCCGGCACCACTTATGGTCGCGTCTCGTACGGATCCGTCCGCTCGCTCGCTGTCACTCCCCCGAGCACGCCGGATTCCAGCCGATTCTCTAACATCGGCTGTGTTGAATCACTAGACGGCGTAGGGGAAGGTCAGTAAATCGAAAGAGTTGAAGCGGGAAAAT
>NZ_JAVDDV010000059.1 GCF_030848565.1 Natronolimnohabitans sp. A-GB9
AACCGTGAAAAAGTCGCTGCTGGTATGATCGAATTTCTGTATCTTGGACTCAACGAATACGCTTCCGATGCGGAAGAGATGACTGATGATAACGCAGCTGATCGTGCACTAGCATTTAGACGTGCCTTGACTGACGGCATCCAAAACGGAAAGGAACATTTCGATAATGGGCCAGATCATGTTTTGATCGACTCGAATACAGAATTATTTGAAGCGCCCTCAGTAGAGGATCTACAGCGCGCTATCGATACCGGTCAATGGCGAGATGCGAATGATTATGTTCAAGGAGCTTTCGATGAACCTGATGATGCTGTTATAGAGAAGGAAGACGCAGCAAAACAGTTCCATATGGACCTTCACTTGGCCATCGAACGAGAGCTATATTCGCGTCGGCAGCGTGCCACATCAGAAATCAAGCGGCACGATACATTGGTTGGCTCTGCAGGTCTACTGAGCGACCGTGAGCAAGGCGCCAACAAATGACAGCGAGCACAACCGGTGAAGAGGGGTATCACCGAATAGCAATTGTCATCTCAGAACACCCCCAGAAGCCCCTACTTGGTAACGTCGTGGCGCTCAGTAGTTCGCACGGATATGATATTGATGGTGACTTGCTCCATTCCCTAGTTGAGGGAGCTGAAGAGCGTTTTGAGATAGAAGAGTACGCTACTGAACTCTACCTTGGGGTAGTATATGTTGATATTGCAACCACTGAAGTTGTAGGTGTGTGTTGGGAGGATACCCCGAAGCCCTATAACCACGGAGATTTTGGGGAATCTGTTGACGAACTTCCTGACGATATGGTTCCAGTGTAAGAGTTTATAGAACGACTGGAAGTTACAGATCCTTCAGACCAAACCGACTGTGGTCTGCCACCGCTTGAGTTCCTTGGAATTTAGAGAGATCTCTAGTAGGAGATGAAAAGAAAGAATACAGGAGATTGATCTGTTCATTTTGGCTGATGTGAGCTGAATCAACCACTCAGTAAAGGGCGTCTCGTTAACGGAGCGATCTTCAATACCTCCAATTACTGCCAAAGTTGGATCGTGTCGTAAAGTCCTCTAGAATTTAGTAATAACTGACTCCCGTGAGGACGACGTCACATCTAGTGTCCATCCGAGAGGTGTCCCAAGCACGCCACAATCGACGTGCAGTTCACGATTGGAATCGACGACCACAGAACGATACCGTTCGCCATACTTGCTGAGTTTCTCACCGAGCAGAACTCGAATCTGTCCTACTGGAAGAACTGGCCGAGAGCCTCGACACGAGCCGCGTCAAGACGCTCTGTGGGGAGAAACACGCGCCCGTGAGAATGGTGGCCGACGCTTCCAACGAGCTGGTACCGATACCCACACAGAAACGATACTTCATCAACATATTAATAAGACTCCTATCAAAAAGGGGAA
>NZ_JAVDDV010000006.1 GCF_030848565.1 Natronolimnohabitans sp. A-GB9
CTCGAGAGACAATACGTATGCTCGAAATCATGTCCTCTCGGCCGATAACTGTACGCAGAGACACCAACCGAACTTCGAAATCAGACGGCGGAAAAGGAATGGGCCAACTCGGATTTGAACCGAGAGCCTCCACCTTATCAGAGTGGCGCTCAACCTAATTGAGCTATTGGCCCGCGCTTCGGCGCTTCGCACTCATTGATTGGTGGGAGGGATGTTTAAGGGTTTCTTTCTGATCCCGCTGTGAGAACTGCTATCGGGCGGAGGGGTCGTCGGAGTCGTCCAGTTCGTCGCTGGCGTCGGACGTGCGTTCGTCGCCGAAGTCGATCGTGTACCCGTCTCCATCGCGTCCGTCGTCGACTGTGTAGTCGTCGGCACCGAGATCGTAGGTTCCAGCATCGGTCGAGTCGGTCCGTCCGTCTCGAGCCGTCTCCTGATCGGGGAACCCGAACGTCCAGACTTTGCCGCTGGCGAAGCCACCCGTCTTCTTATCGGCGTAGGGGACGATCACGAAGCGTTTGATGGCGGCTCGGATCGGGATCCGGGTCACTGGGACGACGAGCAGGAACCCGACGGCGTCGGTCACCAGACCCGGAGTGAGCAGAAAGGCTCCGGCGGCGATCAGGAGGCCACCGTCGAGCAGTTGATTGGTCGGTGGCTCTCCCTGGGCCAGCGACCGTTGCATCTTCCGGACGGTTCGACGACCCTCGGCACGGACGAGAAGCATGCCGACGAGTCCGGTCAGAACGACGAGTAGCACCATCCCGACCCAGCCGAGATAGGTCGTCTGACTAACGACGACCGCGAGGATCACGGCATCGAGAAACGGGATGAGCAACAAAGCGGCAATCCACCGGAGCATGCCTCGACATAGCTGGTGGAGGGTGAAAACGCTTTACGCTCTTGTCTCGCTGAATGTGCCGGTCGATTTCGAAATCGGCGAGCTCCCGGGAGTGGAGCGAAACGGGCTGTCGGGTGGGAACGAAGGGCTTACCCCCACGACAGACGAGACTCCGGTATGGACGACCCAACACGTGTCGAGTGGCGCGAGTGGGGACAAGCGGCCTTCGACGAGGCGACTGAGGCCGACAGTCCCGTCTTGCTCTCGCTCACTGCGACGTGGTGTGATCATTGCCACGAGATGGACGAGGAGACCTACGCAGAGCCACGCATCGCGGCAAACATCAACGATAGCTTTGTCCCGATTCGAGTCGATGTCGACCGGCATCCGCGCGTGCGTGATCGATACAACATGGGCGGATTCCCGTCGACCGTCTTTCTGGCGCCCGACGGCTCGGTACTGACCGGTGCGGGCTATCTCGGACCGGACGGAATGCGCCAGGTCCTGGATAGCGTCCGGACCATGTGGCAGACGAAAGGAAGCGGCGCTGGACGAGTGCCGCGACCGCTCCGAGAGGACAACCCGCCAGCGGGTGACCTCACGGTCGACGTCGAGTCGGCGATGCTCGGCCAACTGAGCGAGACGTACGACGAGGTCGCAGGTGGCTGGGGTGGAAGTCCGAAGTTCCCTCTTCCGGATGCCCTCGAGTTCGCACTCAAGCGCGATCGGGAGATGGCCCTGCGCTCGTACGATGCAGTCAGTGCGAACCTGTTAGACGAGTACGACGGCGGCTTCTATCGCTTCGCGGCCGAGCGGGACTGGTCCGGGCTACAACACGAGAAACTACTGGACTCCAACGGCGCGCTCGTACGCGCGTTCGCGAACGCTTACCTGGTGACGGGGAAAGACGAGTACCGCGATCCCGCCGAGCGGACGATCGACTACCTCACGACGACGCTGTGGAACGACGACGTCGACGCGTTCGCGAACAGCCAGGCGCCCGGCGAGGACGAGGCCCACGGTCTCGACGCGACCGATCGTGCCACGGCCGATAAGCCACCAGTCGATGAGGGTGTCTTCGCCGGACCGAACGGGCTGGCGATCGAAGGGCTGTTGACCTACTATGCGTACACCGACGACGAGCGGGCCCGGCGATACGCCGAGCGTGCACTCGAGACGCTCCGGGACGAACTACTCGTCGACGGTGTCGTGGCTCACGTCGTCGAAAACGGATCCAACGGCGGTGAAGCCAACGAGCCGATCCCACTGCTGGCGAACCAGGCCCGCGTCCTAGCAGCCCTGACGACGGCTGCGAGCACGCTCGAGACGGACGTCCTCGACGACGCCATGGCAATTGCAGACGCAACGATCGAACGGCTCCACGACGGAGCGTCGTTCCACGATGGGCCTGCGGCAGGTGCCGGTCTGCTCGAGCGACCGCTCCGACCGCTCGACACCAACGTCGCCATCGCGGATGCATTGCTCGAACTCGCGGTCCTGACGGGCGAGGAGCAGTACCGCGAGGTCACACGGGAGACGCTCGAAGCATTCGCGGGTGCGAGCGATCGCTTCGGCGTCCAGATGGCCCGCTACGCGACGGCCGTCTCACGGCTGCTCGAGGGGCCGCTGGTGATTCGTGTCGCCACCGAGCCCGGAACCGATCTCCACCGTGCAGCGCTCCGACTCGCCGATCACGAGAAAGTCGTCGTCCCCAATGCCGACGGCCTCGAGTCGGGGACAGCACGTGTCGAACGCGACGACCAGACGTCGGAGGTCGCCGAAACCCCTGACGAGTTGAGTAATCGCGTCCAGTCGATCCTCGAGTAGCACCGCCAGCAGGGCCGACGCGTCGAATCACTCGCCTATCAAACCACCACAGCGTTTATGTTTCTCCGGTCGATTCCCTCATCATATGGCCAGTCTCAGGGATCTCGGGCTCTCGGAATACGAAGCTCGAGCGTACCGCGCATTGCTCAATACCGGTCCGACAACAGCTAAAGAGTTGTCACGTGCGAGCGACGTACCGATGGGGCGGATCTACGACGTCTTGAATAGCATCGAGCAGTACAACCTCGTCCGAAGCCAGACGGCGAGTCGGCCGAAGAAGTACGTCGCCGTCGAACCGTCGACGGCGCTGGATCGCCTCCTCGAGGATAAGAAACGCGAACTCGAGGAAAAGGCCGACCAGTACGAGTCGATCGTCGACGAGTTGGCCGACGAACTCGACGCCGCCGAACCGGTCGAGGATCAGTTCTGGACCGCCGCAGTCGGACCCGAGGAGACGATCGATCTGCTGCTCGAACGGCTCGCGGCCGCCGACGACCACATCGTGATGGTCTCTGCCGACCCGGCACCCCAGTGGGACCTCGAAACGGTAAGCGAAGCGGTAAGCGCCCAACTCGAGGACGCCCTCGATCGGGGCGTGTCGGTCGATCTCCTGATGACTCGCGAGCTGGTTGGCTCGCTCTCTGCTGACGTCGGCCAGCGCTACCGGGATACCCTACAGCAACGCGACGACTTCGACGTCAGGACGAACGACGACATCTCCGGCTCGTTCAACATCATCGACGGCGTCGAGGTCTGTATTCAGGTCCCCAATCCCCTCTCCTCGGGCGAGGCGTTCGGAATGATCGATCTCAAGGATCCGGAGTTCGCTGCGAACGTCCACGACGAGTTCGTTCCGCGGTGGAAGGAAGCCGAACCGCTCGAGTTCTGACGCCGTCAGTAACCGTACTGCCACGACCGCAAGCCGCCGTAGGATGGCACACCCCAGACGGGTTGGGGCGGGCCGGCGCTGACGGACGGTGACTCTTATCAGGTCTCGTCGAGGACGACTGGGACGCCCCTGGCCGCGACGTCGGCCGCGAACGCCCGAGAATCGGCCTCGAGTTCGGGGAACGTATTGTAGTGGATCGGACAGACGAGATCGGGGTCGATCGCTTCGGCCAGCGACGCGGCCTCGGTCCGGTCCATCGTGTAGTTCTTCCCGATCGGCGGCAAGAACAGTGAGACCGAGCGGTCGGCGTGAGAGTCGAGTACGTCGGAGTCACCGGGCCAGAACACGCTCGTACCGTCGACCTCGAAGCGGTAGCCACAGCCGAACCCCTCGGGATGGATGGGGTCGCCCTCCGTGTCGACGTTTCGCCCGTCGGCGTGGTTGTATGCGGGACGGACCTCGAGGTCGACGCCGCTGACCGTCAGTTCGTCGCCGTATTCCACCCGAGTCACGTCGTAGGGAAGTGACTCGAGGTCGTCGACGTCGCGGCCACCCTGCCGGATCGACTCGGCGTCGACGGCTTCGTAGGCGACGACGGTGGCGTCGTCGTTTGCGACTCGACGAACGCCATCGGAGTCGTAGTGGTGGTCGTGAGTCACCAAGACGAGGTCGCCGTCCCGTGTATCGTACTCCCGACCAGGGGGATGGGAGACGTCACCGTCCCAGTCGCCGGTGAGCGTCCCGTATCGGCCGGGATCGAGGTAAACGACCGTGCCGTCGTCGGACTCGATTCTGACCGTGGCGTAGCCCAGCCACGAGACCGTCAGATCGTCGTGTCGTACCGTCACGGGAGTGGCTATCCCTGGTTCGCTGATAACGGTTTGGGTCCAAACGAAGGGGTGTCGTACTCGAGAGGAGAAAAAACAAGAGCCGTGGACTGCCACCGAGCGTCCGAACCGCCGATCCTATGCGTTCTCGGAGACTTCCTCGCGCAGCGTTCCCATCTCGACGACTCGTTCGGCGTGGGCGTTGTGCTGGTGGATGGACTCGTCGTTGGACTGTTTCATCGTGATCACCGCGTCGTCGGGCAGATGGTCGAACTCGTCGACGACGCCTTCCGCCAGCGCACGGACACAGTCCTCGACGAACTTCGCGTCCGCGTGGGCCGCGTAAGTCATGTGGTCCTCGTCGGGACGCTTCGCGAGGTTGTAGATCCGGGCACTCATCGCGTCACGCGCGATATCGATGATGTCGTTCAGATCGATCTCGGGGTCGCCGTTGGACTCGACGGTCAACGTCGCGTGGCCGCGCTGGGAGTGGCCCGGCTGTGGCACTTGCTCTAGGAACTCCGTGATGGTCCCTTCTTCGACGCCGAGATCCTCGAGGGTCTGTTTTGCGCGTGCGGCGGACATCCCCTGCGAGCAGGGACAGACGGTCATCCCGGTGACTTCCGCGCCGATCTCCTCGCGAGTGCCCTCCTCCGTAGCCGTGGCGGAAGCGATGATGTCGACGGTGTGTTGGGTTTCACGGTCGCTTGCTGGCGTCTGCTCGCGGCGCATGAACTCCGCTTCCATCGATACCTTCGCGGTGGAGGTGTAGTCGTGTTTCTCGAGGAGCCGTTCGGCGGCGTCGCCACAGATCTCCTCGACGCGGTAGGCCTCCTCACGGGTAGCTTTCTCTAAGATCTCGTCGATGACCTCCATGTTGCGGCTCATGTCGGCGCCCTTGCGCCAGGCCGGGAGGTCGACGAAGACTTCGAACTCGGCGGTGAGAACGATCGGGCGTTTGCCCTCGCGGGCGATCTTGACGAGTTTGTCGACGCCGGTGACGCCGACCTGACTCAGACCGACGGTGACGTCTGGCGACGTTGCCTGCACGTCCGGGAGCTGGTGACTCATTGTCCGTACTCGGGCCAGCGACCGATTATGCCTTTCGGAACCTGCAGTCGTCGGAGCTCGTGCTCGCAGACTCGATGTGAACCGACGGAAAACGAGACACGGCGCCCCGGAAACTCGAGTCGCGTCGTCCACAGCCAGCGGATCGCGTCGTGATCGTTCGACGCGATCGGTTCTTTAAGTGCCTCTGGTCACAAGGTGTAGATACGACGGACGAACGGTTCTCCTCGAGTCACGTATTCTACAGTCAGCGGAACGCACAGCGGTTCGACTGACCTATCTCCGCAGAGCAGTTGACTGTCGGCACAAGTCTATCACGAGGCACAAGTCTATCACGAACCCGAGAAGCCAGTCGTCCTTTAAGTTCCTCTGGTCATAAGGTGGAGATACGACGGGAAATCGTCCTTCTCTCTATCTCACCTCGAGAAGTCACGACGCTGTGGCCGGGGAGACACGAGTCGTCTCGAGCCAGTCGCTCTCTAACACAGTATCTCGCTGTGTGTCGTATCGACTCGAGTCCGATCGCTTCTTTAAGTGTCTCTGGTCACAAGGTGGAGCTATGACGGGAGGACGTCGTTCTTCGCGGTTCTCATCGTAGCGAGTCTCCTCGAGCGGAGGGTATCGCACCCCATCGTCGTTTAAGTGCTTCTGATCACAAGGTAGAGCTACGAAGGGCATTTTGGAGCGACAAACTGCTATTGAGCGATAGCTATGCCATCCGTCCCAGCCTACGTTTTCGACGCTGTCGACGAGTTACTAACCACGATCGAAGGTGAGTACGACGTCGACATCGCAGTGGCGGCCGCTCGCGGGAGCCACGCTTGGGGCGCGGCGAGTCCGGATAGCGACTACGACGTCGGCGCCGTTTTCGTCCCGACCGATCTCCGGCAGTACGCACATCTCGAGGGGCCGACGGACGTCGTCCACGAGACCGACGGCGAGATCGAGGTACAGGGCTGGGACGTCCACACGTTCGTGCGTCTGCTCGCCGACTCCAACGACGGCGCGATCGACCTCCTCCGGAGTCCGATCCGGTATCGAGTCGACTACGAACCGGACGATCTCAGAGACTACATCGAGCGGACGTACAACCCGATGGACCTCTATCACGCGTGGCGCGGCATCGCGACGAGCAACTATCGGAAGTACATCTCACACCACTTGGTGCGTACCGACGACGAAACGTTCCCGATCGTCGAGAGTCGCGAGGACGAATACGTGGTCGAAACCGACGACGGAACGACGACCGTCCCAGCCGACGACGAGCGATTCGAGGAGACACAGACGAAACCAACAGTGAAGCGAAACCTGACGATCGCCCGGGCAGCGATGTCGGCACGCTATCTGAAAGCGACCGGCGAACGCGGGGGCCACGAGCTGCCGGCACTCGAGTTCGACCGATTCCTGACCGAACAGGCGCCGTCGGTCTTCGACGACGACCGAATCGAACGGGCCCGTGAACTGCTCGAGCGGAAACGGGCGGGAGAAGGGGCCGCGACCGTCGGCGATGCCGTCGGCCGCGGGTTCGCCCATCCGCCGAAAGCAATCGACCCCGAAGTACACGCACGCAGCGGGCCCGATCCCGAACGGTTGGACGAGTTCATCGACGACATCATCGCCGCGGTCCAGTAGCTCGAACGCCGCGCTATCGGATCGTTCTTTAAGTACTTCTGGTCACAAGGTGAAGCTACGAAGGGCTTTTCGCGGACGTTGCTTCGAGCGCGAGCGTATCGCTCGTCGCTCGAGTCGACTCGATCTGTCATCTCTGCTGTCAGTCGCCGTTTCCGATAGTTTGACGGGAGCGAGCCTTTTTCCGTCTGCCGGTCCGAGAGTGCGATAATGAGAGACGACGGTGCTGAACCCGGTCCCGGCCCCGCCGATGCCGCGGCCGTCGGCGACAGCCCGCGACTCGAGGAGGAGGACGATCGCCGCCTGGAGACCCGACCCGGTTCGGGATCGCTCTCGCGGGCGGACGTCCAGCGCGACTCGACGGTCCGTCAGTGGGGCGTCGTCACGCCGAGTGCGACCGTCATCGGCCGTGCGGAGTCGCCGGACGCGGACCTCTCCGAGAGCGTGCGTCGCCTCCACGACGAACAGCACGCGGCAACGCCGGGCTACAGCGAGCGTGCCCACCGGCTCGACCGGTTGCGGACGACGCAAGCGCTGTGTAACGCACTCGAGATGACGCCGTGGCAACGCGACCTCGCACTCGGCGTCATGGACGAGATCGACCTCACCGAGTTCGGCAGCCAGCGTGCGATCGAAAAGGTGGCACTGGTGGTCATCCGCCACGTCGTCGACGTCGACCGGCGACAGTACTTCGGGCTCGACGACATCGACGCCCAGGAGCTTTCGGCCGATCGAATGGAGGAGCTGTTCGGCCAGTATCGAGCCCACGACATCACCGAAGAGGAGACGTTCAAGCGCCTCGCCGCTGACTACGGGCTCGACACGACGAGCTTGAACCGACTCCGTCGCGTCCTCAAAGAACAACTCGACGACGAGCTTCCCGCCTACGGACGCAACCCCTACCGGGACCCGAACTTGCCGAGCGTGACCGAGCAGACCGAAAGCGGCGAGAGTGGCCTCGCGGCCGGCGAAGACGCCAACGGCGTCTGATCCGACGGGTCACCGAGGACCGATCGCGAATCCGAGCCGTCGACTCGAGGCGACACCGAACACACCTCCGAGTGCCGTCGACTTTTCCGTCACCGTTGCCTATCGAGGGTATGTCCGAACCGACCGATCGGCTGTCGCTCTATGCCGACTACGTCTGTCCGTTCTGCTATCTGGGAACGCGATCTCTCGGGCAGTACCGGAAAACACGAGACGCGCCCCTCGAGGTCGACTGGCAGCCGTTCGATCTCCGAAGTGACAAACGGAATCCGGATGGATCGATCGATCACGACGCCGACGACGGGAAAGACGAGCAGTACTTCGACCGCGCCCGCCAGAACGTCCGTCGCCTGCGGGCCGAGTACGACGTCGAGATGGCCCAGGAGTTAGCGATCGAGGTCGACTCGCTGCCCGCCCAGCAGGCCTCGTGGTACGTGAAAGGGGAGTATCCCGCCAGGTGGGCTGCCTTCGACGAGGCGATTTACGACGCGCTCTGGCAGGATGGTCGGGATATCGGCGAGCGCGACGTCTTGACGGACCTCGCCGACGACGTCGGACTGCCGGTCGGCGAGATCCGATCGGCGATCGACGACGACGGGCTTCGAACTGAACTCGAGGACCGGTTCACGATGGCCCAGCGGCGTGGGATCACCGGCGTCCCGACGTTCGTCGCCGGTGATCGGGTCGCCCGTGGTGCCGTTCCGCCGGCCAAACTCGAGCGGCTGCTCGAGGGGACGAACGACGACACGAATCCGAACACGCGGCGCTAGAGCGATTACCGTCAGTCGAGCTTTTCGAGACTCTCTATGAAGTTCCCCTGTGGACCGACGAGTCGGATCGGCTCGTCCGCAACCGAGAGTGTGACCGTCGTCGGTGGGTCGAGCCGCCGTCGGTTCCGGCCGTCGCTGATCACGTAGGCAGTGTCGGTATCGGAGACGGTGATCTCGAGATCGGTCTCCGGATCGACGACCAGCGACGGCATCCCGTCGGCGGTGGCCATCCCCGTGACGACGAGGCCGTCGGCCGAGGGATGGACGATCGGTCCCCGTTCGCTCAGGTTGTACGCGGTCGAGCCCGTCGGCGTCGCTACCAGAACGCCGTCGGCGTGACTCGCGGCGTAACAATCGCCGTCGACCTGAACCTCGACGGTCGCACCGCCGCCGTGGCCCCGGCGTGGGCCGTGAACGACGATTTCGTTGAGCGCCGGCTCGAGCGTCCAGTCGGCGTCCTGGCTCGTCGCCTCGAGTCGGGTGAGTTCGCGACCCTCGAGGGAACCGGTCGTCCGTAGCTCGGCGACGAGATCGGTGACGACGTCGACGGCATCGGCGGGCGTGACGGCGTTGAGAAAGCCGACTTCACCGAAGTTGACACCGAGGATCGGGGTAGAGCCGACCTCGCGGGCGACGAATAGCAGCGTACCGTCGCCGCCGATACTAACGACGAAGTCGCGATCGGTCATCTCGCCGACCGGACGGGCCGGCGCGTCGACTGCGTCACCAGTCGCGTTGTCGACGACGACCGACACGGGCGCGCTCTCGTGGCCGTGTTCGTGTTCACGGTCGTCTTCACGCTCGAGCGCCTCGATCAGCGTCGCAGCGAGTTCTTGGGCGCGCTCGTTACCACGTTGGGCGACGATGCCGACGGCGACGTCCATCGGCGGCGGCTACCCGTTCCGGAGTCAAAAAGCCACGCTTCCGCGTCGAGTGCAGGTATTCGGCTGATACGGAAGCTGTACCGGTCCTCCGATATTCCCACGTCACGATCGGAGCTGTGGCGATCCACTCTGACAACGGCCATGCGAAACTGGTTGGACATCGACGGTCAGGAGCGACAACACCTTACGACAGAGACACGTGGCGTAAGAACACGTTCAGTAACACGAACTGACTCGAGATCAAGCCCCGTGAATTCTCCGAGACCGCTGGTAAAAACCCGTTAGGAGCGCGTTCGCTGCCCATACTTTTGCGGCCGTCACCGCCACTGGGCCGTATGGCCGAACGGACGACGTTCGACGACCGACTCCCGCGATCGGAAGTCGCAGCATATCTGGCGGCTCTCGCAGCGGAGTTCGACGACGAGGACGGAATCGACGTCGAGGTCGGTAACAAGACGATCTCGCTCGATCCGCCCGAAGAGGTCGACTTCTCGGTCGACGTCGTCGAACGCTCCTCGATGCTACGGGGCAGTCGTGAGACGATCGAACTCGAAGTGAGCTGGAAACCTTGATCTCCGTCCTAACCGATGTCTGCCATCGACGCAGCCGTCATCTTCGTGCTTAGTCTCCTGATCGGGACGGTCGCGATCGTAGCCGGGGTTCGGGTCGTACTGGACCGGGACGCCGGCGTCCCCAACGCCGCATTGACCGCCCTCGTCGGGGCGGCCGCCTGGGCGGTGACGAGCTACGTCGCCGGCTGGCTTCCGCTCGTGGGCGTCCTGATCATGCTCGTCGTGTGGGTTGGCGTGATCAACTGGCGCTATCCCGGTGGCTGGGCGACGGCGACCGCGATCGGCGTCGTCGCGTGGGTCGTTGCCGTCGTGATCGTCTACGCGGCCGCACTGGTCGGAATCGTCACGCCGGAGGCGCTTGGTATTCCCGGCGCCTGATACCGCCGGACAGCAGTCAGTAACCCATCGGCGCGTCGTGCTGTCCGTCAGTATGACTGTTGTCAGGTATACGACCGCCGCGAACCGAGCCGGTAGTGGCCGCCGAGAAGGAGTTTGTCGACCGTTACGAGGCGAGACGCGGACTCGGGGGGCTATTCCCACGAGCGGAGAACGACGGTAATCGCTTTTTCGCCAGGGACGAGTCTCTCGAGTAGGTCCCGATGTACGATACAGTTCTCGTCCCCACTGATGGCAGCGAGCAGGCAGCAGTCGCCGCGACACACGCGATCGACATCGCGGAGACACGATCGGCGGCGGTTCACGTCCTCTCGGTTGTCGACGATCGAGCCTTTCTGGTCCTCGGCGACGACCGCATCGAGGCGGTTCGCGAGGACTTGCAGGCGAACGCACACGAGGCGGTCGACACCGTCGCGACCGAGGCCAGTGGGAAGGGTCTCGACGTCGAGACTAAAATCGAGACGGGTCACCCCGCCGAGTGTATCGTCGACTACGCCGGCACACACGACGTCGACCTGATCGTAATGGGGACAAGCGGCAACGAGTACGAGCGAAACGTCGTCGGGAGCGTCTCCCAGCGGGTGGTCCGCGAAGCGCCCGTCCCCGTCCTGACCGTTGGGCCGGACGTCGACGACTGATACGGACTGCTGTACCGATATCCGGCACTCGAAACCGACGGGCAACGATCACGTGGATTGATGGACATCCGTTCGGTATTGGCGGGAGTATGCGTCGGTCGCTCGTGATCGCGGTCGCGTTGGTGGCACTCTCGTTTCTCTTCGTCGGCGGCCCGTCGCTGTTGTTCTCGCCGTCGACCGACACCATCGACTCCGACGAGACTGAAACGCCCGAGCTGGTCTCGATGGATGGCTCCGAAAGCGAGTTCTGGAAGTACCTCAGCCCACAGGAGCGATTTCAAGAGCGGAGTCCGCTCAACGTGATCGTCCGCGGCGACAGCGAGGACATCACGTACGCGATGACCGAGGCTGACGACGGCGACTGGGAGGAGATCGAGGAGGTCGAAGCCGAGTACGAGGACGACGAAACGCCCCTCCCAGAAGAGCAGTTCCTCGAGGAACACGACCGCCACGCGACGGGGATCGAGTGGGGTGACGCCCACGGCACGACCCGCTATGCCTGGATCGACCCTGGCCCCGAGGCGGACGCCTACTGGTCAACCGAGACGGGGCAACTCGAGGAAGGTGACTACTACGGCCAACGGTACCACATCCGGCTCTACGAGAGCCCGAACGCCGACGACGAGTGGGTCGCCATGCAGGCACACACCGAACACTTCGACTGGTTTACTCTTCGCCACCGCGTCGACGGCGTCGAGGCCGCCCAGTCGAAGGTCGAGCGAGACTTCATGGACCACCCCGGAATCGACGTCGAGGAGGACGTCCGCCGGGTCTACCTCGGGAACACGAATTCCGCCGACTCCGATGGGTGGGCGACCGTCGTCGATCTCGCCGGACTGATCGTTCTCCCCGCAGGCGTCGGACTCGTGGCCCGCAGACGCGCCCGGGCAGCAGGCGACGTCGATCGACGAACCGATCCCGAGCAGGTCGCTGATCACACGCCCACAGCCATCGATGATCGCCTGACGGACGTCGACCGGCGCCGGATCGCGGCTGCCTACGACCGCCTCGAGGCCGGCCACATCGTCCTCGTCTTTACGATCCTCGCGCTGTTTCTCGGCGTGCGACTCGGTGGGATCGCCCTCGAGCGCAACGTCGGATTCCTGACGCCACACATGATCGCCGCACTGCTGTATCCGGTGATCGCGGTCGGAATCCCGGTCGCAACCTATCTGATCGCCGGCACGCTCACGCGACGACTCGACGCGGCTGTCGTTGCCGCCGGTTCGCTGGCGGTGGCGTTCTGGCTCGACTACGGTCTGTTGGGCGTCGATTCGCTACCCGTCGACGTCGTCGTTCAGCGAATGCTCGTCGTCATCGCACTGGGGCTGATCGCCGGTGGCGCGGCAAGACGCGCGACTCGGGAATCGCGGTTCAACGACATGCTGCTTGCAGGTGTCGCGACGTGGATCATCGTTCTTGGCGGGACGTTGTTGGGCTACTTCTAGTGGCGGTCCACGCCTGCACTGCTGGGTGAAATCGATGGCTGTCGGCTGCTGTCACCCATCAGTCGACGGTTGGAACGGGACTCGTTTCCCGACCCGATACGGCGGGTCGAATCCGTCGTGCAGAACCGGTTCGATCCCTGATCGGCTGGTCAGAAGCGATCGGACACGAGGGCGAGACCTAAAAGGCTCGGTCACCAGTATCTAGTCGAAATGACGAGCCCAGCTCGCCAGCGCGAACGTGATCCCGAGACGACAGACACGAACCAATCAACACGCGAGCGGGCCTGCGACGAGTGTAACGAGGGCCAACTCGTCAAAAGCGAGGATCAAGGCGAGCTCGTCTGCGATCACTGTGGCCTGATCGTCGAAGGGACGAACATCGATCACGGGCCGGAGTGGCGCGCGTTCAACCACTCCGAACGCCAGAACAAGTCCCGCGTCGGCGCGCCAACGACGAAAACGATGCACGACAAGGGGCTGACGACCTCGATCGACTGGAAGAACCAGGACGCCTACGGGCGATCGCTCTCCTCGGACAAACGCTCCCAGATGCGCCGCCTGCGAAAGTGGCAAGAGCGCATCCGTACCAAAGACGCCGGCGAGCGGAACTTACAGTTCGCGCTTTCGGAAACCGACCGTATGGCCTCCTCGCTGGGGATCCCTCGCTCGGTCCGCGAAGTCGCCTGCGTGATGTATCGGCGGGCACTCGACGAGGACCTCATTCGCGGCCGTTCGATCGAAGGCGTCGCGACCAGCACGCTCTATGCGGCCTGTCGGATGGAGGGGATCCCCCGCTCGCTCGAGGAAGTCGCCGCCGTCTCTCGCGTCGAGCGCAAGGAGATCGGTCGCACTTACCGATACGTCGCTCAGGAACTCGGCCTCGAGATGGCGCCGGTCGACCCGAAGAAGTACGTCCCGCGATTCTGTTCCGATCTCGAACTCTCCGAGGAGGTGACGGTCAAGGCAAACGAGATCATCGATACGACAACCGAGAAGGGACTGCTCTCGGGGAAGTCACCGACCGGCTACGCCGCCGCGGCGATCTACGCCGCGTCGCTGCTCTGTAACGAGAAGAAGACCCAACGCGAGGTCGCCGACGTCGCGCAGGTGACCGAGGTCACGATCCGAAACCGGTATCAAGAACAGATCGAAGCGATGGGGATCCACTGATAGCGGGGGCAGCGACTACGCGCTGAATATCATCGAGAGCAGTTTCCGTTCGGCCTTCCGTAAGTGTTCGGCGAACGTCGGGTACGTCACCTCGAGTTCGTCCGCGAGTTCCTCGCCGGTCTTTTTGCGCGGCCACTCGTAGTAGCCGTTCGAGTAGGCAAACAGGAGAACCTCGTGCTGTCGGGGCGTAAGCAGCCGGGAGACAGCATCGGCGAGTTCCTGACGCTGGAAGAGTGAAACCGGGTAGTCCTTCTGTCGCCGTGCGATGATCTCCATCGACGGATAAGTCTCCTGAAACCGGTCGATAACGTCCGACGCGGAGTAGATCGACGGGATCTCCGCAGCGATCCGCGCGACGCCGTCCGTACTCGCTAGCTCCGTCGGAATCGCACCCGCGTCGGTCAGGCTGATCGTGAAGAACTCACCGCCACCATCGATTCGAAACTCGACGATGGCGGTGTCGTCACCGTCGCTGACGACCTGTGCCTCGAATCCGTCGTAGTCGCGTGCGAATTCGACGATCCGTTCCGGGGGAGCGTCCGTAACTCGATGGAAGACCGTATAGGAACCGTTGCTCCGCGGGAGGATCTGAAGCAGTTCCATCTCACAGCCAGTCTCCGCCGAGAGCGCGACCAACGGGTACTGCGGGTCGGAAACCTCGAATTCGACTTCGACGACCGTCTCGGTCCTGTCTGCTGTGGTCACATATAGGGACAGTACGACATCCGTGTTACGTGTTTCCGTGCCACATGAGCGTATGCGATACGGTTCGATATGATTAGGTGTTCGCCACAGTGCTGGAACGGGCAACTATCAGTACCGACCTCGAGAAAACTCGGATGCGCTGGCCGGGAATTGAACCCGGGCTATGAGCTTGGGAAGCTCATGTCCTACCACTAGACCACCAGCGCACTATACACCGACACGTAGCTGTCGGTCGCACTTCAACGTAGCGCTCTGCCTCGAGTACCGATAGTCCGAGGATCTAACATTCGTCCACTTTCTTCCCGTGAGGGGGAGTCTATTAGGCCAGCCCACCCGTACGGACGGCCAGACACATGCTCGACCTTCGTTTCTCGGATCCGGAACTAGGCCAGCGACGCGATCACATCGTCGAGTTCATCCGGTCACAAGTCGACGCTGCGGGGGCCGACGGCGCCGTCCTCGGACTCTCCGGAGGCATCGACAGCACGCTTACCGCCTATCTCGCCGTCGATGCGCTCGGCGCCGAGAACGTCCACGGCCTCGTCCTCCCAGCGACCGTCAGCAGCGACGAACACATGAGCGACGCCGAACGCGTCGCACGGGACCTCGAGATGAGTTACGACGTCATCGAGATCGAGCCGATCGTCGACTCGCTGCTGTCGGCCTACCCCGACGCCGACGGCGATCACGAGGCTGTCGGCAACGCCCGTGCACGCGTTCGTGCCGTTCTCAACTACCTCGTCGCAAACCACGAAGACCGACTGGTGCTTGGAACGGGCAACCGCAGCGAGGCCGCAGTCGGCTACTTCACCAAGTACGGTGACGGCGCGGTCGACTGCCATCCGATCGGCAACCTCTACAAGGCACAGGTCCGCCAGCTCGCAGACTACGTCGGCGTTCCCGAGGATCTCGTCACGAAGACACCCACGGCAGAGCTATGGGCCGACCAGACCGACGAGGACGAGATGGGACTCAGCTACGAGACGCTCGACTCGATCCTCGCAGCCCACATCGATGGCCCGCTGTCGGTCGCCGCGACCGCACGAGAACTCGAGGTCGAAGAGGAAACCGTCGAAAACGTTCGAGGCATGTACGAGCGCAGTGCACACAAACGGCAAGTGCCGCCGGCGCCGGCGCCCCTCGACTGATTCGCTCGATTTCGACCCACATTCTGTCAGACGGGCGAGTCAGTACTGTTTACTCGAGAACGGCGTCGACGTCGTCTGCGTGGGCTTCGACGAGCTCGCCGAACGCGTGGGCCTCACGTCGTTCCTGGGTGGCCCGCTCGGCGTCGTCGCGCAGCCGCCGTTTCAGGACCGCGAGCGCATCGGTGGCGTTCCCGGCGATTTCGTCGGCAACCGCCCGTGGCTCGTCTTCGATCCGCGAGATCAGCCCCATCCGCAGCGCTTCCTCGGCGTCGGCGGTTCGTCCCGAGAGCGCGAACTCGAGGGCGTCGCCCTCACCCAACACGCGGGGCAGACGCACGGTGCCTCCCCAGGCACCGAACAGGCCGAAAGTGACGCCGGGCTCGCCGTACGTCGAGTCGGGCGTCCCGACGCGAACGTCACAGGCGAGAGCGAGTTCGAGCCCGCCGCCACGTGCAGGGCCGTCGATTCCAGCGACGACGATCGCCGAGGTATCCTCGATCGCCCGTGCGACGCGTTGACCAAGCCGGGCGAACTCGACAGCGCGGTCGCGGTCGCCGTCGAGGTCGCCGACCGCCTCGAGGTCGGCACCCGCACAGAACGCAGGGCCGGCCCCGCAGAGATAGATCACGGGCTCGTCGGCGTCGGTGATCGCTGTCTCGAGTGTCTCGAGGCCCTCGGTCGTCAGAGCGTTGCGCGCTGCGGGGCGGTCGATCGTGACGGTGCGAATCGAACGGTCGGCATCGACGTCTACATCGATCATGTACGCGAATCTACCGGACGTTTCCAAAGGTCTTTGGCTCCTCCGTCGTAAGGGACCGCCAATGGAACAAGCCGACAGCTGTCGGCGTGCCGCCGCCGAGGCCATCGCGGATATCGAACCACCCGAGTTACACGACCGTATCGAGACCCTCCTCGAGGACGCGTCGATGGTTCCTGGCGTACTGACCCTCGAAAGCGCTGCAGCGACGGCGGCCGACGGACGTGCCGTTCTCGAGACCGACGACAACACAAGAGCACAACACGACGCCGGCGACCTCGCCACGCAGGCGGCCGGCGTTCAACTCATCTACGAAGGACTACGGTTGACCCGCTCGCTGGCCCACGAGGAGCCCTGGACGGGATCGGGAGACCGAGACAGCGATCGAGGTGACCTCGAGATCCTCGCCGCCGACATTCTCGTCGCCCGTGGGTTCTACCTGCTCGCTCGCACCGACGCCGCTGGCAAGGCAGTCCGGACGGTCCAGGCGTTCGGGCGGGATCAGACCCGTCGCGACGAAGTCGCCGACGAAACTGCGTCGGGTGTGGCCGGTACCGATGGCGACGCCGCCGTCGATCCGACATCGATCGACGCCAACCTCGAGCACGACATCCTCGAACTCGCCGTTCTCACCGGTGCCGCCGCCGTCAGCGACACGCCGTCCCAACGACTGCTCGCGACCGCAGACGAGATCGCCGACCGCGTCGGGACCGCCTTTCCGCCGGCCGCGGAGTGTCTCGACAACTGCAGGTCGCTCCGGTCAGACCAGTCCCTCGAGGACCACACGACCGATCGAGCGACTTCGGTGACCGACCCGTAGTCCCACTGGAACTGTTACTACCGGACGCCACGATTGAGGCCGACCGTGTCGGCCAGTCACTGATCGTTGTCCACCAGTACGACGACCGACCGTCCTACCGAGACTATCTCCTGTACTGATTTCCCGGCACAATCACAGATAGATCGCGATCGTGCCGGTATGACAGACAGTGGTCCGTCTGCGGACTGTCTCGAGTGCCTCGATATCTCACCCCACGCCCGGTTGCAATCGAAAGCCATAAAGTCGACTCGAGACAACGAATAACTGCGTGCCTGGGTAGCTTAGCGGTAAAGCGCGTCCTTGGTAAGGACGAGAGCCCGGGTTCAAATCCCGGCCTAGGCTTGATACGACTTCTTCAATTTCTCCCGTAAATGGGGGAAGGCTACCTGAACACTACAGTTTCAACTCTCATAAATTTGGGTGTCGCGCGAGGCATATCGTCGGCGCGCCGCCCGAGACGACCGCCGGATATGAGGGCCGGCTCTCAATGGAGGAGGTGGTCTAAGTGGCCGCCCAGCAGTTCCTCGAGACCCAGTGCCACGAGTTCGACGCCTACCTCAATTTCGACGAGTACGGGCTGAAGCCGTAC
This sequence comes from Natronolimnohabitans sp. A-GB9, assembly GCF_030848565.1. GTDB lineage: Archaea > Halobacteriota > Halobacteria > Halobacteriales > Natrialbaceae > Natronolimnohabitans. Next base: position 17,963 of record NZ_JAVDDV010000006.1, read on the forward strand.
TACGGACTCACTACGTTCCGGAAAGAACACGACTGGGTCAATAACGGAAAGCCGTCGACGACGTTCGAATTCGACGGACAGGAATACGCAGCCGTCCTGGACTACGACGACCAGCCGATTCTCCCATGGTCCGATCCGTCCTACAAGCTCGAGACAGCGTACCTCTATCGCGTGTACGTCGTCTGCATGGACGAGACGTACGACGACAAGAGCGCCGACTCGAGCCAGCGGGTGAAAGGCGGTACGTTCACCATCTACCCGCGGTGGCCGGACATGAAGAAACGCGACGATGAGACGGGCGAGATCAGCAAGGTCAACGGCTACATGGATCTGGGTCGGCCGTATCTCACCGTCCGCGCTCAGGCGTCGAATATCGACTTCGCGAAGTACGTCGATCTCACGGCCGAGGCTTTCGCGGCGTTCGACGTTCCTCGTCGGTACTTCTCGAACCCGCACGAGTCGAGTAACGTCAACGACGCCGCAGTGTACGTCCGTCCGAAGCGCGACGTGTCCGGGCCGATCTACGCGGCCGACGGACCGATCGCGCGCATTCACCAGCTGCTCGAGTCCGATCGATCGGGCTATCGAAAGCACGTCGAGGACAATCGGGAACGTCCCGGCGACCAGGTGACGACGATGGTCGACTCCGAGCGCGCGGCGAAGCTCATTCGGGGCCACAAGATCGGAAAGGAGCTGAAGCACTACTACATGCGGAACCCCGACAACTACAATCCCGATCAGTTCGGGTGGCATCCCAAACTCGAGGTATCTTTCCAGACCTCGATCACCGACGAGACGGTCTACTGGGACCGCGAAGACGCACTCGACATCGAACAGTGTCGGCGCGAACTCGAGGAGATGCTGATGAACGTTCTCGACTGGGCCGGTCTCGACGTGACCGGCGGCGACGAGTACCACGAGGACGCGTACTTCGGTCCAGAGCGTCGAAAGCGGCGTAGCCTGAAGCTCGTTGACTGTCCCCTTCCGGAGATCGAGAGTGAGCAGGAGAACGCCGTGATGCGTCTCTGGGGCGATATGAACGGAAGCGATCGGGAAGTCACCGAGCTGTTGCTCACGGATGGCGGTGAGATCTCGCCGAAGGACGCAGCCGAGAAGACCGGCTACTCCTACCGGACGATCCGGCGAGTGGTCGACCGGCTCGAAGGCTTCGTTCGGCACACCTACGGGAAGCTCGAAGTCGAGAGCGACTTCGCTGCCCAGGAGATGCTCAAGCGCGTCAGATCGGCCGAGGAGCAGTTCCGGCGAACGATCGGGGCAACGGCCATGCAGGTCGCTGAAGACGCGTCTGGGTTCGAGAGCGGGCCGTTCGATCGCTTCAAGAACTCCTACGAGGTCGGCGTTCGTGAGACGGACGAGCGCAGCCGGAAGCTCCTGCAGGTTCGATACACGCCGGCCGATCGCGACGAGGGGCTCGAGATCGCCCGTGAGGCGGTCACCAGTTACCAGCAGCAGTACGATGATGAACTCGGTATTAGCGGTATCTGGATCCAATTCGAGTATCCTGACGGATCGACCGAACGGTTCCATCTCACGAACGTCTTTCAACTGTCGAAGGCTCGCGTGAACGTCAGCCGATCTCGAGAGGATCGTCCTCTCGACAGGACGCGGCGAAAGCTGCTCGAGGAGCGCGAGAACCTCCCGCGACGGATGAAAAGCCGAAACGCGCTCGGCGGCTGAGCGCCGCCTGGTGAGTGGCAACGCTATTTCTTCCCTTAATTTCGTCTCTTATCGAGTGATTTTTGCGTAACTTCGCAGCTCGTCAGAGCAATCGCGTCGCTTCGACTCGATCGCCTCGGTGAGGCTTGCGTGAGAAACCGGACGCGTCGCGTCCGGGTCCCCCTTAGGACGTGTGGCTAAGGCCAAAGGACCAAACTAACCGCTACGCCTCCGCACCGCTGGAGTGGAAACAGAAGGGGGGGTCTCTACCGCCGAAATGGGCCCGCAAAGAGTCCCGAATTTAGCAGATCTGGACGCTACTATGTTCTATTACACCGAAAAACGTTATTAACATAATTTTAACCTATAGCAGACACGACACACATCCAACAGAGATTGAACCAGTATGCCATATCTTGGAACCATAAACGGGAAGCGCGTTATTCCACCACAGGTCGAAAATAACGCTGAAGTGACGTGCCCAGTTTGTGAGGACCCTATGGGGGTCGTCAAGTCGCACGAACGAGGTGGCGCGTTTATCTCACGTCATTTTCGTCATCACGATCGAGAGGATCAGACCGAGTTCACGACCACTCACGGTCAGTCGACATTTGACGATCTTGGGAGCGGCGGAAAGTGTCCAGGTGAGTCGGATGTACATCTTAAGATGAAGTCAATTGCTTATGCCCGGCTCAAGCACGATTTTCCCGACGCGACAGTCGAGCTCGAGTCAGGAGTGGACGAGCGAATCGCCGATGTCCTCCTGACCTTTGACGAGCCGTGTGCCCCCTATGGAAATGGCATCGCGATCGAAGCACAGTACCGGAACGAGGGGAAAGACATCGATGGCGTAACCGAGCACTATCTGGAACGAGGATACAGCGTCGCGTGGCTGTACGAAGACGACTTTTCAGGGTACGATGTTGATCTCTCCGGGCTACACACCGTCTGGCCATGTGCGCTTCCCGATCGATCCGGTCTCGAAGGGTATCCCGATGTCACACGGTGGCTGAGACAAGAGAAGTCACCATCTGTCAAACTCGAGGTCCCAATTCCAGGAGAGTTCTGGGCATCGTTCGATAAGTCCGGTGAGTGGGTTCAGGTAGCACATCGATACCTCCGTCGAGGACGGTTTTCTCATAGCAGTCGTGCCTGGGTTACTATTTCACGATCGCCAACCGGACAGTTGACGATCCAGATCGGAAAGAAAGACTGGGGATTCGGTGGCGATAAGCATCGTGTTACGGTCCAACTCGAACGAAGCGATTGTGAGGAGCTACGAAGCTTTGCGACCGAACTCGAGCACGAGGGATTTGAGTCGGAGCATCCGTCAGCGGACGAGCGTGAGGAATCGTGGTACGATCTCACCACGGCTTGGTTTGTTGGATCTCAGAACGTCACCTCATGGCTCTCAGCATCTCTCTCACCCGATGACGAGATAGTTCTCTCACTCGGTAAGAAAACCGGGGGAGATACTGATCGCGTGAGTTTGCAAATTGACCAGACCGCAGTTGGTGCGCTTCGGAGTATCGCTGATCTGTTAGAGCAGGCGTTCGAACTGGAAACGTAGTCTCTAGAGCAGTGAGTTGACTCGAGATCGGAGATGGTCAAACGCATCGGTCGCGACATCGATATTCGGAGCACCAGTGATAACCACTTTGCCGTTCGCGAATAGCAAGATCACAGCAGCATACTCTTCTGGACGGTAGACAAGTCCTGGAAACTGCTCTGGCTCGTATTCAGTTGACTCAAGGCCGAGACCAATCGAGAGTGCATTCAGGTTAACATCTGTTCCAAGTTCTGCAGTACTGACGATGTTCTGGACCGAAAATCCAGTCTCTTCGGGAGTCTCAATCCCGTTCAACGCGGACAGCTTATCTAGGAACACGTCGTTCGATTCCTCGAGCTGATCGAGACTCGAAGAACCAGTGATGATGTACTTCCCACTTCGGTAGACGGTAATCAGCGGCCCGTCTTCCTCTAGCCGAACGTAGAGGCCATGATAATTTTCCGGATTGTACTCCGTATACGGAACGTCGAGATCAGCACCGAGTTGTTCAACGTCTAACTCGAGGCCGAGACTACCAGATCCAACAACGTTAGTGATAGTAACCATCACTCTACCTCGCCGTCTGGAATGACGAACGCAGCGGACACCAAGTCTGGCTCTTCCGGTGTGACGTGTTTCTCCTCTTCGAGGCGTTCCAGTTCTTTATCACGTTTCCGACGGAGTGATTCGAGTTCTCGTTTCGCGTTTCCGATCGGAGCAGACATATCCTTGCCCTCCTCGTCGCGTTGTTGGTACGTCTCGAGTCGGTCCTCCCATTCGCCGATTTCCTCCTCGAAGTATCGCTCTGCATGCTGGCGCTTGATCGCTATCTCACGTTCACGTTCTTCACGGGCTTCGTCTGCAAACGACTCGACTTGAGTCCATGCTTCCATCTGTGCTTCTTCATGGAGATCGTCTACAACCGATGCCAGCCTCTCGAGACTCTGGATAGATGTCGTCTTCTCTGGAGGAAGTGTATCGACTATCTCAGGAGTACTGGTAGTGACCTCGCCATCGGTAGTGACATACAGCGGCACAAGCTTCTCAGTGACTACATCGCCTGCTCCTGAGACGTAGCCCAGCCGGTAGGTGAAGAGAATCCCTGGTGACGGCTCGTCTTCGGCAGCGACTTTCACAGCGACCTGTCCCTGTACGTGGTCGGAACTGAGACAGAATTCGATGAGCGACTGGACCAATGGATGATCGAGCGCAATGAAGTCGACATCATCCTTGTCCATCGCGATCTGTTTCGTAAAGGTTGCACTGTCGTACTGTCCTGCTACTTGGTCACCGGATAGAACGTCGGGAACGTCCAGTTGGTAAACGTCACCGCCAGAGCGTGCAGGGCCGGGCCGAACGCCCTTGATCGTCCCGCCGAACTCGTCGAAGAACTCCCGAACGAGAACCTCGATGTCGGCTTCGCTCACTTCGCCGTGTTGACTACGTTCGATGACCTCGAGTACCTCCTCGTCCTCGTTCGAGAGGTCGAACCGATCTCGAATGAGAAACTCGTTCTCAACGGTTTCCAAGGCTTCCTTGCGCTCCTCTATCGTCGATTCGATGTCTGCCACAACCTCGTCTGTCGGCCTTCCTTCGGCAATAGCGGCCATGATCGTCTCGTCCAGGTCAACGTCCTCTAGGACGCGCCCCATCACGTCGGAGCGCATCCCGAGATCGGATTCGATCTGGTTAGTCTTCTCAACGAGGAGGTTGAGAATTTCGCTCTCACGAGTGTCTTTGAAGAAGAGATTACGGATCTCGACCGTGTGTTCCTGCCCGTAGCGGTGGAGTCGGCCCATACGCTGGTCGATACGAATCGGATTCCAGGGGAGGTCGTAGTTCACCATGATGTGGGCGAACTGGAGATTGAGCCCCTCCTGGGCTGCGTCGGTCGCGAGCATCAGGTTTGCCTCTTCCTCGAACTTCTCCATCTCCCGCCGGCGTCGCTCCTGGTCTAAGTCGCCGTATACCTGTGCAATGTCGTGCTCGGGAAACACCTGATCGCGAAGGTATTCGAGTGTGTCCGTATACTCGGTGAAGATGAGGATCTTCTCGTCGGGATCCTCATCCAGAATGCGGTCGACGAACTTGCGAAGTAGTTGTGCCTTCGAGTCAGTTTCTATGGCTTTGGCCTGTTGCCAGAGCTGTTTAACCCGGTCTAGTTCTTCCTGTATTTGCGACTGATTCAGGGTGATTGTAACAGTTTCAAGGGCCTCTTCGACTCGAGAGCGTTCGGCTTCAGTCAACGTCTCGGGTTCGGTGCTGTACCGCGGGATGAGTTCCTGAACGTCGTCGGGAAGTTCCTCGGCAACGCTATCGTTCTGGATCGCCCGCATACGGTTCTCCAAGGATTTTCTGATCGCGTGGACGCTCGAGACCAGCCGCTTTTGGTAGATAACCATCGTGAAACCGGCGGCTTGGTTCTCCTCCTGCTGAGCCAGGTTGTAGTACTCGCGGATGTACTCGGTGACATCGTCGTAGAGCTGCTCCTCTGCATCGGACATCCCGACGCCTAAGGCCTCGATATTCTTCTCGGGGAACATCCGCGTCCCATCAGTATCGTACATCTCGTCTTTCAGCCGGCGGATCATCAGATCATCAAGGCCGTCGGGATGGATCTGGGACTCGTGGCTGAACCGGTAGGGATCGAGCAGGCTCACGAGGAAGTAGAACTGGTCGGACTTGCCCTTGTGGGGAGTTCCAGTCAGCAACAGGAGTGCGTCGGAGTTGTCGGCGACCGCTTCGCCCACCAGATATCGCTGCGTTCGTTCGATTGAGTCGTCACTCGATCTCCGAGCCGTTAGGTGGTGGGCCTCGTCAAAGACTGCAACATCCCACTCCGGCTCGAGGTTCTCGAGTGCATCGAGCACGGAAACCCTGTCGGCGCTGGGATCGTCGGTCGTCTGCTTCGCGAAGTCGATCGAGGTAATGATAAGATCCTCTTGTGCCCAGACGTTCTGGTTAGGATGGGACTGGCGATACGTCTCGACGGTTTCACGGTCGTAGATGACGAAGTTCCGGTCGAACTTCTCGCGCATTTCTTCCTGCCACTGGACGGTCAGCGGCGCAGGCGCGACGATGAGGACTCGATCGGCACGACCTCGAGCGATGAGCTCCTCGATAACCATACCAGCTTCGATGGTCTTCCCGAGGCCGACCTCGTCACCGATGAGATACCGGTGGTCGTAGGAGTTCAAAATCTCGTAGGCCGCCTTGACCTGATAGGGCTCGATCTCGATACGGTTGTTCGTCAGCGATAGGAAGCGGTCGTACCGGTAGGCGAGGTTGAGCCGGGTTGCCCGCTCTCGGAGGTCGTGGTGAACGGGCGAATCGGCCTGTCCGGCGGCGAGTCGGTCAACGAGCGAATCGAGTTTCTCGATATGGGGTAGACCGCTGGGGAGTTTGCGGAGCTGCCCCTCCGAGGTGTAGACATGGAGGAGGTGACCTCCATTGGGGCGTTTCTCGATTTTCGTAATTTCACCACGCCCGCCGGCGAACTTGACGCGGTTGCCAACCTCGAAGTCAGTCATCTTTTACTGCAGACTCAACGATTTCGATTTCCTCATCAGTTAGCCCGTAGAGATCGTAGACAATTTCGTTGATCTGTTGATCGACCTTCTCGATTTTCTCTTCCAGTTCGTCGGCGCGCTTGCGGACCTTGGTGTACTGCTCCAGTCCAGTTTGAATCTCGTCGATATCAGGCAGCGTCAGGTCCTTCAGACGATCCAGCGGCGAGTTCGTCTGGGTTGCGCCCTGACGGAACCCAGCAAAGCCTTCGGCCTTCTCGACGGCGACGGGGACGAACTCACACAGTAGCGTCTCTTCGGCGTCGGAGAGTCCAATGAAAGCCATCGCCTCGTAGGTCTCGAACTCCGATTCGGTAAGTCTGTCCCATCGGTCAGTCTCACGAGGGTCGTCTTCCTCTACCTTGTAGCTGATATCCACCGACAGCACCAATCGACCGTTGTCGTCCTTGAAGAAGACGTCCTCAATGCGTAGGCCATCGTACTCATCCGTTGTCTTGGTCAGTGGTGTGTTCGCAACGCCCTCGAGTGGCATCTGCAGGTCTGCTAGGGTGCCACCTGTTTTCGACTCGGGCAGTTCGTCAGTTGGGATTCCAAGGTAGTCGAACAGGTTGAGGTTGAGGTTAGTCCTTTGATTTTTAAGATCGGATATTCTTTTCGCAAGCTCCTGTAGGCTTTCATCAGTTTCCGAATCTACCTCGCTCAAATTTGGAGCAATAGGCATATCATCAAGACTCTCTTGTGTAGTGTAGCCGGTTCTAGACCGCTGTTCTGTCTGCCAGTACTCGGATACTCTCGAATTTAATATTGCTGTAAGTCGGTAAAGATCTACTTCTGAATCAAGAGGTTTGAGTAGAGTAATATCACGCCGTTCGTAGTATTCTTGATCCTCTACTGCATATGGCTGCCAATCATTTCCCCAGTTAGAATAGACTATCTTGGGTGTCTCGAATAGCTGCTTATTCCGTGGCCACTGCAGACTGTACCAGCTTATTTTATCATTTTTGACTTCTCTCCTATCCTCTAACTTGGACCTATATCGATTAAGGTGCTTCTCGATTTGCGGATATTGGTCGATGTCTACACTTGATGTCACATAGAGAACATATAGGTTGTCGGGATAGCCGATATGGTATTTGGATATGTCCGAGTTGCTATATGCTGGCTTAAGCAACTGGTGGTCTTCACTAATCCCAATACGTTCTAAGTCATCATCATCTAAGAGAAACACGCCTTCTCCAATTTCAACATCTTCATTTTCGTAGTCTTCGTACGATTGTTTAGTTACTTTATCTGGGTTAGGGACGATACCTTGTTTAGATTCAAGAAAATCAGAGAAGGTCTGTCCGGTATCTGGTAATTCTAATGAACCTTTTGCTAGTCCCTTTATACCGTACCATTCGCTACCATCAGAAGGTAGATCGAATTCTTCATAATTATATGTCTCTTGGTAAAATAGGTCTTTTTCTCCTAGTAGTGACTCCGCTACAGCGTTGTCTCCATACTTGTCTGAACAAATATACGAAAACGTGATATTCTCGGATCCAGAGTTATCGAATTTATAGATGAGGTTTTCCTGACCGGGTGCCTGATTGAATACTGTGAACCCATCGAACTCAAGAATTTCTCTAATGCTCGTCCTCTTTGCAATTTCATTACGGAGATTTTCTGCGCTATTAGCTTCAGGCCAATAGGATGTAGTAATCATAGATGACGTTCCAGAGCTATTGGATAGTTTAATACCTAATAATACGAAGAAATATAGCATATCCATCCGTCCTTGATAGCATTCCTTGACGATCGAACAGTTCTTTAGAAGCTCAAATGTCTCTTTTCTTTCTTTTTCTCCCACGTACGGTGGATTCCCAATTACCGCGTCGAATCCGCTTTCCTCTTTGATCTCCCCGTCCTGCTGGTAGAACGCAATCGGGAACTCAAGTTCCCAGTGGAAAAAGTTCTGGTTTTTGGCCATCGCCTGCGCAGAACAATACCAGTCCTGATCTTCGATGTCAATCCACGAGTCGTCACGTAGTGCCTCAGCCATGCGCTCGTAAGCGTCGTCTGGAACGTCAAGGCCGGACTGTTCGGCAGTATGGACATTTGCCATGGCGATGAGATGCTGGTATAGCGGGTCATCGCGCACCTGTTCATAGACTGCCTCCATCTCCTTGATATCGTCCAATGTCTCGTTGTCGATGGCGAGCAGGTCCTCGAACTGATCGGTGACGTGCTCCAACGCCTGCCGGCGCGTTCGGTCGAACGACTCTTGCAGGGTTAGCTGTCCTTCTTCGATGTCGGCGTCAGGGTCGCCGTTGTCCAGTACAGTCTCGATGTCGCTGCCCACAAGCGAGTTGCCAGCCTTGAGGTGGTGATCGAGGAACGCGAGCGGCTGCTCGGCGGCGAGCGTCCGCAGCCAAAGCGATACCTTAGCCAATTCGACAGCGAGCGGGTTCAGATCGACACCGTAGATACAGCGCTGGGCAACCTGACGGCGAGCCCAGTTGATATCGTGCTCCTCATCGACCGTCTCGATCCCCTGCTGGGCTGCCTGCTTCTCTTGAGCGTCGATGATCTCGCGAGCCAGATAGTCGATTGCGCTCGTTAGAAAGTGACCGCTCCCCATTGCCGGGTCAAGAATCTTCAACTCAAAGATACGCTCCGCGAACTCTTCCGCGAACCCGCCCTCGTCGTATGCGCTTTGGCCAGCGAGATCCATCCGGATATCTTCGACGATCGGCCCCAGCGTGTTCTCAACGATGTACTCGACGACGTACTCTGGTGTATAGTACGATCCTGTGGCCTTCCGCTCACCGCTGTCGGTCGTCAGGTATACCTCTCCCTCCTCGACGACAACGTCGTCACCCTCGTCGGGAATCACGTACTCGCCGTCCTCGAGTGCCAGCGGCTCGTCGGCGACGTTAAGTTGGTACTCGAGCAGCCCCTCGTAGATGCTTCCAAGATGACGCACGTCCAGCGAGGAGTAATCGACGAAGATTTTCCCGCCACCGTTACCGTCCTCGCTGCGCGTCAGGAGATCGATAACCTTCGCGAGATAGGCATCGCCGGCCTTATACTCGGCGAGGAACTGTGCCTCAGGACTGTCACCGGCGTCCGTATCCGTCCGAAATAGACCACCATTGTACGCTGGGATGTAGAGGTCCTCCTCCGGGATCCCTCGGGACTTACTTCCCTTGTCGATGAGCTTGAACAGCCCGTCGAGCTGGTCCCAGAGGTTATCCTGCCAATCCCGGTATGTCGGGTTCCCACTATCGAGTTCCTCAGCGACCACCTGTTTGAGATTGTTCAGGCTGTACTGCTCCTCGTAGATCTCGTTGTCCGTGTCGAGCAGGTCACGTCCCTCTGCCTCAGCGTACAAGACGAAAATGAGCCGATACAGGTAGATGAGTGAGGAGTCATGGATTAGCTCGAGATCGTCCTCATTGAGGTCATTCTCCGGATACTGTAGGAACCCCTCAGAAAGAATCTTGATCGCCTCGTAAATGTTGTCCTGCAGGTCTTCCCCTAGCTCCTGGGCGAAGACGTTGGACTCGCCGTAGACATCGTCGAGGAAACAGTCGCCGCTTGCGTCCTTGAGAAACGCCTCGTGGCGGAAGAAGAGGTAGAAATATTTGAAGTCCTCGAGGTCTCCGCTCTCGAGAATCGTCGCCAGATCGACCTCGTAGTAGGAGTCGAGCCGGTGGCTGGTCGGGCCGTAGTAGAGTCGCCACTTCTTCCCGTCGGTCAGGACGGCCCAGCGTGCGGGCGTCTCCTGCAGATAGACGTGGATCTGGTAGCTTGGGTTCTCGAAGTCGCGCTCATGCTTACCGCTGCCTCGCGTGTCGAGCGGGCGACCCCACCGTTTGGCGTCGGCGACGGCGACGGCGTTCTTGTAGAAGTCACCGCCTTCCTCACGGCGTTCGAAGGCATTACGGGCAGCATCATCGGATTCGAAGAAGCCGTAGTCAGGGCGCTTCTGGGTCCGGCTCGTGCTCTCCTCGACCTCAAAGGGAATCCCGAGCTTCCGGAACATCGGACGGATGAACTTCTCCTCGAGCTGGGACTCATTTCGCTTGGGAGCCGTGCTTTTCTCGCGCTCCCAGAGGTCCATGATGTCGTCGTAGGCTTCCTCGAGTTCTTCGTCGCTGACCTCATCCCATTCTTCGGTCTCGGGGAGGTGCTCGTCGAGGTAGTAGTTCGAAAACAGGTCGCGGTTCGTCCGGTAGGTGAGTGCTTGCTGCATGGATTAGGCTGGCGTAACGATGAGAAATTCCTCTGCGTCCTTACTCTCGATCACAGCTCGGGCGATCGCCTTAGCGTCGACGACCTCGACGTCGACCGCGTCACCGATATCGACGCCGAGTTTCTCCAGTTCGTCCCCGGAGACGTTGATCCGTCCGGAGTTCCCGGAATTGCGCCCGATCTGTTTCCGTGTCATCGCGTATGGGCCGCGAAACTCATCGGAGATGTATAGTCTTTACTTCATCTAGGTCGCTGTCACCTTCCAGCTTTGATCGAAGGGCGGCCCGACCTCAGCTTCTAACCAGGTATTTGTCCTTCCACTGTGAACCGTGGCGTGAATGATATGACCGGAATCGTGATTTTTCCTGCTAGTCGCCAAGACGCCCATGATGACTACAAGCGATCGCTCAAGCAGGGCCATCCCCTCGAGGATCTCGAACCGTACCTGCCCGATGAAGAACTCGAGGACCTTGAGGCGACTTCGGAAGACGGACGAGCACATCTCTGGGGGAGCTCCGTTGCAGGGAAGTGGCAAAACGTCGAGCCGGGCGACATCGGATTCGTGTACCGCAAGGGAGAATTCGTCTCTCGTGGCCGGGTTCTCCTCTTGAGTGAGAACCACGAATTAGCCGAGTACCTCTGGAAGGATGGCGTCGATCACGATCGCTGGGATGCAGAAAAGCCGTGGAAGTACCTCACGTTCCTCACCGACCTCGAGGAGATTGAGGTCGACATCGAGGAGTTCAACAACCTCGTCGGCTACGACGAAACCTACCGACCCCAGGGATTCACGAGAGTCTCTGACAGCCGACTCGCTCGTCTCAGAGATGAGTATGAGTCGGTCGAGACGGCACTGGCCGAGCTCACCGAAGCCGGTGAGAAAGTCCACCACGTCAATGACACCGACGACGAACAGACGACTGATCTTGCCAGCCGCCTCGAGGCAGCCAGTACCAACGGGGATGATCCCGACGAGTTCGAAAAACTCGTCGCGAAGGCGTTCACTCGACTGGGGTGTACAACCAACTGGATCGAAGGTGGCGGCGACACGGATGTCGAGATCGAAGCGCCGCGCCATATCGTCGTCGAGGCCAAAACTCGAGGCCGTGGGACGCTCAATTCCCTCGAAGTCACCAACGTCGACAAGCACCGACGCCAACGTGGAGCCGAGCACGCTATTGTCGTCGCCCCTGGTTTCAGCCCAAAGGTGATCGAGAACGCAACGACGAACGAGTTGACGACGATCGCCGTCGACGACCTGATCGAGCTCCTGGACCGCAGAGAGCAGTACGCCATTCCGCCCGAGCAGACCCTCGAGTTACTCACCCGGCCGGGGTCCTTCCAAGACGACCGACTCGATCTTCTCGACGAGAATATCCAGGATCGGGTCGATGCCGGTGAGACGCTTCTGGCTGTCATCCGAGCCCTCGAACGAGCCGACGGCCTGGTCGAGACTGCGGCCGACGTCCGGTGGATCGTTGTCGGGATGCAGGACTCGGATGACGTTCCCAGTGAACGGGATGTCAAGAGTGCACTCCAACTCCTGGGCCATCCGAGCATTGGCGTCGTCGAGCAGACCGAGGAAGGATACCGGACCGTGACGAGTTACGAGAACGCCGTCGCACTCGTCCGCTCGCTCGGTGAGGTCGTCCAACCACCGAGAGAGGAAAAATAGGTCGGGTACTGCCGGCCTGTGCTGCTTATCCCGACCCTATTATATCGGTCTCCCGATCGCACCGAGTAACCGACGATCTCTCTACTGATATCCCGACCAACCCGACCGACGCGGGACGTTGGAGATACTGATACCTACCGAACTGAGTTCGGGTGTTTCGGTCGGTGAGAAAGCCGGTTTTACCGACAACCACCAGTATCGAGAGTGGGTTTCGAGTGGCACTCGAGTAAGCGCCGACCAACTACCGACCCCATCGGGATCATCTCTTACCATTTCAACCCGGTCTAATTGGTGGTGGTCCGGACTCCTTGTAACTCGAATACGGCGCTCCCGGCGAAAATGACGGTTTAGCCGGTGAAATAGCCGACAGGGCTCGACGCCGAAGGCAATTTCCGCCGACGTTGGGAAGACCCGACCAACTACCAGAGTCTGTGGACCGGGAGCCGGCTATTTCGACCCGGCCGAATAGGGGATAAGTCCGGCTCCCCGAAATCCGAATACAGCCGTTTCGTCCGGCGGGAAAGGCGGTTTAGCCGACAGAAGAGACAACTGCGTTTGACAGCGAAGGCGATCTCGGCCGGCGTTCGGGGCGTCCCGACCAACTGCCGGTGTGGATGGGATGGTCCCCGACCATTTCTCCTCGGGTCAATAGGGGGCACACACGACTCCCTCACAATTCGAATACGGCCATTTCGACCGGCGAAAAAGGCGGTTCTACCGATAGAACGGGGTTATTCGCTGACCCGTTCATCGGGTTCGTGTTGGTGCTGTCCAGTTACTCGGTGACGCCCGACCAATTCAGCCCGGTGGGCCGGAAAGGATCGCCTCGAGTCCCCCGACCATTGTACCCCGTGTCCCCAACCCGGATTTTACCGTTTTGGCCGACTGAGAATCCAGTTCTACCGACAGACTGGGTTTCTCCTACCGGGTGAAAGATACCCACCGACGGTTCTCTGGTCTCCCCGACTAACTGCACCCGGTCCCAGTTGCCGAGTCACTACCTATCCCCAGGTCTCTATCGACTGGCCCCGGTAGAGACACTCGTGAGATAGCCGACCCATTCGACGAGGAGGTGATGAACGTCGTCGACGAGCCGGTACATTATCTCGGGCCGATCCATCCGTTGCGGGGTCGATCCGGTAATAGATATTCGCTTGGTCCCGGTGCCCTCTGCTCGGCGGGATTATCCTCGAACGTGTCGTCATCTATGCCGACTCGAGCACTACAATGGAGTCTCCCTGGTCGAGGAGGTCGACCCGACTTCCAATAGCCGGCAGGCGCGGCGAAGTTGGACCAACTCCTGATGGTCGACACCAACTCCTCCTCGATCGTTTCGGACACCTGTCGAAGGTGGACGCTCGAGCACGGACAAACTTATCCAGCGACGAAGAACGAGCCTCTACGTTCGCATAGCTTCACCAATACGCGCTTCAGTTGGCTCTGCCAGATACGGCTCGATAGCGGAGTAATCGGACCAGCCGCCGATGCTCATCATGGTCCGAACGTCGACCTGGCGCTCGACGAGATGATAGGTCGCCCAGGACCGGCGGAGATCGTGCGACGAGACCGACTGCCAACGTTGGTCGCCAGTTTGCTCTGCGATGGTGTGAGCGGCTTCCTTGACCCACCGACGAACGGAGGGAGTGCTGGCGTCAACCCACGGGTCAGACAGATCGAGGCTCCGTTCACGGCTGTACTTGTGAATATCGTCGGCAACGTCGTCAGGCATCCACGCGTCGCGTGTTTTCTTTGACCCACCTTTCGTATTCTTCCCTTGGACCTCGAAGAGCCAGATCTCTCCATCGTCAGAGTACTGCAGGTTGCTATCGCTCGGGTAGCTCACTTCCGACGCCCGGAGCCCGCACCGTCCCATCAACTGGATCGCCACCTCACGCTCCCACCCGTCTTCTCCAGCTGTTCGCTCAAGTCGGTCCAGCTCATCGGGAGAAAGCCAACACTTCGTCACGTCATCGCTGTCGTCGATACGAACCATAATCGGATATCACAGTAAACCCGATTATAGCTTAGGTTCTCCCGGGCCAATTTCACCGATCTATGCCGTCCGTTGGACGGCCCGTAATCGGGTTATCCAATAAAGCGATTAAGATGTGTGTGCCGAAGTATCGACTGTGCATTATAGAAATGTGGTTTAAACAATACTGATAGATATAACCACTTGACTCAATCAGTACAGAATACACACGCACCATGATGAACAACAATATGTATTTGATATGTAAGAAAAATATATGAAGGTGTGGTGGATGTATTCATCAAATAAGTCTATGAGAATAGTTATGTATCTTCAAATTTGACACTAGCTCGTTATGTTTAACGACTGGGGGAGGCAAAAGCAGATAGAAATGCTAGACCTCTGGAAAACGCACTTTTCACATCATCTTTCGGGGTTTGAACTATTCACCAGTCCACTCAGGGAGAGTGCCTCGGCGGTGGTTGTTGGATATAATGCTGGTGGGGGCGACCGTGACGCTACCGAACTTAATTCGTATATGACTCGTTTCATGGCCGAGAACCCCGATTTTGGCTTACCTGATAGAGGTCACTATGAAGAAGGAGGGCGCAACTATATCGTCGCCAACAAGATACGGCGGTACTTTTTCGAAGGTAAACGTCACCTTCTTCCAGACGCCATCGAGACAAACCGCTACTTCCTCCGTACAGAGGGGAAATCGCATCACAAAGATGTTGTCGGCTCGGTTAGTAAAGAGGCTCAGGCGGAATATAGACAGTTCTGTCGCGAAACCATACGAAATTTGATTATTCGTAGCTCCCCGTCTGTTGTTCTTGATTTCAGTGGAAAATATACAGCAAGCGAATTCTGTGAAGATCTTCGATTCAAGTACAACTGTGTAGACATTCACCAACATCAGGATGGAAAAGATTTCCTAGCGGAAGTGAGCATAGCAAAAATAACAGAGGAACCCGCATCTGCAGTTATATCCGTAAAACCGCATCCATCTCATCCATGGCTATCGGATGAGCACTTGGAGTTCTTTAGGAATACTGTTCCTTTATATCTTCCTGAGGATTCTAATTCTCACTAAGATACTATTGAACAGAAGTTTTAGATTACACGCCCAGAATCTTGTATGATGTTTTGAATGCCATTTGGATTTGTTAAAATCCGATCGGTCAATCAGTACTGGTCTGGAGGTGCTACGGTAGTCGTCACTCGTGTACCTCCGATCCCGTCCGGAAACTCGTGAGTTCGTCGATGCGGTCCTCCAAATCCTCGATCTCTTGGCGTAGCTCTTGGGCTTCTTCGCCTTCTGTCGCTGCGAGTTGGTCTTTGAGACCTTGCAGACGGGTTTCCTTAACCTCCTCATCGACCTCGGCCTTTCGAACGTACTCGCTTTCGCTGATGTCGTACACGTCGCTCTCGGCCAGCTCTGTCACCTCGAGAGCGTCATCAACCTTGTCGCGGTCCACCCCCATGACGCGCTCAGGATCGATTCCAGCATCCTCGAGCGCTGCCAGAACCTCTTCGTCATCCTTGAGGGAACGGTTACGGCGACTCGTCCGTTGGACAGAGCCAAACGGGCCATTGACAGGCCGATCGTGGTGGAGGCGATTGAGGAGCACATCAGCAACGTCTTGGCGGAAACTGTTGGCATTTCGCTGAACGTCCGAGAGAAGGGTATAGAGATTAACCAGCACAGCCGTTTCCATGTCCTCCAACGTGGCTACATCGTGGCGTTCGAGTGCATCAACAAGCAAGAGCGCGTCGGCGTACACATCGAGATCGGGCTCCGTCCGGTCTTCGGTCTCCGGCTCGATCTCGTCCTCGAGCAGCTGTGTCGCTGTCGGCCCATCTGTCTCGACGATCACGCCAGCATCCTCATCGATCTCGAAACGAGGATGGAGACTCCACACAGCCGGGAAGGGATCGGCATCAGGCGGGAGCCGGTCGAGTTGGAAGCCATTTGGTGCATCGGTGACCCGTCGGTACAGCGTCTCGAACTGATCACGCTGCAGTGGTCGCTTCTGATCTTTGTTTTCGAAGTCGATGATGACACGTTGCTCCTGTACGTCGCTGATCCGGAACCGATTATGCGACAGGGGCGTGACGAGCGTCGCACCATCCGGGAGATCATCGAGTTTCTCGAGGAGCGTGTGCCAACTCACACTGAACGGCATAGTAGATGAGAAGTAATCGGAACGCAAAATCGTATGGAATGCGTCCAGACCGATCATTATTGTGGCCTCCAATATGCCGAGTATTATGGACTAGTTGGCCCAATAGATCGATATGGAACAACGGTGGGACGAATTTGCGGCTGACATTCGATCAGGTGATTCCGAGCAGGTTACCGAGACGATCGACGAAATTGAGGAGTTAGATCTCGATGAACGGGTTCAGTTGTTCGAGACCTGCTTTGACGAGTTGACTTCCATCTACGCTCAGAGCGAGGACGGATACGTCCGACAGTCGACCGTCCGGGTTGCAGAACGACTGACGCCGGGGATCGCACTGGTGTTCGCCGTCGCTGAGAGCGACCGATCGATTGAGATTGATGTGGACACCGTTCGCGAACAGACGGACGAGGTTGGTGGATTCCTGCTGGAGGCACTGACGGACGAGGACGGTCGTGTCAGGCAGTCAGCCAAGCGCGGGCTGAAAGATGTGTTCAGAACCTACGATTCCCTCGAGGACGAGGAGACGATCGAGGCGTTCGCCGTCGAATTAAACGAGATGGCAACGGAGTACTCGGACAAACGCCGAAAGCATCTCCTCGAGGCGAAAGAGGACGCCGAGTTTTTCCTCCAATCCGGCTTCGGACGGCTTCTCGAAGGGTTCCAGAAAGAATTCGGCGACTCGCTGGAAAAGTAGGACGAGCTATTAGGACCGCTGAAATTCGTCGCGCTTCCCAGTATCTCGTATCCCTTCACTGGTCCGTTCGACGAACCCGTACTGCTCGAGATATTCGTATCGACGTTCGATTTCGTCTTCTGATACGTCTAACGTCGACGCGAGTTCGCTGACGGATGTTGCGGTGTCCTCGTCCAACTGCAACCGGAGTTCGTACCCGTTCATGTATCGTTGGTAATACTCCCGGACGACATCGTCGAGTGGTGTTTGAATCCCTTCGTTCTGATCGAGTCGTTCCAGCGATTCGGAGATCACCGTGACAAATTGCTCACCGCCCAAGAGGTCTACTTGGCGTTCGATTTCTTCTTCGATCACATCGAAATCGAGATCTGTCTGGACGAGTGTCGCCATGTCTCCGATATCGTCCGGACGCTCTGCGACGGCTTTGAAGAGGAAGATATCCTCGAAGGAGACGAGGCCGACTGAGAAGGACTCGTCCGAAAGAAACGCCTCACTCCGCGCTTGCATTCCATCGCTGAAATACAGCTTATCGGCAATCTGTCGATAGAAGACGTCGAACTGACAGCCGGCATCATTTCGAACGCAGTGGCGCGCTCCTAACCGATCGTACTCCTCACCGAGATCGGTAACTTCCTCGTAGCCGAGGTCGTCGAGTACCCCTATCAGACGGCGAAGGGCCGCCTCGTCCACGACGACGAGATCGATATCTTTGGTCGTGTCCTTGAGAGACGGCTCGTGAAGTGACATTGCGCCACCGCCGATGAGATAGGCATCAACGTCCGTCTGGAGGTGATCCGCAATTTCCTGGAGCTCGGCCTCGATATAATTACGACCGAATCGTTCACGAGAACTCATACAGTGATCTCATAGTCTCTGGCCGTTTGTTTGAAGTCTTCCCATTTGGGCAGTAGGTCTGTTGTTTTGGTTCCGTCCGTCTCTAAGTATTCGATGAGTTCATCGACGATAGCTCGTAGATTGATCCCCGCTTCGGGGAGATAGTGTTCAGCACGCTCCCGTAGTGCCGTCCGCTCGATCTCCTGTTGTTGAATCAATAAGAGGCAGTACATTCGGTACCGGGGACCGTCATCGATAAGCAGTGTGTGACAGACTAATTCTGCGGGAGTAATCTCTGAAAGTTGGTCCGTTCGGAAGTAGTGTCGCCGGTCCCGCGTGAGAAGCGGGATATCGAACGCTTCGAACAGGGCAGGGCCGGTTAGGTAAAATCCGTCAGCAGTAACCTCACTGTCGCAGGCGAAGAGGAATTCGTCGTGTGTTTCCCAGAGAAAGTTGAGTCCACTCGCGTGTCGCTGTGCTTCACGACGATGTTTCTGGTGGAGCAGTCCTCGAGCGATCGGGGCTAACACTGCGAACGGATCATTGAGACGATATTGGGATTTCGATTTCCCAACGACGCCAACGTGCTGAAAATCATCTAACCGGCGGTATATCGTTGCTTGACTCACACCACTCAATTCGGCCAACTCGGTTGCGGTCCGTCCTCGATCGAGATAATAGAGCACGAGTAACCCAGCGCCAGCAATGAGATCGGGCAGATCCATGTGGCTATACTCCGTGAAAAGTCCCTCGAGTTGCTGGATTGGTTCGATATCCGTCGGAGAAACCAACTTTTTCCGGCCGCTTTGCTTGGTTTGGACGTAGCCGTAGACTTCTAATTCGGAGACGATACGTGAGGTGTGGCCAGCGCTCCAGTCGAGTTGATCAGCAAGCGTACTGATACCCATTTCCGACCCACTCCCTACTACAAGATGTGATAATAGGCGGAAGTGACTCTTTTCTACCATGTGGTCTCATATTACGCAAGTGGTTTATAAATCCCTTTCGTGATTTGAGATGATATAACTGAAGTCCAATAAGTAGTGTTCCAAACATTACTGATAGCTAAAGGGATTTGTGATGGAAACCACTGACACCAAAGGTAATGTCTCCGACGGTATCGGGGTGTTCGGCCGGGGCGACATGAACCCCCTATTTTGTACATTCTTCGATGGTACCAAGAACGAGGGGCAGAACTCGGAGCGGATGAAACCGATTCTCCGCTGGATGATGAGATGGAGGCGTCAACGTTTGCACGTCGTCTGACCCACTGCGTGATACGTTGATCTCATCTGCGTCAGGGAGATATGTCCACCGGAGGAATGGAGAGTCCCCGTTCTCACGATCCGTCTGATACGTAATGACGAAATCCCTCGTTTCGTACCATCGTACCTCGAGAATTCCACATACTGTCGGCGAACCCCGGTCACTAACGGTTGCACGTACCAGACGCGGGTGAGTCCTATATGGCTCGAGGCTGGCATTCTCGATCGCCTCACGACGACCCAGAAAACGGTGAATCACCCGCAAGGATTCTCTATCCGGGTTGGTGTCCCATCGCTTGATTGTCGGGACGTGGTTCGTGGTAGTCATTGCGACTCGGACGACACATGGTCGTTGGTGTGGGTCTCAACGAACGCCGATATCAGACGACCATCGTTCTGTTGGAGTTGGCGCGCTGCCTCGTAGAGGCGGATATCCCGCTGAATACCGTTCCATGTACCGATCGCCTGCATCAGTTCATGTGTTGGACGATCACTATCTGATCTGTATACTGAGGCTGAATCCGGGCCTTCAACGCCGAACTCTTCTTTGAGGTCGGCTTCTTTCGCTTCCAGATCCCGAACCCGCTCAGCGAGATCTTGGACTGAATGATCTTCCGCGATCTGGGTTACCTCTCGCCATTCCAGGTACGCGTCGTTCCGGCGGAACATGAGAGGGTTCTCTGGATTGTGGCATTCGACGATACCCATCTGGGTTAGGCGTTTCAAGTGTTTCTTTGCGGTATTGGGGGCACATTTAGCGACCTCAGAAACCTCATGGTGTCTCACAGGTCCCGGAATGCCCAGAATCGCTTCGTAGACCCTCCCAAACGCGTCGTTTTCTCCTCCCCAGGAATCCCGGATATCGGTGACAATGTCTTCTGAAGGATTCATACTCTCTGCTATCCGGCTAGCTCAAACTATTTTTTGGTTTAGCAACTATCTGATTCACTAATCTATTTTTAGCTATAACCCCTTGTGTTGAGTGTGAAGCACACATCGGCTCTTGAAGGAAACCCACGGTTGCTGTCCCCCGCATTGAGGGGCAGTAACCCCCCAAACGGAGCCGAGAAACACTCGATGACGTAACCGGCGACACGACAAACTCAAGAATATGTCTACAGACACGACCAGCATTCGCTCTAGCGAACGCATCGCACGCAAATCGACCGCTCAGACGGAGGGTGCCCAATGAGCAGCCAGGAACCAATCTCCGAAGTGAGCCGCTACGCGGACCGGAACACAGAGTTCTTGTCCCGAGTTCTCGCTTACGGCGACACGGAGGCGCGAGCGTATGCTCTGGCTCTCCTCTCGAACGGAGCCACGGCTGAGGACATCGACAAGATACAAGCAGAACTCGATCGGATACGACGGAACCTCAAGTAATGGCGCTACTCGTCCGAGAGGGACTCGGCGAACGCTTGTGCATCTTCGAGGATATCGGGATTGTCGTCAACGATATCGGAGAACTTTCTCGCTTGCTGGATGTCCTCGAGGAACTCCGGATTTTCCTGTGCGAGCCGGAAGACCTGGTCCCGGACCTCTTTTTGATCCTCTTCGATCGATTCGATCGCACCGTACTCGAGCGGCTGATTACACCAGACGCATGTTTCCCGATGGCGCGGCGTGTCCTGCTGACATCGCGGACATTCGACCGGCCCCAGTGGCTCAGAGTCGTCCTCTTCGACTTCGAGCCCGTGCATTTTCGCGTACTCGTTATCGGCTTCGCCGCCGAACCGTGCGACGTAGTGGGCTGTCGCGTCACTGCCTCGCTTCCGCCCCTGACGATCTTCGATAAACGCCTGGTTCATCCCCTGGCGTGCGAGATACGTTGCGTTGGACTTCCGGAAATTGGTCGGCGTCACCGGCTTCTTGACACCGGCTCGTTCAGCCGAGTCGGAAAAGCAGTTGTTGAACTGCCGGTAGCTGAGTTCCTCGGGTTTCGTCAGTTTCGACCAGAGCGGCGCACTCGAGTTGTCCGGCTCGGGGTGATCGTTCAGCCAGCGCTGGAGGTACGGCACACTCGGAACCAGCGTGACCGATCGCTGTCCGGTCTTCCCGTCGACGTGGATACTGAGACCGTGCTCGTGGTCGCTCACGTTGCCGATAGTAAGGCCCTGGAGTTCGCCGCTTCGAGCTCCAGAGTCGAAGGCGACTGCGATGAGGGCCGCGTCACGAGAGTTTCTGGTCTGGTCGATCATCGGAAGAATGTCGTCTTCCCAGCGGAGCATATCGCCGGGATCGGGAACCGGATCGTGGCTGTTGGACATCCCCGATGGGATCCACTCGATGCTCGTCGGAAGATCGTCGCCCTCCGTCACTCGTCGGGCGAAGACTCTGAGCGCGGTCCGGTAGTCGTGGTTCGTGTATTCGTTGTCGTAAGTGCGATTGATCCACCGAACGAGATCCTCTGCCGCGTCGCGGTCCTCAAGGGCGTCCGCGAGGCCACCGACGTTCTCGGCCAGGATAGTGCAGTGGCGGAGCAACTTGTTGTGTCGGTGATCAGTGTACTCCGATTTGAGCAGGTCAATCCTGTCGGAAAAGTTTATGAGAAGATTCTTATCTCTCTGTTTGATTTCATTAGATTCCTCGATCCTGTCTCGCAGATTTTGTATTTGCTTTCTGTTGTCTGTCATTCAGTGAACACCGAGCTTTTATTAGGGGAGACATTGAACCTATCGTTAATGTCCCGGCCTAGGCTCTTGTTGTTTTGCGATAACCTCGCTCAGAATCCACTCTCGAGATCGATCTGAACGGGGCTCTGATCGTCCGAGAGTATTCCGAAGCCGTTGTTCAACACGCGGGTTTCGTGGATTGCTGGTATTGTCGGACAGCAATCACTGATACTGCCGGGCAGCAGTCAGTAACTCGTCGGTGAATCGTGCTGTCCGGCAGTATGAAGAGTATTCGCCGGGCGTGAGCGACGGATTCTCACACTACGGTAGTATATCCACGGTCGAAAAAAGTGAGTCCCGACTCGAGCGTTACGTCGCGACCGCTGCTTCGGCGTCGGGTGCGTCGCCGCTGATCGGCTCGTCAGGGTCCTCCTCTATCGGATCGTCATCCACTGGTTCGTCGACCGGCTCGTCATCCTCGACGTCAGGCTCCTCTTCTATCGGCTCCTCATCCACCGGTTCGTCGACGCGCTCGTCGACGTGGTCAACGTAGATGGTGGCCTGTTCGATCGTCACCTCGAGCGTAACGTCGTCAACCGGTTCGTCCTCAACTTCTTCGTCATCCATGGTCGGTGCTTCCTCTACATCTTCCTCGTCGAGATCGTTGTCGTCAACACCGGGCTCGTCAGCATCGTCCATCTCGGGTTCATCATCGACCGGTGGTGCGTCAACTGGTTCGTCGACACCGTCCGCGAGGACGACGAAGATGGTCGCTTCTTCGATCGCAACGTCAGGAGCAACCTCGTCGTTAACGGGATCCTCTAGGTCGTCTTCAGCCTCGAGATCGTCGTCAGCGGTTGGTGGCTCGTCCTCATCGACGTCATCCTCGACTGGGTCGACGTCATTTTCAGCAGGGTCGTCGACGTCATCTTCGGCTGGATCGTCGACATCATTCTCGACAGGCTCGTCGACGTCATCTTCGGCTGGATCGTCGACATCATTCTCGACAGGCTCGTCAACGTCATCCTCGACTGGGTCGACGTCATCCTCGACAGGCTCGTCGACGTCATCCTCGAGAACGACGTAGACAGTCGCCTGCTGGAACGTCAGTTCGTCTTCGTCGTCAATTTCTGGCTCTTCCTCATCGATTTCCGGTTCCTCCTCTAGGTCGTTCTCGTCGACGTCATTCTCGACTGGGTCGTCGACGTCATCCTCGAGAACGACGAAGATCGTCGCCTGCTGGAACGTCAGTTCATCTTCGTCGAGTTCGTCGTCAACGTCCGGCTCTTCGTCATCGACTTCGGGGTCTTCCGCATCGATTTCTGGCTCATCGGCTTCCGGCTCCTCCGCTATGTCGTCCTCGGCGTTGGGTTCGTCGTTAACTTCGGGATCGTCGATTGTCATCTCACCGACCTGATCGAGGAGCATGGCCTGTTCGATCGTCACCTCGAGCGTAACGTCGTGCATCACGTGCTCTGCGTCGTCAGCGTCGGGTTCCTCGTCGTCGACGTCAGGTGCGTCCTCGTCGTCGTCAGCAGGGACCTCCGCTACGTCGTCGTCATCGTTCATTTCGGGTTCTTCGATCGGTTCGTCATCGACTGGATCCTCCACTGGATCGTCGAGGCCGATGGCGACGATCGTCGCCTCTTCGATCGTTACGCGTAGTTCACCGTCGTCGACGTCCTCCTCGTCTGGTTCGGGAACGTCTTCGTCATCGTTTTCGTCGTCTACAGCGGCGCCCGCAGGCGCTACCGCAAATGCGCCCCCGCTTGCGAGCATCATTATCGCTACCGCTACGACGAGTATATGTCGTGTGCTCATGCCTCCACGTCGATGGGTGCCAGCTAAATTCTTAAACCGGTACTATCATTTCGGTTATAAATACTCAGTTCCGATGGAAAGTCATCAGTTTGTTAAACATATGTCCGATCACAGAACCAGATTCGCCAGCAGACGGGTGTCTCGCAAGGAGTAGAAACTGATCATCAATAGAGATGTTTATCCAGTAATCAACTGATTACGACCGAAAGAGTCCGACTCCCGATTCGGTGGATTCGTTCCGCTTCGTTTTGCCGCCCGAGGGTTCCGAGGCCGCTACAGTGGACATCGTTCGACGGCCGTACCGAACGGCAAGAGCGGGGGAGGGATTCAACAGCCGTGGACCTGTAGGGTGGCTCGGACGGACCGAACAGCAACCGCGGCCACCCGTATCACAATGTCTCCTCAGAACACGGAATCGACCGACCGCGAGGCGACGTACAGCACGAGCGAACGCGATCGACGATCCGACTCGAGCGGGCTCCGGTCGAACGTCGGCAGATACGCCCAGGACGGAACCGGTGCAGTCCTGGCCGGTGCCGTCCTGCTGGTTGATGCCATCAGGACGATGCGACGCGACCGGCGACGAGCAGGGATCGACGCAGCCGTCGGCACTACGCTAGTGGGTATCGGTCTCCGTCAGCGCCGCTCGAGTGAGAACGCGACGATGGCGGAAACCGTCGGCGAGCCCGCATCGATCGAAATCGGCGAGACGGGTTCAGGCTCCGGGATCGATCGCGATCCCGAGACGAGTTCCAGCACGACCGACGAGTCGGACGTCGGAACGGAGACGGAACCAGACGAGGGCGAGGTCCAGTTTACGAGCGGTCGAGACGAAGCATCGCCGTCCAGACCTCGGCTCGAGGAGACGGACGCGGACGATCCGCGCCGATCCGACGCAAAACAGGGACGCGACGACGATCACGTCTCGGTAGACCTCTCGGAGGCGTCGACAGCCGACGAGGCAAGCGAGGCGACGGGACCGGATCCGGAACAGGCGTATCCAGCCCGGGAAGGCACCGATCCCGAACCGACGTCGGCGGACGCACCGCCGCGACGAAATCAGGGTGCCGTCGGGAACAAGACATCCGACGAGGAGGGACAGGGGATCGACGATACGGAAGGCGACGACGAATCGACGGAGTGAGCGACTCGACGTCCGCGAAACGATCGATCACGAGCCAGCGGAACGGTAGCGTGACGTACGAACGACGCCTGTCTACCGCGGTTCGAAGACGGCCGACGACGGTGGACGGTAGCGTGAGACGGTGTCTTCGTTCCGGGCTAGCAACGTGACTCGAGGCTCGCCGTCGACGCGATATTCGGCGTAGTAGACGATCGACAGCTCCGAACACGCCGCCAACAGCTCGTTCGGCTCGAACCGATACCGATCGCCGGGGCCGGACTCCGCGGCCGACGACTCGAGGTAATGTTCGTACCAGAGACAGCCACCGGGAGCCAGCGCGTCGATCAGGGCTGGGAGTCGATCGCGCGCGTCGAAGAAACTCACCGTCACGAGATCGTACCGGCCCGCTGGGAAACAGTAACTATCGACGTCTGCCAGGATCCAGTCGATAGAAAGCGATCGTTCGGCCGCCCGCGACCGCGCACGCTCGAGTTGTGACCGCGAGATATCGATGGCCTCGACGGTCCAGCCGTGGGCGGCGAGTGAGATCGCGTTTCGCCCGGTTCCGGTCGCGACGTCGAGTGCCCGCCCCGACGGACGCTCGTCGGCGACCGATCGCAAGAGCCGTTCGAGGCCGCCCGGCGACTGTGCACCCTCGTTCCGGGCCCTGGGTACGCTGGTCCGGCGCCGATCTTCGGGATCCGTCACTGGATCGTACTCGTGGGAGCCAGCCACTTATAAACCGACTGCGGAGGATTCGTCCATCGTACGAGCACGGACGCGTACGGCAGCTACGACACGTACAGCGAGTAGGCGATGACGAGAAAGCCGACGAGCATGAGGAGGCTCTCGAGCAAGATTCCCGTCATCAGTGCGACGCCGAGCAACTCGTAGAGCAACCCGGCGAGGACGAGTCCGAGCGTGACGAACCCGAATCCGACGGCGAGCAAGCCGAGTGATCGCTGTCGGGTTCGGCGGTAGGCCTTGAACGCGAGGTACGTGATGAAACTCCCCACGAGCAGGATGAGCGTTTTGACGACGGCGAGCGAGATGGCGATCAACGTCCCTGCATCGTGGAAACTCATACTGGTCCGTACGTCGAAATTACGAACAGAAACCAAGTAGCTTGCGTTCACGACGAGTGCGCCACCGTCCGGTCGGCCAGCTCTTTTTACGACTGCGTGTGAACGACTACCTATGACACGACTGGTCGAACTCGAGGAAACGGGACCGCGGAAACTGGACCCGTCCGATATCGACGACGAGAAAGGCGACGTCGCGATCTGTCAGTGTGGCCTCTCGGAGTCGTTTCCGTTCTGTGATGGCAGCCACCGCCGGACCGAAGACGAGGATCCGGAGACGACGTACGTCTACGAGGATGGTAAGCGACGGGAACTCGAACGTATCGTGACGGCCGACCAGTAGTTGAAAGCACGACGGAAATACGGAACTGATTCTGCTCCGTTCGGACCGGATTCTCGACGAGAACACGATCGGCGTCGAACCTACTTCTGAGAACTGAGTGTTTCGTGATACGACGTCGTGAAATCAGCAACAGCGAACGAAAAACAGCGACGGAAACGAGTGCTGCAGCTACCGAGTTGGGCCACCCCAGAAGGACGCTACCTGGAGTTACCCGTAATCCACACCAGGAAACTCCAGATCAACATCAAGGGTTCCGAGGACACGTCGGTCCAGCTCGTCCAGGTAGGAGTTCTGCTTGACCACAATCTCGTCATCGTCTCGATCGGGACTCTGGTCAGCAACGGCAGTGTTGAGCATCACCCAGCCGTTATAGATCAGCGTGGACATCATCCAGAGGTAGCGGCGGAAGCCGAGGTCTCGGGACCGCGTCTTGGGCTGGAACTGTTCTTTCCGGTCACGGAAGGCGGTCTCTACACCCCACCGGTCCCGGTAGTGCCGACCGATTCCCCAGACCGTCCCTTCGGGGTCATGGCCGACTGGGTTCTCGTCCGGGTTGATTCCGGTGCCCTGGATGTCCTTGTTCGTGATCATGCAGAAGTAGTCGATCTCCTCATTGTCTTCCTGCGGCTCGTCGATAGCCTGTCCGATGGTCAGCTGCTTCTCGTCGGTCTCGACTTCATCCTCGTCATCGCTGAAGTCCGAAAGGGTGGTCTCTTCGGTCTCCTCGTCTTCTTCGCCCTCGTCACTGGCGGATGAGTTCTGATTGCTCTTGAAGTTCTTCTCGACGGCCACCAGCGTCGTGTCGATCTCGTCGAAGCGCCCCTCGCTGATCATTGTCCAGTTGTTCACCCAGTCGGCCTTGCTTTCGACTTCTTCCTCGATCGTGTCTTTGACCGAGTCGGTAGCGCCCTTACGCAGGATGAAGTCACACCCACGATGGGTGGCGTAGCGAGTAATATTGACTGTCGCAAACTCAGCGTCAGCTAGAACAGTATCGACGTTCACGAGTTCCTGCGCTCGCTCGATCAGGTATCGGACACACTGGAACTGGGTGTTCGTCGGGAGATAGTTGACCGACGCAATCACGAACGCACGTCCGTTGATCTTGATGGTCGCCTGGAGTTCCTTCCAGGCGTAGCCGGTTTCGAAATGGCTCTGCTTGTGAACGCCGATCGGCGGTCGGCTGTCGGTCGAAGAGTGCCGCGAGTAGTCGTGAGTCGTGTAGTCTATCCGTAGATCGAACGACTCGTCCTCGTCGATCACACCCTCGTCGATGAGCCACTGGATCTGCTGTTCGATCCCTTCTTCGGTCCGGCGGTGCCAGACTGATGTTTCGCCTCGTGGGTTGTGGGGATTGATCGTCCAGGCTTGTTCGAGCGCTTCGCGGAGATCGCCATCGACGGTCTCGGGATCGATCAGCTCGTGAACCGGCTTCCAGTCCGCGCCGTAATCGTTATCATCCCAGTTGTGGGTGAGTTTCTTGCGCTCAACGTTTCGAACGGCACGACGGTACGTCTGCTGTGTGAACACGTCATCGAGGCCGTACTCCTCGACAAGCCGGTCAATCCCCTGCTCAGCGTACTCGTTGAGGC
Source organism: Natronolimnohabitans sp. A-GB9 (assembly GCF_030848565.1). GTDB lineage: Archaea > Halobacteriota > Halobacteria > Halobacteriales > Natrialbaceae > Natronolimnohabitans. Next base: position 46,151 of record NZ_JAVDDV010000006.1, read on the forward strand.
GGCACATGTGAGCGGTCGCGTCCGTGATCAGATCAGCGTCGTACTCCGTCGAATCGTCGCGGTCGTACTCACAGAGGTCTCGAATCAGGTTTGCCTGGAAGGTGTAGGCATCGTCCTTTATCTCTTGCTCCAGCTCACCGATCGGGTCGAGATCATCGGTATCGTCATCCCGCAGGAAGTCTTCGATCAGGTTCTCGCGGATATTCTCCGCAGTTTCGAGGCCAATATCCTCGGCTCGAACAGCCTTTCGTGCCGCTTCATACCGCAGATGACGGCGGAACCCTGGTCGAACCCGCGACCACCATTGGGTTCGGAGTGTCTTCTCGCTTGGCGTATCATCTGGGTCGAACCCGAGCTTTTCGGCTAACCTCGGATTGGAGTCCAGGCGCCCTTCGAGCTGTTCCCAACTGACGAGCGAGTATCCCTCTGACGGAGCGATTAGACGGTAGGCCCAGGCGCTAATCATTGGGCCGAAATCATAATGGGAGTTCGGCTTCTGATTGTCTTTGCCCACCCAATCGATCAGAACTGGAGTCAGAAGATCCTCTACGCCATCATATCTCTGAGCGAGGAGCTTGTCTACCTTCTCAAGCTTCTCATCCAACGAACTAAGATCGAAATCAGAATCCGAGTATGATCTCTCAGAACGGGGTTTTGGAACCGTTCGGTCTGGGGTCCAACCATCAATATCAACGTAGAGACCGTCTTGTTCCCGCGCCTCGTTGTCCGAGGGCGAACCGGTTTCGTCCGGGCGCGGATGCTTCATACCGAACTAGTAAACGAGCATGGATTAAAAGGCTGAGGTCATTGGAGTGAAAGTAAATGTACTTAGCTTCCATATCTGATGGGACAGCGTCTTCTAACGGCTGACTTTGTAGCCCAGGCAAGTCAACGTTGTAGATATTTCGTACAAGAAGCCGAAATGAGGATGGAAGACTGTGACATCGCTGGTGACGGCGTTGCCTGGGTCCTTTCCCCAGCGGACCAGTGTTATTATCTAATTGATATTAGTGTCCACCCTACATGACGAACTGGAGTTCAATCTCGAGATAATCGACCGGCGGCCCTTCGAGCAGTTCGGGATGGCATTTTTGCGCGCTCTCGGATACGAGGTACACGAGAGCGGCGCATCCGGCCCTGACGGTGGGTGGGACAGACGAGTTAAATTAGGCGAAAGAGAAGGGATTGTCCACATGAGTACGGCAAATCGCTGGAAACAGAAACTCAGAAAGGACGCTGAGAGTGTTAGGTTCGATTCGGTACTGCTCGCCCTTCTCTCCGTCATCATTCGATTTGGCAGTCTCGAATACACCAGTTTCCGCATCGTAGATGATAGGTATCTTCTCTTCTTCATCCGTGGATCCGACAATTTCTGCGATCCCTTTCCTTTCGGGGTTTGTAGCAGTTCGGCATGCCTCGACATCCCCGTCTTCGTAGACGAGGAAGAGGTCAGTGTTGTCTGGCAGCCCACGGTATTTCTTCGGGGCCCCGCCTTCTATAGTAGGCGTTAGAAATAATTACTCACTTTTGGAACGGTAATCTGATCAATAGCTGTATCAATCGCTGTTGTAAGCTCGTTGAGTGAGTCAAAGAAACGATTGCTAAGTGCCGCTTGGAGCTGTCTCCAGCACTCTTCGACGGGATTAAGCTCTGGCGAGTACGCCGGCAATGTCACGAAGGCGAGGTCGTCACGGGCCGCTAGGTCCGTGACGGCCGACGCCCGAAAATATAGCGCTCCATCCAACACAACAATCAAGTCATCTTCGAACTCGTTACATAACGCAAGAATGAAATGTTTTGCGTGATCTGCGGTAACGTACTCTTCAAACCGAGCGAAAAAGCGATCACCGTTCTCGGTGATCGCGCCTAAGAGACACGTCCAGTCGCGTTGTCCGGACAGTTCAACAGACGGTCGCGTGCCGCGAGGAAACCACGCGGCACGCGGCTCAACTTGGACGGATTTCTTGGTTTGGTCGATACAGACTACTGTGGCGTCCATTTCCCGTCGCTTTTTTTGAGTTCTTCGCGGAACGCTTCTTGTTCCTCAGCCTCAGATTCGGCGGCTGTACGGCGTGGTTTTTGATAGCTCAATCCCGCTTCTTTGAGCAACCGCCGGCAACTCGGATAAGAGTACTCGACGCCGTAGGTTTCGTCGAGATACTGCTGGACGAGCGCCGGCGTCCACGCCGGCGCGTTGATCCCGACTTTCTCGGGAGGTTCGTGAACGGTTTGTTCGAACTCTTTTTGCTGTTTTCCTGAAAGCTTTCGTTTTCTCCCGGATCGATGAGCATCAGAAACGGCTTGCTCAAGCGGTTCGTCCGTATCGAGTCGCATGAGCCAACTGTAGATTGTTCTTCGACCAGTGTCGTGCCATTCTGCAAGTTCGGTCTGATTCACGCCGTTCTTGTAGGCAATCGCCGCTAACAACCGTTGTGTCGGCTTAGATCCATCAACTCTATCAAGGGCATCTTGGAGTTCTTCGACGGAGATCTCGTCGAGATGGTCCATTATCTATAGTAACAATCTACGGGCGGAAAGTTCTAACGGTTACTATAGCTCTCCAGTGAGTTCGTCGACTTCGAAGTAGGTTCTGGTCCAGCATCGGAATCGTTGACTTCCGCGTACACGAGGGTCCCGAACTTCGTTTCCTGCCTTTCCCATGTGAATCCGCAGAAAAATTCCACCCACCTAAACAGAAAAATATATGTTTTTTTAATCCATAATTTCTGATTGATGAGTGAGTCCATCGCTGAACGCCTTCATCAACCAGAATATACTGGTGAGAATAGATGTGAAGCGTGTACGGTTGTTAACGTAATAATCGCGATAATCCTTGGTGGTATTATCAGCCGGAAGTCGAAACTTGTTGGAGTTTTCTCTATCGGTATGTCGCTTGTATTGATTTACTTACGTGGATATCTTGTACCAAAGACGCCTACATTAACAAAACGATATCTCCCGGCAGCAGTACTTCAATGGTTCGGTAAGGAATCGGAACGTCCGCCCGTACAGAGTGGGCTTGCAGCGACTGAGCCAACAGAGACGGGCACCTCTACTGAGAAATCTAATCCGCCTACATCAACTGACTCTCACACAGAAGACGTGGACCCAAATGATGAATTGGAAACGACAGCAACTGAAGCCGTCTCGCCACCTTCCCCTGAGGAATATTTCCTCGAACAGTTTGTCTTAGAACCGTGTGCAGACGAAGACGATCTTTGTCTTACTGAGGAGTTCACCGAAGAGTGGAATGAACAAATAGCGAAAACTGATAGTGAGTCGCTTGATGCAACTGATGCAGCACGTACATTCGGATTTGATACCAGTGAACAACTGGATAGTGAGGACGAAGACCAGTCTGAACGCACGTATGAGATCGAAGAGTTCGGTGACGCACAAGTCTTAAAACAGGCGGAACGAACGATTGGCCAGTGGCCATCACAGGCTGCGCTCGTCGCAGATGTCACTGCTGCGCACGTACTCAATAAACGGGACCCGCAGTGGGACGCCTATCCGCCGGAAGCGAAAGGCAGTCTTCTCAACGGATTACGGATGTTCCTTGAAACGTGTCCCACAAGTGGTGATGATACGGTGATGAGAACGGAAACCGTCGAATCCTGCTGTCAGTCCCACGAAGTCGTTGCCGTCACGTGTGAAGAGACCGGTGAACGGTTGTTCGAACATCCGATCGACGAAATAGAAGCATAAACCGAAGGAAACAGATTATTATAATCTATATATAAATCAGTCATTTTCTAATACTATTAGATTTAAGTTATAATAGTAATACCTTCTAAGTGCATGGAAGGCAAAGATGGATTTAGCCGTCGGAATTGCTTAAGAAGCATTGGCGTTGCAGGAGCGGCTGGGATCGGAGCCGCTGGCCTATCCAGTTCGGTGGTGGCGAATGAATCAGAAGTAGATATAGTCGAACTTGGAGGTCCGGAAAAAAATAAAGCTGTTGCCAGAGCGAAACGCTCGGACGAATACAAGACCCTCAAGAAAGCCTTGCAGGAGGACGGGAAAGAAATTAGTAAAGAAGAGCGTGCTGCATTCTCACTGACTCCTGCTGATGGCGAGTCGTTCACCGCGGTAATGTTCTCGTACGATCAAGACAATACCGATCAGTCGGTTGAAATCGGTATTTCCCTTTCTAGCTCTTGCCCCATTCCGAGCAAGGCAACCGTCATCGAACATGATGATACCAGCGGATTCCCACTTCGCTCCGACGAGCTCGTCGTCGGTATTCCAGATGACACCGAAAAACAAACAGTTGACGCAGAGGACAACGCCTTCTCTCAATCAACTGAAAAGTTGACCGTGCGGGACGAGACCGTCACAAAACGATCCACAGAATTACAACAAAAAGATACTATTGGCATCCAATCTGAGGATTTTGACCCGAACGAATGTGAACTAGACCCAATGCCATGTTGGGCCTGTAAGGACCTTGTTTCAGCGGCTAACGTAGTTGGATGTGGGACTTATTCGTGGTTGATTTGCGCTGCCGCAGCCATCCCGACTGGTGGAATGGGTGGGCTCGCCTGTGGTCTTGCCGTTGCCGTCGTCTGTTGGATTATTCTTGAAAAAGGTGTTACAGCTCCCGAACGGGTCTGCTCAATGGAACCGGCCTGCTCCTGCTGACTCTACTATTTTGACCTTTTCAACGTTTGTCAGATGAGATAATAATAACAGTAAGCATCGCAACCATCCATAGTACTACTGTTACCAACACCCTGTTGATAGGGTCCTGATGATTCGAGGTGAAAAACGCGAGCAACGCCAATACCGTACTGATGACCAGTGCCAGTTTGAGATCCTGGCTATTGACTATGAGTGGTCCGATCTGGCTCATTACTGTCTAATTATTGTGAATACTATTAATAGTGCTGTCTTTGAATGGCAGTATTCGTCCGAGAATAACTATTGACACTATTCGTCTGAAAGGTATTGGCGGCGTTGCTCAAGCCTTTTCTAGCGGACCGCTGATCGTAGTGCCTCTTCAGTATGTCCATCCGATCGCTTACGATCCGTTCGAGGGTATTCGATTGAAGATCATGTGTAATCGAACCTCTTCGAACAGGATGTCGACTCAACGCAGATTGGCACTTGTATGCGTACTCTGTCGGACGTACTTCACACTCATTGATGCCTCGGTTCGCGCACGCACGGCGTCGCCGAGCATGCGCTTGATCACCGAGATGACGGTCTCAGACAACGCTCTTTGACCATAGGGTCCTATCGATCCGCGCGTTATGCGCGTGATCGATGGGACGGAACTCTCGATGCTTGATCAGCGGTCTTACGCCCTCTTTCCGGAGTTTAAGCTGAGTTCGAGAGTGAGTACGATACAGGTCGGGGACATCTAGAACCGATTCAACAATCTTGTTGGCAATGGCGAGATCATCTGTCAGGAGCACGCCAACGGGAACATGACCTACTGGTGGACAGAAGCTGATAGTAAATAGGTATCGAGAGTCAAACAAATTCATATAATTGCAATATAATAATGTGTTAATTAATTAAATGTATATCGAATAGTAGGATGAGACAGAGTTCCGGATTTGATCCGCTTTCAACTACTGGCCGACGACGAGTGACCGGACACATACCGACGGAACTCGAGTCGAGCCGAGAACCCAGGCTCACAGCGACCGCGCGGAGTTGACGACGACGAGGAAACTACTCGCCGCCATCGCGACGGCGGCGAAAAGCGGGTTCAACAGCCCGGTGATCGCAAGCGGGATCGCGATTGCGTTGTAGACGAACGCCCAGCCGAGGTTCTGTCGTATCCGTCGATGCGTTCCGTTCGCGACGTCGAACGTCTCCGCGACCGACTCGAGGTCGTCGCCAACGATCACGGCGTCCGCAGCATCGGTCGCCAGTTCCGTCCCGCTGCCCAGCGCGATACCGACGTCGGCAGCCGCAAGCGCCGGTGCGTCGTTGCTGCCGTCGCCGACCATCGCGACGGTGCCGCGTCCCCGGAGTCGACGGACCGTCTCCGCCTTCGCTTCCGGTGGGACGCCCGCAAAGACCTCGCTAACGCCGTCGACGTCTCGGAACCGGTCTGCCGCCGGTCCTTCGTCACCGGTGAGGACGACGACCTCCCGGCCGTCCGAAAGCGTCCTAACGGCCTCCTGCCAGCGCTCGCGGGGTGCATCACCGACGACGATCACGCCGCGGGCACGGCCGTCCCAGCCGACGACGACCGGCACGTCACCGGCAGCCCGTGCCGCCTCGAGTCGGGACTCGAGACTCTCGGGGATCGATAGACCGTGATCGCGACAGCAGTCGGGGTGGCCGACGACGACGCGTTCCCCGTCGATCTGGGCGCTGACGCCGCGGACGTGGCGTTCGAACGTCTCGGTGTCGACGATCGCGTCCGCGTCGTCGATCTCTTCGCGATCGCGTGCCGCGTCGACGATCGCGGCTCCGATCGGATGCTCGGAGAGCGCCTCGACGGCTGCAGCGCGACGGAGCACTGTCCGTTCGGTATCCTCGTCACCGCCGTCGACGTGTAACCCTTCGACGGACATCGCCCCCTCGGTGAGCGTCCCCGTCTTGTCGAGGACGACGATGTCGACGTCGGGGGCGTCTTCGAAGATCGTCTCCGCGGCGACGACGATCCCGCGTTTCGCCGCGGTCTGGACACCCGAGGCGATCGCCAGCGGCGTCGCGAGCCCGAGCGCACAGGGACAGGAGACGATGACGACGGTCAACCCGATGAGAAACGCCGTCGAGAGGTCCGAGCCGGTCGCGAGCAAGGTAGCGGTCACGAGAGTCGCGAGCGTGACGACCAGCGGGACGAACACCGTCGCGAGCTTGTCGGCGAGTCGCTGGACGCCCGGGCGGGCGCTCTGGATCGACCAGAGCAAGGAGACGAGTCGGTCGTGGGTGCTCTCGGCGTCTTCGCCGACGGTGACGACAAGCGGCGCGTCAGTGACGACGGTCCCACCGCGAACGGGGTCACCAGATTCCTTCTCGACGGGCAATGACTCGCCGGTGATCAGCGATTCGTCGACGGCTGCCTGTCCCTCGTGGACCGTCCCGTCCAGTGGCACACGTTCGCCCGGTCGGACGAGTAGCCGATCTCCCGGCTCGATCGCGTCGATCGAGACCGTTTCACCGGTCTCGGCGAGTCGAGCCTCGTCGACCTGGGCTTCGGTGAGGTCGGAGAGGAGTCCGGCGGCACGACGCTTGATCGTCCCCTCGTAGTAGGTACCCCCAGTGACGACCAGCACGATCGCGACCGAGACGTCGAAGTAGAGGTCCGTCCGGCCGAGTCCCATCGCAAGCGTGCTGTAGGCGTACGCACCCAGTGCGGCGAGCGAGACGAGCAGGTCCATATTCGGCATCCCCGCGCGGAGACTCACGTATGCACCGCGCAGGATCGGCCAGCCCGTATAGAAGAGGACGAACGACGTCATCAGCCAGATGTTGACGGCCACGTAGTAGCCGTCGTAGCTGCCGAACTCCGCCAGCGGCTCGTAGCCAAAGTAGGTCGGATAGAGGAAAACGGCGTACCAGACCATCACCATCATCCCGAACAGCCCGCCGCCGATGAGGAACTTTACGAGCGCGGCGTCGCGGTGGTCCTCGCCGCGACCGGCATCCCGATCGCGGGCCTCGTACCCGTAGCCCGAGACGATGTCGGCGAGTTCGTCGTCGTCGACCGTCTCCGGATCGTACGCCAACCGCAGCGTATCCGTCGCGTAGCTCGCCTCGGCACCGAGGATCCCCTCGGTGGAGGTCGCTCGAGTTTCGAGAAACGCCTCACAGGTCGCACAGTGCATCCCGTCGACCGCGAGAAACGCGTCGTCGCCATCGCAGTCGTCGAGCGTCGACGGGTCGTCATCGAGTCGGTCGCGAACCGCGTCGGCGTCGGCATCGTCGACGTCGTCGAGTGCCTGGTGGACCTGGAGACAGCCCTGACAGCAGAACTGCCCGTCGACGTCGGGGTCGGTGATCGGCTCGGCCGGAACCGGGAACGAACAGAGAGTACAACCGTCGTCGTCCGACTCCGAAGCCGACGACGGATACCCGTCGCTGGGCTCGGTTTCGGACGTCTCGGATATCGGGCGGCGGCTCATGGAGGGGAGTTAGATCTGACAGTAGCTGAGAGAGTGGTTATCGGTTCGTTACGAACGACTGGTGTGGCGGTCCGGTTCCGTGGACGGAACTCAGCGGACCGTCGAGTGTGAACGTGTCGTGAACCGAAACGATACCGCGTCGCCTGGGACGATTTGAAACTCGTCCCGGGTTCGGTCATCACTTTTTACGTCGCCTTGCTCGAGCCGTGTCCGTGCTCGTCGGAGATCGGCGTGAACGCGATGTAGAGTGCAGTGACGATGATCAACACGTTGATCGCGGTGACGGCTCCGGCGGAGAGCGAACGCCCCAGCCCGAACCACGCAACCGGCAAAAGCGCCAGTAATGCGATGATGAGCGCACCGCGTGGAGAGACGTCTTCGAGATCCATGCTAACAGGTTAGACGCGGAAGCCTATAATACTCTACCCGGTTCCTACCTGCTGGGAATCGATCTAGCGGTTAACCCTGGACTATCCTTACACCGATCTATGGGTCAGGCGATAGAAAAGCCAGAAGAGAAACGAGAGATCGGTCACGACGAGTACAACCCGGTGGGAACACTCGCGTTGATCCTCCTATACTTCGTGTTACTCGTGTTCCTGTGGTTCTTCATGTACTTCGTCGAGTTCCTCGGTAACGATCCGACCGTCGTCGGGACGGTCGTGGCGTCAGGGGTGGTGGGATGAAAATACACACGTACGAGAAACTGTGGCTGGGTGCAGCGATGGTGCTGATCGTTGCACTCATCGCAACGATCACGTACGGAGCGGTCGGACTCGGGATCTCGATGGTCGACGACGAAGAGGAGACCATCGATCCCGACGCGCTCGATGAAGACGATCGGTTCAACGATCCGCGCGTCGAACACGTGGGTGAAAACGAGTACGAAGCCTACGTCGTCGCTCGGACGTTCATGTACCAGCCGGATCCGATCGAAGTACCGGCGAATAGTGAGGTGACGTTTTACGTGACGAGTACTGACGTTATTCACAGCTTCAGCGTCGTTGGAACGAACATTAATACGATGGTCATCCCCGGCGAGGTCTCGTCGATGACCGCCGAGTTCGACGAGCCCGGTGAGTACGGGGTCGTCTGCAACGAATACTGTGGCTCCGGTCATCACACCATGGAAGGCCAGCTCCACGTCGTCCCCGAAGACGAGTTCGACATGACCGAACTCGAGGTCGAGGGCGACGACGAGGTCGCCGAAGACGACGAGGTAACGCTCAACGTCTCCGTCGAGAACGGCATGCTCGACGACCTCGAGACGACGATCGAAGCCGAGATCGGCGAGGAGACGTTCGAAGAGGACGTCACGGTCGAGGGTGACAGTACCTACGAGACGACGATCACCGTCGACGCCGCTGACCTCGGCGAGGGCGACCACGACTGGTCTGTCACCGTCGACGACTACGAGGACAGTGGCACCGTGACCGTCGTCGACGACCTCGAGGACGACGGAGGTGATGACGATGAGTGAAAGCGGTGGGACGTATATCGATAACTTCCCCGCCGAAGCGCGGGTCGTCAGATCGGCCCTGTACAGTTCGTTCCTCGCGCTCGCACTCGGGGGGCTGTTCGGGATTATCCAGACCCTTCACCGGACCGATATCTATCGGTTCATCGAGTCGGACATGTACTACACCGTCCTCACCGCTCACGGGGTCTTCCTGGTCGTTACGTTCACGATCTTCTTCCTCGTGGGCGTGTTTACCTGGGCGGTAACGACGAGTTTAGACCGCGGCGTCGAAGACATCAGGTTCACCTGGCTCTGGTACGGCCTGATGACGATCGGGACGGTGATGGCCGCAGCAGCGATCCTGGCTGGCTTTACCGACTCGATCGACATGAGCGCGGACGTGCTCTTTACGTTCTACGCACCACTACAGGCCCACTGGTTGTTCTACCTCGGTCTCGTGGTGTTCGTCGTCGGTACCTGGCTCGCCGGTGCCGACTGGTTCCGTTCGTGGTGGGCCTGGAAGCAGGAGAACCCCGACGAGCGGATCCCGCTGCCGACGTTTATGGTGTTGACCACCATGCTCATGTGGTACATCGCGACGATCGGCATTGCAGTGTCGATCCTCGTGTTCCTGCTGCCGTGGTCGCTCGGGATCATCGACTCGGTGAACCCGACGCTGACCCGGACCCTGTTCTGGTTCTGGGGCCACCCTGTCGTTTACTTCTGGCTGCTACCGGCGTACATGATGTGGTACGTCATGCTCCCGAAGATTTCGGGTGGCAAACTGTTCAGCGACCCGCTTGCGCGCGTCGTGTTCATCCTCTTCCTTCTGCTCTCGACTCCCGTCGGGATCCACCACCAGTATCTCGACCCGGGTATCGCTGAAGGATTCAAGTTCATCGCGATGACGAACACGATGTTCCTGCTGCTGCCGAGCCTGCTGACGGCGTTTACGGTCGTCGCCAGCATGGAACACGGCGCCCGTCAGCGCGGTGGCACAGGGTATTTCGGCTGGCTCAAGGCCCTCCCGTGGCGTGACCCGGTCTTCGCCGGGATGGCACTTGCCGGCCTGATGTTCGCCGCCGGCGGCTTCTCCGGGATGATCAACGCCGGGATGAACATCAACTACCTCGTCCACAACACGCTGTGGGTCCCCGGTCACTTCCACCTCACCGTCGGGACCGCCTCCGCGTTGACGTTCATGGCCGCCACCTACTGGCTCCTGCCGCAACTGACCGGCAAGGCGCTGTGGAACCGCTCGGTCGCGCTCGTCCAGGTCGTCCTCTGGTTCCTCGGGATGACGTTCATGTCCAACTCGATGCATCGCGCCGGGCTGCTTGGCATTCCGCGTCGCACCGCCGAACCGCAGTATCAGGGCTTCGAGTTCGAGGCTGGCGTCGGTAGCGTCGCCGAACTCGACTTCCAGCTCGCACTCGGTGGCGCCCTGCTCGCGATTTCGATCGTGCTGTTCCTCGCGAACGTGGTCGGAACGGCGTTCAACGGACGGAGCGACGACCTCCCAGCAAACGAGTTCGCCGAGACGCTGTCCGGTCCCGAAGACTCGCCACAGGTCCTCGACAACCTCAAACTCTGGACTGCGATCGCGGTCGTTCTCGTGATCCTCGCGTACTCGTTCCCGCTGATGAGCATCGTCGACCGCGGCGGCCTGTACGGTCCCGACATCAGCCCGTTCCCGGTGAGCATCGAGACGCTGTCGCTGCTCGCGTTCACGCTCGAGCAGTATACGACTGCAGCGATCGCGACCACCGGTGAGTTCGTCCAGACGACGCTTACGGGGGTGATCCGATAATGCGAGTCTCCAAAGAAGCCTTGCTCATCATCCTCGCGTTTATCGCGCCGATAATCGTCGAGTTACGGACGGTACTGGCCTGGGCCAACATCGAACTCACGGTCCTCGAGTCGGTCGTCCTTGGACTCGCCATCGTCGCGCTCGTCCTCGTCTGGGCGTTCTTCCCGGAAGACGAGTCGAGTAGCGAGACGCCGGAGAGACAGCTTTCGAACGGCGACTGATACGGACCGCTGTCCTGCCGGTCGCCGACCCCGTCCTGGCGATCGGCAGTAACGAGTTACAGCAGTCCGTATCAGTCGTCCCAGGTCTCGATCCGGCCCGCGCGGACGTCCTCCGCACATCCCTCACAGTCGGGATGTCCCGCCTCGTAACAGGCCGGGCGATACTGGTCGTCGAGTTTCGCCGCCCGCTGTTCGGCGTGGCGACGGCAGACGATCTTCGCCCGACCGGCCTCGTCCGAGGGGAGGCTCCGGGCATTTTTCGCGATCGTGTAGGCCTCGCGGGCTTCCTCGAGTTGGTCGCTGGTCGACCCACGAACCTGTTCGTACTGCTCACCGGCCTCCTGGAGCTTCGAGCGCAGGAATCGCTCGATCCGACGACGGTCCGTCATACCCGTTCCGTTGGGTCGCAGACCACATAGTCCCGTCGCTGTGACAGATTCTCGAGGCCAGTCGACGGTCCCGGAACTAATACAGTGTCTGTGGATTCTCTCGAGTCAGCCGACAGAAGACGCCGGCTTCGACGTGGCTGCGTCCTATCGGCCGCCGGTAGTTGCGGAAAGACGTCGTAGAGCGGCGTCGTCCCCGGTGAAACCATTTCCGTGTCCGAACAGTCATAAAGACCAATGGGAGAGGGTTGCAAGAAGAGCAGCGACCGTTGAAAAAGGAGTACAAGGAGAACCCGGATACAGCGCAAGTGACGTTGACACGTAGCGAGCGGAAGCCCATCCCCTTCAGGGGTGGGTGCAAGCGATAGGCACAGAGAATAAGTCCACAGGCGACACTCTAGCCGTGATTCCCACGTTACGATTCTTCGGTCGGCCACCAGACGACAGCGCGACTGCCAACTTTCCATCGCTCACCCAATTTCCTGCAAAGCGTGGTAGATGGCGATGTTGATTTCACTGGAGAAAGGCCGATGGCACGGCCTGTGGACTCGGGTCAGAACGGGCCTGAGAGGGGACACCGCAAGGTGCCTCGCCTTGAGTGGAACGACCACTGCTGGCGACAGCGTGGTCACGCGACCAAAGAGGAGTCCACAAACCGGAGTACCTGTGAGGGGAATCTTGCCTCAGAGTCAGGCACGGCCTGAATCACCCACCGAGGAATCCCACGTCCTTCAGCCGTGGGAGGATGTCAATGCAACCGGAACGGAGCAAAACGACGTCCGATCGTGTTACCGACTCCCGCGTCGGACCCGTAGTTCACTTTCGCTCCGGTGCCGGCAGTTTAAATACTATCGGGCGCGAAACGCGGTATGCCTCCCAGTGAAACGAAAGAGGAGGCGTGACACCATGAGCGACGTACGACAGCACGCGGACGATATACACGACCAGTTCTCGGAGCACATCGACGTCTCCGTCGACGACGTCGAGGAGCGCCTGACCACGCTCGTCGACGAGTACAAGGTGCCGATCGACGAAGCACGCCGAAGCGTTACCAACCACTACTTGGAAGAAGCCGGCCTCGAGCGAGAGGACATCTCGCAGGGCGGCAGCGAAGAGGCAAACGTCGAGGACGTCGACGAGCCCGAACAGTGGATCGACCTCACCGCGAAGGTCATCGAACTCTGGGACCCCCGAAGTGACTCCGTCGCCCAGGTCGGCCTGCTGGGCGACCCCACGGGGACGATCAAGTTCACCAAGTGGGCGAAATCCGACCTGCCTGCCCTCGAGGAGGGCGAGGTCTACCGCCTTCGAAACGTCGTCACCGACGAGTACCAGGGCCGGTACTCGGTCAAACTCAACTCGACGACGGTCATCGAGAAGCTCGACGAAGACTTAGAGGTCGGCGACGACACCAGCCAGATCGAAGGTGCGCTCGTCGACATGCAAAGCGGCAGCGGACTGATCAAGCGCTGTCCGAAGGAGGGCTGTACCCGCGTCCTCCAGAACGGCCGCTGTAACGAACACGGCGAGGTCGAAGGCGAGTTCGACCTCCGGATCAAGGCCGTCGTCGACGACGGAATCGACGCCCACGAGGTCATCTTCGACAAGGAAGCCACCGAGGAACTCACTGGGATGAGTCTCGAGGAGGCAAAGGAGATGGCGATGGACGCCCTGGACACGACCATCGTCGCCGACGAAATCGCGGCCGATATCGTCGGTACCTACTACCGCATCGAGGGGCCGACGTTCGGCCGCTACATCTTAGCCGACGACGTCGAAGAACTCGACGGGCCAGCGGATCCAGAGGAACTGCTGATCAAAGCGAGGTCGATGTAACATGAGTCAGGCAGAACTCACCCGCGAAGTCGCTCGACGCGCCTTCGCCTCCGAATTCAACGATTCGACGTACACCTTCAAAGAGAGCGACGACGAGCGCGCACCGAACTACGCGTTGCTCCCGACCGGCGATCGGGCCAACCGCGTGTTCATCGTCGGGACGCTGACCGAAACGGAAGACGTCGGTGAGGACAGCGAGTACTGGCGTGGCCGCGTCGTCGATCCGACGGGGACCTTCTTCGTCTACGCTGGCCAGTACCAGCCCGAGGCCGCCTCGGTGCTCCGGGACACCGAACCGCCGGCCTACGTCTCTATCGTCGGCAAACCGCGGACGTACGAGACCGACGACGGCACCGTCAACGTCTCCGTCCGACCAGAGTCGATCTCGGTCGTCGACGACGCTACCCGCGACCGCTGGGTCGTCGAAACCGCCGAGCGAACGCTCGAGCGAATCGAGGCCTTCGAGGAGTGGGAAGCCGAACAGGAGGCCCCCGAAAGCGCCTCGACGGCACCGACAAACGAGTACGCCCAGATGGCCCGCGAGCGCTACGACTCGCCGGTCGTCAACTACCGCAACGACGTTATCGCCGCCCTCGAGAGCCTCGAGGACGTCGAAAGCGAGGACGCCGAAGCAACCGTCTAACCGACTCGCCCGGTCCGTTCTTTTTCACAGCCACGGCGGCGAGTGCCAAACACCGAGCGACGCATCGAATACGAGGTGGGTCCCACTGGTGTTGCCAGCACAGCCGTTACCGTGTCGGGTGTCGAACCGAACGGGTGCGATGACCGAGACAGACGACGACCGAGCGCGCCTCGTCGGCACGAACCACGTCGCCCTCGAGGTCGGCGACATCGACACAGCCCTCGAGTTCTACGAGTCACTGTTCGAGTTCGGCCTGCGAAACCGCAGCGACACGAAAGCGTTCGTCGATATGGGCGATCAGTTCGTCGCGCTCGCGGCGACCGACGACGCAGGCGAGACGATCGACGACGCTCGCCACTTCGGACTCGTCGTCGACGACGCCGATCGCGTCGAACGGCGGCTCGCAGACCTCGAGGTCGACCGCCTCGACGTTCCGGGACTCGAATTTCGCGATCCCTGGGGCAACCGCGTCCAGATCGTCGACTACGAGGAGATCCAGTTTACGAAAGCCGATCACGTGCTCGACGGGATGGGACTTGCGGACCTCGAGAAACGCGACGCGGCGGTCGCGGAACTCGAAGAGAAGGGACTGACACCGGATACCGAGTGATGGTGATCGATCCGACAGTCCGCCAGTTACGGACTGCTGTACCGATCGCCCGCCAATCGCCAGGGGGTCGGCGATCGGTGGGCAGTGACGACAGGAGACCGTAACTGTCCCCGACGGTTTCGTTGCAAAACCGCGCGCCACGACACCTCGTCTGACGAACCGTTAAGTGTCATGGTCGACGAATAGACGCTGATGGGCAACAAGAACAAGACGATCTCGTTTCGGGTAAACGAGGACGCGTTCGAGGCGCTCCAGGACATCGCCGAAGAACGTGACATCTCGTTGTCCGCCGTTTTCCGGGACTACGTCGACCAACTCGTCGAACACGACGGACAGGTCGAGGTCGTTCCCGAGGCCGAACTGGCGGCGATGGGGGGCGACAACGAGGGCGAAGACGGCGAGCGGACGTTTCCGCCGACCGTCGAAGTACCCAAGAGCTTCATCCGCGAACACGAACGCCTCGAACTCGAGGCCGACCACCTCCGGGAGCAACTCGACGAGTACAAGGCCTACGTCAACGAGCTACAGGATCGCCTCGAGGACGAAGAAGACGAGGTGCTCTTGCTCGACGATTTAGACGACGGGGACGAATCGTACCAGCTTCGGTAGCGGCGGGTGATACTGCGATAGCGGGCCGTTCTCTCCGTGGTGGTGCGGGCTCGATGCATTCGAGTGCCGCGAGAATACGGGTGTCGACAGCCGATTTCGAGCGTGTCGCAGCGACTAGTGGCGGTCCACGCCTGCACTGCTGGGGCGAATCCTGCGGTGTCGTCCGATTCGACCCAGCAGTCGACGGGTGGAACGGGACTAGCGAGCCAGGTTCTGCTTTTCGCGTCGGATCTCGTCGTACTTCTCGTCGGCACCCTCGACACGTGCAAGTCCTTCAGCAGCCTCGAGCGTCCGGACCGCGTCGTCGAGAAACGAGAGGATATCGCCAGGGTAGGCATAGACCATGTAGTCGTCGGTCATCACGTCGACGATCGCGTCCGGGCCGAGACCCTGTGCCCGGAGCTCGAGCAGATACTGGATGAACTTCCGCTCGGGACAGCCACAGTAGGGGTTGTTATCACAGTCACAGTCGAGAAAGTCCTCCGTGAAATCGAGGACGCGATCGCGGGTGGCGTCGTCGAGCTTCTCCAAGCCCTCTCCCTGGAAGAGCATATCGAGCGTCGCCCCTTTGAACGCGCCCTTCGGGATGTTCGTCTCGAGCTGAGAGCTCAACTGTCGGTGGTTCTTGACGTAGATTTTGTCGGTGATGGCCACGCGTTGGCGGTACTACCGGCGCTGTGCCGAAAAACGTCTCGGTCGTGGATCGAAGGCAGCCACCGACGGACCGAGATGGTACGCCGGTAAATCCCGCGGTACTGTCTCGCATAGACGCGTACTCGAGTCGTAACGTATTTCAGTCCGACCGCCCCTACCAAATGGTGTAAGCGCGTGTCCGGGTTGGGGTAGTGGTTATCCTTCAGCCTTGTGGAGGCTGAGACGCGGGTTCGATTCTCGCACCCGGACTTTCTAACGACGACTTCACGGAGGAGTCGAAAGTCCGACCGAGATCGAACGAGACGAGACACGCGCAGCGAAGCGAGCACGTCTCGGCGTTGTTCGATTCTCGCACCCGGACTTTTTCACGACGAACAAATCCGTGAGCCGAAGGAGTCGTCGGCGAATCGAACATCAGTCTGACCAACGAGTCGCGCTACTCGAGGCGATCGATGATCGTATCGGTCGTCGTGACGTCTGAGAAGATCGTGTCGTGGACGGCAGCGATGGTGTCGGTGATTTCGGCAGGATCGTTGTCACCGATGGGGAACGTACTCGTCGCGTCCGTAACGTAGTGGGAGTTGTAGCCGCGGGCGTCGGCCTCGCGAGCGGTAGTGTCGACACAGATTGCCGACAGGAGGCCGATGCTGACCACGTTTTCGATGCCGTTTCGGACGAGGATGTCGGCGAGACGAGTGTCCTGGAAACAGCTCGGTTTCGTCTTCGTCACGAGGTACTCGTCGTCTCGAACGTCGACGTCGTCGACGATTTCGGTGTATTCCGAACCCAACGCGAACACGGGAGCGTCTCGGTTGGGCTGGACGTGACGGGCGTGAACGACGGTCGCACCGCTTTGACGGGCAGTGTCGAGGAGTCGCTGGCAGTTCTCGAGGACGCGCTCGCCGTCGGGAACGTACCACGGCCGATCTTCGGTGAAATACTCTTTCTGGAGATCGATAACGACGACGGCGGTATTTTCTGCGATCATATATCAGTAATGCATCTAGTCCGTGTTGAATGTTGGCTCCCGTCTGGATAGCGGGAAACACGCCGACGACCGGGCCGAACTGACGCCGCTTACGACCATAGACGACTGAACCGATCGCACAACCGCCGTGCCATCGGGTGGGCATCGGCTCTCAGTGGCTACTATAGTAACAACTGCAACGGTTTACACACTGATCGCCGATCCGTCTGGCGATCAGGTGTGCAATGACTTGCAGTGGCTACTATAGAGACTGAATACCGACGACACCCTCACTCGAATCGATGACAGCGCGTGACGATACAATGACGTGTGCGACCTGCGGAACCGACGTCGACCTCGAGGACGCCCGGCGGACGAAGACGATGGGCGGACTGGATCCGACCAAGTGGCAGACGCTTTGCTGTCCCCACTGTGGCTCGCGGCTGAAGACGGTCTACGTCGGCGAGTGATACGGTTGCTGTACCGATCTCCCGCCGATCACAGACTCCGTTGGCGATCGGCGGAACGTGACGACAACAGACCGTGTGACACATCGTTACCGGGCCGTGTCGGTCAGCCGCTGGATCTCGTCGTCGGACAGCGACAGCCGCGAGGCCGCAACGTTCGCCTCGAGATGTGCGGGATCGGACGTCCCCGGGATCGGACAGGTGACGGGCGAGCGCTCGAGGAGCCACGCCAATGCGACCTGTCGCCGCGTCACGTCGTAGTTGGCCGCAATCGTGTCGATGAGGCCACCGTGGGCCGCGAGGTCGTCGGCGTCGATGGGTGCCCACGGGATGAAGCCGATCCCGTGGTCCTCGCAGGCCTCGAGAACGGCCGCGTTCGATCGGTCACCGACGTTGTACCGGTTCTGGACAGTGGCGACGTCGACGTGTTCGCGGGCCGTCTCGAGTTGATCGACGGAGACGTTACTGAGACCGATCGCGTCGACGAGGCCGTCGTCCTGGAGTTCGGCGAACGTCGCCACGGAGTCCTCGAAGGGGACGTCGGGATCGGGTCGGTGAATCTGATAGAGGTCGATCGTCTCGGTTCGAAGCCGGTCGAGGGAGACGAGTACCTGATTGCGGATGTACTCGGGTTTGCCGTGGGCGATCCAGTCACCCTCGCGGTTGCGCAGGAGGCCGGCCTTGGTCGCGACGAGAACGTCGTCGCGGTCGCCGATCGTCTCGCCGATGAGCCGTTCGCTGACACCGGGGCCATAGGAGTCGGCCGTGTCGACGAAATCGATACCCAGTTCGACCGCTCGCTCGAGTACCTTGCGGGCGTGTTCCTCGTCGTCGGGTGGACCGATGATGGCCCCACCACAGAGGCGCATCGCACCGAACCCCAGTCGGTGGACGGACGTCCCGCCGATCTCGAACGTATCGCTCTCGTTTGTCAGTGTGTCGTCGCTCATAGGCGACGTACTCGAACCGAGCGGATAATCGTTCGCCGTTCAGTGTCTTGTCAGTATAGTAGCCCCCGACGTCGAAAGCGGTTCGGTCGGACGCAGGCTACTAGTTATACTGTTGAACAGTACGATTCGACGATCGGTCGCACGACTGCGGCCGTCCCGACGGTGACGGCCGCGAGTTCGCGACCGACGTCTCACTGACTGCTTTCCGACAGTATTAGGCCGGCTGTTCCGTGGCCCAGTCGACCTGCCAGTGACCGATCATCCGCACCAGCATCGAGGAGGCCGCACCGAGGATCCCGATGGTGATGATGCCGACGATGATCGTCGGATACGAACCGCTCGTGTACGCCGACCACGTCAGGAATCCGAGCCCGGTCCCACCGGCGACCATCTCGGCGGCGATGAGGTTAACCCACGCAAGCCCCATACCGACGATCATTCCGGCGTGGATCGCCGGCAACGCGCTCGGGTAGATGACGTGACGGAACGTCTGGTAGGAGTCGGCACCGAGGGATTGTGCGGCCCGCGAGTACTCGACCTCCACGCCGCGTGCACCCTGAATCGTGTTGAGTAGGATCGGGAAGAAGGCGCCGAGGAAGGTGATGAACATGATCGAGAGCTCTGCGGCGGGCAACACGAGGATCGTAAACGGGATCCACGCGATTGGCGGAATCGGCCGGAGCATCTCGAGTGCGGGAAAGGTCAGGTCAGCAAAGACCGTATACCGGCCGATCAACAGCCCCAGCGGGATCGCGATCACTGCTGCGATGACGAACGAGGCGAGCACGCGAATCGTACTCCGTATCGTCGAGATCCAGAAGTCATCGCGGTAGAGTTCGGCGACGTACGTGTCGACCACTTCGACGGGTGCCGGTAGACCGGCGAGGAGACCGAACCGGCTGGCGACGAACCAGAGGATCGGCACCGAGAGGATCGATCCCACACGGACGAGTCGGCGTCGCGAGTCCATCAGGCACCGTCCTCCTGCTCGAGTGCGCGCTCGGCTTCCTCGCGAATAACCGAGAGCGCGCGTTCCCGCAACTCGGTGAACCGGTCGGTCGTGACGACCTCGGGGTCACGCGGCCGTTCGATATCGACGTCGATGACGTCTTTGACCTGGCCGGGACGGGCGGTCATGACGACTACCCGGTCGGCCAGCAGGATCGCCTCCTCGACGTCGTGGGTGATGAACAACACCGTCCGGTTGTCCCGTTCCCACACCTCGAGGAGCTTCTTCTGCATGATCTCCTTGGTGAGTGCGTCGAGCGCGCTGAAGGGCTCGTCCATCAACATGATGTCGGGATCGTTTGCAAGCAGTCGGGCGAGTTCCGCACGCTGTTGCATCCCGCCGGAGAGTCCCGACGGATAGGCCTCCTCGAAGCCGTCGAGTCCCATCTCGTCGAGGATCGACTCCGCACGACCTTCCTCGATGCTGTCGTGCATGCGCGGACCGAACTCGACGTTCTCTTTGATCGTCTTCCAGGGGAACAAGCGGTTCTCCTGGAAGACCACGCCGCGTTTCGGATCGGGTTTGGAGACCCGGTTGCCATCGACCAAGACTTCACCGTCGGTCGGATCCAGATAGCCGGCGATACACTCGAGGACGGTACTCTTCCCACACCCCGAGGGACCGAGCAACGCGACGAACTCCTCGGCGCCGACGGAAAGGTCCATATCCTGGACCGCGACGACGTGTTCGCCTTCGGGGTCGTAGATCTTGGTCAGGTCGTTGATGTCTATCGCGCCGGTCTTGCCGGTCGTTTCGGGAGTCGGTCCTGCGGTCGTCGAATCGTCAGTCGTCGAGTCGTGTTTGCTCATGGTCGTATAGTAGCTCGGTGGCTGTCGGTGCTATTCGGTCTCCTCCCAGCGAGTGAGGTAGTGGCCGGTTCGGTGGACTGCCGCGGCCGAGGCGTAGCCGAGGACGCCAATCGCGATCATGCCAACCGCGACGACCTCAGTCTGGAGCAGTCGGTAGGCCTGGAAGATGATGTAGCCGATACCGACGCCGCCGGCGATCATCTCGGCAGCGACAACCGTAATCCACGCCAGTCCGACGCCAAGCGAGACGCCGGTAATGATCGACGGCAGTGTCGCGGGGATAATCACGTGGCGAAAGATATCGCGCGATTCGGCACCGAGGCTCGCGGCCGCCTGGACGTACTCCTCTTCGACCGTCTTGACGCCCTCGATGGTGTTGACGAGGATCGGGAAGAACGCCCCGATGAACACCACGAATATCACGCCGCTTCGGAACGTCGGCATCAACAGGAGGGCGATCGGCACCCAGGCGACCGGTGGCACGGGACGAAACACCTCGAGTGCCGGGAACAGTGCGTCCTCCCAGCGACGGCTCGTTCCGATCGTCAGTCCAAGCGGGATGGCGATTCCCATCGCGATCAACACCGCGACGACGACCCGGTACGCGGAGAAGGCAGCGTGTTCGTAGAGCGTCTCCCCGCCCTCAGTCATCGGCGCGCCTGCGAGTGACTCCACCAGCGCAACGAGCGTCGTCTCCGGGCCGACGAACTTATCGAAACCGAGGATTCCGAACCGAACTAACGCCGCCCAGAGAACGAAGAACAACACGATCGACAGCACCTGTCGGACACGCTTTCCCGGCAGCGGGACGGTGTCGCCCTCGAAACGTCGCTGAATCTGGTCGATCGTACTGGCACTCATCGTTCGGCCTCCCGAAGCGGCTCCCAGTCGGCTTCGTTCTCGAGTTCGTCGATCGCTTCCTGCAACGGTTCGGTCCGATACCGTTCCTCGGGCGGAACGTGGGAGATGACCCCCTGGTTCTCGTAGAGGAACTCCGGCGCTTCCGCTTTCATCAGTCGCTCTGCTTCCTCGATCGCCTCGTAGTCGGTGTAAAACAGCATCCGCTCGACGTCGTCGGGGCTTGCGTCAGGACTCTCGTACAGCGTCGCACGCAGCGTTTCGCGTTCGTAATCCCGGAGTTGCCCCTCCTCCTGAATCAGATCGAGCGTCCGCTCGGGCTCGTTGGCCATGATGTGTTTGGCCTCGAGTTCGGCCTTCATCCATCCCTTCGCGGCCTCGGGATGGTTCTCGACCAGCGAGTCGAGCATCAACAGCCCGGCAGCGTCGTACATTCCGTAGTCGGCGCCCGTAAAGAGGAACTCTGCCGCATCCGCCTGGACGACCGACCGCGACACTGTCGGCTCGAAGCCGGCACCGGCGGCGAGGTTCCCTTCGCGGATGTTCGTCGCGATCGTCTCCATGCCCATGTCGGAGATCTCGATCTCGATTCCCTCCTCCTGGACCGCCTCGAGGAGAAATCGGTGCGTACAGGTACCGGTCGTGACACCGACCTCGCGCCCGTCTAGATCTTGTGCATCCTCGATGTCGCTGTCGTTGGCGACGAAGCCGAGATTACACTGCTGGCCCGCCGAGAAGCCGGCGATACCGACCATGTCGATCGGAGTCTCCTCGTTGGCGATCGCAGTGATCGTCGGCATATCGCCGGTGTAGCCGATGTCGTTCTGTTCGGAGATCATCTTGTTCCCGATCACCGCACCCTGCAGGGCGACCTCCCAGCTCGCTACCGAGTACTCATCGGGGAGGTGTTTCTCCGCGAGGTCAGCGTGTCGGATCACGAGTGCCGACCACGACTCGGTGTAAAACGGCTGATAGCCGACAATAAACGCCTGATCGTCGAATCCGGCGAGCGCACCCCCAAGGATTTCACTTTCGGTACAGCCGGCGAGTGCGCTCGCACCGAGCGCACTCGAGGCCTGAAGCAATCGTCGCCTGCTCACCCCCGTTCGATCGTTCGATACCGTCCGTTGTCGTTCGTTCCGTATGTTCGAATCCATGGATCACTCCGTCTCGAGAGCCGGTCGAGGTGTGATTCCAGTCGGTAGGTATCGTCACCTAGTCGAATGGTAACAGTAGGCAACAAATTGTTCTCCACAGATGGGCAGAAAAAGTTGCCTTGCAGACGCAGCCTCTTGATACGCTCGACGCGCGCCGTAGCCGTTTCACGGAGCGGGAAGACGCCGACGTCGAACTCGACACAGGCCGGGAGACGACGAAGAGCCCAGCCAGACTGTCCGAATCGGCCCTCGTGGAGGTTGAGGGGAAGTACGTTCGCCTGCATCCGTCCGTTTCGGGGTGACACGGACAAAACGGCGACGCCGCAGGGGTCGACCTCGAGGCGAGTTATACTGTCGGACAGCACGATACACCGGTCGGCCACACGACTACGGCCGTTGCCGACGGTGACGGCCGCGAATTCGCGACCGACGGCACACTGCCTGCTGTCCGGCAGTATTACCGTCCCAAAATACAGGTACCGACTGGACGAAACACTCCTGTAGTGACAGTGATCGACCAGTACGAGACCTACCGAAAGATCGGGACGCAACTGAACAGCGACATCCTCGAGGCGTACTCCGATCGTGATCTCATCGTCGAGACCGCGAGGGAACTGGGGATCGAGTTCGACGGACTGAATCTGGCCTACGAGTTCGAGTCCCAGATGGCGATCCACTTCGAGTACGCGCTGTATGAGTACCGCCGTGACGAGACCACCGCCGCGGAGCGATACCTCGAGGAGGGACGCTGTGAGAACGACGCCGAACGGGAAATTCTCGAGGCCACCGTCGACGCCGAGCCCTCGCTGTTCGAGATTGAATCCGTCGGCGAGTCGGGGCCGCAACTGACGGTGATCGACCTGCTCTCCGACCGCGACGAACACACGCTGTTGGACGTCAACCTCAGCAAAACCGCGGAGTCGGGAGTCGTACTGTTTTGCAGACCCGTCCGCTACGGCGAGTTGACGACGACCTCCGGGGTCTCGCTGCCGTTCCCCGGCGAGGAGAAAGACCACCTGCTCGCGGAGCACGACCGTCGGATCTCATCGGACGAGCAACGGGCGCTGTCTCGACAGCGATTCGTCGCGTTTCACGACCTGTATCGCGACCACGGCATCCACATCCAGTACCGGTGAGCCACATAACAGATCCGACAGACCGATTCGTACTCGAGATCGGACACGGAACAGTCGCACACGTCATCGATACGGCGGCCGATGCCGACCAGACGGAGTCGAACGCCCGCCTGTCGCTCGGATCGACTGCGCCGGGTAAAAAGATGTGTACGCGGGGAAATCGCAGTTTCCGAGCCCAGCAGGTCTCTTTTTCGACGTTCGTCGACCAGCACGACCTCGAGAAAACGGGATTCGAAGGCGACGCACCGGACGAGATCTGCTCGTATTGCTGGTCGAACACCCGAGACGCGCTCGAGCGTGACTCGGCCGACGAAGAGACGGCCGACCGAATCGGCACCGTCGGCTATCGCCTCCGGTGGAAGCAGAAGGGGCGTGCACGCGAGGAGTGGTACGACGTCGTCGTCAGGCCGGAGACGACGATGGCAGAACTGGATCGTCTCGTCTGTCAGTTCACGACGCTCGATGACCTCCACCTCCGGCTGTACGGTCTCGAGGACGAGTACCTGGATTCCAGCCTGAACGTCCTCCCCGACCACCAGTACGCACAAGCGGGTCACCGGTCGTACACGAAAGCGAGCGAGGTAACGATTGCAGACGTCGCCGAACGGGCCGGCCTCCGGAGGGGAGACAGACTTAGCTTGGTCTACGACTTTGGCACGCCGTCTCGCTACTACTGCATCGTCAAAGAGATCTATGATCCGGATGAGATCGACGAGTTACTCGCCGACAGCGACGTGATCGTGTCGACCGACACGGCGGCGATCGTCAGGGTGAAGCGACCATGACTCGAGAATCAGACGAAAAGCGAGACGAACGGATTCGTAGCGAGATTCTCCCCGATGCAGATACCGCGGACGAGCAGGCGATTAGCTGGTGTTACTATCTCGAACGCAAGATGACCGTTCCGTTTCGGGCGCGGTGTCTCGAGGAGCGAACGATCTCACCGCTACGGGCGGACGAGGAGGTCCGTGTCGTTGGAATGACCGACGAAGTCGTCAGTAGCAGGGAGATGTTCGTCGTAGTCGAGTGGAGAGACAGGGAGTTCGGCGTGCCACTATCGCAACTCGAGGTACTCGACGGAGACGACGAGACTTGCGAAGCGGTCGACGACTGGCACTACTGGAACGGTGACGGCGGTCGACTGGGCTGATACCGTCGGACAGCAGTGGCGTCGTTGCAGTACCCACTCATACGGATTGCTGTAACGATGTACCGTCGCAACCGCCGCCCGGGTCGCGGTTGCGCCGGCAATGACGTACAGTAAACCGTATCAAACAATCAATTGGTATCCCTTCGGCAGTGTACGTGGTACGGTCGTCTAATTCGGTACCGGTGACAGCGTAGACGATACAGCGATCGCCAGTAACACGTTACGACGCTCCGTCTATGAGGGTAGTCCCATGCCAGACCCACACAGGTCAGCAGAGACGACGCCAGTCGTGACACTTGACTCGTTGCCTGACGGCGGTTTCAGCACGTCACAAATCGATTCTCTCAACGATTCGGAGCCGATAGAACTCGCAGCGCCACTCGTCATCGATCTGACCATGTCCCGTATCAGCCACGTCGACCTCGTGTTCGACGATACGCACCACTTCCTGGGGTGGAGCACCACGAAACAACAGTGGGAACGACTGCTCGTCGTGAAGGATACGGACGACGAACTCGTCGTCGAGTCTGCAGTGGCGGTCTCCGACGACGAATCCGGCGAGGCCGTGGTCGAACTCGAGCCGCACGGAGATATCCAGACCGAAAACCTCGTCGACTTCGTCTGGGAGTACGTCGACTGCACATACTCAAACACCGATCACCTGTACAACGCGATGGACGATGCGCTCGAAGAATTGTCCAGGGACGATCAGTGATTCGCCATGACGGTATCGGCTCTCTTGGCTTCGACTCATCGGGTGAGCCGTACCAACTCGGTCGAGTCGGATGCGGTCTGTTGGCTGGGAGCCAACCCCGACGTCACACGTAGCAGGCCGCGACGGAGGGCAGCGCGATCAGTGTGCCAGAACGTGTTCACGCGACTCGAGCGAACTCTCGCAGAAACGTCCAGTTGCTCGTGTCTCGAACGACCGGGACGACGCCCTCGATAACCGATGGCACACACCTGCGAGCACTGCGGCGAGACGTTGGGACCCTGTTTCCACGCCTAACGGACAGTGTATCCGCAACGAACGTTTATCTGTGATCCCGGACCCAACTGCTTCGATGGCAGGGACAAACGAGCCGACCGCAGTTCCAACGACGATCCTGCGAGACACGCGCGAACAACGTCCGTGGACCTTCGAGGAGTATCCGGTCGAGACACGCGACGTAACGCTTTCGACCGGAGACTACGCCGTGCCAGCACACTGTACTCACGATCCGGAAACGGACACGTATTACCCACAGTTCGCCATCGAGCGCAAGTCCGGACCTGACTTTCTCACGGCACTCACCTGGGAACGAGAGCGATTCAAACGTGAACTACAGCGGGCGGCGAAGTGGACGCGGCCCCTCCCGGTCGTTGTGGAGATGTCGTGGGAGACGTTGCTTCGGAATCGCGGATGTATGGCGCGACGAGACGTTCATCCAAATCAAATCGTCGGGACCGTCACGACGTGGGCCGACCACTACAACGTGGCGTTCCATTTTACCGACACTCGTCGACGAGCACAACTGTGTGCGTTTCTCCTCCAGGTTCGTCACAGTCTGCTCCAACGGCTTGACGAGCTCACTCAACGATAGTATCCGCCCCGCTCGGCGGATTGTCTCGGAAAACGTATGCCGCCTCCCGGATTGTGAACTACGCCCGGGAACCTGCTCGCATCGCTCCCAGAACCTCGGTCTAGTTCAAATCCGCACGGATAGATTTCGCTCGCTCACGGATTGTTCGCGAGAGAAATGCCGCCTCCCGGATTTGAACCGGGGACAGCTCATAGAAATAAATGGGCTGAGCCACTCACTCCGTCGCTCATGGGCGCTTCGGAGAACGCCAATGACGAAGAACGAACTCGAACCCATCTCGCCTATTGAGGCGAAGGAGATGTACCTCGACGCGAGGAAGCAAGAAGTATCGCAAAGCACTCTCGACGGCTATCACTATCGGCTCAAGCACTTCATCCGCTGGTGCAAGGAAGTCGAGGGAATCGAGAACATGAATACCCTCTCCGGTCGGGACCTGCAGAGATACAAGACGTGGCGGAGGGACGACGGCGATCTGAAGCCAATCAGCCTTGAGGGACAACTCGACGCCCTACGGATCTTCATCCGCTGGTGCGGGTCCATCGACGCAGTCGAGCAGGACCTTCACGAGAAGTTCGAGGCGCTAATGCCGAAACTCAGCAAGAACGACGAGCAGAGCGAAGCGATCCTCGACGGCGAAGAGGCGGAAACTCTACTCGAATATCAACGTCGCTTCGAGTACGCCTGTCGCGCTCACGTCATCACGGAGATTCTATGGCATACTGGCGTCCGACTCGGGGCACTGCACTCGCTGGACGTTGAGGACTTCGACGAGGAGCATGAACGACTCGAATTTACTCACCGACCTGACGAGGAGACTCCCCTCAAGAACGGACAAGAGGGAGAGCGTATGATCGCCCTCAGCGCCGAGGTTTGCCGAGTCATCGAGGACTGGCGGGACCATCATCGCCATGACGTAGAGGACGAGTATGGCCGTGAGCCACTTCTCACGAGTCGGAACGGGCGCATGAATCGGGCGAGCATTCGAGACGCGATCTATCGGGTCACTCGTCCCTGCTACTACGCCGATGAATGCCCGAAGGGACGCGATCCTGACGAGTGCGAAGCTGGACGATACCCGCACTACTCGAAGTGCCCGGAGAACGTCTCGCCTCACGCCATCCGTCGAGGGTCGATCACTCACTTCCTGACCGAAGACGTGCCTGAGAAGGTCGTCTCGGATCGCATGAACGTTGGTCAGGACGTACTCGATAAGCACTACGACAAGAGAGACGAATCGGTGAAGGTTGAGCAAAGGCGCGACTACATCAACGGAATCTAATCCAACTTCTCGGCATTTCTACTTTCACTTCGGCGGCGTGACCCTTTTAATGGCATAAGGTCAACACACCGTCATGGAGAATATCATTTATCTCGATGAAGACGCCGTCAACGAGGAACTCATCACACGTCACGGCGGCCAGCTCGAAGAGACAATCGAGCGAGTCAACCGAGATGTGAGCCTTGGCGGTGAAGCCGAGGGGCAGGCAGGCGAACCGACCGGACTATTTGCTCGTCTCAAGGGTGCAATCTCTGCAAATTATGAGAGAGGGAAGGAAGAGGAGTTTGTCTATGACCTGACTGACGAAGTAGCGAAGTTTGCGCTTCTGCTGGAGGTCCTCGACGCATCTGGTGCGACAACGATCGACAATCAGTTTACCACAGAAGATCGAAGCGGGCTTGCGTCCGATTCACCGATCATGATTACTGCCCCACTGACTCGCATTCCTATTGGCGAAATTAAAGATAGAGTTGATATTGGTGATGAGGTAGAACTCATGAGTGATGCTCTTGATGATTTCGCGAAGGCTGGTATCGGTGATACAACTGAAATAGAGGAGGCGAAAGACAGTATCGAAGATCTGAGTTATGCTACCAGTGGAATGCGAAAAATGTTCAAATCACTCTCTGATGATGACGACATCTATCGGACCAATACAACTTCGGAAATAGACTTTGTTATGGGATTGACTGATGGGAATTTCAGAAACCCTCCGAGAGATTTCCCGAGCAGAACCAAGCAGTACGCTCTCATAGGCAAAATAATGACAAAGGTTGAACAAGGCGATGATGTTCCATTGATCAACTTCGCAGAACTCGCAGAAATGAACGCAGATAATCCAAGAAATCAGAAGACTGCGGAGATGAAGATGAAAGGGAAAGTAGCGGACATGGCAAACGATATTCTCAAAAGGGACGTTAACATCTCTGAATTTGAATTATCATATCCTGATGTCCAGATACGCCCTCTGGCCATCTATTGATCGCTATTTCTTCTTTTTCTCACGGCTCTCTACCTTGCTCTCAGCGAGCTCACCGATTAGCAAGCGATTCCTATTGATCGACTCACAGACTGGCATGAGCGGCATTCTACTGAGTCTCACTGCGAAAGAGACGATTCGAGCAGACTCAGTGCTCTAACTCGACGCCCTCAGCCGATTCTACACCCCTTAGTCGTCTCCGGTCAGGTGGCCGTCGAAGAGACTTACCGCCGAAACTCGACTGAAAACCACAAGACGGGACCGCTCCCTGTTCATGTCCCATTGACGTGAGGCGGTCGCTATTGGCCGCCTTCGATGAACCCACGCCATTGTTCGAGCGCGTCGGCCTTCTGCGACTCAGGATCGTCGAGGACGCCGAGCCGCTGGAGGTCCTGCATGATGGACTTGTCGTACTGACGTATTTCGCTCAGGAGAGCCGCCTTCTCCTCATAGGACGAGTGTTCGGTCGAGATCGTCTGGACCAGCCCGGAGACGTTCTCGACGTAGGAAGACGCCTTCGAGACGATATGCAGTTTGATGGCGACTCGACGGGCCATCACTCGATCCATGTAGTCGACCTTGCCGGACCTCGCTCGAATCCGGTCTTCAATCGTCGCCGAGACATCCTGAACGAACTCCTTCCCTCCCTCATCGAGTGACTGATGATAGTGGTACGGGTCGGCGTTCAGGGCGTGCTTCTGTGCGTTCTGGTTATGCTCGGGAGCGCCAGCGCCCTCAATCGACCCACCGTGAAGCCGACAGCGGCCCTCCCCGACGTGGTCGGTTCCCCAACCTGCTCGGAGCGAGCAGTAGCCGCTGAACACGGACTCGCCGTCCTCGTTTCTCTCGGTGGATCTCGAGTTGCAGTACTGGTCGGGGTCGATCTTCGGGACCTCTTCGAGCGTTTCTCCGATGAGCTGTTCCTCTTCGACTGGACGGTTCTCGTTACGACTCATGGGTATTGATTTCTATATCGACGGTGGGGCGCACAGACTGGCAGGTTCGCCGGGGAAACTGCGACTGATTGACTGGGCATATTCGACTCTCTCATGGACTAACGAACGACCATCTTCACGAACCCGTAGAGTATCGCTCCTGCTCCTGCGATCATTAGCCCGATACCGAGGGGGATGGTGACGAGCAGAAACGAAAGGACCGTAGCGAGGAACAGACCAACGCCGAACAGGACTGCACCAAGCACCGGGGCGCTCATCCCTTTCAGGAACGGCTCCGACTTGCCTTCCTCGACGATGGCGTCCAAGTCCTCGACTCGTTTCCACTGATGGGGGTGCATCGAGACTCCGACCGCTCGCTCATCACCCTCGACGCACTCGAAGGGCTGAGTGAGAAGGCCGTTCGTCTGCTCCCATCGAGCACCACACTTCTCGCAGTCGATCTCGATACTCGTCAGGACTGGCTTCACTCGCCAGAAGTTATCGACGCTCAGACTCTCCTCCTCGCAAATCGGGCAACCGCCGAACTGCTGATTGGCGTCGTACATGTCAAGGACTCTAAGGTCAGGAACTTGTACCTTGTGCGTTGTTACCACCAAACGCGAGTATCGCCGACGGACTTCCCATTGACGAACTGCGAGGCGTTGAGGCGTTCGACTACTTCCTTCTCGTCGAGGTCGAACTCCTCTGCGACTTCAGCAGTCGAGACGACGGGATTCCCCCAGTTTCCCGTCTCGCGGGTGACGAACTCCTCGACTTCATCGCCGTACTCTTTCGCTCGCAGGTACGCGAGACGGCGGTTGTTTTCGATCATCCGTCAGTCCTCGCGGTTCCGGCGTCCAGCGACGGGAATCTCGGACTCGTCTACGCCGCCGTCATCCGTGTTCATGTACTCGTAGTTCGGGATAGCGCCACTCATCTGGTTCTCTCGACGCTGATTCGCCCGTTCCTGCCGACGACGACTGTCCTCACTCCGCATCTGATTGATTTTCTCGTTGAACGCCATCTGGTCCTCGACTGACGGGCCGTGGTTTGCTCGCTCGACGGTGATTGTATCAGGGTTTTCGACATCACCGCCTTCGACGGGGACTTCCTCGGTGTACGTATCGGGCTTCTTGCGGCGAATCTCAACTGTCTCGTCCCCGTTGGTTCGAGAACGGCCAGCGGAAGGGATCTCGACGTTGACCGTCTCTTCGCCCTCCTCGCCATCGGACTCGACTGAACCACCGTGCGCCTCGACGTATGCCTCGGCCAGCTCGATGATCTGCTGGTCGAGTTCCTTCATCTTCGCTCTCATCTCGGCCCGCAACTCGGCGACCTCTTGATTGCTTGCTCCCATGTCAACAAGGAAGAGGGTCAGGTCTATCAGGTTACCGGGAAAATGGCCCAATTCGGGACCAACAGACTCTCTTGCGTTGGTTCAGGGCATTATCTCGGTACTCATCTCTAATATCGAACTCGTAACCTCGCTCTTCGGAAGCCTACGGCCATGCTTCTGCGAGTAGTGCTTCCTCATCCCGCTTGATTCGAGGAATACTCTGCCGCACTCTGGACACTCGAAGACGGCTGGCCGCCCTTTCGACGCCGAACTCATGCCTTCTCGCTTCGACCTCTCGACCCATAAGGAGCGGCGTGATCGACTGAGCGGCCATAGACGCGGCTCTCAGCGAGTTCTTGCCTTCTCCGATGATTCCTATTGCTCGACTTGTCAGTCTTCTCTCACTCGCGTCTCGCAGACCTCACTGGCAAAGAGGGGAGATAGGGAATCGAGAGCGATCAAATCGAGTGTTATAGCGTCTCACACTCAAAAAATGTCCAAACAAACCCTATGTAGTCGGAATGCTAAATCATAGCATGGGGAATCTCAAGTCCCGGTACACCACCATCAACGTGTACCCCGAAGACCGAGACATCGCTCAGGAAGCAAAGGCCGACGGAGAATCGTGGTCTGATTTCATCCGCCGCGCTGGAGAAGAACTCGAACCCGAGACTGACGACTAACGAATGAATCATCGAACAAAGAACGGGGGCCGGTCCCAACCTGAACCCCCGAACGACCAAGCAATCATGGATTCTACGGTCCAGACGCTCGAAGGATTACCCCTCGAACATGGGCTTCGATCAAGGCCTGAGGATCGTGCCTCAGACGCAGATGGGAACCCGGAGGATTCCAAGTTCCATGAGTAAATTAGCAAGTCAACCCAATAACGCTACCGGGATTTCAGGCAGTCTCGACGCTGTTTACGAGCGAACAGAGGATTGTCTGGAGCGGGCGATAAAGTCATTCGACTCGAAGATCGTTGAAGGCCCACCTGGTGGCGGAAAGACAACCACTGCGTTCAAAATCGCCAGCAGATCGAGTGAGGCGTTCGTATATCTCACTAAACGGGAGGACCTGTATGAACAGGGCGAGAGATTGAGTGACGAGTTCGATCTCTCGCACGAGATCATCCCGAGTCCGCATCGAGACTGCCCTTCCTTCGATGAGGATAGTCCACAGTTCGACCCTGAGGCAAAGTCTCTCTACGATTTTGGGGTCAACGCCGCTCGTATCCATGCTGAACTCGACCTCGACTGCTCTCCGAACTGCGAGTATATGCAGAAGTGGGAGACGTTCGACGACGATCCCGCCGATATCATCATCGGTCACTACAAACATGCATACCTCTCGTCGCTGATTGAGGACCGAATCGTCATTATCGATGAGTTCCCCGGCGGAGCCTTCGAGCGAGAGTTCAATAACGCGGATGCAATGATCTCACGCTTCCTGCGAAGCGTAGACCGAATCCCTTTCGATGATTTTCTGGATCTGATCGAGAACCGTGATGACCTTGATCGAGTCAAGGCGGTCTATGCGTGGTTCCGTCGCAACGGAGTTGGGACCGACGACAGGACGATCATTGAAGCCAACGAGAACGACCGATACCATACACTCGCACCCTTCCTAACGTACACCGTCTTGAATACGATCAAGAACGGCAACGGATTCGAGGTTCCTTGGTTCAACCTGACCGGAATCGAAGCAGGGTTCGAGGAGTCATCGCCGTTTTCTGGGCTCGAAACAGAACGGCTGGCGGCTGTGGATCGGGAACAGCAATCAATTCACGTTTTGACCCCGCCAGATCTGAGCGGTGCTCGCGGTGTTGTCGGACTCGATGGAACGCCTACTCCGATGATGTGGGAGTTGGCTACCGGCGAGGACTTCGACCACTTGAGTGTGCTGGACCGAGAGAAAGAGATGAGCGCCTACGTTCGTGATTTTCTCGGCGTTACAGTCAAGCAGACGAACGAACACCTGAAACCATATCACGGCGGGCATATCACCGAGAACCGCGATGAGGCGATTCTGTACGGTGTCGAAGTCAAGGAAGGACAGAAACCTGCGCTAATTGCACCTGAGAAGGCCCTCGAAGCATACAGAGAGGCGGGTATTCTCGATCGAACGGGATTGTCGATGAACTACGCTCAAGTCCTCAGTTCAAATGACTTCAAAGGAGAACCAGTAGGGGTTATACACGGTGCTCCTCATCCCGGCAACCAGCCCGTCAAGAAATGGGCTGCCTACTTTGGCATACCTGTCGATGGGGAAGGAGAGGGGATGAACAAGACCTACGGAGAGTTCGGGGATGAGATCTACCGTCACTTCGTTCATAATCAGGTGCTTCAGGCGATTCTTCGATTCGGCCGAGGAGAGTCCGATGCTACGGTCTACGTGAATACGGCGGCGATCCCTGACGATTCCATCGAAGTCGATTCGATGGCAAATCCAGAACTGTTTAACAGCCCGAATAAGCGCAAAATCGCGGACCACCTTCGAGACGCTGGTGCTGACGGCGCGACCAAGAAGGATCTCAAGAAGACTGCTGAAATCGAGTCGATGACGACAGTGGAGAACATCCTCTACGACTTCCGTGACAAGGGACTTGTTGAGGATGAAGTTGTCCCCGGACCATATCCGACGGTCTACAGGTGGTCACGATGAGAGAAAAGGGACCCAGAATCCCCATTAAGACCTATATGGGGAAATTGGGTGGCTTTCGTGAGGGGTCCTGTCATGGAGGGGCGACATCATGAGTTCGACCGAGAGCCGCGACAAACTCGAACGGATTAGGAGTGCGAAGAGCGGTGAAGAGGATACAGGTGACGGCCCTGAGATATTCACCTGTCCAGTCGAGGAATGCAGTCGAGTCGTAATCGACAATCCGGGGAATCTTCGGAACCATGTGAGGCAGGAAGTCGATGACGCTCATCGCGGGCTCAAACTCACTTCCTCCCTCGAACTCGTTGAGCGGTACAAGATCGAGAGTGATCTTCGGGAGCAGTACGTCGAGAAAGAGAAGAGTCAGCAGGAGATCGCCGACGAGTGGGGGTGTAGTCGGAGTACGATTCAGCGATGGATGAATCGACACGAGATTTCCCGTCGGAGCGGCATGGGAGGCGGCGCTAATCGGGTCGAGTATGCGTCCTTCTACACGGAAACGCACGAGAACGGCGGATATGAGAAGGTCGGAGCCTACGATCCCGAGAAGGACGGCATGGTCTTCACGACGGTTCACCAGTTAGTTGCCATCGCTCAGGGGGAAGATCCCGAGAAGGTCTTCTCAGACGGGGAGTATCAGTCCCATCACCGTACTGGGATACCGTGGGATAACCGTCCGGAGAATGTGGAACTGCTGACGCGCGAGGAACATCAGCGTGCGCACCGGCTCAACGAGTGGACCGAGGAGGATGGTTTCCCGGTGCTGGTGACTCAGCGGGTACAGTCCGACGCCGAGTATCATGCTCAGTGGGGTCCGGGGATTCGAGAACCTGATTCAGATGAGCGCGAATCTGTCTATGAACTGGGCGATAGTTGGGGGCCAGGTGCGCCGATCAGTGAAGTCTCGTGATTGCATCGCAGCACTCGATATTTGGCACCTGACTTAGCGAGGTAGTATGAACTTCTCTTGAGTTTGTTTTCGCTATCGGCCGTTAGCGGAAACAGGTTCTTAATGCTGGTATGCCACGTGTCCTGTTATGCATGGCAACCCATTGCAACTGGTGCGGCAAGGAAACCGAAGAGATCACACTCGAACTTTCAAACCTTGATGACCGTTGGGTTCGGATGGACCCTAAGGCATCAAGTGAAGGATGGCAAACTAACATCTGTTCGAATTGCAATAAGCGACTCTCTGGCAAGATGGCAGAGGTTCGACGCGCATTCGGTCTGAGTGAGCAGGGGACTGAGGAGGAACTCACACGACAGATGATCACCTTGATTGACATAGTAAACTCAGAGCCACCGGAACGCAACTGGGAAGAAACCTTCCCACGAAACCTCCCTCTTCATAGAACGGGCTGAGAGGCTCATTGAGGCGATTGGTTGGAAAGCAGACCTATCCCGCTACTCGCGAGACAGAAATTGCTCTCACGGCATTCTCGCGCGCCTCACGAGATTCTGACCTTTGATCGAGGACGAAATCTCACTCGAACAGCGAATATGGCCGACTCAGGGTATCGAGTACGTCGAGAACGGGAGACGAGTAGTTACATATGGTCAGGGGGTCAAATGTGAGCGAAGCGCCTGAAGGCGTCGGGGCGCGAGTGGAACCATGGTCAAATCTAATCGGGAGATCAGCGGGAAAATCGCCGTAAGGCGTTGCCTGCGTGCGAATGAGAACCGAGTAGAATCGGGATGCCGCCTCCCGGATTTGAACCGGGGACAGCTCGATCTTCAGTCGAGTGCTCTCCCAGTCTGAGCTAAGGCGGCGCATCTCTTACTCTGTCGATGGGATAAAAAAGGATTTCGAATTGAAACCAGTATGATGATCGACGATGATCAACACCTGTTTGTCGCACCATTACGGCGTTAGGAACACACATCTAGTAGTAAAGCGGCATGTACGATCGACTTTATCGTTCATTGACGGACGTCTGTTGGATATTCAGATATTCAAGACACCCTTTTCCGGGCTGGCGAGTAACATCGTGTTATGGATGGACTTACCTCGAGTCAGGAGAATCAACAACTCTCTGCGGACACCATCCTCGAGTTGCTCGCGAACCGGCGTCGACGGTACCTCCTCTATGCACTCCGGGGCCACGAGGATCCGATCGAACTCTCGACGCTGGCCGAACAGGTTGCCGGCTGGGAACACGACGTCCCACCCGACGAGGTCGCTAAAAACGAGTACAAGAGCGTCTACGTCTCCTCGGTCCAGTGTCACGTCCCGAAACTGGCCGACGCAGGCGTCGTCGACCACGACGAGGACAATCACACCGTCGTCCTTGGGGACAACTTCGACCAGCTCGAGCCCTATCTCCAGGTCGTCGT
The DNA here is from genome assembly GCF_030848565.1 of Natronolimnohabitans sp. A-GB9. GTDB lineage: Archaea > Halobacteriota > Halobacteria > Halobacteriales > Natrialbaceae > Natronolimnohabitans. The sequence goes on from NZ_JAVDDV010000006.1 coordinate 82,079, forward strand.
CAAGGACGAACCGGAGAACTCGATGCTCCATGCCGCCCTCGAAGAAGAATCCGGCGAGGGTCTGCTGGGCCGTGTCCGCGAAAACGTCGCTCGACTCAAACACTGACGGGACGAGCCGTCACCGACGCCGCCAGCAGAAACGCTCGACTCGAGGTCGACGATCGGCGGGACACGACGACAGGAGGCCGTCTGCCGGCCGAGACGACGATCGATCCCAGAATCGCGAGAGCGATTCCAGCACACCGAAACCAGTAGCTATCGACGTAGCCTCGCCTTACCCGCCCGATAGGGACCACCTGAGGGAAGTAACGGGCATCTTTTGACCTCGAACGCCGGCATTCGGATCGAATGGGGTGAGGTGTGGTCGCGGCATACTCTACACTCGAATCGCGTCGAGAGGACAGTCCGATTCCCGTTCGGCCGTCCATAACTATCCAGGGGATTCTCGACGGGCTAGGTGAACGATGCTCGAGTCTCGAGACGAGGTCGTGTTTCGGCCACAACCCGTCCGGGAAGAGTGGGATTCCCAGTCGATGGCAGGGGTTGTCGGCGTCCGGATCGCAGCCGCCGCGGACGACGAACCAACGTCGGAGTGGATCTGGTCCTCGCAGTGGCTGGATCTCGTCGCCAAGCGGTAGTCCCGCCGCCGATGGAGTTGATCGAGCGGCGTACGATTCGTACGTCGCGGTCGGACACGCAAGCGGCCGGCGTGGACGATCAGTCGGCGGTCGTGGCAAGGTCTCTGAGATCCGGATGGCCGGTGACCGTCTCTGTTCGAGCACAGCGCTCGCGGTGAGTCATCCACGACCGATGTCGGACGAGGACGCCGACTGGAATCGACTCGAGGCCGAGCAGTTTTGCGATCGCCAGTCGATGACGGCCGTTGACGAACAGCAGTTCACCGTCGCGGCCGATGTCGACGAGCACTTCATCGGTGACGCCGAGCAGCGAATCGTAACCGAGTTCTCGCTGCGTCAGATAGCCGTCTCGTTTGATTCGTTCGTAGAGGGAATCGATCTTCGCACACCGGTCCAGAATGGCGTCACGAGTCGTCAGACTCCGCCAGGACGGGACACCGTCGTCGGCCAACTCCAGACAGCGCTCGACGAACGGCGTCTCGGTCCAGTCGACGCCGTCGGCGAAGTGCGCTCGCATCGATTCGAAAAAGACGCTTTCGGAGAACCGTTCCGCTCGGTAGAGATCGTATCGCTCCCGATAGTCGTCGGCGGCGATCTCTACGTCGTCGGTTCGGTCCCAGTCGCCGCCGCGAACGGAACCGAGTTGCGCCGCCTTCTCGTGATAGGGGGGATAGGGTCGGCCAGTAAACGACTGAACGGCGCTCGGATCGACCGTCAGCGTCGCGAACGGATCCGGCGGATGATCGAACGGGCCGAAGTCGTCGCTGATCGTTCGTCGGATGTACGCGTTTTTTATCGGCGAGGGCACGTCCACGGGAAGATCGACGTAGAGCCGCTCGAGAGTCCGAAACGGCAGTGACGACCGATCGGCTAGTGCCATACTTCGAGACAATCTGAACCGACACAAAAGGTGACAGAATCGTTCACGATCACTAGCCGAGAACTACCATCAGAACCGAACACTCTCGATTCGGATAGCGTTCCCATAACAATACCGTCTGGGATACTCACACGACACGAATTCATGTCTACCGAAGACCTTACGCGTCGCGAGAAACTCCGGGGATTGTACCTGGTTGCGACCTATCGGCCAATATTGACGGTCTTCCTCGTCCTCTTCAGCGGTCTCGTCGCGGTGCTCGAGGGGATCGGGGTGAGTTTCATCATTCCGATCATCGAGATGGCACAGGGATCGGGCGAGGCTGCAGCGGACGACGAACTCGTCGGTATCTTCCTGACCGCGTTCGAGACTGCGGGCGTTCCGTTCACGCTCGGATACGTCGTGTTAGCCGTCAGCGCAGTGATCACGGTCCGGTACATCTCGTCGTTTCTCGTCAGCTGGATGCGCGTCTGGCTCCGGACGAACTACGTCCGTGATCTTCAGTCACGCGCGTTCGAGAGCGCACTCGACGCCCGAATCGCGTACTTCGACAAGGAAGGATCCGACGACGTGCTCAACGCCATCGTCACCCAGGCAGAGTACGCCGGCAAGGTGATCAGAGACTTCGTTCGCTTTTTCGAGCAGATACTGCTGATCGGCATGTATCTCGCGATCGCGTTCTACATCTCTCCGCTCATGACGGTCGTCGCCGGAGTGGCGATCGCCGTGCTGACGTTCGTTATTCGTCACGTCCTCGAGGGCGGCTACGACGTCGGTGACCAGGTAGCCGACGCGAACGAAGGCATCCAGCAAAACGTCCAGACGGGAACCCAGGGGATTCGAGACGTGAAACTCACGGGGATGAGCGACGACTTGTACGATAAGTTCTCGACGCATATCGATCGATTCACCGACTCCTCGGTCAAACTCGGACGCAACGAAGCCGCGATCGGGAGTGCCTACAACCTCTCGATCGCGATCCTGGTCTTCGGTCTGATCTACGTCTCGATCTCCTTTGCAGACATGTCCCTCGGTGCGCTGGCCGCGTTCCTGTTTATCATGTTCCAGCTCGGGCCGCGTGTTAGCAGCGCAAACGAGTACTTCTACAAAGTCGAAGGCCGCCTCCCACACTTGGTCCGGACACAGCAGTTCATCGAAGAACTCGAGGCGAACCAGGACTTCCAGGGTGGCGATCGGCCGATCCCCGAACCGCCGACGCCGATCGCGTTCGAAGACGTCTCCTTCTCCTACCAAGAAGGCGATCAGGTGCTCGAGGATATCTCGTTTCGCGTCGAAGACGGCGAGTTCGTCGCGTTCGTTGGCCAGTCTGGCGAAGGGAAATCGACGATTGCAGCACTGCTCGCCCGCCTGTACGAGCCCGACGACGGCGAGATCACCGCTGACGGCATCCCGATCGACGAGTTCGACACCGAGGAGTGGCGGTCGCGGATCGCGTTCGTCCGACAGGACCCGTACATCTTCAACAAGACGCTCTTCGAGAACGTCACCGCCGGCAACGGCGACGCCACCCGTGACGAGGTCGAAGAAGCCTGTGAGATCGCCCAGGTCACCGAGTTCCTCGACGAGCTGCCCGACGGCTACGACACGAAACTCGGCGACAACGGCGTTCGCCTTTCCGGCGGCCAACGCCAGCGCGTCGCCCTTGCTCGCGCCCTCCTCGAGGATGCGGACGTGCTGGTACTCGACGAAGCGACGAGTGACCTCGATGCGACTATCGAACGGCGCGTCCAGGACGGCATCGAGTCGATGTCCCAGGAGTACACGATCGTCGCGATCGCTCACCGCCTCTCGACTGTCCGTGACGCCGACCGCATCTATACGCTCGAGGACGGGACCATCGCCGAACGCGGCGAACACGGCCAGTTGCTCGAGTTGGACGGCGCGTACGCGGACCTGTACACGGCACAGTGAACATTGCTGTAACCCACTTTCGTTCGTTCCAGAAATGGGCTCGGGCGGGTTCGAACCGAAATCAGACGTGCTCGCTTTCGCTGCGCGCGACTGATAGGGTTCGAACCGCCCTCGATACATTTCTCTGGCTCACGGATTGTTCGCCAGAGAAATGGGCTCGGGCGGGTTCGAACCACCGACCTCGGCCTTGTAAAGGCCGCGTCATGACCAGCTAGACCACGAGCCCGCATCCGGACCAAAGCCCCCCGTCGGAATAACCTTTACTTTCTCGAGTCACAGTCACCAGTATGGTTCGTGACCGTCTCTGGACGTTCCTGTTGGCTCTCGTCGGCGTCGGCGTGATCGTGCTGTTGGCACTCCAGATCGGTCTCATTACGCCACCGTGGGCCGAGGACAGCGCCGATGTTCGCGTCGTCGACGGCGACACCGGCGACGAGCTCGCGGTCGTCGACGTCGAAGTCGCGGACACGCCAAGCGAGCGGTACACCGGACTGAGTGACCACGAGGACCTCCCCGAAGGAGACGGAATGCTGTTCGTCCACTCCAACGAGGACGAGCGAACGTACGTCATGCGCGAGATGGACTTCGACATCGATATCATCTTCATCGACAGCGATCGCGAGATCACGACGATCGAACACGCCCGCGCGCCAGAACCCGGCGAAGACGGCGAGGACCTCGAGTACACCGGCCAGGCTCAGTACGTCCTCGAGGTGCCGCGGGGCTACGCCAACGAGACTGGGATGGACGTCGGCGACGAGGTCGAAATCGAGTACGAGTAGCCGGCACGGGCGTCAGCGTCGCAAACGCTTATCACCGACGACCCCGGAGCCAGGACAATGGCGGACGTCGACTGGGAAGACGACGATCCCTTCGAAGACCAGCGCGAACACGTCGAGAGTCCGATGCGCCGACTGCTCTTCGAGTACGGTCGGCCGTACTGGTTGCAGGTGTCCGTCGGCCTCGTCTCGAGCGTGTTCGCACGGGCACTCGACCTGTTGCCCGCGCTGTTGCTCGCGGTCGCAATCGACGCCATCTTCGGGGACGCGGCCTTCGCGGAACAGGTGCCGTTAGTGGTCCTGCCGGAGGCCTGGCTGCCGACGACGACCGAGGGACAGTTCTGGTTCATTTCCGTCGCCATCGCTGGGTCGTTCGTCCTCGGAGCGCTGTTCCACTGGCTGCGAAACTGGGGGTTCAACGCCTTCTCCCAGGAGATCCAACACGACGTCCGTACCGCGACCTACGACAAGATGCAGCGCCTGGATATGGAATTTTTCGCGTCGAAACAGACCGGCGAGATGATGTCGGTCCTCTCGAACGACGTCAACCAGCTCGAGCGCTTTCTCAACGAGGGGATGAACTCCGCGACGCGGTTGATCGTGATGGTCGTTGGCATCTCGTTTCTGCTGTTCTGGCTCAACCCACAACTGGCGCTGGTCTCGCTGGCGCCAGTGCCACTGATCGCGGCCTTTACCTACGTCTTCGTCAAGAAGATCCAGCCGAAGTACGCCGCTGTCCGCTCGTCGGTCGGCAACGTGAACTCGCGACTCGAGAACAACCTCGGCGGGATCGGCGTCATCAAGTCCTCGAACACCGAGGAGTACGAGTCCGAACGCGTCGAGGACGTCTCCCGGAACTACTACGACACGAACTGGGAGGCCATCTGGCTTCGGATCCGGTTTTTCCCCAGCCTCCAGCTCATCTCGGGGATCGGCTTCGTGCTGACGTTCGCCGTCGGCGGCTACTGGGTGTTCACCGGGAGCGGACCAGGGCCGTTTACGGGGACGCTTCAGACCGGGACCTTCGTCGCCTTTATCCTCTATACCCAACAGCTGGTCTGGCCGATGGCCCAGTTCGGACAGGTCATCAACATGTACCAGCGCGCGGCCGCCTCGAGCGAGCGGATCTTCGGTCTGATGGACGAGGAAGGACGGATCGAACGCGACGAAGACGCCACCGAACTCGAGGTCACGGAGGGGCGCGTCGAGTACGAGAACGTGAGTTTCGGGTACGAACAGCACGAGACGTCACGCGAGGACGGACACGATTCGCGAGAAGACGACCGGATCATCGACGACGTCTCCTTCGCGGTCGAGGGCGGTGAGACGGTCGCGCTCGTCGGACCGACGGGTGCCGGCAAGTCGACCGTTCTCAAACTCTTGCTCCGGCTGTACGACGTCGACGACGGCGCGATCCGAATCGACGACCAGGACGTCCGCGAGGTGTCGCTGCCGAGCCTCCGCCGCTCGATGGGATACGTCGGCCAGGAGTCGTTTCTCTTCTATGGCACCGTCCAAGAGAACATCGCCTACGGTTCCTTCGACGCCGACCGCGAGGAGATCGTCGCGGCCGCCAAGGCCGCGGAGGCCCACGAGTTCATCGAGAACCTGCCCGACGGGTACGACACGATGGTCGGCGAACGTGGCGTCAAGCTCTCGGGCGGCCAACGACAGCGCGTCGCGATCGCCCGCGCGGTGCTCAAAGATCCCGATATCCTCGTGTTAGACGAGGCGACCAGCGACGTCGACACCGAGACGGAGATGCTCATCCAGCGGTCGATCGACGATCTGACCGAGGATCGAACGACCTTCGCCATCGCACACCGCCTTTCGACGATCAAAGACGCTGATCAGATCCTGGTCCTCGAGGACGGAACGATCGCCGAGCGAGGAACACACGACGAACTACTCGAGACCGACGGTCTCTACGCTCACCTCTGGGGAGTCCAGGCCGGGGAGATCGACGAACTCCCCCAGGAGTTTATCGAACGCGCCCAGCGACGACAGGCGCGGACGGAAGTCGGTGACGACGACGATTGAGACGGTCTCCTGTCGTCACTGGCCGCCGATCGCCGCTCCCGTGTGGCGATCGACGGGGACTCGGGACAGCAGTCCGTACGAGTCGGCCTGTCGAATCGACTCGAGTTGTCAGAACGATTCCTGTCCCTGCTGGTCGTCCTGATCGGGCGCGCCCTCTTCTTGGCGCTGTTCGCCCGCCGCAGGCGGCGTCCGGTCGCTGTAGTTTTTTCGACCGATCGCTTCGTCACTGACCATGTTCATGATCGCCGCTTCGATCTCGCCGTAGTCTCTGTACTCCTCCTCGTTCAGCGGACCGATGAGTTCCTCGAGGGTCGACTCGTCGCCGCTGACTTCGATCGTCACGTCGCCGTAGCGCTCGAACAGTTCGTCCTCGCTCAGCGGATACTCTGCGGACTCGAGTTCGTCGCCCAGTTCGCCGAGTTCGACGCCGAGTTCGCGACTGTCGTCGGTCATAGTCGCGTTTCGCCGAGATGTCGGAAACCGGTTGGCCCTGCGTTCGCCACTCCGGTTGCAGTCACGGCGAGCGGTTCGAAACGACCGCAGGCACGACGGCGAGTCCACCGAGGACGGCAGCCGACGCGACCGAGAGCAAGCCGCCATCGAGAACGACGAGCACGACGAGCAAACCGAGTATCGCTGTCGCCGATTCGGCGTGGTACGTCGCCCCCGGCGACGATGAACGCAGTTCCGGACGGCCGATCGTCCAGACGGCGAGTCCGCCGGCTGCAAGCGCAGCGTACGTAACAGAACGACCACCGGCGCCGCTGACGGCGATCGCGACGACGGCGAGTCCAAGCGCCAGACCGAAGGCGGTCGTCGTTCGATCGATCGGCGACCGCTCGAGGAGCCACTGGACTGCCACGAGATAGCCGACGCCGATGGCGATCCCAGCGACGATATCACCAGGGTAGTGGACGGAAAGGACGACCCGCGAGAGGCTCACCGAGAGAGCAACGACGCCGGCGACCGCGAGTCGTATCCGGCGGGTTCCGACGGGAAGTGTAAGCGCCAGAATCCCGTAGGCGACAGTCGCCCCGAGGGCGTGACCACTCGGAAAACCGTACCCACCGAGCGTGACCGACGAGACGTAGGCCGATTCGAGGACCGACGGCAGAACCGCCGGGGTCGCGGCGACCTGGTCCGGTCGCGGCAACGTAAAGAGATACTTCAGCGCTGTCATCGCGGCGAGACCGCCGACGACGATGCCGACAGGCCAGACGGGATTCCGTTCTGCAGCCCCTCTGGAAGGGGCTGCGACACCACCGCCTCCACCGCGGTCGGTTCGGTGCCACGTAAGGAGCCACGACGCCGCGATCGTGGCACCGATCACGACCCAGACGTCGCCGAGTCGTGTCACGAGTGCGGCCAGCAAAAGCAGCCACTCTGGGATCGAACCGTGGAGAGCCTCGAGGAGGTCGCCGCCGCGATACATGCTCGCTGGTTCCACGCTCTTTCCGATAGCGACCGAACTGGCAGGTGAAAGGCGTTGATACGGCCTAGTCGAGCTCGCTCACCGAATGTTCGTGCTCGTGCCGTGAGATCGTCAGCGAGCCGTATGAGATCTGCGACGCGGCCGAGGACCGACGTGCTCGGGGAGTGAGTTCGATCCGTGAGATCGATGTTTCCCGATCGGTGATCTCCGTTACTGGTCGTCGGCCTCGAGTCGGTCGTGGCGGTCGTCGATCTCATCGAGAATGTCGAGGTTCTTCCGAATCGAGGCGCGGATCGCGTCACTTCGGTTGACGAACTTGCCGTCGTCGCCCACGTGATCGTCTAAATCGTCGAGCAGTTCCTGGGGGATTTCGACGCTGATCTTTGGCATCAGTCTACGTGGTCGTTTGCAGGCGCCTCCCTTATACTACCGGACAGCAGTCAGTGACCCGTCGGGGAATCGCCGTCGTCTACTCGGCGGCAGCCTCTGGTTCGGGATCCGTCCGACCACCACCGCCGCCGCCGAACAGCCGACCGCCGCCGGTGAGCACGTAGAGGACGGCCAGTCCGAGTACGTAGGTTAGCGCGATCGGCGTCGCCAGTAGCAACATCGTCAGGATACCCTTCGGGCTGGCGAAGGCAGCGACGGTGAAGATTCCGACGACGACCGGCCGCCAGCGCTCGAGCATCGACCGGTAGCTGACGATGCCGCCGAGGTGGAACAGCGCCATCGTCACGACGATGTTAAAGAGGAATCCGACGCCTAAGGTCGTGTAGATCACGAGCCACGAGAAGCTGTTGATCCGGTAGGTGACCGCCATCCCGTTCTGGACGGCGTCGGTGATGAGATACGAGATGACCGCGGGCGCGATCCAGTAGAACCCGAGGAACAGGCCGAGTCCGAAGCCGACGAACAACGCGCCACCCCAGACGAGGAACACGCGCGGGTCGCCCCGAACCAGTCCCCGCTCGCGGGCTGCCGGCCACGCCCAGTAACCGATCAGTGGCAGGACGGCGATGAACGCGAGGATCGTACTCACCTTCACCATGAAGATCAGTACCTCGACGGGGTGTAAGGCGATGACGAGCCCGAGTTCGCCGATCAGTTCCGTCGTCACCTCCTCGGTCTGGGCACCCTCTTCGGTGACCTCGTCTAGGACCTCCGGCGGGACGCGGTCGACGAACTGTGCGAGGATGACGCCGAACCCACCCTGGTACAGCGCCAGGAACGAGCCACCGAGGACGGCCATGAAGACGCCGACGATGTAGATCGTCTTCGAGGTGAGGCTGTCGACGATAAAGGCGAGGTCGTAGGCGTAGCCACCGATGTCGTCCTCGGTCGTCTCGTCTTCGGTGAACGGATCGAGCATGCCGGCGGCGGTGCTCGTAAAGACGCTCTCGTCTTCGTCGTCGGCAGCCGCCGCGGTGCCCGAGCCGCCAGTACTGGCCGACCCGCCGTCGCCGTCCTCCTCGGCTTGCTCCTGGAGCGTGTCGAATCGGTCGAGGATCGCTTCGGCCTTCTCCCGATCGTCGTCGTACATCGCCTGCCGGGAGTACTCGAGGGCGTCGTCTTCCTCCATCGCGAGGAAGACCTGGGCGGGCACCTCGGAGATATCCTCGGCCGCCAGCGTGTCGAAATCGACGTCGTCGGGGTCCTCGGCGCTCCGGATATCGCCCTCACGCGGGTAGACCGGCGCCTGAAGCACTCTGATCGTGTAGACGACGAGGACGAGGAAGCCGACGGTGAGACCGACGATGACGCCGACAGCGGCGTCACCCAGCAGGCCGTATTCGGCCGCGATCGACTCGAGGCCGAAGGTCCCGTCGGGTCGGTAGCCGCTGGGAAGCAGCGGATAGACCGCCTCGTCTAAGGTATCGAAGCCGTCCTGGCTGACGAAGGCGGCCGTCAGGAGGGCGACGGCAGCCAGTCCGCCGGTAAACTGGAGAAGCCGTCGTTTCATGAGCCCGGTCCCCGTGTCGAGTTCGGCCGCGCCGCGCCGACGGATGTTGGCGACGACCTTCGCGAGACCGAGACTGAACACGTAGAGAGCCACGAGCGGCAGCGCCCACATGATCAAGGTAAACGGGTCCGGTGGCGAGAACATCGCTCCGAACACCGTGATCGCGACGATCGCGTGGCGCCACTTGTCCCGGAACGTCTCGTAGGAGACGATCTCGGTGTAGGAGAGGACGCTCATGAAAAGCGGCAGTTGTGCGGCGAGACCGAACGAGATCGTCAGTAAGGCGATGAACTCGGTGAACTCGGTGATACCCCAACTCGGGTTGACACCGGCGTCGTGTGCGACGGCCCCGAGGAAGTCGAAGGCGTAGGGGAAGAAGATCCCGTAGGCGTAGAAGACGCCGATCCAAAACAGCGTGATCGAGACGGCCACGAATCCGGCCAGATACCTCCTCGAGACTGGAACCGCCGACTGGACGCCGCGTCGGCGCAACGCGTCCCGCGAGAAGTACAACAACGCCGGAATCGCGACGATGATCCCGACGAACATCCCGATCTTCGCCTGCAAGAGGATGACCTCGAACGGCGTCCGGGTAATGATATCGGTCGCCTGGGCGACCTCCTGGCTCATCTCGGCTTTCGCCGTCGCCTCGAGGAAGTCCCAGATCCAGACTCGAAGGGCGTAAAACGACCCGATGAAGCCGATAACGAAGACGATAAACACCTTCTGAAGATGCGTCTGCACACTCGAGAGCATCGCCCCGATCGTCTCACGACCGGTATTGATGGCTTTGGCCGTATCCTCGTCGACGGCAGAACTCATTTACTGTCTGTGGCTAACTGACATCCAGTTATCAACCTTTCGAGTGCTGCAACGGAAACGGCCCCTTTCCCGACCTTGTCCCTTTCGAACAGTGCGCGTAAGAAAAAGGCCTATAACCGGGGGCCTTTCTATAACTCCATAGATGTCGGACGAGCCGGTGGACCGTGGGGACGCCGAGGATTCCATCGAGAACGTTGGCAACCCACAGGAGCCAGCCGAGGGACGATCGTCGCCCGACGACGGCAGGAGTGACATCGACGCCGAATCGCCGGTCGCGACCGACGGCGGGCGTGACGACGAGGAGCCGCCGGTCGAGACCGACGGCGAAGGCGTCGTCGGGGACCACACCGACCACGGCGGTGACCCCGCCTATCCCGATCCGGACGACGATGTCGGCGGGATCTCGACGCCGCCGGACGACGAGGAGATGCCGCTTGCCGATCACATCGAGGAGATGGTCCTCCGGTTCGCGATCGTCCTTCTCTTTGGCGCGACCGGGACGGCGATCGGCTTGCTGTGGGCCTCGCAGGCGATCGATCTCATCTGGCACGATGTCTTCCCCTACACGGTCGACGAGGTCCCGCCGCCACACGTCTATCACCCACTCGAGCTGTGGCTGACCCGGATCAAGCTCTCGGCGCTGCTGGGGATCATGGTCGCCTTGCCGATGTTCGTCTACCAGTGTTACCGGTTCATGAAACCCGGGCTCTACCCCCACGAGCGCAAGTACTACCTCGCGGCGGTGCCGACGAGCGTCGTCCTCGCCGCGCTCGGGATGTTGTTCTCCTACGCGCTCGTGTTGCCGGTGTTGTTCCAGTACTTCACGTTCTACGCGGAGGGGAGTGCAGACATCGCGTACGCCCTCGGTGAGACGTTCGACCTGATCATCACGCTGACCGGCTTCCTCGCGATCGTCTTCCAGATTCCGCTGTTTATCATGCTCGCGATCATGATGGGTGTGACGACCCGCCGCTGGCTGGCCCAGAAACGGCTGTACTTCTGGGCGGCCTTCGCGGGGCTCTCCTTTATGTTCACGATGGACCCGACCATGATGGCGCCCATCCTCGTCGCGATCACGATGATCCTGCTGTTCGAGGGGACACTGGCCGTCCTGAAGTGGGTCGGACGGGAGTGAGACGCTGATCATCCCGGATCCGATTTCAGCCCCGCGAACCCTATCGCTGGTGAGTCAGTAATACTACCGGACAGCAGTCAGTTTTCGATCGACTCGGGGAGTTCGTCCCGAACAGGTTCGGTCGATAACCACAGCCGTTTTCCGTCTCCTGATATAAATTGGCCGTTGTTGTTATTAAACGGCACACTCGACCGATCCGGTCGTGTTAGTTGACCAACTTCCCAAGACGAGTTACGACAGTATACGTGATTCGTGTAACCGACGACAACAACGATAGCGACGGCACTGTTCGACGATCGACCGACTCCGACGGGACGCAGCGGAGCCCGACGCGGCGAGCATACCTTGGCTCGATTGGCACACTCACAGCCACTGGAACGAGTGCTGGCTGCATCGCGCTGACGACTGGCGACGAAAGCGGCGACACCACCGAGTTCACCGCTGGAACGTTCGCCAACGTCGGCGGCCATTGTCTCGACTGCGTCTCGCCCTCGCCCGGCTGGGCGATCAGCGAGGAACTCGAGGCACGATCCGGCGGCGAGATTCAGATGCAACTGCTCGGCGAGGATCAGATCTGTAACAGTACCACCTGCGGCGGGAAAGCCGGGCGGCAAATAATCGAGGCCGGATACGGCTCGATCGGCAACGGAACGAACTTCTGGCCGGAGAACAACATCTGGCTGCTTCCCTACACGTTCCCGAGCCGAGCGTCCCTGGCGTATACCCTGTTCGACGAGCGAATCTGGGACCAGTACTGGGTCCCGTTTGCACGGCAGTACGGAATCGTCCCGTTTTACGCGTGGACGCCGGAACTCCGAAACCTTCTGCTCTCGTCGGATGCGACCGAGATCGCCGGCGGTCGCGTTCGCACGCCCGACGACCTCGAGGAGATCCGGATCCGCCGCACCGCCTCGCGACCACCGAAAGTCGCCCTCGAGGAGTGGGGGGCGACGCCGCCCGAACTCTCCTGGGGGGACACCGTCCAGGGAATGGACACGGGCGTCGTCCACGGCCTCGAGACGTGGTCCGGCGTCGGTATCGCCGGCGGCATGGACGCCGTGATGGATCAGGTCACGCTCGTCGAGTTCATGTCCGGACAGGGAGTGATGTGGGCCAACACCGACTGGCTGCGGAGCCTCCCTGATGGCCACCGCGAACTGATCGCCGACGTCACCCGCGAACTGACCGAGGAGGCGATCCAACAGGCCGACGAGGTGATCGACGACCGAATCGGACACACGGATCCGCCGGAAGGCACCGCCTACGCGGCGGCCGACATCACCGTCAACGTCCTCGACGACGACGAACTCGAGGCCTGGCGCGAACGCGTCGATCCGATGGAGAACCCCGACCTCTACGAGACCGAACGCAGCCGCGTCGAGGCGATGGACCTGCCGGTCGACGACTTCTACGAGTACGTTCACGGAATCGCCCGTGAACCAGCCGTTCCGGATTCGGCTGCGGACGTGACCGTCGACGCCTGGTGGGGTGAGTACCTTGACCGAATCTAACGCATCCGTCGTCGAGCGGTTCCTGACACGAGCCCGCGAGGACGACCTGGGGACCAGTCTCGAGCGCTACTTCGAGGGCTACATCGCGCTCGTCTTGCTCGCGATCGTTACCGTTCTCGTCTTCGTCGACGTTCTAAACCGGACTCTCCGGGGAACCCAGTTCGTCTGGGGACTCGAAGTCATCGAGGGGCTGTTCATCTGGATCACCTGGCTGAGCGCGGCCTTTGCGGTCCGTCACTCTTCGCACCTGCGATTTACGCTGCTTCGGGAGCGATGGTCGGCCCGGCGTAACTACGTCATGTACTGGGTCGAGTGGCTGCTGTGGTTCGTCGTCGTCGGAACGATCTTCCGGTACTCGCTGCCCGAACTCGAACGCTCCGCCGAGGCCGGTCGCATCGTCGTCGGGACGTCGATCCCCGACACGCTGTTCTATCTCGCCGTCCCCGTCGGAACGGCGCTGATCCTCCTGCGCGTGCTCCAGGAGATCGTTCACGTGACCCGTCGGTACCGCGGCGGCGAGTCGATCTCGCCGGATGCTTCGATCGACCTCGAGGAACGGTCGTTTACCGCTGACACTGACGGCTCCGATGCCGCCGCCGACGCTACCAGCGCGCCCGCCGCCGATACGGGAGGTGAGAGCCGATGATCGCGGTGAGCATGGAACTGGCGCTGATCGCGTTGACGGTCCTTTGTCTCCTGTTGTTTCTCGGCGGCGTGCAGATCTTTCTGGTCTTCGGCCTGTGGGCGATCGGTTTCCACACGATCGTCCCGGGGTTCCCGGCGAGCAACGTCAGCGTCCTCGCGTTCAGCGAACTCGAGAGTTTCACGTACGTCGCGATTCCGCTGTTCGTGCTCGTCGGCGACCTGATCAATCGGGCACGAATTTCAGAGGAGATCATCGAGTTCTCGCGGGCCTGTATCGGCTGGCTCCCGGGCAGCACCGGGAACACTTCGATCGGCTGCTCGGCGGTCTTCTCGGCGATTACGGGCTCGAACGCGGCGACGACCGCCTCGGTCGGAAAGGCGCTTCATCCCATCATGGACGAGGAGGGATACGACGACGACTACGCCGCAGCGACGATCGCTTCCGGTGGTATCGTCGGAACGGTGCTCCCGCCGAGTGTCCTGTTGATCGTCTACGGCGTGATGTACGGTCTCTCGGTCCCCGACCTGTTCATCGCCGGGATCGTTCCGGGCATCGCGATCCTCATCGGCCTGGTCGTCGTCAACACCGCACTCTCTCGGCGCCACGAGTACGGGATGGATAGCTCGAACTTCCAGTTTCAGCCCCGGCGCGTCCTCGAGACGGCCTGGCAGGCGAAGGTCGGTCTCGGAACGATCGTCATCCTGTTGGGCGGGATCTACATCGGTCTCTTCACTCCCTCGGAAGCCGCGGCCGTCGCCGTCTTCTACATCTTGGTGCTCTCGGTCGCGCTTGGGAAGATTACTCGCCTCGAGCAGGTCGTTAGCGCCTGTTTCACGTCGCTGTTGCTGATCGGCGTCATCCTCCCGATCATCGTCGTCGCGGTCGCGATTCAACAGAACCTCTCGTTTCTCGGGATTCAGGAGGCCGTCAGCGAGGCCATCCTCTCGCTTGGATCGCCGTGGCTCGTCGTCCTCGCGATGATGCTCATCATGCTGGCGACCGGATCAGTGCTAGCGTCGGTTCCGAACATCGCACTGACAGTCCCGTTGCTGACGCCAGCAGCGATGGAACTCGGCCTCGATCCGATCACGTGGGCTATCATCTTCATCATCAGCGACGCCATCGGCTTCATCACGCCACCGTACGGACTCAACCTCTACATCATCAGTGGTATCACCGACATCGACTACATGGAGGTAACCTACGAGGCGTTGCCGTATCTCGCGATGCTGATTGGGGTCTGGACGCTGTTTTTCGTCTTCCCTGAACTGAACGTCCTGGCTTGAGGGATGCTCTCCCTGCTTTCATACGGTCTCCTGTAGTCAATTACCGCCGATCGCCAGCACGGGTCGGCAATCGGCGGGGCAGCGGGACAGCAGTCCGTACAAAGCGTCGACGGGGCCGGTCTTACAGATCTTCGACCGAACCGATTATTCCCAACAATTGAATATTCACGTTACGAGTTCATGTATAACGAACCGATGAGTACGTATGCACGGCTCTGAGACTCCCCACCGGCTGGAAGCGACGGAACGGGACGTCTCGCTCCTCGAGGGGGCTGACGAAACGGAACGTCTCGATACACACCGCGCCCTGGCCGCAAACGCCCGGCTGACGGACCGCCAGAGGGCCGAGTAACCAGCCGTGTCCGGCACCGAGTATTCCTCGATACCCGTGACGTGGCTTCGAACGTATTTGTCGTCGACGCGTCGGGTAGCCGGGGTGTTAGCCAGCATCGGACTCCTGCTGGCGACCGTCCACGGCGTCCATATCGTCGTTCACGACAAGCCACTGCTCGCGACCGTCGTGGGTGCCGTCGTGCCCCTGGTGCTCTCGTTGCTGATCGTCTACGCGGGCTACTGGACGGTCCAGCGTGACGTTTCGACAGAGTATGCGCCCCGTCTGGTACAGTGGGCGCTCCTCGGTGGTGTCGGTATGGGCGTCCTCATCGGCACGATCGGCGTCCACCAGTATCTCGCCGGCCACCTCCCGGACGACGCCCTCTTTCAGCTGGCCACGGCTATGACCGGCGGCGTCCTCGGTGGCATTCTCGTCGGCCTGTACGACGTCCGGATCCAGCGACGAACCGATCGCATCGAATCGCTACAGCGAGCGACGGCCGAGTTCGTCGACGCCACGGACAGAGACGACGTCTGTGAGCTGACCGTTCGACTCGCCGCGTCCGAACTCGACATGCCGTTTGCCGGTGCCTGGCTGTACGACGACACCGAAGACGTCCTCGAGCCGATTGCAGTCAGCGATGCCGGAAAGGGGCTGTTCGAGGAGCCACCGACCTACGAACCGGGACAGAGCCTCTCCTGGAAAGTGTTTACCGAGGGCGAACCACGGATCTACGCCGATCTGCACGATCATCCCGACCGATACAACCCGAAGACGATCGTTCGGAGCGAGCTGATCCTTCCGCTTGGCTCACACGGCGTCCTCAACATCGGTTCGACCGAGCCCAACGCGTTCGACGAAACCGACGTCTCGGCTGCCCGGTTGCTCGCGACTGCCTCGAGTGCGGTGCTCGACCGAGCCGAACGCGAACAGCAGCTGCGAGCCAAGCGACAGGAGCTCGAGGCCCAGAACGAACGCCTCGACGAGTTCGCGAGTATCGTCTCTCACGATCTTCGGAATCCACTGACGATCGCACAGGGCTATCTCGAGCAGGCGAGAGCCGACAGCGAGGGCGACGACCGATCGCTCGCTGAAATCGAGGACGCGCTCGAGCGAATGGAGACGTTGATCACCGATATTCTGGCACTCGCCAGGGCCGGCCAGACGATCGAGGAGACCGAGCAGGTGACTCTTCGGGCCGTCGTCACCGACGCGTGGCGGATGATCGACGGCGAATCGGCGACGATCGACATCGACGTCGACGACGTCACCCTCTCGGCCGACCGGAGCCGGCTTCGGCAACTTCTCGAGAACCTCTTCCGTAATGCGGTCGAACACGCCTCGACGGATCGTATCGAGTCCGATGGGACGAACGCGATCGCCGATGGCGATGCCACCGTCTCGATCCGGGTCGGCGCCCTCGAGGATGCTGACGGGTTCTACGTCGAAGACGACGGGCCTGGAATTCCGCCCGCGGATCGCGACCGCGTGCTCTCGGTCGGATACACGACGACCGAAGACGGGACCGGCCTCGGGCTCGCGACGGTACAGCGAATCGCGGCCGGTCACGGCTGGTCGGTCTCCGTCACCGAAAGCAGACGTGGCGGGGCGCGGTTCGAAATCCGCACGGATCCGTGACCACGTCGCGGCAGCTATCGGAACTCCCGGGTCCGCTGGTGGGCGTAGTCGAGTGCGTCCTCGAGCGAGCCGGGGCCGTCGTAGCTGGCCGAAAAGAGGTCCATGAACTGGCGGGCGATGCGATCACAGCGTTCGAACGTGAGTACGGTCCTGACCTGGACCGTCTCCGAGAGCTCGAGGCCGGGATAGGTCGTCGCGGTCAGCGCGTAACCGGGATGGTCCTCGCCGTCGAGCGACGCCGGAGCGACTTTCAGCCGTAGGTCGCCCGACTCGTGGCGGTACGTCCGATACTGCATCTCCCGATCGGTGTGTGCTGGTGTGTAGGTCCGACTCTCTGCTGTGTTCCACGCTGACGGCACGTCGGCGTCCATTATCCACCCATACCGAGGCTATTGCTACGTGCGTATCGAATTGTGCAATATTACCGGACACTAGTCGAAAAATCCTCCATCAGTGAATTCGATCTCCGCGAGAAGGAGCTGATTTGTATGAGCGTTGGAATAACTGAGAAATAACAACCCTATGTCAACCTGGCAGCGGACTGACCGTCGAAATCGGCCACGAATACGCTCGAGCTGTTGTTCGATCCCGAACGTGATCTCGCATGGACCGCTGTCCGTCTCAGCCGTCGATCGACTCTCCAGTGAAGACGTCCTCGACGAGCGGTTCACCGGCTGTGTCGGCTTCGTCACTCTCGGGACTGACGCTGCCGGTTCGGTAGCCATGGAGGTCGAGCGTGACGTGGTCGAATCCCAGCTGAGAGAACGCTTCGCGAACGGTCTCGGCGAACTCGAGTTCGAGTGCACGCTCGAGTTCGTGACTGGCGACCTCGATGCGCGCGAGGCCGTCGTGGTCGCGGACGCGAAACTGATCGAACCCCCACTGGCGGAGCAACGCTTCGGCTCGCTCGATGCGTGTCAAGCGTTCGTCGGTGACCTCGAGGCCGGTCGGAATGCGCGAGGAGAGACAGGCCATCGAGGGCTTGTCCGCGACCGAGAGATCGTAGCGGTCGGCGATCTCACGAACCTCGGCTTTCGTAATGTCGTGGGCCAGAAGTGGTGAATGGATCTCGAGTTCCTCGACGGCCTGCAATCCGGGGCGGTGGCCCGCGCCAGGATCGTCGGCGTTGGTGCCGTCACAGACCGTCTCGATCCCGAACTCGCGGGCCGTCTCGAGCATCTCGCCGAGTCGCATCGTCCGGCAATGGTAGCAACGGTCGTCGTCGTTCTCGACGAAGTCGTCGCTCTCGAGTTCGGAAAACGAGACGATCTCGTGGCGGATACCGATCTCGTCGGCGACCCGTCTGGCGTCCTCGAGTTCGGCCGCGGGGAGGGTCTCGCTCTTTGCGGTACAGGCAACCGCGTCCTCGCCGACGGCGTCGGAGGCGAGTGCGGCGACGACGCTCGAGTCGACTCCGCCGGAGAAGGCGACGAGTACGCCGTCGCGGTTCGCGAGGTCCTCGCGGGCCGCCTCGAGTTTCGCCTCGACCGTTGTCATGGCCCGTCGTTCGCGTCCGACGGGCAAAAACGCGTTGTCGGCGGGACTCGAATGCTGGCCTCTCGCCTCCCGCGTGTGGCTTCGCGACCCGTCCACTGCACGCCGGGCCGTTAAGTTTCCGTTCGTGGTAGCTATCACGAAACCGATGTCTGTCTCCGACCGACTCCAACAGCTGCGTTCGACGAGCGACGCCCGGGAAGGTCCCGAATCGATGGCCGAACAGTCACGAGGGGAACACGCGTTTTACGCCGCCGTCCGCGGCCTGCAGGCAGGGTTCGTCGCGACAATTATTATGACGGCGTTCCGGCTCCCGATCTTGCGGTCGCTGCCGCCGTCGGCGAACTTCTACTCGCAGTACGTCTCCGGCGGCGACCCCGAGGACCATCCGATCGCCGGGCTCGTTTTGCACTTCGTCTACGGGATTCAGGCCGGAGCGATCTTCGGTGCCCTCTTTGCGTTACAAGACGCCGAGCGGTCGATCGAACCCGAGCAACGCGGGCTCGTCTGGGGGTCGGTCTACGGAATGGCGCTCTCGGCGTTTGGCTCCCAGATCATGCTGAAGGAACTGCTCGATATCCGCCTCGAGGCCGACGAACTCGCGCTGTTCCACGCCGGACACCTCGTTTACGGCCTCTCGCTCGGCGCGTGGGTCGGCTCTCGAACCGAGGGTGTCGAGGACCCCGAAACGGAGTACGAGTACGACGACGGAAACTGAGGACGCGGTCGAGTTAGTATTTTTCTCGAAGGGGTTATCAATCGTTAGCAGCCGTATTACAGTTACCCGAGTCCGGTCATAACAACCTGTATACCCCGCGAGAGCCTGATATTCTGATATGGAACTCGGCGTCGTTCTCGGCGTCGTTGCGATCGGATTTATCCACGGCGTCCTCCCAGATCACGGCTGGCCGATCGCGGCGACGTACGCGCTCAACAAGCAGCGGCGGTGGCTCTACGGTTTCCTCGCAGCGCTAATCCTCGGCGTCGGCCACCTCGTCAGCAGCGTCGCACTCGTGCTGGCGTACTTCTGGTTCAGCGCGTTCGCCGACTTCGCCGAGGGGCCGTGGCTCGGCTACGTCGCCGGAACGCTGTTGATCCTGCTGGGGATCCACGAGTACCGCAACGGCGGCCACGGACACGGGTTAGAGGACCACGACCACGGACACGAACAGACGTCCGACTCCGAACGCGGACAGGACGGGTCACACGCCCACCACACTGACGGTGGTTCGAACACGGACCACGATCACAGCCATAGCCACGGCCACGATCACGATCATGATCATGGCCACAGTCACGATCACGATCATGGCCACGACCACGACCACGATCACGACGGTGGTGTCCTCGGACGCATCCGCCGCGCGCTTCCCTTCGGGGGCGGCCATCAGCACCTACGCGAAGAACACGCCGAGCGCGGACTGGCCGCACTCGGGACGACGGCCCTGCTGCTTGGGTTCGCCCACGAGGAACCCGTACAGATCCTGGCGATCTGTACCGGTGCCGGGACGGGGCTCTGTCTCGAGTTGATGTTGATATACTCGCTTGCGGTCATCGTCGCGATCGTTCTCCCGACGCTGCTGTTGATCGCGGGTTACGAACACCACCGCGAACGGATCGAACGGTTCACGCCCTACCTGCCGGCGATCACGGGCGTCGTACTGATCGGGATGGGAGTTGCCTTCATCGTCGGCTTCGTCTGACGTCCGTATCAGTCGCTCAGTTCGTCGACGTCCTCCTCGAGACGGCTCGCATACTCGAGTCGGAGGTCCCGCGCGTCGGCTTTCGTCACGTACTGGCGACCGTCGATTCGCGTCGCGATGGGGTGGTAGTCCTCGACGGAAAAGCCCATCCGGTCGAGATATCGGACGAGGTCGCCGTCCTCGAGGCCGTCGTGCATCGCTGTCTCGGCGAACTCACAGGCCGTCTCGAACGCCGGGAGTCTGACGCCGTCGCCCGTTACGTGGCCAGCGTCGCTGGGATCGCTGTCGCGTTCGATCTCGACGTTGGTGTGGTGGACGCCTTCCATCACCGTCTCGAGTTCGGCCGTCAGCCGGAGCAGTTGGCTCGGCAGGGCCGCGTCGGGCGACCGCCACTCGACGGTCGGCATCGCCTCGCGCAGTCGAATCGGCGTCCAGACGACGTCGTCGGGCGAGAACTGCGCTTCGACCGCGTCCTCGTCGATCCCTGCCTCGAGGGCGGCCGTCTTGAACTCGTCGTAACGGTTCTCGAGACGGCGACGCCACTCGCCGACGGTGTCGACGTAGCGCCAGAGCTGTCCGTGTTTCGGGAACTCTTCGTAGCCCTTCTTCCGATAACAGTACGCTCGGGCGCTGTTGGCGAGTCGCTCGCCGTCGAGGTACGGCGAAGAGTTGACCAGTGCAAGCGCCGAGTCGAGGGCAATCAGCGTGTTGAGTTGGTCGACGACGTTTCGCTTCTCGATGTGGATGTGGGTGCCGGCACAGTACTTCGTGTAGTCGAAGTTCTCGCCGACGACCGCCTTCTGGATACGGCCGCGCTCGCCGGGCCGACGATCGATCGACTCGCAGTTGATCGGTGTCCCGAGCGGAACGAGTCGCCTGTCCGTGTCGGCTGCCGTCGAGAGGACGTCCGCCAGCTGTTCGACGAACGTCGTTCGGAGTTCGTCGATCGTCTCACACGGCGGCGTTTTCAACTCGAACAGCGGTTCGACGAACTCGCGTTCGGTTCGGTCGGAGACGTCCGCCAACGGACCCGGCTCCGTCAACTCGCCGTCGGTATCGATCACCCAGTACTCGACTTCGATGCTCGTTTTCATACTCGAGAGAGAGCGCTGCGCGCTGTGCTATCGATGAGATGATTCGACGACGACGCGTCCGTCGACCGAGCGGAATCGCTCGCCTCGGACGTCGCCGTCGCGGCCCGATACGTATCGTTAGACGGGTTTCGTTGAAGTGACAGTGCCTGCAGCCGCTTGCCGCGGTTCGACCGGTGTTCGGTCCGATTCGGAGTCAGGCGGCACAGACCGGGTCGCGCTCGTATCGGCGGCGCTGCCGATCACCGCTCGTCGACTGCGATTGTCTCGAGGACCGACAGTTCCGTCTCGAGCGCTTCGAGATCGTCGAGCGTGTCCCGTTCCTCGGCGAGTGTCGTCTCGAGCGGTTCGACGACGTCGTCGGCGTAGGCGAGACGACCGGCAAGAGTCAACAACGATTCGTAGGTCCTGATCTCGAGTCGCTCCGCCATGAGCGCGATCTCGAGGGCGCCGGGGACGGCCGGCTCGTCCGTCGCCTGGGTGTGTTGGCGCCACGACTCGATCAGTCCGTCGACCGCTCGGCTCCGGCTCGCTCGCGGACGCCGCTCGAGCGCCTCGAAGACGTCCTCGAGACGGTCGATCTGCTGGTCGGTCTCCTCGCGGTGGGCAGCGAGTCGGTCCCGAAGCTCGGCGGTCGGCGCGTCCGATGCCATCTCCGAGAGGAGTTTGCCGTGGGTGCGTTCGGCGTAGTAGGCATGCTGGAGTCGATCGCCGAACAGGTCTTCGAGAGTTTCGACGTTCATGGCTCGAGATCCTCACGCCAGGCCCGATCGAGCGACTCCCGCGAGGCGTCGTCGACCGGACTCGAGGCCAGCAGCGTCTCGATGGCGTCGCTTTCGGTCAACTCCTCGAGATCCGTCCGGACCTGTCGCTCGTCGTCGTAGTTGTCCCTGAGCGCATCGAGGACCGTTTTTCCGGTGTCGGAAGCGACGGCTGTAGTGTCGTCGTCTGCGAGCCGTTCCGCGATGGCAATCGTCCGCTCGTAGACGGTACACTCGATCGCCTCGAGTTGCAGGACAGTCTCCATGTAGTACAACGGGCGGAGCGCGTCGTCCAGAACGACGTTGTTGAATCGCTCCTTGTCGTCGATCAGTCCGTCGAGGACGGGGACGCGGCGACCGTCGGGAGCCTCGCCGAGAGCGTCGAACGCGCGCTCGATCCGCTCGAGGTGGGTCTCGGTCTCCTCACGGTGAGTATCGATCGTGTACTGGAGCTGTTCGCGACACTCCAGCGTGCGGACGTCGTCTAACGTTTCGATCTCGACGTCGGTCGAGAGGGTCTCGAGTGCCGACTGGAGCGTTCGCTCGATGTAGTACAATCGCTCTAACTGGGCCACGAGCGCGTCGCGTACGGTGGTCGTTGTGGTGCTCATATACGACTGCCACTTAGAACGATTGTTGCATCCGCGTGTGCTCGTCGGTTTCGTGGGGGCTGTCCCCGCGGTCGCTGTACCGCGGTCGTCCGACGGCGTCTCGGCGGACACCGTTCAAGATCGCCAGCTCGAGTTCGTCCTGGGTCTCGTAGGTCTCGTGGCCGGACGTCTCGAGAACCGCCCGTAACGGCTCCGATCGACGCGGATAGCTGATCTCGACGTCGGCGAACTCCGAGAGCACCTCCGCGGTCGTCATCGGGAACGTCGTCTCGTCGAACAGTTGGCTGACGGCCCCGACCTCGAGTGATCTGACCTCGTCGGCGGTGTCGTCGATGTGACTCATCGCGGGTCTCTACCGCCAGCGGGTGAAAAGAGCTACAGCCTGCACTCGACGACCCGTCGGTTCGGATACGCGTTCCAGTTCGTGCGATCGGACATCGCACACCTGCTCGTGGTCACGGCGTTCCGACCGCCTTGTGTCTGCGGGCGAGATAGTAGCCCGCGACGATCGGCTGCAGCGGCGGTATCGAGAGGCTCAAGAACGCGATCCCGAGGTAGACGCCGGGATTCGGTCGCCACGAATTACCGTACGTACAGACGTAGGCCGCGTCCTGGTGGATCGCGATCGGAAACGCACCGAATGCGATCGCGCCGGCGAGACCGACGCCGGCCACGAGCAGCCCTGGAATCGTCAAGACGAGCCCGATCACCGCGATTGCGCCACCGAACAGCGTCGTCGCAAGTGAGACCGCGATCACGAGCCACCAGTCCGACCAGCCCGGCGGCGTCCCGAAGCGTCTGTGTCGTCGCGCGAGGTAGACGACACCGGCAAGCGGGGCGGACACGAGCGTGACAGCCGCATTGAGCCAGGGGTTGGGGTCCCAGTTTCCGCTCGCTTTCGGACGCCGGCGGACCCGTCGCGCGTCGAAGAAGATCGCCACGAGCAACCCCAGTGTCAGGGCCGTGTACCCGAAGGCACCGATGAGAAAGAGGCCGAGTCCCAACCCGGGGATTCCCGGCTCGGTGTCCTGTAACACGCCGACGAATCCGACGCCGACCACCGGCGGAACCAGATACAGCAGCCGCTCGACGAGCCGCGCCCAGTCGATCTCGTCGCCCTGTGTCGTCATCTCGAGAGCGGGTCACTACCGCGGGCGGTCGCCGTCGCAACGACGGTCACAGCGCGTGTTTGTACGCTTCGAGGGTCTCTTCGACGTCGTCTTCGGTGTGGCCGTAGCTGACGAACTGACACTCGAACTGGTTCTGTGAAAGGAACACGCCTTGCTCTTTCATCTGGCCCCAGAAGATCCGCCGCCAGCGGTCAGTCTCGGCGTTTTTCACGTCGGCGCTGTTTCTCGGTGCCTCGCCGTCGCGGGTGAAGATCACCTTGAACATGCTGTCGGTGCCGGCGACGGTGTACTGCGGGGCCTGGTCGGCGACGATATCGGAGAGGCCGTCCCGGAGCTGCTCGCCCAGTCCGTTGACGTGGTCGTAGACGTCGTTTTCCGCGGCGAATTTCAGGGTCTCGAGGCCGGCGGCCATCGTGACGGGGTGGCCGGAGAAGGTGCCGGCCTGGAAGACGGGACCGGAGGGGGCGAACCCCTCGATGATTTCGGCACGACCGCCGATGGCGCCGACGGGGAAGCCGCCGCCGATGATCTTGCCGAACGTCGTCAGATCGGGTGTGACGCCGAACTCGCTTTGGGCACAGCCCAGTCCGCCGACGCGGAAGCCGGTGATCACTTCGTCGAAGATCAGCAGTGAGCCGTGTTCCTCGGTGATCTCCCGCAGGAACTCGTGGTAGCCGTCGTCGGGATGGACGATGCCGTAGTTACCCAGGATGGGTTCGGTGAGGACGGCCGCGATGTCGTCACCGTGTTCCTCGAACACCTCGCGAACGGCATCCTCGTCGTTGAACGGGACCGGAAGCGTATGTTCGGAAAACGACTGTGGAATACCCGCCGAGGAAGGTGCGGGATTCTCGGCGTCGCCCTCGACCAGCGTCGACTCCTGGGCGCCGTGGTAGCCGCCCTGCATCACGACGACCTTGTTCCGGCCGGTGTAGCCGCGAGCCAGTCGAACCGCCGAGGTCGTGGCTTCGGTCCCAGAGTTGACGAAGCGGATCTTCTCGACGCTCGGGACGTGACGGACGACGAACTCCGCGAGGTCGACCTCGATCTCGGTCGGGGTGCCGTACATCGGCCCCTCGCTTGCGTTTTGCTGGATGCCGGCCTGGACGCGTTCGGGAAGATCGTGACCCAACAGGAGGGGGCCAAGTCCCATCACCCAGTCGATGTAGCGGTTGCCGTCGGCGTCGACGACGTGTCCGGCGTCGCCGTTCTGGACGAAGAAGGGATAGGGTTCGATCGCCGCACGCACCGCCGAGTTGACCCCGCCGGGCATCACCGAGAGTGCACGGTCGTACAGATCGCGTGAGTTGTCGTGGTTCATACCCAGCGATTGGGAACGGGACGGGAAAGTAGTACCGAGGTTCGGTCGGATGGAAACGACGTCAACGTGGTCGTCCAGCTCGGCACCACCTCGCCCGCGGTCGAGACGGTCGGTCGCGCTACTGTGGACGTTCCCGCAGGTGAGGGCCGCGACGTCGCGACCGACGGCTCACTGCCTGCTGTCCGACAGTATATCAGCCGTCCCCACTCGGAACACCACAGCGACTGCAGCGAAAGCGACGAGCGCACTGACAGCTGTGAAGCCGGGCATCCCGTCGTCACTGTCGTCCGTTCGGTCCGTACTCGAGTCAGCACTCGTCTTCCGGTCGCTGGCTCCGTCGGACGAATCGGTGGCGTTTTCCAGTTCGTCGGCTCCGTCGGACGGATCGGTGGCGTTTTCCAGTTCACCGGCTCCGTCGGACGGATCGGTGGTGTTCCTCGACTCACTGGCACCGTCTGGCGAACCGATAGAGCTAGATCCGCCTGGCGAGTCGATGGGGCTCGCCGTCTCATCGGTAGCCGACGGGTCGCCGACAGAGAGATCGAGTTCTCTATCGACGCCGGGTTCCCAGACGATCGTTTGGTCGGCCCGGTCACCGTTGACGAGGAACGAAACCGTCTCTCCCTCGGTACTGGAATCGCCGTCGACGACGAGTTTGTCGGCGGCTATAGCTGGGCCGCCGTAGCTGCCGTTCGTCTCGGTGACGATCGTGGCGCGCTCGTCGCCGTCGACCAAGGCGACGATTTCCGTTCCGGCCGGCGCAGGCTCGGAATCGATCTCGACCTCCCCGTGGAGGGAAAGCGGGGCCGGCGGTGGCCCGTCGGCTGCCGTGACGGCGACCCCACTGCTGCCGAGAGCCACCACTGTAGCGGCAATCGTGAGCGCGACGACTGCGCGTCGGATGTGGCTCGAGTTCATCAGTGATATCGATCCAGTCATCGTTCTATCCGGTCGCGTGAGTGTTCGGCGTGGATGAACTGCTGTTGTCCGTCATCGTCTCCTCGCGGTTATCGTAGTGGGCGACGTTCCAGCCGAACTCGACGCTGATGACCGTCTCTACCGCTGTTTCGGCTGCCTTCGAAACCTCATCGCGATGCTCGTCGGGAGCGTTGGCAGCCAGGTCATCCGCCGATGTTTGGACTGCTGTGAGTTGCTCGACGGGCGTCACGCTTTCGTCGGTGCTATCCAGTTCATCGTGAAGTTCGCTGGTAATGACCTCGACCAGCGCGGCACGCGTTTGTTCGTCGTCCAGATCCGACTCGAGGACGTCTTCGACAGTCGTCGCCTCGGTCTCGGCATCGGCATCGGCATCGGCATCGAACCAGTCCGGCGCTTCGAGACCGAGCGTCTCGTAGAGCGCTTTCGCGTCCGGGTCGGACGCCAGGCGAGTCGGTTGCGTGCCGTCCGCTTCGACGAAGACGAAGTAGCTCTCGAACGGACTGAGACGTGGGCTGTCGTCCTGGTCGAAGGTGGCTAGCCCGTCGACGGTCTCCGAATCGTCGAGTTGGCCGTCGGGACTGGCAAACGGCGACTGGAGCAGCGTGGGTTCGAACGTTCCGTCCTCGAAAGCCGACGTCGCCTCGCCGTACTTCGGCGGCGTAACGAGGTTCCACCCCTCTTCGAGTTCGGCCTGACCGGGACTTGCCGGGGTGTCAGGGCTCCGGAACTCGATGCTGAGGTGGACGTCACTCTCGGCGACGACAACGAGTCCGTCGAGTGGGTCGACGGCGTCGTCCGGGCCGCGTTGTTCCCACGTCTGGGTCTCGGTGTCAAAGCCGTAGATAACACCCTCGGCTTCGTCGTCGACGATCTCCGAGACGGTCTGGTCGGTCGGTCCGGGTATTCCGACGGCGTAGGTCTCGCCGGCCTCGAGGGAGAGATCGAGACCGATCTGGGGCGTCTCCCAGCCGCTTACGTTCGCTGGCGTGTCAGTCAGGTACGGCTCGTAGGCGACGCCGTCGGTGACGATGGACTCGTTGGTTGTTTGCTCACCGACGTAGTTCAACTGCGCATCGATCTGTTGGGACGAATCGATGACCTGGTCGGATCCCGAAAAGTCGTTGAGATGGTATCCGGGTGGTCCCGCCCATCCCGAGTCGTAGACACCGGTTCGGGCCTCAATGTCGTTGCCCGTTACTGTCGGAGGCATGTTCACCGACGCATCACGAATTCCGGTCTCCGCGTTCCTGACCACGTTGTCGTCGAGCGACGCGACGCTACCCGACGTGGAGAGCCAGAGACCCCTGCTGACGTTTTCGGCGACGTTACCGTCGGTGTGTCCACCACCGCCGTCTATCAGGTAGCCAGTCGTGGCGTTTCGCACCTCGTTGTCGAGCACGTCGACATCGGAGATCACGTGATCCGTTTCGATCCCTGTCTCGACGGCCGAGATGTCGTTGCCTTCGATGTGATTGTGATCCGACGACCAGTGGGCGAAGACCCCGCTATCGCTGTCGGTAATCGTGTTGTTTTCGATCGTAGTGTGTTCCGCGACGAACTCCGACCAGATCGCCGTCGAGGCGTTCGTCACGTGCAGGTCGGAAAACGTCGTGTTGGCTGCCTGTGTGGCGATAACGCCGGCTTCATCGCCGGCATCAATTTCGAAGCCGGAGATCGTCACGTCGTCAGTGCGACGGACGTAGACGACCGGCTCTTGATCGTCGACCTGGATGTTGTAAATCCACTGTTCGACGGTCTCGTCGGGCAAGACGAGCGTCGGTGAGGCGTTCGCCGCCGCACGAACCGTGAGGCCGTCCATTCCGCCATCACGAACCGTGAGCTGCTCTTCATAGACGCCGTCGTCGACGACGACCTCGTCGTCACCCACTGCGAGGTCGATTCCTCCCTGAATCGTCTCGACGTCGTGGGGGACTTCAAGCGGCGGCTCGTAGATCGCGGTTGGGCCGGTGTTCCCCGACTGGCGCTCGCCGTCGGCGGCGACGAGATCGTGCTCGAGTGCGATCGTGCCGTGGACCGGTTCGTCGGGCACAACTTCGACGGTGACAGTTCCCGTCTCTGGTTCGCTGTAGCCACGGTACGTGCCGAACGCGTTGACCGTGTCGTCGATGTACAGCGTCAGGTTCTCGGCGTCGACCGTCGTATGCTCTTCGTTGACGTCGACGGCGATTTTATCGAGGTCGGCCACGTCGAATTCGACGGAGATCGATTCTCCCGGTGAGACGCGATCAGGCTGTCCCTGTGCGATCGACATCGGTGCGTCCCCGGAAACGTGCTTGATGCTGTTTGCCAGGATTCGGTCGGAGTCATCGCTGTAACCGTATATGTCGCCGAACATCAGGGTTCGACCCATCGAGGCGGCATAAACGTCGTTTCGGAGGTCGTCGACGGCAAGCCCCTGACCGTGGGGCTCGTGGCCTTCCCAGCCGACGTCTGCGAGCACTTCCCCGTTGAACTCCTCGAACCAGGCGTGCTCACCCGTCCCGACAGCGCTGTACAGTTCGACGGTATCTCCCTCCTCGGCGACGCCATCGAAGATCGGATGATCGTTACGGACGTGATAGACGCCCATACTAGAGTCCCATTCGTCCGTAGCGAGGCTCCACCGCTCGTCGACTCGAGTGGGCGTCCCGGTCGCCTGAGACAGTTCGTGGAGGCTATCGGCCCACTCGGCTCCCTCGTCGAGTTGGTCGAGATAGACGACGCCGGTGCTCGGATCGGCAGTTGCCTCGAAAAACTCGGCAGCGAGTTCGTAGTCGTGACCCTCGCCGAACTTCTGGACGACGAACGTATCGTAGTCGTCGATGCTGTCCATCACCTCGTCGGTCGGGACAAACGAGACGTCGTATCTGATCGGCAGGAGGTCGTCGAGTTCCGCTGCGAGCGCGTACCCGTACTCGTTGTCGGGTGTGTCTACGACCCCGACGTTGTACGTGTCTTCGAATATTTCGAGATCGGACACCTCGTATGTGGCCGTCTCACCGAGACCGTCGGCTTCGAACTCGAGCGAGAAGCTACCGGCTTCGTCGGCAGCAATCCACAGGTCTACGACGACGTTCCCGTCGGGATCGTCCATCTCGTAGGGTTCACCGACGTCGATCTCGTCGCCATCGACGTACAGATCGACCGCACTATCGTCGAGATCGCCCTCGACGTCGGCGGTAAGCGTCTCTGCGTGGGCAGTCTCGATCTCGAACGTCGTATTGCCGCCCACGATCGCACCGTGTGGGGCCTCGATCGGCCTCACGTCGACGTGTTCGTCGAGCGTAACGTTGTGGGTAACGTACTCGCCAGTGACGTTTACCGACGCCGACTCGCTCGAGTAGCCAAAGCGGTCAACAGTAATGGCCATCACGTCTTCGGTGCCAGCAACCACGTACTCGCCACGTTCGTCGGTTGTCGTCTCAAAGCCACTCTCGAGCGAAACGGTCGCACCCTCGATCGGATCACCAGTGGCGTCGGTCACGGTTCCGGTGACGCCCTGTTGTGCTGCAACGCGATCGGTTGCAGCTTTCGCGTCGACGACCCCGTGACCGTACCGGATATCCGGTTCATCGGGTTCGTCTGCCGGCTTCCAGGCCGTCGACTCGAGTGCGGAACGGACGTCTTCGGGCGGCGGCGTCTCGTCGGCGGCGGCGGTCATCAGCGCGGTCGTGCCGGCGACGTGTGGTGCTGCCATCGAAGTGCCAGATTTTACCTCGTACTCGCCGTCCGGTGTGGCACTTTTGACGTCGACACCGGGTGCGACGAGGGTCGGAACGACGTACGTCTCCGGCCACTCTTCGGGAGTGTCCGCGCCCCACACGAGCGACGTCTCGATCTCCTCACCTCCCGAAAAGCTCGCGATCGCTGCGTCCTCGTTCGTAGCTCCGACAGTTATCTCGTCGTAACTGTTCCCGGGCGAACTCGACGTTCCGACACCGTCGTTGCCGGTCGAGGCGACGACGGTCGTTCCCGCCGCGTTCGCGTTCTGGCCGGCCTCGATGAAGTCGGCGGCATACTCCTCGAGTCCGAGGCTCATCGTCACGACGTCGGCGTCCTCCTCGACTGCCCACTCGATACCGGCGATCACCTGTGCCATACTCCCAGTACCGCCCGGGATCACGGCACCGTGCAGTAGCGTCGCGTTCGGTGCGACGCCGATGTACTCGCCCGAAGCATTGCCGCCAGTGACCGTCCCACTGACGTGTGTCCCGTGAGAGTGGTCGTCGTGTGGCTCGGAGTCAACGATGCTGCCGTCGTCGTCGAACTCCGCCCAGTTGTCGTCGCTGATCTCGATATCTGGATGCGTGGGGTCGACGCCCGAATCGAGAACCGCGACCGTCGAACCGTCACCCATCGTCCCGTACGTCTCCCAGACGTCCGGTGCGCCGATCTGCTTCGGTCCGTAGATGGCCTCGGTACTGTCGCTCTCGACCGGTTTCGGTGTCTGAACCGCGTAGTTCTTTTCGATCCGTTCGACACCGTCCTGGGACGCGACCGCCTCGAGATCGACCGTCTCGAGATCGACCTCGAGTAGAACGGTATTCGTGATCCAGAACTGGTTTTGGACCTCGAGTCCGTCGGTTTCCTCGGCGTATTCGACGAGCGGCTCTTGACTCGTTTCGGCGTGTGTCTTGAGACTGTCGGCGACGTCCGTCGATTCACTCTGCAAAAGCGGGACGTCGACCGCTTCGACAGAGACGAGTACGTCTACGGTTCCCTGGGTTGTGGGTACATTCTCGTCGATCGTTACATCGGACGACGGTGCTGGGTCGGTCGTCGATGGGTCGTACTCGGCAGTGGCGAGAGTGGATTCATCCGTGTCGTACGGTGTCGGCTCACCGCCGGTCGCGTCGCTTGCAACGACTGGAGCACCCAACGACGTGACCAGTAACACTGCGAACAGTACTGCCAATCCCGTTGTCCAACTGTCTCGTCTCATGGTGAGACGAGTCGATGCGATTTTGCTGTCTTACTGTGATCTGAATAGACCATTCAGACAGAATTTCAGATATGATAATAAATTCTCTTCTGGTAGAGTATTCGAACATATTAGCCATTCGTACCAAATCCTTCTTTATTTTCTTCTAAGTACTATGAAGTTTGTAAATAGCAACAGTCTCGTAATCGATCATGAATCGGACCAGTCACCACTCGTCGTAGCGAAGAGCCGGATTGCTGCTTTTTCGGATCGGGTGCAGCCGAAATACGGGCAGAAAAACCGATCAGAACTGACCGACAGCAGCCCGCGGTTGACACGACTGGGCATCGTCGTCAGCCTGTGAGAGGTCTGCTGTCGTCACTGCCCGCCGATCGCCGACCCCCTCCTGGCGATCGGCGCGACAGCAGTCCGTATCAGTACTCGCCAGCCTTGCGCTCCGACTGACGCTGACGAATCGTCTCGGTCACGTGCTCGTAGTTCGGAACGCTCGAGAGTCGAAGCCCCGCCGTTCGGCTGAACCCACGCGGAATCACGCCGTGGGAGACCGTGATCGTACCGTACCCACGCCCGCGGCTGAAGGCGGTCGTGCTCGTCTGTAGCCCGCGGACGTCTTCCATCCACGTCTCGGTGGTCTTCCTGGCCGAGAACCCCGTCAGGACGACGATCCGCCGATCGGTAACGAAGTACCGAATTCGGTTCCGTCGATACCAGACGTATCCCGCGATCACGAGGCCGCCAACGAGTCCGAGGATCGCGGCCTCGCTACCGATCACGAGGCCAACCAGCACGACCAGCCCAGACCGATGGCGTGTGCGCTCCAGTTCCACCACGTCGGCCGTACGTCGACGAGCACGTCCTCGTCCTCGAGCAGCGGCAGCTCCCGCGGCAGCGTCGACGTCGACGTCGACGAATCCGATCGACAAACGAGAGAACAGACGTGAGATGTGTGTCGGCCGCTGCGTTACTGCTGACGGCCGACGCGATGCGGTCGAGTGTGCCGATCAGACGGCGTCCTGTCCGGTCTTTCCGGTTCGGACCTGGTAGGCGTCCTCGACGGGGATCACGAAGATCTTCCCGTCACCTGGTTCGCCAGTGTTTGCCGCCTCACCGATCGCCTCGACGACCTCGTCGGCGGGGATGTCGGCGACGACGCACTCGATCTTGACTTTCTGGTGGAGGTCGACGGTGTACTCCTCACCGCGCCACTGGCCTTTCTTGGCAGGTTGGGAGCCCCGCCCGGAGACGTTGGTGACAGTCAGCGACGGTGCGCCGATTTCAGCGAGAGCCTGTTTGACTGCGCCGAGGCGGTCGGGGCGGATGATGGCGGTCACCATCTCGATGTCGGTCGCGTTCCCCCCGTCAGTGCGCAGTTTCGCTTCTGAGACCCCGCCGTCGGTCGCCACGTCGGGCTTGCCGAACTCGGGGTAGGTGTCGACGCCGTGTTCGGCGACGTCGAGGCCGTCACGCTCGTGGTCGGGCGTGACTCGAGCCTGACCGAGCGCTTTCAGCCCGCCCCAGACGGCGGCGGTCGCGAGGACGGTCCAGACCGTGATGACGGCGACGCCGGCGATCTGGGGGGCGAACGCGCCCGCCTCGATCGAGAAGATCCCGCCGGCGATCACGCTCTCACCGACTGTCGCCGCGCCGTCGGCGTTCGACCACAGCGGGTAGAGGATCAGCCCGAGCATTCCCGCGGAGCCGTGGACGGGGAAGACCGCACAGACGTCGTCGATCTGCAGGCGGTTCTCGACGAACCGGAAGACGATCGGCAGCTGAGCGCCGGCGATGAATCCGATCGCGAGTGCACCCATCGGCGTGAGCAGGTCAGTCGGACCCGTGACGCCGACGAGGCCGGCGAGCATGCCGTTGGCGACGTAGAGGGTGTCGACTTTCCCGTTTAGGTACAGCGAGACGGTCGCAGCCCCGATCGCGCCGAGTCCCATCCCGAGGGCGGTGACCATCGCGACGCTGCCGACGTAGTCGAAGTCGGCGAGTTCGAACGTACCCGTGTCGATCACCGTCGCGGCGGTGCCGACGTTGAAGCCGAACCAGCCGAAACAGAGAATCAGCGTCCCCAGCACGGCGAAGGTCATCGAGTGGCCGGGGATGACGTTTGGCGACCCGTCGTCGTTGTACTTGTCCATCCGCGCGCCGATGATCCACGCCGCGGTGAGGCCGGCGACGCCACCGACGCCGTGGACGACCATCCCGCCAGCGAAGTCGGCGAACCCTAGCTGGGCGAGGATCGGCTCGCCGCCGGGGCCCGCGTACCAGACCATCGCCGCGACGACCGGGTAGATCACGGCTGCCAGCAGGAACGTGTAGGTGACGTACGCGCGGAGTTTCGCACGGCCGGCGACCGCACCGGAGACGATCGTCGCGGCGGTCATCGCGAACACCGCGCTAAAGAGCCACATCACCCAGTCGAACGATCCCTCACCGAACATGGTCAGCGGGGTCGACTCGCCGCCTCCGAGGATCGCACCGACGTTGTTCGAGATCCCCATCCCGATGACGAAGAACACGCCGATGCCGACCGCCCAGGTCAGCATGTTCTTCGTTAGCTGGTTCGCGACGTTCTTCGAGCGGACCTGACCCGCCTCGAGCATCGCGAAGCCGGCGTGCATGAAGAAAATGAGGAAGGTGACGGTCAGCGCCCACATCAGGTTCATTCCCGTCGCCAGCGACTCTAAGTCACCGGTCGTGACCTCGAGAATCGTCGGATCGATCACGCGATCACCCCACGGAGTGTCGTCACGTTTTCGTGTGCTGATAGACGTTTGTCCATGAATTGGCCGGTTACGATCATGGTTGTCTTTTGGATCACGTCTATTCACGATGAGCTAACCCAATATAAGGATTAGCGTTGGTGTTCGTCCAGTTATTGTGGAGTAATAGGCCCAACCAAACAAGTCTAAAGGTGATTTAATCGATATAAGGTAGTACGACTGTGTGGGTTTCCCGTATCTCGGTTTCGTTTCTGTCTTTGTAATTCGAGAAAAAGAGAGCGGAAAGACGGAGCACGGCAACGGACAGCTATATACCCCTGATCGGCGGCTGATCGGCCAGCCGCGCGGTAGCTGTTAGCACACTATCGGCCGGCGTCCGGGTCGAATGGACGTTTGTCCGAATAGCGAACACTGACGACCGTCTGTCGTCCCGCTTAGTGGCGGTCCACGCCCGATACGGACTGCTGTAACGATGTACACACCGATCGCACTCGAGACGCGATCGGGTGTGTATTGATACTGCCGGACAGCACTATTCGACGATCGGTCGCGCGACTGCGGCCGTCCCAACGGGTGACGGCCGCGAGTTCGCGACCGACGTGTTACTGACTGCTGTCCGGCAGTATGACTGGTGTCCGGTAGTATTACGCTCGAGTCGGGAGTCGCTCCGCGACGTCCTCCGCGAAGTAGGTCAAGATCAGATCGGCCCCCGCCCGCTTGATCGACAGCAGCGACTCGAGTGCGACGGCCTCGAGGTCGAGCCACCCCTTCTCGGCGGCGGCGTGCAACATGGCGTACTCCCCGGAGACGTTGTAGGCGGCGACGGGGTGGTCGAACTCACGTCGAATGTCACGCACGATGTCGAGATACGGCAACGCTGGCTTGACCATCAACACGTCCGCGCCCTGCTCGACGTCGAGGCGGACTTCGCGCAGCGCTTCGCGTGCGTTCGCGGGATCCATCTGGTAGTGGCGGCGGTTCCCGAAGGCGGGGGCGCCGTCGGCGGCATCCCGGAACGGACCGTAGAAGGCACTCTCGTATTTGGCGGCGTAGCTCATGATCGGGACGTGGTCGAACCCCTCCCGGTCGAGTCCCTCGCGGATGGCGCCGACCATTCCGTCCATCATCCCGCTGGGTGCGACCATATCCGCCCCCGCCTCGGCGTGGGAGACGGCGATCCGATCGAGTGTCTCGAGGGTCGTGTCGTTGTCGACGGTCAGCGTCGGCTCGCAAGCGGGGTCGTCGCTGTCGGTGTCGGCGTCGCCGCGCAGTTCCTCCTCGAGTGACCCACAGTGGCCGTGGTCGGTGTACTCACAGAGACAGACGTCGGTGATGACGTAGGCGTCCGTCTCGTCGCTGATCCGTCGCGTCGCCTCCTGGACGACGCCGTCGTCGGCCCAGGCCCGGGTCCCCTCGGGGTCTTTCGACTCGGGAATTCCAAACAGCATCACGGCTTCGACGCCCGTCTCGAGGACTTCCTCGACGCGGGCGACGGCGTCGTCGATCGGGACCCGTTCGTGGCCGGGCATCGACTCGATCGGACGGCGAACGTCGGTCGTCGCGTCGACGAAGACTGGGGCAATGAGATCCGTCGGCTCAAGGCTGGTCTCGCTGACGAGGTCACGGACCCGATCCTGCCGGAGTCGCCGGGGACGGTGGGTGAGATCCATAGTCCACCCTACAGACGGACGGCTCAAAAACGGCGCGCTCTCTCGAGTTCCGACGCCATCTCATACGGCCACTGTACCGATCGTCGCCCCCGTGTGGCGATCGGTGAATCGTGCTGTCCGGCAGTATCTCAATCGTCGTCGGCGACGTCGGTAAACTCGCCGGCGTTCAGTCGATCCATATCCTGACTGGCGTGTTCGCGGACGTCGTCGTTGTCGAACGTCTCGCCGTCGTAGAGGACGCTAACGAGCCAGATCGTGACGATGGCCGCGATCGTCGCGGGAACGGCGGGTTCGACCTGTCCCTCGCCGAAGAACTCGGGTGAACCCAGCCCGAACTCCCAGACGACGAAGACGAGTCCGCCGACGACGAAGCCGGGGAGTCCCGCTTCGCGGACGGTCCCATCCCAGAGCATCATCACTAGCCCCGCAAACAGCACGGACATGATGCCCATCCCGAGCGTGTTGATGACGATGATCTCGATCCCGCTGAACGCGATCAGTGCCGCACCGACGCCGAACCCGACGATCGTTAGCCGCGTCACGAAAACGAGGTGGGCGTTGGACAGTCCCTCGCGGCCGCCCCGGAACGGGATGTAAATATCGTTGATGAAACTCGTCGCGCCCGCGAGCAGGAACGAGTCGGCACCGGTGATGACCGACGAGACGGCAGCAGCTAACAGCAGACCTGCGAAGACGTCGGGGAGGGTGTTCGTGATCGTCCAGGCGAAGGCCATCTCCGATTCGATGTCGGCTCCCTGTGCGTTGGCGACCATCCCAGCCGCTGCAGTGAGGATTCCGTATCCGGTGATGATCGTCCCCGCAAGAAAGGTCCCGAACATCGCGACCTTTCGGCTCCGAGCGGACCACGTGCGCTGGAGCATCTGCTGTTGGGCGCCGGCGACGGTAATGTACATCAGATACCAGGTCCCGATCTGAATGATGCCGACGCCGACCCAGTTCATGTGACCCTGCGGGACGTCGCCGGTCACGGCTCCGACACCGCCGACGTTGGCCACCGCGAGCGGGATCGCGACGAGCATTCCGACGATGATGACGACGCCGTGAAGCGTGTCGGTGTAGGCGACCGTGCTCATCCCTCCGTAGGCGGTGAGCCCGACGAAGATGACGACGCTGATCCAGAAAGCAGTCGAGAGATCGATTCCGGTAGTAACAGCAAGCACGGACGCCATACCGATCGTCTGCCCGGCCGTGAGTGCGATCTGTCCGAGGATAGTAAACAGACCGGCGAAGTACTTCGTGTAGTCGCCGTACACTCGGCCGAGCAACTCGGGGACGCTTACGACCTCGAACGAGTAGATAAAGCCGATAAACAGCGTCATCGTCATCCAGGCCAGTCCCTGGGTCATCGCGTACCACTGCGCGCTGATCCCCTCGACGAACGCCTGCTGGGCGATCCCCATCGTGAGTCCACCGCCCGCAAACGTCGCGAAGTAGGTCATCAGGTAGACGGGCAGACTCAAATTGCGACCGGCCAGGGTGAACTCCACGTACCCCTCGCCAGCACCGCGACCGTACCAGATTCCGACCGCAATCGTCACCGCGAAGTAGCCGGCCATCGTCGCCACGATCGGGTCAGTGAGCGTTTCGATCATGGAATGTATCCCTCGAGTGCGTCGTTCGATCGTCTCACGTAGGTTACACGAACCAGACCATGCCGAATATGTTAGGGACTTGAAATTGCTGGCCGTTCAAATGAAAGGCGTACTCGAGACGGGTTCCGGTATCGATACCGTCCCTCGCCGAAATCGGACGGGAGTGTTGTGATCGAAGTACCGGCGGTCGTGTTGCGGTCGTACTCGCGGTCTGGCTGTCGAACGACCGCGAGATCATCCCGATCGGGAGCGTCGAGGGCTGTCCCTGTGGGAGCACGTCGTTCCGGCGCCTGACGCCACCGTCCGGTTCGGCGTTCCGAGAGTGAGATCCGTGGCTGCGAAAGCCTCAGGCTTTCCGGTTCACGGGTAGTGGCCCTACTGTGTCCACAGCCGAAGAAGCAGTGACGAGTCTCGAGACGCTGGGCATGACCGAGTACGAAGCCCGGTGTTTCGTCGCGCTGACACGGATCTCGGCGGGGACTGCAAAAGAGATCAGTCAGGTCGCCGACGTTCCCCGGTCGCGGGTGTACGACACCATCGAGCGTCTCGAGCGAAAAGGACTGGTAAACGTCCAGCAGTCAGAGCCACGCGAGTACATGGCGGTGTCCGTCGAGACGGCCTGCAGACGGCTCCGCGAGGACTACGACTCGCGGCTCAGCGCCGCCGAGAACGCACTCGAGCAAGTCGAGGAGCCGGAATCGGCGGTCGAAGAGGGGATGTGGGCGATCTCCCAGAGCGAGCACGTCACCGACCGCATCGTCGCCTTTCTCGAGGAGGCCACTGACACGGTCCACTATCTCGTTCCTGCCATCGACGTCTTCGAGGGACAGATCGCCGAGGCCTTGTCGTCGGCTGCCGGTCGGGGCGTCGAAGTATACATCGAAGTTCCGACCGACGACGCCCGTGACGACGTCCTCGAGATGACACCGGACGTCGAGGTCGTCGTCGCGTCGGATCTCCGGCAGACGAGTGAGGTCTACTCGGAACGGCCCGGCCAGCTCCTGATGGTCGATGGGGAGGCGATCGTCGCCGCAGGTGTCGCGGAGAGTGACCTCCCAGGTGTCGTTGACCAGATGGCCGTCTGGACGCACGGCCGTGACCACGGCTTCGCCGTCTGGATGCGCGAACTGCTGGACGATCGCCTCGAGAAAGACAGCAGAGAGTAAACGTTTCGACCGGCAAGAACGTCGTCGCTGATCGTCAGCGAGTGTATATCTTTAAGTATCGTCCACCGTTTAGGACTGTTAGCAATGGCCATTGATCCGCAGTTCGACGAGAACCGAGAGCAAGTCGACGAACACAACGGCCACGCCGTCTGGGGACCCGTCGACGAACCCGAAGAACTCGGCATTCACGGCACCCACGTCGCGGTCGACTTCGATCTCTGTATCGCCGACGGTGCCTGTCTCGAGGACTGTCCCGTCGACGTCTTCGAGTGGGTCGAAACGCCCGACCACCCCGAAAGCGAGGAGAAAGCAGACCCCGCAAACGAGGCCCAGTGTATCGATTGTATGCTCTGTGTGGACGTCTGTCCGGTCGACGCCATCGACGTCGACGCCAGCCGCTCGGCCTAACCGACGGTCGTCGCTTACTCGGCGCGATCGACGTCGACTTTCTCTTTTAGCGTCTCGAGGCCGTCGGCTTCGGCGAGTTCCTGTAACCGCTCGCGGAAGTGTTCTTCACAGAGACCGACTTTGAGCCCGTCCGATTCGGCAGCGAACGCGGCCTCGCGGTCACAGTAGTGACAGTTCATACCCGTCCCTTGGAACCACGATGCATTGAACCCTCCGCTCTCGGCCAGGCTTGTATCAGTGTTAGGAAAGGTCTAACCGTTCGTACTCGCGTCGTGAGAGTCCAGCGACGCCGAGGTCGTGCTCGTGGGCGTCACTGCCGCCGGTCACCAGAAGGTCGTGGCGGTCTACCGCCCGTTCGACGGCGCTCCGGTCGACGTCAGGACGGTCGTAGGGGTAGTGCAGTTCGACGGCCTCGAGGTCGGGGTCGGCCGTCAGTCCGAGCGCTGCGTCGGTGTCGCGATAGCGGAGCGGGTGGGCAAGCGAAACGAGTCGACACGCCGCCGAAAGCGCCGCCAGTCCGCGCTCGAAGGCTGGGACCTCCCGTGCGACGAAACAGGGGTCGCCGTAGCCGATGAGCTGGTCGAACGCGTCCTCGTAGTCGTAGTCGACGCCGGGATGGGCGTCGATCGCCCGAGCGACGTGTGGTCGGCCGAAGCCGTCGTCGACGGTGACGCCGAGATCGATCCCGAGACGCGACTCGACGCAGTCGACGATCGCCTGTCCGCGTTCGATACGATCACGCTGGATGCGTTCGACCAGTCCCTCGAGTTCCGCGGTCGGCTCGACGCCGTACCCGAGTAAGTCGACGCGCTCGCCGTTCGGTGTCTCGACGCGCAGTTCGACCCCGTTGACGATCGTCACGCCGTCGCGCTCGAGGACCGGCTCGTCGACCGGCTGTAACCGATCGTGATCGGTCAGCGCGACGACGGCCACGTCGTTTTGCTGGGCCACGTTCGGCACCTCGTCGAACTCGAGGCTTCCGTCCGAGCGCGTCGTATGGACGTGCAGGTCGGCGTAGGGCATCTACCCGATCCGATGGTCGGCGCTCCTAAAGTCGTTTCCTCGCCTCGCACCACCCGACGAGCATTCCCTACCGTCCCGCCGAACGATCACGAAAACGCACTGTCTGTCCCTCATTCATTAAAGAATATTAGGTATACCCTGTGCCTAAGAAACGTATATGGACAATGTTTATAATTATCGATCACGGAAGATCAGGCGTAATGCTGCCAAACGGCTCCGGCGACTTCGTCGACGACCACGACTACCCCGCCACTACCGAGGAATTGATCGAGGAGTACGGTAATCGAACCCTCGAACTCCCCAACGGCTCCGAAACGGTCGGCGACGTACTCGCCCGACTCGAGTCCGAGACCTTCGAAACACCGGAGGACGCGCGACTCGCTCTCTCGTGTGCCGTCAGCAACAAGGCGATCGGCCGTATCGGTTACAGCGACCGCGATCCCGCGCCGCTGGGCAGTCCGTACGCGCCCGACGCCGTTTCGTTCTAAGCCGACGGCGTCCGACGGCGCCACCGCACTTCGTCGAACCCCGTGGGAAGACGTCGCTGTCGCTCGATGAGAACCGCGCTCGAAGCGACCGCTCACGACGCGTCCAGTGCCGATAGTAGTCGGAAAATATCTCCCGTCTTTTGCGTTCAGTCCAGAACGACCGTTCTCCCGAGTTCAATCCAGAAGCGTCATCGCGTCGCCGAGTTCGAGCGGGACCGAGCCCTTCCGATACCCTTCGACGTGGCCGTTCGGTCGGGCGCGGTAGACGACGGCTGGACGGTGGGGAACGTCGGGCTGTTCGGCCCGGACGGCGTTCCAGGTATCGTCACGGAAACTCGAGCAGTCGACGAAGAGAACGGCACCGCCACCGTGTTCGGCAAGTTGACCGTTGGTCTTGGTCTCGGCGGTCTCGCGGACGGCGGCGACTGGGCCGGCCGCCGATCGGTTCTTCGGCGGCTGAGGTCGGGTCACCTCGACGAGAACGTTGGTCTCGTCGTTTTCGGCCCGAAAGTCCAGCGAGTGGCCGGTCGTGACCTCGATCTCGGGCTCGACGTCGTAGCCGGCATCGGAGAGGATCTTCGCGGCGATGAACTCACCCATCGCGGCGCTCATGCGAACGCGATCGACGTGGTCGCTGGTTCCGAGTTTCCCGGACATGACGTGTCGGTACTCGTCTAAGACACCGGTCTCGAGGAACGACTCGAAAAACCGCGTCGTCTCTCGTCGACCAGCATCGGGGAAGCCGGCGGCGTGTTGTCTGAAAAACGCCCGCGTCGACTCGCGGCCGTCTTTGGACATGAACACGGGGAGGAAAAACCACGAAATGTGGGGGTAGTCGGCCAGCCACGGGTCCTCTTCGTGAAGCGTCGCGAGCAGTTCTCGCTGGGTCCAGCGGGAGACGTGATACGGGACCTCCCGCCAGCCGTATTTGTCGGTTTTCCACAGCGAGGAAGGTGTCTCGGTGTTGCCCATCCAGTAGGCTTCCCGGCCGTTTCGCGCAAAGAGCGCGACGTCGCCGTTTTGCATCTCGAAGCGATGTGTCTCCCAGTCGGCGCCGATATCGAACCGGGGCGTCACCGCGCGGGCCCCGATGTTCGAACGCAGCGGCTGGAGGATTTCGTGTCGGACTTGCTGTTCGCTCCAGGAGGAAGGCGAGTATCGAAAGCGAAGCGGCCGTGCCACGGGCGGATTACGGGGTGTAGGGGCATACGTCTTACGCGTCAGACGGGAATGAACGACCGTTACATTGATGTGCGAGAATCGCCAACATGTGTATACTTACCATGTCGATGGGTGCCTATGACGAAGACGAACACGAGCGACGCGAGCAGCAGGCCTCGAGGGTCGACGCCGACTTCGACGACGAGCGGACGATCTACCACGGCGAGGTCGAGTACGACGCCGGCGAGTCGGCCGAGGAGTTGCTGGATCAGTTCGAGCAGATCAAGTCGGACTAGCGTCGATTGATACGGATTGCTGTAACGATGTACCGGCGCAACCCCAGCCCGGGTCGCGGTTGCGCCGGTAACGACGTACAGTAGTCCGTATGACTGGTGGCTTCACCTTTTGCCGTGTCACTGAAGGATCGTCGAGAGTGACGTGACCGCGACGACTGCGACGACGTGGCCGCCCAGCGCAAACAGCAACAGCGGGTGGTCGACCACGAACGGAACGAACAGGAGCTGTACCGTCGCGAAGGCGACGTTCATCGCGTCGGCTCGGCGGTACCGCCGTGTCGACTGTGGATCG
Source organism: Natronolimnohabitans sp. A-GB9 (assembly GCF_030848565.1). Lineage (GTDB taxonomy): Archaea > Halobacteriota > Halobacteria > Halobacteriales > Natrialbaceae > Natronolimnohabitans. The sequence goes on from NZ_JAVDDV010000006.1 coordinate 123,950, forward strand.
AACTCGTAGACAAGCGCGCGCCAGAGCCCGACGAGACTCGCCCACCAGCAGGTACCGATCCGGTAGACGACGTCCCACAGCACCAGCAGCGCGAGCCAGATCGCGACCGGCGGCGGATCGGCCCCGAATAGGTCAGCCACGAGCGGCTGCTCGCTCCACCCCGGATCGGCAACGAAGAGATAGGTGACCAGCGTGACGAACGCGAGCACGCCGAGGACGACGTCGATACTCGAGCCAAACAGCAGTCGCCGGTAGCCTGCCGGCGTCGGGAGTTCCCGAACGGCACGGCTGAACCGGACCATCAGCCAGCTACCGATCGTCGCGACAACGACGGCGACCGTTCCGGGAAGGACGGCGCCCGGGAGATCGTAGACGATGGCGACAGCGAGGATCGCCGCTTCGAACCCCAGAAACTGGCCGACGACCGCCATTCGAGGCGACACGTCCACGCCAGGTATCGTCCCGACGAGGCTCTCGTACACCCAGGTCTCGCCGTACTCCGGCGACGTCATTCGACGTTCCGCCCCGGCTGTGTCGGCGCTGCGGTTCGATCACCGCGCTTTGACTCGGTATCGAGGGCCCGCCGAACGGCGGTCTCGAACGGCGTCAACTCGAGATCGACGAGCCGTGCCAATCGGTCGTCGGTGACGACGACTGGGTTGCGAACGCCGCCGATCAACGGGTAGGCGAGTTCCTTCGGGACGTCCGTGACGAGCCCGACCCAGTACGCCGAGAGCCGCGGGCTCAACACTGGAACCGGAACGATGAGCGGGCGCCGACCGTTCGCGATTTCGGCCGTTTTCGTCAGCATTTCCCGATACGTAAGCACGTCCGGACCGCCGATCTCGTAGGTTTCACCGGCCGTCTCCGGCCGCTCGAGGACGGCGAGACAGTACGCGACGACGTCGTCGATCGCGATCGGCTGACAGGGCGTGTGGATCCACTGTGGGGTCACCATCACCGGGAGCCGCGTCGCGAGCTGGTGGATCAGCCGAAAGCTCGCGCTACCGTCGCCGACGATGATCGCCGCCCTGAGCACTGTCACCGCGGCGGTTCCGTCGGCGAGTATCGCCTCGACTTCCCGTCGGGAGGCGAGATGGCTCGAGAGTTCGTCCGCGTCGCTGCCGAGGCCGCTGAGGTAGACGATTCGCTCGACGCCGGCGGCGGTCGCCGCCCGCTCGAAATTCCGTGCGGCCCGTCGATCCCGCGCGGCGAAATCCCCGCTCGCGTCCATCGCGTGGATCAGATAGAAGGCGACGTCGACGTCCTCGAGACCCGTCTCGAACCGACCCGGCTCGAGGACGTCACCCTCGACGACGGTGACGTCGCCGGGCGGTTCGTACGCGTCGGCGTCTCTGACGAGGACGGTCACGTCGTGGTCGGTCGACGCGAGTACGGCGTCGACGAGCCGCTTGCCCACGAACCCGGTTGCGCCCGTCACGAGTACGTCCATAGTCGTCTTACGGCTGGGACGGTCTTAACGCTCGCTCGAGTGATACGGACTGCCGTAACTATTTGCCAGGACGGGGTCGGCGATCGGCGGGCAGTGACGACAGGAGACCGTATGATACGGATTGCTGTAACGATTTACCGGCGCAACCGCGACCCGGGCTGCGGTTGCGCCGGTAACGACTTACAGGAGTCCGTATGGGGCTTCGATCAGCCGTCCCAGCCCGGCGTATCGGGTGCGCCGCGGTCGTCCTCGACCGCGCTCGCGACCGCCGGCGAAGGGGCCGTCTCACCCTCGTCCCCGGCGCGTCGGTACCACTCACGGATCGCGGGCCCGACCCACGACTCCGCGCGGTCGTCGCCGGAGCTGTCGGTGTCCGTCGTCTCGAGCGCCCGCGCTTTCCCCCACTCGTAGTGGTGCTCCGAGATGGCGAGCGTGCCGGGACTCGAGCCCGCCGCGATGGCGAGACACTCCGCGCGGTCGGCAGCCGTCAACTCCCCGGTCGCGGCGCGGCCGACGATTCCCTCGAGGTCGTCGGGGCGTGGATGGGCGAACAGCTTCGCGCCAAGGGCCTGTGAGCCGAGCAACAGCCCGTCGAGATCCTCGTCGATTTCGGCCTCGAGCAGTCGCGTGCCACCACCGGCCGATTCGACCCGTTCGCACTCCGTTTCGTGCTCGAGCGCGAGGTTGTGGGCCGGATAGGCGCCACACTCGTCCGGAAAGTGCTCGCCGCCGTGGATGCGACACTGCAGCGACTCGGGGTCGAGAAAGACACAGGACGGGAGCCACACGGACTCCTCGCGACCGAACGGCGCGACCGGCTTCGGCGGCTTCCGGAGGCCGACGAAAAACACCGGTCGGCCGGCGACGGCGGCGACGCTGTGACCGTCGACGGTGACGCTTTCGCGCTCGTCCCGGGCGTGCCAGAACCGCGGCGTCAGTGCCGCGGCCATCCCCGACTCGAGGAAACCACGCACTTCGTCACGGATCAACGGAACGAAGTTGGTGTCGTCGTCAAGCGGCGCTCGCGCGCTCTCACCGTCGAACGGAGTCCGGCGCTGGTGATCGGCATCGGCATCGACGTCGGCGTCGGTCGCGTCCTCGAGCAGCGATCGCCAGTCCATACAACAGCCCGCACAACCTTCGCAGTGCACCTCCATGAACGACCGTATAACGCGGTGCGTTATAACCGGACGGCCGGTATCCGCCGTCGATTGCCACAGCTGTGTCGATGGGGGTCTTCGGGGGAACGACTTTCACCGTTCGGAACCCAGTTTCGCGTATGGCAAACGACTCCTGTGACGGCTGTGGACGTCCGATCTCGGTCGCTGGAGGGATCGCCAACCTCTGGACGTTCGGCGAGGACGACGGCAGCGAGGGGACCGCGATGACCTTAGCGCTCGCAGACGGGACAGACCACATGCTGTGTTACCCCTGTATCGAAGCACTGCCCGACGAGCCGACCGCTGCGGACGTCGAGCGGTTGGAACAGGTCGACGCGGAGACCTCCCGGCTGAGCGCGTAGCCTCACAAAAAATCTCGGGCCGACGCGATCGAACGGCGGTTGCACCTGACCGTATCCGACTGCGAGCACAACCGAACGCCGATCGTCGGGTAGCGCATGAGCGGAACCACGAGCACTGCGGTATCGACAACCGCAAGCGGAAGGGGTGGGATTTGAACGCCACGTGGCCGACTGGCCGCCGCGGGGCAGATGCCACCGCGGTGCTCTACCGCTGAGCGACCCTTCCGTACCCGAGTCCGATGGTGGATTTCGTATTTGTAATCGACCGACTACCGCCGCGTACGGCTGGGTAGCCCCTCCCTACCGGGCCGATACCCGCCGGTGGACGTCTCGAGAGGGAACGTCGTGTTGCACGACGAGCGACGGTTCGTAGCCTTTAGGGAGCGGCCGCGCCGTGCATCGAACGGTGAATCCCGAGCGGATCTTCGAGGAGTTTCCCGCGCCGAGTTACCGCGGGGCCCAGGAACAGGCCCTCCGTGATATTCGCGACGCGTTCGCGGCTGGCAACGACGTCGTGTTGGTCCGGGCGCCGACGGGAAGCGGGAAGTCCCTGTTAGCACGGGCCGTCGCCGGCTGTGCCCGGCGTGTCGACGATGCCGACCCGAGCGACGCCACGGGCGCATACTACACGACGCCGCAGGTGTCGCAACTGGACGACGTCGCGGCCGACGACCTGCTGGCCGATCTGAACGTCATCCGTGGGAAGTCGAACTACTCCTGTATTCTCCCCGACGAGCGTGAGACGCCGGTCAATCAAGCTCCCTGCGTGCGCAAACGTGGCTACGACTGCTCGGTCAAACATCGATGTCCGTACTTCTCCGACCGGGCGATCGCTTCGAACCGATCGATCGCAGCGATGACGCTCGCCTACTTCATGCAAACCGCCGGCAGCGAGGTCTTTCGCAAACGCGACGTCGTCGTCGTCGACGAGGCCCACGGCCTCGCCGAGTGGGCCGAGATGTACGCGACCATTCAGCTTGGTCCGCGGACAGTGCCGTTCTGGGACGACCTCCGCGTCCCCGAGATCGACGACCTCGACCGCGCCGTCCGCTACGCCGAGAACCTCTCCCAGCAGTGTACCCGCCGAAAGGACGAACTACTCACACAGGACTCGCTGACCCCCGCCGAGGTCCGGGAACGAGATCGGCTCCAGGAACTCATCGGCGAACTCGACTGGTTCGTCTCGGACTACCGCGATCCCCAGAGCCCGACGACGTGGCTGGTCGACCAATCCGAGCCCTCCGGGACCACTCGAGAGAACGACGACGAACCGGCCGGTGGGCCGCTGACGATCAAGCCGATGAACCCCGAGAAGTACCTCCAGCACACCGTCTGGGAGCGGGGCAACAAGTTCGCGTTGCTGTCGGCGACGATCCTCAACAAGGCGGCGTTTTGCCGACAGGTCGGGCTCGATCCTGCGGACGTCGCGCTGGTCGACGTCGAACACACGTTTCCGGTCGAGAACCGACCGCTGTACGACGTCACGCAAGGCAAGATGACCTACGAACAGCGATCGGAGACGATGCCGAAGATCGCCCGGACGATCGTCCGGCTCATGCAACGCCACCCCGACGAGAAGGGACTGATTCACGCCCACTCCTATGACATCCAGGAGCGACTGGCCAACCGTCTCACCGATTTCGGCGTCGGCGACCGCGTTCGTACGCACGACCGCGACGGTCGAGACGCCGCCCTCGAGGCCTGGAAAGCGACGGACGAGCCCGACGTTTTCCTCTCGGTGAAGATGGAAGAGGCGCTCGACCTGAAAGGCGATCTCTGTCGGTGGCAGGTGTTGTGCAAGGCGCCGTTTCTCAACACGGGCGACTCGCGAGTGGCCCACCGACTCGAGGAAGGCCAGTGGGCCTGGTACTACCGGACCGCGCTCCGGACCGTCATCCAGGCCTGTGGCCGCGTCGTTCGTGCGCCCGAGGACCACGGCGCGACGTATCTGGCCGACTCGAGCCTACTGGATTGCTTCGAGCGCGCGCGCACTGACATGCCCGACTGGTTCGAAGCACAGGTCGACCGAATGCGTCGGCCCGAGCTCCCCGAGTTCGATCCACACGCAGCGCTTGGCGACGGGGCGCGTTCCCGAGGAAATCGTGGCGCCAGCAGGTCGACGGGTGGCGGGTCCAGAGCCGGCTCGAGGGCCGGACGCGATGGGAGTCGATCGCGGCGCGGTTCGGGTCGCTCGTCGGACTCGAGTCCCGTAGCGGACGTCTGGGATACCGACGGTTAGAAGAGGTGCATCGCTGGCATCGCGACCATCGAGGTCGCCATGAGGATGGCAAACGTCAGCGCGATGAATTTGTTCCGGGTGTTCATACGCGCTCTTTGTACCGGCGATAGTATGAATCTCACGACCGTCGTGTCATACGTCCGGACGGCACGATTCACCGGTCGGTCGCACGACGGCGGCCGTTGCCGACGGTGACGGCCGCGAATTCGCGACCGACGGCTCACTAACTGCTGTCCGGCAGTATCAGTATCGCGATCGCACTCACTCGATTCGAGCGTCGACGACGACGTGGGAGACGCCTGCGCTGTGACTTTTCACTCGCCGCGTCTCGAGGACCTCGAGTGTCCGCTCGGCGTCGTCGACGGCCGACTCGAGGCGCTCGAGCGGTCGCTCCCAGAGCCGTGACTCCGGGGTCGCCTCGTGGTAGTGGACGACGCCACCAGCGGCGAGCGCGTCGAGAGCGTCCGGGAGGAACTCGTGGGCGCCGTCGGCGCGTGTCCCGTGGCCGTCCGCGTCCGTGCCGTCCGCGCTGCCGTAGTAGCCCATGACGATCCGGTCGGCTTCGAGATCACTCACGAGGTCCCGACAGTCGGTCATGTAGGCGTCGACCCGATCGCCGACGTCGTTGAGCACGGCGTTCTCGAGCAGATAGCGGAAGGCGGTCGGGTTGATCTCGGCCGCCGTTACCTGCGCGCCGGCACGAGCCATCGGGAGGGTGAAGTAGCCGATACCGGCGAACATATCGAAGACCCGCTCGTCGGGATCGACGACCTCACCCATCCGTGCGCGTTCGGCCTGGTTCCCCGGTGAGAACATCACCTCGGCGGGATCGAGCCCGTAACGGGTGCCGTGTTCGGTGTGGATCGTCTCGGTGTCCGTCTCGCCGGCGATAAGCCGAGTTCGGGGCTCGCGGTGGGTCCCTGCGTCGCCGTCGTTTTCGATCCCCTCGTCGGCCAGCACGCTGTCGGCCTCGCCGTGTAACTCGAGCAAGGCCTCGCCGAGAGCCGCCTCGTCGGGACAGTCTTCGGGTACTGTCACGAGGATCACCGAGCCGACCACGGCCCACGAACCCGGCGCCGACTCGAGGTCGGCTTCGCTCCAGCCCCGTTCGGCGAGCAGATCCTCGAGGCCAGGGCTCCGGGGTTCGGGATCGACCTGCCGGACGACCCCGAGGACGTCCGTCTCGCTCGGGGGCGCCGTGACGGGGAGTGCGACTCGTCCGTCGTCGTTCTCGCGGACGCGCCGCGAGTCGTCGTAGACACCCTCGTCGCGTAGCGATTCGATGGCTGTCTCCGTGTACGGTTTCTCGACGAGAGCCGCAAGCGGCACGTCGGCGGCCGCTCGCTCGAGGACGTCCGCGGCGGTTTCGTCCGTTCCGTTAGACATCGCTTTCGCCGCGGTCCGCGTAGGGATCGTAGTGACCGCTTTCGTCGGCCTCGTCGCCCGTATCGGGGTCTGGGTCGGGAAGGATGTGTAAGCCGGCGCGACTCTTCAGGACGGGGACCGTCTCGGCGTCGGGATCGAAGTAATCGGGCCGCGCGACGGTTTCGGCCTGGTAGGTCTCGGGATCTAACACCTGCACGGCGTTCTCGTCCTCGACGGTGACGACCGTCGTCTCGACGGCGTCCTCGAGTTCGCCGAGTTTTCGTGCGTCGGGCGCGTTCCCCTCCTCGTAGCTGGCCTCGTAACGTTCGCCGGTCGTCGCGCGGATTCCCTTCAGATTGCCGTGGGCGCTGCGGACGATGACCGGTCCCTTCTCGTCGTCCTCGAGGTCGATGACGTCACCGGGGATGTACGGCGGCAGACGAACGGCGAAGGTGACTCGATAGACCTCGTTGCCGTCTTCGTCTTCGGTGACGAGGGTCTCGGCGTCGTTGACGGACCCGCCGAACTCCTCGACGGTCTTGTTTGCGATCTTCTTGCCGATCTTGTTGGTCGAGACCTTCATGTTCAGCCCCTCGTCGACCTCGCCGATCTCGGTGATGAAGGCGTTGCGGTCGCCCGTCGCTTCCATGTCGGCGACGACGGTGTTTGCGATCTCCTTTGCGCGGTCAATCTCCTCGGTCGTCGGCGTTCGGCCTTCCGCACGGATCTGGACGATGCTTGCGTAGTAGTCGCCGGCGATCCGTCCACAGCGCGAACAGGTCTGGCGGGCGATCTTGACGGGGACCATCACTTCCTCTTCGACGGGCGTCCCGCGGACGACCCCCGTGAAGTAACAGTGCATCCGGATCGTGTTCTCGTCGATCTGTTCGGGTTCGACCTGCCAGGCGACGTCCTCGACGTCGACATGAACGGCAAGCGCTTCGCTTACCTCCTCGATGGCGATGTCGGTGTAATCCTGTGCACCGACGTCGACCCACCGATTACCGCGATAGACGGCACCACACTGGGCACAGACGCGAACGTCGATCCGATCCGGCGCGTCGACGAAGTCGAAGTTCTCGAAGTAACACGAATCGCAGAGTTCGACCTCGGCACCGGGTCGGAGGGGATCCGCTGCCCCCTCCTCGCCGTTCGCGTCGCTCGCCGACCGCTCGGGCATCGGCTCCCCACAGCGGGGACAGAACGCACGCGATTCACTCATTATTCCCACTTGGAACTTAAGCGAGTTAAGCGACGTGTTCCAGCCGCCGACTGGACACGGCCGCTCCCGGTGTGATCCACCACGACGTGTGTCGATGTCCCAGGGGCGAACCGACTCGAGATGATTCATTCGCTCTTCCGTCCCTCCTCGAAAACGTCAGACATCCGTGCAACGGATCGTGTCAGACGTGCTCACGTCTTGGGGTCTCCATGCGAAACGAGGGGCTCGAGATCGGACTCGAGACGAATCGCTCGAGCGACGACAGATCGTGCGGAGCTGTAGCGAACGCTGTCCGTCGGTGCCGGCACATCCACAACCGGATCACGGGTATACCGGGAATTCAATACAGAGGACTGTACAGTCGATGGACGCGTCGGTGACACTTATCCCGCCTCGCCTCCTCATTCTATCTATGAACTGGCAGGCGGACTGGGGACTTCGATTTCGAATGTTCCTGACGATGTTTCTGCTGTTCGCGCTGTACATCGTCTTCGCGGGCGTGATCACCGCGTACATGCAGGGCGATATCTTGCTGTTTGCCGTCCTCTTCGGCGGCATGTCGCTGGTCCAGTACTACTTCAGCGACACGTTGACCCTCAAGAGCATGGGCGCGAAGACGGTTTCGGCCGACGAGTATCCGCAACTTCATGGCTCCGTCGAGCGCCTCTCCCAGCAGGCCGACCTCCCCAAACCGAAAGTCGCGGTCATCGACTCGCAGGTACCCAACGCCTTCGCGACCGGCCGAAACCAGAAAAACGCCGCCGTCGCGGTGACGACGGAGCTCATGCGAACCCTCGATCGGGAAGAACTCGACGGCGTCATCGCCCACGAACTCGCCCACGTCAAGAACAGGGACATGATGGTGATGACGATCGCCTCGTTCCTCTCGACGATCGCTTTCATGGTCGTCCGCTGGGGCGCGTTCTTCGGTGGCGGCCGAAGCCGCGGCGGCAAAGGCGGCGGTGGAATCATGGTCGCCATCCTCGTCTCGCTGGTCGTCTGGATCATCAGCTACATCCTGATCCGTGCGCTCTCACGGTATCGCGAGTACTCCGCCGACCGCGGCGCGGCCGCCATCACCGGCAACCCATCGGCGCTGGCCTCCGCACTCCTGAAGATCTCCGGTCAGATGGACAAGGTACCGAAAGAGGACATGCGCGAGGAAGCCGAGATGAACGCCTTCTTCATCATCCCAATCAAGTCCGGTGTCGTCGGTCGCCTGTTCAGCACCCACCCGCCAACGGAGAAACGCGTCGAACAACTGCGTGAACTCGAGCGGGAACTCGCCGCTTGATACGAACCGACCCATTCTAAGGGATCGGCTTCGTTGCACAGAGTATGGGACTGCTCGACGGTCTCCGCGCCGTTCTCGGCTTACGCGCCGAAACCGATGCCAGACGCGACGCCGATCCCGACGATCTCTTCGGGATGAGCACCGCCTACCTCACGATGGAGGCCGAACTCGGCTACGAGTCGGCCGACGTCGGCGCGCTCTGTTTCTCCGGCGTCGACTCGAGCAGCTTTCGTGACGCCGTCGACGAGGTCGAGGCGATCTTAGCGGCCGGCCGCGAGGAGACCGGTACCGACTTTCGGGTCACCAGCGACGACCACGGCTATCACTGGGTCGTCCTCGAGGATACCGATCCGGAGGACCTGATCACGAGCATGCACTTTGCCGCGGACACGTTCATCGAACACGGGTACGGCTCGCGGCTGCTCGCCGCGCTCTTCGCTTACGAGGACGGCGATGGCGCCTCGCGCCATCGTGGCGGAGGCGGTGGAACCGCCGAAGCAGACGGCACTCCCGTCTACTGGATCTACTCGTTCCGTCGGGGCCGGTTCTACCCCTTCGCCCCCCGCCCCGGACGGGAACGAGACTCGAGTGCGGAGTTCAAACTCGAGGCGGCCTTAGACGGCGAACTCGAGATCGAACGCGAGAAAGAGTACTGGTATCCGCTGTGGCCGAGCTCGAGCGGGACACACCCCTGGGAGTGACCACCAACGGCCGACGGTCGATGTCGACCGTTGTCGGCTCTACACCGGATCACCTCGATACCAAACTATGTTGGCATCACGTGTATGTGTAGGAGGCACATAGAGCGAAGCGTACGGCAGGAAGCCACCAAGCCACATCATCACCAACTGCGCCATACACCAGTTGCCCCCCCTTTTTCCTGCCGACACTTTCAGTCACCATCCAGCCACAAGGCTGTCCGACCGACTGCAGCCGAGGCCGAAGCCGGTGCCGCGTTCGATCTCCCGTGATGCTGTCCGTTGTCGCATCCATTATATCGATCCGTTCGGTAACCTCAGCCAGTGACTGACTGGAATCAGTTCAAAGGCGACCCACGGCACTCTGGAGTGCGTCGTGACCTCGAGGGACCGGATCGCGTCTCGGAGCGCTGGACGGCGGATCTCGTCGGCCCGGCCGGCTCTCCGGTCCTCGATCGTGACACCGTCTTCGTCGGGACGAGCCACGGCAACTGCTATGCGTTCGATCGCGAGACCGGCCGACGGCGCTGGACGTTCGAAACGACGGTTGCGACCGATGAGACGCCGGTCGTCACCCGCGACTCGCTATTTTTGGGGACCGAAGACGGCACCGTCTTCGCACTCGATCCCGCGACCGGCGACCTGCAGTGGGAACGAGCGCTTTCGGACGGTCGCGAGCCCGCCCTCGCGCTGGCCGACGGTCGGCTCTACGTCGGCCACACGGCGGGGGTCTCGACGCTCGAGCCCGCGACGGGCGAAACGATCTGGACTCACGAAACCGACGCGCCAGTCGTCGGCACGCCGGCAGCCGAGCACCCGCGGGACCGCAAGCGCCGCCACGATCGATCTCACAGTCCGGACGAGGACGAACTGGATCTCCTCTCACTCGAGGACGCGCGAATGGACGAGGAGGGAACGGACGACGGGACTCGGGTCTACGTCGGGACCGCCGACGAGACGATCCACGCCCTCGCGGCCGACACCGGGGAGGAGCGCTGGACTGCACCGGTCGGCGGGGCAGTCGTCGACGGCCCGACGATCGTCGACGGGCGCGTCTACGTCGCCGACGACGACGGAACGCTCGTCGCGTTACACGCCGACAACGGACAGTCGTGGTTCACTTACCGGAGTCAGGACGACTTTACGACGGCGCCGACCGTCCTTCCTGACGCAAGCGCGACGTTCGTCGGCGCCGCCGACGGCTACCTCCACGTCACCGACACCACCTTCGGCCGCCGCAAACTGCGGGGCTGGCTGTTCTCGAAGAAAGGCGTCGCCCTCGACGGCGAGGTCCGCTCGAGTCCGGTCGTCGTCGGCGACGTCCTCTGTGTCGGCGACTCGACGGGATCGCTGTACGGCGTCGACGTCTCCGGCGACGCCGAGGACTGCGATCTGCTCTGGCACTTCGGCCTCGAGGATGGGGTGACGGCCACGCCTGCACTCGGCGAGACCGAACTGTTCGTCGGCGGTGGTGACCGTCTCCACTGTCTCGAGTGGACGCTCGAGGAGTCGCGACTCTGATACGATTTCCTGTAAGTCATTGCCGGCGTAACCTCGACCCGGGCGGCGGTTACGCCGGTACATCGGTACAGCAATCCGTATGATACGGTTTCCTGTACTGAATTGTCGACACGCCAAAGCTGGGTCACGGTCCAGCGCTCGGCCTCGTTCGCTACTGGACTCTCGGTTTTCGGGTCGGTCGCCGAACGACTGCTGATAAACGCTCTCACCTACTGTCGGATCAACCCGACGCAGTCCTGCACTTTCACTTTCACTCCCCTGTTAACGAGGCTTTATGGGGGGTCCGGCACAAGGAGTGAATATGCCAGACGCAGACCTCGAGACCCTCCCCGGTGTCGGCCCGGCAACCGCAGACAAACTCCACGATGCAGGCTTCGACTCCTTCCAGAGTCTGGCCGTCGCTTCGCCCTCCGAACTGTCGAACACGGCCGACGTCGGCGAGTCCACCGCCGCGGACATCGTCAACGCAGCCCGTGACGCCGCCGACGTCGGCGGCTTCGAAACCGGCTCGACGGTACTAGAACGACGCAACGAGATCGGCAAACTCTCCTGGCACATCGACGAGGTCGACGACCTCCTCGGTGGCGGGATCGAGACCCAGTCGATCACCGAAGTGTACGGCGAGTTCGGGTCGGGCAAATCGCAGGTCACCCATCAGATGGCCGTCAACGTCCAGCTCCCCAAGGAGGTCGGCGGCCTCCACGGCAGCGCGATGTTCATCGACAGCGAGGATACGTTCCGTCCGGAACGGATCGACGATATGGTCCGTGGCCTGCCGGACGAAGCGATCGACGCGGCCCTCGAGGACCGCGAGATCGAGGGTAGTGCCGACGACGAGGACGCCGTCGACGAACTCGTCGAGGACGTGCTAGACAAGATCCACGTCGCGAAGGCGTTCAACTCCAACCACCAGATGTTGCTGGCCGAGAAGGCCCAGGAACTGGCCAGCGAACACGAGGACTCGGAGTACCCGGTCCGTCTGCTCGCGGTCGACTCGCTGACCGCTCACTTCCGTGCCGAGTACGTCGGCCGTGGCGAACTCGCGGACCGACAACAGAAGCTCAACAAACACCTCCACGACCTGGACAAGGTCGGTAACCTCTACAACACCGCCGTCATCGTCACGAACCAGGTCGCATCGAACCCCGACTCGTTCTTCGGCGACCCGACCCAGCCGATCGGTGGAAACATCCTCGGACACAAGTCTACGTTCCGGATCTATCTGCGAAAGTCCAAAGGCGACAAGCGGATCGTCCGTCTGGTCGACGCGCCGAACCTCGCCGACGGCGAGGCCGTCATGCGGGTTCAGGACGAAGGCCTGAAGCCGGAGTAGCGATCGCTTTTCGTTTTCGATAGGCGGGCCAGGCAGTTCACGACGTACCCGATACGAAGCGTGACAGCGTTGTGACTCGAGTCGAGTCAGAATACGGAAAAGCGACGTTCAGACGGGTCGTTGTAATCGATTACCGTCGATCGCCGGCCCCGTATCTGGCGATCGCCGGAACATAGCTACAACGATCCGTATCAGTCTTCGGTCGTCGTCTTGTCCTTCTCGAGTTCGCCCATGTAGATCTCCGCGCCGTCCTGTGCGACCTTCTCGGCGAGGACGGCACACTTGACCCGCATCGGCGAGATGTCGACGCCGAGCATGTCGATGATGTCGTCGCGGTCCATCTCGAGCAGTTCGTCGACGGTCTTGCCCTGCAGTTCTTTCGAGAGCATACTCGCAGAGGCCTGACTGATCGCACAGCCGTCACCGGAGAAGGCCACCTGCTCGATCGTCTCCTCGTCGTCGTCGAGGACGACGTCCATGCGAATCTCGTCGCCACACATCGGGTTCTCGCCGACGTGGGTAAACGTTGGATCCTCGAGTTTCCCGTAGTTGCGGGGATTCTTGTAGTGATCGAGGATCTGCTGTCTGTACATATCCGAGCCCAGTCCCATTGCTACGTACGAATAGAGAGGAGAGTTGTAAAAGGGTTCCGGGGCGCTGAACCGTCCGTTACCGAAACCGGTTACTGCGGCGAGACTCGCGCGGTTCGTGTTCGGATCCACTCGTGGTGGTCGCTAACAACCCACAGCCAGCGGAGGAAGAAACGAGCCTTCGGCGTCGGTCGTGGTCTCGAGAACGGTTGGTGGCCGGTACTGCTACGTCGACCCCTGGTCGATTGGGGGATTGAGGTAGCAGGCGTCGATGACCACGAGCACGCCGATAGCTGCCGCGACGAACATCGCCTGCACTACCGACACGCTCAGGACGTGTGCCACGACCAGTGCAACCGCGAATACGACCGGGATGATCCCCAACAGGAGATCGTACCGGCTGGCCTTGGCGAGAACACCGACCAGGGACTCGAACGGATCCCGTTCGGGACGGCCGATTGTCGTCTCCTGCATGGTTCTCACCTCGGCGGTCGCTAGTAGACGTTGCCGTATAGGAAAAACCTTTGGTGAGTTTGGTGTTGTTTAGGAGCCAACGTGCGGTCCGGTAGCGTGGCCGTCGAACGGTCGACAGCTACCGCTCGCCGGCGAGTTCGCGGTCGAACTGCGTGAGGTATTCGCGGACGACCGTCGCACGTTCGTCAGCCAAGTCGCGGCCGACGTCGGTGTACATCCGGTTAGGGAGATCGAGGATCTTCTTGTGGAGGTGGTTGTACTGTGTCGCTCCGGCCGCGGTGTCGTCGTCGGCGACGGAGGTTCCGGGATCGTACATCGGCTGTCCCAGCGCCCCGCCGTGGGCGAAGGTCCGTGCGATCCCGACCGCGCCGAGCGCGTCGAGGTTGTCCGCGTCGCTGACGAGTTCGGCCTCGAGAGTCTCGGGTTCGATCGTGTTCGAGTACCGGTGGGCACGAACGCAGTGTTGGACGTGATCGATCGTCTCGGGACTCGCACCGACGTCCTCGAGGATGCGGCCGGCTTCCCTTGCCCCCCACGCTGCGTGGTCGTCGATCTCGCCGCGGTCTTCCTTCTCGCGGCCGATGTCGTGAAGGAAGACGGCGAGGTTTACGATGCGGTCGTCGATCCCGTCGGCCGGGTGGCGATCGACCAGCGTCTCGGCGAGCGTCGCAACCCGTTGGACGTGATGCCAGTCGTGGGCCGGTGGTGCGTCCTCGAAATAGGAGCGGGCGCGGGTTCGAACGGTCTCGAGCATGGCTGCGTGTTCCGCCGAGAAGAGAATAAGCGACCCGTTCGATCGATGGTATCCTCACGATGCGACGGTATACGGTTGGCTGTCCCGACGTTTCGACACGCCGGCGACTCGTCTGTGAGTGGATCGATGCTGACGGACAGCCGTCCGTCTCGTACGGTCTCCTGTCGTCACTGGCCGCCGATCGCCGACCCTGCCCTGGCGATGGCGGGAACTCGGGACAGCAGTCCGTATCAATCACTCATCGACGTGGAATCCCCGTTGTGGCCGTTTTGGTGTCGCTCGAGCGATCGACAGCTGTGGACCAGCTGATCGGGGATATCGGCCGCGTTCGCGTACAGCGCCTCGAGGACGGCTTCGATTTCTTCGAATCGCGGCCCGCGATACGCACGGAACGGGTCTCGTTGCCACTCGACGAACTCCGATGCCTCGAGCAGCGGAAGATGTTGATGGTGGAGTTGAACGCGTAACTCCGTGGGATCGTCCGGAAGGTGGTGATTGTCTGCGGCGTTCGGTAACGAAACGTAGCCGCCGTCCTCGACGTCCATGAGCGCGTCGACCACCTGTCGTCGTGGTTCGGCAGCGAGCGCAGTGAAGATTCGATTCCATCGATACACGACCCGTTCGGGGTCGCGGTTCCGCTCTGGAGACATATACACGTATTATGGAGACTATATAATAAACATTGGTGTAAAATACTACTCGATCATAGTGACAGTGTGACACAGTATCGTGATTGGGGGTGATCGGTCGAGAATCGGTTTACGTCCCGTAGAACGTCGATATTTAACATCCCCGTGGCGGCGCGAAACGGTCGCTTCGACGTTTCCCTACCAATCGTCGAACTTTGCCTGTCGTCCCTCGCCGAGACGGGCCACACCTCATACTGTCGGAAAGCAGTCAGTAAGACGTCGGTCGCGAACGCGCGGCCGTCACCCGTTGGGACGGCCGCAGTCGCGCGACCGATCGGTGAATCGTTCTGTCCGGCAGTATCAGCTGAAGAGCTGCCGCGCGTCGTCTAAGGCCGCGACCAGTTTGTCGACTTCCTCGCGAGTGTTGTAGACGTAGAAAGACGCTCGAGTCGATGCGGGGACGCCCAGTTTGTCGTGCAGCGGCTGGGTACAGTGATCGCCCGCGCGAACGGCGATGGTGTGGTCGTTCAGAATCGAGGTGAGATCATGGGCGTGGACGCCGTCGACGTTGAAGCTGACGAGACCGCCACGATCGGAACCGCCCTCGGGACCGTAGATCTCGACGTCGCCTTCGGCCGCAAGTCGCTCGTAGGCGTAGGCGGCCAACTCCTCCTCGTGAGCCTGAATGCGATCCATCCCGATTTCCTCGAGCCAGTCGATCGCGGCCGTTAAGCCGACGGCCTCGGCGATCGGTGGCGTTCCGGGTTCGAACTTCCAGGGGAGGTCGCCCCACGTCGACTCCTCGAACGTAACCTTGCGGATCATACCGCCGCCATAGAGGTACGGCTCCATCTCCTCGAGGAGTTCCTGCTTGCCGTAGAGGACACCGATTCCGGTGGGACCGGCCATCTTGTGTCCCGAGAAAGCATAGAAGTCGGCGCCGATCTCGCCGACGTCGACGGGACGGTTGGGGACCGCCTGTGCGCCGTCGATGAACGCGAGCGCGTCGTGGTCGTGGGCGAGGTCGGTCAGTTCGGAGACGGGGTTGACCGTCCCCAGGGTGTTCGAGACGTGGACCGCCGAGACGAGTGCCGCGTCGTCGTCGATGAGTTCGCGGGCGTGGTCCATGTCGAGTCGGCCGGTGTCGTCGACCCGGATGTACTCGACGTCGGCACCAGTCTGTTTAGCGATCTGTTGCCAGGTCACGAGCGAGGCGTGGTGTTCCATCTCCGTGAGAACGACCCTGTCGCCGGGCTCGAGTTCGTTCAGCCCCCACGAGTAGGCGATCAGGTTCTCGCCTTCGGTCGTGTTCTTCGTGAAGATGACCTCCTCGCGGCCGTCCGCGCCGATAAACTCGGCGACGCGGTCGTGGGCCTCCTCGTAGGCAATCGAGGCCTCCTGACTGAGGTGGTGTATCCCGCGGTGGACGTTCGAGTTGTACCGACGGTAGTAGTCGCTCATCGCGTCGACGACCGGATCGGGGGTCTGGGTCGTCGCCGCGTTGTCGAGATAGACGACCTGCTGGCCGTCGAACTCGCGCTCGAGAATAGGGAACTCGTCGCGGATTGCCTCGACGTCGAGTGGCTCGAGGTTCTGTTGACTCATTGTCTGTCTACAGGAACCCCAGACAAAACACTCCTTCGGTCTACGAAGTCGATAACCGTCCGTTTCGGTGGTTCACGGCTTCGAAGGGGTGGGAAAGGTGGGAAGGGAGAGATCGGTTCGGTGGGTGGGTAGGTGGGTGGGTGCCTCGGCAGGGTCGGGGTGGGATCGGTCCGTATTCCCCTGCCGGTCCAGTTTTTTCTTCCGATCGGCATATCGGTGTTCCCAAACATATTTGGTACTATTATCTCCCCTCTTTCATACTCGCCGGATTAGCAGTGAGATAGGGCGCTAAGCCCGCCTCAAGGAGCCGTTAACGGCGGCGAGTAGTACTGTCGGACAGCAGTCAGTGAGCCGTCGGTCGCGAACGCGCGGCCGTCACCCGCGGGACGGCCGCGGTCGCACGACCGATCGTCGAATCGTGCTGTCCAACAGTATAAGACGGAGGTAGTTTGCATCGAAGATTGCTGTGGTCGGACAACGAGTCGAAACGAACCGTTTGCGTTCGGTATCGCCGGAGCCGGCACTTTCTCCGTCTGAAACGCTGACCCGTCAATTATGTATCTATTTCGTGTTATGCCAGTAGATGACTGCCATAGAGACGAGAGGGCTGACGAAGACGTACGGTGACCTCGTCGCCGTCGACGACCTCGAGTTGACCGTCGAGGAGGGCGAGGTGTTCGGCTTTCTGGGCCCCAACGGGGCCGGGAAGTCGACGACGATCAACATGTTGCTCGATTTCACCCGTCCGACAGCGGGTTCGGCGACGGTACTCGGCTACGACACACAGACCGAAGCCGACGCGATCAGTCCTCGTGTCGGTGTCCTCCCGGAAGGGTTCGACATCTATCCGCGCCTCTCGGGCCGCCGCCATATCGAGTTCGCGATCGAGACCAAAGACGCCGCCGACGATCCGGACGCGATCCTCGAGCGAATCGGGCTTTCGGCTGCAGACGCCGCTCGGCCGGCCGGCGGCTACTCCAAGGGAATGCGCCAGCGACTGGCGACCGGGATGGCGCTGGTCGGCGATCCCGACCTGCTGATCATGGACGAACCCTCGAGCGGTCTCGACCCCCATGGGATCCGCGAGATGCAGGATCTCGTCCGTTCGGAAGCCGAACGCGGGACGACGGTCTTCTTCTCGAGTCACATCTTGGAGCACGTCGAGGCGGTCTGTGACCGGGTCGGGGTGTTAAACGAGGGTGAACTCGTCGCCGTCGACACCATCGCAGGGCTGCGTGAATCGATCGGCGGCGGTGCGACGATGGAACTCACGATCGCCGAGGCCGCCGATGGACTGTGTCACGTCGCCGACGACGTCGACGGCGTCACCGACGTCGCCGTCTCCGGTCGCACTCTCGAGTGTACGGTCACCGATTCGGCTGCGAAGGCCGATGTCGTGATCGCACTCGACGACGCCGGCGCGACGATCGAGGACGTCCGTATCGAGGACGTCTCGCTCGAGTCGCTGTTTACGACGCTGACCGACGGGGATACAGCGACCGATTCGGGCCAGGACGGAGACGGGACGACGCCCGCGACCGCGCGATCGGAGGTGGCCGAATGACCGCACACATCGGCACCGTCGCGCGCAAGGAGTTCGAGGACGCCGGCCGCTCGAAACTGCTCTGGGCGCTGGTTGGCCTGCTCGTCGGGATCGTCGTCGTCGGCTACACGGCGATCTGGTACACTGGCGAAGACGCCTCCGCCTCCGAGGTGCTTGGCTTCCTGGGATTCCCGTTGCAGACGATCGTCCCGATCGCCGCGCTCATCGCCGGCTACATGGCCGTCGTCGGGGAGCGGCGTTCGGGCAGCATCAAGCTCCTGCTTGGCCTGCCGCCGAATCGCACCGACGTCGTGTTCGGGAAGCTGCTCGGTCGGCTGGCCGTCGTCGGCACCGCCATCGGTCTCGCCTTTCTCGCTGCCCTCGTGTTGGGTGCGGTCTACTTCGGCTCGGTACCGTTCGTCGACTGGCTCGAGTTCGCCGCGGTCACGCTTTTGTTCGGTCTCGCCTTCGCCGGCCTGGCCGTCGGCAGCTCCGCTGCCGTCTCGACGCGGGGGAAGTCGATGGCGCTCGTCGTTGGCGTGTACGTCATTTTCGTCGTCCTGTGGGAACTCGTCACGGCCGGTCCCTACTACCTCGTTCACGACGAAGGCCCGCCCGTCGAAGCCCAGACGTGGTATCTCGTCCTCGAGCAGTTCAATCCGATGTCCGCCTACACCACGATGGCAAGCAACGCGATCGAGGGAACCGTCTTCCCGTTTACGTTCCAGTACGGTCTCGAGGACTTCGAGGCGGCGGGGATGACGCCAGCCGAACGCTACGCCGGCGACGCGCCGTTTTACCTGCAGGACTGGTTCGGTGTCGTCGTCTTGCTGTTCTGGCTAGTCGTCCCCGTCGCGATCGGCTACTACCGATTCAAGAAGGCGGATCTGTAGTCAGAACTATCCCATCCGCAGCAGTTGGGCGTGCAGCGTCGTCTCGACCTCGAGCACGTTCGCCTCGTCGATGAAGCCTTCCTCGACGGCGAGTTCGACGGCTCGCGTGCCGACGATATTTGCGACGGTCGCTCTCGCGAGGCTGTCGACGACGGCGCTTTCCTCGACCGACTCGCCGCCGTAGAACTCCTCGGTGACGGTCAGCGAGATGTCGTCGGTCTCGAAGGTTTCGCCGAGGACGTCCTCGTCACAGACGGCGACCAGTAAGCCCTTCTGGGTTTGTCGTTCCTTGACGATCATCTACTCGAGTCGCCAGTCTTCCTGCTCGCGGTCGGAGGCACGGCCGGGGTCCGTGATCCCCGCGTCGGTCGGCTGGCCCTGCTGGCCACGTTGTGGGATATCCTGACCGGCAGTGCCGTGGCCTTGCATCTCTTTGCGCTCTTCCATCACGCGCTGTTCGGCGCGCTCGCGCATCTCGTTTGCTTCCTCGGCGATCTCTTCGGCCTCGTCGTACTCGCCGAGTTCCTCTAGGATCTCGGCCTTTTCCTCTAAGACCTGCGAGTTTCGCATTCCCAGCCGAATCGCGTTGTCGATACAGTGAAGCGCCTCCTCGGCCAGGCCGCGCTCGGAGAGGAAGAAAGCGCGGTTGTACCAGCCTTCGGCGAAGCGATCGTCGATCTCGACGGCGCGTTCGGCGTGTTCGAGCGCCTGGCTGGTCTCTCCGAACTCCCAGAGCGCGTAGGCGAGGTTCGTCTCCGCGGTGGCCGCGTGCTCGCTGTCCCCGTCGATGTTGATCGCCTCGCGGTGGGCGCCGATCGCCTCGTCGTACTCCTCGAGTTCGGCGTGGGCGACGCCTTTGTTCACCCACGCCTCCTGCTCGAGGCGGTCGTCGTCGGCGAACTGAGCGACCCGCTCGAAGGCCTCGGTGGCCTGTTCGTAGCGGTTGATCTGCATGTAGTTCAGGCCGACGTCGAGCAGTTCGCTGGCGTCGACGTCTTCGGTTGGGATGTTGTGTTCGTCTAACGTGTCGGTGACGACACGCGAGTCGATGGGGTCGACCTTCGACGGATCGACGTCGAGTTCCGGCGGATCAAGATCGAACTCCGCGTAGGGATCCTCGAATCCCTCTCCCTCGGAGAAACGGTGATCGTGCTCGCGATCGCCCTCTCGGTCAGTCATTGGCGGAATGTGGCGACGACGACTGTTAAGGGCTGCGACCACGCCCGGATCAGCCGCTTCGCCCACGTCGCCCGACTACCGTGCGAAGCGACTGGGTCACCGCCGCGGGATGTGGGAGCCCGAGGCGGTATCGGATCCGATCCTGGCGTTTGAACGGCTCGAACACGAGCGGCTCCTCGAGGTCCCAGATCTCGGCTCTCGCCGCTCGGTAGTCGTGACGGTCGAGGATCGCGTTCGCCACACGACGGCCGGCTTCGTTCGCCGACTCCATCGACGCGAGATCGGTGTTCGTTCGCACGTAATCTCCTGCCAAGGTGAGGTTTTCGACGCTGACGTCGGCTGGGGGACGGTTCCGCAGCGAGCCGACGGTGTTGATCAACAGCGGCGAGCGGTTCGCGACACCCTCGTCGGCCGCGACGATCGCCGGGTCGAGAACCCAGTCGACGAGCATATCGTCCGTCAAACGCACTGTACTCCCGTTTAGGTGTACTTTCAGCTGCTCCCAGATCTCGGTCGCGATCTCCTCGCGCGTACACTCCCGTGCCGGCCGCTCGTAGACGATTCCCGGTGTCTCCCAGTCGGAGGCGATCACCGAGAGGACGCCTTCGACCGCGTCTGGGCCGTGACTGTCGAGGTCGTAACCGCTCCAGAACTGCCGTTGGGAGATCGACGTCAACGCCCAGGGAGACTCGGTGTAGACCTGGTGGCCCCGCGTCAGTTCGACGTCCGTCGCGAGGTAGAACTGGATCCCGTTCATCCAGGCTGTATCGAGGTGTTCGATCCGTGCGAGTTCCGGAGCGGCCCGTCTCAACTCGGGTGTGACGAACGTCGGGGCGACGTCGACCGGGACCGAAAGGACGTACTCGTCGGCGGTGACGGTCTCCCCATCGGCGAGGACGAGCCCCGTAATACGGCGTCCGTCGAACGCGAGTTGCCGGACCGGCGCGTCCGTTCGGAGGTCGACGCCGAGGCGCTCGAGATAGCTGACCCAGGGGTCGATCCAGGCCTCGCTGGTCGGCGCGTTCAGGACGCGCTCGGTTGGCCGCGTGGGATCGAGCTGTCCGAACAGCAACTGCAGATAGATAGTGCCGATCGTCCGAGCGCTGCCGATCTGTGGTCGAAGCGCGACGAGCGCCTGGGTCGCGTACGCGAGCCGGTCGCGAAACTCCTGCGAGCGGTTCTCGGCGTCGATGAACGTCCACCACGACGTCTCCTCGAGTTCCGCCTCGCGGCGCTGTTCACACGCCGTTAGCAGATACAGCAGTCGCTCGAGCAGAAACCGGACGTCGTCAGCGGGGAGGTCGTCGGCGAACGCCGGCCGAAGCGCCTCGAGCCAGTCCCGGACCGAGTCGGGTGTTCGTGTCTCGGCGATCCGGTCGGTGCCGTCGGTCCCTGCGATCAGCGTCGCTTCGGTCTCGACGAGGTTGTCCGCGACGGTCCCGTCGCCGTCGGGGATCCGCTCCATCGTCTCGATGACGTGACGGTAGAACGCCGGAAAGAACCGAAATCCGTGTTCGCCGTGAAGCGCCTTCGGTTCGTCCGCGATCGGCACCGAGCGGGCCTTCCCACCGAAGCCGTCGGCTGCCTCGAGGACGGTCACGTCGAGTCCACGTTCAGCGAGTTCGTGGGCAACGGTGAGACCACCGATGCCACCGCCGATGACTGCGATGTCTGTCATGGGCGAGTTCGGACGGCGATCGGAATAACCGGCGTCCCTAACGGGCTCCATCTCCAGCAACCGTCACCATTGAGTATTGGGCCATCGAGGGATCGAGTATGCGACTGTTCGTCAGCGTCGACCTGTCCGACGACCTCACGGACGCGGTCGACGACCTGCAAGAGGAGTTCACCGACGCGAGTGGACTGAACTTCACCGACCCCGAACAGGCTCACGTCACCCTGAAGTTCCTCGGCGACGTCGACGAGACCCGTCTCCCCGACCTCGAGCGCGAACTCGAGGCTGCCATCGAGGACGCCGACGTCGACCCCTTCCCCGTTCGTTTCGGCGGACTGGGCGTCTTTCCGAGTCTCGACTACATCAGCGTCATCTGGTTTGGCACCGAGACCGGCGGCGAGAAACTCACCCGGCTCCACGAGGCCGTCGAGGAGCGAACGACGGCGATGGGGTTCGAGGAGGAATCCCACGAGTTCACGCCTCACGTGACGCTGGCTCGGATGGAACACGCCGGCGGCAAGGACCTCGTTCAGGAACTCGTCCAGGAGCGAGAGCCGACGATCGGCGAGATGACCGTCGAGGAAGTTCAGTTGACCGAGAGCGTCCTCACCGACGCGGGACCGCTGTACTCGACGGTCGAATCGTTCTCCCTCGAGTAGCGAGTCGGTCGAACCCTGGTGAACCCCTCCGCGAGCCGCTGTGTTCGATCTTATAAGACGGGCAGAACGTGCAGGGTCGCCACCGATGCCGGTGCCCATCGTAGCGAGTGAATACGATGGCGTCGATCGATCGGGACGGCGAGCCGCCGATCACGCGTCGGGAACTGCTTGCCGCCGTCGGCGGTGCAGGGTTCGTCTCGAGCGCCCGTCGAGACCAGTCCGACGGGCTCGCCGACGGCTCGCCTGTCCCCGACGCGCCGGTCCACGTCCGTGTCTATCCCGGCCCGGTTCCGTTTCGGGTTCGTCTCCGGAGCGGGACCGACGGCGTGACCGACCACTGGACGTCGGCCCACCAGGAGTCACTCGAGGCCGTCGAGAGCGCTTTCGAGGCGATCCGCGACTACGCCAACGAACGCAACCGACTCGGGGAGTTCGCGGTAAGCGTCGACCGCGGCGATCTCGTCCGTCTCCCGCAATCGGCGGTGTCGCGACCGTCGGACGTCGTCGTCCCCCCACTCGAGACGGTACTCGAGGGGTTTCGCGATCGGCTCCGGGAACGAGGCGCGCTCACGGGAGCGACCTGTCACCTGCTGTTGTGCTGGGCGCCGCTCAACCACCGGATCGGCTATGGGGGGACGCGCTCGCCAAATGCCCTCGTCGGGGACGATAGCGGGGGGACAACCGGCGACGCGCTGACCGTCGCCAACGTCGGCGCAACGGAACGGTGGGACTCGCGTGCAGTCACGCGGAATATGGCGATTCACGAGGTCCTACACACGTTCGTTTCGAACGCCGTCGCCGAATCGGTTGGCGGCTCGCGATGCGATCACGACCTCGGAGCCGCCGTGCGCGTCGACGACGGAACGATGCGAGTCTCGCCGCTGGCAACGGCTTACGCCGGACCGGACGAACTCGGCGGTGGCACCCGATTCCACGGCACCGGCTGTTACGATCACGACGCGTTTTCCCGCCACGACGGCCTCGAGGGCGTCGACGGGTGGACGTATACGACCGAGCCGAGCGAGACGACCCTCGAGGCCGCCACTCGCTATCTCGAGCGCCGCGTCGTGCCGTGATCGGCCGCACGATCGGACTCCGCCGCCGCGAGCCGTTCGATGCGCTCCTCCGTCGGCGGGTGCGTTCGAAACAACCGCGAGAGCGGCCGCCGGATCGACCACAGGAACGGCTCCGTCTCGGCCTCCTCCCAGTAGGTCAGCGGCTCGTCGCGGGACTCGAGTGGGAGGATCGACAGCGACGATACCGAGCGGACATCACGGAGGTCCTCCGACGGCGTCTCATAGATCCGACGATCCAGCGTCCGCAGCGCGCTCGCCAGCGGCGCACCCGAGCCGAGCACTTCGGCGGCCGCCTTGTCGGCCGCGAGTTCCCGCGTTCGAGAGCAGACGGCGACGATCGATCGGGTGACCACCGCACCGACGAGACCGACGATCGCGAGGGCAACGGCGGTCGTGAGATCACGTCGTGAGAGTTCCGGAAACCGAGCAACGAGACCGACCGCGAGCACCGTCGGCACCGAGATGACGGTCATCACCGCGGCGTCACGGTTCTTCACGTGGGCCAGCTCGTGTGCGACGACCGCCTCGAGTTCCGCGGCGTCGAGTGCCTCGAGTGTTCCCCTCGAGAGAACGAGCCGAACCGACGACGGCCGGGTCCCGACGACCATCGCTTCAGGTGCCGGACTGTCCGAGACGGCGACCGTCGGTTTCGGGACGTCGAGCATCGACGCGACGCGGTTTACCGTCGCGTGCAGTTCGGGCTCGTCTTCAGGCGACACCGGCGTCGCGTTCCCGGCGCGGTCGCTCATCGAGGTGCCGTACGACTCGAGGAACGCGACCGCCAGTACCACCCCGACGGTCGGGACGACTGCGACGGTCGTCGCGGTCGAGAGCGACATCCGAAAGAACAGGAGGAGACCGACGAAAACAGCCCAGATCGCAGCGACGAATCCAAGAAGCGCTACCGGGAGGGCCACGACTGCGATCCCCATCCGCAACGCGAGCGACCGTTCGATCGAGGTCCGCATCCGTCAGTCGTTCGTGTCTGTCATCACTTCACTGTACTGATCAGTCACGACCGGTCAAGCGACGGCGGCGGCGACGATTAGCCTTCAAGATGGACAAGATTTTAAGCCACCGCGGGCTACGTGCGGCTACTATGGGTAAGAAAACGAAGGGCAAGAAGAAGCGTCTTGCCAAACTCGAGAACCAGAACAGCCGCGTTCCGGCCTGGGTCATGATGAAGACTGACATGGAAGTCCAGCGGAACCCGAAGCGACGCAACTGGCGGCGCAACGACACTGACGAGTAACCATGAGTGCAAGTGATTTCGAAGAACGCGTTGTAACCGTTCCGCTGCGCGACGTCAAGAAGGGGGCCAACCACGAGGCCGCGGACCTGGCGATGCGACTCGTCCGTGAACACCTCGCGAAACACTTCGCGGTCGACGAGGACGCCATCCGCCTGGATCCCTCGATCAACGAGGAGATCTGGTCGAACGGCCGATCCAACCCGCCGCGAAAGCTGCGCGTCCGTGCGGCCCGCTTCGACGAAGAAGGTGAGGCCGTCGTCGAGGCCGAGGTCGCCGACTAAACTTGAAACGGCTCGCCTTCGCCGGGTCGGCCTACGTCGGCGTCTTCGCCCGCGCGACCGACTCGTGCGTGCTCGTTCGTCCGGACGTTGACGACGACGTGGTCGCCGACCTGACCGACGAACTCGAGGTGCCCGCAATCTGTACGACCGTCGGCGGCTCCTCGACGGTCGGCGCGTTAGCGACGGGTAACGAGAACGGGCTACTCGTCAGCTCCCGTATCCTCGAGTACGAACGCGAGGAACTCGAAGAACAGGTCGACGTCCCCGTCGCGGAACTGCCAGGCAACATCAACGCCGCGGGCAACGTCGTCCTCGCAAACGACTACGGCGCGTACGTCCACCCGGACCTCCCGCGAGAGACGATCCAGATCGTCAAAGACACCCTCGAGGTACCCGTCGAGCGCGGTGACCTCGCCGGTGTCCGAACGGTCGGGACGGCCGCGGTCGCGACGAACTCGGGCGTGCTCTGTCACCCCAAAGCGACCGACGAGGAACTGGATGCCCTCGAGGAGGCCTTAGACGTGCGAGCCGACGTCGGCACCGTCAACTACGGTGCGCCGCTTGTCGGGTCCGGACTGATCGCCAACGAGTCGGGATACGTCGTCGGCGAGGATACGACCGGGCCCGAACTGGGCCGGATCGAGGACGCGCTGGGCTATCTCGACTGACGCTTTCTGTTTTCTCCGGGCTCCGCGACGAGCCGTCGATGCTGTCCGAATGTCGGAACCGATCGACGGGACGGAACGCGTCGCGGCTCGAGGCTGACCGCTGGTCAGCGGTGGCAGCCTTATAGTACACCCACGATCTGCGGCCCGCCCGAAGTTAGCGCGGTTCGAACCGATGGCGGACGACCTCGCTGTCGTCGTCCCACTCGAAATCGTCGTGGGCCCGCTCGAGTAGGTCCCGATAGGCGTCGAGGTCGTCCATCCCCTCTGCCTGTGCGTCGTCGTCCGTCAGGTCGCCGAGACGTCGTTCGGTGACGTCGGTGACCTCGAACGTCGTCTCCTCGATGGTAAACGTATCTCCCTCCTCGGCGTACCGGTGGCCACGGTGGATCTGTGTGACCTCGCCCTCAAGGGCCTGCGTTCGCATTCGTTCGCTTGGCAACAGGTCGGACGGATCGCGATCGCTCATAGACGACTGTACGCAGGCCGAAGTGAAATCGGTTCGCCTTCGTACGGATCCCCGTCCTGACCTTCGGGCGCGACCGCAGTCCGAGTCACGGATGCGCTGACACTGACGGACAGCGGTTCGTCTCTCCGCTATCACCGTGTGGACTGTCATCATTCAAACTAATCACTAATGTTTATCATCGCGAACGCAGATGGGTCGGATATGGCCCTCCAATCGATATTCGCCCGGTTCAAGACCGGGTTTGCGATCGCAAAGGCATCGCTCGGCATCCTCCGGCGCGAGAAGTGGCTGCTCGCATTTCCGATGTTGTACGGACTCGCACTCGTCGCCGGAATGGGCGTCCTCATCGTCGGCGTCGCCGCTGTCGTACTCGGAACGACGTTCGGTCTGGCGGCTCTCGATCAGCTCGCCGCCGTCTCCGATGGAACCGGGGAGACGACGTTTACGGTACTCGGTCTTGCCGTGTCGTTTCTCGGACTGTTCGCTGCGACCGCCATTTCGACGTTTTTCAGCGCCGCACTCGTCTACTCCGTCGGTCAGCTGTTCGGCGGCGAGCAGACGAGTCTCCGTGACGGACTCGCGGGCGCCTGGGAGTCGAAACGAACGATCCTCGCCTGGGGTGTCGTCGGCGCCGTCGTCGGAATGATCTTTCGCGCCCTCGAGAGCCAGGACGGCTGGGGTGCCCAGATCGTTCGGATGATCGCCGGTGCTGCCTGGTTCATGATGACGTTTTTCATCGTTCCCGTCATCGTTTTCCAGGACGGCGGGGTCCGAGAGTCGCTGCGTGAGAGCGTCACCACGTTCCGTGAGACCTGGGGCGAAAGCGGTGGCGTCACGCTCGGGATCGGTCTCGTGATCGTTCCGCTGATCCTCGCGACTCTCGCCGTCGGTATCGGCGCGCCGCTGTTGCTGGCTGCAGAGCCCGGCTCGGTGCTCGTCTACACGGTCGTCCCGACACTGCTCGTCGTCGGAGCGTTGCTCGTGGTCCAAAACGCCGCCGTCGCGATCGCGAAGACGGCACTGTACAAGTACGCGACCGACGGCGACCTCCCCGAGGAGTTCGACGGGATCGACCCGAACGCGATCACGAAACCGAAAGGCTCCTCGAGCGGCATGATGGGTGGCACCTCGGGTCGACAGCCGGGGAATATCTAGCGGGACGTCGGCCGACGTTAGCTTCCCGGCGGCGATTTCTCGCCTGACCGGGGCGGCGAATGCTCACACTCGTTCTGTCCAGCAGTAAAAGGAACATTCTTCCGACTGCCTGCCGGAGTCATAGCCATGAGTCAGTTTACGGTTACCGGCCGGTTTCAGGCCCGCGACGGTTACGCGGCGTTCGAAACGACGGTCGATGCCGAAAACGAGGACGTCGCCCGTGAATACGTCCTTTCTCGACTCGGAAGTCAACACGGGCTGAAGCGTACGCAGATCGAACTAACGGAGGTTTCCCAATGAGCCAGCAACAACTACAGCAGCTATCCCAGGAGCTACAGGAGATTCAAGAACAGATCGAGACCCTCGAAGAGAGCGTCGAGGCCGTCCAGCAACAGAAAAGCGAGACCGACGAGGCCATCGAAGCCATCGAAACCCTCAACACCGACGCGACGGTGCAGGTTCCGATCGGCGGCGGTGCCTATCTCCGTGCGACCGTCGAGGACATCGACGAAGTGATCGTCGAACTCGGCGCCGACTACGCCGCCGAACTCGAGGAAGACGACGCCGTCGACGCCCTCGAGAGCAAGAAGGAGAACCTAGACGACCGCATCGACGAGATCAACGCCGAGATCGCCGAGCTCGAGACCGAGAGCAGCGAGCTCGAGCAGCAGGCCCAGCAGCTCCAGCAGCAGGCGATGCAACAGCAGATGCAGGGAATGGGTCAGGGCCAGCCGGACGCCGACGAATAACGTCGGAGACCGTTTTCTACCATGTTTGACAACCTGAAGAAGAAACTCGGGAGCTTCCGGAAAGACGCCGAAGAGGCTGCCGAAGAGAACGTCGAGGACGTCGATGACGAAGAGCTCGAGGACGTCGACGCAGAAACAGCCGACGTCGACGTCGAAACCGAAAGCGACGACGTCGACACGGCATCCGAGACGGAAGTCCCAGATACTACCGGTGAGGCGGCCGAGAGCGGCGCTTCCGAGAGCGAGGGTGAAACCGAGATGGCAGCGCCAACCGAAGCGACAGCCAGCGCCGAGTCCGGCGCGTCGTCGACGGCCGAGGCGACCGAGGCCGAAGAGCCGCCTGCCGCCGAGCCGTCGCCGGAGCCCGACCAAGACCTCGAGGACGAAGCCGACGAAACGGACGAAGACACTGAGGACGACGGGAACAGCCTCGGGTTCGGTTCCAAGGCCCGTTCGCTCGTCAAAGGGAAGTTCGTCATCGAGGAAGAGGACATCGAGGAGCCGCTTCAGGAACTCGAGATGGCGTTGCTCTCGAGCGACGTCGAGATGGGCGTCGCCGAGGAAATCATCGACAACATCCGTAACGATCTGGTCGGCGAGACGCGGACCTTTACGACCTCGCCCGTCGAGGTCGTCGAGGACGCGCTCCGGGACGCCATCCGCGACGTGATCAGCGTCGGGCAGTTCGACTTCGACGAGCGCATCGCCGTCGAAGACAAGCCGGTCACGATCGTTTTCACCGGCGTCAACGGCGTCGGGAAGACGACCTCGATCGCCAAGATGAGCCGCTACTTCGAGGAGCGTGGGTACTCGACGGTGATGGCAAACGGCGACACCTACCGTGCGGGAGCCAACGAGCAGATCGAGGAACACGCCGAGGCGCTCGATACGAAGCTGATCACGCACGAACAGGGTGGAGACCCCGCTGCAGTGCTGTACGACGGTGTCGAGTACGCCGAGGCCAACGACATCGACGTCGTGTTAGGCGACACCGCCGGTCGCCTCCACACCGACGAGGGACTGATGGACCAACTCGAGAAGATCGATCGGGTCGTCGACCCCGACATGACGCTGTTCGTCGACGAGGCAGTCGCCGGCCAGGACGCCGTCAACCGGGCTCGCGAGTTCAACGAGGCCGCCGAGATCGACGGCGCGATTCTGACGAAAGCCGACGCCGACTCTAACGGCGGCGCAGCGATCTCGATCGCCCACGTCACCGGAAAACCGATTCTCTTCCTCGGCGTCGGGCAAGGGTACGACGATCTCGAGCGGTTCGATCCCGACGAGATGGTCGATCGACTCCTCGAAGACGAGGAGTAACGGCCGTCGCCATAGCCCCGCCCTCGCACTCTGTTGCCGTTTTACTGTCGTCGATCAGTCGAATCTGCCGTCGGTGCTATCACTCGGGTTGAATACGAAACATACATATAATTCATTACTGACATTACGGTATGCGCATTTCCGGTTCCCGCCGTGCCCTTCTCGCGTCGGTGTTTCCGTCCTCCGCCGTTCTCGCGGGCTGTTTCGAGAACCGGTTCACGGGATCGGACGAAGCCCCCGACTCCGGAGCCGTGTCCACCGACGACTACGACTGCGACGACGTCGACCGCCCCGAGCCCTCCGAACAGCTTCTCGAGGAGGCCCTCGAGCCGGCCGCATATCCCGAGCCGCCGACACCGCTTTCCGAAGACGTCGGGACGTTCGTCCACGAGTTCGAGACGGCGTACCGGCGAAACGAGTTCATCGAGGAATACGGCGCACAGACGCGGTCGTTCGAGTTTCGACTCGAGGACCGCCACGCGGAAACAATCGACTCGACGTCCGAACGCGATGCCGTCCTGGCGTCGATCGTCTACACGCTTTCGACGGCAACGCGACACGACGAGTTTCCACCCGAGCGAGACACCCGTGTCACGTACTACGTCGACGAGAACGTCGTGCTCCGGGCCCGATACGGTGGCATCGCGAACGAGCCCGAGTTCGATCCCGATCCGCGTGACAGCGGGGACCCGGTCGCCTGTTTCGAGTGATCGACTCGAAGCGGGCCGCAATCCTCGACGATCAGTTGTTGAAGAGCTGCTCGAGATCGTCCTCGTCGTAGTTGACCAGCAGTCGCGGCTCCTCCTTGAACGTCCGCAACACGATGTGTGTCGCGGAGTTCTCGACGCCGTCGGTTTCGATGATCTCCTCGATTAGCGACTGTAAGTGGTCGTGGTCGCGGACGTGAGAGATCACGTAGAAGGACATCTCGCCGATCATCGAGTACACCTGCTGGACGCCGGACAGCTGTGCGAGTCGCTCGCCGACTTCCTTCGCTTCGGGTCCGTAAACGGTCTTGATCTCCGAGATCGCCGTCATACTGAGTCCGAGTTCGTGTCGGTCGAGGTGGGCGACGTGACCGGTCAGGATTCCTTGGTCCCGGTACTTCTCGAGTCGGTAGTAGACGGTCGACTGGCTGATGTCGAGTTCGTCGGCGATCTCGTCGGCGTCGATGTCGCCGTTCTCGTCTAACTCTCGAAGCAGTCGAAAGTCCGTCTCGTCGAGTGTGATTTCTGCCATAGTCTCCGTTCGTTGCTATCGGTTGAAATATCCCTCAATTGTCGCCGGCCGTTCGGTCCAGTCGGATCGAGTCGTCACGTGTCCCCTGGGGAGTCGATCGTGATTCGGGTCGTCACCGGTCGGTCGTCGCGTCGGTCACGCCGCATCGGATTTCGTTCTCGCTCCCGTTCCAGCGGCCCATCCGACAGCTGCGTGACGAGGACGCCAGGGTCGGCGTCGAGGCGGCCGGCGATCGAGCCGTCCGGTTCGTAGGCCGTGCTGTGGCCGTACAACTCCAGATCCCCGTCGGCCCCGGCGCGGTTGCAACCGAAGACGTACGCGCCGGTCTCGATGGCGCGGGCGGGCAGGAGCCGGTTCCAGTCGCCGGCCATCGGCACTGACCACGCGGAGAGATTGACGAGCGCATCGATCTCCGCCCGCGCGAATGCGGCCGCCTGCTGGGGGAAGTTCAGATCGTAACAGATCTGGACGCCGATGGTCCGTCCCTCACATTCGAGGACGAGCACGTCGTCACCGGAGCGGAAGACCGGCCGCTCGTCGCCCCAGAGATTCCGTTTGTCGTAGCGTGCCCGGACAGCCCCCGACCGATCGAGCCAGACGGCGCTGTTTCGGACGCCACACTCGTCGCGGACCGCCATTCCGAGCAAGACGTGGGCCCCGGCGTCGGCGGCCGCGTCCCCGACGGCCCGCGTCGTCGGTCCCGGAACCGGTTGTGCGTACGCGTCGACTCGATCGAAGATCGAGTAGCCGGTCGTCGCGAGCTCCGGGAAGACGATCAGGTCCGGCTCCGACTCGGCGCCGACCGTCCGGATCCGATCGCACAGCCGCTCGAGCGTGCCGTCGTCGGCCGGACCGACGGTCGGATCGAACTGGACGAGCGCGACGGTATCGAGGCTCATTCGCCCGTAAACTCCGGCTCGCGGTCCTCGGCGAACGCCTCGACTGCCTCGGTGTGGTCATCGGTCTGAGAGCAGATCCGCTGGGCGCGCGTGGCGTGTTCGAAGGCCGTCTCGAGGTCGACGTCGGCGCTTTCGTTGACCAGTGACTTGCTCAATCCGAGTGCGACCGGCGGCTGGGCGGCGATCTCGGCAGCGAACGATTCGGCCGCCTCGAGCAGTTCGTCGGCGGTGACACACTCGCGTGCGAGGTCCCACTCGACGATCTCCTCGCCCTCGAGGTGGCGGCCGGTGAAGATCAGTTCCTTCGCGCGGGCCTCGCCGATCAGCCGCGGCAGGAGGTAGGCGCCGCCGTCGCCGGGAACGAACCCGACGTCGATGAACGTCTCGCCGATGGTCGCGTTCTCACTGGCGATCCGGAAATCACAGGCCAGGGCGGTGTCACAGCCAGCCCCGAGCGCGTAGCCGTTGATGGCGGCGACGACCGGCGTCTCGATCGTCCGCAGCGTGCGAACGACGTTCTGGAACAGGCCGAGCCCCGCCTCGTAGTCCGAAAAGTCCATGTCGGGAGTCAGCGGCATGTTCTCGAGGTCGACGCCGCTGCAGAAGGCCCGCTCGCCGGCACCGGTCAGGACGATCGCTCGGACGTCGTCGTCCGCGTCGAGATCTTCGAGGCTGGAAACGAGTGTCCGCAAGAGCGGTTCGTCGTAGGCGTTCATCGCGTCCGGTCGGTCGAGGGTCACGCGGGCGACGTGCTCGCGGGGGTGTTCGACCCGGACCGGCGTCTCGTCCTCATCGGGACCCACATTGCCGTCGGTCATTCGTCGACACCTCCGTCACCGCCGTCGGCGACCGCGTCGGGTTCCTCGCGCCGTCGTCCATCGTCGCCACCTTCGGCTGCGGCCTCGAGGACGATGCTCGCATCCAGAATCTCGGCCCCGTCTTCGCCTGCGAGCACGGGGTTCAGGTCGACCTCCGAGACGTCGGAGTTGTCGGCGACGAGCCGTGAGACCGAACGCAGGACGTCGACGAGTGCGTCCCGATCGACCGGGGGATCGCCGCGAGCACCGTCGAGGATCGCCTGGGCGTCGATCTCGTCTATCATCGCTCGCGCGTCGCGTTCGGAAAGCGGCGCGGCCCTGAAGGTGACGTCTTCGAGCACCTCGACGAAGACGCCTCCGAGTCCGAACATGACGACGGGGCCGAACTGCTCGTCGCGGGTCGCGCCGACGATCACCTCGACGCCGTCGGTTCGCATCGGCGAGACCAGAACGCCGTCGATCGCGGCGTCCGGAGCGTACGCTCGCGCGTTCTCGAGAAGCGTTTCGTAGGTCGAGCCGACCGCCTCGTCGGCGACGTCTAAGGCGACGGCGTCGGCTTCGGTCTTGTGGATCAGATCAGGCGAGACGACCTTCATCGCGACGGGGCCGTCGAACTCTGCGGCCGCGCGCTCGGCCGCGTCGGCGCTCTCGACAAGGGAGTACGGCGTCACCGGTGCACCGTACTCCTTGAGGAGTTCCTTCGCGTCGTACTCCGAGAACGTCCGGCCGGACGCGTCGGCCGAGAGCGAGCGGATCCCGCCGCGTTCGTCGCCGGACGCTCGGTCCAGTTCGAACGAACTCTTCTCGTCGGCGACCTGCAGATGGGTGCCGTACTCCGACAGCGCCGACAGGCAGGCGACGGCGATGTCCAGTGACTCGTAGACCGGCACCTCGTTCTCCCGGAGGATCGCGTGGGGGTCGGGATCGGCGCTCTCGTAGGCGCTTTGGACGACCAGCGGCGTATCGGTCGCCGCCGCGGCGTCGGCGATGTCGCGGGCGGCCGTCCGCTCGATCGGCTCGAGGTCGTCGGTAAAGCGCTCACCGTAGCCGCCGAACAGTCCCGACAGCAAGACGGCGTCGACGTTCGGGTCGTCGAACAGCGCCGCGGCACAGTCGGCGAACACCGAGGGGTCGTCGTCGGTTCCGCCGGCGACGTCGACCGGGTTCCGGACGCTCGCGGCGTCGGGGAGGACGTCCTCGAGCCGTCGCTGGGTCTCGTCGGCCAGCGGCGGCACCGAGAGCCCGCGGTCGGCAAGCGCGTCGGCGGCCAGCGTGGCGTGGCCGCCGCCGTCGGCGAGGATCGCGACGTTTTCCCCGTCGATCGGCGGCTGGGAGGCGAGGGCGTCGGCGGTCGCGAGCAGTTCGTCGGAGCGGTCGACGCTGACGACGCCCGCCTGTCTGAAGACTGCGTCCGCGACGGCCGCATCGCCCGCGAGCGAACCGGTGTGTGAACTCGCCGAACGTTTGCCGACGTCCGAGCGGCCGCTCTTGCAGACGACGATCGGCGTCTCCCTGGTCGTCTCGTGGGCCTGCTCGAGGAACGCCCGGCCGTCGGAAAAGCCTTCGACGTAACAGACGACGGCGTCGGTCTCGTCGGTCCGTTCGAAGTAGGGCAGGTACTCGTCGAACTGGAGGTCGGCCTCGTTACCGACGCCGACGTAGTGACTGAAGCCGACACCCTCGCGGCCGGCGGCTTCGGTAAACAGCGCGATCGCGAGGTTCCCGCTCTGACAGAGCAAGCCGAGATCACCCTCGGGGACGCCGTCGGCGCCGACGAGGTTCGCCCCATCGGCGACGTTGATCAGGCCCGACGTGTTCGGGCCGACGAGCCGAACGTCGTTCTCGCGTGCGATCGAGACGATCTCCTCCTCGAGTGCCTCGCCCTCGTCGTCCGTCTCGCCGAAGCCGACGGCGACGACGACCGCTCCCCCCACGTCGACCTCGCCACACTCCTCGAGGACGGCCGGAACGACCGGACCCGGCACGACGATCAACGCGAGATCGACGGGCTCGGGAACGTCGGCGATAGAGGCGTAGACCTCGAGGCCGCGGATCTCGTCGGCGGAAGGGTTGACAGGGTAGATCGTCCCGTCGTATCCGCCGTTCTGGAGGGTTTCGATGGCTTGATGGCCGCGCTTCGAGGGGTCGGTCGAGGCGCCGACGACGGCGATCGACGACGGCTCGAGGACGCGATCGATCGGTTCCCGCATGGTTATCGCCCCTCGAAGATCGGCTCGCGGTCCTCGGCGAACGCGTCGACCCCTTCCTGCCAGTCGTCGGTCTCCATACAGGTCAACAGCGCGTCGACCTCCGCGGTCAGGGCGTGCTCGGGATCGTCCGGTCGCCGGTTCAACTGTTCTTTCGCGAACGCGACCGGGATCGGCGCGTTGCCGGCGATCTCGCCCGCGAGGTCGTCGACGGCGGCGTCCAGGTCGGCAGCGGGGACGGTCTCGTCGACGAGGCCGATCTCCGCGGCCTCCTCGCCGCCGACGCTGGCAGCGGTGAGAAGGAGGCGTTTCGCCGTCGCGGTACCGACCCGCTCGGGGAGCCGGTAGGTCACGCCGCCGCCCACGTAGGTGCCGATTCCGGCCTCGGGGAAGCGCATCTCGGCGTCGTCGGCCATCACGATCAGGTCCGCGCTGAGCGCCATCTCGGCGCCGGCACCGATCGCGTATCCCTGTACTTTCGCGATCACCGGCCGCTCGTGGGTCTGGATCGCCCGACAGGCGTGCTGGGCGGCCCAGGCGTACTCACGCTTTTCCGCGGCGGTCCGATCGCGCTCGTCGTGGTTTTTCAGGTCAGCGCCGACGCAGAAGGCACGTCCCGCCCCTTGAAGGACGATCACGCGAGCCTCGTCCGCGCTTGCCTGCTCGAGTGCGCCCAGCAGGCCTGCGTACAGTTCCTTCGTGACGGCGTTGAGCCGGTCCGGGCGAGTCAACGTAACGGTGGCGACGTCGCCGTCGACGCGGTACTCGACGGCGTCGGTCGCTGTCGGTTCGACAGTATCCACTCCTCGGTCAGCAGTGCAGTCCATGGCTGTTTAGTTCTCCCTCGTCCGTAGCGAGAGACGTATAGATACCAATACTTCCTAACTCACTTAGATATTTCGGAGAGATTTTGAAATAGTCACCTCAATATTGGACTGTGCGGTAGAATTATATGCACCCTTATCATACAGGATAGCAGACCCATGCATGACCGTAACATGGTAACACGGCGGACGGCGCTGGCGACGATCGGCGCGGGATCACTCGCCGGTGTCGCCGGCTGTCTCGGTGGCGGCTCGGACACCCTTCGATTCCTCGGCTTCGGTGGCAACACCCAGGAGGCACAGATGGAGATCTTCGAACGCTGGGCCGAAGATTCGGAGTACAGCGTCGAAGGAACGTCGGCCGGCGGGACGACGGAGATGATCTCGATGATCCAGACCCCGGCGAGTTCGACATCGTCGCGCTCAACGACACGGGGATGGCACAGGCGGCGGCCGAAGACGAACCCATCCTCGAGCCGATCGACGTCGACGACGTTCCAAACTACTCCGACAACATCCGTGAGGGAGCCCAGGATCTGACGTTCCTCGTCGAGGACGGCGACACGATCGGGTTGATCCGTGAAAACGGCGCGACGGGCTACGCGTACAACACCGAGCTCGTCGACCGCGAGCTCACCTCGTGGGACGATATCAAAGACGACGAGTTCGACGGCGAACTCGCCTTGCTCGATCGGGCCGTCGATCGGTTCTCGAACTGCGCGGTCGCGATCGACGCCGACATCAACGACGCGGCCGACGACGACGACCTCTTCGAGGACGTGATCGAAGAGGCCGAAGCACAGAACGAGAACTGCTTTAGCTACTGGTCCGACGGCGCGACGTCGATCCAGTATCTCCGCCAGGAGAACGCGACGGTCTGTGAAGCGTGGGGCGGGCGCGTCCTCGCGCTTCAGGAGGAGGGGTACGATCACATCGAGTACGTCATGCCCGACGAAGGGGCGATGGCCTGGACCGACACGCTCGCGATCGTCGAGGGGACGGAGAACCGAGAGACCGTCCACGAGCTGTTGGACTTTACCTACGAACGGGAGAACCTGATCGATATGTCGGATATGATGAACTACACGGTACAGATGGAGGATCCGCCCGAAGCGATGACTGACCTCCCCGACTACGCACCCGTCGACGATCTGGCGTTTCGCGACTGGTCGCAGATCCTGCCGCTGCAAGACGAGTGGTCCGAACGGTTCCAGGAAGTCAAACAGGGGTAACCAACGATGCTCGAAGTCACCGGACTCACGAAGTACTACGGAGAGTTGCTCGCCGTCGACGACGTCAGTTTCCACATCGACGAAGGCGATTTCGTCACGCTGTTGGGACCGTCGGGCTGTGGGAAGACGACTCTGTTACACATGATCGCCGGCCTCCGAGAGCCGACCGAGGGACAGGTAAAGCTCCGCGGCGAGGACGTCACGGATCTGGCACCTGAGGACCGAAACATCGGGATGGCGTTCCAGAGTACGGCACTGTTCCCACACATGACCGTTCGGGAAAACATCGCCTACGGCCTCCGAATGCACGGCTACGATGCAGAGGAACGCGACACGCAGGTCCAGGAGTTCCTCGAACTCGTCGACCTCCCCGACCACGGCGACCACCATCCCGACGAACTCTCCGGCGGCCAACAACAGCGGGTCTCGCTCGCTCGAGCGCTCGCGTACGAACCCGACATCCTCCTGCTCGACGAGCCACTGACCGGTCTCGACCGGGTTCTTCGCGAGGAGATGCGGGAGTGGCTGATGACGCTCCAGCGCGAACTCGGCGTTACGTCGCTGTACGTCACCCACGACCAGGAGGACGCCCTCTCGATGTCGGACAAGGTGATCGTCCTCGACGACGGGCAGAAACAGCAGGCCGCGTCACCGGAGCGGATCTACGAACAGCCGGCAAACGAGTTCGTCGCCACGTTCGTCGGCAAATCGACCCGGTTCGACGGCACTCTCCGAAGCGTCGACGACCGTCCGATCGTCGAAACCGACGAGACACGGATCGTCGTCGGGACCAACGACCGCGCCACCAACCACGACGACGGCGAGGCGGTCAGCCTGTTCGTCCGACCCGAAGACGTCGACGTCGAACCCGCCACGGCGACCGCCGATGGCGGAACGACGACCACTGCGGGTGCGGCCTCGGCAGCACCAACCGCGGCGGCGACCGTCGAAAACGCGTTCCCCGGTACCGTCGAGAAGATCGCGAACCTGGGCAACCGAACCGAGGTGACTGTCGCGCTCGAGAGCGGGGAGACGGCGCTTGCAAACACCGCTCGGTTCCCCAACATCGCGGTCGGTGACGAAGTGACCGTCACGTTCGATTCGGAGTCGGTGGTCGTGGTATGAGCGTCGTCGTCGAGCGAAGCCCCGTTCCTCGCTGG
The DNA here is from genome assembly GCF_030848565.1 of Natronolimnohabitans sp. A-GB9. Classification (GTDB taxonomy): domain Archaea; phylum Halobacteriota; class Halobacteria; order Halobacteriales; family Natrialbaceae; genus Natronolimnohabitans. Next base: position 161,944 of record NZ_JAVDDV010000006.1, read on the forward strand.
CTCACGGAGCGCATCAGCAACCGCCACCTCGTCGCGATCGGCGTCGGCTGGGTCACGTTTTTCTTCGTATTTCCGATCCTCTTTCTGGTCGTCGAGAGTCTCAACTTCGGTAGCGGCGGGCTCTTCGACGCCTATCGGCGTGCGACCGGCGGCGTCTACCTCAACGCGTTCGCCCGGTCGTTCGTCTACGGGTTCGTGACTACAGTCGTAACCCTCGCGTTCGCCTACGTGCTCGCGTACTACCTCGTGTTCGCAAGCGACCGCGTTCGACTCCTGCTTACCCTGGTCGTCGTTCCGCTGTGGATCGCATACATCATCCGCTACTTCGGCCTCCTGTTGTTCTTCTCGCCGACGGGCCCGCTCGGCCAGGTCGGTCTCGAGATCGACATCCTGTTTACCTCGACGGCGGTCGTGGTCGGACTGGCAAACGCGTACCTGCCCTTTGCCGTCTTGCCGATCTACAACTCGCTGAACGCGATCCACCACGAGACGATCGACGCGTCCCGGGCGCTTGGCGCCGGCCAACTCCGGACGATCTACGAGGTCGTCGTCCCGCTGTCGACGCCGGGAATCGTCGCCGCGGGCGTCATCGTGTTCATCCTCGCGACCGGTTCGTTCCTCGGCCCGGCCGTCCTCGGCGGTCCTGAACAGTCGATGATCGCAAACGAGATCGCACGGACGTTCCTCGAGGCGTACAACATCCAGCTGGCGTCGGCGCTGGCGGTGATCTACACCGTCTTGCTCGTCGCGTTTATCGCGGCGTTCAACGCCGTCTTCGACCTCCAGGAGGCGCTTGGTAACCTATGAGCGTGACATCGTCTATCCGCCGAGCGAGCCTGGTCCGCCAGGGGACGCTGCTGTGTATCCTGGTGTGTATCTACGCGTTCCTGCTCGTTCCGGTCGCGATCGTCATCCTTACCTCGTTTACCGGACAGAGCTTCCCGGCGGTTCCCTACGACGGAATCAGCTTCCAGTGGTACACCGAGTTGATAACCGACAGCCAGCTACTGGGCGCGCTGGTGACGAGTTTCGTCGTCGCGACCGCGTCGTCGCTGCTGGCCGTCGCCTTCGGGACGGCCGCGGCCGTCGGCTTCGTTCGTGCCGAGTTCCCGTACAAACAGCAGCTCTCGACGATCATGCTGTTGCCGATGATCATCTCGCCGGTCATCACCGGGATCGCGCTGATCCGCTATTTCGGCATGGTCGACGTCTCGAGTGGCTACCCGGCGCTGATCGTCGGCCACTCGATCCTGACGGTACCATACGTCTTCCTGCTCGTTCGGTCACAGCTGGTGACGTTCGACGAGGACTTAGAGAAGGCCTCGCGCGTGCTCGGTGCCGACTCGACAGTGACGTTTCTGAACGTCACGGCGCCGATCATCTCGCCTGCGCTGCTTGCTGCCTTCTTCGTCGCCTTCGTCGTCTCCTTCGGCGAGTTCACCGCGACGCAGTTTCTGATCTCGCCGGGCTCGAGCACCGTCCCCGTCGAGATCTACACGATGTTGCGGACCGGATTGACGCCGACGATCAACGCGCTCTCGACCGTGCTCGTCGTAGTCATGGTCGTGGCCGCGTTGCTCAGTCGCTACTTCGAGAACTAAGACGGATTGCTGGCCCGCTGTCTCGCCGATCACTGGCCCCGCTCCGATGAGCGGCGGTCAGTGACGACAGGAGATCGACTCGAGTGCCGCGATTCCGTCTCCCGCTATGTACCACCAGACCCGTCTCCTGCTATCGTGTACCTCGTGATCTCGTCGGATTCGTCGACCGTAACGTCGACGGACTGCCCCTCGGGCCGGAAGATATCCCGCACCGCCGCTTCCGGCCGCGGTGCGGTCTCGGTTGGAAAGATCAGTTCGACCGTTCCGTCGACGTCGTCCCCGCGTCGCTCGGCGGTTGCCTGTACGACCGATTTCTCCTCGAGGTGGACTGTTATCGCGACCGGCGGCCGCTCGGTCGTGGCTGGCTCCGACTCTGCCTCGAACGAGACGGCCCGAACGCCGTCGTCCCGTTCGAACGCACGAACGGTGTCGGTCGGCACCGTCTCGCCGTACTCCGCTTCGAGATACGCCTCGAGTCGAGTGACGTACTCGCTTTCGAGCGCGATGTCCGCGAGCGCGTCCGCTTTCTCGTCGTCTATCTCCGTCAGTCGGGGGTGGTCGTCCATGCCGGTCGCCAGACCGACTGACGTGAAAAGCGTTGGTCTCGGTTGCACTCGCTGTAAGCGGTGTGGCGATACCCACACTCGTCGGCGGGTAGCGGACCGACACACCCCGTACCGAGTGAAACACCGCGTTCGCGACCGACAACGACGGCGCCCTCGAGGCCGGGAGTGGAAACGACTCCGGAAAGCGACTCTCCAGTCCGAAAGCGAATGTTCAACACACCACGTACCGAGTGAAGGAGCGAACGGAAGTGAGAGGGTACCACCCACACCCCGTACCGAGTGAATCCGCCAGCGAGTGTGGAGACTCGAGGAGGTACGAGACGTCGGCTTCCTCACACCTCGTGCCGAGTGAACGGGTTGGATCCAATGGATGGCCCCACACACCTCGTACCGAGTGAATGGGATAAAAGGGACCCCTGGGGGAAGTGCTGTTTTGCGAGTGGTATATAAAAGAGTGTGAGATACGGTGAATCTCGAGCGTCAACCCTCCACCGTCCCCCGATACGTAATAGTAATATAGAAAGATACTATCTATCTAGATAGTACAACAGTATCTATTCTAGTTGTCTATCCTAGTTTCTTTTTTCTACCCTGATCCCATCCTAATTTCCCATCCTAATTTCCCATCCTAATTTCCCATCCTAATTTCCCATCCTAATTTCCACTCGAGTACCGTTCCAGTTCTGCGAGTACCGATCCAACGAACTCTGTCGTATGGACCGGTTCGCCCCAGCAGTCGACGGGTGGAACGCCAATATAGTATAGTTGTCACTGAAAGCCAACATACACCTGACCACCGGACGGCGTTGCGATTGATGAATAGTTCTGTCCGTCGGTATCAGTAGCTACTGTAGCCATCTCCCAGTCTGCAGCAGACCGTACGATCATCCCGAGACGTCTCGTCGACTGTTCTCGGTCCCGATTTCACTCGGTACGAGGTGTGTCTCTCTGTTCCAGATATATAAGCAGTCCCTGTTTCCAAGCAAGACGGTTCGAACGACCGGTTCATGTGGGATCACTCGGTACGAGGTGTGTCCCGCCACTGGAAACTAAACCCGCTTCCGAAGGCTTTTCACTCGGTACGAGGTGTGACTCTCCCCCGCATCGGATTATATAAACGACAACGAACCAACCGATAGACGCGCTCTAATCCCGATTCGTGTGGGATCACTCGGTACGAGGTGTCTGTTGCACGAGACCGTTTCTCGAGGGACCATCCGGGATCGAAGGAGTTACTCGGGATCGAAGGAGTTACCCGGGAGCGACCTGCTTCCATCGTGGGGGTACTTCCAGGTGACCGTTCACTCGGTACGAGGTGTGTCTCCCCTACCGCTCTAGTATATAAAGAAGGAGAAAAACGCCTACAGAGGGGCTGAAGCGCAGTTTTGTGACTGATCACTCGGTGCGAGGTCAGGAAGATTTATAATTCACATCGCACATCCTGTTTCTATGGCCGATCAGAGCTCGTTTGACGATTCTGAAGATATCTTTCAGGTGGGTGGGATCTTCTCTAATCGGGAACTCGTTCGCGTCGGACACGTTCCGGAGTTAGACCGTGTCGTCGGGCGCGACGAGGAGGTCCGGGAGGTGGGTGCTGCACTCGGGCCCGCTATCCAGGGCGATCCACCCGAGACGACCATCATCTACGGCAAGACCGGGACGGGAAAGTCCCTCGTATCGCGGTGTGTCACGAGAGAGGCACGCCGACGGGCCGAGACGAACGACGTCGACTTACAACACGCCTACGTCGACTGTTCCGACTACCAGACGGAGGCGAAAGCCAGCCGTGAGATGGCTCGTCAGTTGTACGACAACATCGTCGACGAGCTCGACGAAGAGGTGAAAAACGACACGAAAATCCCTCGTGTTGGCATCGGAGCCGCGGATTACCGGGACATCACGTGGGAACTCCTCGAGGAGAAAGGCGTCGACTCCTTCGTAGTGATCTTAGACGAGATCGATAAGCTCTCCGGAGACGCACTCCTACGGAGTCTCTCCCGCGCACGCGAGAGTGGCAAAATCGATACGCACATCGGCATCATCTGTATCAGCAACAAGATCGAGTATCGGAAGCGACTCAACGAACGTGTCGACTCGAGTCTGCAGGACAACGAACTCGTCTTCGATCCCTACGACGCCGAGCAACTCCGTGCGATACTGGAAAACCGGCGGGACGCCTTCGTCGAAGGCGTCCTCGACGAAAGCGTGATCCCGCGAGCCGCTGCGCTGGCCGCTCGCGAACACGGCGACGCCCGGAAGGCCGTCGATACGTTCTACGAGGCCGGACGGCTCGCCGAGAAGGAGAACTCGGACAAGGTGACGGAACGACACGTCGACAAGGCGATTCGACGGGCGGAGGTAAACCGATTCGAGAAGCTGGTAAGCGGCCAGACACCCCACGTGAAACTCCTCTTGCGGTCGATCGCGTTGCTCACACAGTCCGAAGACGGGGAGTGGTTCCGCACGGCGAAGATTTACGATCTGTACAAACGCCTCGCGGAGAAGGAAGCGAGTGATCCGCTTTCCTACGACCGCGTCTCTCGACTGCTGAAAGAACAGTCGTTTTTGGGGATCACCGAGAGCGAACACACGGGTGGTGGCAAAGGCGAGGGGAGCTACCTCGAGCATCGATTGCTCCGGGAGCCCGAGATCGTCCTGAGTGCCCTCGACGAAGCGGAGTGAGACGGACGATACGCGTGACGCGTGTATCGTTTCCCACCGCTTCTCACCGGGTTCTCGAACCGGCCGGTTTTCCCTCCCCGAACGCCCACACTCCGTTTAAGTATCTCTCGTCACAAGCTGGTGCTATGACGGGAAGTCGTTCGTTCTCACGTTCTCTAGGTCGGTAGCGACGCATCGATCGTCGCATCTCTTCGTCGTCTCTCTACGGATCACTGTCTTTCGTTCTGACGATTCCCGTATCGTCGCCATCGTCGGGCTGTTTGAATATCGAGGCGATATCGATTAGTGACTGGTTGTGGTAGATAGCCGTATGTCGAGAGGAATCGGCGAGTTCGCGCCGATACAGGACCTGATTCCCGACTGGGCCGCGGTTCTGGTCGGACTCGTCACCCAGCTCGGTGACGTCTGGTTTCTCGCTTTGCTCGTCGGCGTCGTCTACTGGTTTCATGCGCGCCGCCGTGACGACGCGGCCGTCACCGTCGGACTCTCGCTGACCGGCCTCGCGCTGATCACGATCCTGAAACACGTCTTCGAGCTGCCACGGCCGGGGCAGCCACTCGTCGCCCTCGAGGCGCTGCCCGGATTGGTACAGCCGCTGTACGAAGCGACGGCGATGGCAAGCGGCTACGGCTTCCCGAGCGGGCACGCGCTCATGACGACGATCGTCTACGTCAGTCTCGCAAAGCGACTCTCCATCGGCACCGCCCGCCAGCGATTGCTCGCTGCAGCGGCCGTCGTCGCGGTCGTGAGTCTCTCGCGGATTGCCCTCGGCGTTCACTACCTCGTCGACATCGTCGCCGGCATCGCCATCGGGCTGGCGTTCCTGTTCGTCGCGGAACGACTGCTTGCACGTACCTCGACCGATGGGGCGACGGTGGCGCTTGCGATGGCGGTCGTCGCAAGCGTGATCGCCCTCCTCGTGAGTTCCGTCGACCCGGACGCCGTGCTGTTGGTCGGCGCCTCGCTTGGGTCGTTCGCCGGCTGGCAACTCGTCTGTCTCGGACGGGCCGTGGCCGCGGCCGACCGTCCGTCGCATGCGGTTCGGCCGCTTGTGAGTCGGGGCACGCTTGCGGCCGGCGCGATCGTCCCGCTGATCGCCGTTCTCGACTCCGCTCAGCTTCTTTCCGTCCCCGCCGCCAGTGCTGCCCTCGGACTCGCGATGGCGGCGTTCGTCGCAGCGCCGGTGTTGTACGGGTCCGAACGCACCGGACGCGTTTGGACGGCACTCACGTTCTGGGCCACGATGACCGCCCTCGGACTCCGCTCTCTGCGCCGGTCGTCGACCTGGCGACGCGGCTTCGCCGTCGGTCGGCGCTGTGCCGGACACGCTCGACGTTGGCTCCGAGCGCAGTCGCTGGACTGACGTTCCGTATTCTTATCCTGCCGGACAGAACGAGTGTGAGCATTCGCTGCTCCCGTCTGGCGAATACTCTTCATTGACTTCTGTCCGGCAGTGTTACCTCCTTCTACCGGAATCCTCGCGTATGGAGAGGGAGTCCGACGTTCGGATTCGTCTCGCTCGAGCCGAAGACGCAGCCGCGATACGCGACATCTACGCGCCTTTCTGTGAATCGACGGCGGTGACCTTCGAGGAACAGCCGCCGACGGAGGCAGAACTGGCCGATCGCATCGAATCGACGCTCGAGACCTACCCGTGGCTCGTCTGTACGATCGACGGGCGTGTCGTCGGCTACACCTACGCAAGCCGACTGCGCAAACGGCGGGCCTACCAGTGGACGGTCGAGCTTTCGGTGTACGTCGCTGCCGACGCTCGTAGCTCTGGCGTCGGTCGCGGGCTCTACGAATCGCTGTTTGCCGTCCTCGAGCGTCAGGGCGTTCGCGACGCCTACGCCGTGACGACGATGCCAAACCCCGAGTCCGAGCGGTTCCACGAGCGCATGGGGTTCGAACGGCTCGCCGACTTCCCCGCGATGGGACATACGGACGGTGACTGGCACGACGTCGCGTGGTGGCGTCGGCCGATCGCGCCGAAGACGGCCGATCCGAAGCCGATCACGCCGCTACTGGACGTCATCGAGGATCCCGATTGGGACTCGCTCGTTCGAACCGGCGAGACCCACCTCGAGATCGAATAGCGATCAACAGCCGAGTCGGTCAGCCAGTTCTGCGAGTCCCTCACAGACGAGATCGGGGTCCGGACCGAACGGTTCCTGTGGGTCGTTTTTCCGGTCGAGCCAGACGCCTTGCATCCCGGCGTTGATCGCCCCCTGGACGTCGAACCACAGCGCGGAGACGTGGGCGATCTCCGAGAGCGGCGTTCCTGTCCGGCCCGCCGCGTGGCGGTACAGCTCCGGATCGGGTTTGAACGTCTCGAGTTCGTCGGCGCTGATGGTACCGACCAGGAGATCGCCGATATCGGCACCGTCGACCATCAACTCGAGCATCGCAGGGTTGCCGTTCGAAAGTACGTACGCGTCGTAGCCACCGGCCTGCAGGCGTTCGATGCTCTCCCGGACATCGTCGAACACACGGAGATCGTGGTACGCCGAGAGGATGTCCTCGCGTTCGTCGGCCGTGCTCTCGACGCCGTGGGCCGCGAGTGCATACTCGAGGGCGTCCCGATTCACGCCGTAGAACGGCTTGTAGGTCCCGATGTGGTTTCCGACGAGGGTGTACTGCATCGAGCGGCTGCGCCAGGTCTTCGAGATCGGCTCGGGATCGTCGACGTCGTGGTGGTCTGCAAGTGCGGTCTCGACGGCGTCGACGTCGACGAGCGTGCTGTAGGAATCGAACGTCACGGTCGTTACGCGGTCGGGATCGAACGTCATATATGCCCCACGGTAACACACGTCTATTAATCCCCTCATCGAGTCAGTCGGCTCGAGCTCCGCGAGCTGACCGCCGAGGCAGACGTCGATCTCATCGTCAACGATCGTGTCGACATCGCACGAGCGACCGACGCCGATGGCGTCCACATCGGCCAGTCGGACCTCTCTGTCGACGTCGTCCGCGACCTGCTCGGACCCGAGGCGATCGTCGGCTGCTCGACGGCGACGCTCGAGGAAGCCAGCCAGGCCGAAGCCGCCGGCGCGGACTATCTCGGCGTCGGCACCGTCTACGGAACGACTTCGAAGGACGTCGCCGAGTACAAGGACGGCGTCGGCCCCGAGCGAATCGCCGAGATCGTCGACGCCGTCTCGATCCCGGTCGTCGGCATCGGCGGTATCACGGCCGACAGCGCCGGTCCCGTCGTCGAGGCTGGCGCGGCGGGTGTCGCCGTCATCTCCGAGATCACTGCCGCCGAGGATCCACGAGCCGCGACCGAGGCACTCGCCGAAACCGTCGAAACTGCGAAGGGGATCGCGGACGGACCGGAACGCAATGTGTAGTTCAGTGCCCACTGCTACCACCGGTTCCGATCTGGCCGACTCCCTCGAGGCGATCGCCGACGCGTCGCCACTCGTCCACCATCTCACGAACGAAGTGACGATGAACGACGTGGCAAACCTGACGCTCCACTGGGATGCACTCCCGGTGATGGCCGACTCGCCGGGTGATGCTGGCGAGATGGCAAACGGTGCGTCTGCCATCCTGTTCAATACGGGTCAGGTACCCGATGGAAAGGTCGAGGCCATGCATGAGGCCGCCGAGACGGCAGCCGAACGGGAGATTCCCGTCGTCCTCGACCCTGTCGGTGTCGGTGCGACCCCGACGCGGGAGGCCGTCGCCGAAGCCTTACTCGAGGACGTCGACTTCTCGGTCATCAAGGGGAACTACGGCGAGATCAGTGCGCTCGCGGGCGTCGAAGCCGAGGTGAAAGGCGTCGAGGCCGTCGGCGAGTACGAGGAGATCGAAACTGCGGCACAGTCACTCGCCGAGTCCTCGGGAGCGACGGTCGTCGCCAGCGGTATCGAAGACGTCGTCGCGACGGGCGACGGCGCCGTCCGGATCACGGCCGGCCACGAGATGCTCAGTGACGTCGTCGGTACAGGCTGTATGCTCGGCGGGACCATCGCCGCGTTCTGTGGCGCCCTCGAGGATGCGACGACGGCCGCCGTCCACGGAACGCTCGCCTTCGGTCTTGCCGGCGAACGCGCAGCGGAACTCGCGTACAATGGGCCGGCGAGCTACCGGACGAACTTCCACGACGCGGTCGCTGGCTTCGGGCCGGACGAGGCGGCGACCCTCGAGCTTTCCGACCGGATCGAACGCATCGAGTAACGTAGTAAAAACGTTTTGTCGGGTACCGGTGAACGACACTGTATGGTGCGAGAGAACCTCGACGACGCCGCTGCGACGCTTCGGGACGCAGCCGACGCCGCGTCGGACGACGAGACGCGAGAACGCCTCGAGAACCAGGCCGAACAGTTCGCGGATCACGCCGAGGCAGACCGTGGACCGGACCACGGGACCCTCGCGCGTCACGAACACATCCTCACCGAAATTGCCGACGAGGAAGGTGGCGACGTCGCCGCCGACGTCGAAGACGCCCTCGAGTCGATTCGGGCGTTCAGGGAGACTGTCGAAGGCGTATAGGGTACAAACGGTTAGCAGACGGGCTTGGGATTTGCTCCCATCGCCTCCATGTTCTCGACGTACTCTTCGTAAGCGGCCTCGATCGCCCCGGTTGCGGCCTCGAGTGCTAGTTCACGGTCGTCGTCGTCCGTACAGACGTCCTCGAGGAGCTGCTGTGCTCGCTCGAGTTGGTCGTCCAAGTCCTCGCCGAACTCCCGGAAGACGCTTGCCGTCTGGGGATCGGCGTCGCCGACGAAGTAGCCGACGACCTGTTCTTTCGAGCGTTTGCTCGCGAGGAGCCGGCCGATGAACCCACCGACGCGTTCGACCGTTGACTCGAGATCGCGCAGGTACTCGTGGAGCGCGGGGACCGCTTCCGGATCGTACCCGTCGTCATCGAGTTGCTCGAGGACCGTTTCGTAGTGGCTCTTTTCTTCGTCGGCGGTCGTTTCGAACGCCTCGCGGGCCGCCTCGTGGCTCTCGCTGTCGGCCCACTCGCGGAAGGTCTCCTTGGCCGCGTGTTCGGCGTCGGCGGTCGCACGGAGCACGGGTTCGGTGTCGATATCGCCACCGGTGTCGGCGTACAGCGACTTCGAGGAGCCGAGTCGGGAGAGTGCGGTCTGGTTGTCCTCGCGAACGGTCTCGACGAACGACTCGGAGTCTGTCATGGTGGGTCGTTCGCCCGGCCTCGAGTTATGTCTATCGTGTTGGTTACCTGTCAGGTGTTGCCGTTCGAACCCCTCGTGAACCGGATCGACCGACGCGAAAAGTGATGTGGCACGAGAGCGCCCGAAGGCGTCTCCGAAGCGGCGGTTGTCGTACGTTACGATGTTGGCGATGACTTCCAGGAGACCGTATCAGTTACTCGGCCTCGCCCTGCTCTACGGGTCGGCTTCGCCTCCCCGGTTCGCTACGAGGCTTCGTTCACGCTGTTCACTCAGCCTCGCCCTGTTCCACGGCTCACTTCGTTCGCCGTTCCGCAACGAGGCGAACGCCCTCTTTACCTCAGTCGTTCGCCTCACCTTTCTCGATCGGCGCATTGACCAGGTTCCCCCACTCGGTCCAGGAGCCGTCGTAGTTGACGGTGTCCTCGTAGCCGAGCAGTTCGTGCAGGGCGAACCAGGCGACCGAGGAGCGCTCGCCGATGCGGCAGTATGCGATGGTCGTCTCCTCGCCGTCGATCCCTTCCTCGGCGTAGAGGTCCTCGAGTTCCTCACGGGATTTGAACGTGCCGTCGTCGTCGGTCACGGCAGCCCACGAGATGTTCTTCGCGCCGGGGATGTGGCCGCCGCGCTGGGCGGTCTCCTGGAGTCCCGGCGGGGCGAGTACTTCACCGCGGAACTCCTCGGGCGAGCGAACGTCGACCAGCGGCACGCCACGCTCGAGGGCCTTCTCGACGTCCTCGCGGTAGGCGCGGATCCCCTCCCGCGGACCGGCGGCCTCGTAATCGACGTCCGAGAAGTCGGGTTCTTCCTCGGTCGTCGGGTAGTCGTTTTCGAGCCAGTACTCGCGACCGCCGTCCAAGAGATAGACGTCCTCGTGACCGTAATACTTGAACTGCCAGTAGGTGTAGGCGGCGAACCAGTTGGCGTTGTCGCCATAGAGGACGACTGTCGAGTCCTCGCTAATACCGTGGTTGCCCAGTAGCTCCTCGAAGTCCTCCTTCGAGAGGATGTCGCGCGTGGTCTGGTCCTGGAGCTGGGTTTCCCAGTTGAAACCGATCGCGCCGGGAGCGTGTTCCTCCTCGTAGGCTTCGGTGTCGACGTCGACCTCGACCAACCGACGGTCGGGATCGTCGTCCTGGAATTCATCGAGTCGCTCCTCGACCCAGTCGGCGTCGACGAGTACGTCGTTGGCGTAGTCAGTTGCCATACTCGAGACGTGGGCTGGGAGGCCCATAGTGGCTCTCGAAGCGGACAATTCGGTCGCCGGTCGACCGTGGCGGTCACTGTTGCCGCTACCTCGAACGGCCGATTTCGCAGGGAAAGCCACAGGCATCTACTCAGAGCAAATTATAGTGGGGGCCGTCATACGACGGTGTTCAGCGAACTAACAGATCTGCAGTGTCAGGAAAAAATTGCCGCTATCTCGGTACACAGGGAAGCGATGCCGGGACCAGTGTGTTCTCGAGGCCGAATCGACAACCGTCGATCAATGGACGAATCCGTCGTCGTCGCCCCCGACTGGCTCGCTACGCGTCTCGAGGACCCGCAGATACACGTCGTCGACGTCAGAGACGCCTGGGAGTACGACGGTATCGGACACGTCCCCGGTGCCGTCAACATCCCATTCGACAGCTATCGCGACGAGAGCGACGTCGATCGCGGCACCCTGCCAGGAGCCGACGCCTTCGCGGACTTGCTCTCGGAGGTCGGTATCTCCCCCGACGATACGATCGTCGCCTACGACGACACTCACGGGGTGTTCGCCGCTCGGTTCGTACTCACCGCCCTCGAGTACGGCCACGACGACGTTCGGCTCCTCGACGGCGACTACAGCGCCTGGAATCGGGAGTACGAGACCTCGAGCGAGACTCCCGACATCGAGCCGACCGACTACGAACCCGATCCGCTCACACCCGAAGAGAGCCCATTGGTCGGACTCGAGGCCGTCGAGGACGCCCTCGAACGGGACGCACTGTTCGTCGACACGCGCGAGAACCACGAGTTCGAGGAGGCCCGACTCCCCGGCGCGATTCGGTTCGACTGGCGCGAAACCGTCGACGACGAGACGCGGCGGCTGAAACCCGAATCCGAACTCGAGGCCCTGCTCGCCGACTACGGGATCACTCGCGACCGCGAGATCGTGCTCTACTGTAACACGGCACGGCGGATCAGTCACACCTATGTCGTTCTGCGAGCGCTTGGCTACGAGGACGTGGCCTTCTACGAGGGGAGTCTCACGGAGTGGCTGGCAAACGACGGCGAGATCGAGACCGGCCCGGCGGCCGACCTCGAGGAGAACTGATACGGACTGCTGTACCGAGTTCCCGCCGATCGCCAGCATGGGATCGGCGACCGGCGGGAATTGACGACGGGAGACCGTATGACGCTCGCGTTCGCCGTCACTCGTCGCCGACGTCCGTCCAGTCCGGTGCCGTCGAGAACTCGTTTCCGGACAACTCGTCGAACGCCGCGTAGACGACCTCCGAGAGCGCCGGATGGACGTGGACCGACTTGGCGACGTCCTCGACGGTCGCCGACGCCCGATCCATCGCGACGACGACCGCCTGGACCAGCGTCGCGGCCTGGGGCCCGGCGATGTGACAGCCCAGGATCTCGCCGTCGGGCGCCGCCAACACCTTTACGAATCCGTCGTCGGCACCGACGATCAGCCCCAGCGGCGCGGCATCGAAGGGGACCGTGGCAGACTCGTACTCGACGCCTGCGTCCTCGAGTTCGCCTTCCGTCCGCCCGACGCTTGCGACCTGTGGCTCGGTGAAGATCGCGTGGGGCATCGCGTCGTAGTCGACTTCTTGCTCGGCATCGCTTAGAACGTTTGCCGAGACGACGCTGGCCTCGGAGTCCGCGGCGTGTTTGTACGGCTCCGCGCCGACGACGTCGCCAAGCGCCCAGACGTCCTCGACGGTCGTCTCGAGCGTCTCGTCGACGACGATGTGCTCACTATCGTCGATCTCGATATCCGTCGCCTCGAGAGTCAACGTGTCCGTGTTCGGCCGTCGACCGGCCGCAAGCAGGAGGTCGTCGGCCTCGAGTTCGAGCTCGTCACCGCTGCCCTCGTCGTCGCTCGGCATTGCGGTCACGACGACGCCCGAGTCGCTTTCTTCGACGCTTGTGGCCTCGTAACCGGTGTAGACATCGGCATATCGATCGAGCGACCGTGTCACGACCTCGCTGACCGCGTCGTCTTCCCGCGGGACGAGCGTCTCGCTGCGCCCGACCATCGTGACGTCGGTCCCCATCGCACCGAAGAAGTAGCCCAGCTCGGCTCCGATGTAGCCACCGCCGACGACCACCAGCGAATCGGGACGTTCGTCCAGGAACAGTGCGTCGTCGCTGGTGAGATAATCGACGGCCTCGAGGTCGAGCGTGGCCGGGATGCCGAACTCGCCGGCCCGTCGAATCTCCTCGGCGACGTCCGCGCGATGAATCAGCGCCTTCGAGGGGACACAGCCCCGCGTGATACAGGCGCCTCCGAGGGGACCGCGTTCGATGACGGCCGCCTCGAGGCCACGTTCGGCCGCCGCGGTCGCGACCTGACTCCCCGAACCGCCCCCGACGACGATGATATTGTACTCGTCCATAGGAGCTTCCACCACGGACGGAGCCGTAAAACGAGGCCGTGCGGTGGCCGGTTTCGATTCGTAGCTGTCGAGTCGCCGTCGCTACAGCCAGTCGTCGCCCGTCTCGTCGTCAGTCGCCTCTCGGTAGGACCGGACCGCCTCGGCGAGATTTCGGAGGGCGTCTTCGGGCGTCGGCCCCTGACTCGAGACGCCCGTCACCTCGTCGTCGGCGATATGGAGGCCGTGTTCGTTCTCGTAGAGCGTAACGTCCGCGTCTTCGAGGGCCTCGTACTCGGTAGGGTCGACGTCTGCGTCGGGATCGTCGGAACTCATACGCGAGCGTTGTTCGGGTCGGGTGAAATACGCATCGACGACGATCGATGGGGACTGGTAGCCGACTCGAGGGCCGGCGAGAACTGCGTACCGTCGACGTGTCGCCGCGTTCGCGTCCCGCGGCCGGAGCACGTTCCGACTCCGTCGCTCGACGTCCCATGGTGTACAGTAGAAAAAGCCTTTAACGCCGTCGTCCCGTAGACGGCACAAATGGTACTCGACGATCTCGGGAGTTCTCTGCGGGGTACGTTGGACAAGCTCCGCGGGAAGTCACGCATCAGCGAGGAGGACATCGGGGAGATCGTCAAGGAGATCCAGCGCTCCTTGCTCTCGGCCGACGTCGATGTCTCGCTCGTGATGGAGCTCTCGGACAACATCGAAGAACGCGCACTCGAGGAAGAGCCGCCCGCGGGAACTCCCGCGCGGGATTTCGTCCTCCGTATCGTCTACGAGGAGCTGGTCGATCTCATCGGAGACTCCACCGAGCTTCCACTCGAGGAACAGACGATCCTGCTCGCGGGGCTGCAGGGGTCCGGTAAGACGACCTCCGCCGCGAAGATGGCCTGGTGGTTCTCGACGAAGGGGCTGCGCCCGGCGGTCATCCAGACCGACACGTTCCGACCCGGCGCCTACGAGCAGGCAAAGGAGATGACCCAGCGTGCGGAGGTCGACTTCTATGGGAACCCGGACAACGACGATCCCGTCGAAATCGCCCGGAAGGGCCTCGAGGAGACCAGCGAGGCCGACGTCCACATCGTGGACACGGCCGGTCGACACGCCCTCGAGGACGAACTGATCGACGAGATCGAGGATATCGAAGACGCCGTCGACCCCGACACGTCCCTGCTCGTGTTAGACGCCGCGATCGGTCAGGGTGCAAAGGAGCAAGCCCAACAGTTCGACGAGTCGATCGGTATCGACGGCGTCGTCATCTCGAAGATCGACGGGACGGCGAAAGGTGGCGGTGCCCTCACTGCAGTCGACCAGACCGACTCTTCGATCGCCTTCCTCGGGACTGGCGAAGAGGTCCAGGACATCGAGCGCTTCGAGCCCGACGGCTTCATCTCCCGACTGCTGGGGATGGGCGACCTCGGCCAACTTGCCGAGCGCGTCGAGCGCGCGATGGAGCAGACCCAGGCCGACGAAGAGGACGACTGGGATCCCGAGGACATGCTTCAGGGCTCGTTTACCCTCCACGACATGCAAAAGCAGATGGAGGCGATGAACAACATGGGCCCGCTCGACCAGGTGATGGACATGATCCCCGGCTTTGGCGGTGGGATCAAAGACCAGCTCCCCGACGACGCGATGGACGTCACCCAGGAGCGGATGCGCCGCTTTAGCGTCATCATGGACTCGATGACCGAGGCCGAAAAGGAGTATCCGAAGGCCATCGGCGCTAGCCAGATCGAACGCATCGCCCGCGGCTCCGGAACGAGCGAGGACGACGTCCGGGAACTGCTCGAGCAGTACAAGATGATGGAAAAGACCATCAAGCAGTTCCAGGGCATGGGCTCGGAGAAGGAGATGCAGCGCATGATGCAACAGATGCAACAGCAAGGTGGCGGTGGCGGTGGCGGCGGCATGGGCGGTATGGGTCCGTTCGGCTGATCTGTCACTCCGCGTTCTGTTTCACTCGCGTTCGTCGCCACGTTCATGTCCTTCTAGACGAATCCTCGGCTATCGATGAACCGTCGGCAGTATCTCATCCGAACCGGCGCCGGTGTAGCCACGGCGACAGCGCTTGCCGGCTGTCTCAGCGATCTCACCGGCAGCGACTCGAATGTCACTGTGACCGACCGAACCGGCGACCGCGCACTCGCCCGTGCCGTCGGCGCCTTGAACGAGGCCGCGCTCACACTCGTCGTCACGGACGACGTCGACGAACCGTCCGACCTCGAGTTCGACCCGGCCGAACCAACTACTCGCATCGAGGACGGACGAGCCCACCTCGAGACCGCGGCGACCGAACTTGACGACGACCGCGAGGCCGACGTCGACGTCCTTCGAACCTACGCCGACGTCCTCGAGCGGTTGGTCGCGGTAACTGACACGGTCGCCGACGAGACCCTCGCGGACGACGCCGAGGACGCCTTCGAGGCGGTCGACGGCGACGGCGACCTCGAGGACGCCTCCACGACCGTCACGGAGCGAACGGCCGCCCTCGAGCGCGCCCAGTCCCGACACGATGGGGCGCGCGAGGACGTCGACGACTTCGACGACCGGTTCGAGGAGCTCGTCCGGATCGATCGAACGCGACTCGAGGACGCCGTCGCGGAGTTAGGCGACGTTCTGTCTCCCCTCGTCGCGCTCGGTGACGCACTCGAGACGTTACTCGATGGGTACGAATCCCTCGAGAACGGTCAGGAACTCCTCGAGGAGGAGAAATACGACGCGGCACGGGACGAGTTCGACGCGGCCGAGTCGTCTTTCGAGGCAGCGACCGCGACGCTCGACGCCATCGAGGACCCGCCGTCCGACCTCGTCGACACGATCCAGGCGACACGCTGTCGCAGTACACATCTGGCGACGGCCGCGTCGGCCTTCGACGACGCAGCGGCTGCGGGAGCGGACGGCGATACGTTGTCCGTGTCGGAGTCCCGTCAGGAGGCCAACCGCGCACTCGAGGACGCGCGCAACTGTTCGCAGTAGCGAATCATAGCTCTGTTACCGCCCGTTCCGCTTCGTTAGTCGACAGCGACCGATTCGCCGTCGGTCGCCTCCGGCGGCAACTCATCGATGAGGACGACCGCGTCACCCTCGAGGACCGTCGTCCCATCGCCGTCGGTGACGATCGTTTCGATCCGGTATTTCTCCCCGCCGAGGTCGTCGACGATCTCACAGACGGCCGTCGCTCGGTCGCCGATCGACAGCGGTGCGAGGAAGCTACTCTCCTGTGAGAGATAGATCGTCAGTCCAGGGAGACGGGCGAGTGCGGCGCTGACGAGGCCGTTGGCGAGGACGCCGTGAGCGATCGGCTCGCCAAATCGTGTCCCGGCGGCATAACCCTCGTCTAAGTGGAGTCGGTTCGTATCGCCGGAGACTTCGGCGAACGTCTCGACGTCGTTGGCCGTGATGGATTTCGTAAATCGAGCGACGTCGCCGACCGACACCGTCGACTCGTCCTCGCCGCGGTACTCGAACTCCCAGTCGTCGTGTTCGTACTGGGTGTCCGTCCTGACCTGCTGTCGTGGGGGCTTTTCCTCGAGGCCACCGCTTCGATGTGCGAGATGTGGGACGTAGTAGGTCAGTTCCGTCGTCGTGAGGATCCCGACGAGTTCACCGTTCGCTTCGGCCTTCGTGTCGGTTTGCGTTCCGTCGTCTTCGACGACCGGGAGGTGTTCGATCGAATCGTCACGCAGCGCGTCGACGGCGTCGACGATCGAGGTATCCGGCGCGATCGTCTCGAGGGGCGACGACATCACGTCGGCCAACGCAACGTCGCCGAGGTCGGCGCGCGTACAGAGCCGTGTCGCAAAGTCGCCTTCGGTCACGATTCCGACGGGCACGTCGTCGTCTGCGACGACGACCGAACTGACGCCTTCGTCGCGCAGCAGGGTCGCGGCCTGGGTCGCGTTCGCGTTCGGCGGGGCGGTGACGACGTCGGTGACCATGATCTCGGAGACGGGGATCGTTCTGTGCATGCCACGGTCTACGTGTTGGTGGCCTTTCATAATGGTGGGTCAACGACCCCTCCCTACTTCGCTCACCCTGACTGGTTCGCTCGTTGAGGGTGGGGCTTATCCGTGGACTCGGCCTCTGGCTCGTCAGAGTACGGGGACTCCACTCGACAAAGTTGAATCTGCTCTCCGATGCGACCGGACACCGGTACACAAGTCCGTCTCATACGGACTACTGTACGTCGTTACCGGCGCAACCGCGACCCGGGCTGCGGTTGCGCCGGGAAATCGGTACAGCAATCCGTATCAGCCCTCGACCGGCTGGCCGTCTTCGGTCGGCGGCGCGATGTGGTCGATATACTCCTCGACGGCGGGCTCCTCGACGCGGACGCGGACGCTGATCTCGCCGAGTTCGTCCGGTTCGCCGACCGAGAAGTTTATGCGGTCCTCGAAGGCCGCCTGCTTCTTGAGTGCAAAGGAGAACGTATCGCCCTCGCGGTTGGCGAAGAACTCGCCGCGGGCCGTATCGAGAATCTCCTGGCGGTGAAGCAACTCCGAGAAGTGATCCATCGAGTGGGTTTCGCCCCTGATCTCGCCGAACGACTCCTCGAGGTCGGCGTTGGGGAAGATGTTCGCGACGGCGTCGGCGACGCGGCTGGTGACCTCGGTGTCGTAGACCGGGGCCGTGATCTCGACGTCGACGCGGTAGATATCGGTCATCGTGTTAGTTGGTGTTCGATCCGGACTGCGGTTTACGTTCCGATTCGACGTCGGTCGCTGTGACCTCCGTGCCCTGCCGGATGATCGCCTCGATGCGCTCGTGAAACGCCTCGAGCGTGTCGGTGTTCTCGACGACGACGTCGGCACGGGCCATCGCGTCGTCCATCCCGAAACCACGTTCGCGGGCGTCGCGGGCGGCGAGTCCTTCGCCACCCTCGTCCTTGCCGGCGTCGCGGCCGCGGTCGTCGATCCGCTCGGCTCTGACCTCGAATGGGGCTTCGATACTGACGAGCGTGAACGCCTCGCCGAATCGCTCTTCGAAGACGTCGACCTCGACGTCCGAGCGGATCCCGTCGACGAGTACCGTGTCGTGGTTCTCGAGACGGTCCTCGATCATCGGGAGCGAACGCTCCGCGATGGCGGTTGGTCCGTTCTCGTCGCGCAACGCCTGGGCAACCTTGCCGTGATCTTTCGTCGGATCGAGTCCGCGGTCGGCCGTTTCCTGGCGGACGACGTCGCCCATCGTCACTACCGGGATTCCGTTCTCGCGTGCGACGGTCGCGGCCTCGCCCTTGCCGCTGCCGGGAAGTCCCACCGTTCCGATGACGTGCATCGAAGGGACGTACCGGCGAGACGTGTATAAGCGCTGTGTTCGGCGCCGCGACGACCGGTATCGTTCGCCGATCGAAACGGTCCGGTTGCGGACAGTGAAACGTCTGTAGGATGGCTGTGTGTCCTCCAGCGGATCTGTCGATCGCCATCTGGGGCGTTTGTCGGCAGTGAAACCGAGCCGTGACGGGGTTAGCGGTCGTGTAGTCCTCGAGTCCGATCGATTGTGCGGATCACAACGGCGGGCGAGGTTGCAACTGTGTGCTCACCTCGAGTTAACCGCGACTAATCCATTCGAATCCGAACTAATCGTCAGAACGGACTGTCTCCATTATTTGTCGTTCCGTCCTCGCCTCGAGTGCACACTATGACAGCACGAAAACTCGATCGGCGTCGATTCACGAAGGTCCTCGGTGTCGGTGCCGTTGCGGCAGTTGCCGGCTGTATGGACGACGACGAAGAGGACAACGGACTCGAAGACGACGAGGAGAACGGACTCGAAGACGATGACGATGGAATGGATGACGAAGAGAACGGACTCGAGGACGATAACGACGAGATGGATGACGAAGAGAACGGACTCGAGGACGATAACGACGAGATGGATGACGAAGAGAACGGACTCGAGGACGATGAGGAGAACGGTCTCGAAGACGATGGCGACGATGGTCTCGAGGACGATAACGACGACCTAGGCGACGATGACGACGATGATCTCGAGGACGACGAGATGGAAGACGATGACGATGACGAAGACGACGATCTGATGGACGACCTCTAGGCGGTCGACATCGACGACGAATACCGACCACCACCGATAGTAGCTACTGCAACGAGTTACACACCGATCCAACGCCGTCCGGCGATCTGGTGTGCAGTGACGGTCAGTAGCTACTATACCGTCAGGCCTCTCGTTTGCACGTTTCGTCGGACAGCTGAACAGTGATCGATCTCAAATCGGACTCCGTTCATCGTTTTCGTTCTCCATGTTTTGTTTCCTTCGCCTTGCTTGTCCTCGCTGTGTTGGCTGTGGCGATACTCGTACTCTCGATTTGGCTTCGATCACCTGCCGTTTGCGATATCGTGGTACCAATACCACGGGTTGCTGAAACGAAATCCACACCGCTTATACTGATCCATGGTGGATTCGTACTCGAGGGCACGTAGCTCAGTCTGGATTAGAGCGTCGGACTTCTATCCCCGTCGCGATTGCGGTGGGGGAAGACATCCGACGGTCGTGGGTTCAAATCCCATCGTGCCCGTTGTCTGCGGACAACGTGAGCAGTAACGGCACCGCGGATTTGAATTAGACCGAGGTTCTGCGCGAAGCGAAGGTCCTCGGGCGTAGTTCAAATCCCATCGTGCCCGTGATTTTGCGACGAGCGGATGCGAGGAGCAAATCACGAATAGAGATGGGTGTGAACCCTGCCAGTCGCGCGACCGAGCATCGAATCGTGTTAGCCGGCAGTATCAGTGATCACGCCGTCGACGACCGAGCGCGACGCCGTTCGAGGTCGGCCTCGAGTTTCGTCGCGGCCTCGAGTCGCAGCCGTTTTGCTTCCCGCTTGGAGAGCCGCGCGTCGGGGAGCCGGTCTGCAAGCGGTTCGTACGCCGACGGCGTGAAGCCGAGTTCCTCGAGGTAGTCCTGCACGTGTGGGTCCCCGATTCCGTCATAGATCGCGGTGTCCGTAACCGTCTCGACGGTGTCGAAGTCCGGGAGGGACACGGTCCCGTCGTCACCGGGCGACCCGTCGTCCGCGATAGTAGTTCCGCGGGCGTCGGCGTGGGTGACGATCGAGCGAACCTCCGCGGCGAGTGTGAGGACCTGACTCGGGAGGGCGGCGTCTGGCGAGCGCCACTCGACGGTCGGCATCGCCTCGCGCAGTCGGACGGGCGTCCAGACCGCCTCGGCGGGAGTGAATTCGTCGTCGAAGGTGTCCGGATCGACGCCGCGCTGGAGTGCACGCTCCCGGAAGCCGTCATAGGCCGACTCGAGTCGCTGTTCCCACTCGTCGACAGTGTCGACGTACGGCCAGAGCTGACCTTGTTCGGGGCAGGTCTCGTAACACGACCGTCGGTAGAGAAACGGCCGCGCACACTCGAGGATGCGCTCGCCGCGGTAGTGGGCAGAACTGTTGACAAGCGAGAACGCAGGGTCGAGCGCAGTGAGGGTGTTCAGCTGGTCGACGACGTTCGACTGTTCGAAGTGGATGTGTGTTCCTGCACAGGCGCGGGCGTCGTCGAACGTCGGGCCGACGATCCGTCGCTGGAGGTCCGTGCTCCGCTTGTTCCGGTAGGGGAGCGCTGCGGGTGGGGCCGACAGCGGCGTCGCCAGCGGGACGAGTCGCTTGTCCCGCTCGCGGGCCGCGTCGACGGCCTGGTCGACGAGCGCGAGAAACTCCTCGCGAAGTTCGGCCATCGACGAACACGGGGTCGTTTTGAGTTCGAGCATCGGTTCGACGAACTCCGGATCGAACTGGTCGGAGACGTCGAGCAGTGTATCGGGGGAGACCAGGTCGCCGTCCGAATCGACGACCCAGTACTCCACTTCGAGGCTGGTTTTCATGGATGTCTCTCCGTTGAATCGAGCGGTGCGATCAGGAGCCCTCGAGAAAACTGTCACCGGGCTCCGAGTGCGATCGATTCGTGAGGGAACTGCCGGCGGCCGCGTCACGCTGGAAGGTGAACGTGCCGACGGTAGCCGGTCGCTCTCGTCCGTATTTCGGGTAGGAAGGTCCCACGTGAAGCCGTTGAGCCTGCGTACGCCGGGGACGGGTTTCTTGATAACGCGTCTGTGTCAGTTCGACGTGGCATGTATCACGTGTTCGGCGGTCGGCTCGAGGCTGGTGTCGTCGGGAGAACGAGACGGCCTCTCGAGCGTCGACGACCGGTGACACGTGTGTTACGTGGTTGTACTGGGGTTGCTACCGTATTCATACGTCTGCGGTAACATTGTATAACTACATGAGTGACGAGACGACTGCAGACGGAGACGAGCGAAACGCATCGGTCATCGTCGTCGGCGGCGGTCCCGCCGGCCTGAGCGCAGCGCTGTTTACCGCGAAAAACGGCCTCGAGACGACGGTGTTCGATACCGACAAGACCTGGATGCACAAGGCCCACCTGTTCAACTACCTCGGCATCGGTTCGGTCGGCGGCAGCGAGTTCATGGCGACGGCCCGCCAGCAGGTCGACGACTTCGGTGTCGACCGCCGACAGGGCGAACGAGTGACCGCCGTTTCCGTCGATGACGGGGACAGCGTCACCGTCGAGACCGAAGCCGATGCCTACGCGGCCGACTACGTCATCCTCGCGACGGGTGCTAACCGCGATCTCGCCGACGAACTCGGCTGTGCGTTTACCGACGAGGACGTCGTCGACGTCGACGTCGACATGGAGACGAGCGTCGACGGCGTCTACGCGACGGGCGCGATGGTTCGTCCCGAGGAGTGGCAGGCCGCCATTGCGGTCGGCGACGGTGCCGCCGCAGCACTGAACATCATCTCGAACGAACAGGGCGAGTACTTCCACGACTTCGACGTGCCTGCCGACGCAGAGCGCGTTTTCGGCGAACTGGTCGCGGAGTAACACAGGGTATCCACTATGGCCGACGAACCACCGTCTCCCGTTACGTCCGAACTGCCCGACAGTCCCGTCCATACGACCGGCACCGACCACATCACGATCTGGGGGAGCAACGCAGAGGACACCATCGAGTTCTATCGCGACCTCCTCGGGATGCCACTGGTGCTCCGCCAGCCGAATCTCGACGATCCCTCACAGACACATCTGTTCTTCGATACCGGTGACGGCCGTATCTTGACGTTCTTCGTCAGCGACGACCGGCCCTCCGCCCGCGGTC
Source organism: Natronolimnohabitans sp. A-GB9 (assembly GCF_030848565.1). GTDB lineage: Archaea > Halobacteriota > Halobacteria > Halobacteriales > Natrialbaceae > Natronolimnohabitans. The sequence continues at coordinate 184,656 of NZ_JAVDDV010000006.1, forward strand.
AACGCGCCGGCGTCGGCGCCGTCCACCATCTCTGTTTCAGCGTCGCTCCCGACGAGTACGAAGCGACGATGGAGGCCCTCGAGGAGGCGGGACATCGTTACAACGTCTTCGATCGTGGGATCTTCCACTCGATCTACACCCGAGACAACAACGGCCTCGTGATCGAACTCTCGACGGACAAATACGAGATCCCCGACGACCGCCGCGGCGAGGTGCTGGCGACGGCCCAGGAACTGCGCGAAGCCGACGGCGCCGACTACGCCAAGGACGAACACCTCCGGGAGGCGATCGAGGCGGTGGGTCTCGAGGTCGTCGAACACGACCTCCCCGACGCCAGCGCCGGTGTCGGAGGCATCGAATGACCGTCGCACCCGACGTCGATATCGACGGTCCCCACCAGGACCAGCCACTGGAGACCGGTGGGACCGACCTCGAGAGTGCGACCGCCGCGGTCGTGCTTACCCACGGGCGCGGCGCGAGCGCCCGGGGAATGCTCCAGTTGGCGGATGCCGTCCACTGCGAGGGTGTCGCCTTCCTCGCGCCGCAGGCGGCCAGCCGAACCTGGTACCCGAACTCCTTTCTCGCTCCGGTCGATCGAAATGAGCCCGGTCGCACCTCCGGCTTGCAGGCTATCGCGGACGCCATCGAGCGAGCTAGCGACGCCGGTATACCCACCGAGCGTGTCATGCTGGTCGGCTTCTCGCAGGGTGCCTGCCTCGCCAGCGAGTTCGTCGGCCACAACCCGCGACGCTACGGTGGTCTCGCGGCCCTGAGTGGCGGACTCATCGGCGAGGAGATCGACCGCGACGAGTACACTGACGTCGAGGGCGATCTCGCGGAAACGCCCGTCTTCCTCGGCTGTAGCGACGTCGACCCCCACATTCCCGAGAAACGGGTCCACGAGACGGCTGCCGTTCTCGAGGCGCTGGGTGCCGACGTCACGAAACGGCTCTACGAGGGGATGGGCCATGGCATCACCGAGGACGAACTCGAGGTCGTCGCTGCGATGGTCGCCGACCTCGTCGACTGATACGGTTTACTGTAAGTCGTTACAGCAATCCGTATGACTGGGCGATTCGGACTCGAACGTTTCACGACCGCTGACCAGTACGCTCGCGTGAACGACGACTTATGCCGTCCGCTCGCGTACCATCACCGATGGCTTCCCACGACATCGACCGGCGGACGGTTCTCGCAGGCGTCGGTTCCACGCTGTCGGCCGTCGCCGTCGCCGGCTGTCTGGGCGGCGACGACGAGGATGGGGACGAACCCGTCGTCGACGCCGCCGAGAGCCTCGAGGGCGAGACCGATCCCGACGCCTGGCGCGACGTCGACGAGATCCGATTCGACGGCCACGTCGGCGGCTGGGTCGGCGTCTATCCGCCCGCGATCGACCGCGTCGAGAATCCGACGCTCGTACTCGTCGACGGCCGGGAGTACGAACTGACCTGGGAGAACATGGATGGCGTCCACCACAACGTCGCGTTCTGGGACGACGACCGCGAGGTCGTCGACGAGTACTCGACCGATGGCAACGAGATCGTCGGCGAGACCGAGACGCTCGTGTTCGAGGCGACGCCCGAGATGGAGACCTACCGCTGTGAGTACCAACAGGAGAGACAGCGCGGCGACGTCATCGTTATCGACGAATCGTGAGTGTAATCACACCGACAACCGGACGGATCAGTACCGAACGCTCTGCTGTCGGTCCGTTTGCGACTCGCTCGAGGCGGGACCCGTCGAACCGCTTATCGGACGACGGTGACCGAGACGGGTGCCCGTCGGACGATCTGCTCGGCGACGCTGCCCAGCAGGACCCGCGAGACGCCCTTTCGACCGTGACTGCCGACGATGATGTGATCGATGTCGTGCTCCTGGGCGTAGGAGACGACCTCGCGTGCGGGGTTCCCGGCGGCAACCTCCATCCGGAAGTCGACGTCGGTCGTGTCGACGAGCTCCGAGAGGTCCTCGCGTAGTTCTGCCGCGGCCGTCTCCCGCCGTTCGCCGAGCAGGTCCTGGATGGCCTTGATGCTCGCACCCGTATACCCATCCGCGAACTCGACGACGCGCAACAGTACGATTTCCTCGTCGCTGTACTCGTCGAACGCGCGTTTCACTGCCTTCTGTGCCGGTTCCGAACCGTCGTACGCGACGAGGACTGTCATAGTCGTTACTACCGCGTCCCGTGACATAAACCCGACCGCTCCTCCCGGCGGTCGGGAGTTTGCCGCCCGTCGTCCGCCGGCAGGCTACTCGTCGAAGTCGTCCTCGAACCGGAACGTTCCGTCCCGCTGGACGACTTCGCCGTCGATTTCGATGACCGAGTCCTCGCTCATGTCGACGATCATGTCGACGTGGACCGCGGAGTCGTTACCTTCGTTGTCCTCGCCGACGGTGTCGTCGTAGGCGCGGCCGACGGCCATGTGGACGGTGTCGCCCATCTTCTCGTCGAACAGCATATTGTAGGTAAACTGGTCGATGTCACGGTTCATCCCGATGCCGAGTTCACCCAGCCGACGGGCGCCCTCGTCCGTGTTCAGGACTTCGGTGAGGACGTCCTCGTTTTTCGCCGCCGCGTGGTCGACGACTTCGCCGTCCTCGAACTCGAGGTAGACGTCCGTGATCTCCCGGCCCTGATGGTACAGCGGCATGTCGAACAGCACCTCGCCCTCGACGCTGTCGGGCTGGGGTGCGGTGAAGACCTCGCCGCCGGGGAGGTTGTGTTCGCCGTGGTCGTTGAGCGTCGGATTGCCGTCGATCGACATCGTCACGTCGGTCGTGTCGCCGCTTTTGATGCGGATCTCCTCGGCGGGATCCATCAGTTCGACCATGTGCTGTTGGTGTTCGCGCTGGGCCTCCCAGTCTTTGTTGACGGCGTCCCAGACGAAGTTCTCGTAGCCTTCCGTGCTCATCTCGGCCAGCTGGGCGTTGGCCGGCGCGGGATACTGTGTGAGACACCACCGCGTCGAGAGCCGTTCCTCGAGGATCGGCTGGTGGGCCTGCTGGTAGGCCGCTTGCGTCTCGGGATCGACGTCGCTGGTCTGGGTGACGTTGTCCGACGCACGGATCGCAATGTAGACGTCGGTGTGCTCGATCAGCGCGAGTTCGTGCTCGGGCGTCTCGTAGTCGTCGTCTCCCGCCCGGAGGAAGGCCCGCTGCTGGCGTTTGCCCGTCCGCTGGGAGACCGTGATCGGGTTCGCGCCACGCTCGCCGATCACTTCGTGGAGGGCCACAACCAGATCCTCGGCGACGGGGTGGGCGTCGACGACGACGTTGTCGCCCGCCTCGAGGTCGACCGAGTGGTTCGCGATGATCTCGGCGTGTTCGCGGATACGTGGATCCATACGTCGGACGTCTCCGGGCGCCGGGATACCGTTTTCGCATCGAGACCTGCCGATACCGGTTCGGCGGCCGGCAGTCGAGATCGAACCGTCAACGTCGGTTCGCCAGGAAAATCCCGAGATAGATCGACGCCAGCGCACAGCCGACCCCAAGGCCGAACGCGAGGGTAAACGGCGACTCGAGGGTCGGCTCGCCACCTTCGTCGAACACCCAGCCGCTGAAGCCGACGACGAGCAACGCGATCGCTGCCAGGCGCAGTACGGTGACGACCTGACGGGCGCGGCCGGTCTCACGAACGGGATCGACGTCGCCGTCGGTCATCGGAGTACCCGGCGCCGTCCGCATCGGCTCTCGAACTCGTCCATAGGACCAGTGCCGCCCGAGAGCGACGAAAAGATTGGTATTTCGATTCGTTTCCGGAACCGGTCCAGTGTCAGGGAGACGTCGAGGCCGTCCCGGGTCTCGAGCGGTCCGACGTGGTCTCGCCGCCGTCATCGGTGAGGGCCTGGACGAACGAAACCGTCGTCGCCGTCAGGACCAGCGCGGCCGGCGACGCAACGAACAGCGCCAGCAGGAATCCGACGGCGCCGGCGCTGACGAGAACCGAGAGTACGATCGAGATCCCGGCGGCGGCGACGACGTGCCAGAGAGCGAACCAGAAGTACGATCCGCCGTCGAGTCCGAACTCGGCGGAGCGACGGAACGCCTCGAGAAAGCCCGCATCGGCGACGACGAACAGGAACGGGACGGCGTAGAAGAGGTATCCAAGTACGATCACCACGGGAACGGCGAGCAGTAGCAACGGCGGTGCGACCACGAGAAACGGAACCACGGCCACGAACGCCCCGAAGACGACGAGATGATACAGGAAGAGCCGCGGCGCGTACGCGACGACACACTCGAGGATCGCCGCGGGTTCGCCGCGAAGTCGCCGGTCGATGCCACCCACGTATCCGGCGGCGACCACTGCAGAGATCGCCGCGTACGCAAGCAGGGCGAGGCCGAGCCACGTCAGCAGTTCGATGCCGACGCCCTCGAGAGACATTGCGATCGTCTCGACCGGCGTCTCGATGGTGATATCCGACCCGGGAGCGCCAGTCGGATCCGTCGGTCCGTGGTCGCCGGGAACGCCCGTCGAAGGGCCTGCACGTCCGGTCGCTGGCGGCGGATCGGCGAACGACCACAGGTCGAGCAACGGCGTCGGGAAGGCAAACTCGACGTTCAGCGAGAATCCGCCGGCGGAATCGAGCGCGCGGCGGACGTTTTCGAACTCGAGCAGCGACAGACCGAACGGCACGACGACAAACGGGAGGAGGGCGTCGAACCGGTCGACGACGCGGCCGACGTGGTCGAAGAACGTCGGCGATCGATCGGGGGCCATACCGTCCACGACTGACGACAGCTGATTGAAGCTTTCGCTCGTCGTGGACACGTTCGAGGGTGGTCATACTGTTGGACAGCACTATTCGACGATCGGTCGCGCTACTGCGGCCGTCCCAACGGGTGACGGCCGCGCGTTCGCGACCGACGTCTTACTGCCTGCTGTCCGACAGTATCAGAATCCAAACGACCGCCGGTGTCCAGGTCACCAAACCGACGGCGGTCGTCGGCTATTTCATCTCGTATCTCACACACTCGAGCCATGATCGACCTGCGTTCGGATACGGTGACGATGCCCGACGAGACGATGCGCGAAGCTGCTGCGACGGCCGACGTCGGCGACGACGTCTACGGCGAGGACCCGACAGTCAACGAACTCGAGGCCCGCGTTACCGGCGTCGTCGGGATGGAGGCCGCGCTGTACGTCCCGAGCGGAACGATGGGAAACCAGATCGCAGCACGTGTTCACGCCGATCGAGGACAGGAAGTGCTCGCGGATCGGCAGAGCCACATCGTGCGGTCCGAACTCGGCGGGCTCGCACAGCTTTCGTCCCTCCAGGCCCGGCCGATCGACGCCGACCGCGGCGTCCCGACGCCGGAACAGGTCGCCGACGCGGTCGTGACTGCGGACCTCCACCGGCCCGGCACCGGATTGCTCTGTCTCGAGAACACGCACAACGTCCGTGGCGGGTTAGCCATCGAACCCGAGACGATCGCCGCGGCCGCCGACGCGGCCCACGAGCGGGACGTTCCGGTCCACCTCGACGGAGCGAGGCTGTTCAACGCCGCGACGGCGCTCGACGTGCCCGTTACCGAGCTCACAGCTTCCGTCGACTCGGTGATGTGCTGTCTCTCGAAGGGGCTGGGTGCACCGGTCGGGTCGGTGCTTGCTGGAACCGAAGCGTTCGTCGAGCGGGCTCGTCGCACCCGAAAACTGCTCGGTGGCGGCATGCGACAGGCTGGAATCGTCGCTGGACCGGGCCTGTGTGCGCTCGAGAACGTCTCCGATCTCGAGGTCGATCACGAGAACGCCCGAGCGCTCGCCGATGGACTGGCGACTATCCCAGAGTTCGACGTGCAGGACCCGGAGACCAATATCGTCCTCGTCGACGTCGAAGACACTGGTCTAGAGGCAGACGCCGTCCTCGAGAAACTCCGTGAGAGTGGCGTACTCGCTACGGCGTTCGGTCCGACGACCGTTCGGTTCTGTACCCATCGCGACGTCTCGCGGGACGACGTCGAACGGGCGATCGACGCCATCGATGCCGCCTTCGGGACGTCTGCGGTGGCGAACTAGCGCATTCCGTCGCGGAACTCGAGGACCGTTCGCCGAATCAACAGGTACGTAAAGAAGATCAGCGCGAGGAGGATCACCACGATCGCGATGATGATGGGGTCGTCGGGGAGGAGGCCGAGCATGGGCGGAGCTACCGTGTCAGCATCCAAAACCGTTTCGACCTCACTCACGTCTCTCTCGATCGACTCGAGAGGGCTGTGAGCGCGGTGTCGTAAGCTAAAGCCGTCCTTTCACCTTCCGCCGCGTATATCGGGATGGGCGACGTAGCGAACACTGCGTCTCGTTCGGCGATTCCTCCACGCTCGATCGAGACCGGTCGTCGGTCGCTTGCCGTCTCGTGATGGCGTCGCGACCGCACGTTCGAATCCGGCCCCGCCGGCACACCCTCGCTGACGCGATGCCCCCGCTTCTCCCGTCGATCGCCACTCGAGTGCTGGACTTGACGTGCTCGTGATTCCCGTGCCCACGTTCAAATGGAAAGCCGAGGCTCACTCGAGCCATGATCGCAATCGCCGGTGTGAAAGGTGGCTGTGGCAAAACGACGACGACACTCGCACTCGCCGAGGCGTTCGGCCGTACTGGGACACCCGTCATCGCAGTCGATGCCGACCGACAGCTGCCGAACCTCCACGTCAGGGCCGGGATCGATCGCCGACCGACGCTTGCGGCAGTCACCGACGACGACGTCCGCCGAGTCGCCCAACGGAAGCCGGAGTCGACGAACGTCGACGTGTTGCCGGCACCGACCGCCGACGAACGGGTCGACGTGGCGTCGGCCATCGAGACGTTCGACCTGGACTCGACACAGGTGATACTCGACTGCCCGTCGGGTGCAGGTCCCGATGCCGTCGACCCGATCTCGGTCGCCGATGCGGTGATCGTCGTGACGACCGACGACGAGCGAAGTCTCGAGGGCGCCGAGACGACCATCGAGATGGCCACGCGTCTCGGAACGCCGATCCTCGGTACCGTCGTCACGCAGTGTGGGGCCGTCCCCGACGACGTCCGTTCGTGGCTCGACGTCCCGGTCCTCGGCCGACTCCCCGACGCCGACGCGCCGCTGTCGAACGCGGACGTCCGGGACGCCGCCGACGAGGTCGTCCGGACGCTTCGTCGAAGAAACGCGACGGCTCGGACGCTACCGGGGTCGGCCGACGAACTGCTGGCCACCGGGATCGACGCCCTCGACCGTCGACTCGGCGGCGTCTCGCCGGGAACCGTCGTCGCGCTGACGGCCGACCCGGCCAGCCAGGCCGAACAGCTCCTGTATCAGGCGACTGCACCACGCGGGACGCTCTACGTTACGACCCGCCGGTCGGCACGGAACGTCGAGCGCGCACTCGAGTCGTCGACGCTTCCGACCGGCGCCCCGACAGTCAGACGCCTCAATCGAACGGACCCGCTCGCGCAGCTACGGACGATGCTCGAGAAACTCCCCGACGGCGCGACGCTGGTCGTCGACGCGATGACGACGCTCGAACGCTGTGACGAAGACGACTACGCCGGGTTCGTCGACGCGCTCGAAGACCGGATCGTCGCGACCGGAAGCGTCGCGTTTCTCTACTGTCCAAACCGCGATTCCCCGCCGTCGAATCGCCCGCTTACGACCCACTTCGCGGACGTCGTCCTCGACCTCGAGACGGTCGTTCCCGAGACTGGAGCGGCCGTCGAACACTACCTTTCGGTGCCGAAACACCGCGCTAACTGTGGGTTTTCGGAAACGATCGAACTCGCCTTCGACGGCGCGTCGGACGCAGTTACCGTTCCCGAGACGAACGAGCAGTCGTCTCGCCAGTCCGATCAGTGTGCCCTCGAGCCCGATTCGAGTGACTGACCGCTCGAGCGACTGCGGCAAACGACTCGACAGCCGGTGAGTCCGGTGCGATTTCGCCGACGGATCGCCACCGTGACTGGGCCTCGTCGACGGCCGAGCACTCGCCGACGACGGTCGCCGAGGTTCCGAACCGCCTTTCGATACGACTCGCGAGTTCCTCGTGGTCTGCGTGGTCGGCCCGATTGAGGACGACCGACGCGATCGGTGTCTCCAGATCGGCTGCGACGCGAGACGTCCGGACGGCGTCGACGAGTGCGGCCTCGTCCGGCGTCGTGACGAGGACCGCCTGCCGGGCCGTCTCGAGAACGGCTCCGACGTCTCCTGCAAGACCGGCGGGACAGTCGATCACGATCCGGTCGTACTCCCGCTCGAGGCGGTCGACGACGCGGCTCAGTTCGGAAAGTGCCGACGCGCGAGCGCCGGCTAGGGTTCGTCCACACGGAAGATAGCGAACCGTCCCGATCCGTTCGACGGCAGCCGTCGGTTCGGCGCGGCCGGCAAGCACGTCGTGGAGGTCGGGACCCCTCCCGGGCGGGAGATCCGCGGCCGTGAGATCGCCGTCGACGACGACCGCCTCGAGTTCAGCGCCCAGATTCAGTGCCGTCGTCGACTTGCCGACGCCGCCCTTGCCCCCGGTTACCGCGACGATCATCGCCCAGACCAGACGACCTCGGCCGTCGGTTTCCACGTCTCGAGGTCGGTACCGACCTCCAGTCGGTCGAGCGATTCGTCGTCGGCTCGCCGGGTGTCGACGACCGCGACCGGTGTGTCGACTGGCGGAGCCGGACTGGCGAACCCGATACCGCGGGTGCGACCGGGACGGACGATCCCCGTCCAGACGTCACCGTCCCACTCGCGGGCCTCCTGTTTTGGCGCCAGGGTCGGTCCCTCGAGACGACTCCGAAGCCGAACCCGTTGTGGTGTCGACTGCGTGTTCGTGACGAGCCCCCGGACGAGCGTCGTGGTATCGTGTCTCTCACACGTCGCGTCCACGTCGACCATGCCGCGTCTCGTGCTCGATGACTGATAAACGTCGACCTCGAGTCGGCTTCGTGTCCGGAGACCGGGTGCCGTGTGGCGAACCGCCGACGATGACGGTCGATTCGGCCCACGATCGACGTATAGATCGATGCGGAAATCCGCGTAAAACTCTCCTCTGAGTTAAAATCGATCGAAAAGCCTCGAAACGGTTATCCCCCTCGGTAGTAGAGTCCCGAACAGAATGATTCAGGTCGCGATCAACGGCTACGGTACGATCGGCAAACGCGTCGCGGACGCCGTTCGACAGCAACCGGATATGGAGGTCCTCGGTGTCGCCAAGACCCGTCCCAACTTCGAAGCCGAAACGGCCCTCGACAAGGGGTTCCCGCTCTACGCTGCGATCGAAGAGCGCGCAGACCAGTTCGAGGAGGCCGGCCTCGAGATCGCTGGTCCGGTCGAAGACCTCGTCGACGAGGCCGACATCGTCGTCGACGCCACGCCCTCCGGCATCGGCGCGGAGAACAAGTCGATGTACGAGGAGTACGACACGCCGGCGCTCTACCAGGGCGGTGAGGACGCCGACCTCGTCGACGTCAGTTTCAACGCGCGTTCGAACTTCGAAGACGCGACTGGCGCCGATCACGTCCGTGTCGTCTCCTGTAACACGACCGGACTCTCGCGGGTCATCGCGCCGCTTCGTGAGGCCTACGGCGTCGAAAAGGTCCGTGCGACGCTCGTTCGTCGTGGCGGTGACCCCGGCCAGACCTCCCGCGGACCGATCAACGACATCCTGCCGAACCCGGTCACCATCCCCTCCCACCACGGTCCCGACGTCGAGACGATCTTCGACGATCTGGACATCGACACGCTCGGGATGAAGGTGCCCGCGACGCTGATGCACATGCACAGCCTGAACGTCACGCTCGAGGAGGAGGTCGATGCCGCCGAGGTTCGCGACCTGTTCGCCGACGAGTCGCGTCTGTTCATGATCCCCGAACGGATGTCGATCGACGGCAGCGGCAAACTCAAAGAGTACGCGATGGACGCCGGCCGCCCGCGGGGCGACATCTGGGAGAACTGCATCTGGGAGGAGTCGATCTCGACGGTCGGTCGCGACCTCTATCTCTTCCAGGGAATCCACCAGGAGTCCGACGTCGTGCCGGAGAACATCGACGCGATCCGGGCGGTGCTCGGCGAGGCCGACGCCGAAGAGAGCATCGAGACGACGAACGAGACGATGGGCGTCGGGCTGTAACGAGGCGACTGAACGGTCACGATCGGTGACCCCTCTTTCTTCGATTTCGACCGCCGGGAACAACTAGTGACGACAGAAAGTTTTTGGCTCGCCACCCACTATCTCCTCGCATGCGCCGAGACGACCGCGACGAACCCTTCGACGACCTGTTCCGCGAAATCGAGCGAATGATGAACGAGATGATGAACGGGGCAGACGCGAACGTCGACTTCTCCGCCTCGAGCGACGTCGATAACGGCTTCGGGATGGACACTCACGTCGACATCCACGAGACCGACGACGAGGTCCGCGTCGTCGCCGACCTCCCGGGCGTCGAGAAGGACAACATCGAACTCGAATGTGACGGCAAGACCCTGACGATCTCCGCCTCGAGCGACCACCGTCAGTACGACGAACGCGTCTCCCTGCCCCAGCGCGTCAACGAACACACCGCTTCCGCGACCTACAACAACGGCGTCCTCGAGGTCGTCTTCGAGCCCGCAGAGCAGTCCTCGGGTATCAGCCTCGAGTAACGTAGCCGTCGCGGTCGACGTATCGCCTCCGTTTTTCGGCAGTGGTTTCGACTCGACGGGCCCCTTTCTGTCTCGAGAGACGAACCCGTTCGAACCGGTTACTGGTGTCGGGCGTGAATCGCGTCTACCAGTCGATCGTAGAAGTCGGGTTCGTACTTCGTCGCCTGGTCGATCGTCGGCCGGGCGTTGGTCTCGTTGACGACGACGCCGTCGTCCGTCTCGAGGAGGTCGACACCGACGAACGGAATCTCGAGTTCGCCGGCGACCCGCTCGGCCAGGCGGCGCCACTCCGAGGGGAGTTCGACCCCGGTCGCCTCCGCACCGCGGTGAACGTTGTGTTTCCACTGACCCTCTCGGACCGCTTCGTCGGGTAGCCGGCGCTCGACCGCGCCGACGTACTCGCCTTCGAGGACCATCACCCGGTAATCGGTCGCGTTCGGGAGATACTCCTGGACGAGAAACGATCGGTCGCCGGTCGCCCGGTAGTCGTGGACCAGCGAGAGATAATCACAGATCCCGAGAAAGGAGTCGACGTCGTGGGCTTTCGCGACGCCAACGCCGCGGGTCGTCGAGTTCGGCTTGATTACGACCGGCGGCTCGAACCGGTCGAAGACGGCAGCCAACTCGTCTTCCGAGACCTCGTTCGAGACGTATACGGACTTCGGGACCGGCAGATCGGCCCGCTCGAGTCGCGCCAGCACCTCGGCTTTGTTCCGCGAGGTGAGCACCGTCTCGTGGTCGTTGAGCCACGGAATATCGAGGACGGCGTCGGCGACCCCACCTTCCATGAGCCGGCCGGGGTAGACGAAGCCGACGTCATACTCGTCGCCATCCCACGGGGCGTCCGATCCGAGGGGGACGACACGCTCGCTTGCGGGCACGTGATGGACACGGACGCCGCGCTCGGCCAGCGGCTCGCGCATTCGCTGGAACGTCTGTGTGTCGTTTGCGACCGCGAGATCGATCATACTGGAGACTCGAGTGTAGATCGGTAAAAAGGTGGTACGTAGCATCGCTCTCGAGCGATCGTGTAACTGCATGCACCGCTGGGGAGAGAGCAGGCTGAGCGTGGTCCAGACCGAAACCGGGCGGACCCTCGCTTTCGCTTTGTTTCGATTCTCGAGTACGAGAGAGCGACGCTCTCTCGAACGAGAGCGTAGAAACAGTGTGTTTTACGCGATCAGCTTCTCTTCGCCCTTCTCGACGACGACACGGCACGGCGGCGAGATCTTGTTGTAGGAGCGACGGAGCGCTTCCTTGGCGTGGTCGGCGTCGTCGACGTCACACCAGATCGTGAAGATACGTTCGCCGGCGTCGATACGGGCCGCGGTGCCGACGATCTTCCCGAAGGCCTGGCGCATCCCGTCGGAGACACGGTCTGCACCCGCACCCGTCGCCTGCTTGTTCTCACGGATGACGTGGTGGGGGAACTTCCGGAGGATCATCTTGTAGTTGCCCTCGCCGGCGTTTTTCAGCATGTGACGGTTTGCCGACAGCCGGGAGGCCTCGAGCGATCCGTGGCGGATCTGGACCTCTTCCTCGGTGACGAGGCTGATCTGGATGGGGTAGTCTTCGGGATCGGCGCTGAGGTCGCCCATCTTGTGCTGTGCGATCTTCGAACCCGGGATGCCGGTGATGTATTCGCGTCGCGTGTAGGCCGGCTTACTGATCTCCCGGTACATTGAGGCAGGTTTGTCGGACATGGTTGTGATTACTTACGAAAACGCAGGCCTACCGTGCGGATAAAGCCTTCGAAGCACGCCCTCGAGTCGGTGGGCACGGCGTCGGTGTGTCTTCGGATCACAGTCGTCGCTACTCGAGACGACATTCACAGAATTGGACGATGAGACGACAACTCGGCGGTTACCGGCGACGGCGCGCTGACTGCGAAAACGAGCGATTCAGTTGCTCAGAACGTACGTTCCATCGTCGGACTCGACCAGGTCCTGGCTCGAGAGTGAGGTGCAGATGCTCAGGATCGTGATCTTCTTCAGCGCCAGGAGATCACCGAGTTCTTCGGCCGTGGCGCCACCGGTCGCCTCGAGACACAGGTAGACGAGTTTCCCCTGTGGGGAGTTGATTTCGGTTGGGAGTTGACGGATCGCGGTGTCTGTCTGGGTCTGTTCCATCATTGTACTAACATAATCGACGATCTGCCGTATAAATCTATGGTGGAGTGAATGTATATTAGCTAGTGTATACCCATGGCATTATATCTCTAGAGTCAGCGTCTCACGATCGATGTCGATCGCATCGACAGCGACGATTTCGGCGTATCGATACGATACGGGGCAAACGCATCCGAATTCAAAACCATATCCGAGTTGATGTGATTCGTCAAGGCGATCGGACGGAGTCGAGTTCAGGTCGAACACAGTCCGATTCGGGACTGCTAATCTTCAGTGATGATTGTGATGGTTTAGCCACTCGAGAGGCGTATAATGTGTATTAACACCGGTTCCGGTTTCGATGACGACGTGACCGATACTTCGAAGACGATCCCCTGTACTGATTTTCCGGTAGAGCCGGACCGGTCTACGGTGACGCCGATTGATACTGTTGGACAGCACTATTCGACGATCGGTCGCGGGACTGCGGCCGTCCCGGAGTGATCGGGGATCGGTTTGCATACTCGGTTCGGACGTGGTGGCTCGAGTCCCCGGATTCGAATAGCGTCCCGACGTAGCCAAGATGCAGAAGTGATGCAGACCACTCAGGGTGACGGCCGCGAGTTCGCGACCGACGGGTCACTGACTGCTGTCCGACAGTATACGAGACCACCCCCACGGCGGGCGTTGGCGGTGGTTTCGTCGGCGTGTTTAAGGTTCTCCCACGGCTACCATGAGGCATGATGAAGAGTTTCCGTATCGGGTCCCTGTTCGGGATTCCGATCAAACTCGACCTCACGTTCTTGTTGATCCTCCCGGTGTTTGCGTATATCATCGGGGCGCAGATCGAGCCGGTCATCGAGATCCTCAACGTGACGATGGCCGCCGGAATCGACGTCGACGCACTCACCGCCGAATGGTGGATCCCCTATCTCGTTGGATTGGCCGCCGCGATCGGACTGTTCGTCGGCGTCGTCCTCCACGAACTGGGTCACTCGCTGACGGCCCAACGCTACGGGTTCCCGATCGACTCGATCACCCTGTGGCTGCTCGGGGGCATCGCCGCGCTCACGGAGATGCCCGAGGACTGGAAACAGGAACTGAACATCGCCATCGCCGGCCCGATCGTCTCCGTTCTCGTCGGTGTGGTATCCTACGCCCTCTTCGTCGTCACCCCGGAGGCGTTCAACGGGACTCGCTTCGTTCTCGGCTATCTCGCAATCCTGAACGTCGCACTCGCGATTTTCAACATGATCCCGGCGTTCCCGATGGACGGTGGTCGGATCCTGCGTGCGCTGCTCGCGCGCAATCAGCCGTACGCGAAAGCGACCCAGCAGGCCGCCAGCATCGGGAAGATGTTTGCACTCTTCATGGGGCTGTTCGGACTGATCGGACTCAACATCATTCTCATCGCCGTCGCCTTCTTCGTCTACATTGCCGCCTCGAGTGAGGCCCAGCAGGTGACGATGAAGGCCGCCTTCCAGGATGTTACCGTCAGCGACATCATGACGCCGGCCGGCGATCTCCACACTATCGAGCCCGACGCGACTGTCTCAAAGCTGATCCAGCGGATGTTCTCCGAGCGCCACACGGGGTATCCGGTCATCGAACGCGACGGCTTCGGCGACGAGCGACTCGTCGGATTGGTTACCTTAGAGGACGCCCGAGAGATCGATCCTGTCGAGCGCGACGCTTACACGGTCGAAGAGGTGATGACGACCGACCTCGAGACGATCGAACCCGACTCCGATGCGATGGCCGCGATCGAACGAATGCAGCAAAACGGCATCGGACGACTGCTCGTCGTCGAGAACGGCGACCTCGTGGGACTGATCTCACGAACGGACCTGATGACGGCCCTCGATATCGTCCAGCAAAGCGGCGGCTCGGTGACGCTGACCGAACAGCCACAGCCGACGCGACAGATGGGGTGACGGAGTGACGGACAACAGCCCTGTCCGAGACACGTTCGAACGGCATCGCTCGTCGGGTCGGTTCCGACTCCGACATCGTTAACCGCGGCCGGGGCTGACTCCCGGCCGATGCCACCGGCCATCGAGACCGTCGATCTCGTGAAGGAGTACGGCGACTTGCGCGCCCTGCAGGAACTGTCGTTGACCGTCGAAGAGGGCGAGTTCTTCGGCCTGCTCGGTCCCAACGGTGCGGGCAAGACGACGTTTATCAACACGTTGGTCGGCCTCGTCCGCAAGACCGGCGGCGAGGCGCGAGTCTTCGGCCACGACGTCGAAAGCGAGTACCAGGAGGCTCGTGACGCGATCGGGCTCGCCCCACAGGAGTTCAACGTCGACCGATTCTTCCCCATCAAAGAGGTCCTCCAGCACAAGGCCGGCTATCACGGTGTTCCAGAGGCAGAGGCCGAAAAACGGGCCGACGAGGTTCTCAAACGCGTCGGTATCTACGACAAGCGCAACGAGCGCTTCGACTGGCTCTCCGGCGGGATGAAACGCCGGCTCCTGCTCGCGCGGGCGCTCGTCACCGACCCCGACCTGCTGATCCTGGACGAACCAACAGCAGGAGTCGACGTCCAGCTTCGCCACGACCTCTGGGAACTCGTCACCGAACTCAACGACGAGGGGACGACGATCCTCCTCACGACACACTACATCGAGGAGGCCGAACGGCTCTGTGACCGGGTCGCGATCATGAACGAGGGCCGAAAGGTCACCGTCGCGACGCCCGACGAACTGAAAGAACGCGGGACCGATACGATCTCGGTGCGTCTGGAGTCGTCTGTCTCCACGTCAGTCGCCGCCGACCTCGAGACTGACCTCGACGCGTACGCACACGAGGTGTCGACGGCCGGCGACACCCTCGAGGTACGCGTCGACGACGGCGGTTCGACCGCGCCGCGACTGCTCAACGACCTCGAGGCGAGGGGGTACGAGATCGCCGATCTCGAGATCTCGCGAACCTCGCTCGAGGAGATCTTCGTCGACATGACCAGAAGCGAGGATCGAACGGTGACCCGCTCGTCGGCCTCGAGCGCCGACGAGGGGACGGACACGGACACAGACACGGGGGCCGACGATGGCGCCGTCGAGACCGAACAGGAGGGGGTCGCCTGATGCTCTCGGTCGGTTTCCGTGCGCTGTTTCGGCGCGAAGTGTTGCGGTTCGTCCGACGGCCCAAGAACACGTTCATGCCGCCGGCGATCACGAACGTGCTCTACTTCGCCGTCTTCGGCGTCATCTTGGGCGGTCGGATCGACGAACCCGTCGAAGGGATCGGCTACATCCTCTTTCTGATCCCCGGACTCGTAGTGCTGGGAACGATCTCGAATGCCTTCGAGAACGCCTCCTTTTCGATCTTCCACGGACGGTGGAACGAGTACATCCACGAGACGCTGACCTCGCCGCTGTCGTACGCCGAAATGGTCGTCGCCTACGTCGGCGCCAGCGCCGTCCGCGGCCTGATCGTCGGTGTGATCGTCGCCATCGTCGGCCGGCTGTTCGTTCCGATCAGTGTCGAGAACGGTCTCTTCCTCGTCGCCACGATGGTCGTCATCGCCGCGCTCTTTGCTGGCTTCGGGATCATCGGCGGACTCGTCGCTCGAGACTTCGACGATCTGACGGTGATGAACCAGTTCATCCTGCGCCCGCTCGTGTTCTTCGGGGCCGTCTTCTACTCGCTGACGATGCTGGACACGATCTGGCAGTACGTCTCGCTGCTCAACCCGATGGTCTACATGGTCGACAGCGTCCGGTACGGCCTGCTCGGCTACTCTGATATGCACCACGTCGCACCGGCGGGCTACGCCGAGTTCGCACCGTATGCCTCACTCGCGATCCTCTCGCTGCTGACTGCCGTCGTCATCGCGATCGACGTCTACCTGTTCAAGATCGGCTACGGGTTGACCGACTAAATCGATTCGAACCCGGCTGTAGGATCTACGGCCGTCTCCCGCCCTTTGCTTTTCCCCTATGCCTCGTAGTCGTCGACTTTTACCAGCTGCTTGCCGATATTTTCTCCCTCGAACAGCCTGAGGAACGCGTCAGGTACGTTCTCGAAGCCCTCGACGACGTGCTCGCGATACTGCAGCTTCCCTTCTCGGATGAACCGCGAGAGGCGCTCGAGCGCCTCGCCCCACTGACTCTCGTAATCGACGACGAGGAACCCCTCGACTGTCGCGCGTGTTTCGATGAGTTTCTCGAGCTTTCGCGGCCCGGTCGGCGTCTCGGTTGCATTGTACAGCGCGATCTGGCCGCAGACGGCGACGCGAGCGCGTTCGTTCAATTGTGGTCAGACGGCGTCCGTGATCCGATCGGCCCACGAACACGCGAGACGATCAGTGTCGCGCCGGTCGGGAAACTTCCAATATCGGAATTACTTTTAACGATAGTTGCTGTACGTCGGCGTATGAGCGCCGACCACGACACGCTCGAGACGCTGCTCGCGGGCAACGAACGCCACGTCGACGGGCTCCCCGAGGACTACTTCGCGGACGTACAGGCCGGCCAGCATCCCGACGTCGTCACAGTCTGCTGTTCGGACTCCCGCGTTCCACAGGAGCGGATGTGGGGCGTCGACGACCCGGGTACGGTGTTTACGCCAAGTAATATCGGCAACCAGGTCTGGGACGACGACGAGGGCGAGCAGATCGTCGACGGCGGTATGCTCTACCCGATCCACCACGCCGGTACCGACGTCGCGGCCGTCGTCGGTCACACCGGCTGTGGGGCAGTCACCGCCGCCTACCAGGTCGCAACCGGCAGTGAGCTCCCCGGTCCGCAGGGCGTCGACAAGTGGGTCGAGATGCTCGTTCCCGTCGTCGAGGAGGCTCTCGAAAGCGACCTCGTCGACGCCGACGCCGACGAAGAGACAGTGATTAACCAACTCGTCGAGTACAACGTCGACCGCCAGGCACGGTTCCTCCGTGAGTCCGACGACGTCCCGGAGGACGTCGACGTCTACGGCTTCGTCTATGACTTCCAGGGAATCTATGGCAACGAACACGGCCGGACGTATCTGGTCAACGTCAACGGCGAGACCGACCCCGACGCGATCGCCGACCTGATCCCCGAGGAGTACGAGACGGCGACCGACAGCCTGCTCTACTGATACGGATCGACAGCAGACCGTACGACGGTCGAGAGACGCCTTCCGAATCGCATCGCGTCGCCACCCGGTACCGTTTTGTCACTTGCAGCAAAAGGCACGCGCATGCGGGACGTACTCGAGTCCGACACGGGGTTTTACTACGCGATCGGCCTGTTCACGATCGCGGTGTTTCTCGGCGCGATCGCGGTGCTCGCTTTAGCCACTCCGGGCGGCGTCGGCGTGGTCGAACTCGGTGGTCTCGTCGTCGGCTTCTTTCTATTCATGCTCGTCTACTTCGTCTCGATCTCGGTCTACCGCCTCGAGGACCGAGCGGACCGCTGACCCCGTTCGTTCGAAGAAACGACCGTCATGGACCGTCTGAACCCACATATCGGCATCTGAAACGAGTCGCAGGTTTTATACGTAACGCGCGCCTCTCTTTAGAGGCAATGGCGCAAGGCACCGTTGATTTCTTCAACGACACTGGCGGTTACGGTTTCATCGAGACTGAGGACGCGGACGAGGACGTCTTCTTCCACATGGAAGACATCGGCGGCCCGGACCTCGAGGAAGGACAGGAGCTCGAGTTCGACATCGAGCAGGCCCCCAAGGGCCCGCGCGCGACGAACGTCGAGCGCCTGTAAGGCGAATTCACAGCGGTATCGGCACTTGATTGCAGTATTTTACGACTCCTGAGCGGCAGTGCTACTGTCGTTGTATCTCTTCGCCCGACTGCGGCGTGCCCTGTAACCGACCCACGGACCCGGACCGTTTTGAGGACTCGGCACCGACTCGAGGGTATGAGCGAGACCGAACCACGGCCACTGATCCGATCGAGCGACGAGATCGAGTACGAAGCCGTCGACGCTGCCGACGGCCTCGAGAAAGGCGTCCTCATCAGCGACGACCACGGCGCGCCGAACTTCGCCATCCGGCGGTTCACTCTCGAGCCCGGCGCCGAGGTGCCCGAACACACAAACGCGGTCGAACACGAGCAGTACGTCCTCGAGGGCGAGTATACGGTCGGCATCGAGGACGAGGAGTACGAGGTCGAGTCGGGTGATTCCCTGCTGATTCCCGCGGGAACGGTTCACTGGTATCGAAACGAGGGCGACGAGCCGGGCGCGTTCCTCTGTGCGGTCCCCAACGGTGACGACGAGATCGAACTGGTCGACTGAGACGGACAGCCGTCAGTACGAACGCGCCGGATTGCGGACTGACCGACCGTTTCAGTGACCGCAGCCACGGACCAGCTATTTCCCGTCGATCGTCGAGCCGGCCGACAGCGTGAACGTCCTGGTCATCCTGGGCCATCCGCGAACGGACAGCTACTGCGGGGCGCTGGCAGCGGCCTACGCCGACGGGGCTCGCGAGACCGGCGTCGACGTCCGCGAACTCGCGGTCGGCGACTGCGAGTTCGATCCCGACGTCCACACCGCCTGTCCGAGCGACCAGCCACTCGAGTCCGATCTGCAGGCGGCACAGGCGGACATCGAGTGGGCCGATCACCTCGTGTTCGTCTACCCGAACTGGTGGGCGACGATGCCCGCCGTGCTCAAGGGCTTTTTCGACCGGGTGTTCGAACCCGGTTTCGCCTTCGTCGAGTACGAGGAGGGTGAGGGCGCGGGCCACGAGGGATTGTTAGACGGCAAGACGGCCGAACTGATCGTCACGATGGACATGCCGCCGTGGGTCTACCGCTGGATCTACCGCCAGCCTGGCACCAACGCCGTCAAACGCGGGACGTTGGGGTACGTTGGCGTGCGGACGACGAACGTGACGACGCTGGGTCCGATCGAAGACTCGTCGTTCGAGCGACGCCAAGAGTGGCTCGCGGACGTTCGAGATCTCGGCCGACGCCTCGAGACCGGACCGGAGTCGACCCGGCAGCGGGTCACACACAAGGTGACGGCGTGGCTGGGCGCGCTCAGACTCCAGTTTTACCCGATGGCCTGGCTCGCCTACACGATCCCGCCGCTGAAACTGTCGTATCGGACGCTCGGGGAGCTGACCGTCGCCTGGACACACAGCATTGGCGCCATCCTGGTCGGCTTCGTTGCCGCCGGCGGCTCGTGGCAGACGCCGGAGCCGTGGCTGCTCGGGCTTCCGTTCCTGCTTGCCGTGGTCCCGTCGATCACGCTGGCGGGCGTTCCCGACGTCGCGGCCGATCGAAACGCCGGCAAGCGGACGATCGCCGTCCGATTCGGCGTCGACACCGCCGCGCGGTTTGCGATGGCTACCGCAGTGCTAGCCGCCGTGACGGGAATCTGCTGGGTGTTGTTGGACGTCGTATCCAACGCCTATGGACCCGCGATCGTCCTGAGTATCTTCCACGCGCTCGGTCTCGGTTGGTTAGTTCGCGACCGGCTCGTGGGTGCAAACGGTCCCCAGCGGATCGACGGCCTGATGGTCGCCTCGCTGAGCTACATCACCTGGTTTGCTCTCGTTCCCCTACTCGAGTTGCTGTAGTACCGATAGCCGGTTGCGACAGCGACTTCGAGCCGAGCGTATAGATGCACGTTACCCCACAGTAAACGAAGTCCGAATCGCTCAAGTACGCCACGCTGCTATCTGTGTTCGTGTCGAAGCAGGTCCAGCAGGTCGAGACGATCTTTTGTCACGGGACCGGCGACGACTACCTCGTCGTCGTCGAGCGTGACGGCAAACGGCTGTTCCGGGCGAAGCTCGGGCTCTCGGAGACCTCCGCGGGCCCGCGCCCGTCGAAGTTCCGACTGAAAGACGGCTCGAGTGAAGAGCCTCGCCAGCCCGACGAGTTCGTCGAACTCGCTCGTCGTGCCAAACGGATCCGCATCTCCGAGCAGACCGCACCCGAAAAGCGACGCGAACTTACGGAGATGTTCGCGGGCTACCAGCTCGACGAGAAGGCCAAGGCCGTCCGGACCTGTCGCTACTGTGCCTCGGCGGGTCGCTATTCGCCGATCACGACCGAGACTGCTGTCAAGGACGACGAAGACTGGATCTGTCAGGACTGTGCCCGCCAAGAACTCGAGCGCCAGCTTACCTACTCCGGCAGCGGCCAGGTGACCGGCGCGGCAAAAGAACGCCTCGAGGAGCTCATGCTCGAGGTTCAGGACTTAGAACGGATCGTCAACCTCCTCCAGGGCCAACTCGACCCCGATCTGACGAAGTTCGATACCATCTCGGCGACGACCGACGAGGTCGATCCCGTTCGGGTGGACTCGTTGAATCTGCATCCCGGCTTGCAGGGACTGCTCGAGGACCGGTTCGAGACGCTGTTGCCGGTCCAGAGTCTGGCAGTCGAGAACGGACTGTTCGATGGCGACGATCAGATGGTCGTCTCGGCGACGGCAACAGGGAAGACGCTCGTCGGCGAGATGACGGGGATCAACCGCGTCTTAAACGGGAACGGGAAGATGCTCTTTCTCGTCCCGCTCGTCGCGCTGGCAAACCAGAAGTACGAGGACTTTCAGGACGAGTACGGTCATCTCGTCGACGTCTCGATCCGGGTGGGTGCGAGTCGGATTACGGACAACGGCAACCAGTTCGACCCCAACGCAGACGTTATCGTCGGTACCTACGAGGGGATCGACCACGCGTTGCGGACGGGCAAGGATATGGGCGACATCGGGACCGTCGTCATCGACGAGGTCCACACGCTCAAAGAAGAGGAGCGTGGCCACCGACTCGACGGCCTCATCTCGCGGCTGAAATACACCTGCGAGCAGCGCGCGAAACGACGCGACGACTATGGAGGTGCCCAGTGGATCTACCTCTCCGCGACCGTCGGCAACCCCGAGCAGTTGGCCCAGGCTCTCGAGTCGAAACTGATCGAGTTCGAGGAGCGACCGGTCCCCATCGAACGCCACGTCACGTTCGCCGACGGCCAGGAGAAAGTCCGCATCGAGAACAAACTCGTCAAACGCGAGTTCGACACCGAGTCCTCGAAGGGGTATCGCGGGCAGACGATCATCTTCACGAACTCCCGCAGGCGGTGTCACGAGATCAGTCGGAAACTGGATTACTCCGCGGCCCCGTATCACGCCGGCTTAGACTACAAACGCCGGAAACAGGTCGAACGCCAGTTCGGCGAGCAGGAACTGTCGGCCGTCGTGACGACCGCCGCGCTGGCAGCAGGGGTCGACTTCCCCGCCTCCCAGGTCGTCTTCGACTCGCTGGCGATGGGGATCGAGTGGCTCTCCGTCCAGGAGTTCCACCAGATGCTCGGCCGCGCGGGCCGGCCTGACTACCACGACAAAGGCAAGGTGTACGTCCTCGTCGAACCCGACTGTGCCTACCACAACTCGATGGAGATGACCGAAGACGAGGTCGCGTTCAAACTGCTCAAAGGCGAAATGGAGTCGGTGATGACCCACTACGACGAGGGCGCCGCCGTCGAGGAGACCCTCGCGAACGTTACGGTCGGCGGGAAAGCCGCCAAGGCGCTCAACGACCGGATGCTCGGCGACGTCCCGACGAAACACGCCATCGGCAAACTCCTCGAGTACGACTTTATCGACGGCTTCGAACCAACCCCACTGGGACAGGTCGTAACCCAGCACTTCCTAGAGCCCGGCGAGGCGTTTGCCCTCGTCGACGGCATCCGAAAGGACGCCCATCCCTACGAACTCGTCGCCGATATCGAACTGCGTGACGCGGATCTGTGATACGGATTGCTGTACCGATTTCCCGGCGTAACCGCCGCCCGGGTCGCGGTTACGCCGGCAATGACGTACAGTAAACCGTATGAGACGGTCGTCCGGTTCGTACACCCCCTGGGGCGGCTCTCGAGCATCGACGCTTGTGCGTACTTCTCGTTCGATCCGTCGCGTTACGAAGAACACATCGTCTCGATGTTCATACGGTCTCCTGTCGTCCCGCAGTAGTTCACGGGACGAAAGCGATCCCGAGCACCGCGAGCACGATGACCGCGATCGCGCCGAGGATACCGCCGAGGGCGACGATCAGGAGCACGACGGGTGTGATCGCGATCGAGAGGCCGAACACGGCATGGCCCAGAAACAACACCAGAAGGCCGGCGATCGCGTTGACGATGAAGGGGGTAAGCGCCCGGACGAGGGTGGCAGCGATCAGCACGCCCACGAGAACGAGGACCAACAGCAGGATCTCGATGCCTGTCATGTATCCCGGCGGTTTCACACCGACCGACAAAACCGTTCGGTCCGTAACGAAACGTTTTAAGAGTTGCACCCAGTAGGAGTGAGTACGGGATCGTGGGTTAGCTTGGTATACTCCGGGCCTTGGGTGCCCGTGACCCCGGTTCAAATCCGGGCGATCCCATATTACTGTCGCGAACAAACTCGCAAGCGGCAGCCGTCGGAAAGATTCGGATCTGCGCTAGGCCAGAGGCTCTCGGCGTGGTTCGAATCCGGCCGGCCCTATTATCATAACTCGGACACTCTCGACGCTTTCCGTCGATCGCTTTCGTACCACTTTGACGGACAGCGGCCCGTGTGACTCCGACGTTTACAGACGATCTGTGCGGATCGGCGATGCGCGCCCCGCAGCTGCTGTCGTCAGTGCCGACACAGTCGTGACTGCCTGCGATCGAACCGGAACGTCGGTAGCGGAGCGCGTATCAGGTCTGGTATTGTAGATTTCGATCGGATCGTTCCTCCGAGCGTTCGACCCCGGTTCCGTTCTGAAGTTCGCGGTACGTCGAGCAGTCCGGACAGCCGTTGACCGCGCCGTCGACACCGAAGACGCGAACGAAGTCACGCGTCACGTACCCGCCACAGTTGCTGCAGGTTGGCATGAACCATGACAGTATCGTGACTACCTACCAATAAATGTATGGACGAGTAGTGACGCGCTCTCGTTTTGCCGATCGCCCGCGGCGATTCGAGGTGGTCGACGCCGTCCGTGCTGGCGGTCCATGCAAGCCGAAGGGCTTCGGAAGCACACCATCTCCCAGTATCCATGCCACGTTCTCGAGGCGGGATTCGACCGCTTCTCAAGCGCTGGCTCATCAACGGGATCGCGCTGACGATTCCGCTGGTGATTACGCTTCTCGTGTTGATCGTCGTCGTGGATTTCGTCCTCGGAATCTTGGATCCGATCGTTCGTGGGGCGATCTACGTCTGGCCCAACGATCCGCCGACCGCCGTCGTTCAGTCGGTGACGCTGCTGTCGTTGCTCGGGTTTTTCCTGCTGGTTGGGATCGTGGCCGAGTACACGCCCGGCCGGTACATCTCGAGGCGGGTCCACGCGACGATGGAGACGGTTCCCGGCGTCAGCGCCATTTACGAGAGCGTTCGCCGGGCCAGCAAACTGTTGCTCGACGACGACACGGACCAGTTCCAGGACGTCAAGCTCGTCGAGTTCCCCCACCGTGACGCGTACATGCTCGGCTTTCTCACCGCGGAGACGCCGCCGATCGTCGAAGAGCGTCTCGACGATGGCCCGATGGTGACGATCATGATTCCATTGGGCCCGAACCCGACGACCAACGGATTCGTCATCCACATACCCGCCGAACGCGTCCACGACGTCGATATCACCGTCGAGGAAGCCATTCGCTCGATCGCGACGCTTGGGGTCGCCTCCGACGACCTTGGAGACGATACCTCCTCGTGAGTGTTTCCCACCAGACTACCGTCTCAACTGCTATCCATTCCGATTTCCGTACTTTCGTCGTTCGATACCAAAACAGATTGGCCATAGGTACATAATTGTGGACCTCGATTCTCGAGTCGTGGCCACGCGAACACGGAATACAGGAATCCGGCGTGTGTCTCCGGCGTGAATCGCCGGAGCCGTTCGAACGGACGGCGTCTCGTGGCCTCTTGCAGTCCGTTCGGTTTCTCGGTGCTTCCCTCGAGTGACTCGTCAGCGGTGAGCGACGCGTACTCGACGACCGACCCGCTGGACCTCGAGGTCGACAGAGCAGCCGGACTGCTGTCCCGATCTCCCGTCGATCGCCACACGGGGTCGGCGATCGGCGGGCAACGACGACAGACCGTCTCAGTTTCGGGCCGCTTTGCCCACATTTATACCTCGTGGCGCCCCTACGACAGTGCAATGGCGCAAGCGGGCAATTCTGAACTCGTCGACGCGTTCGAGCAGTTCTTCCGCAACTACTACGACAACGAGATCAAGCAGCTTGCGCAGCGATACCCCAACGAACAGCGTTCGCTTCACGTCGACTGGCAGGATCTCTACCGATACGATCCGGACCTCGCCGACGACTTCCTGAACCAGCCCGAACAGCTCCAGCGCTACGCCGAGGAAGCGCTGCGACTGTACGACCTTCCGATCGACGTCAGCCTGGGCCAGGCACACGTCCGGGTTCGAAACCTCCCGGAGACCGAGTCCCCCGAGATCCGGGAGATCCGTGCCCACGACATGAACTCGCTCGTCCAGGTCCGGGGCATCGTCCGGAAGGCCACCGACGTCCGTCCGAAGATCGAGGAGGCCGCCTTCGAGTGCCAGCTCTGTGGCACCTTGACGCGGGTTCCCCAATCGAGTGGTGACTTCCAGGAGCCCCACGAGTGTCAAGGCTGTGAGCGCCAGGGTCCCTTCCGCGTCAACTTCGATCAGTCCGAGTTCGTCGACGCCCAGAAGCTCCGTATCCAGGAGAGCCCCGAGGGCCTGCGCGGCGGGGAGACCCCACAGTCTCTCGACGTCCACGTCGAGGACGACATTACCGGCGAGGTCACTCCCGGCGACCACGTCTCCGCCACCGGCGTGCTCCGCCTCGAGCAACAGACCGACGGGCAGGAGAAATCCCCCGTCTTCGACTTCTACATGGAGGGGATGTCCGTCGACATCGACGAAGAGCAGTTCGAAGACATGGACATCACCGACGAGGACAAAGCGGAGATCGTCCGTCTGTCCTCGAGCGACGACATCTACGAGCGGATGGTCGGTTCCATCGCACCCTCCATCTACGGCTACGAGCAGGAGAAACTCGCGATGATCCTCCAGCTGTTCTCGGGGGTCACAAAGGAGTTACCCGACGGCTCGAGGATCCGCGGGGACCTGCATATGCTGCTTATCGGGGATCCGGGTACCGGTAAGTGCGTTCACGGAGACACGAAGGTCACTCTCGCGGATGGCCGTGACGTCCCGATTCGCGATATCGTCGAATCGAATCTCGACGATCCGAAACCGATCGATGACGGCTGGTACGACGAGATCGACCTCGAAGTGCCGTCGCTGCACGACGACGGATCGATCGCTTCACAGCGGGCGACCAAGGTCTGGAAGCGTGAGGCTCCAGATCGGATGTATCAGGTTCGGACCTCGAGCGGTCGCGAACTCGAGACGACGCCGTCGCATCCGCTGTTCGTTCGTGATTCCATGTCCTTCCAACCCGTTCGTGCCGACGACCTCTCGGTCGGTGATCGAGTCGCTATTACACCGACGGAGACGGACTCGACTGGACAGCCAGGGGAGGAAACGAACCCTGTCTTCGCTGACGGTGGAACAGCGATGGCAACCGGAACCGTCGATATCGACCGGATCACTTCGATCGAAACCCTCGAACCCGACTACGACTGGGTGTACGACCTCGAGATCAAAGGGACGCACAACTACGTTTCCAATAGCATCATCTCGCATAACTCCCAGATGCTGGGATACATTCAGAACATCGCACCTCGTTCTGTATACACGTCCGGTAAGGGTAGCAGCTCGGCCGGGCTTACCGCGGCTGCGGTTCGCGACGACTTCGGCGACGGTCAGCAGTGGACCCTCGAGGCCGGCGCACTCGTCCTCGCCGACCAAGGAATTGCGGCGGTGGACGAACTCGACAAAATGCGCAGTGAGGACCGCTCGGCCATGCACGAGGCCTTAGAGCAACAGAAGATCTCGGTCTCCAAGGCAGGAATTAACGCCACCCTCAAGTCCCGCTGTTCGCTGCTGGGTGCAGCGAACCCCAAGTACGGCCGCTTCGACCACTACGAACCAATCAGCGAGCAGATCGATTTAGAGCCCGCCCTGATCTCGCGGTTCGATCTGATCTTTACGGTCACCGACCAGCCAGACGAGGAGAAAGACAAGAACCTCGCCGAACACATCATCACCACCAACTACGCGGGCGAGTTGACGACCCAGCGCGAGCAGATGAACCAACCCGACGTCAGCGAGAGCGAGATCGACGAGATGACCGACCAGGTCGATCCCGAGATCGATGCCGATCTGTTGCGCAAGTACATCGCCTACGCGAAACAGAACTGCCACCCACGGATGACCGAGGAGGCCCGCAACGCGATCCGGGATTTCTACGTCGACTTGCGCTCCCAGGGGACCGACGAGGACGCCGCGGTCCCGGTCACTGCACGAAAACTCGAGGCGCTCGTCCGCCTCTCGGAGGCAAGCGCCCGCGTGCGGCTGTCGGATACGGTCGAACGACACGACGCCGAGCGGGTCATCGAGATCGTCCGGTCGTGTCTGCAAGACATCGGCGTCGACCCCGAAACCGGTGAGTTCGACGCGGACATCGTCGAGGCCGGCACCTCGAAGTCACAGCGCGACCGGATCAAGAACCTAAAACAGCTGATCAGCGACATCGAAGAGGAGTACGACGAGGGGGCGCCGGTCGATATCGTCCTCGATCGGGCCGAAGAGGTCGGGATGGATCAGTCAAAGGCCGAACACGAGATCGAGAAACTCAAACAGAAAGGCGAGGTCTACGAGCCGAGTACGGACTCCCTTCGAACGACCTGACTTCGGGTCGACGGTTCGCCGACGAAACCGTCCGACACCCTCGAGTCACACTGTCGAGCTACAGTTCTTTCAGATTCGTCACCGTCGACCGAATCGTCACAGGTGCGACGTCTGCGACGTCGGCTGCGGCGGCCTGTGTGACCGTCGGCCACTCCTCGCGCTCGCCGGCAGCTTTGTAGAGACAGGCGGCGGCGACCCCGCTGGGGTTGCGACCACCGATGAGACCCTCCTGAAGGAGGACCGAGACGTGTTCCCGGGCTCGTTTTTCGACGGCCGTCTCGAGGTCGAGTTTCGAGGCGTACCGTGGCAGATACTGCGTCGGATCGATCGGACCCGTCGGAAGCCCAAGCTCGCGGTTGAGTGCGTCGTAGGCGACGGTGAGTTCGTCGTCGTCAGCGCGGGCGACAGCAGTGATCTCTTCGATCGTCCGAGCGATCGACCGCGTTCGACAGGTCGCATACAGCGACGCGGCGGCGAACCCCTCGAGCGAGCGGCCCTGTAACAGTCCCTCGGACTGGGCCGACTCGAAGAGGGCACAGGACTGTTCGCGAACGGAGTCGGGCAGCGAGAGTAACGCGTTGATGCGTCGAATCTCGGCGAAGCCATAAACCTGATTCCGCTCGACTTTCGAGGAGATCTGTGAACGGTTGTGCTCGCGGCGAAGGCGGGCGATCTGGCGCCGTTTCCGACCGGTGAGACGGGATTCGTAGGCATCGCTCGAGCCGGAGCCGTAGCCGATCTTCGTCGAGAGCCCGCGATCGTGTCGCGACCGCGTCAGCGGTGCGCCGGTCCGGCGCCGATCGGTCTCGTCGTCGTCGAACGACCGCCACTCCGGGCCACGATCGATCGCGTCTTCGGCAGAAACGAGTCCACAATCCTCACAGACCGTCTCGGTACCTCTGGTCCGTAATCTACCCTCACATTCGGGACAGACTGGCGTCGAGTCGGGACTAGCCATCGGTAATTACTCTCCCACAACGAGTTGTGGGTCGTGATAGTATTTAAGATATTGGGTAATAGTTAGAAATTAACAACGAGTTCATCGCAATACGCCGCGTTCGAACGTTACAAAGCATTCCCGGACGGACGCGGCGACTACGCATACTCGTTCTGTCCGGCAGTATTAGAAACCCAGTCGAGAAGCGACCGTCGTTCGCCCGAAGACGGACTACTCCTGGAGGTGCTCGAGAACGCCCTCAGTATCGGCCGGCACCGGTTCGGGATCGCTTCCCGCCGCAGCGGCGGCGTCGGGGTCTTTGAGCAAGTGGCCGGTCGTCAGGCAGGCGACGCGTTCGTCGTCGTCGACGATGCCGTCGGCTCGAAGCTTTCGCAGTCCGGCGACGGAGGCGGCGGAGGCGGGTTCGACGCCGATCCCTTCGCCGGCCAGATCGCGCTGGGCCTCGGTGATCTCCTCGTCGGAGACCGAAACGGCGGTGCCACCGGTTTCGCGGATTCCTGGCAGGGCTTTCGGTGCGTTGACGGGGTTGCCGATCCGGATCGCCGTCGCGCGCGTCTCGACGTCGTCCCAGCGCCGGACCTCGTCAGCGCCGTTCTCGATCGCTTCGACCATCGGCGCCGCGCCGTCGGCCTGAACGCCGGTCAGTTTGGGCACGTCTTCCGCCTCGAGTGCGCCTGCCTGGACGAGTTCGCGAAACGCCTTGTACAGCGCCGAGGTGTTGCCCGCGTTCCCGACTGGAAGGACGATCCGGTCGGGAACGGTGTCGTAGTCCGCGAGAAAGCCCTCGAGGATCTCGAGGCCGATCGTCTTCTGGCCTTCGAGCCGGAACGGGTTCAGCGAGTTCAACAGGTACGCCTCGCCACGTCCGGCCAGTTCCTGGACGATATCGAGGCAGGCGTCGAAGTTGCCGTCGACCTCGAGGATGCGGGCGCCGTGGAGGCTGGCCTGGGCGATCTTCCCTGCGGCGACCTTTCCTGCGGGAAGCAAGACGAGCGTCTCCATCCCGCCGCGGGAGCCGTAGGCGGCCAGCGCGGCGCTCGTGTTACCAGTCGAGGCACAGGCCAGACGGCCGACGCCGAGTTCTTTGGCGACTTTGACGCCGACGGTCATCCCGCGGTCTTTGAACGAGCCCGTCGGGTTCATCCCCTCGTGTTTGATTCGCAGTGCTTCGACGCCGATGTCGTCTTCGAGACGGGGGACTTCATACAGCGGCGTGGCACCTTCCTGAATCGAGACGCCCGCATCGAACGGCAGCGCGTCGGCGTACCGCCAGACGCCTTGCCCTTCGCCCTCGAAATCGTCGAACGTCGGCAGATCGGCGTAGCGGACTTCGAGCAGGCCGCCACACTCGTCACAGGTATATCGGACGTCGTCGAAGGGAGCGAACGTTTCGCCACACTCGATACACTCGAGCCAGACGCCGTCGTCGGCGACGGCCGGGACGGCCGGCTGATCAGCAGAGAGGCTGAGACTCATTGTCGGTCGAGAGGGAGGCAAGGGAGAAAAAGGACGTGGGTTCCGCCTCCATGGGTGATCGAAAACCCGCTGTGTCGACGTCGAAGATCACTCGAGCAGCCAGCTCAGCAGCGCCTTCTGGGCGTGGAGCCGGTTCTCGGCCTGGTCGAAGACGATCGAGCGGTCGCTCTCGACGACGTCGCCGGTGATCTCCTCGCCACGATGGGCCGGCAGACAGTGCATGACCGACGCCTCGGGGGCGTGAGAGAGCAGGTCCTCGTTGACCTGGAATCCCTCGAAGTCGTTCATGCGGACGTCGCGTTCGTCTTCCTGACCCATGCTGATCCAGACGTCAGTGTAGATGATATCGGCGTCTGCAGCGGCCTCGACGGGGTCGGTCGTGATCGTCGGATCGCCACCCAGTTCGCGGGCACGGTCGACGACCGCCTCGTCGATCTCGTACCCTTCCGGCGTCGCGACGGTGAGGTCGATATCGGTCATCGCACAGCCGATGGCAAACGACTGGGCGACGTTGTTCCCGTCGCCGATCCAGGCGGCTGTGACATCGTCGAACCCTCCTTCCCGTTCGCGGATCGTCTGGAGGTCTGCCAGCGTCTGGCAGGGGTGGGCGTCGTCGGTCAGCCCGTTGACGATCGGAACCGAGGCGTACTCGGCGAGCACCTCGACGTTCTCGTGTTTGAACACGCGAGCCATCACGGCGTCGACGTACCGCGAGAGCGTTCTCGAGGTGTCCTTGAGCGGTTCTCCACGGCCGAGCTGGATGTCGTCCTCGCCAAGGAAGACGGCGTGACCGCCCAGCTGGGTCATCCCCGTCTCGAAGGAGACTCGCGTCCGGGTACTGGGCTTTTGGAAGATCATCCCCAGGGTCTGGCCATCGAGGTCCTCGTGGTCCTCGCCGGCGTGTTGGGCGCGCTTGTACTCCGCTGCACGGTCGAGTATCGTCTCGAGTTCGTCGCGTGTGACGTCGTCGATCTCGAGGAAGTGCCTTGGCTGTGTCATGAGTCGTCTCCTTGCAGAGTCGTCGCCACTCGCTCGAGGATCTCGACCGACTGGTCGAACTCCGAAAGCGAGAGGCGTTCGTCGGGCGCGTGGTCCAGGTCGGAGTTGCCCGGTCCGTAGGTTACCATCGGACAGTCCCACGCCCCGGCGTAGATGTTCATGTCGCTGGTGCCGGTCTTCCGAACCAGGCGCGGATCCTCGCCTTCCTTTCGGATGGCGACGCGGAACGCGCGTGCGACCTCCGTTCGCGGGCTCATCATCACGGGCGGAACCTTGTCTTTCCAGGTGACGGTTCCGACCTCGAGTTCGGCCTCTGCGGCTTCACGGACGGTTTCGACGTCGAGCGACGGTGGGACCCGAAGCTGGACGTCCATCGTCGTCTCGACGGAGAGGCCGTCTTCGCTGACGCCGCCCTCTATGTCGACCGGCTTGGTCGTCACTTGCTCGAAGACGGGTTCGTACTCGCCGCCTTCGAAGTGGTCCTCGACGGCCGACCACCAGTTGACGGCGTGTTGAATCGCGTTCGGGTCCGGCCGGGAGGTGTGGCCGGACTCGCTGGTCGCGACGTAGGTGCCGGCGATCAGGCCACGATACCCCAGCGTGATCCCGTCGGCTCCGGAGGGCTCGCCGTTGACGACGGCCTCTGGGGCCGTCTCGCGGTCGTCGACGAGGTAGCGCGAGCCTTTCGAGTCGATCTCCTCGCCGACGACGCCGACGAAGGAGACGCCCGTACGGACGGCAGCGACGGCCATCGCAGCGAGTGGTCCCGTCGCATCGACGCTGCCACGGCCCCAGAGAATCTCGTCGTCACCCGTCTCTTCGACTTCGACGGGGATGTCTCCCGGGACGGTGTCGATGTGTGACGTCAACAGGACCGAGTCGTCGGCTGGCGCGCGGACGTTGCCGACCGCGTCGATCCAGGCCTCGCGGTCGTGGGCTTCGAAGAAGTCGACGAGCCGTTTGGCCGCCTCGCGTTCTTCGCGGGTCGGCGAGGGGATCGAGACGAGGTCGACGAGCAACTCGCGGGCCTCCTCGAGCGAGACGTCGTGCTCCGTCGTCGTGCTCATGATTCGGCTTCGGCTTCCGTCTCAGGTGCGATGGTCGCACGTAGCGCGTCTACGAGCTTGTCCGCCTCGGCTTCGTCGATCACGAGCGGCGGCAGCAGTCGCAACACGGTCCGGCCCGCGGGCAGTGCCAGAACCTGGTGGTTCATCGCCAGGTCACGGGCGACGCGGTTCGCGCCGCGTTTCAACTCGACGCCGACGAGCAGCCCCTCGCCGCGAACCTCGCGGACCTCATCTCCCAGGGCTGTCTCGAGTTCAGTCGTGAGGTAGTCGCCCATCTCGGCTGCGTGGGCGGGCCACTCCTCTTCGACGAGCGTCGAGATCGTCGCGTGGACCGCCGCGGTGACGACGGGGCCGCCGCTGAACGTGGCGTTGTGTGATGCCGCACCGTCGGCGATCCAGTCCTGTACCGCGACTGCGCCGATGGGGAGGCCGTTCCCGAGTCCCTTCGCCGTCGTGAGGACGTCGGGCGTGACGCCCGCGTTCTGGCAGGCCCACATCGATCCCGTCCGACCCATGCCGGTCTGGACCTCGTCGAAGACGAGCGCCGCACCGGCTTCGTCGGTGAGTTCGCGGGCGGTCTCGAGGTAGCCTTCCGGCGGGACGTTGATCCCGCCCTCACCCTGAATCGGTTCGAGGATGACGGCCGCCGTCTCCTCGTCGACGGCCGCGGCGAGTTCCTCGCCGTCGCCGTAGGGGACGAACTCCACGTCGCCGGCCAGGGGCTCGAACGGCTTCTTGTACTTGTCCTTCCAGGTCGCCGCGAGCGAGCCCATCGTCCGTCCGTGGAAGGCCCGGGTCGCGGCGACGATCTTCGAGTTGCCGGTCGCCGACCGGGCGAACTTCAGTGCGGCCTCGTTGGCCTCGGTTCCGGAGTTACAGAACCAGGCGCCCTCGAGTTCGTCGGGCGTCGACGCGACGAACGAAGCGTAGGCGTCCTCGCGTGAGTCGACGGGATAGGAGGAGTCGACGAACGTCAGGTCTTCGACCTGTTCTGTGACGGCCTCGACGACCGCAGGATGGGAGTGACCCAGCGGCGTGCAGGCGAAACTCGCTCCTGCGTCTATGTACTCCATGCCGTCGGCGGTGTAGAGGTACGGCCCCTCGCCGCGCTCGATGCCGATCGGCTTGCTTCCGGAGACGAAATCGAGGTCACTCATTCTGCGGCCTCCGTTTCCGTTTCGGCTTCGTCGTCTGCGAGCACGCCGGGCTCGAGCGTCGTGCCGTCGCCCTCGAGCGCGCTCGAGATCGGCTCGTCGGCGTTTGCGCTCGCGACGGTCACCGACGCGGCACCGCCTTCGAGTGCCTCCTCGGCGGCCATGACCTTCTTGGTCATGAACCCTTCAGCGGCGTCTTTGACCGACTCGAACTCCGTGGGCGTCGTGGCCGCGTCGATTCTCGTCGACTCGTCGTCGGGGTCCTCGTAGATCCCCGACACGTCCGTGAGCACGACGAGGTCCGCCTCGAGCGCCCCTGCAATAGCTGCAGCAGCGCGGTCGGCGTCGGCGTTGACGGCGGTGTAACCACCGTCTTTCTCCTCGCCCAGCATCGGGACGGAGACGACCGGCGTGTAGCCGCCCTCGAGGACGGTCTCGAGCAAGTCGGCGTTGACCGACTCGATCGTGCCCGAGTGATCGCCGCGTTTGATCTTCTTTTTGCCGTCTTCCTTGACGCGGACGGCGGACTTGCGTTTGCCACGGAGTAGTTTGCCGTCGGTGCCCGAGAGCCCGACCGCGTTTACGCCCTCGTTCTGGAGCGACTCGACGAGATCCGTGTTGAGTTTGCCGGGCATCACCATCTTGAAGACGTCCATCGTCTCTTCGTCGGTAAAGCGCCCAACCACTCCGCCGGGGGTCTCGACGTAGGTCGGTTCCTTGCCGAGCTCTTCTAGGGTCTCGTCGACGGCGGTCGAGCCGCCGTGGGTGAGGACGACGTCCTCGTCCTCGTCAACGAGCGAGGCGACGTCGGCGAGCGCGCCTTCGGGATCGACGGCGCGTGCGCCGCCGATCTTGACCACGACGGTCATTTTACGGCGCCCCCACGGGGTGGAGCCCCGCGAACTCGAGTCCAGCTGTTTCCTCGAGGCCGAGTGCGATGTTAGCGGCGTGGACCGCCTGCCCGGCCGATCCTTTCATCATGTTGTCGATCGCCGAGAAGACGACGATGCGCTTGTTCGATGGATCGAGCTCGAAGCCGACCTCGGCGAGGTTCGTTCCGGAGACAGCCTTCGGCTCGGGGTAGCGGTAGACCCCGGAACCGCCGGCGGCCATCCGGACGAACGGCTCGTCCTCGTAGCAGCCGCGGTAGGCCTGCCAGAGGTCGCCCTTCGAGACCGGCCCCGACGGGAAGACGTGACTCGTCGCGCTGGCGCCGCGAATCATATCTACGGCGTGGCACGTAAACGAGACACTCGTCCCGAGGAACTGCTCGATTTCGGCCTCGTGGCGGTGGCCTGTCGGCGCGTAGGGTCTGACGACGCCCGAGCGTTCGGGATGGCTCGAGGCCTCGCCGCCGCCGGCGCCTCCTTCCGAGGAGCCGACCTTGACGTCGACGACGACCTGTTCGCCACCCTCCAGAATGTCGTGCTCGAACAGCGGGTACAGGCCCAGGATCGTCGCGGTGGCGTTACAGCCGCCGCTGGCAATCAGTTCGGCGCCCTCGAGGTTCTCACGGTTGATCTCGGGGAGGGCGTACTCGGCCGTTTCTAAGTACTCGGGCGCGTCGTGGCCGTCGTACCACTCGTCGTACTGGTCTTCGGTCTCGAGACGGAAGTCCGCCGAGAGATCGACGACCGTATCCGCGATCTCGAAGAAGTCGTCGATCTGGCCCATCGAGACGCCGTGTGGCGTCGCCGCGAACAGGACGTCGACCGACTCGATGTCCTCGGGTTCGGTAAAGCGCAGGTCCGCGCCACGAAGCGGCGGATGGACGGAGCCGACGCTCTTGCCAGCCTTCGAGCGACTGGTGACTTCACTGATCTCGAAGTTCGGGTGGCCGGCGAGCAGTCGTAGCAACTCGCCGCCGGTAAAGCCCGAGCCGCCGATGACGGTCGCGGTGACCGTCTCGGCGTTCTCGTCGGCGCCGGTTTCGGTACCGACCGCCATCAGGCGCTCACCTCGAGTTCGGCGTCAGCCTCGGCAGCCGCCTTCTCCTCGAGCCAGTCGACGACGGTACCGGCGATATCCGTTTCGACGGCACCGTCTAAGGCTTTGAACTCGACGGTGTGGTTGACCTCGTGGACGGTGTAGCCGCTTTCCGTCTCCATGAGGTCGATGCCGAGTAAGCCGCCGCCGACGGCGTCGCTTGCCTTCTGGACGAGTTCTCGCGCTTCGTCGTCGAGTTCGAAGACGTCCGTCTCGGCGCCTTTCGCGGCGTTAGTGATCCAGTGGTCCGAAGAGCGAACCATCGCGGCGACGGGCTCGCCGTCGGTTGCGACCACGCGGATGTCCCGTCCGGGCTTCTCGACGAACTCCTGGACGTAGAACACCTTGTGCTCGTAGTGGCCGAGCGTCGCCTTGTGCTCTAAGATCGCCTCCGCCGCGTCGCGGGAGTCGATCTTCGCCATCAGGCGTCCCCACGAGCCGACGACCGGCTTCAGAACGCAGGGGTAGCCAAACTCCTCGATGGCTTCTAGCGCGGTCTCTTTGGTGAACGCGACCTTCGTCGCGGGCGTAGGCACGCCCGCTTTCTCGAGTGCGAGGCTGTTCTTGACCTTGTCCGCACAGACGTCGGCCGTCTCGTGGCTGTTGACCACGGGGATCCCGTACGCTTCGAAGAACTGCGTGGCGTACAGGCTCCGGCTCGTGGCGAGACAGCGGTCGACGACGATGTCGAGGTCAGCCAGGGCCTCGGCGGCCTCGCTGATGTCGAAGGTCTGCTTGCGGACGTCGATCTTCTCGACCTCGTGGTCGCGCTCGCGCAGCTCGTTCAACAGGAGCTTCTCGTCTTTGCGGATCCGGGAGTAGAGTATTCCTACTTTCAAGGTTACTCACCCCAGTCCTCTTCGAGCTCGGGGGCTCGCTCGAGGACTGGCGGCTCGGTGTCGACGACTTCCAGCTCGGCGCCGCAGGTCGTACAGTCAACGATCTCTCCCACTTCCAGATCGTCGTGCAGGGACACTTCCGCCCCACACTCGACGCATTCGGTCATTGTGTTTCTAACTGGGAGCCGGTCTCCCTTAAAGCCTTCGAACTTAACAGTAAAATTATATTATCTGCACCGTCAGCTAATGGACCACTGACGCCCACGTACCGCGAATTCAGTTTGACATATCATGTAGTGGGTAATTTGTCCCCTCGCGGGGACCGTGGCCGCAAGGCCCGCGGTCGAATTCGCCCGCAGTGGCACCTCTCGCCCCCAGACGGTGAGCGTGATCGTGGTAACCGAGAAACGAATCCTCGGGAGCACTCAGACATAGTCGTTCACCTCCTCGCGAAGCACGTCGTGGGCCGCCTCGAGTGCCTCGCTGGTCTCCTCGAAGTCGTCCCTGTCGGTCGAAAGCGCCACGCGGGCCGCCTCGAGTTGGTCGGCGACCGCGTCGGGAGCGGGACCACCCTGGGAGTCGCGACTCGCGACGCTTTCAGCCGGGTCGAGTGCGTCTTCGACCGCTTCCGGATCGACCAGCGACTCGAGCGGTTCGCCGAGGACGTCCTCGGCTGCGGCCTCGAGGGCGTCGTAGTCAGCACCGTTCTCCGCTGCCTCGGCGACCAGCTCGTGGGCCGTTCGGAACGGCAGCCCGTTGGCGGCCAGCAGGTCGGCGACGCCGGTCGCCGTCGAGAAGCCCTCGCCAGCCTCCTCAGCCAGCAGATCCTCGTTCCAGTCGGCTGTCGCGACTGCGCCGGCGGCGACCTCGCTGGCCTCCGTCACGGCGTCGACGGTCTCCCAGGCGTGGGTCGTCGCCCGCTGGAGGTCGCGGTTGTACGCGCGGGGCAGTCCCTTGAGCGTCGTCGTCAGGCCCTGGACCGCGCCCGCGGCGTCGCCTGCGACCGCACGGACGAGTTCGAGCGTATCCGGGTTTTTCTTCTGGGGCATGATCGACGACGTCGAGGAGTAGTCGTCGTCGAGATCGACGAAACCGCGGTTCGCGAAGATGACCACGTCCTCGGCCAGTCCGGACAGCGTCGTCGCGTGGGTCGACAGCGCCTGGATCGTCTCGAGTAGGAAATCCCGGCTCGAGGAGGCGTCCATCGAGTTCTCGACGACGTCTTCGAAGCCAAGCAGTTCGGCGGTGCGTTCTCGGTCGATATCGAACGTCGTCCCCGCGAACGCGGCGGCGCCGAGTGGCGACCGATTGATTCGGCCGTAGGCCTCGAGCAGCCGTGCCGTATCGCGGCGGACGGCGCCTTCGTAGGAGAGCGCCCAGTGAGCGACGGTGGTCGGCTGGGCCGGCTGGAGATGAGTGTAGCCGGGCATGATCGTCTCTCGGTTGTCCTCGGCCACCTCGATCAGTGACTCGCGCAGGGCAAGCGTCGTCTCGATGGCCGAGAGGACGTCCTCGCGCAGTCGGTAGCGGATACACGTCGCGACCTCGTCGTTGCGCGAGCGTGCGGTATGCATCTTCCCGCCGTCTTCGCCGATGCGCTCGATGACGGCCGTCTCGATAGCCTCGTGAACGTCCTCGCCGTCGGGCAGCGAACCGTGGCCGTCGACCTCGATAGCATCGAGGGCTGTGAGGATCTGCCCTGCCACGTCGTCGTCGACGATGCCCTGTTCGGCGAGCATGAGGACGTGTGCGCGGTCGACTTCGAGATCGGCCTCGAAGATCCGTTCGTCCGCCTCGAGCGAGGAGAGGAAGCTCCGGGCGGGGCCGCCGCTGAAGCGGTCCCGCCGGACGACGCCCTCCCCGCTCCCGTCAGTTGCGAACGCGGATTCGGACGGACCGTCGTGAGCGCTCTCCTCGGTCATCGTTACTCGTCCTCGCCGCGTCCGTCGGTCGCGAGTTCGACTTCCTCGTCTTCGTTGGCCGCGATCGCCTCGTTGGCGAGGCGGCGCTGGAAGCCGTGGTACTTCGCGACACCGGTGGCGTCCTCCTGGGTGATCTTTCCGACCGTCTCCGTGTCGAAGGACGCGTGCTCGGCCGAGTAGGCTGCGTAGTCGCTGTCACGAGCAACCGCGCGGGCCTGGCCACCTTCGAAGCGGATCGTCACCGTTCCAGTGACGCGCTTTTGGGTCTCGTCGATGAAGCCTTCGAGGGCACCGACGAGCGGCGCGTCGACCAGCCCTTCGTACCCTTTCTTCGACCAGCGCTGGTCGATCAGCTGCTTGAACTCGCGTTCTTCCTGGGTGAGCACGAGCCCTTCGAGCGCCTCGTGGGCGTTGAGCAGCGTCGTCGCCGCTGGGTGTTCGTAGTTCTCGCGGACCTTCAGCCCGAGCATGCGGTCTTCCATCGAGTCGGTGCGGCCGACGCCGTAGGCCCCGGCCACGCCGTTTAGATGTTCAATGAGTTCGACGGGCTCGTACTCGACGCCGTCGACGGCGACGGGATAGCCCTCCTCGAAGGTAATCTCGATCTCCTGGGTGTCGCCGGTCGGTGCCTGGGTCCAGGCGTAGATGTCTTCCGGCGGGACGTAGCTCGGGTCCTCTAAGTCGTCACCCTCGACCGAACGGCTCCAGAGGTTCGTGTCGATCGACCAGTCGCCACCGCTACCACCCTCGACGGGGAGGTCTTTCTCCGCGGCGTACTCCTGTTCCCACTCACGGGTCAGGCCCAGTTCGCGCACGGGGGCGATCACTTCGAGATCGGAGTCACGCCAGACAGCCTCGAACCGGAGCTGGTCGTTGCCTTTGCCCGTACAGCCGTGGGCAATACCGGTACAGCCCTGCTCTTCGGCGACCTCGAGGATCGCTTCGGCGATCACGGGACGAGCCAGCGCCGTCCCGAGCGGGTAGCCCTGGTAGGTCGCGTTCGCGCGAACGCTGTCGAGACAGAGCTGTGCGAACTCCTCTTTGGCGTCGACGACGTAGTGTTCGAGGCCGAGCGCTTCGGCAGTCTCTTCGGCCTCTTCGAACTCCGAGGCCGGCTGGCCGACGTCGACGGTCACACCGATGACGTCGTCGTATCCGTATTCTTCCTCGAGCAGCGGGACACAGACAGTCGTGTCCAGGCCGCCCGAAAACGCAAGTGCCACGCGGGTCATATCGTATGCGAGGAAAACGCGAGGATGGACTTAAGCCCGTTGGTTTCAAATACGTAAATTATCGATAGAGCCGCTGCTAGCTGTGAATTCTGCATTTTCTGGATCGTTGGAACGAACCGGGACGAGAGGTGTAGTATAGTGGGCGGGCTCAAAGGCCCCGCCGTCGCCGTCGCCGTCGCGACAGAACAATCCCGTCGGTAGCCGAAGTGGCGCCTGCGGTGCCGACGGTATGACTCATTGGTAGCCCTATGCCAACCCTCCGTATTAAATCCTGCTGAATCGCGCTTTCCGCGGTCTCCGGTCAGTCTTGCGTCGATCTACTCTTCGTCGTCGGCTCCGTCCTCGCTCTCGTCCGGTAGGGCCAACACGTTCTCGCGACCGATCCGGAAGACCTCGACCTCGTCGTCCTCGCGCAGGCCGCTGACGACCTGGCTCGTCTTGGCCTCGGTCCAGTCCAGTTCGGAGACGACCGCCTGCTGTTTGATCCGTCCACCACGTTCCTCGAGCAGTCGCAGGACGCGTTCCTCGTTGCTGAGTAGTTCCGCAGGCGGTTCGTCGTCGCCGGCCGAACCGTTTTCTACCGTCGCCGTCGCTCCGCCGTTGGGTGATGGCGTCGTGGACGTCGTCCGGCCGTCTCGTTTGATCCACCAGCCAGCGGCACCGACGGTCGCGAGAAAAGCGAGTGCCGCCAGGACGATCAGCCAGGGCATCGATGGTGGCGTTTCCTCTTCGTCCTCGGTCGGCTCTCCCGTGTCGTTGCGCTCCTCGGTCATGACGATCGTCGGCGACGTCGACGAGAACGGATCCCCGTTTCCGCCCCACTGGACCGACGCCAGTTCGCCGTCCTCCGCATCGCTCGTTGGGTCGCCGCTTTCGGGTGTCGGCTCGACCTCGTCGATGGTGTACCCCTCCGGCGCGAACACCGTAAACGACGTGTCGTGGGGCAGCGAAAAGCCGGCGAGGGTGTCCTCGACCTCGATACGGTTCAGCTGCCGATATGCGAACGAATCCCACTCGAACGTCACCACGACGTGGCCGAGATCTCGAGGCGCGGAACTCGTGTCAGTCTCGACGTCGACGTTTCTGATCTCCATTTCCCGCTCGGTTGCGTTCTCCCCCTCGGCGAGTTCGTCGTTCCATCGATCCGTCTCGCTGTCGGCGTACGTCGTCGGATTCGCTTCGACGTCTTCTCGGAACTCGTCCCACGTGCCATCGGAGTCGTTCTCGAAGCGGTAGTCGACGACGAACGTCGCCGATTCGTTCTCGTGGACGAATACGTCGATCTCGATATCGTCTGCGTCGTCAAGTCGGTCGATCTCGGTTTCGGTATCGGGGGCTTCCTGTGCTGCTGCTCCGCCGACCCCACCAGCGACGATCGCGATCGAGCCGACCGAAAGCACCGCGAGCACACACCCGATACCCACGAGCACCCAGAACAGGGCCCGCGGCCCCTTCACATTCATCGTACTCACATGTTATAGCCGAGCAAATAGGTCTTTCCGACTCGAGAAACGGTTTATTTTTCATACGGTCACGGGAACGTGACTGTATGTCCGATACGCGTGGCGAACTCGAGGTCGAAACTCTCCTGAAGATCGTCCTCGGTTTGGTCGCGATTTTGCTCGCTCTCCAGATCGTCGACATTTTCGTCAGTTGGATCGCGCGGCTGCTGACACCACTGCTGTTGCTCGTCGTCGCGTTGATCGTCGCCCTCTGGCTCCTCGATCGGCTCTAAAGCCTGTCGGACCGTCGAGCAGGCACCCTCCGGCGAGACGATTTTATCACGAACCCGTCGGTGACGACGGACCTCGCAGAACGTCACACTGATACGTCGATCGATCCTAGCTCCGGTGTCGTGTACAGCGTCAACGTTCCGGTCCCCGGCCGCGTCCGTACGCTCGCCAACGAGCTCTATCCCGAACTCGTCGGCTTCGACAGCGTCCGCGAGGACCACTCGTGTCTGCTCAAACGGCTCGGCGAGGCCGACCACGTCGCCCAGCTCCAGCATCGCGCCCATCGCGCGCTCGAGGGTGCGCCGGCCGTCGAGGCTCGAATTACGGGTATCGACTACTTCGAGGAACCGCCGCTTGGGTCGGCTCCCGTCGTCTATCTCGCCGTCGAGAGTCCCGGTCTCGAGTCGCTACACGCCGACCTCACCGACTCCTTCGAGACCGTCGAGGGTCTCGAGGGGGCCGACTACGTTCCACACGTCACGCTGGCCCGCGGTGGCGACGTAGCGACCGCCAAACGACTGGCCGACCGCGAGATCGAGCCGATCCGGTGGACCGTCAATGAACTCGAGTTCTGGGATGGTACCTACAAGCTGCCGGTGAGCCGGGTCTCGCTGCCCTCCTGATCCGATTCCCGCTCGGATTACGGTGTCGGCGGTTCTCCGTCGTAGGCGTCGTGGTCGCCGTAGAAGTTGAGCATCGCGAACTTCAGTTTCTCGGGGTCGATGTCGATCAGTTCCTCGCGTTCTTCGTGGGGGAACGTACCGTTGACGCTGTACCGGCCGAGTTCCGATTTGGCCGACCGCGAGTA
The DNA here is from genome assembly GCF_030848565.1 of Natronolimnohabitans sp. A-GB9. Classification (GTDB taxonomy): domain Archaea; phylum Halobacteriota; class Halobacteria; order Halobacteriales; family Natrialbaceae; genus Natronolimnohabitans. Next base: position 226,266 of record NZ_JAVDDV010000006.1, read on the forward strand.
CCGACTGTCGAGTAACGCGCGGACGCCGACGTCCTCGGGCGACCGAATGACTCGCCCAAGCGCCTGTCGGGTCTTCCGGACGGTCGGGATCTCGACGGCGTAGCGCCAGCCGGTCTCGGTTCCCTCGAAGGCCGCGTCGTAGGCCTCCTGGACCGCTTCTGCCCGATCGTCTAGGTGGGGGTAGGGGACGCCGACGACCAGTACCGTGTTGGCGTCGTCGCCGTCGAAGCTGACGCCCTCCGCGAGAGTTCCCCACAGCGACGTACAGAGGACCGCGTCGTCGTCAGCGACGAACTCCGTGCGCAGGTCCTCGACGGCGACGCCCGGCTCGTCGAGATACACCGTCGCGTCGGCCCGGCGCTCGAGTCGGTCGGCGTAGCGTTCGGCCTCGGCGTAGTTGGGGAAGAAAGCGAGCGTATTGCCGGGGGTCATCCGAACGGCGTCGTGGATCGTTTCGCCGACCGTCTCCTGGACGGCCGGATCGTCTCGATCGGACGAAAAGAGTGGCGGCGTCTCGACGGCGTACGTCCGCCGACGATCCTCGGGGAACTGCAGCCCGTAAGCCATCGTCACCGGATTCTCAAGACCGAGTACGTCCTCGGTGACGTCGAACGGCTGGAGCGTGGCGCTCATCAGGACGGTCGCGTACACCTCCTCGAACAGCCGGCCGGTGACCTGTCGTGGGAGACACGTATACAGCTCCGCGCGGCCGTAGACCTCGTCGGTGCCGGCGTCGCGGGTGACGGAGACGACGGGGTACAGCCCCTCTTTCGCTCCGTCGTTCATCCACGCACTGACGAAGGCTGCGGCCTGGAGGGTCTGACACTCCGTTCGCGTCGCGGTCTCTCCCTCCCGGTAGGCCTCCTCGTACTCTTCGTCTAGCTCCTGGCCCAGTTTCATCGCGGCCTCGAGGTCGCCGTCGATCCCCTGTCCGGAGTAGCGCTGAAGGAACTCGAGTGTCAAGTCGTCACGACGGTCGTCGTTGGCGATGGGGACGTCGGTCCAGTTCTCGCCGATCTGCTCGCGCGCTCGCGGCCCGCGGCCGCTCGTGCTATCCGCGCCGCGTTGCGCCGCGCGATCCCCGAACCCAAAGGAGTCCTCGTAGGTCTCGACGAGCGCGCGGTGAAACGCCGAAAGGACGTTTGCAGCGTCTTCGGATCGGGGATCGTCCGTCTCCGCGAGTTCGTCCAGCGCGGAGTCGAAGGTGCGCTCGGAGCAGGTCCGGGTGGCGTGTTCACGGGCGGCATCTTCGACGTTGTGGGCCTCGTCGAAGACCGCGATGACGTCTTCGGGATCGCGGCCGAGCCAGCGGAAAAACTGCTCTCGAATGGTCGAATCGAGCAGATGATGATAGTTACAGACGACCAGATCGACGCCTTCGATCCCCTCTTTCAGGAGTTCGTACCCACAGAACTCCTGGCTCTCGGCGTACTCGTAGATTTCCTCGGGCGTGCGAACGTCCTCGAAGAGCCACGCGAAGAACTCGTCAGTATCCGCGGTCAGGTTGTTCCGATAGTAGTCACAGACGTTCTGTTCCTCGAGATCCTCGAGTCGGTCCTCGATCGACTCGAGTTCGTCCATGACGGCGCTGCGAGCGTCGGCTGCCGATCCGTCGCCGTCTTGACTCTCCGCTAAGAGTTCCCGCTGGCGGCGCTCGAGTTGGCGTTTGTCGCGCTCGGTGTCGACGATCGCGCGGGTGTTGTCACGAAGCGCCTGACACTCCTCGTAGCCGACGTCGATGTGACACATCGACCCTTTTCCTTTGAAGACGACCGCGCGAACGTTCTCCTCGCGGGTGATCGCCCGGGCCTCGGCGACGAACTGGCGCATCTGCTGGTGGACGTTGGTCGTGATGACGACCGTCTTGTCCTGCTCACGGGCGACCTCGAGTGCCGGCACGAGCGACGAGAGGGTCTTGCCGGTCCCGCAGGCCCCTTCGAAGAGGACGTCCTGGCCGCGAGTGAGCGAGTTGTGGATGCGATCCATCGCCTCGCGCTGATTCTCGTACGGCTGATCGTACGGGAAAAAGCGCATGTACCCGGCTGTCTCGGACACGCTAGACGATCAGTTCCCGATCCGATAAAAGGGTTCGTCTCGGTTCACCCACCTGCCGGCGTCCACTCGTACCCATCGGTCGGTCACGCTCGAGGGACCCGAGACGAGAGTCGATTTCCACGGCCGGCTATCGCACGCTCAGACGACAAACCCTTCGGGGACCTGCAACCGAACATGGCCATCCCCGGGTACGATTCGAGTAACGTCGCGGAACACACACTCGAGCACGTCGGCGCCCGCGTCGCCGTCGTCGCAGGCGTCGTCCCCGACGAGTTCGGGCTCGCGAAAAGCGGGCGCGAACCGCCGGTCGACGCCCTCGCCGACCCCGTCGATCTCGTCGCTCTCGACGAGCTCAAGGCGCTCGAGGCGATGCGGATCGCACTCGTGTACGACCCCTCCAGATTGCCGCCCGGCGCGAGTCCGACCGACGTCGCGGTCGCCGTCGACAACGACGGCTGGGAGCCACTCGAGTCGACCGTCGATCTCGAGGAGACAACGGTGACGGCGACGCTTTCCGACTGTCCGCCGGGAGCGACGGTCGTCGCGGGCTACGACGACAGCGACGCGACGCGGTGACGATTCGCACTCGACACGTGGTCGAGTGCGTCCCGAGCCGACGACGATGACGAAAGCGACGTCACCCTGCAGCCTGTAGCCGCCGGTATGATCGCGATCTTCTCGGATACACACAGTACGAGTGGTCACGAACTCGAGGGCGAGGCCCTGCAGGCGGCCCGCGAGGCCGACACCGTCATCCACGCGGGAGATTTCACGAGCACGGTCGCCCTCGAGGCCTTCCAGGAGGAGTGTAACCGTCTCTACGCCGTCCACGGAAACGCAGACAGTGGGGCCGTCCGGGATCGACTGCCGACGGGCCGCGTCGTCGAGGCCGGTGGCATCCGGCTTGCCGTCACTCACCGCCGGGACGGCGGCGAGATGGGGCTGGCGATGTTCGGGCGCTCGCGTGATGCCGACGTCGTCGTCTTCGGTCACAGTCATCGTCCGACCGTGATCGAAACCGAGGACACTCTGTTGGTAAATCCCGGCAGCCACGCCGACCCGCGCGGGAACCGGCCAGGCTTTGCCGTTCTCGAGCAACGAGACGACGAGGCAGACGACGGTGCGAACGGTCTCGTAGGCGAGATCCGCGAACCGGACGGAACGCCCATCGACTCGTTCGAACTCACGGGAGTGTCTTCCGAATCGTTGCGATAACGCCCGTCGACTCGGCCGTCTCGTCGCCGTCAGAGTTCCCGATGCCGGCCGTTGCTTCGTCCCCGTCGCCGTTTTCGTCCTCGCTGCCGACGATCTCCGCAACCGTCGACTCCGGCGTCACGGACCCGTTCTCCCTCGCTGCGGACTCACCCGCCCCCGTTGTCGCTTCGGCGAGTTGCCTGTCACGACAGCGGTCGCTATCGATCGAATCCGCTCGCTCGAGGTCGTCGAGTCGGCGCTCGAGGCGATCGACGGTTGCGACGGCCGCGGCGGCCTGCCGCTCGACGTCCCTGTTGACCGATTCGACGTCGTCGACGAACCCCGTCAGCGACTCCGCTCGCGCTTCGACTCGCGCCAGTCGCTGCTCTTGTTCGTCGATCCGCGACTCGAGGCGTTCGACGGTCCCGGCGAGTTCAGCCAGTTCAGCCAGTTCGTCGACCGTTCCGTCGCCGTCGATGACGGTCCGCTCGAGGGCTGCGAGTCGTTGCTCGAGCCGTTCTCTTTCGGTCATGTCGCCGTTTCTACCCTCCTCTCATTTAAACCCGGAGTCGGTGTCGTCTCGACCGTGTTCGTCCGTCGCCGCCTCGCGTCCTGTCTCGACGAAGTCGCTTGCCCGCGGGCTGTCACCGCCGTGTGGTGTGTCACGGTTTCTGATCCGTGCCGCGTGAACCGTCTCGGTAGCGTCGTCGACGATGACCACGTCGCCGGAATCAGTCGGGAGCCGCGTCTCCAGCGATCCGCTCATATACGTCGGCTGAGCGTGCTCGAGGGCCTCGAGGTCGGCCGCCGACGTCAGTCGATGGGAAACGAGGAGATCCGATTGGGAGATACCGACCGGTGGGACGGCACTCGGTCGCTGGGTCGCGGCGACGAGGCTGACTCCAGGCGCGCGCCCGCGCGTCAGAACTCGTCGAAGGGACGATTCGGCGATCCCATCGAAGAACGTGTGGGCCTCGTCGATGAGCAACCACGGCAGCCGATCGATCGTCTCGCGGACACGAGCCCGGTACACCGCCTCGGCGACGCCGCGACAGACGGCGTTCATCGGTCTGGCCTCGAGCCCGGAGACGTCGACGACTGTCGCTTCCGATCCGGCAAGGTCGACCGCTGAGAGACCGTCAGGATCGAAGACGCCCCAGGAAGCGGCAAGCGCCAGGTGGTTGACCGCAGCACGCCTGTCCGCGTCGGGAGCGTCGGTCGATTCGACGTGTGCTCGCATGCCGGCGACCGTCTCTGCCTCCGTCGCAGCTTGCCAGACGAGGCTTCCGGCCCCACTTTCGGGCGAGAGATCGAGCAACGCACACCACGACCGCGGATCCAGCGCCGCCGGCGTAACCGTCGGCGAGTCGACGACCTCGACGGGAACTGACTCTCCCGCTGCTGTCTCGGCGAGCGTTCCGAAGACGCCCATCGGATCGACGATCACCGGCGCGACGCCCCTCGAGCGTGCGAGTTCCTCGGCGATGACACCGACAGTGTAGGACTTTCCGTAGCCGCGCTTGCCGACGACGAGGACGGCGTGTGGCCCGTCCAGATCGAGATAGAGGTCGGCTCCCTCGCTCCCGTCGAGCGCCCGGTACTGTCCGAGTCGGGCCGCCGGTCCGGCCGTCAGTTCGTCGCCGCGTCCGAGTACGAAGCTCACGCGAAGCGCTCACTCGTATTGCTACTAGAACTCTCGTGCTGTAGTTTAAGTCGGAAGCGGGGACGAACGACGCTATGTGTCGGACTCGACTGAAGCCTGCACCGAACGACGACGACTCATACTACCGGACAACAATCAATACACACCCGATCGCGCCTCGGCGCCTGTCGCGGAACGCGACAGCGTCTCGAGTGCGATCGGAGTGTGCATCGTGTTGTCCGGCAGTATCACCAGCCGGCAGGATCGGATGAGCGATGGAGACAGTCTCGTACGAATCACTGCTCGGGGTCTCCTTCGGCCTATTACTCGCCGTGTTAGCTGGCGTCGTCGTCACTGCTGTGGCGATCGCCCTCGCTGCCCTCGAGCGACGGCGACTGCCCGACACTGTCTCCGTATCGCTTGGGTTGGTACTTGCCGGCGTTGTCGGCTATGGAATCGGTGTCTTCGCTGCCGATCCGCTGTCGACGGCCTCGATTCGGTTTACGCTGGCGGCGCTCGTCGTCGGGCCAGTCGGTGTCGCCGCCGGTCGTCTGGGGTGGCGACTCGCGACCGAACTCCCGCTGACGCCGTCGGCACCACTCGAGCGCGGCCGATCGCTCTCGGCGGACGCGATCGATGCGGTCGATGCGATGGGAAAGGTGACGATACGTACGGGCGATCGCATCCGCGAGTTCGATGGGTATCCACCACTCGACCCACAACTCCGGGCGACGCTTGCGGACGGTGTCTGGCGACTCCCGGCGGATCTACCCCTCTCGGAACTCGAGGCGCGTCTCGAGGACAGGCTGCGGACGACCTACGACCTCGAGGCGGTGACCGTCGCCGTCGACGCCCGAGGCCGAGCGACGATTACGGCCGCGCCGCCGTCGAGGCGTGTCGCAAAGCGAGTTCCCGAGAGTCGGCGTGCCGTATCGGTTCGGACACTCCTTCCAACGGGGCTCGGGCCGGGCGATAACGTGCTGGTCGTGACCGAGTCGGTGACCGTCGAGGGGACCGTCCTCGATACGACCCCTGGCTCCGAGCCCTGCGAAGCGGTTACCCCATCTATGGCGTGCTCGGTGGGCGGTAAGGGACGAGCCACGGTCGCCGTTCCGACGACCGACGCGGAGCCGATTCTCGAGGCGACGCAGGCGCGCCTCGTCGTCGTTCCGTCCGAATCGACGCCGACGCTCGACGCGATATCGCTGCTCGAGCGGGACGGAACGGTCGTTCGACGGATAACGCTGACTGAACCGCTACTGGACGCGGTCGAGAGCGACGACACCACGCTCGAGGTGTTCGCGGTTCGGAACGACACGGCAGCAGCCACCTCGATGGCCGATCCCGAGTGGACGTTCGATCCCGAGCCAGCCACCCTCTCCCCCGGCGTGGAGGCGTTCGTCCTCGATACCGACGGCAGCGGGCTTCCTCCCGAGCCAGACGCCACGGACCGAAGGACACTCGAGGTGAAAGCATGACGTCGGCAGTCGTACTCGAGGCCCTCGCCGCGACCGACCCGTTGCGAACCGTCGGTACGGTCGACGGTTCGAGGACGCTCGAGTGGACGCGGACGGCGTTGCTCGCGATCCTCGGTTACGGGTTGCTGATGGGTGCCATCACGCTTGTCGCCGGATTCGCCTATCGTGTGGTCACGGTCCGGGAACTACCGATCGGAGCGGCCGCACTCGTCGGTCTCGCCGGGCCCGTAGGATGGCTCACCGTTCTGGCCGTCGGTCGCGGTGAGTTCGTCGCTGGGTCGCCACCGGAACACTACACTGGCGCGCTCTTCGTACTCGGCGTCGTCGCCGCCGGAACCGTCGCTGCGACCGGCGGCCGACGGCTCGGTGATCGGATTGCGTGTGCCGTCGCTGACACCCGCCCGCTCGAGACCGACGGGAGGGTCGCGGATCGTCTTCGATCGGCTCGCCTCTCCGTCGCACTCACACTCCCCGAATCGATCGACGACGTCGAGGGCTACCCCCCGGTCGACGAGACGATCGAGCAGGAACTCGCGGGTCGGCGGTTGCTGTTCCCCAGCGGGTTCACGACGGCGGCGTTGCGGTCCAGACTCGAGACACGACTCGAGACGGATTTCGACGTCGGCTACGTCGACGCCGAGTTCGCTGCCGACGGCACGCTCGATGCTCTCGCGGTCGGCGATCGACGGGACGGGATCGCGCCCACGCTGGGACCGAATCGCGTCGCCGTGGCGATCGCCGGTGATCCACCGTCGCGGGCGAGTGTGGGCGATCCGATCGAGGTCTGGACGACCGACGGCGATTCGCGTCGGTTCGTCGCGACAGGGAGGCTACGAGCGAGCACGGACTCCGTGACGACGCTGGTCGTCGACGCTGCCGACGCCGAGGCGTTCGCTCCCGGCGATCGATACCAGCTTACGACGCGAGCCGAACCGCCGAGCGGCGGCCCTGCCTTGCTCTCTGCGATCCGCGGCGCGGACGAGACGGTCGCGGTTTGGACGGTCGAGGAGGGCGGTCCACTCGAGCGCGAGTTCGTCGGCTGGCTACCGGGAACCGTGCTGGTGATCGAACGCGACGGAGACGTTCACTCGCTGCCAGCGGACAACGAACCCCTGGAAGCCGGTGATACGATCTACGTCTTCGGGACGCCGGCCGACCTCGAGGAGCTGTCGACTGAGGGCGTATCGTGGTCGACGGACATTTCCGGAATACGGACCGTCGGCAAATGAAACAGGAAAGGCAATAGCTTTCGGATCGTTCCCGTACAATACGCGTATGTCCGAACTTCGCGACGCTGCCGAGACGGCCGTTCGGCAGTGTCTCGCCCTCGAGGCGTCCGAGTCATGTGCCGTCGTCACCGACGACGAGCGTGAACAGATCGGCGAGTCGCTGTATGCAGTCGCCAGCGAGATCACCGACGACGCGGTTATCGTCCGGTATCCGCCAGGAGAGACCCACGGCGGCGAGCCCCCCGAACCCGTCGCAGCGGCGATGGCGGGTGCCGACGTCGTCCTCGCGCCGACGACGAAGAGCCTGAGCCACACGCGCGCTCGCACTGAGGCCAACGAGGCCGGTGCCCGCGTCGCGACGCTGCCGGGGATCACCGAGGAGGTCTTCACGACGGGGCTCGACGCAGACTACGAGTCGATCGCGACCCACTGTGAGAACGTCCACGAGCAGGTCGCCGACGCCGACGAGATTCGCGTCACGACGCCGGCCGGCACCGACATCACCTTCGGTATCGGCGACCGCGAGTGGCTCTCCGATACCGGGATCGTCCACGAGACAGGACAGATGTCGAACCTGCCCGCTGGCGAAGTGTTCGTCAGCCCCGAAACCGCCGATGGAACGTTCGTCGTCGACGGGACGATGCGCCCGCACGGACTGCTCGAGGACGATCACGAACTCACTTTCGAGGTCGAGGACGGATTCGTCACGACGATCTCGGACGACGAAATTCGGGAGACAGTCGAAAGCGCTGCCGAGGACGTCGGGGACGCGGCGTACAACCTCGCCGAGTTGGGGATCGGGACGAACGTCGCGGTCACCGATCTCGTCGGGTCCGTGCTGTTAGACGAGAAAGCCGGCGGCACCGTCCATATCGCGATCGGCGACAACGCGGGGATCGGCGGCGAAACGGAGGCGCCGATCCACCTCGACGGCATTCTTCGAGCACCGACGGTGTATGCAGACGGTGACGAAATCACGCTCCCGGAGGCGTGACTGATACGGAGAGTGGTTTCATCCATCCTCTGACGAGCGGTCCAATCGCCTTTTAGGCACGTAGCGTCTAGGCCGTGTTATGAACGACATTCCGGACCGGATTCCGACGCCCTGTCCGTCCTGCTCGCCGGACCTCGAGACGGTCCACGAGGTCCTGACGACGACGGAAGGCGGCGGAACGCTTACCGTTCGCTGTAGTGAGTGTGGCCACGTCCACAAGGTCCAACCCGAACAGGAACGTGAAGTGACTCTCGACGTCGTCGTCTCTCAGGGCGGCGAATCCTTTACCGCAAACGTCACGACGCCCGAAGACGAGACGATCGAAGTCGGCGACGAGTTCATCTTGGAAACCGAGGAGGTGCTCTCGACGGTTCGCGTGACCAGCGTCGAACTCGACGGACAGAAACGGCGGGAGAAAGCCGATGCAGCGGACGTCGAAACCGTCTGGACCCGCGAGGTCGACAACGTCGCGGTCAACGTCACCGTCCACCCCCAGGACGGCTCGAGAAACGACAGCCACAGTATTACGGTTCACGTGCCCGGCGACTACGAATTCGAGGTCGGTGAGATAGAGGAGTTCGGCGACGACGAGTTCGAGATCGACGCCTTCGTCGTCCGCGACGACGCCGACGGATACGACCGGGACCGCTACGAGATGGAGGGTGATACGGTCCTCGCGAAAGATACCAAACGCGTCTACGCCTACGATCAGCAGACCAGCGCCTGGTCGGCCTGGTAACGACGACTTCTTCGTCTGCGATCCGTTCCGATACTGTCGGACAGCACGAGTCACCGGTTGGTCGCACGACTGCGGTCGTCGCTGACGGTGACGGCCGCGACGTCGCGACCGACGGGTCACTGCCTGCTGTCCGGCAGTATGACCTGTCCTCCACTCGCGCCCCACAGACTATTGGCCGTGAGACGGTAGATTACTCTATGTTTCGCGACCGTAACTCCGGCTCCGGCGCCGACGCTGACGACTACGAAACGGCCCGCGAGCGGATGGTCCGGACGGTCTCACGCCGCGTCGAGGACGAGCGCGTCCTCGAGGCCATGCGGGCAGTCCCCCGCCACGCGTTCGTCCCACCGGACCGACGCGACAGCGCCTACGCGGATCGCCCGCTCCCGATCGGTGACGGGCAAACGATCAGCGCGCCGCATATGGTCGCCATCATGGCAGACAAACTGCGTCTCGAGCCCGGTGACGAGGTCCTCGAGATCGGTACCGGCTGTGGCTACCACGCCGCAGTGACGGCCGAACTCGTCGGTCCGGAACACGTCTACACCGTCGAGTACAGCGACGAACTCGCCGACCGGGCGCGCGAACAGCTCGCAGCCGTCGGCTACGACGAAATCTCCGTTCGGACCGGTGACGGTCGCGACGGCTGGCCCGAACACGCTCTATACGACGCAGCGTATTTCACCTGTGCGACCCCCGAGTTTCCCGATCCCGTGATCGAGCAGGTTCGTCCCGGTGGGACGGTGCTCGCCCCGATCGGCACCGGTTTCCAGACGCTCGTCGAGGCCACGAAACGAGCGGACGGCGGACTAGAGCGGACCGAACACGGCGGCGTTCAGTTCGTCCGGATGCGCGGCGAGTGACCGGTCGTCGACGCTGGGCCGCGCAAGCGCGCCATTGATAACTGCCCGAGCGATTACCTCGAGTATGGACCCCGCGGTACTGCGAGAGGACATGGTCGACGGCCTCGAGTCACCGGCCAAGGACGTACTGGACGACGAGGCCGTCGCCGTGGCGATGCGTGACGTCCCTCGCCATGAGTTCCTCGAAGACGAGCGATCGGCGTACGCGGATCGCGAACACGACGTTCTGGGGACACGAGTGCTCGCTCCGAGTACCGTCGCTCGCCTACTGGATGCGCTCGAACTCTCTGCCGGTGACGAGGTGCTGATCGTCGGTGCCGGGGTCGGGTATACCGCTTCCGTTACGGCCGAAGTCGTCGGCGAAACGAACGTCCACGCCGTCGACATCTCCCGGCCGCTCGTCGCCCAGGCCCGACAGAACCTCGCTCGAGCCGGCTACGGGGGCGTCTTCGTCGACTGTCGGGACGGTGCGGCCGGCCTGCCGGAGTACGCTCCGTTCGACCGGATCCTCCTCGAGGCCGCCGTCGTCGATCCCCCTCGGGCGTTGCTCGAGCAACTGACCGACGACGGCCGGCTGGTCTTTCCCCGCGGCACCCAGAACCAGCGACTCGAGACCGTCTCTCCCGACGGCGATCGAACCCGGCTCGCGGCCGTTTCGTTCGACCCGTTGCTCGTCGAGGGCGAACAGTCCGGGGCGATCGAGCGAAACCGAATGGCCCGGGAGGATCGGGAACGCGCGATGCGTCGAGCCGAATCGCGACGCGGTTGGGAGCAAGACTGGATCGAGTGGGACGAGTCGATTGGTTCTCACTGACGCTGCGTTTCCGACCGGCGTATCGGAGGGCCGGTGCTAGAGTCAAACGCTGAGTCTACTATACTGCCGGACAGCAATCACTGAAGCGGGTTGCCGGACGGGAGCGGCGATTGCTCACATTCTAGTAGCCACTGACCGTCACTGCGCACCCGATCGCATGAGGGGAGCGCGGGTCTCGCTCCGGTGGTCGCGTCGACCCACGAACTGGCAAGCGGGGACCGACGTGACCCATGCGCCGTGCGATCGGTGTGAGAACAGACGATATTCTATCCGTCAGTGTATACCTCGCTCCGCGAAAAGTGGGGGGTGGGGGGATTGGGGGTGGCGACAGGCTATCGCAGATCGCCATTGATTGCTATGGTCTCCTGTGGATTAAATATACTTTCTAATCAATTAGTGGGCCACAACGTAGAGACACTAATTAATTAGTAGTGTCTCCTTCGCTAGAACGATACTCGATCACCGGATGCGCTATCGGCGTCACCGTCTCGCCGACTGTACCTGTTGCTCTCGTTTCGGCTTTGGTCGTCGCCGATACTCATACTGCCGGACAGAAGCCAATGAAGAGCATTCGCCAGGCGGGAGCGGCGAATGCTCACAATAGTTCTGTCCGGCGGTATCAGTGATACGGACGCTGTCTATCAGTCCCGGCACATCTACAGAGACACAGGGCAAGTGCCTCGAGATCGTCCGGAAATATTCCAGCCGACCCGATGCGGAAAGGTCAAAGGAAGTTGAATTCGCCCGCGGCCGCACGTCCAGTTTTTGGACGTACGGACAAAACGGCGAAGCCGCGGGGCTTGTCCCTGCAGTACTTCACAGCCGAGTCGCAGTCGTGCCGGAGTAGCAAGACAGGAGATCGAACGACTGATCGGCCTCCTAACCGGACTCTCCACCGAACGCCAGCGTCACGAGCTTCCGTTCGGCCGCCCGCAGATGATAATGGTACGTCGGCGGTGAGACGTCGAGCGCGTCTGCCAGGTCCTCGCCAGTACTCTCGCGGGGCCACTCGAAGAACCCGCTGTAATGGGCCGCCTGTAACGCCTCGAACTGTTTTTCCGTGAGTCGCTCCTCGAGGTGGGTATCGAGCTGTCGGGCCGACCGCGACCCGGTCGTTTCGCGGCGGGCTTCCAGTTCTGTTTCGGGATAACTGTCCCTGATCGCCTCGACGAGCGATCGCGCCTCGACCCGTTGTGGCACCTCGAGGGTGACGGTCGTTCCGTCTCGCGTCGTGGCGGTCCGCAACTTGACGTCGTACGTCCGTAATGTCTCCAGAAACGGCGAGGAAGTTACCGTGACCTCGAACAGGATCTCGTCGTCACCGTCCGAAACGACCGAGACGCTGTCGACCGACGCCCACTGGTCGAGTGGCGTCATGTCCGTCCCCTCCGGTGCACTCACGAAGACGACGAGTTCGTCGTCGCGTTCGATCACTCCCTCGACGGTCGCGGCACCCTCGACGTGCTCGGCGAAACGGTTGAACAACAGTCGCGAGTCGTCGATGGCGAGTTCGAGTTCGAGTCGACTATCCGTCAGCATCGCTCGCGTGCGCTCGACCGATCGGATCGCGTGACCGATCGTCTCGCCGAGTTCGCCCATCACCGTCAACTCGCTGTCGCCGATCGAATCGACACCTGTCACGTGGACGAACAAGACGCCGTACTCGCGTTCGGTGTCCGTCAGCGGGACTGCAAGCAGCGTCTGATAGCCGTAGGTCAGGGCCTCCTTGCGTCGCCGATCCCAGCCGTCGGCCTCGAGAACGTTCCGGACGAGCTGTACGTCTCCCGTCTCGAGCGTTTCCTCGACGAGATCGATCTCCGGTGCGTGGGTGCCATCGTCGCGGAGCTGATCGATAAACACTGCATCGACCCCGGCCCAGGCAGTCGGCTCCGGTGGGTCGTCGTCGCTCGAAGCGATCCAGGCGAAACAGTAGCGCTCCGTGTCGGCCAGCCGTTCACACACGGTCGTTTCGATCTCCGTCCGCGTCGACGCCTGTGCGACGCTGTGGTTGATCTCCCTGACGATCTCGTTGGTGTGGTTGAGTCGGGTCAGCTCCTCGTTTTGCTGGGTAAGGGTCCGATCGTGTTCCCGAAGCAGTTGTTCGCGTTCGGCACGATCCAGTGCTGCTTCGGTGTTTGCCGCGAGAATGTGAAGCAGTTCCGTCATCGTCTCGTCGAAGCCGTCGACGTCTTCGGTACCGGCGACCAACACGCCGTGGGTACCGAGCGGAACGATCAACTCGCTCTGGCTCAGTGTTTTGGCTTCGGCGTCTCGCGTAACGTCCTCGTAGTACGCGCTCTCACCTTCGGAGAAGACCTCCCAGACGTGGCCTTCACCCTGTTCGAAGTGCATCTCCGGATCGACGAGTTCCCGCGACTCCCGCGTCGACGCCGCGTGCTCGAGTCTCCCCTCGGTCGGCTCGAACGTGTACGCCGCAGCGATGGGTACGTCGAGGATCTCGCCCGCGGTGTCGACGGCCGATCGGTAGATCTTCCGTTTCGTTCCCGCACGCATTAGATCCCGTGTCGTCTCGTGGAGCGTCGTCAGCGTTCGTTCGTAGCGACGCTCGCTCTCGCGAAGCTCCGTCTCGGTACGATACTGCGAGACGGCGTTCGTAATCTGATTGGCTAGCAGGGCGTACTGTTTCTCCCCGGACTCCTTCTGGAGGTACTGGGTTACGCCCGCGGCGATCGCTTCGCTGGCGACCTCCTCGGAGCCCCGGCCGGTAAACAGGATAAACGGCAGGTCCGGATCGTCCTCGCGAACCTGCTCTAGCAGCTCTAGACCCGTCATTTTCGGCATCTCGTAATCGCTGACGATACAGTCGATCGACTGCTCCTCGAGAGCTTCGAGGGCTTGCTCGCCGTCTATCGCCGATTCGGCGACGATCGCGTCCCGTTCGCGCTCGAGCATCTCTCCGGCGAGGTCGGCAAAGCCCGGTTCGTTGTCGACGACGAGGACGGTGATCGGCTTCGTCATGGACACTCGTGGTGATATCGGATGGAAAACGAGGGAACACTAAATAATTAGGGTTCTCGAGGGATATCGGTCCGATCGCACTCCGCCGTGGTGGTCCTTTCGACGATCAGGGGATCGCTTCGTCGAATTCGTACGTCTCCGCCCAGTTTATCGCGGGATGATCGATTTCGGATTCGAACCTGAGTTCCATTTTCTGTTCGGGCGCATCGGTTGTCTCGATCCAGTAGAACTGTCCGTTCTCCGGGTAGTAGACCAGAAACGCATCGACCGCGTCCTGATACGTCTGTTCGTGGTAGACACCGTCTTTCGTCGTCTGTGAGTGTGTGTTGAATCGTATCGTCCCTTCTTTGTTCGACCAAGCAGTTTTGCACTGTACTCGATAGAACGTGTCTCCACTGTCGACGACGAGGTCGTATTTCTCGTTGTCTCCGAACGGTACTGCGACGCTATAGCCGCATTCGATCAGTTTTGCGAGCGCCTTTGACTCGGTTCGGTCTCCGACCGCTTTCGAGTTACGCATACGCTGTTTGGCTCGATCATCGGATAAAAACGGCTGCAATAGGGCGGTCAATCGGCTTCTATCCTGATCTCTGCTAGACTCGTTGGTCGGCTCGGTTCGATATGGCGCTTGCTACTCTCCTGTTGTGCTGTCCCGACATGACCGTGACCAGTTTGCGGATGGGCCGATACTGATACTGTCCAACAGCAGTCAGTGAAGGGAATTCGCCGGACGGACGCGGCGACTGCTCACACTCGTTCTGTCCGGCAGTATGACCTACAGCAGTCCATATCACCGCAACTCTAGAACCAGTGACCAGTTCGCTTCTGGCATTGTCGTGCCGTACGACAGTCACGCTCTGCTTATCTGTTAGTCCCTCGAGAAAGCGCCCGAGGCGGGATTTGAACCCGCGTCACAACCGTGACAGGGTTGTATGATGGGCCACTACACCACCCGGGCTTCCAACGCGTTGTTAACAGAAAACGCCCGAGGCGGGATTTGAACCCGCGTCACAACCGTGACAGGGTTGTATGATGGGCCACTACACCACCCGGGCTTCCAACGCATTTCGTCGTTTCCCGGTGAGAGTATTAAGGGTTTTGTTCTGGATATTGTTCACCCGGCTTAGTATTGGTCTTCACTCTCACCGTTGGTGATGCTTGACGGGTTGTCTGACTCGACTCTCGAACATCACTCGAATTGCGCTCGGACTGATGCGGACTTCAGTACCGAGTTACCCCCGATCACCATCACGGAGTTGGCGACCGGCTGTCAGTGACGACAGGAGACCGTATAAGTCACAGTGGCACTGTCTTACTGCTATGACATCCTCCCCGGCGTGAACAGCAGTTGCCGAAGCAACTACTGTGAACGGCGGGATTCTCTCGCTGTTAAAGATAGTAGCCACTGAACGTCACTGCACACCCGATCGCACGAGGGGAGCGCGGGTCGACGCTGTCGGTCACTCGTCGCGATACTGTTCGTTCACGAGTTAGCGTCGATAGAAAGCGCCCGAGGCGGGATTTGAACCCGCGTCACAACCGTGACAGGGTTGTATGATGGGCCACTACACCACCCGGGCTTCCAACGCATTTCATCGTTTCCCGGTGAGAGTATTAAGGCTTTCCAATCGATAGATGTGTGGTACGAGGAATCGAGCCACGAATACCGTCGCTAACCCGTGTTATTCGACCGCATACTCCACAAGGAATTTAACTGAGACTGCGGAACTATCACACGTGATCGGCGCCTCCGGTCAGGCCCGCCCCGGCCGGGTAGCCGTGCTTCTCGGACGAGTTAGTAACCGTTAAATGCGTGCCGGCGCTACCTGGCTGTAGTATCTCGTGACAGCCGCTTCTCTCCCGATAGCCGACACGCACACCAACCCCAACACATGGTAGACGTAAGCCAACACGAACTCGTTCCGGACCACTCCGTACTCGAGGAGGACACCCTGGAGGAGGTCCTCGACGAGTACGACATCGATCGTACAGACCTGCCCAAAATCAAGCGCACCGATCCCGCCCTCCCGGACGAGGCGGAGATCGGCGACGTCATCAAGATCGTCCGGAACTCACGCACAACCGACCAAGCAGTCGTATACCGACTCGTGGTGGAATAAATGTCGATGGAACTGAACCGCGAAAAACGGCGCGAGATCTCGCGTGAATACTTCTCGAAGGAACGGATCGCCGAACACCACTACCGATCGTTCAACTCCTTCCTCAACCGGGGGATGCAGGAGGTCGTCGACGAGAAGGAGACGATCGACACGGACATCGGCGACAAAGAGGGCGAGGAACCGGTTCACGTCGAACTGGGCGACGTGCGCGTCGTGACGCCCCGCGTTCGGGAGGCAGACGGCTCCGAAGAACTGCTGTACCCACAGGAAGCTCGCCTCCGAAACATCACCTACTCCGCCCCGGTCTTCATGGAGATGTCTATCGTCAAAGGCGAGGAAGGCGACCAGCGGGTCGTCGACTCGACCGAGACGAAGATCGGCCGCATGCCGATCATGGTCGGCTCCGAGAAATGTAACATCGCCGGCTTCTCCGACGAGGAACTCATCGAGATCGGCGAGGACCCTGCCGACCCTGGTGGGTATTTCATCGTCAACGGCTCCGAGCGAGTCCTGATGACCAGCGAGGACCTCGCGCCGAACAAGATCTTAGCCGAGTACGACACCAAATACGGCGACGAGATCCAGGTCGCCAAGACCTTCAGCCAGCGCCGTGGCTATCGCGCACTCGTTCTCTGTGAACGTACGCGTGACGGCCTGCTCGAGGTCTCGTTCCCCTCGGTGTCGGGATCGATCAACTTCGTCACGCTCGTGCGGGCGCTAGGTCTCGAAAGCGACGAGGAGATCGTCCACAAGGTCTCGAACGACCCCGAAGTCGTCAAGTACATGCTCGAAAACCTCGAGGCGGCCGAGGTTCAGACCGAGGAAGAAGCGATCGAGACGCTCGGGAAACGCGTCGCCTCGGGGCAGGGCAAGAACTACCAGCTCAAGCGCGCAAACTACGTCATCGATCGCTATCTCCTGCCACACCTCCACGAGGACGGTGTGCCCGAGGAGGACGTCCGGATCAACAAAGCCCACTACCTCTGTCGGATGGCCGAGGCCTGTTTCGAACTCGCCTTGGGCCGGCGTGAGGCCGACGACAAGGACCACTACGCCAACAAGCGTCTGAAGGTCAGCGGCGATCTGATGAAAGACCTGTTCCGGACCGCGCTGAACAAGCTCGCTCGGGACGTGAAATACCAGCTCGAGCGTGCGAACATGCGCAACCGGTCCCTGTCGGTCTCGACAGTGGTCCGGTCGGACGTCCTGACCGAGCGCTTAGAGCACCCGATCGCGACGGGCAACTGGGTCGGTGGCCGCTCCGGTGTGAGTCAGTTGGTCGACCGGACTGACTTCATGGGGGTGCTTTCGCACCTCCGTCGACTGCGCAGCCCGCTGTCGCGCTCACAGCCTCACTTCGAGGCACGGGACCTCCACGCGACCCAGTGGGGTCGCATCGGTCCCTCCGAGACGCCGGAGGGTCCAAACTGTGGACTGGTGAAGAACTTCGCACAGTCGATGGAACTCTCCCAGAACGTCGAGGACGAACAGGAACTCAAACGCGAACTGGCATCGATGGGCGTCGAGGGCATTCCGGGCCTCGAGGGCATCGAACGATCGACCGCAGACGACTAACAAACCATGAGCAGCCAAGAACGAGACGCGAAGGTATACGTCAACGGGTCGCTGGTGGGGACACACCCGAACCCGCACGAACTAGCAGAACAGATCCGCGAAGCGCGACGCATCGGTGACGTCAGCGAGATGGTCAACGTCTCGGTCAAAGAACGCACCCGCGAAGTGATCGTCAACGCCGACGCGGGACGTGCCCGCCGACCGCTGTTGGTCGTCGAGGACGGCGAGCCTCGCATCTCCGAACAGGAGATCGAGGCGCTGCAGGAGGGTGACCTCGAGTTCGAGGATCTCGTCAACCACGGCTACGTCGAGTTCATCGACGCCGAGGAGGAAGAGGACATCCTCGTGGCCGTCGACGAGGAACACCTCACCGAGAAACACACCCACCTCGAGATCGACCCCTCGCTGATCTTCTCGATCGGTGCCGGGATGATTCCGTACCCCGAACACAACGCCTCGCCCCGTATTACGATGGGGGCAGGGATGATCAAGCAGTCGCTGGGGCTGCCGAGTGCAAACTACCGCATCCGGCCGGACACGCGCCAGCACCTGCTGCATTACCCACAGCTCTCGATGGTCAAGACCCAGACGACCGAGCAGATCGGCTACGACGAGCGGCCTGCGGCCCAGAACTTCGTCGTCGCCGTGATGAGCTACGAGGGGTTCAACATCGAGGACGCGCTGGTCATGAACAAAGCCAGCGTCGAACGGGCGCTGGCCCGCTCTCACTTCTTCCGAACGTACGAGGGCGAGGAACGTCGCTATCCGGGCGGTCAGGAGGACCGCTTCGAGATTCCCTCCCAGGACGTCCGGGGTGCCCGCGGCGAAGAAGCCTACGCACACTTAGACGAGGACGGGCTGGTCAATCCCGAGACGGAGGTCGACGAAAACTCCGTCCTGCTCGGGAAGACGAGTCCGCCGCGGTTCTTAGAGGAGCCGGACGACATGGGCGGGCTTTCGCCCCAGAAGCGACGTGAGACCTCCGTCACCATGCGCTCGGGTGAGTCGGGTGTCGTCGACACCGTCACGCTGATGGAGGGCGAAGACGGGTCGAAACTCTCGAAGGTCTCCGTTCGTGACGAACGGATCCCCGAACTCGGGGACAAGTTCGCGAGTCGACACGGCCAGAAGGGTGTCATCGGCCACCTCGCTCCACAGGAGGACATGCCCTTCACCGAGGAAGGCGTCGTGCCGGACCTCGTGCTCAACCCCCACGCCTTGCCTTCGCGGATGACCGTCGGCCACATCCTCGAGATGATCGGCGGGAAACTCGGCTCGATGGAGGGCCGGCGCGTCGACGGGACGCCGTTCTTGGGCGAAGACGAGTCCGCGCTTCGCGAGGGGCTCGAGGAAGCCGGCTTCGACTCGGCCGGCAAGGAGGTCATGTACTCCGGAATCTCCGGGGAGAAGATCGAGGCCGAAATCTTCGTCGGCGTGATCTTCTACCAGAAGCTCTATCACATGGTCTCGAACAAGCTGCACGCCCGCTCGCGCGGGCCGGTGCAGGTCCTGACTCGCCAGCCGACGGAGGGTCGCGCCCGCGAGGGTGGTCTCCGTATCGGGGAGATGGAACGCGACGTGTTCATCGGCCACGGAGCTGCGATGACGCTGAAAGAACGACTGCTAGACGAGTCCGACCGCGAGTTCATCCACGTCTGTGGACAGTGTGGGATGAGCGCGGTCGAGAACGTCGAACAACGGCGTGTCTACTGTCCCAACTGCGACGAGGAAACCGATATCCACGAGATCGAGATGAGCTACGCGTTCAAGCTCCTCTTGGACGAGATGAAGGCCCTGGGTATCGCGCCACGACTGGAACTGGAAGACGCCGTCTAAACAATGCAAAACAGTACACCCAAAGACATCGGTTCGCTCTCCTTCGGGCTCATGGAGCCCGAGGAGTACCGGGAGATGAGTGCGACGAAGATCATCACGGCCGACACCTACGACGACGACGGTTTCCCTATCGACATGGGGCTGATGGACCCCCGCCTCGGCGTGATCGACCCCGGCCTCGAATGCAAGACCTGCGGGAAACACTCGGGGTCGTGTAACGGCCACTTCGGGCATATCGAACTGGCCGCGCCGGTGATCCACGTCGGCTTTACGAAGCTCATCCGGCGACTGCTTCGGGGCACCTGTCGGGAGTGTTCACGGCTCCTGCTGACCGAGGACGAACGCGACGAGTTCCGCGATCAGATCACGGAGTCGCGCAAACTCGGCCGTGACTTAAACGACGTCACGAAGGCGGCCATCCGCCAGGCCCGAAAGAAAGATCGGTGTCCCCACTGTGGTGAGGTCCAGTACGACATCGACCACGAGAAGCCAACGACCTACTACGAGGTTCAACAGGTTCTCACGAGCGAGTACTCTCAGCGTATCGCCGCGGCGATGCAAGGCGGTGAGGACGGCGAGCGGATGTCGCCCGACGAACTCGCTGCAGAGACCGACATCGATCTCACACGGATCAACGAGATCCTCTCGGGCTCGTTCCGTCCACGCGAGAGCCAGCGCAAGGCCATCGAGAAGGCCTTAGACATCGACCTCACTGAAGAGGACACGAACAAGCTGATGCCCTCCGATATCCGGGATTGGTTCGAGAACATCCCGGACGAGGACATCAAAGTGCTTGGGATCGATCCCGAGAAGTCCCGGCCCGAGTGGATGATTCTGACGGTACTGCCGGTCCCGCCCGTGACCGCGCGGCCGTCGATTACGCTCGACAACGGCCAGCGCTCCGAGGACGACCTCACACACAAGCTGGTCGACATCATTCGGATCAACCAGCGGTTCATGGAGAACCGCGAGGCCGGTGCCCCACAGCTGATCATCGAAGACCTCTGGGAACTGCTGCAGTACCACGTCACCACGTTCATGGACAACGAGATTTCGGGGACGCCGCCGGCTCGCCACCGCTCCGGACGGCCGCTCAAGACCCTCTCTCAGCGTCTGAAAGGCAAGGAGGGTCGATTCCGTGGCTCGCTCTCCGGGAAGCGCGTCAACTTCTCTGCCCGAACTGTCATCTCGCCGGACCCGACGCTCTCGCTTAACGAGGTCGGTGTGCCCGACCGCGTGGCAAAGGAGATGACCCAGACGATGAACGTCACCGAGCGCAACTTAGAGGAGGCCAGACGGTTCGTCTCGAACGGCCCCGAGGGCCACCCCGGCGCGAACTACGTCCGTCGACCCGACGGTCGTCGGCTGAAGGTGACCGAAAAGAACTGCGAGCAACTCGCCGAGAAGGTCAACCCCGGCTGGGAGGTGAACCGTCACCTCATCGACGGCGACATCGTCATCTTCAACCGCCAGCCGTCGCTGCACCGGATGTCGATCATGGCCCACGAGGTCGTGGTCATGCCGTACAAGACGTTCCGGCTCAACACCGTCGTCTGTCCGCCGTACAACGCCGACTTCGACGGCGACGAGATGAACATGCACGCGCTGCAAAACGAGGAAGCCCGGGCGGAAGCTCGCGTCCTCATGCGTGTCCAGGAGCAGATCCTCTCGCCACGCTTCGGTGAGAACATCATCGGCGCTATCCAGGACCACATCAGTGGGATGTATCTCCTGACCCACGACAACCCGCGGTTCAACGAGACGCAGGCGCTTGACTTACTGCGTGCTACCCGGATCGACGAGCTGCCCGAACCGAGCGGCATCGACGACGAGGGTGAGCCGTTCTGGACCGGCTACGACGTCTTCTCCGAACTGTTGCCCGACGACCTCAACCTCGAGTTCACCGGCACGGTCGGCGAAGACGTCGTCATCGAGGACGGTCAGCTGCTCCAGGGAACTATCGCCGAGGACGAGGTCGGCGAGTTCGGCGGCGAGATCGTCGACACCATCACGAAGATCTACGGCAACACGCGCGCCAGGATCTTCATCAACGAGGTCTCGACGCTCGCGATGCGGGCGATCATGCACTTCGGGTTCTCGATCGGTATCGACGACGAGACCATCCCGGAGGAAGCCCAGGAACGAATCGACGAGACGATCGACGACGCCTACGACCGTGTCCAGGAACTCATCGAAGCCTACGAACGAGGCGAACTCGAGAGTCTGCCAGGTCGAACGATCGACGAGACCCTCGAGATGAAGATCATGCAGACGCTCTCCCGTGCGCGTGACAACGCCGGGAACATCGCGGACGAGCACTTCACCGACGAGAACCCCGCGGTCGTCATGGCCGAGTCCGGTGCGCGTGGGTCGATGCTGAACCTGACCCAGATGGCCGGCTGTGTCGGCCAGCAGGCAGTTCGCGGCGAACGGATCAACCGCGGTTACGAGGATCGTACCCTCAGCCACTACGAGCCCAACGACCTCTCCGCGGAGGCACATGGCTTCGTCGAGAACTCCTACACCAGCGGGCTGACCCCGCGGGAGTTCTTCTTCCACGCGATGGGTGGTCGCGAGGGCCTGGTCGACACGGCAGTCCGGACCTCGAAGTCCGGCTACCTGCAGCGGCGGCTTATCAACGCGCTGTCGGAGCTCGAGACCCAGTACGACGGCACCGTCCGGGATACGAGCGACACGATCGTCCAGTTCGAGTTCGGCGAGGACGGCACGTCGCCGGTCAAGGTCTCCTCCGGCGAGGACAACGACATCGACGTCGAGGCGATCGCCGATCGCGTCCTCGACTCGGAGTTCGACTCCGAGCAGGCCAAATCGGAGTTCCTCGGCACGACGACCGAGCCGACGAACCTCTCCGAGCACGCAGACAATCGTCTCACCGAGGGGACGGAGGTGAGCTCCGATGACTAACGTCGACTACGACGTCGACGACGATTCCATCGCGGTCGTCGAAGACACCGCCCTCCCACGCCGGCTCAAGGACAACGTCTACGAAACGCTCGAAGGGCGCGAGGACGCCACCGTCGAAGACGCCGACGAACTCGCGAAAGCCGTCGAGGCTCGTTACCTCGACACCCGCGTCGATCCGCTCGACCCCGTCGGGACCGTCTCGGCCCAGTCGATCGGCGAACCCGGAACGCAGCTGACGATGAACACGTTCCACTACGCGGGGGTCGCAGAGATCGACGTGACCCAGGGGCTGCCCCGGCTGATCGAGCTGGTCGACGCCCGGAAGACCCCGGACACGCCGATGATGACGGTCTACCTCGAGGACGAGTACGCTACCGAGCGCGAGAAAGCCCACGAGGTCGTCTGGAAGATCGAGGCGACGAAGATCCTCGCACTGGGTGACGTTTCGACGAACGTCGCCGACATGCGCGTCCAGATCTCGCTCAACGAGGACACCCTCCGTGAGCGAATGATCACACCCGAGCAAGTCGCCGAGATCATCGAGGACAACCTCGGCGTCAAGGCGATCCAGCAGGGCACCCAGATCGAGTTCGGTCCCGAGGAGCCGTCCTACCGCGATCTGCTGCAACTCGTCGAGGAACTGCGCGATATCACGTTCAAGGGAATCGAAGACATCTCGCGGGTCGTCATCCGCCGCGAAGAACTCGAAGAAGGCGAGGAGTTCGTCCTCTACACCGAGGGATCTGCCTTCGGCGACGTCCTAGAGATCGAAGGCGTCGACGCCTCCCGAACGACGTGTAACAACATCCACGAGATCCATCGCAACCTCGGTATCGAAGCCGCCCGCGAGGCGATCATCGAGGAGACGAACAACACGCTCGCAGAGCAGGGTCTGGACGACGTCAACGTCCGTCACCTGATGTTGGTCGCCGACATCATGACCAACCGCGGCGAGATCGAGTCGATCGGTCGTCACGGTATCTCGGGATCGAAAGATTCCGTCCTCGCTCGCGCCGCGTTCGAGGTGACGGTCAATCACCTGCTCAACGCCGCGATCCACGGCGAGGTCGACGACCTCGAGGGCGTTACCGAGAACGTTATCGTCGGCAAACCGATCAAGCTCGGGACCGGCGACGTCGATCTCCGGATGGGGTCGACCGACCCAAGCGGCGGTCAGGCCGACTGATCGATGGGTGTCTCCTTAGACGACGATGCCCGCCAGTACCTCGCCGCGTTCGAGGACGTCACCGGCGTCGACGGCCAGGACTGTCTGGTCACCGACGCGCCGACGGCCGACGCCGACGAACGGCTGATCGTCGTCGTCTCGAGCGGCCGGATGAGCGAAGCGATCGGTCCTGGCGGACGGACGGTCAAGCGATTCGAGGAGCGTGTCGGAAAACCCGTCAGACTCGTCGAAGACGCTGACGACCCCGAGACGTTCGTCGCGAACACGCTCGCGCCGGCGGCGGTGTACAACGTCACGATCAGCGAGAACGACGATACGGTCGCCTACGTAGAAGTCGCCGAGGACGATCGCGGCGTCGCGATCGGCTCGAACGGGCGGACGATCGACGCGGCACGCCAGCTTGCAGAGCGGCACTTCGAAATCGCCGACGTGCAGTTGATCTGACTCTCGGCTTCGGATTCGTTTCTTTCATTGTAGATGCGTTTACCCATCTGGTATCGAGACCGAGGGAACGTACGTCGTCGAAGTATCCAACACCAAGACTGAACCCGAGTGCTACGACCTCGAGGTCACTCACGACGGATCCAGTACAACCGAGACAGACGACGGTGTGACAGCCACCGAGATGGACGACACCGACGATATCGATACGAACTATGCCGACGCGAACCAGTAGTGCCGACACTGTTTTTTCGAACAGCCCAGCGCTTCGCTCGGCGAGTCTCCGGGCCGGAAATCGGTGTTCCCACTCGCTCCATCCGTGAGCGGACGTTCCGAAACGGCACGAGAAGTGGCGAGGGCTACCCCTAACGTTCTCTCGAGCCGTAACGGAGATTCGAAACGGGTCGCTTAAGTGCCTTCGACGGATAGCGACGGGTACTATGGCAAACGGCAAATATGCCGCGCGCAAGCTCAAGAAGGACCGCCAGGAGCAGCGGTGGTCCGACTCGGACTATGCGCGCCGCGCACGGGGCCTCCGCGAGAAGTCTGACCCCCTCGAGGGCGCTCCGCAGGGCCGCGGTATCGTACTCGAAAAGGTCGGCATCGAAGCGAAACAGCCCAACTCGGCGATCCGAAAGTGCGTCCGAGTGCAGCTGATCAAGAACGGAAAACAGGTCACCGCCTTCTGTCCTGGAGACGGTGCAATCAGTTTCATCGACGAACACGACGAAGTTACCATCGCCGGTATCGGTGGGGCGAAGGGTCGTGCGATGGGTGACCTTTCGGGTGTCAACTACAAGGTCGACAAGGTCAACGGCGTCGCACTGAAGGAACTCGTTCGCGGAAACGCGGAGAAACCGGTTCGATAACCATGGCTGCAGAAGACCAACCCGATCCGGACGCCCCTGCGGGCGGCGCAGATGTCGGTGCGAAGCTCTTCGGTACCTGGGAGATCGACGAGATCGCGTACAACGATCCGTCGACCGAACGGTACATCACGGTGACGCCGGTCGCTCACACCGCCGGCCGCCACGCGAGCAAGCAGTTCAAGAAGTCCCAGGTCTCGATCGTCGAGCGCTTTATCAACCGCTTGATGCAGACCGAGGAGAACACGGGCAAGAAACAGCAGACGCTCAACCACGTCCGTGACGCGTTCGAACTCGTCCACGAGCGCACCGACGAGAATCCCGTTCAGGTGCTCGTGACGGCAGTCGAGAACGCCGCTCCCCGCGAGGAGACCGTCCGCCTCAAATACGGTGGCATTTCGGTTCCCAAGGCCGTCGACGTCGCACCACAGCGTCGCGTCGACCAGGCTCTGAAGTTCCTCGCCGAAGGTGTCTACAACGACTCGTTCAAGACGACGACGCCTGTCGAAGAGGCCATCGCCAACCAGCTCGTCGGCGCGGCCAACTACGACGTCCAGACCTACGCGGTCAGCCAGAAAGAAGAGAAAGAGCGCGTCGCGGCAGCTGCACGCTAAGCGATCGCCGTTTTCTGCTGCTTTCGATTTTTATCGTCCCTGGCGGTTACAGGTCACTTGCTTTGATCTCATCACTCCAGTGGAGTTCTCCATCGAGTAATACTGGCATCTCTTCTAAATCAGTGAACCTGAGAAATTGTGCCTTCGTTACGGAGAACGGTCCTATTGTACTTGGGACAACAAAATACTCTTCAACGGATTCAATATATGGATTGAGCAGTCCCCCTCTCTTTTTCTTTGGTCCTGCGTATGATATGATTGTGAGCTCGAGTCGTTCCCCATCGCGCTCGACTAAGCAGACGTTTTGTGTCCCGGTTTCGGATTGCGCTATTGATTCTCTCCCATCGCCAACAATATGATAGCTACTTGTCTTTTTACTCCCCATTTGGGTAATGTCAAGAGCAGCATAGAGTGAGTAGCCGCGGTTCAATAAATAAGCAATCGTCCGCCCAACACAAACTGCTTCGCTGTTGGTAATCTCTTCGAGCGTAACGATCCCACCGACACTCCCTGATTCGATAAGTCGTAACCCCTGTTCACGAGACTGGCAAGCGTTAAGTAGGAATGTAGTTGCACCGACTTCTCCGATATTTCCTGCATCCAATATTCCATCTTCACATCTGAATCCGCCGGTCTCGATGTGACCAATATAGTGTAGGAAATCGCATTCTTGAGCGAGAACATCTTCTAATTCGCTTTTTGTTAAATTATGACAGAGTGATATTTCGAACGATAAGCCATCGTAGTCTCCATACGTATTATGAACTGATATGAGCTCTTCGTTCATAGCAGGGTCATTACAGACAACTTTAATTTCAAGTGGTCCCTCTTGGGGTGTCTGGTCGAGACCATTGTAAAATGCCGAGAGCGGACACGTACTAGTGAGTCTAGTGTCTGTACCTCGGCTCCATATTTGAGGAGCTGTTGTGAGTTCTTCGTCTACTTTAGAACTGACATTCTCTCCCTGCTCAAGCGCGTTATTATCGATATCACAGTCCAGAAACGTTCGTTCTTTAGTTTGCGTATTTGTCTGTACTGCCGTTACAGACCGATCAGCAGTTGCAGTCGTTACGAGTCCGAGATCAGCGACAGCAAACGGAAGAAATTCGATATGCTCTGGGGTTGGCCTGAGCTGTGTTTTGATATGCCAATCCGGAATGTATGGTTCTATCATGGAGAAAGAAACATTAAGATACGCTTCGAGTTGTTCTGCTACCGAACAGCCGTACAAATTTTCGACGGAGAACTCGAGCATCGACTCGATCGCTTGCCGCTCGTATAACTGAAGTGGTGTTGAACCTTCCGTTCGAACAATACAATCGAACAGGAATGTTTGCTTGAGGACTTGTTCAACAGTGCTTTCAAATCTGGATTCGGTAAGTGAATAGGTAAACCCGTTTTCAGTTACGATTTGTGGTGTTGATCCGGGAACAACGTCAGCTGCTAGGTAGTAAGCCAAGGGTGCTACAACGAAGACATGACGAAGCGTTGGCGGAACTTCTATTTGAATACCCGTGTTCGGCTGGTCCAGACTGTCTGGGATATCAAATTCATCAGACAGAGTTATAGCAGGTGGATGTCCACGGTGTGTTGGATATGATCTCTCGACCCCTGTCGTTTTTAAGGCCGAAGCAAGCAGAGAGACCGCTTGCATCATATTGATTGGATCTGCGTTTGTCTTGATCGTCGCCGCTGGACGCGTATGATATGAACGTGCGCTAATAGTTATTGTACTTGACTCACCAAACTCGACGCTTATTTCCTTATTGGACGTCAAAATCTGAACGGCACTTTGTACATGAGCATACACCTTCAACTCATCAGATATATCGAGGATATATTCCTCGTCCGGGAGATCAACCCTCTCATTCGGTTGGATTTCTGTAAGTAACCTTCCATCTGAGTTACGAACGTAGACTGTATTGTTACTTGATATCGTAAATCCACTAGTTGTGATCTGGACCGCCGTATCTATCGGATACGGAATACGATTAGTGGTGGGTGACTTCAGCGAAACTGGTGTATTTGTCTCGATCGAGTATTGTCCGCGTTCGATCGGATCAATAATCACCATTCCAGTTTTAGTTGATTTGAATTTCGGTTTCATCGGTACATGCGTTAGTCAGACGGTACTGAGGACAGCCCGTATCTTATCGAATAAAATGAGTGTGTCTAAATATACGTTATGGATATCTCACATTTCTACTGTCTCACCTTTGTAGGATGAATGGTTACATGATATACTCCCTCAATATTATTTACATTTAACAGGTTCGTTCCTCAGTACTGGTAGAACTGTGTTGCTAGAATCTGCGTTTCACTTGTTTGCTATTCACCAACCCTCTCCCGATCCAATTGGGACACGAAGAAATCACATATCCCTGCGTCGGTCAATCAAACTGACTTCGACTGTTCAATTCCCGAGCAGATCGATGAGCTGTATGACCTTTTAGTCCTTGACTGGGAATTGAAAACACCGGATACCCGTGGTATTCTCGACACATTACGTTCCCGTATGCCGAACTTGAATGTGCTTGTTCTTTCTGATGACGTTCCCGCAGACAATCCTGTCGGCCGTGGTGCTGACGAACTTCTCGTTGGTCCAATATCTGATGAGACATTACAGGCAGTGATCGAACGACTTCTCCTTCAACAAGCCCACGAACTGGCAGTAGACGAGTTTTTCGTATATTGACCCAGCGCGTGTTACTTGAGGGCGAACACGAAACCGGTCTTGGCGTTGCCGAACGGCACCAAGCAGTTGTTTGTAATCTTTACGAGATTCGCAGTGTGCAGCTAAAATTCGCGTCAAACTCATTGATGATACAGATCAGGCACTCCAATATTCATTTAATTAAGTCTATAATCAAACAAATTAATATACCCAATCTTATGCCCATATTTGACAATATACTTATATAGTGTTTTTAATATTTCAGTATAGTACTATAACAATATTACTTACTTATATAATATATTAAGATAAATTTATAATTGAACAGTGCCATATGTGTAATGTACCATGAAAGGCGTAACTCAATACCTGAAGAAGCACCCGCGAATGATCGGCGTTCTGTTCACAATCCTTCTGGCCCTTTCTCAGGCTGGAATGGCTGCGGCCGGTGGTATGGGAGGCTACGCAGGACTATAATTCATCAAGTAGAATCTCACTGCTCCAGTTTAGTGATCCATTGACTATTACTGGGAAATCGCCCATCTCGAAAAAGTTCGATAGCTGCTTCTCCGATGAAATAAACGGACCAGATTCACCCGATGTTAGGAAATGTACATCGTTTTCTTCTAAATACGGAATACACAAACTCCCCTTTTGCAGTCCGGTAGTCGTATACGTCTCCATACGAACTACAAAATCATCTTCTTCACGGTCTATTAGACATACAAAGGGAGGACCTGTTTCTGATTGCGCTATCGTTGTCATCCCATCTCCAGATATGATGTATTGTTGACTGATAATATTATCTTTTCGAACCACATCAAGCGCAGCGTAGAGTGGAAAACCTTGGTTTAGTAAGCGAGCAATTTCACTTCCCACCTTTATTGCACCGCTATTTACAATATCGTTAAGGGTGACAATTCCACCAATACTTCCCGACTCAACTAAGTGTAACCCTTGATCATATGATTGGCATGCATTGAGAAAGAAGGCTTTAGCGCCAACTTTCTCCATCGATGCTACATCCAACTTTCCATCCGTACATTGAAATCCGTCTTCGTCAATATGACCAATGAAATGGAAGAAATCAATATTCTTCGTTAGTGTTTTCTCTAGTTCGCTGATCTCAAGATCGTACCGAAGACTGACATCGAATGGCAGCTCTTCTCGGACACCATAGACACCGTTCACTGTCTCGAGTTCTTCTCGCATTTCTGTATCGTTGCAAACGACCTCTATTTCGATGGGATCTTCCCGCGGACTTCGACCAACGCTGTGTTGAAACGCCGAGAGTGATGTCTTGCTTGTAATATTCGAAGAACTGGCGCTACTCCATGATTGTTGGATCGTCGATATACCTGTCTGGTCTGTCGGTAGCTTTCTCGTTCGCGAGGTTCGAGTGTTCCCTGTTCGTAGAAAGTCCTCTATCGCCTCTGTTTGAGTTACTGAGGCTGACTTCTTTCTTTGTTTTTGGACTTTTATGATTGCAAGGTCATCGGTTACATAAGGGAGGAATTCGATCGCATCTGGGGTCGGAGGAAGATACGTCTTGAGTCGCCATTCTGGGAAGTACGGTTCTACTCTCTCGAAATCTACTGAGAGATATATTTCAAGCTGTTCGAATAATTTTTTATTATATATAGAACATATGTCGAATTCGAGCATCGGTTCAACTATCTGTCTCTCGTGTAACGGAAGTGGTGTATGGCCCTCCGTTCTAACGATACAATCAAGGAAAAACACTTGTTTGAGTGTTTGCTCTACTGTTTCCTCGAGAGTATCTTCTCTTTCAAGATTATACGTGAATCCATCCTCAGTAGTGAGTTGGGGTTCTTTTCCAGGAACAACTTTCGCTCCGAGATAATATGCTAGCGGTGTAATAACGAATATCTGACCGAGTTCTGGAGGTATTTCGATTTGAATACCCGTCTTGGGTTGATTGATCGCTTCAGGTATAATTAACCGATCGCCCATCTCGATTGCTGCAGGATGTCCTCGGTGAGTTGGGTACGAGCGCTCGGGCGTTGTCGACTTGAGAGCAGATCCAAACGCAGAAATTGCTTTCATTACATCTGTTGGCTCTGCTGTGCTCGTAATCGTTGTCGCTGGTCGTCTATGGTATGACCGTGCACCGAACGTAATACGTGTTGATTCATCTAATGTAATGTATGTTCGTTCACTATCCGAGTAGATATATACAGAGCTTTCAATATATGCATAAACTTTCAGTGGCCCAGATATATCTAATGTATATTCATTTTCTGGAAGGGAGACCTGTTTACTCGGGCGAACCTCTGCAACCATCGATCCATCCCCATTCCGAACATAGACACTTTCGTTCGTCGGAAGCGTAATCATCTCAGCCGTTACTTCGACGGCTGCTTCGACCGGAAACTGGATCCGATCCGTCGATACCGTCTCGAGCGAGACTGGCTCGTGTGTCGTCAGTCGATACCGATGGCGTTCGATTGGGTCGATGATCTCGAGGCCGTCGTCGGTTGGTTCGAATTTCGGTTTCATATCGGAGTCAGAATGGGTTTCGGGAAGGTTGCTAACCGAGAGATATCCCGGAGTCGGCGAGAGGAGTTACGATCGTTCGATCGAGACCCAACCGGAGCGAAGATCGCCGTCGTTGATCGTCCAACGTTCCTGGAAGACGCCGTGGTGTTCTCTGAGCTCGATCGTGATATCGAACAACGGTTCCAGCACCGAGACGATGTCGGCGTCGTGATCCATGGGAAGGTGGTAATGGATCATCCCGTCGCTTTCCCGTGTGCGCCCGGTGGTGAGATGGACGAATTTGAAGACGCGTTCGGTTCCGTATGCTTCGAGCAAGGGGATCAGTGAATCGATTCCGATACGGAGTTCGGCGGGTGAGAGACCGTTTGCATCGGTTTCAAACGTCTCGATAGCGTTCGAAATCGCGATTCCGAGGTCAGCGAGGGTGGTTACTGGAGTCGACGACGTTTCGGCCGACGGGATACTGGGTCCGGTCGGACTCGAGGTAGAATCGCTGGTAGTCGCGCTCCGAGAGTGGGTCGCGTAACTGACGTGGGTAAACGAGTTCGACGCGGCGAATTCGTCGCTGAGGAGATGAGACACGTCGTCGTCGTCACCGGTCGTCGAGACGAGAAGCCGTCGGCGTGGCCGGTCGGTCGCCCGTCCGAGCAGTCGCTGACAGACGTCTCGACGCTGTTCGGTTCGTACGGGACCGACGACGAGAACGCTCGCTCCCTGGCGTTTCAGTTTCGAGAGCGCCTCTGGGAACTGCTTATCACCGGGTTCACCCCCTCCGTCCTTGCGCGAGAACATCAATATATTAGACCAATCGAGAGATCAAACATTAAATTTTCGGGCCGAAGCAAACAGTCTCGTTACGGGTTGTGAACTGTCGCTTATACGGTTTACTGTACGTCATCGCCGGCCTAACCGCGACCAGGGCGGCGGTTACGCCGGGAAATAGTTACAGCACTCCGTATCAGTCGGCTGCAGGTCCCGAACCGCCGACGTATGCACGGGTCGCATCGACGAGGACTTGGCGGTAGCTACTCGAGTCGGGATCGCGAGCGAGTTCGCGGAACCGTCGTTTGAACCCCTGGAAATCGACCTGTGGGGCGTCCATCGCGGCCGCATGTGCGAGGTCGTACAGTCGGTGGTCGCCGTCGACGAGGTCGTGGCGTTCAGTCAGTGCGATCGCGAACGCGGCGTTGACAGCCGTGATTTCGGGGTCGGCAGTCGGCGAAAGGCGTTCGAACTCCGGACGAGTCGGCATCTCGGGCCGGTCGGCGACGGCCATCGCGAGACTCGACTCGAGAAACGACAGGAGTTTCTCCCCGGGGCCGACGGCGAGCGTGATGTCGTCGGCGTAGATGTCTTTCATGTGATTCGCGATCTGATAACAGTGAGAGAGCTTGCGCCGTTCGACGCTTTTGCCGGCTAACGCGAGATAGAGGACTTCCTCGGTCGACTGGGTGTGGGAGGGATGATCCTGTTCGTGGCGGGCCATATGAGCGAACTCGTGGAGGGCGAGTTCGCGGGCCATGGCACTCGAGGCCGCCTGTCGAGAGATGTTCAGGACGTGGCGGTCGTCGTAGTGGCCGGCCCAGGTCCGTTCGTCAGGATCGTCCCGCAGTTGGACGTGGACCGGCAGCGAGAGGTCGTGTTCGGTTTCGAAGAGGTCGCGGGCGCTGAGGAACGGAGAGGTGGGACCTGGTCCGTGAACGCGGATATCCATGTGTCCCAATAACAAGAGCTGTCGAAGTATGTCTCTTACGCCCGGTTCGCAGACCGTGAATCGAATCGACACTCGCTTTCGAGATATCGTCGGTCGACGAGAGTGGTAACCTTATAAAATAAAGACAGAATCGGCAATCTGAGTTAAATTTAATACATATAAACCTCATTTTCGAGGTAGGATGCCACAGATTGGCGTGCCGATCCACGAGGTATTTCTCGCGTCAGGAATCGTATTCCTGTCGGCGTCAGCCATCGTGGGAATCCACCTGTGGCAAACGACCAGAGAGACGCCGATTGCACCGTCGCTGCTGGCGTTGATCGGAGCGATGCTCGCGTTTATGGGACATCTGACGACGCACTTGATCAACAGACTGGATTCGATGAATCTGATCGGTCTTGAGATTCTGTTTCGGTGGATCGGGCTACTCTTGTTGGCGGCATTTCTCCTGATGACCGTCTCGATGATCCATCGGACGCCAAATCAAGGAGGATAGTATGCACGGGACGTTACTGCTTGCGTTCGGAGTGGTGACGGGCGCAGTCGGGGTGTACCTGCTCGTTCCCGGCTCGAGACACCGGTGTAACGGCCCGATGGCGGTCGTCGTCCTCGGCGTGCTCTCGATCGGATCGATCGATCCGATCGTCCGGGCGCTTTCGATCTACTCGGGCCATTTTTTCGAGGCACTCGGTGCACTTTTGATTCTCGTCGGCCTGTTCGAACCCGTCCGCCGGAATTTATCCGAGAGCGACTGGGCAGCACTGTTCGACACCGATCACCGGTCGATCCGTCCCCGCGAAGAGTGGATGGATCCGATGGACGATCGAATCCTCGAGTTGCTCGACGAGACGGAGATCGTCCTTACACCGGCGCTTCTCGCGTACAATATCGACTACAGCCGCGAGGCCGTCAATCGCAGACTGTTGGAACTGTGCGAACGGGGGTTCGTCGACCGTGTCGATCACGGAAAATATCGCATCACGCCGCTCGGTCGACGGTATCTACGGTGTTGTGACGGCGAGTGGCAAAACGAATCGTCGGCTATCGACGCGACGCCTGTCGGCGATGATTGATGTCTCTGTACTGGATGGGTCACTCGTCTCCACAAGATGTATGAAACCATATGGTTTTGATCGATTACCGAATCCATGGTACGATTCTTCCGATGGGAAAGAGACCATATATTGGGTTGATTTCATCCTTCTCAACTCGTGGGAATCGTAGAATTCACCCGAGGCTCGACATTCGTTGCCCTATTCCTGCCAAAACCGGCCAGACTGGGGAGAAAAACCCTCTGAACGACAAGTATTCATTCCTGGAGGGTGCTATTATGCACCTTGCATTTGACAGCTTGAGACGTACGGCGAACTAGTGATATGCCACGGACCGTCGCCGACCTCCAGATCACTCATTTAAAACATATTAAGTGTCGATGGGGATTATTCCGGAGCGGCTCGTGTCGTCGTCCACGTCGACAACCAATGACTGATACAGAAGACAATAGTATGGGTACAGGCGAGAGGGGAACTGACACCTGGTCACCACGTGGGGGTGTCGGCCGGACGCGACGAGGGATGCTTGCTGCCGTAGGTGCGACGACGGCAATGGCTCTTGCTGGGTGTTCACAGGAGGAATCGGACGAAGAACTCGAGGCCGTTCCGGATCCGTCCGACGGGCTCGAGGTGCTGGTGGCCAGTGAGTACGACGACGGACCAGTATTCGACGATGATCAGTTACAGTACCGCGATTACGCGCTATCGATCAAGGGACTCGGGATGGCGTACTCGGCTCAGCGATGGAACGAGCTGGGACACGACGAGTACGGTGGCGTCGACGTGATGACCGAAGATATGCCGGAAACGGCACAGTACGTCATCGATCTGTATCGTTCGGTTTTCCAGTTCTGGTACGATGACAACCAGTTGGCTGCGTACGCGGAAGGCGACGAGGACGGCTGGAGTCGCTCGGGTGGGCCGGTCCTCTCGGACTACGAGAACACAGTGTTTACTTACCAC
>NZ_JAVDDV010000060.1 GCF_030848565.1 Natronolimnohabitans sp. A-GB9
TATCCGTCTTTAGCTAAGCGAGAAACCACGTGACAGCGGCGGCTTATCGAGGCATCTTTTCGAGAGGAATGAGGAGGCGACGAGTGTGCACAACGAAGCCTCCTCATCTCGGATTATGCGTCGGCTCACTACATTGTTTCCCTCCGAGTTCCTCGAAGAGCACGCCGAGGAACTCGGCGTGGTCGAACGTGACCGCAAGCTCCAGATTCCCGCCTTCGTCTGGGCATTCGTGTTCGGCTTCGCCGCAGGCGAAAGCCGAACACTCGCTGGCTTCAGACGCAGCTACAACTCGACAGGCGACGAAACGATCTCTCCCGGCGGCTTCTATCACCGGTTGACGCCGTCTCTCGCGGAGTACTTCCGCGACCTCGTCGAGCGTGGCCTCGACGAGATCGCTGTCCCTGACACTGTTGACGCCGATATCGACCGATTCAGGGACGTGATGATCGCTGATGGAACCGTCCTGCGGTTGCACGAGTTCCTTGCCGATGAGTACGAAGCTCGCAAGGAGGAGCAGGCTGGAGCGAAGCTCCACCTGCTCCATAATGCCACTGAGCAGACGATAGAACGTCTCGACGTGACTGACGAGAAAACGCACGACAGCACGTTGTTTAACACAGGATCGTGGCTCGAAGATCGGCTCGTTCTGTTCGACCGAGCCTACTTCAAGTACCGCCGCTTCGCGTTGATCGATGAGAACGACGGCTACTTCGTGAGTCGGCTGAAAGAGAGCGCAAATCCGGTCGTAACGGAGGAATTACGGGAATGGCGCGGCCGCGCCATTCCCTTGGAAGGTGAGCAGATCTACGATGTTGTGGATGATCTGCACCGCGAGTACATCGACGTGGAAGTCGAAGCCGAGTTCGACCGAAGACCGTACGGAGGAACGCAGTCACGCGATACGAAGCGGTTTCGCGTCGTCGGCGTCCGCAAAGAGGACGCCGACGACTACCACCTGTACATCACGAATCTCCCGAGAGAAGAGTTCCTGCCGTCGGATCTAGGGACGATCTATCGGTGTCGGTGGGAGGTGGAGTTGCTATTCCGTGAGTTGAAGACGCAGTACGAACTGGACGAGTTCGACACGACAAAGAAGCATGTTGTCGAAATTCTGCTGTACGCGGCGTTGCTGTCACTGCTCGTGAGTCGTGAATTGCTCGATCTGGTCACTGAACAGGCGGACGATGAGATCGTGTTTCCGCCGGAACGCTGGGCGGCGACCTTCCGGTCGCACGCCCAGCTCATCCTCCACGAACTTGGCGAATATCTCGGCTACTCGCCGCCACCGCTGCTCGACCGACTGATCGACGACGCACAGAAGATCCACCAGCAACGGCCAGTGTTACAAGAGACGCTCGCTACCGCTACGCAACCGAGGTGTAAGTCTTAGCTAAAGACGA
>NZ_JAVDDV010000061.1 GCF_030848565.1 Natronolimnohabitans sp. A-GB9
TCTTGAACGGTACTCACGCCGAGAACGGTCGTATCGGGGGTCGTTCGTGCGACGCGACGAATCACTTCGGCGACGATATACGCGCCGGTTCGGTTATCGTGGCATCGCGCCGCGATCCGTCCGTTAGTAAGTTCGGTCGGCTCTGCAGCGACGGTTACCGGATCGCCGACAGTAACGCAATTTCGTGCATCTGCCCGATCCTCTGCACCGATATCGATACGTACCTCCGACGGATCAGTTAGCTGGGTAACGGTCCAGTCGTACATCTCACTCGGTGTGTGGACAACGACTCCAGCTACTTCTTCATCAGAGCTGTGAACGGTAACGCGTTGTCCTCGTGCACAGACGGCATCGACGCCACCGACACCACCGGCATGGAGATATCCGCGTTCATCGATTCGGCGGACGACGTATCCGACCGCATCAATGTGACTCGTTACTGCAACGGTCAACGATCCATCCCCGTCAACCCTTGCGACGGCGTTTTCGTACGAATCCGTTTCGACGGAATCTGCATAGTCCGCGACACTATCTATCCACACCTGCTGACACGCTGACTCGTATCCGGAGAGGCCCGGAGCATCAAGCAACCTCGTGAGGACGTGATCACGCTCTACTCCGTTCATGGAACGTCCATACTGTTTGCAGCAATATTAGTTAGAATTAATTATTCGTATGAACGAAACGGAGTGATCCGGCGAAGCCGGTGTAATGACGAAAGTCAGTCCGCCGTGTATCGAGGCGGCCGACAATCGAGCCACAGACTCGGACCTATTCCGCCAACGACTCGATTGCACTCTCGATCCACACTCTTCCGCCTCGGATTCGCCGGCAACGTGAACGATCTGTCCTCTGCTCGTGGGGTTAGCTCACACGGCTCGAGAGACGCTTCACGGACCAAAAAGAAACGAGCGGCGTCGTCTCAGGCCCTGCGCCGTCTCACGTCGGTCGACGGATGTTAGTCCGACGCCTCAGCAGCAGCCAGCGGCTCGATCGCGATCGTCATCGACACGCCTTCGACCTCCCACTCCTTTCGCTCGCCGTTCTCGACGTCGAGGCCGCCGATCTCGTCGGCCCGGACCTCCTCGCGGATCAGGTCCTCGCGTTCGGCGACGAGATCGGCGACGCGGTCGTCGTCGATTGCGAGTTCGAGTGCGATCCGTTCCTCGACGTCTAAGTCGAGATCCTTGCGCATCTCCTGGACGCGGCGAATGACCTCGCGGGCGTAGCCCTCGCTCTCGATGTCCTCGGTCAGCGACGCGTCGACGTAGGCGACGCCGCGGTCGTCGCCGTTCAGGCCGAACGCGGTCCCCGCGATGTCGTCGGGGGTCTCCGTGACGAACGACACCATCGACTCCTCGAGGGACTCGTCGTCTTCGAG
>NZ_JAVDDV010000062.1 GCF_030848565.1 Natronolimnohabitans sp. A-GB9
CTCGCCTCTGCACGTTTAAGTCGGGGCGCAGTGTAGATGGAACCGACGGCTAATGCTGCCGATTACGGACTTCCTCTCGTGTACCGACCCGCTGGATGAGTTCGACTCACTGTCCTATCACCAGACTCATCACGCCAAAACGTACGTGACAGGTCTTGCTGCGGGCCGCAGCAAGACCGTGACCGGGATTGCACGAGAAGTCCTTCCTGCCAATAGCGAGCGAGCACTCAACAAGTTCATCACCGAGTACGACTGGGACGAAGACCGGCTCAACCACGAGCGGTTAGAAGAACTGCAAAAACACGGTCAGACGCGGTGGTCACAGGATGGCTACATCGTAATCGATGATTCGGTGTTCCAGCGAACCGGGAAGGAACTTCCCGGTGCTGGAGAGTTCTACGATCACACCGAAGGTGAACCTGTCTGGGGACAGAATCTCGTCTACGCGTTCTACACCGACGACAAAACCTCCTATCCGCTCGCGTTCCGCCAGTACGAGAAAGCCGACGACGACCAGGACGAGAACGAGACGAAATACGAGCTTGCACGGGAGATAATCACGGAACTGGAAGAAGAGGTAGGTGTGCCTGCGGACACCTACCTCTTCGACTCGTGGTTTGCCCACGACTCGGGTCTGATCAAGCACGTCACATCCTACGGCAAGGACTGGGTTGGACCGCTCCGAAGCAATCGGCAGGTAACCTACGATAACGAGGAGATGCGCGTCGATGCGCTGGAAGAGCGCATCGACAAGGTAGAGCGAGAGATCGACGAGGAAACGTACAAGATCTGGACGAAGACGCTCCCGATCTCGAAGTTGGGCGAGGTACGGCTGGTAATCGCTGAGAAAGGCACTGACGAGGACGAGGACAATCCGGTCAAGTACCTTGCGACGAATAAGGTCGACGCCCCCTCTGCCCACATCATTCGGAGCTATTCGTACAGATGGCGAATCGAGACATTCTTCGAGGACTCGAAGCAGGATCTCGGCCTTGGAGACTGCGAGGTGCGTGATTCTGACGGTGCCAGTCGTCACTGGCACCTTCAGATGCTGACCTACAGCCTCCTTCGTCTTGGTCCCGAATCGAGCGCCTCGGAGCGACTCGTCTCAAAAGCCTCGTCGCTCCGAGCACAGCTCGAACACGGTCTCAAAGAGGCTATCTACAACATGTTCTCGTGGGTGCGCGACCAACCAGACCGCGATCTCGATGGATTGATGGAGAAAATCGACCACCTCTTCCTCCATTCAGAAGGGAGTTTATGAACGTGCAGAGCTGAG
>NZ_JAVDDV010000063.1 GCF_030848565.1 Natronolimnohabitans sp. A-GB9
ATACCGTAAAGTCTTATCTCCGTCCTTGTCTTGGGCCTTTTTTACTTCCTCAAATTCAGGTGCGTCATGAAGTCGAGTCCATCGGAGAATTTGCTTAATCGGGTTGAGTTGATTTTCAACAGCCGGGGTTCCAGCGATCTTCTTGTAGGTAGCTTTTGCTAGCGCCTGATCGAGATTATCCCGAAGTCGTTGTCTTGCATTAATGAATCCTTCATTGATCTCGTCCCGGGACTTTAAATCAATAATATATTGTCCGTCATTAACTTCAGCAGATAGGTCAGCTATATCATCAACAGCAATATATTTGATGACACGATCCCTGTGGGGTCGGCAATCACTGACGTCTTTTGGGAAGGAGTTTCCAATCGAAAGTGAGACGCTTCCATTTTCGGCCTCATAGAAATCAGAGAGGTATGTTCCACTACCGTACACTTGTTGCAGATGTCGTTCAATATGGGGAACTGGCTCCTCGTCGTTGCTCACAGAGACTTCAAGTGTAGTTGGAGTAATAGATGTATGACTCATTTTTAGTACTCCGTGAGCCGTTTCTGTTCGGTAGCTTCAACCCACAGTGTACTTGTACTTTCGAGTCGCCCTTTCCATGCTCTGAGGAACATCGGCTTGTCAACTTCAGTTGCTTCCATTCCATTATTGCTACTAACTTGACTGTACCGGAGAGGATCATAGAGTAACACAGAATCGTGGTTTAAAGCCATAACAAGAACACGTAACTTCCGAGCATGTCCGTTTTTGTCCATTTGGATATCATATTCAGGAGGATCATATCGTTCTAAAGCTAACTCCACGGCCGGATAGGAGTACTGGGGTTCCTCAATTTTGGTACGAAGATCATCGGCTGTCAGACCGTCCTCATATCGTGCTTCAAAAGGAAGATCGTTGAACTCGGCCGATAGTCGAGTTTCGATATCTAGTGATACTGGTCCGATCTCCCGTTGGTCACAAACTTCTCGAATGACATGCTCACTAAGTTCGATTGCATTCGGGACATCAGGGTGGGAAGCAAATTCCCGCAGCATATTCTTAATTACGTTCGGGAGGTCTCTGTCCAATCGACTTTGCGCTCCGAACGGCGAGATGTCCTCAGATACCCGGTTTCGATCGTCTATAGTGAGAGTCATTTGATCCGGATATTCCCCTTT
>NZ_JAVDDV010000064.1 GCF_030848565.1 Natronolimnohabitans sp. A-GB9
ACCCAGAAATAAGGATAGTGGCGCGTTTCTCGAATGATCACGGTGATTTGGAGATGGCTTTCCGATCTCGAGTTCGGTAGTGGCGTCTCGTGTTCTGGGCCTACAAGATTGGAAATTTGCTTTCCGTTTGTCAAGTGTTTCGAGCCTACAAGGGTAGATCTGGAACTGTACCGATACTCCCGATCAGGATGGACGTCGTCGTCGGTGCTTCAAGCCTACAAGGGTGGATCTGGAACAATTGACACGGCCGCCATCACGTGCCCAGAGTGCGGGCTTCGAGCCTACAAGGGTAGATCTGGAACTCGACGTACTCGTCTGGGACCTTGTCAGTAATCTCGTAGCTTCGAGCCTACAAGGGTAGATCTGGAACAACGTTTTCAGATAGGAGTTTGCCGCCACACTCATTTGCTTCGAGCCTACAAGGGTAGATCTGGAACGCTTCTGCTCGTCGGATCGGGAGATCCGGCCATCAACGCTTCGAGCCTACAAGGGTAGATCTGGAACAAGAGTTTGCGGGAACTGAGGTCCACAATATGCTCGATGCTTCGAGCCTACAAGGGTAGATCTGGAACAAGAGTTTGCGGGAACTGAGGTCCACAATATGCTCGATGCTTCGAGCCTACAAGGGTAGATCTGGAACGTGCAGCTTGGACAACTTCGCCAGCGTCCGTTTCGTTTTCGCTTCGAGCCTACAAGGGTAGATCTGGAACCCTCGTCCACACGACTACTGAGACCGATGACTAACGAGCTTCGAGCCTACAAGGGTAGATCTGGAACCCGGATGTGCTGGCTCGGATGACGACGACGAGCGCGAAGCTTCGAGCCTACAAGGGTAGATCTGGAACACGGCGACTCCTCTTCTCGGTCGGTCTCGACTTCTTGCTTCGAGCCTACAAGGGTAGATCTGGAACTCGGTCCACTCGCCCCAGTGCAGCAGAGCCTGGGAGCGGCTTCGAGCCTACAAGGGTAGATCTGGAACGCGACGCCCTCGAGGATGCGCTGACCGAGAACCGCCGGCTTCGAGCCTACAAGGGTAGATCTGGAACACCATCCATGACGAACCAGACAAGCAGCCCGCCCAT
>NZ_JAVDDV010000065.1 GCF_030848565.1 Natronolimnohabitans sp. A-GB9
GAGCGTGTCATAGAATCCAACTCATAGCTTGAGCATCTCACGTCCCGGATCGTGTCCTCGCTCGTAGTTGGTGATTGCAATGACGATCCGAAGACACAGCGCAACGAACACTTCTGTTCGTGCGTGGACGCGGCCTCGGGCGCGAACGTGCCCGAGGCCGCAGTCCTTGACTGCATCGTTGGTTCGTTCGACTCCTGTCCGGTTGTTGTACGTCTCGTCCAGAATGGATTGTTTCAGCTGAACGTCCTCGCTGTGTTCCTCGATTCGGTCTTCGACCCTGTACTCGATGTTTTTCGGGTCGTCAGTGTTTCGCGGATTGTATGGTGCGATTGGCACGACCCCTGCGGCCAGCAGGTGGTCGTGCCAATCGAGAATGTCGTAGGCACTGTCTCCAAGCATCCAGATCGGTGTATCGACGGCGAGCGCGTCACGGGTGACGCGAATCGCCGTCTCTTGGTCTGCTTGTTTGGCCTGGGTGAACTCCGCCGCGATCGGGATCTTTGTGCCGGTTGAGACGATCGTACAACCGAAGCCGTAGTAGTACTCTTCGGCTGTTGGATCGTAGTTCCATGAGGCAGCGTCGTTGTACTGGATCGCTTCGACGTGGGTCGAATCGATGGAGTACGTCGAGTCGAGCAGGCCGCGGGCAGCGGCCTGCTCGACGAGCCTGTCGAAGACATCATCGATGACGTGTTCGAGGTCGGTGAGAAACCGATCAATCGTGTCTCTCGATGGCGGTTTCTCAAGTCCGCAGTAGTACCAAGCGAGGCCGTGCTGGAGTTCTCGTGCAACTGGTCGTGTGCCGTAGATATCCTTGTAGTAGCAGTGCAGAAAGCCGCGAAAGAGGTCTGGTGGCTGGTGAACTCGTGTTCGCCCCCTCGAAGCGGGGGCGAACACGTCGTACTCCAGTAGAAACTCGAACTCAAGGTGCTTGAACAGCGGTACTGTCTCAGTAGCCGCGACATTCAAGAAGTCGTCTACCGAAGCTACGTCTTGCAGGGTTGCGCTGGTGCTGGACACACTTTCCGCACCCTGCTGCTTCGTACGTGACGCTTTCTATGACACGCTC
>NZ_JAVDDV010000066.1 GCF_030848565.1 Natronolimnohabitans sp. A-GB9
GAACGCCGCGAACTGCTCGGGATCGGCGTACTGCACCAGATTCAACCAGAGAAGCGACTCTAGCCCCGCTTCTGACCACCGCATCCATTGATTCTTACACCGTTTCGAAACTTCACCCATAGCTCGTTCGACCACGTTCGATGTCCACGGAACCTGCTGTTGGTCAAGCGCGAGTTCCGCGAACGTCACGGTTGCTTCCGCCCATTCCCGGAGGTACGCCGCTGCTTTCG
This sequence comes from Natronolimnohabitans sp. A-GB9, assembly GCF_030848565.1. GTDB lineage: Archaea > Halobacteriota > Halobacteria > Halobacteriales > Natrialbaceae > Natronolimnohabitans. The sequence continues at coordinate 231 of NZ_JAVDDV010000066.1, forward strand.
AGGAGTCTTGGCGCTCTAACCTCCAGGCTTCTTTCCGAAGGTTCTCGAGCGTTTGGTCGATCCGCTCGCGGATCGCCAAACGCTCATTCCTCGGTGCATGAAGTGCGACAGAGTTCTTCAGATGGAACAGATCATCAGTAACGCCAGCGACGATCGCTTTCCGCTCAGAGAGCGAAAACGCATCGTCTTTCCAGAGCTTGTACCCGAGCGTTCGACCGACGTGAACAAGGTCGAGCTGGTGAGATCGGTCACCATTCTCGAACGCATCGACGAGCGCGTTCTCGGCGTCACTGACGACCGTCGCGTCGTCAGTGATCGCCTCGGTCTCCTCGAGAGTCGCTGCTGTCTCATCCCAAGAATCGTTGAGATTGACGTCTAGAAGCGTCGTTTCCGTGTCTTCCTCGGTGGTCTGTCCGAGGGTGACGTTGACGTCGTGGTACGTGCAGTGATCGTCCTGGCTATGACACTTCGTTCCGTCAGGAACGACAGTGTCTGCGTTCGTCCCAGGAAGCCGATCACGAACGAAGTCACCGAGTTTGCTGCCGTACTCGCGGACTCGCCGGTTGATCGTCGTTTTCGAAGGCATCGGAGTGAAGCCGTCGCCGTGGGCGACGGCATCACGAAAGCTGAGCGACGTAGCGAGGTCGGTACTCTGGAGCGAAACATCCTCTTGATAGATACGTTGTCCGTCGAATTCGACGAGGTCCTCGAGTGGACGGAAGTAGGTTGGATCGTCCTCAGTAGCAGCGGTATCTTTGACGTGGTGGAGCATGAATTCGTGTTCTCCAGCAGTTGTAACGGCTGTTCGTGTCGTGGTGCCAGCGCGCTGGAAACGGCG
>NZ_JAVDDV010000067.1 GCF_030848565.1 Natronolimnohabitans sp. A-GB9
CCCCAAAGCGTCGGCTTTGAGTGCACACTGGCACAGGAATATTAACCTGTTTCCCTGTTGTCTCATTCGAGTTGCGGTGAGACTTAGGACCGGCTAACCCTCAGCTGATCAGCATTGCTGAGGAACCCTTACTCGTTCGGCCGTCGGGGTTCTCACCCGACTAACGCTGCTACTATGACCAGGATTTTCGTTACCGCACGGTCCACACGACTTCTCAGCCATGCTTCCACCCGAACGGAACGCCGACCTACGGAATCACTCTGTGACGAGTGTCGCCAGGTCTCGGTGGTGGACTTGAGCCCCGATCATTTTCGGCGCCCCGAACCTCGGCCGGTAAGCTGTTACGCTTTTCTTAGAGGGTAGCTGCTTCTAAGCTCACCTCCCGGCTGTCTAGGGCTCGGGACCACCTTCGATCGCACTTAGTCCACACTTGGGGACCTTAACCCAGCTCTGGGTTGTCTCCCTCACGGTACACAGGCTTACCCCGTGCACCGGACTCCCTGCGTCAGCGGCGTCTGTAGGTTCGGAGTTGGACAGGGGGGCGCACTCCTCTCGGAGTGCGGTCCCCCAATCCGTCGCTCTACCCCACAGACTACCTCGGCAGAGGTGATGCTTCGACATCTTTCGGTCGGAACCAGCTGTTTCCGGATTCGATGGGCCTTTCACCCCTAGACGTAGGTCACGCGAGGGTATTGTAGGACACCAACGCTATCGGGCCTCCACGTGCCTTTCGGCACGCTTCACCCTGCCCACGTCTAGATCATCCGGTTTCGGGTCGTACCCGTTTGACTCCCCGCGCTTGAACACGGCGGCCCTTGCGCAAAGCGCTGCGGCCATGTCGGTTTCCCTCCGCCTTCCCCGATTATCGGGTTAGACTCGCCAAACAGGTACACTCCCTGGTCCGTTTTTCAAAACGTACGACTGGACACCGGCTTCCT
>NZ_JAVDDV010000068.1 GCF_030848565.1 Natronolimnohabitans sp. A-GB9
GGGTAGGGTCCTCATCTCCTTCCATTAACTGGATAATCGCCGGTCACTACATAAGGCCTTCGAACCAATAGTTCAAAGAGAGTGACTCTCACCCACGTTTTCTGACGGTTCGTAGCAATACCGAAGCTCGAGAACGCTACCGAACTGAACGCAGTGTGATGTCAGTCACGAAACTGTGATCGCCACCACGAGCGCAGTCTTACTCAAGCGAAAAACCGGCGACTAGTTCTGTCGACAATAGTATCGATCAGTGGCGACGAGCGAGGCCCTCGGAAGAGTGGAACTGATACTGTCGGGCAGAAGACAGTGAACCGTCGTCACGAATTCGCGACCGATCGTCGAATAGTTCTATCAGACAGTATGAAACACTCGAGACGGAAGCGAAAACGTAGAGAAGGCAAACGATCGTCGCTGCTCGAGAGGGGGAGTTCGTGACACGGCGGAAGCCGTTTGCACACCGATCGCACTCACTCGCGGATTGCGTCGGTCCCCGGGTGCGTCACGTGTCTCACGCCGCTCGCTCCGATCCGCGCTCTCCTCGTATGATCGGGTGCGCACTGACGTTCAGTGGCTAGTATAGGTCCAGACGACTGATCACGGGACAGCTGCCGATCGGGAGATAAACAGGCTTCGGATGAACGATTCGAATGATACGAAAGGGGGTAAACGAAACACGAGAAGGACATACGGGGTATCACACGGGAAGTGGACCGTCTCATTGCCGACGACTATCGATCAAACACAGTCAGGGGACTACTACGCGAGAGAAGCAGGTTCGAGACCGTAGAATCGGCCACTCGATCCCAAAAGAAACGCTTTGTACGTTCAGAGAGACACAGCAGCACCTCTCGAGA
>NZ_JAVDDV010000069.1 GCF_030848565.1 Natronolimnohabitans sp. A-GB9
GGTCCCGTCACAAACTCGTCTAGAGTTCGCCTCTGGTAGCGTCAACTGACACCTCCATTGTGATGGCTGTTTTGGCTGATCGCTCGAGCAGTTCGTCGGCGAACGCCGCGAACTGCTCAGGATCGGCATATTTCACGAGATTGAGCCAGAGGAGCGATTCTAAGCCGGATTCTGTCCATCGCATCCACTGGTTTTTACACCGCTTCGAGATTTCTCCCATGGCTCGTTCAACCACGTTCGATGTCCACGGTATCTCTTGTCCCTCGAGCGCGAGTTCGGCGAACGTCACGGTTGCTTGAGCCCATTTTCGGAGGTACGCCGCTGCTTTTGGAGAATCCTGTTGCTCTAAGCGCCACGCCTCCTTCGTGAGGTTCTCGAGCGTTTGGTCGATCCGCTCGCGGATCGCCAAACGCTCATTCTTCGGTGCGTGAAGCGCAACTGAGTTCTTCAGGTGGAACAGGTCGTTAGTGACGTCTGAGGCGATCGCTTTCCGCTTTTCAAGTGGGAAAGTACCGTCCTTCCACAGCTTGTACTTGAGCGTTCGACCAACGTGAACAAGGTCGAGCTGGTGAGATCGATAGCTGGCTTCGAACGCATCAACGAGGGAGTTTTCGCTGTCACTGACGACCGCAGCGTCGTCAGTGACCGCTTCCTTTTCCTTGAGATCTTCTGCTGTCTCAGCCCACGGTTCGTCCACATTTACGTCTAAGAGCGTGGTTTCCGTGTCGTCACCCTCGGTGATCTGTCCGAGGGTGACGTTGACGTCGTGGTGGGTGCAGTGGTCCTGCTGGCTATGACACTTCGTTCCGTCAGGAACGACAGTGTCTGCGTTCGTCCCAGGAAGC
>NZ_JAVDDV010000007.1 GCF_030848565.1 Natronolimnohabitans sp. A-GB9
AATATATTATCAAATCCGGCATCGGTCAGAACTACCATCGTAGACTTCCCTGAAATCCCATTCACGCCGGAGGAGTTCTTCAAACCCGTGCTCGAGAAAGACCGCATCGAGGATCGTCGGTCGTCTCGAGGTCGCACTCGACCAGCGGGACGGACACCGAATCCCCGTCCCGGGTGGTATTCACTCGACAAATGTCGTTGAACGAGCACCGAATCGAAGCGGGTCACCCGTCGAGCCACTCGGCCAGATCGACGATCCGCTGGGCGGGCGGCGAGCCGAGGACGACCCGTTCGGGACCGACATCGTCCGTGACGGCCGCTCCGGCCGCGATAACCGATCCCGCACCGATCTCGACGCCGGGGCCGACGACCGCACCGGCTCCGAGAAAGACGCCCTCGTGGAGGATGATTCGTTCGAAGACGTCGTTGCGGAAGGTCAGTCCCTCCTCGGTCAACTCGTGTGTCACTCCGACGACGCTACAGTTCGGCCCGATTTGGACGGTCGGCCCGAGTTCCGCGTTCTCGACGTACGACCCCGCGTTGATATCGACGCGATCGTCGATCCGGCACTTCTTGATCGAGGTCCGTTCGTACACTCGACAATCGTCGCCGATATCGGAGTCGTTGACGGTGACGTACTCGCGGATTTCCGCCCGCCCGACGTCCGATTCGACGACGCGCGCAGACTCGTCGATCGCTGCGGTCATAGCCCGACTCGGATCGCCGAATACGTTACCCTGCTGATTGTTTGAGTTCGGCGGCGATGCTCTCGGCGTCGATGTGATAATTAGAGGCGGACGATCAGTACTCGAGTACCCACCGCTGTTCGTCGGTTTCGGCCAGTTCGTCCGTGACGCCGTCGGCCAGCCGGTAGTCGGTCCCCTCGCGGACGACGGTCCCAGCCCGCTCTAGGTGCTCGAGGTGGGCGTACGATTCGCCGGGTCCATGGAGGATGTGGATGCTCTCGAGGTCGCCGAACAGGTCGGCACTGACCGTCCAGGTGTCACAGGGTCCGTGCCGATCGAGGGCGTCGAGCACCCGCCAGGCCCGTTCTTCGTGGTGGTCGATGATGTGCTGGGCCCGTGTGGCCGGCTCCTCGATCGGATCGCGATGTCCCGGCCACGCCAGGTCGTAGTCGGCGTCGACGATGCGCTGAAGCGCCCGGAGGTACTTCTCGAGTGGCCGATCGACGCGGACGTCGGCGCCGCCGACGTTCGGCGTGTAGACCGGCAACAGCGCGTCGCCGGAGAACACCACCCGCTGTCCGTCGTGGGTCGTTTCGAACGTACTAAGCCCCGCTGCGTGGCCCGACGTGTGGACGACCTCGAGAGTGCGTTCGCCGATCGAGAACGTCTCGCCGTCCGTAAACGTCGTGACCGTCGGCGCCTGTGGCGCCGTCTTGCCGTCGGCGAGCCGCTCGCGGAGCGCAGCCCGTTTCTCTTCGGGCATCCCCCATTCCTCGAAGTACGCCTCCTGGGTCTCTTCCATTGTGGCCCAGGCGTCCTCGTCCCCCTCCACGAGCGGAGCGTCGTCGGCGTGGACGTAGACGTCGGCGCCGCTCTCGGCCTGGATCGTCCCGGCCAGTCCGGTGTGATCGCCGTGCCAATGTGTGAGAAAGATCCGATCGACGTCGGCAAAGGTGAGACCGCGGTCCGCAAACGCGGCCTCGAGTTGCTCGCGCGTCGTCGCCATACCGTCGCCCGTATCGATCAGGACGACCTCTCGATCGTCCGCAAAGAGATACGCGTTGTTGTTGCCTTCGAACGCCGAGTTCGACAGCGAAAGCCGCTCCATGTCCTCTTCGCGCACGGGCGGGAAGAAAATCCTTCCGCCCGCGGCAGGGTTGCGTAACTGTAGAGCCTCGAGGTGATTGACAGCGCCGAACGTCGGTGATCGACGGCATCCGGACCGACCGGTGAATAGTCTCTCCGACAGTAGTAGACGTCAAGCGCTACAGAAACAGATCGGGAACGCGACGGACCGCGACGACTGCCCACGAGGTGGTGTTACGAGCCCCAGAAGTTCTCCCGACTGCCGAGTCGTTCACGGGATGTCTTATCCTCGTCTTCGTCTCCGTCTTCGCTTTCGTCGATGTCGGAGTCCGCCTCCGCCTCCGCCGTATCGGCCCCGTCGTCGGCTTCCTCGTCCGGATCCATCGGGAGCAGTTCGAGTTCCTCGGCTCGAGCGTGGTTGCTGTGGACCTGTGTGACCTCGACGCGAGCGCGGGCCTCGGGCAAGATGCCGTCGACCAGGACGATGAAGCCGTCCTCGGTCCGGCCAACGCCGGCTCCGCTTTCGTGCATGTCGACGACGTCGATGACGATCTCCTCGCCGGCCTTGACGGGCTGGGTCTGCAAGTCCTCGATGGGTTGATTGTAGTGGTTGCACCACTCCTTGCCGCCCCGGTCACCGTAGTGTTGACACCCCATTCCCGAGATCCGCTCGGAGAAACTCGGACAATCGTCGGCGAGTGGACAGTCAGCCATATCACGCACTACCAGCGGTGGCGTTAAACCGTTTCCGTCTTGCGACTCTAGTGGCGCAGAACCGGTAACGATGGAAAGTACTGTGTTGATACTGTAACCGCTGTAACCCGTACATCATTGACAGTAAAGACTGTTAAATAAACGATAGCGGTTTGAAAAGCCGTTTGGAAAAGGTTTACGGGGTAGACGTCGGCAGTAGTAGACGATGAAAATCCTCGTAACGGTCAAAGAAGTCGCGACCGTGGAAGACGAGTTCGAGATCGAGGGTACTGAGATCGCCGATCAGTACCTGGGTGCTGACTTAAACGAGTGGGACGACTACGCCGTCGAGGAAGCCGTCCAGCTCCAGGAGAACGGCGTCGCCGACGAAGTCGTCACGGTCACGATCGGGCCGGAAGACTGCGAACAGACCATCCGCCAGGCGCTGGCGAAGGGAGCCGACCGCGCGATCAGGGTCTGGGACGACTCACTCGCCGAGGCCGACCTGCTCGACGTCGGCGCGAAGACGGAGATCCTCAGCGCCGTCGTCGAGGCCGAAGACCCCGACCTCGTACTGACCGGCGTCCAGGCCGGCGACGATAGCTTCGGCGCGACCGGCGTCTCGCTGGCCGAGGAGATCGGCGCACAGTGGGGTGCCGTCGTCAACCACCTCGAGCACGATCTCGAGGACGGCGTCGCTTCCGTACGGCGCGAACTCGAGGGCGGCGTCGAGGAGCTCACCGAGATCGAACTCCCCGCCGTCCTGACGATCCAGACGGGGATCAACGAGCCTCGATACGCCAGCCTGCGCGGTATTCGACAGGCCCAGCGAAAGCCACTGGACGTCCAGAGCCTCGACGACCTGGGTGTCGAGGGAAGCGCCGTCGACTCCGAACTCGAGCTGACCGACATGTACGAGCCCGAAAGCGAAAGCGACGTCACCGTCTGGGAGGGCGGTGCCGACGAGACCGCTTCGGAGTTAGGTGAGCTGCTTCGCGAGAAGGGGGTGGCACCATGAGCGACGTTCTGGCAGTTACGGACCACCGACGCGGCGAACTGCGCGACGTCAGCTACGAGCTCATCACCGCGGGCCGTGAGCTTGCCGACGCGACCGGTGGCGCCCTCCACGTGGCGGTCATCAGCGGTACCGTCGACGAGTTCGCGGAGAAACTCGACCGTGAGGGCGTCGACACGATCCACACCGTCGACCACGGCGAGGAGTTCAACCACGACGTCTACACGCAGACGGTTACCCAGCTCTACGACGAACTCGCGCCCCAGTACGTGCTTGCACCTAACAGCGTCAACGGACTGGACTACGCCCCCGCCGTCGCCAACCAACTCGACCTGCCGATCGTCACCGACACCGTCGACCTCGAAGCCGACGGCGACAGCTTGACCGCCACCCGCGAGATGTACGGCGGCAAAGTCGAGACCACGGCCGAACTCTCCGGTGACGCCGTCGTCACGATCCGTGGCGCCGAGTGGCCTGCCGCAGAGGGCACCGGCGACGCCTCGATCGAGGCCTTCGACGTCGACATCGACGAGGACGCCGTCGGCTCCACCGTGACGGGATTCGAGGAGGTCGGCGGCGGCGACGTCGACATCAGCGAGGCCGACGTGCTCGTCTCCGTCGGTCGTGGGATCGAAGAAGAGGAGAATTTGGAGATCATCCGCGAACTGGCCGACGCACTCGACGCGACGGTCTCGTCCTCGCGGCCGATCGTCGACAACGGCTGGCTGCCGAAAAACCGGCAGGTCGGCCAGTCCGGCAAGGTCGTCACACCCGACGTCTACGTCGCGATCGGCATCTCGGGTGCCGTCCAGCACGTCGCCGGCATGAAAGGCTCCGATACGATCGTCGCGATCAACACCGACCCCAACGCGCCGATCATGGATATCGCCGACTACGCGATCGTCGACGACCTCTTCGACGTCGTCCCCGCGCTGACCGAAGAGTTCCAGTAAGTTCACCGCACTCGCTGCGCTCGTGCGGTCCTTTTTGCTCGAAGAACGGGCCAGCCGCGGCGAACCATCGGAACTCACGCAACTTTTGCGTACTCGAGTCCGGAACGTCACAGAACCAGTGATATTCCACACGTGAGCGGCCGTTCGGGCGGGCGGAGCTCGTTGTCGATCCGTCACCTACTTTTTACCCCCGTCCTAAGCGCTGCTAATGGATCGTCTGGAGCGTCGTCGGGCGCTGATCGAGGACCGTCTCGTCGAGGTAGTCGACGACCTCGAGCCGGACGCGCTGCGTAAGGAAGTGCGCCACACGACACTGTCGGGTGGGAAACGCGTCCGGCCAATGGTGACTGTGTTGGCGTGTGAGACCGTCGGGGGGACGGTCGAGGACGCAGTGGACTTCGGCGTCGGGATCGAACTCGTCCACAGCGCCTCGCTCGTGATCGACGACATCATCGACCGCTCGGAGCTCCGTCGGGGGACGACAAGCGCCTGGGCCGAGTTCGGCTACGGGCCGGCGATCGTCTCGAGCGACGGTCTGCTCGGGGAAGCCTTCGCGCTCTTCTCGTCGGATCCGGACGCCACACAGGTCGTCGCCGAGGCGATGGTCGAACTCGGGATCGGCGAGGCGACAGAGCTGTCGGCCGAGCCCGAAACCGAAGACGAGTATATGACCCTCGCCCGGCGCAAGACGGGCGCGCTGTTCCGTGCTGCCGCGGAGCTCGGTGCCATCGCTGCCGACTCGGATCCGATGACCGTCGAGGCACTGGGGGAGTACGCCGAACGGGTCGGTATCGCGTTCCAGATCCGGGACGACGTCCTGGACGCGATCGCCGACCCCGAAGCGCTCGGCAAGCCGACCGGCCACGACGCCGCCCTCGAGCGACCGTCGGTCGTTCAGGTAACCGACCTCACGCCCGAGGAGGCAAACGCCCGCGCCCGCGCCGAGTCCGACAGAGCGATCGACGCCCTAGACCGGGTCACGGTCGCCGATCCGGCAGCCAGGAACTATCTCGCCGAACTGGCGGAGTTCGTCGTCGAGCGCGAACGGTAGCGGCACCGTCGGTTCGGTCCCGGACGGATTCCCGGTCTTCCACCCGCAGTCGATCGCAGCGACGCCGGCACCGACGGACAGCGGTCCGTCTCAAGCGCTGTCGGTTCGGGGCGTCTCGCCGGCGTCGTCGCCGTCGCCGTCGGAATACCGCGATTCGACGACGGCGAAGACGAGCGTGCTCGCGATCCCGAGCAGGGTACCGACCGTCAGCGCCGTCGCGAGATAGCTGATCCCGGCCTCGTCCAGGAAGAACGCGCTCACCGCGTGGAGGACGATCGCAATCGAGAGCACGTAGAAGGGCGCGTTGAGATAGCGCCACTCGAGAGAGCCGGCGATGTACTCGTCGGTGATCTGGCCGAGGCTGGTCGTGACGCCGGCAGCGGCAATCCACTGAACCGACCCGTAGACGAGCGCGGCGAGCATGACCGGAGCGCCGACCTCGCCGCCCGCTGACTCCTGGACGCTCTCGAGCGTGTTCACTCCGCTGACCCCGCCGAGGACGAACAACGCGGCAGCGACGACGTAGGCGAGGAGGGTCGTCCGACCGGCGTACAGCGAGCGACGGGCGCGCTCGACGGCCTCGTCGAGGCGCTTGCCGAGTCCGAGCCCCCGTGAGATGAGATACAGTCCAAGCAGCGCAGAGGTCGTCCCGATGACGAATCCGGGCATCTCGAGGGCGCTCCCGATCAGTGCGAGCGGGTAGATCAACAGGAGAATCCCCAGCGGGATGAGGACCGTCCCCCGCGTCTCCGGATCGTCGAGGACCTGTTTGATCGTATAGTACATCGACTCCAGATTCTGTGCCTGCCGGACGACGACGCGGCGGACGCCGTCGATAGGGACCCTCGAGCGGATGATCGGAATGACGGACTCGTCCTGTGCACCGTCGGTGACGACCAGCGCGGTGACGTCCTCGGCCGTCGAGAGATTCGCAAGGACGGTATCGACCTCGTCGCCGACTTCGCGGTTTGCCTTGACGTCGCCCTCGTCGTTACCGGTGACGACGGCGACCTCGACGCTCTCGTCGCGATCGGCCAGGTCGTCGTAGATGTGGATTCCCTGAAAGATTACGTTGACGTCGGAGTCCTCCGGGTCCGCGGTCGCGAGCGCGACGGCTGCCTCCTCGACGGCTTCGCGGCCGATAACCGGCGTCGAGAACCCAGTTTTGCGACCGAGGTCGTCGTCAAGGTCGACACAGAGGACCAGCAGCATCTGTCGAACGTTCGACCGCGGGGTATTTCCATCTTCTGGGGACGACAGAATTCGACGGTCGTCCCTTCGCGATCGTCTGTGGGTGTGGCGGGACTGATGTAGTCAGTGAACACTCGACCGCGTCTCGTGGGTCGTCGCTATCGACGACCGCTCGAGTGAACGTCAGTCGACAGATACGCTTTCGCTGCGGTCGATCGAGGGCCGTTCGTCGAGAAACGTCACGTCCCGGATCTCGAATCGGGCGCCGCCATCACGACTCTCACATGCGGTGACACTCCAGCCGTGGGCCGCCGCGATCTCCGCGACGATTCCCAGTCCGAACCCGGTGCCGTCGTTGGTGGTCGTGTGTCCGAACGCGAAGACGTCCTCCGGATCGGACTCGAACCCGGTTCCGTCGTCGGCGACGTAAAACCCCGATCCGGATTCGCCGTCAGCGTCACCCTCGAGACGTCCAACAGAGACGGTGACGGCCGGCTCCGGGGCGTTCTCGACACCGTGTTCCGCTGCGTTTCGAAACAGATTCTCGAGCAACGCTCGGAGGCGTCCCTCGTCGGCGCTGACCGTCCCCTCGATCGAACACACGAGCGTCGCACCGTCGGTGTCGACGGCCGACCAGGCCTCGCGGACGAGTCGCGAGAGCGCGACCGGCTCCCGGTCGCCGACCGTCCGTCCATGGCGAGCAAGCGACAGCAGGTTCTCGATCAGATCGTCCATCCGCTCGAGTGACTGTCGAAGCTGTTCGAGCGACTCGCCGTCGTCGGCCGGACACGCCTCTTCGTGAAGCGTCAGTCGTCCCTTGGCGACGTTTAACGGATTGCGCAGATCGTGACTGACGACGCTGGTGAACTCGGCTAACCGCTCGTTCTGACGCTCGAGTTCGCGCTGGTATCGACGCTGCTTGGTCGTATCGCGGATCGCGTGAATCGTTCCCGTAAACTCCCCGTCCTCGAGCGGCAGGAGTGTGGTGTGGACGTCGTGGATGCGCTCCTGACCGTCGGCGGTCCGAAATCGAACGTCGTACGTCGCACACTCCTTATCGACCGACGAGGAGAGGAGCTTCCGGACCTCGTCGGTGTACGTGGCTTTGACGCGCTCGTGGTAATAGCCCCGATCGATGAGGTCCGGGAACGACATCCCGAGCAGCTCGTCGGCGTCCTCGGCGAAGGCGTCGGCGAACTCGTCGTTGAGCCAGGTGATGGTCGCGTCCGCATCGAGAACGAAGAGGGAGACCGGTGCGAGCGCTGTGATCCGCTCGTACTGTGCGAGTTCGCGTTCTCGGCGTTTTCGCTCGGTGACGTCGCGGACGACGGCCGTCGAGCCGGCGAACTCGCCATCGTCGTCGGTGAGAACGGTCACGTTCGCCTCGCCGACGCGTCGCTCGCCGTCGTCCGTCTCGACGGTGAACTCGAACCGATCCGACTCGGCGTCGCTGGTATAGAGGCGGTGGACGACTTTGGCACCCCGCTCGAACGATTCCCGGCTGAGGAACTCGACGATGTGCTCGCCGACGAGCCGGTCCCGGGCAACATCGACTAACTCACAGAAGGCGTCGTTGGCGATCGTACAGCAGCCGTCCTCGTCGAGGACGTACATCGGATCGTCGACCGTCTCGACGAGCGTCCGGTATCCTTCGAGTTCGCGTTCCTTCTCGCGTCGAGTACGGTCCCGACGGCGTTTCTCGATAGCGGTCTCGATCCGGTCAGCGAGGACGGTGTACTGATCCGTTCCCGACCCCTTCCGGAGGTAGTCGGTGACGCCGGCTGAGATCGCCTCGCTTGCGAGCTCCTCGCTTCCTGCCTCGAGAAACAGGATAAACGGGAGCTCTGATCCGGACTCGCGTTCGCGGACCGACTCGAGGAGTTCGAGGCCGTCCATCCTCGGCAGTTCGTACTCGCTGACGAGACAGTCGACGTCGTCCCGATCCAACCGTGAGAGCGCCTCACGGCCGCTTCTCGCTGTCGTCACCTCGAGGCCAGTGCCGGTTCGCTCGAGGACGGCAGCCGCCACCGAGCGAATCTCCGGGTTGGCGTCGACGTAGAGAACGGTGGTCCCGGGCGACATCTACTGCCGTTTTTTTAGTGAGCACCGTATATAGTATGCCGGGTGCCCGAACCACGTCTCGGATCCGTCAGCTCGTCGACGGGGCCACCGACCGGCCCTACGGGAGCGTCTCGCGTAGGCCTCTCCGTTTCGCACGGCTTTTGTGAGTCGGGCCAGTACGTACGTTCGAATGATCTCGAAGGGCTGTGAGCAGTGCGCGAAAGGCGGGAAGATGGTGCTGTTCGTATACGGATACTGTGATCAGCGCGACTGCTTTTACTGCCCACTCGGCGAGAACCGAAAGAACGTCACGGACGTCTACGCCAACGAACGGCTCGTCGAGACCGACGAGGACGTCATAGAGGAGGCCCACCGGATGGACGCGCTGGGGACGTCGATCACCGGCGGCGAACCCCAGGAGGCCCTCGGCCGGACCTGCCACTATCTCGAACTGCTCAAAGACGAGTTCGGCGAAGACCACCACACCCACCTCTATACGGGAATCACGGGCGGCCGCGAGAACATGCGCCGCCTCTCGGAGGCCGGCTTAGACGAGATTCGCTTCCACCCGCCGTACGAACTGTGGGGCGACCTCCACGGCACCGAGTGGGAGGACATTCTCTATATCGCCCGGGAGGAGGGGCTGACCCCCGCATTCGAGATTCCCGGCATCCGCGCCGAGGAGGAGTTCCTCGAGTTTTTAGACGAGGGCGCCGCTGACTTCTGTAACGTCAACGAGTTCGAGATGTCCCAGGGCAACTATCGCCGGATGCAAGAACAGGGGTTCGAACTCAAAGAAGACCACATGAGCGCCGTCGACGGCTCCCGCGAGGAGATCCTCGAGGTGATGGGTGACCACGAACGGGTCTACTTCTGTACCTCCGTCTTCAAGGACGCCGCCCAGCACCGTCGCCGCCTGAAACGCATGGCCCGCAACATCCGCCGCGAGTTCGACGACATCACCGACGACGGCACGCTCGTCTACGGCAAGACCTCCGCCGACCCCGAGCGCTTCGTCGAACTCGGCGTCCCCGAGGAGTTCTACACCGTCAAATCCGACCACGTCGAAATCGCCTGGTGGCTCTTAGAGGAGATGATCGAGGAAGGCGACCTCGAGGACGGCGAGATCGTCGAGCAGTATCCGACCTACGACGGACAGGTAGTCGAGCGGACCCCCCTAGCGTGAAGGCCACGAGCGGCTGATACAGACTGCTGTACGGACGGTTCTCGATACCGATTTACGGACACGACCCTCTCACACAGACGACTCTCTGAACTCGGTACAGCAGTCCGTATCACTCGATCTCGGTCGGCTCCACTTCCGGGAGCGTAATGAGGTTTTCCCGACCGATACGGAGTTTCTCGATATCGCCTTCGTCGTCCATCTGAGAGAGGAGTTGTGAGACTTTGGCGTCCGACCAGCCAGTTTCCGCGACGATCGCTGCCTGCTTCATTCGGCCGCCGTTTCGCTTGAGCAGACGGAGAACACGCTCTTCGTCGCTCAATAGCTCCGGATCGATCTCGTTGTCGATCCCCTCTTTGAATTCGAGTTCCGTTCCGGTCGCCGCGTCGCTGCTGGTCCCCGTCGTTTCTGGAGGCGAATCGACGTCACGGCGCCGATCGACGTCGGCTTTCCGTCCGTCACCGCCAGCAGACGAACCCGACCGAGGACGTCCACCGGCGAAATCGCGAACACGGTCGAGTGGTTCGGGGAGATCAGCATCGGTACCGCGACGTATGAGGAAGAACACACCAACCACAACGCCGATTACGAGCACGGCAAGACCGCCTCCCAGCACGGTAGAAAGATCGATACCGCCGTCTCCACCCCCGCTCTGGACGAAGATGATCTCGAGTTCGTCCTCGGTAAACTCGTATGGGCCGTCCCACTCGAGTTGAGTCGGCGTCTCGAGGGCGTAGTCGTCCGGATACTCGATGACAAGACGCTGGTCAGCACTCAACGAAAGCCAAACACCGTAGGGAGTGTCGAACGTGTCGCCGACGTAGAGACGGTCGTTTTCGGCGGTCGCGAAGTTAGTCCAGGTGACCGAGTAACTGATCACGCCGACGTGTAACTGGTCGTCGTCTTCTATGTCGGCCGACTCGGTGTCGACGATCGGATCGTCTTCCGCTGGCTGGACGCGTGGGTCGTCCCATCTCGCGTTTTCGATCGACATCTCGCGATCGGTTCGGTCCGCGGCGTCGCTTGCACGTGCTTCGAACCACTGTCGATCGTACGCGACGTTTCGCTCACCGGCCGTGACGCGCTCGGCCCAGTCGTCGAAATCGTCGATATCGTCGTCGTCGGTCAAGAGAAACCGGCTCTCGATAGTCCACTGGGCGTCACCGGACTCGTCGATAGAGACGCGAATTACCTGTTTCGGATCTGGTTCCGCCGACGAGCTAGTCGACATAAGAGACGGAGTAGACGACGCCGGAGTAGCCGTTTGTACGGACATTCCACTCCCCGACTCGAGCGAGGGCTGTGCCGAACCGGCCGGCGGTGGCTCGGACGCACCACCCGGCGCTGACGGAGCGGCGGCCACCGCCCCCACGAGAGACGTCGCGAGGAGGACTGTGAGGGCGACTGTAACGGCGGTGAATAACCGCATACGTATCAACGGGTGGTTTCCCCGGGGAAAAAACACTTTCCATCGGAAAATAAACGGTTACTTTTGGCTGTAAATGCGGCTATTAGCCGCTTTCGACGCCGTTTTCGAACGTACAGTTCGTGCGACCAGTTTTTGTATCAGGAGCCCATAGGGTGGGCCGATGAATAACGCGATCCCCGCTTTTTTCGCCACGATACTCGTGGCGTCACTGCTTGCGATACCTGTCGTCTCTTCGGGTCCGACGGCTGGTCCCGCGGCACAGGTGGATCTGAATGCTTCCTACCATCACACACACTCCGAGCAAGAAACGCCGGTCGAGGTCGACGACACGACGAACCGGCTTCCGCTGATCGGCGAGATCAGAGATGAACGAGCCGAATACGGTTCTGACTTGGGCGTCTCGCTTGCCAGCAGCGATAGCCAGCTCCGGGTCGACCACGCTCAGTATACGCTCGTCGAACGGGAGTTCGACGACGCGTCGGACGCCGAACGCGAAGAGATGGTTCGGTCGGCGTACAACGATATTCTCGATCGAATCGAAGCGATCGAAGACAGAGAAGAGGAGGCGGTTCTCGCTCACGCTAGGGGGGATCTGACGGACAGAGAGCTCATCCAGACGCTATTACGGAACCAAGACGAGGCAGCAGCGCTCGAAAACGCACTCGACGATCTCACCGAAGAGCGAACGCCGAGAATTGACGGCTACGATCTCTCGTATCAGCAAATCGGAGCCGACAAAACGGTTCTCGACCTGCATCAGACATCGATCCGCTCGAGCCTCGAACAGGCGGCGAAGGCACCCGATCAGGAGGTCGACGTCAGGGTTCGCACGGCACAGAAAGATGATGACGTGATCGGGTACAGCCTCTCGACGATCGAACAAGGTACGTACGTTCGTGAGACGGTTCGCTTCGACAACCGTCGGTCGCTGGCCGTGCCGGACGACTTCGAGGATAGCACCAACTCCGAAACCATGGCGTACGCGACCGATCGATACCCGTGGGCTGGTGAAGAGCAAGGCTGGTCGTGGTACTCCGACCAAAGTAACCGGAATCTCTACGTACTGTCCATGGAGCGCGACCAGAACCAGCTCGAGGTCTATCTCGACGGCGGCGCTGGTGAAGTCTACCGCGAATACCAGGAGCTCTCGGTCGAGTCACTACCAGCGGACGACGTCGAAACGTGGACCGACGGAAGTCTCGAACTCGAACTGACGACGACGCCTGCGAACGGGCCGGCAGAAATTACTGTGACCGACGCCGAGTCCAACGAATCGGTTGAGGCGACGGTCCTGGCCGATGGAACCGAAGTCGGAACGACAGGTACCGACGGGACGCTGTGGTTTATCCCGCCGCTCGGTGACTACGAGCTCACGGTCGAGACGGACACCGAAGACGTGACCGTCTCGGTCGAGTAGCTGCGATTTCGATCCACCGAACCTTTATCCGGGAACGAGCGGCCAGCAGCGTGCGTGTGTCTTCGTTCGCGTGCTCGTCGAGTCGGAGCCGGATTTCGAAAACACAGTGACAGCTGTTGTGACGACGGCCGCCGTCGGTCCACGAACCAGGATCGAGGGATCGCTCCACTCGTCGGGACGCTCCTCTTGCTCGCGATCACACTCCTGTTGGCGACGGCCATCGTGGTCAGTGTCGGAGCGTGGTCGATGGAGTCACCCGCCCCGACTGCAACGTTCGGACTGACGGTCGACGGTGACCGATCGACGATCACTGTCGAGCACCGTAGCGGTGATCCGATCGACGTCACCGAACTCGAGGTCCGCGTCGCCGTCGAAGACGAGTCACTCGAGCACCAGCCGCCGGTTCCGTTCGTCGGCGCCGACGGCTATCGTGGGACGCCGAGCGGGCCGTTCAATCCAGAAGCCGACGCCGAGTGGCGAGCCGGCGAGCGAGCGACGCTGCGCGTCGCCGAGACGAACACGCCGACGATCCAGACGGGCGATACGGTAACGGTGACGCTCGTCGTCGACGGGACGGTCGTCGCGGATCTCGAGGCATCAGCAAACTGAACGCGACGAAACGAATGCCGGTCGATCAGCACGGAGAAAAATTACGACGCTTACCGCTGCCCTACATTGCACTCGTAACGACGGGTCGTGCTTTCGAGGAACAGCGTAAAACAGACGGGAGATACCGACTTACTCGGGTGCGCGTCCGATCGTCGTAATCGCTACGTCGGGATCGTACGACGGTCCCTGGAACATGTGTTTGACGTCCTCGAAGCCGGCCCGTTTGAACATGCGGTCGGCCTCGTACTCGTCGTAAAAGAGCATGATCGAGTCGGCCAGCTTCTGTGCGAGGAAACTGTCGGGGTAGTTCGGCCCGACGACGAGTACCTGGCCGCCGGGTTTCAACACGCGGCGAAACTCCCGCAGTGCGAGGATCGGGTTCGGCCAGTACTCGATCGATCCCGAGGACCAGACGACGTCGAACGTGTCGGTCGCGAAGGGCAGTCGTTCGGCGTCGCCGCGGTGGAAGTGTACCGGCGGGCCGCGTTTCCCAAACTTCTCGTAGGCCTGCTCGAGTTGGTGTTCGCTCTGGTCGACGGCGTACACTTCGTCGACGTGTTCGAGCAGTCCTTCGGTCGCGAAACCGGTGCCACAGCCGACGTCTAACACCCGCATATCGGACTCGAGGTCGAGGAGGGAAAGCGCCTCGGCGCGCATCTCTTCGTTCCAGATAAATGGGTTGACCTGATCGTAGACCTTCGAGAGGTACTTATAGAACAGTCGGGCCCGGGCCTTGTGCTCGAGGATTCCCATGCGTGACCGCTTTCGAGCGAACCGGGATAATGTCTGCTGTTCGGCCCGATCACGCGACGAACGATCGACAGCACGCGGCCGGTTCGATCGAAGTGCTACTGGCCGACTATCGCAACTACCATATACGCGCTCTCGCAAAGTTTCAAGCGCTTAGAGTATGCCGAGGCCAGAGGTTCTCGAACGAATACAGTCGGCGGAGGAGGAAGCCGACGAGATCGTCGCATTGGCAGAGAACGACCGCGACGAGCGAATAGCCGAGGCCCGGGAGCGTGCCGAGGAAATTCGCACGGAAGCGGAACAAGAAGCGAGCGAACTCAAAGAGCGCCGCCTCGAGGAGGCGCGCGCGGAGATCGACGAGGAGTGCGAACGCGTCCTCGAGGAGGGCGAGCAGGAACGCGAAGCCCTCGCGGAGCGCGCCCAGGACCGGGTCGACGAAGTGACCGACCACGTCGTCGAACTGTTCCAGGAGGACGTCCATGCTCAGACCTAAGCAGATGAGCAAGGTCTCGGTGACCGGCTCTACGGGCGTCATGCCCACGGTCATCGAGACGATCCACGAGATGAACCTGGTTCATCTCTCGGACTACGACGGCTCCTGGGACGGGTTCGACAACGGAAACCCGATCGAGGGCGCCGACGAGGCGTCCGAGAAGCTGGTGACCGTTCGCGCCCTCGAGAGCACCCTGGAGCTGTCGGCCGAGGAGGCCGAACCAGGATCCCTCGAAGACGGTTGGGAGGATCGCTTAGAAGAGATCCGGACCCGCGTCAACGAACTCGACGACAAGCGCAGCGAGATCCGAGAGGAGCTCCGACAGGTCGAGGATCGGATCGACCGCGTCGCGCCGTTTGCGGAGCTCGGGATCGACCTCGATCTCCTCTCCGGATACGAGACCGTCGACGTCGTCGTCGGCGACGGGCCGACCGACGCGATCGAGGAGGCGCTTGCGGCGTCGGACGACGTCCGCGCCTTCGAGACGTTTACCGGCGGTGACGTCGTGGCCGTCGTGGCCGCGCCCACCGAGGACGCCGACGACCCGATCGACGACGCGCTCGTCGGCGTCGAGTTCAACCGCCATGAAGTACCGGACACCGAACAGAGTCCGAACGCGTACGTCGACGAACTCGAGGGGCGCAAGCAGGAACTCGAGTACGAACTCGAGGAGATCGACGCGGAACTCGAGGAGATCGAGCGCTCGGAGGGCCCGTTCCTCCTGCGCGTCGAGGAAGAGCTGACCGTCGAGGTCCAGCAGGCCGAAGCCCCCCTGCAGTTCGCGACGACCGATCACGCGTTCATCGCGGAGGGATGGGTTCCCGCCGAGGAGTACGACCGTCTCCTCGCCAAACTGAACGACGCGGTCGGTGACAGCGTCGAGGTCGAAGAGCTCGAGCGTGCGAGCTACGACCGCCACGGCCAGACACACACCGAAGACGTCCACCAGGGGACCCAGGACGCCAAAGACGACGAGGAGACGGCGGCCGAAGCCGACTCCTCACAGCAGAAGGCCGTCACGGACGGCGGCACGGCGGTGACGATGGACAACCAGCCGCCGACGATTCAGGATAACCCGAAAGGATCGAAATCGTTCGAGACGCTGGTGAAGGCAGTCAACCGGCCGAAGTACAACGAACTCGATCCGACCATCTTCCTGTGGCTGACGTTCCCGCTGTTCTTCGGTTTCATGATCAGCGACGTCGGCTACGGGCTCCTGTACGTGCTGGTCGGATACTACATGTACAGCAGCTTCGAGAGCCCCGGGATCTCGAGTCTCGGCGGCGTTGCGATGTGGTGTGGTGCGCTGACGATCTTCTTCGGCATCCTGTTCGGAGAGTTCTTCGGCCTCCACGAGCTGGGGTATATGATCTTCGGTGACGGCGGCGCCCCGATGGGAGACAAGGGTCTCTCACCGGCGACGACTGACTACGTCAACGCGTGGCTGATCGTCGCGGTCGCGCTGGGCGTGCTCCACCTGAACATCGGTTGGATCCTCGACTTCGTCGAGAACATCCAACATGGCCACGGTCTCTGGGGTGCGATCACCCACAGCGGCTCGTGGCTCCTGATGCTCAACGGCATCTGGGTGTGGGTGTTCACCGAGCAGGCCGCAGGCGTCAAGCCTGACTTCATCTACACCACGTTCGACGGCCAGCCGTTCGCCTTCGGATTCGACGGGTTCGGCATGATGAGCCTGTTCTCCGTCGGCGGATTCGAGGTGACGGCTCCGCTCGTGGCCATCCTGCTCGGGTTCGCGCTGCTTGCGGTCGGTGACGCAGCCGAACTCGCCGAGTTCGCGATGCCGTTCGCTCACGCCGTCTCTTACGCACGGATGACCGCCGTCCTGCTCGCAAAGGGTGGGATGGCGTTCGTCGTCAACCTGCTCACCTTCGGGGCCTACCAGACTCCCGAGGGTGCCCGACCGTTCGACGCCCCATGGAACGTCATTCCCGAAGGCTCGACCGAGATGTTCCCCGGCCTGTTCCACATGGGTCCCGCCGAGTTCCTCGTCGGGATCGTCGTGCTGGTCGTCGGCCACATCCTGGTCCTGTTGCTTGGTATCACGAGCGCAGGATTGCAGGGTGTCAGGCTCGAGTACGTCGAGTTCTTTGGGAAGTTTTATGAAGGCGGTGGAAAGAACTACGAACCGTTCGGAAACGATCGAAACCACAGTGAGGATTACTAACAATGGAAGACGCAATCGCAACACTGGCGCAGAATGGTGCCGAAACCGTTGAAGAGAGTCCGTTCCTGAGCAACGAAGGTGCGGCCGCTATCGCAGTCGGTCTCGCCGCGCTCGCAGCAGGGTATGCTGAGCGTGGTATCGGTGCAGCCGCAGTCGGTGCGCTCGCCGAGGACGACGACCTGTTCGTCCCAGGCCTGATCATGACCGTCCTTCCGGAGACGCTCGTGATCCTGGCGCTGGTCGTCGTCTTCGTCGTCTAGACAACACCCCCCTTCTCCCACAATGAGTTTGGACACAGTCGTAGAAGACATTCGAGAAGAGGCCCACGCGCGTGCGGAGGATATCCGCGCCGAGGGCGAAGCGCGCGCCGAAGAGATCGAATCGGCCGCCGAGGAGGACGCCGAGGAGATCCTCACAGAGGCCGAGCAGGAGGTCGAACGTGAGATCGAGCAGCTGCGCGAACAGCGTCTCTCCAGTGCGAAACTGGAGGCGAAGCAAAAGCGCCTGGAGGCCCGTCGTGACGTGCTCGGCGACGTCCGCGAGCAGGTCGAAGACGAGCTCGTCGCCCTCGAGGGATCGACTCGCGAGGAGCTGACCCGCGACCTACTCGATGCCGCAAGCAGCGAGTTCGACGACGACCACGACGTCAGCGTCTACGGTCGCAGCGACGACGAGGAGTTACTCGAGTCGATCCTCGAGGAGTACGACGGCTACGAGTACGCCGGCGAGTACGACTGTCTCGGTGGCGTCGTCGTCGAGAGTGAACAGTCCCGCGTCCGAGTCAACAACACGTTCGACTCGGTCTTAGAGGACGTCTGGGAAGACAACCTCCGGGAGATCAGCACCCGACTCTTCGACCAATGAGTGTAGGCGCCTCGAATCCGGAATACGTGAACGCTCGCGTTCGGTCGCGCCGAGCCAAGCTGTTCGCGGACGAAGATTATCGGAAGCTGATCCGGATGGGGCCGAGCGGGATCGCACGGTTCATGGAGGAGTCGGAGTACGAACGCGAGATCAACGATCTCGGTGCGCGGTTCTCGGGCGTCGATCTGATCGAGTTCGCCCTGAACCGCAACCTCGCGAAGCACTTCCAGGACCTGCTCGACTGGTCGCAGGGTCGGCTCTACGACCTCATCGCCCGGTACCTCCGGAAGTTCGACGTCTGGAACATCAAGACGATCATCCGCGGGATCTACACCGAAACCGATCCCGAGGAGATTCGGACGGACCTGATCATGGCCGGCGAACTCGAGGAGACGACGATCGATCGACTCCTCGAGGTCGACTCGATCGAGGACGCGATCACCGTCCTCGACCGGACGATCTACGCCGCGCCACTCGAAGCGGCCTACGAGGAGTTCGAGGAGACAGGAGCGCTCGTCCCCCTCGAGAACACCTTAGACCGTGAGTTCTACGAGCACCTGCTCGAGGACGTCGGTCGAACGTCGGTAACCCAGGAGCCCCAGCAGGGGCCACAGGCACGGTACGTCGAGTTCCTGCAGGCCGAAATCGACTTCCGGAACGCTCGCAACGCCTTGCGACTCGCACGCAGCGGCGCCGACCTCGATCCGGCGACCTACTACATCGAGGGCGGCGTCCTGTTCGACGAGTCGGAGCTGCGACAGCTCGTCAACGACTACGACGCGCTGGTCGACCACATCGCCGAGAACAAACGCTACGGCGACCGACTCGCGGGTGCCCTGGATCGGCTTCGCGATGCTGATAGCCTTATCCAGTTCGAGCACGCACTAGACGCTGCGTTGCTCGAGTACGCTGATACGCTCTCGAGCATCTATCCGGTGTCGGTGTCGGCCGTGCTGTCGTACATCCTCGCGAAGGAACGCGAAGTCGAGAACATCCGTGCGATCGCTCGCGGTCGAGAGGTCGGCCTCTCCGAAAGCGAGATCGAACAGGAGCTGGTGATCCTATGAGCCAGGAAATCGCAGTCGTCGGCAGTCCGGAGTTTACGACCGGCTTCCGCCTCGCGGGAGTGCGTCGGTTCGAGAACGTTCCGGACGACGAGAAGGAGTCGTCGCTCGACGACGCCGTCACGACGGTTCTCGACGACGACGAGGTCGGCATCGTCGTGATGCACGACGACGATCTCGAGTTCCTCTCGCGAAACGTCCGCCAGGACGTCGAGACGAGCGTCGAGCCGGTCGTCGTGACGCTCGGTAGCGGAACCGGCGGTGGCGGACTGCGCGACCAGATCAAACGCGCGATCGGTATCGACCTGATGGAAGAGGACGAAGACAGCGACAACGAGTAACACTATGAGCCAGGCAGAAGACATCGAATCCGTCGACGAAGACGGTGTAATCGAAAGCGTGAGCGGTCCGGTCGTGACCGCCACGGACCTCGACGCCCGGATGAACGACGTCGTCTACGTCGGCGACGAAGGGCTGATGGGCGAGGTCATCGAGATCGAAGGGAACCTGACCACGATTCAGGTCTACGAGGAAACCTCCGGCGTCGGCCCGGGCGAACCCGTCCAGAACACGGGCGAACCCCTGTCGGTCGACCTCGGACCGGGCATGATGGACTCCATCTACGACGGTGTCCAGCGCCCGCTTGACGTCCTCGAGGACAAGATGGGGACGGCCTTCCTGGACCGCGGGGTCGACGCTCCCGGTATCGACCTGGAGAAAGAATGGGAGTTCACGCCCGAAGTCGAGGAAGGCGACACGGTCGAGCCCGGCGACGTCGTCGGGATCGTCCCCGAGACCGTCACCATCGACCACAAGGTCATGGTGCCGCCGGACTACGAAGGCGGCGAAGTGACGGCGGTCAAAAGTGGCGAGTTCACCGTCGAGGAGACGGTCGTCGAACTCGACAACGGCGAAGAGATCCAGATGCGCCAGGAGTGGCCGGTCCGAGAGGCCCGTCCTGCTGGCGACAAGGAGACGCCGACGGAACCGCTGGTCACCGGTCAGCGGATCCAGGACGGCCTGTTCCCGCTCGCGAAGGGCGGAACGGCCGCGATTCCCGGTCCCTTCGGCTCCGGGAAGACCGTCACGCAGCAGCAACTCGCCAAGTGGTCCGACGCGGACATCGTCGTCTACATCGGCTGTGGCGAGCGTGGCAACGAGATGACCGAGGTCATCGAGGACTTCCCGGAACTGCCCGACCCACAGACCGGGAACCCGCTGATGGCCCGGACTTGTCTTATCGCAAATACGTCGAACATGCCCGTCGCGGCCCGCGAGTCCTGTATCTACACGGGGATCACGATCGCGGAGTACTACCGTGACATGGGCTACGACGTCGCGCTGATGGCCGACTCCACCTCCCGGTGGGCCGAGGCCATGCGTGAGATCTCGAGCCGACTCGAGGAGATGCCCGGCGAAGAGGGGTATCCCGCGTACCTCGCGGCTGCACTCTCCGAGTTCTACGAGCGCGCCGGCAAGTTCCAACTGATCAACGGCGACGAAGGATCGATCTCGGTCGTCGGCGCAGTCTCGCCGCCGGGCGGGGACTTCTCCGAGCCGGTCACCCAGAACACGCTGCGTATCGTCAAGACGTTCTGGGCACTGGACGCCGACCTCGCGGAACGACGACACTTCCCCGCGATCGACTGGAACGAGTCCTACTCGCTGTACAAAGACCAGCTCGATCCGTGGTGGGAGGACAACGTCGAAGACGACTGGCCGGAGGTTCGCCAGTGGGCAGTCGACGTCCTAGACGAGGAAGACGAGCTCCAGGAGATCGTCCAGCTCGTCGGCAAGGACGCACTGCCGGAGGACCAGCAGCTCACGCTCGAGGTCGCTCGCTACCTGCGTGAGGCCTGGCTCCAGCAGAACGCGCTCCACGACGTCGACACCTACTGTGAGCCCGAGAAGACCTACCGGATGCTCCAGGCGATCAAGACGTTCAACGACGAAGCGTTCGATGCACTCGAGGCCGGCGTGCCGGTCGAAGAGATTCAGGACGTCGACGCCGCCCCGCGGCTCAACCGCATGGGTACCGCCGAGGACTGGAACGAGTTCATCGACGAGCTCGAAGCAGATCTCACCGAACAACTGCGAGCACTGTACTAACGATGAAAGAGTACCAGACTATCACGGAAATCAGCGGTCCGCTGGTGTTCGCCGAGGTCGACGAGCCCGTCGGGTACGACGAGATCGTCGAAATCGAGACGCCACAGGGAGAGACCCTGCGCGGACAGGTGCTGGAATCGAGCGAAGGGATCGTCTCGATCCAGGTGTTCGAAGGAACGGGCGGTATCGACCGCAACGCTTCCGTTCGCTTCCTGGGCGAGACGATGAAGATGCCCGTCACCGAGGATCTGCTCGGGCGGGTGCTCGACGGTTCCGGGAACCCGATCGACGGCGGCCCGGAGATCGTTCCGGACCAGCGCCAGGACATCGTCGGCGAAGCGATCAACCCCTACTCCCGGGAGTACCCCGAGGAGTTCATCCAGACCGGCGTTTCGGCCATCGACGGCATGAACACGCTCGTTCGTGGCCAGAAGCTGCCGATCTTCTCCGGGTCGGGGCTACCCCACAACGAACTCGCCCTGCAGATCGCCCGACAGGCGACCGTGCCGGAAGAGGAAGAAGGCGGCGAGGAAGGCTCCGAGTTCGCCGTCGTCTTCGGTGCGATGGGGATCACCCAGGAAGAGGCAAACGAGTTCATGGACGACTTCGAGCGCACGGGCGCACTCGAGCGGTCGGTCGTCTTCATGAACCTCGCGGACGACCCGGCAGTCGAGCGCCAGGTCACCCCGCGACTGGCACTGACCACCGCCGAATACCTGGCCTTCGAGAAGGACTACCACGTGCTGGTCATCCTGACGGACATGACCAACTACTGTGAGGCGCTGCGTGAGATCGGCGCCGCACGTGAGGAGGTCCCGGGACGCCGTGGCTACCCCGGATACATGTACACCGACCTGGCACAGCTCTACGAGCGTGCCGGTCGTATCGAGGGCAAGGAAGGGTCGGTCACGCAGATTCCGATCCTGACGATGCCCGGCGACGACGACACCCACCCGATCCCGGACCTCACCGGATACATTACCGAGGGGCAGATCGTGATGGATCGAGACCTGAACAGCCAGGGTATCGAGCCACCGATCAACGTCCTTCCGTCGCTGTCTCGACTGATGGACGACGGGATCGGTGAGGGCCTGACCCGCGGCGACCACGGCGACGTCTCCGACCAGATGTACGCCGCCTACGCAGAGGGTGAGGACCTGCGCGACCTCGTGAACATTGTCGGTCGCGAGGCGCTCTCCGAGCGGGACAACAAGTTCCTCGACTTCGCCGACCGCTTCGAGCAGGAGTTCGTCCAGCAGGGGTACGACACCAACCGGTCGATCGACGAGACCCTAGACCTCGGCTGGGACCTCCTCTCGATGCTCCCCAAAGAGGAGCTCAACCGTATCGACGAGGACCTCATCGAGGAGCACTACCGCGAAGAGGAGCCGGAAGCCGTTCAGGCGGACTGATCGAACGCTCCGCGTTCGATTCGTCGCTTTCGTTTTTTGCCTGACTCGAGTGAACGGTCGCGAGTAGCAACGCCGGCTATCGTGTCATTAGACGACCGTTTCACCTCCGTTTGCGTCCGTGCAACTGCGCTACCGACGTATTACGTATCCGGTTGCCGTGTCGTGATGGGATCGATGTTTCCCGAGACGCTTACCACCGAACGGTTACGACTCGAGCGTGCGTGTCGCGAGGCCGTAGACGTCGACGAGTTCCACCGAATCCGCTCGAGCGACGACGGTATCGAATCGGTCGCCGAATATCTCCCCTGGGAGCCCCACGACACGCGAGCGGAAACCGTCGCGTTGCTCGATCGAATCGAACGGGAGTGGGAGACGGGTGAGGTCGCCCGGTATTTCGTTCGGCCGAACGAATCGGAGCCAAACGCCGGCGAACTGGCCGGCGTCGCGAAACTCGACGTCGACCGGTCTCGTCGCGCCGGTTCGCTCGGGATCTGGCTGCGCAAGCGGTTCTGGGGGCGGGGATACTCCGGCGAGCGTGCCGGGGCGCTGCTGGATCTGGCCTTCGACCGCCTCGATCTCGCCGTCGTCGAGGTAATCCACCAGGACGGAAACGACCGGTCGCGGCAGGCGATCGAGCGGTACCTCGAGACCTACGGCGGCAGTTACGACGGTGTGCTTCGAAACTGGCGTGCACACGGCGACGTCGTCGTCGACGCACACCGGTATACGATCACGGCCGAGGAGTACGCCGACGCCGCCGTGGAGGCGGGCGAGTACGGACGATCCATCTCCAACGCCGACTGACCGAGACTCGAGTATCTCCACG
The DNA here is from genome assembly GCF_030848565.1 of Natronolimnohabitans sp. A-GB9. Taxonomy (GTDB): domain Archaea; phylum Halobacteriota; class Halobacteria; order Halobacteriales; family Natrialbaceae; genus Natronolimnohabitans. Next base: position 23,080 of record NZ_JAVDDV010000007.1, read on the forward strand.
AACGGTCGTGGTACTGGTTTCCTGTATCTGAGTGGTATACTACTGGACAATAGCCCGTATCAATAACTGCTCGCTCGCATCGGTCGAGTCCGGATTCGAAGGCGAGGAGCCGATATGCCCACGCGCTGGGCCGAACCGAAATCAACTTGATGATCGTTGATGTTGCATTCACACGTATGCATAAGCCACTGCTCGTGACAGACTTCCTCGATCGAGCGCGGGACCACTACGGCGACAAGGAGGCTGTCGTCGCAACGACGGGGGAGCGGTTCACGTACGACGAACTGGGAGAACGCGTCGATCGGTTCTCGGCAGCGTTGCAAGAGCGGGGTATCGAGAAGGGCGATCGCGTCGCAGTGCTTGACCCGAACACCCACTACCACCTCGAGGCAGCCTACGGGAGCATGCAAGTCGGTGCGATCCATACGCCGCTTAACTACCGGCTGACGCCCGACGACTTCTCCTACATGCTCGAGGACGCTGGGGTCGACGCCATCTACGCGGACTACGAGTACGCAGACAAGATCGAACCGATCCGTGACGAGGTCCCCACGGAGACGTTCATCACGAACGATGTCGACGAAGTCGACGGCGACTGGGAGAGTTTCGAGGCAGTACTCGAAGAGGCGGACACCGAGTACGACCGTCCCGAGATGAACGAAGAAGAGATCGTCACGATCAACTACACCTCGGGGACGACCGGCGATCCGAAAGGCGTCTGTCGCACCCACCGGGCCGAGACGATCCACGCGTATATTGCGGCGGCCCATCAGGAAATTCGGGACGACGACGTCTACCTCTGGACGCTGCCGATGTTCCACGTCAACGGCTGGGGCCACATCTACTCGGTCACGGGCATGGGCGCGAAACACGTCTGTACCCGTGGCGTCGACGCCGGCGGCATCTTCGAGGCCGTCCAGACGGAGGACGTCTCGTACATGTGTGGCGCGCCGACGGTGCTGAACATGCTGATCGACTACTACGAGGAAAACGATCCCGAGACGACGGGCGAAAACGACGTGCGGATCGCGACCGCGGGCTCGGCACCGCCGGAAGCCACCATCCGCACCGTCGAAGACGAGTTCGGCTGGTATCTGAAACACGTCTACGGCGCGACCGAGACCGGACCGCTGATCACGACGTCCGACGCTCGACGGACGCTCGACGACGACGATTCGGACCGATTCGCGATCAAGAAGCGCCAGGGGATGGGCCTTCTCGGTACCGAGATCCGTGTCGTCGACGAGGACGGCAACGACGTCGACCGCGACGACGCCTCGATCGGCGAGATCGTCGTCAAAGGCAACCAGGTCATGGAGAAATACTGGAACAAGCCCGAACAGACCGAGGAAGCCTTCAACGATCGCGTCGAGGGCTACTACCACATGGGCGACCTCGCGACGGTCGACGAGAACGGGATGATCTCCATCCAGGACCGCAAGAAAGACATTATCATCTCCGGCGGTGAGAACATCTCGAGTATCGAACTCGAGGATACGCTGTTCGACCACCCCGAAGTCTCCGACGTCGCGGTGATCCCGGCACCAAGCGAAGAGTGGGGTGAGACGCCGAAGGCGTTCGTCGTGCCTGGAAACGAAGATCCCGACGATCCAAGCGTAACGCGGGACGAACTCGTCGACTACACGCGGGACAACCTCGCGAGCTACAAGGTGGTCCGCGAAGTCGAGTTCGTCGAGGAACTGCCGACGACGGCGACCGGGAAGGTCCAGAAGTACGAACTCCGCCAGGAGGAGTGGGAAGACGAAGACCGGATGGTCGGGCAGGGGTAGAGAGCTAGAGAGCGTCTCCACCGTCTTCTGGTACGAGAGCAGGCATCGTCGAGTTCGTACAATAGCAACTATACAGCGAGACAGTCGGCTGTGACTGCACCGCGACTCGCTGCCAACAATTCATACAATCTCCTGTAGGCATACTCCCGGACACAGTCAATACACACCCGATCGCGTCTCGAGTGCGATCGGCGGGACATCGGTACAGTAGTCCGCATCAGTCGGCAATGATAGTCGCGATCGTACCGAGGACCCCGCCTAAGAACATAGCGAAGAGGAGTTCGAACCACGTTTCACTGGAGAGGAGTGCGCCGATAAACCCACCAATTAGTATTCCCCATACGATCATAAGCGCCGTACTGTCTCGAGTACTCTCTATAACTGCTCCAATCATTCCAAGAGTAGCCGCAATGAGTAGATACAATGGAGGTGTCGTGAGGTAGCTTGCTCGTCCAGTTACAATAGCGTAGGACGCAAATATCGCCATTCCTAACAGACCTATCACCACGTTCGCTTTTCGGCGGTCCACACCGAGATCGATCGTGAATAAACCCATTTGTACTATGAAAAGGAGTATAGAGATGGTGTGATACCACTACCACTAGCTTTCAGTAATTCACTTTTACCTATCATACCGTGTTCTCATATTATTTTCAATCTATTTATATCAATTCATATCTACAATATTTAACGCTTCGAATACATTCTGTCTTTATTCATTATGGGCCGTGGTGATACAGACCGGGACGGAGTGGTGTCGGCGATTCGTACGAAACTGTAAACAGTTATCCGGCTGGGGGCGCAAACACCCCACAAGATGGCCAAGGACGTCAAGCCCACCCGCAAGAACCTGATGGAGATCGAGGATCGAATCGAACTCTCCGAGCGGGGACACGGCACACTCGAGAAGAAACGGGACGGGCTGATCATGGAGTTCATGGACATCCTGGATAAGGCCCAGGACGTCCGCGGAGACCTCGCCGACGACTACGAGGAAGCCCAAAAGAAGCTCAACATGGCGCGGGCGATGGAAGGCGACGTCGCCGTCCGCGGAGCCGCGGCTGCACTCCAGGAACACCCCGAGATCACCACCGAGTCGAAAAACATCATGGGTGTGGTCGTCCCACAGATCGAGTCCTCCCGGGTCTCGAAGAGCTTAGACCAGCGCGGCTACGGGATCATGGGTACGTCCGCCCGCATCGACGAAGCCGCCGAAGCCTACGAGGACTTACTCGAGAGCATCATCCTCGCTGCCGAAGTCGAGACGGCGATGAAGAAGATGCTCCGGGAGATCGAGACCACCAAACGGCGCGTCAACGCCCTCGAGTTCAAACTCCTGCCCGACCTCTACGACAGCCAGGAGTACATCGAACAGAAACTCGAGGAACAGGAACGCGAGGAGACGTTCCGCCTGAAGAAGATCAAGGAGAAGAAAGAACAGGCCGAGAAAGAAGAGCAAGAAGCCGAAGCCGAAGCCGAAGACGAAGACGACGAGGAAGACGAGGCAGGGACGGCCGAACCCGACATGGAGCAGTCGACTGCGGGTGGCGTTCCGGGCGGCGACTGAACGCGAACGCGTTCGACTCCCCCGAGATGGCCTGTTCCGACTGTGGATCGCCGACGGTCGTCTTTTCAGTTCCCGAGGAGCACCGCGAGTACGCACCAGAATCGGCGGCAGTGGCGACGTGTTGTACCCGCTGTCTCACCGTCGACGCGGCCGACGACGACACACTCGAGGAGCCCGACTTCACGCGGATCAGCGACGCGTTCCCGGCCGATCCCGACGCCGCCGTAGCGCTGGTACTCGCGATCGGACTGTGTTCGTCGCTGGCGACTAACCGAGACGCGATCGAAACGCTGTTCGAGGCCGTCGAACGCGCGGGGACGGATCCGCTGTTGGTCCTCGACCGACTCATCGCGGATCCGGATCTCGAGCCAGCGATCGATCTCGAGCGCCGACAACACCAGATCGAACAGTTGCTGTACTAATCGACGCCACGACCGATCCTATCGTCGGACGTCACGAAAAGGGCCGGTGACGCGACGCTACTTCCCGGTCGGCGTTACGTTGTCGCTGATGGCCTGTTTGACCTGCAAAGCGGCGCTTGCGGCGAGACCGCGAGCGACCTCGTCGCGTTCGTCGGCAGTGATGAGGGCCTCGTCGGCCGTAGCCTCCTCGAGGTTGGGCGTGAACCCAGCGCTGACGGCGTGTCCGACCGGTGGTCGGACGGCGACGGTGACCTGGGGACCGGTCATGCTGTGGGAGACGTCGGCGTCGACGACGTACTCGTCGGGGAGGAACTCACGGGTTCGGGAGGCGATCCGCGAGACGTCGCGGTGGAGCGTCCGTTTCTGTGTTCGCGAGAGGTCCGGAACGTCCGCCGCGGCACGCTGACCAGCACCCGTCTCTCCCGGCAGCCCGGCGTACGGCGTATTTCCGTTCATGAGAAGTGTACGTCGACCACAACGCACCGACGCATCAAAAGGGTTCGCCTTCGGGAAATCACAACAGGATGTCAACAGATCGGCTCGCTCTCGCCGTAGACGGCGAGGACGAGCGCCGTCGTGTGGACGCCGGGTTCGGCCTGTTCGCTCTCGACGGCGACTCGCGGATCGAAAAACTCCCAGTCACGTAGTTCTTGACCGGCACGCAGTCCCTCTCGGACGCGACGTTCGACGTCAGCCTGGTCGGTCTCGCCCGAGGTCTCGTAGAACAGGCCCGGCCCTTCGGCGGACTGTGACCACGCGAGTGCTGCACTGACCTGTCCCGGACCCGCAGTGGTGGCTCGAGCCTCGACGACGGTCAGTCGCTCGCCGGCGGGGCCGAGATCCGGCGCCGTCCCGACGGCCTCGACGTCGGCGTTTGCCGGGATCACCGACGAGACGGAGACGAGATTGTAGTTCTCGACGCCGGCCTCGGCGAGGGCGGCGTCGTAGGACGCCATCTTCGTCGGGGCCGACGCGGACCCCCAAACGACTCGAATGGTGCTCATATTCGCCTTCGGAGACCGACAGCGTAAGGCGTTGCGATTCGTGCTCGAAACCCGTCGGTCTCGAGTCAGCCTCGATAAGAGACGGACAGGAAGTGCGCTCGAAAAGAAACAGAAACGGACCGACCTACTGGTAGAAGTAGCCGGCCGACGAGATGACGTCGCTCGAGTCGTCCTCTTCGATCTTTTCGAGAGCGTCGACGAAGTCCTGATGCTGGACCTCGTCGCGGTCGTTACGGATGGCGAACATGCCGGCTTCGGTGGCGAGGCTCTCGATTTCGGCACCGGAGTAGCCGCCAGTGTCGTCCGCGAGGTCGCCGAAGTCGACGTCGTCGGCGACGTTCATCCCGCGGGTGTGGATCTGGAGGATCTGCTCGCGGCCGTCACGGTCGGGTTCGGGCACCTCGATGAGGCGATCGAACCGGCCGGGTCGGAGGATGGCGCGGTCGAGCATGTCAAAGCGGTTCGTGGCGGCGATGATACGGATCTCGCCGCGGGCCTCGAAGCCGTCCATCTCCGAGAGCAGTTGCATCATCGTCCGCTGGACTTCGGCGTCGCCGGAGGTCTTTGACTCGGAGCGACGGGTCGCGATAGCGTCGATCTCGTCGATAAAGATGATGGCCGGTTCGCGCTCGCGGGCCATCTCGAAGAGGTCACGGACGAGCCGCGAGCCCTCGCCGATGAACTTCCGGACGAGTTCGGAGCCGGCCATCTTGATGAAGGTGGCGTCGGTCTCGTGGGCGACGGCCTTCGCGAGCATCGTCTTGCCCGTCCCCGGCGGGCCATGCAGGAGCACGCCGCTTGGCGGTTCGATACCGACCTCGTCGAACAGCTCGGGCTCGGACAGCGGCTGTTCGACAGCTTCGCGGACCTCACGGACCTGTTCGTCGATCCCACCGATGTCGGCGTACGTGACCTCCGGCCGCTCGGTGATCTCCATCGACTGGGCTCGCGCGTCGGTCTCGGCGCTCAACACCGACTGAATCGCAAACGAGTCGTTGACTGCGACGCGGTCGCCGGGCTCGACGCGGTCGACGATCCGCGGCGAGACGTCGGTCAGCACCTCCTGGTTGTTGCCGTGCTGTTTGACGACGACCTCCTCGTTCTCGAGGATGTCCTCGACGGTCGCGATGTACAGCGAGGAACTTTTCAGCGTCTCGTTTTCGCGCTCGATGCGGTCGGCGCGCTCGCGAAGTCGCTGGCGTCGCTGTTCGGCTTCGTCGAGCTGTTCGGACAGCTGTTCGTTGACGTCTACGAGATCCTCGTAGTGGCCACGCAGCGCCTCGAGTCGCTCGTCGTCGGGGAGATCGGGATCGATATCGCGGTGAGGTCGGTCGGGGATAGACGGGCTTCGAGACATCCTGACGTACGCCCGTAAGTCCCCCACGATAAATGTGCCTTTGGGTCGCGGACGGATTTGGTGGCCGAGCACGAGCAGGCGACACGAGCCCAGATCGTCCGTTTCGATCGACGGAATGGAACTGACTCGCCAACTGTCGGCGTTACGATCGGTTTCGGGTACGAGTTTTATACGTCAATCCCACTCAGCCAATAATGTTATGAAGGTTGATCTTGATGCGTCCACTATGGGACGATTTCAACGATATTCGACGTTAATCCTTGGGATAGGACTCCTAATGTATGGTGGCACTTTTTTTGTAATAGCTGGTATAGATGCGCCTCTATCGTCGATCGCGGGAACAGTTCTTCTAATTGGTTCGGGAATACTGTTCATCGTATCGGGAATAGAAGAGACAGTTACCCTTGCTGGTAGAACTGTCCATTGGACACAACTGAACGGCGTCGGAACGATATTGCTCGCAGGTGGATGGATGATCGCGTCCATTCCGCTTGCCGTTAATTCACCGATGTTTGGAGCGATAACGCTCCTTGGTGGACTGGTACTCGTATTCGTTGGGTATCAAGGAATGACGGACGGTCCCCACAGCGATCTCGAGACTACTCCTTCGAAAACGAGGATCACTATTTCGATCGTCCTCGCAGTGGCTCTTTTCGTCTTCGGGTTCGTCGTTTATCCAGCATACTTGTAAATAACGGATGTGGAGTTTTACTTTATTGTGGCCCAGACGGAAACCAGGGGCTGGATGCTACAAAAACGGCTCGGATGTCTTAACAACAGCCAGGCACGTGGCTTAGCAGACAGCCCGAACACGCCGCGCAACTTACACCGCCGCCGAGACTACAGGCGATCTTGATACACACAGCACACTTGACAGCGCCGATGCCAGTCGGTGAACCGGCACAAACGAGTGCACAGCGGGAACAACTTCCGACGGATGCGATACAACTGGTGCAGTCAGGGGCACATTCTTCGACCGCCTCGTCCGGAATACTCGGGAGACTGGGTGTCCAAGCCGTGGAAACCGATGTAGCTCGGATATCGTCGGATGCGGTCGATGTCGACGCGTGATCGAGCCGAACGTGATACCGAAGGGTTTGTTCCTCGTTTTCTACCAAACTCTGCGCGCTCCCGGACCGTCGAACGTCGACGTAAAACCCATCGATGTCCGAACCGGTAAACGCGGTCGTATCCTCCTGTTGTTCGTCTACGACCGATGCCAATTTTGCGTGCTCAGCATCGGTTGCATGGCGGCGAAACTCGCTTCCGTCGTCCGTCGCGAACAGTGTCGGACTAGTTTCGTCGGGAAGGTCCGAATAGTTCCGCGGACGGGGACCCTCCTCCGAGAGGAAAAACATCGCTTCCGGCTCGTTATTGTCTGGTTCGATGTATACTAACGATCCGTACTTGTTCTCGATCTCCGTCACGGTAACGTGAGACTCCTCACCGAGAACCGTCTGCGTTGCTCGGCCTACCGGTAGTGCGACTCCGCCGACGTCGTCGAGGAGCTGTTGGACCTTCTCCGACGATTCGATTCTCGAGATTTCCGCGCGGTCGACGTCTTTCGATCGTGCTGCGGCGGTCGACTGTGTGAGTCCAACGGTGCTGATCCCGATACCGCCACCAATCGTCTTCATCACTTTCCGTCGTTCGATCTCTAAGTCACTGTTGTCTGCCATGCAACAGTTTCATATATTATTCTATCTATAAAATGTTTTGATAATCAAATTAAAGAATATAAATATCTGTATGAGTGATACTATATCGTATGTCCGATAGACCTACTAAAAGGGAACACGGAATTAATCGACGATCGTTTCTCAATACGATGGGTACCACCGGCGCTGTTGTCGGTCTGGGCTATCTGGGAAGTAATAGCGTGAGTGCGACGACCGACGTTGATCAGACTCGAATCGACGCCCTAAAAAATACGAAGCCAGTGCAAGAGATCGTCAATGAGTTTGGATCTCTCGATATCGGGTACGAGACGGCTCGAATGCAGGTCATAGAGGACGAGGAATCCAAATACGAAGTAGTCCACCTCGAAACGAATCTCGGAAAGCTAGAATACTACGAACGCGACGGCGAGTCGGAGATGGCACAGCTACGGCTGACCGATCCGGAATCCGACCGGTCGTTCGATCAGGTCCGGGGTCGGCTCCCGGAACAGTATCGGTACTTGCCGGAAACATCACATACGGTGTTTCTCGCCGGAGAAGGAGGGAAGGGACTCTTTCGGTCACCAACCGAGAACGAACGGACCCGACTCGAACAGGTCGTAGACGGAGGAGTGGACGACGCGCTCGTCTTTATAAGCGACACGTCCGATGGGTTTCAGGTGATTCGGCACGACGACTCGACGGAAGAGACGGTTGTCAAACGGGTTTTGCCCGAGACCAAACGAGCCGACCCGACGGTGAGAAACGATCTCGATCCGGCGTATGCAGCGGTCGAACCCGACGGGTTCGCAAACGCGGACGTCGTAACCAAATCGCCGGACGAAATCCAAGTGCAGGGTAGCCGAAGCGACTGCATCACCTGGTGTGGGACGTGTGTGACAGGTTCCGCCGTTTGTGTGCGGTGTGCGATTGCCTGTGCTGGAAGCGTCACGGGAATCGGTGCAGTTGCGTGTGCGGTCTGTCTGGTAGCGAGCTGTAGTGCTGGTGGATACGCCTGTACGCAGTGTTACGACGATTGCCAGAGTTTCGTCTGATCGCTACCGATCGTTCTCACGATTTTCAACCGGGGAACAATAACATCACGGACCACTGGGTTCGTGAGAGTTTACCACCACAAAACGTGGTTTTTAAACGGTACGCCGAACTACTCGAGCAGCGCGTCCATCTCCTCGAGACGCTGGCCGTACGTCTCCAGTGCTCGATCGATCGGGCCCGAACTGCTCATGTCGACGCCAGCGATCCGAAGCAGTTCGAGGGGGTACTCCCGGGAGCCACGCCGGAGGAACTCGAGGTAGTCCTCGGCGGCGTCACGATTCGGCTCGCCGCCGGCCCCCTCGGGGAGGACGTCGTCGACGATCGCCAGCGCGGCGGAGATACCGGTCGCGTACTGATAGACGTAGAAGGCCCGGTAGAAGTGGGGGATCCGCATCCACTCGCGGGCGATCCGGTCGTCGACGACGGCGGGTTCGTAGTAGTCTTCCTTGAGTCCGCGATAGAGTTCGTCCAGTCGGTCGGCGGTGAGCGGTTCGCCGTCTTCCTCGAGTCGGTGGGTCTCGTGTTCGAACTCCGCAAAGAGGGTCTGACGGTACAGCGTCGAGCGAACGCGCTCGAGAAACTCGTTCAAAACGTGTTTGCGGAACTCGGGGTCGTCGACGGTCTCGAGGAGGTGACTCGTAAGCAGCGCCTCGTTGACCGTACTCGCGACTTCGGCGACGAAGATCTCGTAACTCGAGTAGACGAAGGGTTGTTTGTCTTTGGTGAGTTCGGAGTGCATCGAGTGCCCCAACTCGTGGGCCAGCGTGTACATCGAGGAGATGTCGTCCTGATAGTTCATCAGGATAAACGGCTGGGTGTCGTAGGTGCCCCCCGAGTAGGCCCCGGACTGCTTGCCCTCGTTTTCGTAGACGTCGACCCAGTTCGACTCGAGACCGGACGCGACGCGGGACTGGTACGCCTCGCCCAGCGGTTCCAGCGCGTCGACGACGTACTCGGTGGCCTGATCGTAGTCGACGTCGGGTCCTTCGTCGCCAGTCAGGGGCATGTAGACGTCCCACATCCGAAGCTCGTCGACGTCGAGCGCCTGTCGTTTGAGTTCGGCGTGGCGGTGGAGCTTCTCGAGGTTGTCGTGGACCGTGTCGACGAGGGTGTCGTAGACGTCGACGGGGACGTTCGGCCCGTCGAGGGCGGCCTCGCGTGCGGTGTCGTAGTTCCGCGCCTGTGCGGTCTTGACGTCGGCTTTCACGCTGTTCTTGTAGGCGCTTGCGACCGTGTTCCGAAGCTCCGACCACTCGTCGTAGTACGCTTCGTAGACTCGCTTACGGAACTTGCGGTCGGGACGCTTCTGTAGGTTGACGAAGTTGCTCTGGGTGATCTCGACGGCCTCTCCGTCGGGATCCTCGACGGTGGGAAACGCCATATCCGCGTTCGAGAGCATGTTGTACACTTCCCCCGTCGCGCCCGTGACCTCGCTCAAGTCCGCGAGCAGTTCCTCGACCTCCGCCGAGCGGGTGTGGGGTTTCATCCGCAACACGTCGTCGACGTAATGATCGTAGGTCTCGAGGTCGGGTTCTTCGGCGATCATCTCGTCGAACTCCTCGCGAGTTAGCTCCTGGAGTTCGGGCTCGATGAAGGAGGCCGCGGATTGGGCGTCGGCCGACAGTGACTGGGCGCGAGCGGTCAGCGCCTGGTAGTGCTGGTCGGTCGTGTCCTCGTCGCGGCGCATCCGGGCGTAGGCGGCGACCGTCGAGACCTCGCGCATGACGTCGTCGCGCAGTTCGAGGGTCTCGAGAAGGGTTTCGGCGTCGTCGGTGATGTGCCCCTCGTAGGTCGCGAGCTCCTCGACGCGTTCTGCGACCCGCTCGTAGGCGGCCTCCCACTCGTCGTCGGTCGCGTAGATGCTCTCGAGGTCCCAAGTATACTCCTCGTCGACCTCGGAGCGGTCGGGTACGGTACTCATACCCCGCGTTTCGGAACGGAGGTGGTAAAGCGTGTCGGAGGGGGAACCGGCAGAGGAGACGCCGACTCGAGGCGGTTTGCCGATCCCGTGTGTTTCCAACCCGTAGAATATCCCGTTCGAGCGAGAACACGGGAGTATGGAGAGACGGGATCGTTTCGACGATCGACTCGAGCGCGCGCTCGGTCGCGCCTGGACCGACGACCGAGCCTGGAGACTGCTGACTCGACTCACCGAACTCCCCCACCGGATGGGGGGCTCGCCGACCGAACGCCGTGCCGCCGAGATCGTCCGGGAGACGTTTTCCAGCGCCGGACTCGAAGAGGTACGGTTCCAGGAGTTTTCGATGCAGTACTGGGAGCGTGGAGCGACAGAATTCGCCGTCGTCGGCGGCGAGCGGACGGGACCGGCCAGTACCGACGCGATCGATTCGGAGTCCGCCGACGCGGAACGCATCGACCGCTCCTTCGAGGCGCTTGCACTGCCGTACGCGCCGGCCGGCGACGTCGAGGGACCGCTGGTCGACGTCGGCTACGGCACCCCCGAAGAGCTCGAGGCCGTCGACCTGCAGGGGGCGATCGCGGTCGCTTCGACGACGACGCCGCCGGGCCAGCGGTTCGTCCATCGCATGGAGAAGTTCGGCCACGCGGTCGCCGCCGGTGCGCAGGCGTTCGTCTTCGCGAACCACGTTCCCGGTCAGTTGCCGCCGACGGGTGCGTTGAAGTTCGACGGCGAGGCCGCCGTCCCCGGGATCGGCGTCAGCGCCGAGACCCACGACTGGCTGACTGAGTACGCCGACCGCGGCGCGCGGGCCCGCGTCCGCGTCGACGCCTCGACGGAGGCCGGCTCGAGTCAGAACGTCCACGGTGTCGTCGGCCCCGAGACGGACGACGAACTCCTCGTCGTCGCTCACTACGACGCCCACGACATCACGGAGGGCGCACTCGACAACGGCTGTGGGATCGCGACCGTCGCCGGCACGGTGTCGATCCTCGAGGCGCTCGCGGACGACCTCGGCTGTCGGGTCCGTATCGCGGGGGTCGGCTGCGAGGAACTCGGGCTGTTGGGCGCCGAGGCCCTGACTGAGCAACTCGATCTCGAGTCGGTACGTGCGGTGGTCAACGTCGACGGAGCGGGCCGATACCGGAACCTGAAAGCGCTCTCACACGGCGCCGATCGGCTCGCGGAACTCGCCGACGAGGTGACCGACGCGGTTGGTCAGCCGGTCGTTCACGATCCGGATCCACATCCTTTCAGTGATCACTGGCCGTTCCTCCGGGAGGGCGTTCCGACGCTGCAACTGCACAGCGAACCGCCCGAGGGCGGCGAACGGGGACGGGGCTGGGGACACACGACGGCCGACACGCGAGATAAGGCCGATCCCCGAAACCTGCGCGAACACGCCATCCTGACGGCGCTGTTGGTTCGGGAACTGACGCGGACGGACGTGGACCGGATCGACGTCGAAGAGCTACGCGAACGGCTCCGTGATCAGGAGTTCGAGCCCGGAATGCGTGCGGCCGAGATTTGGCCGGACGAGTGGGACTGATACTGCTGGAGAGAACTATCGGTAGTTGGTACTACGGTTTTGGTATTCGAGAGCGGAGTGAAACTCACGCTATTTCAGTGTAACCTGAATGGCGTTCGTCCGACAGTACAACCACGCCGGCAACGCCGCTCAGAACGGGACGTCGTCCGAGATGTGCCGGTTCGTCCCTTCGGAGAGGCCGTCGAATCCGGTGCTGACCGCGACCGAGTCGATCGCCTCGACGTCCCGCGGGAGTCGTCGCCTGATCGCCTCGGTAGTCATCGAACTGACGCCACAGCCGTCACAGGCACCACTCAGGGTGATCGCGACGTGGCCCTCCTCGAGATCGACCTCGGTGATCGAGGAGTCGCCGCCGTGGGCCTGGATCTGGGGGAAGTTTCGTTGGAGGAACAGCGAGACGTCCTCTCGAACTTGGTCCTCGGTGGGTCCCGGTGCAGACTCACTCATCGTACCGGGGCAAAGCGTTGCATGGGTATATCTCTGTTCACCGACTGCTCGCTCGAGCGACCGCGGTACCGTCGGACAGAACGGTTGATACAGTCACCGGAGGCGTCCCCGGTGACAGTGTCTCAACGCATCTGTCCGACGGTAGAGATAGCCTCGATCGATGGATTCAACCCCGCATCTCGGCGTCGACGGCGGTCCGGACGACGCGGGCGACGCCGAGCATCGCAACGAACGAGCCTGCGAGAATGAGAGCGACCAGCAGGAAGACCGCGAGTCCGATCGCGCCGGCGGTCGGCCCCGACAGCAGCGGTGAGACGAGGTGATACCCCAGCACGATGATGGTCACGCCCGCCGCGACGCGAATCGACGCCCGCCAGTAGGCACCGTACTCTTCAGGCGACAGTTCCATGCGCCGAACTGTCGGGCGCGACCGTAAAAAGCGCTCGTACACGCGCCGGAGACCGGCTATCGGCCGCGTTCACCACAGCCTTCTGCCAACTGTCCCGCGACTCGAGCGCCCGTTCGTCGCTCGATCCGGCGGGTGCGAAAGACCGCACGTGCGCTCGCGGCGGCGTCCGAATCGATCTCGAACTCGAGGCCGGGATAGTCGACGGCGGTCAACACCAGCGGCTCCGGTGGTGCGGGCGCGATCCCCTCGTGACCGGGGAGGGGGTCGGACGCGAGTGCGCGATCGATCTTCGCGAGGGGTTCGGCGCCGGTCCCGACGTCGCGGGCAAGCGAGACGAGCCGGCGGACGAGTTCGCGGGCGAAGCCGCCGGCGGTGACCGTACAGACGAGATAGTCGCCGTCGCGAGACGCCTCGAGCGTCGGCGCACGCACGGTGTTGTGATCGTCCGGCGTGAAGTTGTGGAAGTCGTGCCGGCCCGAGAGGGACTCACAGGCGGCACGAAAGCGGTCGTCGTCGACGGCGCGTTCGCGCTCGGAGCGCAGCGAGTCGGACGGCGGCGCATGCAGGTGATACGTGTACGTCCGGCTGACCGCGTCGTGGGTGGCATGAAAGTCGGGATCGACGTCGGTCGCGGCCCACGCCCGGATCGACGCGGGGAGCGCGGCGTTGAACGCCCGCGGGGTGAGCCAGTCGGGGGTCTCGAGACAGATCGTCTGGCCGAGTGCGGAAACGCCGGCGTCGGTCCGCCCCGCGGCGGCGTAGCCGGCCGGTTTATCCGCGTCGGACGCGAGTACGTCGAGTTCGCGCAAGGCGTCGAAGAGAGTGTCCTCGACGGTCGTGACGTCGGGCTGGCGCTGGAAACCGTAGTAGCCGGTGCCGTCGTAGGCGATCCGGAACGCGCGGGTCGGCATCGAGTCGACGGAGACGCGCCAGGCTGTTAGGCCCGTCGAACGGAGCCGACACAGGGTCGAGCGAGACCGCGATCCACGTGACATCGAGGTGCTCTCGTTTCGCGTGAGGTCGGTGATCCATGACGTCGGTGATCCAGTTCGGGACGGCGGTCGCCTGCGGCACATCGACCGTCGAAATCGAGCGGCCGGCATCTGCGATCCGGCGTTTTATCCCCCGGAGGCCCCGACGCTACCGATATGACGCGCCCCCTACTGATCGATACGGATCCGGGCTGTGACGACGCGGTTGCGATCCTGCTGGCCCTCGAGTGTGACGCCCTCGAGGTGACCGGGTTGACGACCGTCCACGGGAACGCGCCGGTCGAGGAGACCACGGCGAACGCCCGCGCGATCCTCGAGTTCGTCGACCGGACGGACGTGCCCGTCGCAATGGGAGCCGATCGGCCGTTGCTCGTCGACCTCGAGACGTCCGAACACGTCCACGGCGAGGGCGGCATCATGGGCGACCTTCCGGATCCGGGGCCGGCGACGCGGCCGATCGAGACACACGCCGCACAGTACATCGTCGAGCAGGCCCGGGCCCACGAGGGCGACCTCTCGCTCGCGGCGATCGGGCCGCTGACGAACGTCGCGCTGGCGGTGGCGATCGAGCCCGACCTCCCCGACCTGCTCGACGAGCTCGTGATCATGGGTGGCGCTGCGTTTACCCCCGGCAACGTCACGCCGCTTGCCGAGGCGAACTTCCACTCCGACCCCCACGCCGCTCGCCGGGTCGTCCGAGATTGTGACCCCACGATCGTCGGCCTCGACGTGACCCAGCGGGCTGCCGTCCCGCCGGAACTCGTCGACGGGCTCGACGGAAGCGAGGGAGACGGCCCACTCGAGCGGTCGCTGCAGGCGTGGCTCACCTACTACGAGGACGACCGTCTCGAGCGCTACGGGATCGATTCGGCGGCGATCCACGACGCGCTCGTCGTCGCGAGCCTCATCGACGACGACGTAGTGGAGACGTCGGTCTATCACCTCGAGGTCGGCGCGGACGGCGATCTCGCACGCGGTGCGCTGGTCGCCGACGCCAACGACGTGACCGGCGAGGAGCCAAACGGACGCGTCGCCGTCGACGCCGACTACGAGCGATACCGGGAGCTGGTCGTCAGGTCGCTCGAGCGGCGACTCGCGCGGACGCCGTCTGACGTCACACAGTAGTCGCTCACGCACCGCTTACCGCTTCTCGAGTGCGTCGCGTACCCGCTTACGGGCCGGTATCGCGTTCCCGACGCCGGCCGTCTCGGTCGTCAGCGAGCCTGCAACGGTGGCGGCCTCGAGCGCTCGTTCGAGGGTCGCACCCGCTGCCAGCAGCGCTCCGAGATAGCCACAGAAGGCGTCGCCGGCCCCCGTCGCGTCGACTGGCTCGACAGTCGGCGGCGTGATTCGGAGGGAGCGATCCTCGACGACGACGTCGTCGGGACCCCGGGTTCGGACGACCGGTCCCTCGAAGTCGGCGAGGGACGACTCGAGGGCCGCGTACTCGGCCTCGTTGACCACGACGACGTCGACCGCACGATCGAGCAGGGGTTCGGCGCCGTCTGCCGGCGCGGGATTACAGACGATCGTCGGCCGCTCGCTCTCGGGGTCGCGCTCGAGTCGCTCGAGGACGCGTTCGGCCGTCGCGGCTGGAATCTCGTTTTGGAGGAGAAGGACGTCCGCGTGCCGGATTCGGTCGTCGTGACGATCGACGTAAGCAGCGTCGACCGCGTCGTTGGCGCCGCCGCCGATCGCGATCCAGGACTCGCCGGTCTCGTCGACGAAGACGAACGCGGTCCCCGTCTCGCGGTCGGCGACGGCGACCCGATCGACGTCGACGCCGCGGTCGGCGAGCGTCTCGCGGACGCCGTACTCGCGTTCGTCGGACCCGACACAGCCAAGCAGCGTCGCCTCGCCGAGTGCACGCGCCGCCGCGACCGCCTGGTTTGCGCCCTTGCCGCCGACGACGGTCCGCGGACGGATGCCCTCGGCCTCGAGGTCGCGCTCGAGGGCGACGAGTCGTGATCGATCGTCGAGTCGGACGGTCTCGCCTGCGTCCGGAAACCAGTCGTACCGCCGCTCGAACTCACGGATTCGGTCGGACGACAGATCCCACGTTCGATCGACGTTGACGCTCCCCAGGCTGACGACGTCAGTCATTCGGTTCTCGAGTTCGGGCGCGAGATCATAATTCGTTCAGTTCCGTGTCGCGTCTCGATCGTCGTCCAGGCGTGGGTGGACCGTTTCCCAGTCGTTCGGTACCACCGGTCCCTCGAGTAACGGATCGTCGGTGTCGGCCATCCACTCGAGTAGTTCCCCGCGAAGCCGATCACGGACGGCCACGACGGCCGGATCGTCCGGGTCGTCGCCCGCGGCGAGGTTCTCCTGCTCGAGCGGATCCGCCTCGAGGTCGTACAGTTCCTCGTAGGGCCGTTGCTCGCTGTAGTACGCCCCGCGGACCTCGCGACCGGCAGCGCTGCAGTAGACGTCGGACGTCATGTAGACGGCGGGCAGGTGCCAGAAGTTCCGCACGTACTTCCAGCGGTCGGTGCGGATCGCCCGGATCGGGTTGTACCGATCGTGCCAGGTCATCCCGGAGAAGAGTCGGTCGCGCGGTTCGTACTCGCCCCAGCGCTCGCGGTTCCCGAGCAGCGGAGCGAAGCTCCGGCCGGCGATCGGTTTCTCGGGAGCGGGTGCGTCGGCGATCTCGAGCAGCGTCGCGAAGACGTCGACGTTGCTCACGAGATCGTCGACGACTCGGCCCGACTCGAGGACGTCCGGCCAGCACAACAGCAGCGCCCCCTCGATTCCTGGATCGAAACAACAGCCCTTCGCGCGGGGCATCGCCAGCCCGTGCTCGGTGGTGAAGACGAGGAGGGTATCCTCGGAGAGTCCCGCATCCTCGAGTGCGTCGACGATCGTCCCGACGCCGTCGTCGATCGCCGAAACCATGCCGTGGATCTCGGCGATGTCTGACCGGATTCCCGGGCAGTCGGGGAGGAACTCGAGTGGCTCGACGTCCACGGGATCGGGCGCACCGTAGCGGTCGGCCTCGAAGCCGAAGCCGCCGTTTTCCTCGACACGGTGGAGTTCGAAGAAGCCGACCGAAGCGAAGAAGGGTTCCTCGTGGTCCCCCGCCTCGAGGGTCGCCGCGACGTCGTCGGAGACGTCTCGAGCGCGGGCCGTCTCGTGGACCGACGGCGAGGTATCCGGCCGCAAGGACTCGTCGCTGTGGATCCGGTCGTAGCCGAGTCGCTCGAGGTGCTCGGTGACGTGCTGGAGGCCGAACAAGTGTGTCTCGTAGCCCGCGTCGGCGAGCAATGCTGGGAGGAACTGCTCGTCGGGCCCGACCTCCCAGTTTCCGTGTGCGAGGCCCAACATTCCGTTCTGGTGGGGGTGGCGACCGGTCAGCAGGCTCGAACGGCTCGGCGAACACTGCGGTGCGGTCACGAAGTGCTGATCGAAGCGGACGCCGTCAGCTGCGAGAGCGTCGATCCGGGGCGTTTCGGCGTCCGCACCGTAACACCCGACGTATTTCCCCAGATCGTGGCAGTGGATCAAAACGACGTTCGGCGACACCATCGCTGCCGGATACGGCCACGACTCGAGTAAGCGTTCGCGCTTGCCTTGCAGGGAGATGCTCGCTCGAGTGGGAATGTCGGTGTCCGACGGACAGGAGACGATCGTGAACGACCTGCATAATCGGGGCGGGTGACCTTCCCGTCGAGGGGTGGAGTAAGGGACAGACATGGCGGGACCTTCCGAAACTACGTCAGCGTCGTCCAACGAGCGTGATCCGGAGTCACATTCGACCGTTCGAAACGTCGTCCTCGTCGTTCTCGACACCGCTCGAGCGAAAAGCAGCGGTCCGGAGACGACTCCAGCGTTGACCCGACTCGCCGAGGAGGGGACGACGTTCGACAACGCCTTCGCGGCCGCGCCGTGGACGCTCCCATCGCACGCGTCGATGTTCACGGGGACCTACCCGTCCGAACACGGCACCCACGGCGGGCACACCTATCTCGACGCGGAACTGCGAACGCTGCCCGAAGCGTTTTCCGACGCGGGCTACGAGACGATCGGCGTCTCGAACAACACCTGGATCACCGAGGAGTTTGGCTTTCATCGCGGGTTCGATGACTTGCGCAAGGGCTGGCAGTACATCCAGTCCGACGCGGATATGGGAGCGGTCGTCCGCGGTGAGGACCTCCGGGAGAAGCTGCAGGCCACACGAGATCGACTCTTCGACGGTAATCCGCTGGTCAACGCCGCGAACATCCTTTACAGCGAGGTGTTTCAGCCCGCCGGCGACGACGGCGCCGATCGGTCGACGACCTGGATCGCAAACTGGTTGGCCGACCGCGACGACGACGAACCGTTTTTTCTGTTCTGTAACTTCATCGAACCCCACGTCGAGTACGATCCACCCCGGGAGTACGCCGAACGGTTCCTGCCCGCCGGTGCGAGCTACGACGATGCGACTGCGATCCGGCAAGACCCACGCGCCTTCGACTGCGAGGAGTACGAGCTCACCGACCGCGAGTTCGCCCTCCTGCGTGGTCTCTACCGGGCCGAACTCGCCTACGTCGACGAGCAACTGGGAACACTCAGGGCGGCCCTCGAGGACGCCGGAACGTGGGCGGAGACGCTGTTCGTCGTCTGTGGCGACCACGGCGAGCACATCGGCGAACACGGCTTCTTCGGCCACCAGTACAACCTCTACGACACGCTGATAGAGGTCCCGCTGGTCTGTCACGGTGGCCCCTTCACCGACGGCGGCCGCCGCGACGACCTCGTCCAGTTGCTCGATCTCCCCGAGACCGTACTCGACGCCGCCGGCGTCGACGATTCCGAACTCCGCGATCAGGGGTCGGGACGATCGCTGCACCCTCGATCGACGGCCGAGCCGCGGGAGGCGGTCTTCGCCGAGTACGTCGCACCACAGCCCTCTATCGATCGCCTCGAGGCGCGATTCGGCGAGCTTCCCGACCACGTCTACGAGTACGATCGACGGCTCCGGACCGCTCGCACGCGCAAATACAAATACGTTCGCGGCGACGACGGCTCCGAGCGACTGCACGACCTCCGGACCGACCCGAACGAACGAACCGACCTCTCGGAGCGAGAACCCGAGCGGGTTCGGGCGCTCCGCGACCGACTCGAGGAGCAGTTCGAGCCGCTCGAGGACGCCGGTGAGACGGACGCGGTCGAGATGCGCGAGGGGACCAAAGAGCGGCTCGCGGATCTGGGGTATCTCTAAGGTTCGAGCCGGGCGACGCCATCCCATATCAAGCCGCCAGTCGTACACGCGGTTCCGTTTCCGACCGCAGTCGAACCACGCCATATGTCCGCGACCAGTCCGACGGATGCCGACGGCACAGCGTTTCCGTTCCCGCTCCGACTCACGCACGATCGATCAGCCGGCCGGCTCGAGGCCGTCGTCGACGTCTTTCCCGCCGATGTCGACGATCTCACGGTCGAAGCCAGCGCGAAGCGACTCCGGCTGGTGATCGACCGCGACGGCGAACGCACCGAACGAACCGTTCCGGCACCCGGTCGCTTCGTCTTCGGCGACGATCGCGAGGCCGTCTACAACAACGGTGTGCTCAGCGTCTCCCTCGAGACGAGCCGCCACTATCGATAACGTCCCGTCGGCGTGCCATCGCGCGTGCCGGCACCACGCTTTTTGCCACCAGCCCGATACGCTACCGTGAATTGTCGAACCGAACCCGAACGCGAGTATCCGTACGACTCCCCGCGGGTGATCGTTACCGATGACGGCCCAGGAGACGCGACTCGAGGCCGACGGCTTCGTTCCGTTCTTTCGGTCCTACACGAGGACCTGGATTCACGCCGTCGCGACGGCCGGCTTGACCGCGTTCGGGACACTGACGATCGTCCACAACTGGTTCGCCGCGCTGGCGCTGGCCGTCTACGTCGTGCCGCCGATCGCGTTGTACCTCCGCTACCGGAGTCGGGACCAACGGGCCACACAGCCGGCAGACAGCGAGGCCGACTCGAGTGCCGACGCGGAATCCGCCGTCGGCGAGGAACCGAGGGAGAGACGCGGCTGGCACACCGTCGACGTTCCGACCGATGCGACGCTGCGCGACGTCGTCGTCGGAACGAACGGCGTCTACGCGGTCGGCGACGGCGGGATCGTCCTCGCTGCCACCGACGACTCGCGGGACGCCACCGACCGAAACGGCGATTCGGGCGACGACTGGACGGTCGTCCTCGAGGACGGCCCCGCCGCCGGCGGCAACGACCTCCGCGGCGTCGACACGACGGCGGCCGGCGAGGCAGTCTGGATCGCCGGCGACAGCGGCTCGCTTGGACGGATCGACGCCGCGACCGGCCGTCACACCGACTACACGGCTCCCGAGGACGTCACCGACAACTGGCTGGGCGTCGCCGTCGGCGGGGAACGCGACACGGAGACGATTCTCCTGATAACTGGCTCCGGCGCCGTGTTACGCGGTCGATATCGAGACGACGGTCTCGAGTGGACGGGGCCCGACAAACCCGGAAGCGGATCGAGTCTCAGCGGGGTCGCACTCGCCGGCGACGTCGGTTACTGCTGTGACACCAACGACGGCGTCTTCGAGACGACCGACGGCGGCGACTCGTTCGACCGAATCGGACTCGAGGGTGCCGACGGCACGCTCACCGACGTCGCGACGACGGGTCAGGGAGACTGTCCCGTGAGCGCGGACGACGGCGTCGTCCACCGCTACGACGGCACGCAGTGGACACCCGATCGGGTCCTCGACGGGGTGCTCTCGGGGATTGCTCGCCGCGACGAGCGGACGGCGGTGTGTGCCGACGACGGCCACGTCTACGAGCGCGACGGGCCGACCGCGGCGTGGGACCGGTCCGATCCCGACGTCTCGACACCCCTGCTGTCGGTCTCGATCGGTTCGAATCGGACGGTCGCAGTCGGCGAGTCGGGGACGGTTCTCGAGCGCGGATAGCGACAGCCCGAGCGATCGATCGGGACAGCCGAACGACGATTGGTGACTATTATGACACTCGAGGGTGGAGACCCACGTAGTGAGCGATCACGAACCTGGGACCGATCGCTGTCGGCTGTGTGGCGCGGCCGCAGACACCACCGCCGACGGGTCGGGTACCGACGGGCCGTTCTGTTCGCGTGGCTGTCGGGAGATCGCCGACGCCCTCGGAACGGCCGACGGCGACGGTCCCGTTCCGAGCGTGGACGTAGCGGGGCCGGCCACCGACGAGACCGGTGATGAGAGACTCGAGCGAACGTTCTTTCGGGTCGACGGTATGCACTCGGCGCTCTGTGAGTCCTACCTCGAGGCGGTCGCCGAGAGCCAGGATGGCGTCGCGGACGCGGCGGCCAGTTACGTCACGGAGACGGTCCGGGTCGATCACGATCCGGATCGCGTCTCCGTGGCCGCCCTCGAGGACGCGCTGACGCGAACCGGCTACACGGCGTATCGTCGCGAGGAGGCCCCAGGCGACGAGACCGACGGGTGCGACGACGCGAACACGACCCGTCGGGCCCGTGAGATGAACGGGTTGCGAAAGCGACGCACCGAGGACGTCCTCGAGATGCGTTACATCGTCGGGATCGTTTTCGGCTCGTTTCTGTTGGTGCCCTATCTTACGGTGTTCTATCCGGTGTATCTCGCCGACTACACCGACTACTGGCTGTTCGGACTCTACGAAGGGGCGTTCGAGACGTTCGACGGCTTCCTGTTCCTGCCGCTGTTTTTCGTACTGACCGGTGCCGTCCTCTATCTGACCGGCATGCCGCTGTTGCGGGGTGCATACGTCAGCCTGAAGCTGCGCCGGCCGAGCACCCACCTGCTCGCGGCGCTGTCGATCGTGGCCGCCTACGCCTACGGGACGCTCTCCTTTTTCGCTCAACGACCCGACATCTACTACGACCTGACGATCCTCGTCGCGGCCGTCGTGATGGCCGCAGTCTTCTACGAGGAGACGATCAAACGGCGGGCACTGAACCGGCTGACGGACCTCACGGTCTCGCAGGTCGGAACGGCCCGCGTTCTCGAGGACGACGGTACGACCGACGAGGTGCCCGTCGAGGACGTCACGAGCGACGATCGGCTGCTCGTCCGTGCCGGCGAGCGGGTCCCAGTCGACGGACGGCTCGCCGAGGGAACCTGTACGATCGACGAGGCGATCGTCACCGGCGAATCGCTCCCCGTCTCGAAGACCGAGGGCGATCGGGTGATCGGGGGCTCGGTCGTCACCGACGACGCCGCGGTCGTCGACGTCAGCGAGCGAACGACGAGCAGCATCGAGGGGCTGACCCGAACCGTCTGGAATCTCCAGAGCGTCGACCACGGGGTCCAGCGCCGTGCCGACACGCTCGCCGGACTCCTCCTCCCTGTCGTCGTCGTCGCTGCCATCGTCGTCGGTCTCGTGTCCGCGTCGACCGACGCAACCACGATAGAGAGCGCGGCGGCCGTCCTCCTGGCGATCGTCGTTATCAGTCCGTGGGCGCTCGGCCTCGCGACTCCCTGCTCGATCGCCTCGAGCGTCCGCGACGCGCTCGAGCGTGGGATCGTCGTCTTCGACGAGAGCGTTTTCGAACGGCTGCGCGACGTCGACATCGTCGTCTTCGACAAGACTGGAACGTTGACGACCGGCGAGATGCGCGTCCTCGAGGCCGACGCACCCGAGGACCTGTTGCGGGCGGCAGGCGCGATCGAACAACGTGCGTCGCATCCAGCGGCGGCGGCGATCGCGGACGCCTATACGGGTTCCGACGGTCCCGACAGCAACGAAGACTCCCGGGGGCCCACCGACGACCCGACGCGGTCCGATGGCGGCATCACCGACGAGCCGATCTCGGGACCGGTCCGTGAGTTCGAGCGCCACGCGACCGGCGTCGAGGCCACCGTCGACGGGCATCGCGTCCTCGTCGGCCATCCCGATCTCTTTCGCGAACGCGACTGGATCCCCGAGGACGGCCTCGAGGAGCGGATCACCGAGGCTCGGACTGAGGGACATCTACCCGTCCTCGTCGGCCGGGACGGTCGGGCGGAGGGGCTGGTCGTCGTCGGCGACGAACCCCGAACTGGATGGGCGGAGACGGTGACGGCACTGGCCGAAAGCGGCGTCGACGTCGTCGTGCTCACCGGGGATGACGACGCCGCGGCGAGTCGATTCCGAGAGCACTCGGCGGTAACACACGCCTTCGCGAACGCCTCGCCGGCTGCCAAGACGGCGGCGATCCGCCGGCTCGGCGACGGAAAGCGAGTGGCGATGGTCGGCGACGGAACCAACGACGCGCCGGCGCTTGCGGCGGCTGACCTCGGTATCTCACTGGGTGGCGGGACGGCGCTGGCCGCCGACGCGGCCGACCTCGCGATCGTCTCTGATGACCTCGCCGCCGTCGAACGTGCCTTTGCGCTCGCGCGAAACGCCCGACGACGCGTCGTCCAGAACCTCGGGCTGGCGCTTGGTTACAACGCGATCGTCGTCCCCGTCGCGCTGGCCGGCCTGTTGAGCCCGCTTGTCACGACGGCTGCGCTGGCCGTCAGCGGCCTGCTGATCGCCGCGAACTCCTCGCGGTCGCTGCTCGAGGACGAACCCGATCGCTAACCGGCGGGCCGTCGGCGATCCGCATTCGCTGTGGCAACCACCGTTTGATAGGGTTGTTCGACGAACGACCCGTATGTTCGCGTTCGCGTGTCGAGCCGACGTCGAGGCCAGCCAGACAGCATCCGCATTCGCTCGAGGTGGCCGTTGATGGCCCGCGTGCTCGTCTGTTATGCCACGAGTGAGGGACAGACGGCGACGATCGCCGAACGAATCGGTGACGTGCTCGCGACCGACGGCCACGACACGGATCTCGTCCACGCGAAACACCCACCATCGGGGCTCGATCCGGGCGAGTACGACGGCGTGGTCGTCGGCGCGTCGATCCACATGGGATCGCACCAGACCGCCATCGACCAGTTCGTTCGTGATCACCGGACGACGCTGAATCGATGCCCGTCGGCGTTTTTCTCCGTGAGTCTGACTGCAGCCCACCCCGATCCGGCCGATCGGGAGCCCGTTCGGGAGATCCTCGAAGACTTCCTCGAGGAGACTGGTTGGGACCCGGACACGACGCTGCTCGTCGGGGGTGCGCTGAAATACAGCGAGTACGGCCTGCTGAAACGGTTCCTGATGCGACGGGTCGTCGGGAAGGAAGGCGGAGATACCGACACCTCCAGGGACTACGAGTACACCGACTGGGAGGAAGTCGAGGCGTTCGCCCACGACTTTGCGACGCTGCTGTGATGCGGTGTCGAGCGCGGTCGTCGGTAAAACGGTCTACGTCCGTCGTTCCCGACGCGACCGCGACCCCTGCGGTCGTGCCGGCAAATCGGTACCGGAGACCGTATCAGACGATGCCGACCGACCCCACGACGAAGAGGACGGCAAACAGCGCCGCGAGGACGACACCGACCGCGAGGGGAACGTTCTCTCTTGCCTTCTCGTGGAGCGCCATCTCGTCGTACTCCGCGCGGAAGGCCTCGAGGTTGTCCTCGTCGTAGAAGTACTTCGTCTTCAACGCGAACCGTTCGGTCACGGCACAGCCGGTACAGACCGGTTCGCCCTCGATTCGCTCCGTCTCGATGTGGTCCTCGCAGTTGATACTGCCGCAGTTGGCACAGTAGGTGAGCGTCCCCGCTCCGGTCCCACAGTGAACGCACTCCTCGAGGTCGTTTCTCGTGGTCGACCGCGAGGGGCCGGCGGCGTAGTACTCGTAGCGGTAGTCGTACTCGCCAAGCGGGAGCCGCGACCGGACGGAGGGAAGATAGACGGGATCGATCTGGTGGACCATGACGTCGGACCGAGAGGGCGTACAGGTCTTCTCGTAGTCGACGTTGTTGTCGCCCGTATAGTGGACCGTCGTCGTGTGTGCCTGTCGTAGCCGCTCGACCGCCCACTCCTTGTACTCCGTCTCGGTCTGGCCGAACCGCTTGCGCTCGACCGCGTCGAACGTCCGCTCGAGGTTCCGACGCTCGTCCTCGAGGTCGATCCGGGGTGCGTTGGGCGTCGCCACGAGCGACTGGACCTCCCCGTCGGGAACCCGCGGTGTGTCGCGGGCAGCGTGGATCACCAGGTCGTTCGTCTCGTCGACGCGGTGGATGACGCCGACGGACGTCTCGAACGTCGCGTTCGTCCGTGCAGTGACCGTCACCGTCGGCTCGAGTTCGAGGCGCGTTTCCGGCGTCGGAATCGTCGCGGCCTCGAGGTTGTCGATCTCGCGGACGGCCTCGAAGACCGGGGCGTCGCGGCTGGCGGTGGGATGAGTCGGGCGCAACGCCTCCTCACAGAGGATCTCGATCCGGCCGTTGTAGAGGTCCATCCCGATCTCTTCGCCGATCTCCCGGAGGTCCTGCCCGTCGAGTAGTTCGACGCCGCCATCGACTCGCGCCCCCAACTCGTCGGCGTACTCGCGTGCCGGTCCAGTAAAGCGGCCGGTCGTTACCACCATGCCCCGAACCGGCCCATCGTAGTCGTAGGTCGCGACCGCGGAGTGGAGTTTCTGGATGACCGGACGGCTCACCGAGTCCGTATGCTTACATTCGACGACGACTGCCCGGCGACGGCCGTCGACGACCTCCTCCATCAGGATGTCCCGTCCCTCGTCGGCCGTCCGCGGCGACTGCCGAACGTTCTCGTACCCGAGGTGTCGAAACACGTCCTCCATCAGATCCTCGAACTCGTAGCCCGAGAGTTCGTCGAGTATCGCCATCGCGTTCACGCTGACCTAGATATCGAACCGACGATAGTGTTTTGGCCCACGCGTCGTCGAGAGTCGGAAGCCGTTGCCGGGCCTGCAACTACTTTCATCGCGTCCGTCGTCGAACGGCTATGGCGACCGACCCCGACGATCTCGAGTTAGACGATGCCGAGGAAACGGCCCTCCACGAGATGCAACTCGGTATCGAGTATATCCACCGGGCGTACGGCTCCCTCCTGGAGTTTCACCATCAACTCGGCCACGCGATGGACCGGATGAGCGACGCCGAAGACGCGCTCCGGGAGGCCGGCCACGAAGAGTGGGCCGACGAACTCCGTGACGAGCACCTTCCCGCGGGTGCGATCAGCGACCAGTGGACGTTCGAACTCGTCGAGGAGTTCTCGAGTGAGTTCCTCGAGGAGACCGCCGCCTTCGAGGACGAAGTCAGAACGGAGTTGGCCGACGGTATCGACCACGTGACCGAACGCCGGCAAAAACGACGGCTACGCGAGCGCGCGGCAGACGGCGACAGCGAGGAGCCGTCCACGGACGCGCCGAACGACGGCTGAGAGCGGTCTCGGCTGTCGTCTGCTCATACTGTTGGACAGCACTATTCGACGATCGGTCGCGCCAGTGGTGATAGACGTGGACCCCGCCCTCGAGAGCGAACCGATCGCGCCCAGCGAGTCAACACGTCAGTGGAACGCCCTCGCTGGGACCGTCCTAGTCGCGGTACGTCGCTGCGTCCGTTTCGGTGTCGTCCGGCCGCTCGTTCGGTTCTCCTTCCCCGGCTGTCTCCATCTCACTCTCACGGTCCACCTCGGCCGCTTCGGCCGTCTCGAACGCGTCGAACCCGTCGGTCGACGTCTCCGTGTCGCGATCGAGATCGGTACCGGTGTCGGAATCGTCGCCGGCGTCGGCGTCCGGACGCTCGTCGCTTGCCTGGGTGGGCCGAAGGGAGGGTGGTTCGTAGACGTAGGCGATCCCCCGATGGTGGACGACGTATCGCTCGGCTCGCCGATCGAAGACGACCGCAGCCCCCACGTCGATCCCGAACTGGACGAGTTCCTCGAGGGAATCGACGGTCGCGGATTCGGGAGCCGTCGATTCGTTCGCGGTCGTGGCGCCGTCGTCTTCCGTTTCGTCGAACGCGAAGGTGGACTTGGACGCCGGTAGCCGGACGTTCGTGATCAGTTCCGCATACTCGTCGCGATCG
Organism: Natronolimnohabitans sp. A-GB9; assembly: GCF_030848565.1. Lineage (GTDB taxonomy): Archaea > Halobacteriota > Halobacteria > Halobacteriales > Natrialbaceae > Natronolimnohabitans. The sequence goes on from NZ_JAVDDV010000007.1 coordinate 50,145, forward strand.
TCCCGATAGGCCAGCCACTCCCGCTCGGCCGCCGTCGGCTCGGGGAGTCGCCACGAAGCGATCGCCAGGCCGCCGGCTCCAGCCAGCCCGAGCAACGCCACCAGCGGCCCGCCGATCGACCGCAGCGGGCCGACCGTCGCGGGTACCGTCACCGTCTCGTACTCCTCACGGGTCTCGTCGTACGCGCCGTCACCGCCGTCGACGACTTCGTAGGTGTCGCCGTCGTACTCGAGGTCGACCGTATACTGGTCGCCAGCGGAGAGAAACTCTCCGTCGATCGTTCCCTCGATTTCTCGATCGATCTCGAGGTAGATCTCGGTCTCGCCGGGACTGGCACCGAGCTCCGCCTCGATCTCGTCGATCGACGCCGCGACGTCGGTCACGTCGACGGCGAACGCGGCGGTGACGGAGTCGTCCGGGGCGACGGTCGGTTCGCTCGCGGACCCAACCGTCTCTCGCTGGCTCCAGTAGACGGTCCCGTCCTCGGAATCGACGGCTCGATAGACGAGGTCGACGGATACGTCGACGGCGACGTCCTCGGCGGTTTCTCCCTCGTAACCGCCGACGAACTCGCCCTCGAGTTCCGGTGTGATCGACGTGTAGTACACCGGTTCGTTCTGGAGGACGGTCCCGTTCGGGAAGACGGCCGTCGACTCGGTGACGGTCGCCTCGTGGGAGAGCTCTCCGGTCGCAGTCCAGGCGTGCTCGAGTCGCTGGTCGGTCTCCTCGCCAGGGTCGGCGTAGGCGCCGTAGGTCACCCACGCTCCCAGCGCGAACAGGAGGACGAAGGCGACTAGGAGTGCGGTTCGATACTCCATCAAGAAGACCCGAACTCGCAGCCGTCGCTCGTGTGCTGTCTCGTCTGTCTCGTCCGTGTCAGCAGGTTGTGATAGCATGTCTCAGTGACGTTTGAAAGGACGGCTAATCTTCCGACCGCGGTCTCGAACCGATTTGCGCCTCGAGCGTGGATCCGCTGATCCGAGGAGGAGGCGACCGAGGCCGTACGTTCCGCCGCCAAGCAGCGACACGATCGCCAGGAACGGTACCCAGGGGTGGACGTCGTAGAGAACGTCGATGAGCGGCAGCGGCAACACGTGGAGATACCGGTACTCGGTGACGTAGGTCGGGTAGTGTCCGGTCGCTTCGGGTGCCGTTATCGACATCGTTACGTCGTCGGTATCGCGCGGTCCGACAGCCGTCCGTTCGGCGTCGAGTGCAACGCGGTCGCTTCCGGCCTCGACGTAGGAAATGATAGGGACGATGCCACCGTTCGAGACGCTGTATGGGACGTCTTCGGTAGTGCCCTGTTCGATCATCAATGGTTGTTCGGAGTCGAACTCGGCGCTGACGACGCCGTACGACTGCGTTCCGGCAGGGACGAGCATCGCCCCTGCTGCGGCGACGACGACCAGCAGCGCAAACGTCGCACAGAGCAGTCGCGAGTTGAGGCGTTCGGTTTCATCGTCACGGGCCAGACGTGATTTGGTGGACGTTTCACGTCGCTCGCGAATCGTCTCGACGACATAAAGGCCGATAGAGAGTCCGAGCACGAGATACGCCAGCCCACCGGTTCCATGGAGTGAGTTGATACCGGACGCAGTCGCGAGTCGGACTTGAACGCTCTCGAGGGCGTTACTGGTCACCATCACCCCCGTTCCGAGAGACGGAACAGTAACGACTTCGTCGGACGGTTGCCAGGCGACTGCGACGATCTGTTCGTCCTGGACGTATGGCTCGTCACCATCTTGATCCGGAAATGGATTTGCGTCGCCCCGTGTGACGTAGCCTCGGTCTGTCTCTTCGACTATTCGGTGGGTCGTCAGCCCGCCGCCGTGTAGTTGCTGGGCCTCGAAAACGACGACGTCCCCGGGCTCTGGCTGCCCAGCCACGTCACTCGGAATGGCGACGAACCCATCGCCGGTCTCGATCGTCGGTTCCATACTTCCCGTCTCGACGAACCCGAGGAGAATCGGCTGTCCAAGTATTTGTCCGGCGATGAGTGCGACGAAAACAAGGGCTAGCAGCGCCTGTAGACCCCGTCTTACCCCCCATCGAATCATTCGTCACCACCTACAGCAGCTACAGTCACCCACCTATAACACAGGTTATGTAACTTACCTAATTAAAATATTGCGATTTCTTCAATAGGAACAGACGTTCCTATTGGAGGCCGATACCTGCGGGCAGCCACAGTTGTCGTACGGTTCCTCATGCCGTCCGGCGATCCCACAGGTAGGTTGTGGGTGTGTCGCTACTGACTGGTGAAGAGTCGCTCCAGTTCCGTGTTGATCGTTTCCCTGTCCAGATCCTGACCATCCAGATCGAACCCGTCGCCATCCATCAGTTCCTCGTAGTCACTGAGCGTTGGTGGTGTGTCTGACATGATTAGCTCTCCTCCGCGGTGATTTCGATTTCGTCGTCGACGATGACGGAGTCGACTGCGCTTTCAGGAAGCGCAAACGCTACGAGACCGAAGTCGATTTCGTCGCCGGGTGACAGCGTCGATAGGGAGATAACGTTCATCGACGGCGGAATCCCCCATTCGACTTCGATGTCGATTTCTCCAGCCTGTGGCGCCAGAAGAACGCCAAGAACGCCATCGAAATCGAGCCAGTCCACATCACCGAACGCCAGTGGCGTGACCTCGAGGTCGATCTCTTGGGTACCCTGGTTTTGGATCGTGAACAGATCGTCGATCGCCGTCGCCGCGTTCGCGTTCAGCCCTTCGCCACCGGCGAGTCCGTCGCCGATATTGTCGTTGTCGCCAGTGAGATTGATCGCGAGCGCGTCGCTGGCCGTCGTATCGACGTAGTTGCCGTTCGGTCCGTCACCGGGTTGAATACCGAGATATGCACTTGCATCGTCGGCGACGGTGACGGCGACGTCACGCTCGGCCTCGACGCTGCTGAACGCGCCGGTTCCGAGCGCGAGGCTGCCACCGGCGGCGAGCGCGCCGACACTCAAGACGAATTTACGTCGTTGCATGACGTTTCAACTCGGCTAGTTCGATGCGTCCGCGTTGAAGGTCACTGACTCGAGCAGTTCGTCTTCATTATCGACGTCTTCACCTTCCGTGTCGACTTTGATGCTGACCGATGTGCTCCCACCGGCTTCGAGTGTCTCGTCGCTGTCCGAAAGTGGAGTGCTGTCGTAGTCGCCATCGTCGGGATAGAACTCGACGAGCCCTGCATTGTCACCGGTCTTGGTGATACCCACATCGACTTCCTGGGTACCCTGGTTTTCGACGACGAACAGATCGTCGATCTTCGTGACCGCGTCGGGGTTGACACCCTCACCACCTGCCTCGGTTTCGTTGCTCGAGTTGAGCTGTATTTCTAGCGTTCCGCCGTCTCCGTCGTCGGTAACGTACTCCGAGTTATCGCCACCGCTGCCCTCGAGTCGCAGGTAGGCGGAGGCGTCGTCAGCGACTTCGACCTCGACGTCTCGTGTCGCGGTCACGCTCGAGAACGCGCCCGTACCGACGGCCGCAGCTGCTCCCGATGCCAGTGCTCCCATTCCGATGACGAATTTGCGTCGTTGCATGGTTGGATTCTCCGTTGTCGTATCGTGTTCACGGGCGCCGACGTCACGTCACGGTCCGACTCGAGGCCGTCGCCCGCCCGATCCCCGTCGCGGGGATCACATCTCATCGATGACTGGCAAGGGATATTGTAATACAGACGTGGAGACGATTCCGAGCAGCGTTGACTATCGGTCAATAGTCGACGGACCGAGACCCCATCGAGTCGACGGTCGGTTGACCCGGGGTCAACGGCCTCGAGATCGCGCCGCGAGATCGTATCGACGAGGTTGAGAGGGTGAAAACGTCGGCTTGAAGCCACCGTCCGGTCTGCTACGACCGGTTGACTCGCTTACCAGTACGTATTCGGACATAGCACAGCAGATGGTCGTTCAGTACCGCTATCCAGAGATCATCACACTGTGAGGACTTTCAGCGACTGTTTTCACAATCGATAACTGGGCCATTTTAGTGAGAACCCCAACGTTGTGAGATGAAATTTCCAATGGCTTTATGTATGAAGTGTTGCTCTATTGAACTGAATGGGGGGCTGTCAAGCACAGCAGTTCGGGGACTCAACGGAATCGCAGTCAAACCGCGGTGTGCTCACCGAAGACGAGCTATTCGAACTACTCTCGAACCAGCGGCGGCGCTACATCCTGCATACGCTCATGCAGACCGATACCGACCGAACGGTCGATATCGGGACGCTGGCCCAACGGATCGCCGCCTGGGAGGATGGCAACGCGTTCGACGAGGTTTCGAGTACCGACCGAAAGCGAGTCTATACCGCGCTCCAGCAGACACACCTACCGAAGCTCGATACAGCCGGTGTCGTCGATTTCGATCGCGATCGTGGGACGGTCGAGCCGACGTCGACCCTCGAGGACGTCGAAATCTACATGGACGTCGTCCGGGGCCGCGAGATTCCCTGGAGTGACTACTACCTCGGGTTGACGACGCTCATCGCGATCGTACTGACCGGTGCCACACTCGAGTTCTGGCCGTTTTCGCTCCTTTCGACGTCCGCGTGGATGGTGTTCGTCGTCGTCACGCTTGGCGTGTCGGCGCTGGCACATCGATATCTCGCCCGACGCAATCGACTCGGGATCGGTACTGATCCGCCGGGAACCACACTCGAGTACGACGAGTTAGGTGACCGATGACCGACGCCGAAACGGGACCACGACCGCTTGCGTCCGATACGACCGCTCTACGATAACCGACCATGAAACGAACGAGGCGGGCTGCGCTGGCGCTGATCGCTGGCTCGAGTAGCGTACTCGCCGTCGACACGCTGGGGAGTTCGAGTACGAAAGCCGAACGTGAGTTCACCGTCGATACCGTCGGTGATCGAGACGCCTACCTCGGGTTGACGGCGGACGGCCTCGAAGACGGCGGCGTGCTCTTCGAGGGGGCGCCGCGCCGACCACCGACGGAATTTACCGTAACGAATCAGGTGGCCGAACCGATTACCGTCGATCTCGCACTCGAGGGGTCCGGCGTCCGACTCGAGCGAGGTGACGACGCCGGGACGACCGACCGAATGACGACGACGCTGGTCCCCGGCGAACGAAGCGCCGACCTCGCGGTCGACTTCGACTGGTGTGAGCACGTACCATTGGACGGTGAGCGAGAAGACGCGACGCTTACCGTCACCGCCGAAGGCGACAGTACGTTGATCGAGGCAGCGCGTCCGTTCACACTCGAGTCGAACGTCGTCGCACGAATCTCGGTGCTCGAAAGCGCCGTGATCGTCGTTCGACACGTCGTAGACGACGGGAAGAAACTGATACGGATCGAGACAACCACGTGTCTCGCCAGCGATTCGCGTTTCGTAACGGACGTCCCGTGTCGGCCAGAGCAGGCGCTTCGACTCGACATACAGGGACTCACGGAGCTAAACGAAAGCGGGCGACCGGCGGCTACAGCCGCGTCCACCAGGTCGGATCACGGCCAACGCGACAAACGGGAGATCGACACGAGAGCGGCCGGGGACGTCGCGGTCGACGTCGAGACGGAACCCAACAGTCGGTCCATCGAGACGGAATCCGAGACGGCCGTCGACCACCATACCGGGACCGCCAGATCGGTCGTCGTCGAGGTCGATCCCGACACGACCGTCGAGACCGAGACGACGACCACGATCCCGATCTCGTTGGCACAACTGGACGACAGCAACGGCTGATACGGACTGCTGTACCGGTTTCCCGCCGATCGCCAGGACCGGGGTCGGCGATCGGCGGTAATTGACTACAGGAGACCGTATAACGGATTACTGGAAGACGCACACCGTTCCGGCATTCGAGGAGAGCGCTCCGACGCTACCGGCCGTGGATAATCTCGTCGGCGAACGTCGATACCGCCCACTCCGCGTCGTCGTTTTCGATCCCGACGATCGCGTGATCGAGCCCGTAGCCCTCGAGTCGATCGAAATAATCGCGGAACCACTCGATACCGGCGTGAAAGCCGAGATGTAACGGCTCGGGCTCGGCCGTCGGCTCGTCGGCCAACTCGACCCGGACGGCGATCGCGAACGGTTTCTGGCCTGCGGTCTCGCGCCAGTCGGTGATGTAGTCCTCGAGCGTGCGCTCGGGCAGGTGATAGAACAGCCAGCCATCGCCGTGGTCGGCGATCCAGCCCCGCGTCTGGCGGGCGTTGCCCGTCGGAAGCAGCGGAATCGTCTCCGCGGTCGGTTTCGGAACGACGTCGAGATCGCCCTCGAGACGACCCCACTCCCCTTCGAGTTCCGGATACGCCTCGCCCCACAGCGTTCGGAGCGCCTCGAACCGCTCGCGAAACAGCCGGCCCCGTTCCTCGCGGTCGACGTCGAACGCGGGGTATTCGGGATCACGGTCGCCGGAGGCAACCCCGAGGACGAGTCGCCCGTCCGAAAGCTGATCGACCGTTGCGGCCGACTTGGCGACGTGAATCGGATGCCGAAGCGTGAGGACGACACTCGAAGTGCCAAGCGCGATATCGTCGGTGTGTGCGGCGACGTGGGAGAGCCACGGCCAGACGTCGAACGTTTGGCCTGCATCGCCGAACTTCGGCCAGTAGGTCGGGACGTCCCGGACCCAGAGCCCGTCGAAGCCGACCGACTCTGCATGGCGCGCGAGTCGGAGTTCTTCGGAGACGTCGGGCGTCGAACGGTTCGCGCCGGTGAGTGGAAATCCGGCACCGAAGGTGAGACCGTCCGCGTCGAAGAGACGACGATAGCCGGCGTGTTCGTATCCTGTCGACATTCACTCGCGGTAGCGGACACGGACGGATGACGATGACGATCACCGGACACCGTTTGGCCGCGGTTACGGACCGAAGTCTGTCGGTCGAGACAGGGTCGCTGTCTGCGCGTCGAAAAATGGAGAACGTCGGGAACGACGACTCGTCGTGGTGACGCTGAGTAGCCGATCAGTCGTCGGCGGGTGCAGCGCCGGAGCCGCTTTCGGCCTGCTCTTTCGTCCAGGAGAGCTTGCCACCGGCCGCGAGGATCGAGCGCTCGCGCTCGGAGGCGTCGAGGACGGCCGTGTACTCGTCCTCGCCGTTGACGCGGACCGTGAACTCTTCCTGACCGGAAGTGACGCCATCGTAGACGTCGTCGACGATCTCGATCTCGTCGCCCTGGTCGATCTCTTCGTAGGTGTCCTCGTCGATCGTCAGCGGAACGATCCCGAAGTTAAAGAGGTTCGCACGGTGGATGCGTGCGAAGCTCTGTGCGAGGACGGCCTCGATGCCGAGGTACATCGGACACATCGCGGCGTGTTCCCGGGAGGAGCCCTGACCGTAGTTCTCGCCGGCGACGAGGACGCCGCCGTCGGCTTCGGACGCGCGCTCGGCGAAGGTGTCGTCGACGCGGGAGAGGGTGAACTCCGAGAGCTTGTCGATGTTCGACCGATACATCAGGATGTCCTGGGTCGCAGGAATGATGTGGTCGGTCGTGATGTTGTCCTCCATCTTCAGGAGGGCCTCACCTTCGATATCGTCGCCGAGTTCGTCACGCAGCGGGACGTCGCCGATGTTCGGGCCCTTGACGAGCTCGTCGTCGACGGCCTCTTCGGGCGTGATGAGGTCGGTCTTCGAGCCGTCGTACTCGTCGGGAAGCTCGACGCCGGGGGCCTCGAGGTCGCCCTCTTCTTCCGCGAGGTTGCGCGGATCGATGATCTCGCCTTTGATCGCCGCGGCGGCGGCGACTTCCGGCGAACAGAGGTAGACGTTGTCGTCTTCGATACCCGAGCGGCCCTCGAAGTTGCGGTTGAAGGTCCGCAGCGAGACCGAATCGGAGGCGGGGACGTGACCGATGCCGATACAGGCACCACACGTCGCCTCGGAGAAATTGACGCCAGCGGCCATCATCTCCGCGACCCACCCCTCACGGGCGAGCATCTCGGAGGCCTGCTTGGAGCCGGGCGCGACGATCATCTCGGTCTTCTTGTCGACCTCGCGACCCTCGAGCATCTTCGCGGCGGGGAGGATGTCCTCGTAGCCACCGTTGGTACAGGAACCGACGATGACCTGCTCGACGGACTCGCCCTCGACTTCGCTGACGGGGACGACGTTGTCGGGCATCGACGGCTGAGCGATCAGCGGCTCGAGGTCCGAGAGATCGACGACGATCTCGTCGTCGTACTCGGCGTCGTCGTCGGGCTGGAGCTCGACGTACTCGTCGCCACGGCCGACGCGCTCGAGGTAGTCTTCCGTCTGCTCGTCGGTCGGGAAGATCGAACTCGTTGCGCCGAGCTCGGTACCCATGTTGGTGATCGTCATCCGCTCGGGCGCGGTGAGCGTCTCGACGCCCGGGCCCGTGTACTCGAGGATCTTGCCGACGCCGCCTTTGACGGAGAGGCGCCGCAGCAACTCGAGGATGACGTCTTTCGCCGTGGCCCACTCGGGGAGTTCACCCTCGAGGCGGACGTTGACGATTTCGGGCATCTCGATGTAGTAGGGAGCGCCGCCCATGGCGACGGTGACGTCGATCCCGCCGGCGCCGATCGCGAGTTCGCCGAGTCCGCCGGGGGTCGGCGTGTGGCTGTCGGAGCCAAGCAGCGTCTTGCCGGGGGCCGCGAAGTTCTCGCGGTGGACGTTGTGACAGATACCGTTGCCGGGGCGAGAGAAGTAAGCGCCGTATTTGCCGGCCGCAGAACGGAGGAAGCGGTGGTCGTCAGTGTTCTTAAAGTCGAACTGGTATGTCTGGTGGTCGCAGTACTGGGCTGCGATCTCGGTCTGGACCTCGTCCAGTCCCATCGCTTCGAACTGGAGCCAGACCATCGTACCGGTCGTGTCCTGTGTGAGCACCTGGTCGATCTCGATCCCGATCTCCTCGCCGGTCTCGAGTTCGCCCTCGACGAGGTGGTCGTCGAGGATCTTTTCGGTGAGAGTCTGTCCCATAGCACTCTGAACTCGGCTGTCCTGCCTGATAAATCCAGCGTGTTTCCATGAGGGTCAGCCCCCACGGACCATGAAGTTCGATACGTTTCGCGCAAAACTTGCTCGTCGAGTGGACGAACGTCTGGCCAACAATGAATACATATCATAATCCGAGTAAACGGGAGAGAGGCCCTGTCAACCGCCACGTCCTACCGACCCGAACGGCCAGTGAACGGACACGCTTTTCTCGATGCCACGGCGTTGTTAGGACATGTTCCGCGCCGGCACGTTCGTCGGCGAGCACGTCTCGCCGACGACCGAAGACCAGATCCAACCCAACGGGGTCGACCTCACCGTCGACATCGTCTTTGAGCAACTCGAGCCGGGTCGCATCGGCCGGGACGGAAAGGAGATCGGCGATCGAGTCGCCCGGCCGCTCGAGGAACTCGAGCAGAAAGATCCCGACACCTACTATCTGCCTAAAGGGGCCTACGTAGTCCGGTACGGCGAACAGCTGCGGATTCCGGAGGGGCACGTCGGCTTCGTCTACCCCCGATCGTCGCTGCTGCGTAACTCCTGTATGCTGAACACGGCGGTGTGGGACGCCGGCTACGAGGGCCGTGGCGAGGGACTGTTGCAGGTCCACCACGATATCGAGATCGAACGCGGCGCCCGGATCGCCCAGCTCGTGTTGGCCGAAGCCGACCACGAGGACGTCTACGACGGAAGCTACCAGCGTGAAAACCTCGAGTGATACGGTCGCCTGTCGTCACGCCCTGCCGATCGCCGACCCCGTCCTGGCGATCGGCGGGAAACCGGTACAGCAGTCCGTACGATAGCGGGTCGTTTCGGACACGCTTTTGACCGTTCCTACCGGAGTCGTTCGTACACATGATGGCGACGACTCACGTATTCGCCGGCCTCGCTGTCGTCGCCCCCGTTGCTATCCACTATCCGGAGTTTGCGACGTCGCTTGCCGCCGGCGCGATACTGGGCGGGCTCGCACCCGACTTCGATTTCGTCGGCACGCACCGGCGGACGTTTCACTTTCCCGTCGCCGGAGGCGCCGTCGCCGTTCCCGCAGCCGGACTCGCCGCGGTCACACCCTCGAGTCTCACCGTCGCCGTCGCTGCGTTTACCGTCGCCGCGTGGCTCCACGCCGGAAGCGACGCCATCGGCGGCGGCCCCGAGATGGATCCCTGGAACGATCGGAGCGAGCGAGCCGTCTACGACCACGTTCGCGGCCGGTGGATCCGCCCACGGCGCTGGATCCGTTACGATGGCGCCCCCGAGGACGCCGTCCTCGCCGTCGCGCTTGCCATCCCAACGCTGTTGGTCTTCGACGGCTGGGTCACTACCGTCGTCGTCGTCGGACTTGCCATCACGCTCGCCTACACCGCACTCCGGCGGCGACTGGTCGCGTGGCTGCCCGACTGGGTCGAGTAATACGGGGACGAGCAACTCGACCGCCCGCTTGTGATCGCGCCAGCCGCGAGTCGGAACGCTGATACTGCCACCCGCCGAGGAACTCGGTATGGTTGATACGTTCGTCGCCCAGACGGTTCATCTGGTGTTTGCCGCGATCTGGGCCGGCAGCGTCTTCTACGTCGCGTTCGTCGTGTTGCCTCTCGCCCGCGACGGCGCGTTCAACACGACGAAACCCCTCGAGACGATCTCCGGAAAGTTGACCACTATTTCGCGCGTGAGCGCGCTCGTCTTGCTCCTGACGGGTGGTCACCTCGCTGGGACGGGCTACACTGTCGAAAGCCTCTTCGGTTCGACTCGAGGTCACCTCGTGCTCGCGATGGTCGTCCTCTGGGCGATCCTGGCTGCCTTAGTCGAGATCGGTGCCAAGCGACTCGAGGCGGGACTCAACGGGAAGAAACTGCGCGAACCCGCAAGCGACGCTCTGCCGCTGTATCGGGTGGCGGCGATCGTCGGTATCGCGCTGTTCGTCGTTGCCGGTGCGATTCCGAACGTGCCACGGCTCCTCTGACGGTGCCATTTCCGGCGACTCCTCTTCACGTTCTTACGAATTCCGTCGTTCGAGTGTCGACAGAATCGATACATTCTTGCGAAAGATACTTAGTCAGTTACTGTAAGGTACTCCCATGATGATCAGGGGTAAAGAAATGGCGCTGTCGCTGCTGGCGGTCGGGGCGGCGGCGGTTGCCGGTTACGTGCTTCGCTCGGGCCAGGAGGTCGATCGCCCGTCACGGTCGAAAGCCGACCTCGGCGCGCGAATCGTCGGGCACGACGAGGTACCCGACGGGGTGACCCTCGTCGATGCGACCTCGCAGCGACTGGCCGAGATCCCCGGCGCACGCCGTGCGATCGAACGCGCCGTCCGCAACGATGCCCGCAAGGAGTGGGAACACGTCACCCTCGAGCGCGACGGTGCCTGGTCGGTCGTCGACACGATCCGTGAATCGCTCCCCTACTACGATGGATCCAGCCACGAGTACAACGGCGTCTACGTTCGGTACGGCGACCACGTCGTCGTCCTCGACGCGATCGGCTGGGCCCGACTCGAGGAACCGCTGCACTAAGACGGTCTCCTGTACCGAATCTCCGACATGACCCAGCCGAGTCGTTCGGTCTCGGCGTCCGTCGGTCCCTCCGGTGACTGCGGGTCGTTCGATCTCGACTCGAGTGTGTAATCGCGGAGGCCCGAAATCACAACCACTACCACCGACCCCCGCCGAGTGGCCTCTATGCAACTGGGCGTAATCGGACTCGGACGCATGGGACAGATCGTCGTCGACCGAACCCTCGAGGCAGGTCACGACGTCGTCGCTTACGATCTCGAACCGGAAGCCGTCGCGACCGCGGCCGATGCGGGCGCCGAGCCGGCGGACTCGATCGCGGATCTCGTCGATCGGCTCGGCGAGGAGAAACGGATCTGGCTGATGGTCCCCGCGGGCGAGGCCGTCGACGCGACGCTGGACGAACTCGAGACCCACCTCGATTCGGACGACGTCGTCGTCGACGGTGGCAACTCCTACTTCGAGGACTCCGTCCGGCGCGCCGAATCCTGTCCCGCAGCATATCTCGACTGTGGGACCTCGGGTGGGCCCGCGGGGGCGAAACTCGGCTTCTCGCTGATGATCGGCGGCCCCGAGTGGGCCTACGACGAACTGACACCCGTCTTCGACGCCGTCGCGACCGGTCCCGACGGTCACGAGCACATGGGCCCCGCGGGCTCGGGCCACTACGTGAAGATGATCCACAACGGCGTCGAGTACGCGCTGATGCAAGCCTACGGCGAGGGCTTCGAACTACTCCACGAGGGTCGGTACGATCTGGACCTCGAGTCTGTGGCGTCGGTCTGGAACAACGGCGCCGTGATCCGCTCGTGGCTGCTCGAACTCTGTGAGGAAGCGTTCCGCGAGGAAGGAAGCGACCTCGGCGACGTCGCCGACCGCGTCGAGGGCGGCTCGACGGGCACCTGGACCGTCCAGGAAGCGCTCGAGCAGGAAGTACCGCTGCCGCTTATCTACACCGCACTGTCCGAACGGTTCGGCTCGCGGGCCGACGACGGCCGGTTCTCGCGTCGACTCGCCAACCGACTTCGGTACGGTTTCGGCCGGCACGAGGTCCCGCGACGGGAGTGACTCTGTCCCGAAGAGCGCGGTTTCGTGCGCACACCTCGGATGACTGATGGCGGATCGAAAGGCGAGAGGTAGAGAGATGTTCACACGACTCGGAGAATCTTGAAGACCGACGCCGGTATACAGTCGACCGAAACCGTTGGTGTAGAAACCGGTCAGCGTTCGACATCGAACTGGATATTCCGTTTCTTGGAACGGTGATTTTCACTGTCGGTCCTGGACCGAAATATTGAGTCATTTTCTTCACCCATGGTCCCCTCACCGGTAGTTATGAACTCTACCTACTCGACGACAGTGACGGCGACCGACGAGCAGCGGCCGAGCATGGCCGTTATCGATCTCGTTGCCGAAGCAACCGGCGTCGATGCTCTCGAGCTCGAACCTCTCTATCATGCGATCGATCCCGAAGCGCTCGACTCGCTTTGTACGGACAGTTCCGGATTCTCCTCGCTCGAGTTCGACTACTCGGGTCGTACCGTCGTCGTCGAACAGGTCGGAACCGATATCGAGATCTCGCTCGAGCCGGTGACGATCGGCTCCGAGCGAACGGTCGACGTTGCAGACAGCGGACCGTCTGCTTAAGCGCTATAGTAGCCACTGAAAGTCAGTACGCACCCGATCGCACGAGGGCTGTGGATCGGTGTGCAAACAGTTTCAGCTGTTACTATAGTAGCGACTGAAACGAGTTCGCCGATCGAGTATCCACAGACTGCAGTGACAACTATCGTTTTCGCGGTGCAGTCGCGAATTTCTGGCTCGGTGACCGACCAGCGGCGTCACCGGCGGTACGCTCGGTCGCTATCGACCAGGCAGTTTATGAGTTCGATGTTCGAACAAGTTCGTGCCGATGGGCACGGACGAACGAAACATCGCGGTTCGGTTTTTCGGTGGGGCGGGAAACTACACGGACGTCCTCGAGGACCTCTGTCGATTCGTACTCGCCGAGCGACCGGACGAAGACACAGTAGTCGAGTGGGTCAGGACCAACACGCGAGCCTCGAGCGAGGACGGGATCTCACGACGACTACGGTTCGTGGCCGCTCTCGGCGTGCTCGAGATCGAGTCGGATCGCGTTCGCGTGACCGAGCGCGGACTCCAGTGGGTTTCGACGGGCGATCACGAACGCCTGTTCGACGCGCTCACCGAGACCGTCACCGGGTTCGAGACGGTCCTCGAAGCGTTGCTCGAGGGGCCGAAGACCGACGCCGAACTGGGTGAGGCGATCGCGGCCGCCCACGCCGAGTTCGGCTGGAACGATCCCACCGGCCCGGCGGGCCATCGTGGCTGGTTGCAGAGCCTCGGCTACGTCGACCGCTCGGACGGCGTAAACTCGCTTACAGACTCCGGACGGCAGCTGGCGCGACGAGTGACGTCCGGACTGCCGGCGTTCGAGCGCGGTGACTACTACGCGCAGGCCGACCTCGAGGCGGCGTTCGACACGAGCTTCGGGTCGTACATCAAGGGAATCAATCCGCGAACGGGCGACGACGGCGAACTGGCGTACATCGTCCTGAAAGCCCACGAAGACAGTCCCTATCGCGACGATCTCGACGGGGATCGGTTCACCTACATCGGGGAGGGTGTGCCCTCGAAAGGCGATCAGCGGCCAACGCCAGCGAATACGGCGTTGCTCGAGCACGCCGAAGGCGGCGTCGTGCCCGTCTACTTCTTCTACCAGCCGGCGGACCGCGACGAGCTCCGGTACGAGGGAGTCGTCGACGTCGTCGACGCCGAGTACGTCTCCGACGCGGACGGCGAACGGATGGTCTATCGGTTCACGATGGAGCGACTCGACCTCGAGGATCCGACGATGGTCGAGTCGCTCGCGGAATCGGTGGTCGACGATGGGGCCGCAGACGAGGACGAACCCGCCCTCACCGATGACGAGGAAGCGTTCACCGTGACGGAGCGACGGGTCCGCTCGAGTGCCTTCGCGACACGAGTCAAGCAGGCGTACGACTTTCGCTGTGCGATCTGTGATACCGCACGCGAGTCACCGGCCGGAACGGTCGATATCGAGGCCGCACACATCTATCCGAAACGCGAAAACGGCCGCGACGACGTACGCAACGGGCTTGCACTCTGTCGGCTCCACCACTGGGCGTTCGACGCAGGGTGGCTCGCAGTCACCGACGACTATCGTATCCTCGTTGCCGATCGACCCGACCTCGAGGGCTACGAGGAGTTCGTCAGACTCGAGGGCGACGAACTGACGCTGCCGGCAGACGAAACGAAGCGACCACACGCGACGTTTCTGGCTGCACACCGCAAGCGCCACGGGTTCGAATCTGCGTAGCACGATCGAGCGGTCACGTCGGACAGCAGCCGACATGACTGCGGTAGACCGTATCAGTACTGGTCCCGGACGGCGTCGATCTGACACTGCACACAGCGGTCGTCGGCGAAACAGGAGACGCTATCGTACGGGCAGTCGTGATCCTCGACCTGCACTGACTGGCGGCGTTTCTCCCGTCTCCAGGCACGTTCCCAGTCGTCGATGTCCATCTCGGCGGAGGTGAACACGACGCTGTCGCTGCCGTCGACGATCTTCGCCACCGTGACCGAATGCTCGCGTGTCTTGACGTGTTCGATCGCGCGTTCGTACGACGAACACCGGATCTCCTCTCGACCCGCCCGGTCGTCGAGAAGCCGTACCGTGATCGATCCGTCGTACTCTTCCGTAGGCTCGAGCCCGTCGCTCATGGTCGATACTATCCGAACAAGGTGAAAAAGGCCAGGGGCGGAACCGCGGCGGATGTGCGGACCGCGGAGAACAGCCGCCGTCCATCGATCCGACAGCCTCGAACGGAGTCGGAAACGTCCGTCCGGTTCCACGGCACGGACTCTTTTTCTGTAGAGGCCGACTTCATAATTGCTTAGGACACACAATACTAAACCAGCAACTAGAGGGTGATGAGGTCCAATTGATCGGGTTTATCGAATAGCAAGCGGTTATGGTCCAATTGGTTCAGTTCTCGAACACCACAATATTCAGTAGTAAGCACTATCTTATGGACGACTATCGACTACTGACGATGTCTCCGATGGAAGTACGCTACACACCGATCGGTCACGTTCACTCGCCACACGACACACCCGAAGACGTCGCCCACGACGAAGTCGCCGACACGACGGGTGAGATCGTCCTCGAGGACGAGTACGAGCGTGGACTCGAGGGACTCGAGGAGTTCTCTCACGCCGTCGTCCTGGCTCATCTCGACGAGGTCGACGAGAGTCGGCTCACCGCACGGCCGCCACACGTCGACGACGTCGAGGTCGGCGTGTTCGCGACGCGAAGCCCCTTCCGACCGACCCCGATCGCCCAGACGGTCGTCGAGGTACTCGAGATCGATGGCCCGAGAGTCCGTGTCCGTGGACTCGACCTCGTCGATGGGACGCCTGTGCTCGATCTGAAACCACACGTCAGAACGGTCGAGGGAGACCTCGACGTCGGCTGGCTCGAAGAGTAGTACCATGACCGATCCGGTTCGAGCAACGACGGACACCGCCGAGAACAGCCGTCCCATCGTGAACACGTTGCTCGGCGCGTTCCTGGTCGTCGCAGTGGTCGGCCTGGGGACGAGCCTCCTTCTTACGGCTGTTCACTTCCTGGTACTGCCGCTTCCCGACGGAGTCACACCTGAGGGCGGACTCATAGTTCTCAGCAGCACGTGGGCCTACGTCGGCCCACTTCCACTCGCGTTGTTCGGCGTGGGCTACTACCTGACGATGGTCGTCCTCGGCGGGCTCTGGCTCGAGACCAAAGACGACCGTCTCGAACTGCCGATCCTCGGGATCACCGGTGCCGGACTCGCGGCCTCGGCGTACTTCGTCTACCTCCAACTGATCCCTATCGGGGCGATCTGCCCGTTCTGTATGCTCTCCGCGGCGGCGACGGCCACGCTGTTCGGGATCGAACTGCTCGTGAAGTACTTCGGCGGCGGTAGCGTCGCCCCGCCGGTCGACGGCACCCGAATCTGGCCCACCCTGCTCGTCGCAACCGTCGCACTAGCGGTACTGTCGATCTACGCCATCGGCATCGCTCCGTTCCCCGAGGCGTGAGTTCCGCCCTGCCCTGGCGGGCGAGGATCGCTATTCATACTGTCGGACAGCACGATTCGACGATCGGTCCCGCGACTCGCGTCGTCGCCACGCGCCGGAACGGTACACACGGACCGCCCTCCGGTCACACGGGTTCGCGGAGCGCCCAGACGTCCTCGAGGGGGTCGAGTCGATGTGGCTCGGTCCCGCGTTCGGTCAGGATCCCGGTATGGTACAGCATCGTCTTGAGTTGGAAGACCGTCGGCGAGTGGTAGACGGTGCCGTCCGCGAGCGCCTCGCGGCGCAACTCGCCGTCGGCGGTCAACACCCGTCGTCGGACGTCGTCGTCACCGCGAAGGAACAGCTCCACGGTAAACGTCGGATGGACCGTATGCAGGTGGTCGACGAGATCCACGAGCGACGGCTCCGGCTGCCAGTCGTCGCACATCGCCTGCAGTTCCGTGACGAGCAGTTCCGTCGCCGGATACGCGAAGATCACCCGTCGAGCCAGCTGGCCCCATCCAGGTGCGATCTCGACGAACCGTTTCCGTGACCGATACCAGTCCCGAAACTCCTCGAGTGCGTCCTCGACGGACCCATAGCGCGCATTGGCAAACCGGACGACCTCTCGTCCGAGCGAGGTCAGTTCGACCCTGGCTCCGTCCTCGATCAGTCCCAGAAACGCGGCCCCCTGTCTGGCGCTGTCGGCAGCGCCGACGACGTCGTACTCCGAGAGGAGCGTCTCGGTATCGCCCTCTGCGTAGTGGGCCAGGGGGTAGCCGAGGTAGTTCTTCGGGTGGTTCAGCCCGAAGGATTTGTCCGCGACGCCCTGGGCGCCGGCCTGAAACCGCAATGCGGTGGCCTCGCTCGAGGTCCGGTTCCCGACGATACGGGGCACCTCGAGGACCTCGACCTCGCCGCCGGCGTCGACGCCGAGCACGCCGACGTTTAGCTCTCGAGCCAGCGTCCGATCGGTGCCCGTGATCGCAGCCGTCGGCGCAGCGAGGTAGGCCGCGTTGGCCTCGTGGAGGCGGTCGTACGCCTGGACGATTCCGCGTTCGGTGTCGACGCCGCCACTTGTGTGTCCCTTGGCCTCGATGGCGATCAGCGGCGGCTCCTCGCCGAGCCGATCGACCGCCAACAGCTCCGACTCGAGGTCGCAGACGCCGACGAGGTCCGGATAGCCGCCGCCGACCTGGACGCGATTGAACGGGGCCAGACGATCCCGGATCTCGGGCTCGATCGGACGTCCGGGGAGCCACTCGTCCTGTGAGAACTGCGTATCGGCCACGACGTACGATCTCGACGCATCCCTCTCCTCTATCGGAAAGAGCCGCCGTTTGGTGTGGGCAAGCACCTGCGGTTCCGACAACGATCCGGCCGCGCTGCTCATGCGCTCCGATTCGCCAGAAGCCACAATAACCTTCCGACGGCTCGCTGTCGCGGTGGAGCTGACGGGCAGCGGTCCGTCTCAGGTCGTGCGAAACGCGTCGGCCTCGAGTTCGATGACGATACCGGCCATAACGCCACCCACACCGAGGACGGCGAGGATAAGGCCGCCGATCCACGGCATCGAGCCCGCTTCGAACAGCGCTACGATCCAGAGCGCACCGACGAGAACGAGGCCGCCGATCACGATGAGCTGGACGAACCACTCCATAGCCGACGTATGTGCCGAGCCATCAAGTATCAGCCGGTCACCCGTCCGTCTGACCGTCGTGCTATCAGTTCGGGCAACTCCGGGTCAGGCGTTTGTGTCTCGAGGTCCTACCGCAGTATATGCCAGAGCCGACCCTCGTCTACGACGACGACTGCGGCTTCTGTACGTGGTGGGCCGACTACTTCGACGAGCGGACGGATCTCCGTGTTATCGGTTTCGAGGACCTCCCCGACTACCCCGAGGTCCGCGAGCGGCTCCCCGAGTACTACGAGGAGTGTTCACACCTTGTGACCGACGAGCGGGTTTACTCCTGTGGAGCCTCGATCGAGGAGGCGCTGCGCCGGTACGACAGCGGTGGCCCCGTCGGCAGCGCCCTCCGGTTTTTGCGGAACTTCGAGGACTACGAGCGCGTCCGCGAGTGGGGCTACCGGCAGGTGGCTGACAACCGCGACAAGTGGGGACGGGTGATGTCGAAGACGCCGCCGGCACGCCAGAAAGGCAGTTCCGATGCCGATGATGCCGATGACGCCGGTGCTGACGCCAACACGGACGACGAGCGCTGATCCGGTCCCGTGTCTCCTCACCCGGCACACTCACTCGGGACGAAGTCTCGCGTCGGCACAGGGAGATCTCAAAGCGCGGGGCTGTCGCGTCGCCGCTCCTCGAGCGACGCGGGCTCGACGGCGGCTCCGACCGGCCGGATGCGCATCGCGAGGACGACGACCGGCGTCGGATACGGCTCCGGGAACCAGTACGGTACTCCCAAAAGCGCCAGCGCGGAGCGGACCACGCCGCTCCAGACCGCGATCCCGATGCGCCGGGCGAGGGCTCTCGGCCGACTCCGTTCGTCGCTGTGACTCGCACAGCGGGACGTTCGAGATGGACCCTGACGATTCCCCGACGGTTGTACGGACGGCAGCAGTTGCGAAACCGTCACCGGATAACTATCTGTAGCCCGCGGTAGCGGCCGCGATGAACTGCCCCTACTGTACCCACTTCCACAAGGAAGAGGCGCGACTGGCCGGCGTCACGGAGGCCGAACTCGAGGAAACGGTTACGATCGCTAGCTCCACCCAGTACTTCTCGACGGGACTCCACGGGAGCGAGGTCGACGTCGACGAGTTCGTCGACGAAACCGCGGAGATCGTCGACTACCTCGAGCAACAGGAGGCGGCAAAAGCCGACGACTGATACTGCCGGGCAGAACTAGTGTGTGAATTCGCCGCTTCCGTCCGGCGAATTCGCTTCACTGACTGCTGTCCGCCAGTATGAACATCACAGCGGTAGTCCGTCTCACAGTCGTTGCTGATCTGTACAGCAACCAGATCTGCAGCCACTGTGAGCCGTGAAAGGCGTCAGACTGCTCGGTCCCCCTGATATTCGTTGAGCCACGACCGTACCACACCCTGCAGCGCACCGGTCGTACTCCCCAGGTTCAGCAGCTGATATCCCGAGTCGACCTTCTCGTTGACGTCGTCCATTCCGAAGCCGAGACCGCCCAGCGGAACGTCTGTCTCGAGCGTGGTCGTTCGGATCGCTTCGATGTGGGCGTCGACGTCCTCGTGTGTCGGCTCGCCGGGGTGGCCAAGCGACACCGCGAGATCCAACGGCCCGGCGAAGACGAAGCCGAGTTCGGGGACCGCGAGAATGTCCTCGAGATTCGCAACCGCGGTCGGGTTCTCGATCGTCACGCCGACGACGATCTCCGCGTCCTCGGTGCCGGCGTAGTCGTCGGTCGTCCCCCACCGGCTCGCTCGCGGACTCGCAAAGCCCCGCTTGCCGGGATCGCCATCGTACTCGAACTGCGACGCCTCCACGGCCCGTCGAACCTCGTCGGCCGTCTCGATCCGCGAGACGAACAGCGACCGCACGCCGGCATCCAGCGTCTTTCGGATCATGCCGGGATCGGGCTCCGGCAGCCGGACGAGTAGTTCCGTCCCCGTTACGTTGGCGGCCCGGACCAGCTCCTCGAGTCGGTCACCGTCGAACGGACTCGGACCCGCGTGCTCTAAGTCGATCCAGACGAACTCGAGGCCGAGCTCGCCGTAGAACTCGACCAGCGTCGGGTTGTACGTGTTCTCGAGGACGCCGAGCGCGACGGCGTCGTCCTCGAGGGTCTGGCGAAGGAGATTGGTGCGTGGCGACGTCGGCATGGGTGACGGACCACCGAAGCGCGGATAAATCTTTGCCGAGCGACGGCTGTCCCGCGGGCCGTCAGCCGGCCCGTCGCCGTACCGCCCAGCTGGATTCGACGAGCGAGCGGAACTCGAGAACACCGTCTGCCGCCCGACAGTCTCACCCGGAGACGGTCACGGTCTCGCCGATCTCGGGGGCGCTCGCGTCGAATCCGTCGGCGCGCAGTTCCTCGGCAAACGCCACACAGCGGTCGCCGTGGTTGATCAGCAGTTCGCTGTCGCGATAGGATTCGAGGAACTCGAGGATCCCGTCTCTGTCGGCGTGTGCCGAGAAGTCGTACTGTTCGACCTGGGCGCTGATCGGCATCATCCGGCCGTCGATCTCGGCGCTGCCGGTCTCGAGGAGCTCTCGGCCGGGCGTCCCCTCGACCTGGTAGCCGGTCATCGTGATCTTGTTCGTCGGATTGGCCCGAATCTCGGGGATGTAGGTCATCGCTGGGCCGCCCGAGAGCATCCCGCTGGTGGTGATAATCGCGGCCTTCTGGTCCGTAATTCGCTTTCGCTGGCCGTTCCGACCGGTGACGAACCGCGCTCTCGAGATGGCTCGAGAGAGCGCGTCGGCGTCCCGAACGAACTCGGGATACTGACGGAGCATCTCAGTGACCTGTTTGCCCATCCCGTCGACGTAACAGGGGATGTCGTGGGCCGCACAGACCAGCAACATCTCCTGGGTCCGGCCGATCGCAAACGCGGGGACGACGACCGTGCCGCCCTCCCAGAGGGTCGTCTCGACGCTTTCGGCGAACCGTTCCTCGACGCTCGAGCGATCCTCGTGTTCGACGTCGGAGTAGGTACTCTCACAGAGCACGATATCGGCGTCGGGTCGGGCCGTCGTCCCCGACACGAGACGCTGGTCGTCGGTGTGGAAGTCGCCCGTATACAACAGCCGTGTCTCGCCGTCATCGATCAGGACGTGTGCGCTGCCGGGAATGTGACCGGCGTTGAAAAACGTCACCTCGTGGCCAGCGGCGTCGAACGGCTCCCGGTAGCCGTGGGTCTCCGAGACCTGCGTGACGCGCTCGACGTCGGTCTCGGTGAACGGGCAGTGAAACGACCCGCCGTGGAGGTTCAGCGTGTCCCGAGCGAGCGTCAGCGTCAGTTCGTACGTCGGGGGTGTCCAGTGGATCGGCGGCCGCGAATCGCCCGACAGCAACGCCGGAACGGTCCCGACGTGGTCGAGATGGCCGTGAGAGACGACGACCGCCTCGGGGTCGGGCGTTTCGACGGGAAACTGCGGCGGATTGGCCGTCAGCATTCCGAAATCAAGCAGCAAGGAGTCGTTTACGAGGATCGCACTGCGGCCCACCTCGCGAGCGCCGCCGAGAAACCGAATATCCATTGTCGGTGGTCGGTGCTCGAGGCGAATAAGCGGTAGCAAACGCGCCAGCTTCTGCGACGGCTCATACGGTCTCCTGTCGTCACTGCCCACCGATCGCCACACAGGGACGGCGATCAGCGGGATAGCGGGACAGCAGCGCAGTCCGTCTCAGCTATCGATCCCAGAGCCGCGACCGATCGCTCGTCGGCTCACGCGAACGATCTCCCTCGAGGTCGAGATTCGAATCGAGAACGTCGGCTCGTCCAGCGCTGTCGTCCTCGAGCAGTCGCTCGAGTTCCCGTTCGAACTCCGCCTCGCTGAGTTCGCCGTCGACGTAGCGCGACTGCAGCCGGTCGGCGCGGTCGGTGGCGTCGGCCGACGTTGTGATGTCGGTGGTGTATTCACCGCTGTCTCCGGCCCCGTCGTTGCTTCCGAGCAGCGAGACGAGTCCGAAGACGGCCAGGACGAGGACCGCGAAAACGGTGAGCGTCACGACCGCCGCGACGGCGGTGGCGACGATCGAGAGGAGGACGCCGGCGATCGTTGCGACGACGCCGAGGACGATCATCACAAGCAGGAGGGCGCCTGCTCCTTTGAGGAGGAGTGGGCCGAGACGTGCCATACGTACTGTTTGGTCTACACCAACAAAAGCCTACCAGCAGCCCAGTGAGATACCACCGACGTGTCACGAGCCGTTCGAGTGGGTCTCGTTCGGACTGGCCGCGATCGAATCCGACCGTTTCGTAAGACCGATGAGATAGACGTCGAGCAGACAGACGAGCAAGACGGCGAGGGGGACGGCGACGTCGGTGTAGGCGACCGATTCGAACTGTAATGCTGTCACGAAAAACGGCTCGCTCAGGTCGAACGCGCCCGACAGCGTCCGCGCGGAGAGAAACGCGAGTGCGAGTATATAGAGGACGAACCAGATCGCACCGCGTTTCCACTCGCCGAGATAGCAGTGCCCGAGTCCGGCGACGAAGACCGAAAGGGGATAGGCCGGCCAGATCGGTCGCGAGAGTGGACTCATCGTCGGCTCGCCTTACTTCTGGAACGGAATATGCGTTGCTCGCTCGAGTCGCTCGAGCGGTGTCGAGTCGTCGTCGATACTCGCGTCGGTCGCGTCGGCATCGATCGTCCCGGCGATCGTCTCGAGTGCGTTGCGGGCGCGCTCGAGGTGACGATCGACGGCGGGCTCGCCGCCGGTGTCGTTTCCGATCGTCCGCTGTGGCACCTCGCCGGCGAGGAGACGAGCGACGCGCGAGCGCGGATCGTCGTCGGCGTCAGTCGTCGCTTGCGACGCGAGTGCGGCCATCATGGCGTGGCTGTAGGTCTCCAGGGCCCTCCGTGTTTCGGTCGGGGCGTCGACGGCCGCCGCACCGACTGCGCTTGCCGTCGCTGCCAGTTTCGCTTCCACGCCGGCACAGGCGTCTGACGGCCGTTTGCCGTCGTCTCGCTTCGCGTCGGCGTGTGTCAAGAATCGGTGGGCGATCGCGGTCGATCCCGCCGTCAACAGCCGGTAGAGCTCGAGGTGGCGTCGGTCGGGGATCGGCGTGTCGGCGATGACCGCGTCGGCGCTGGCGTGAAGGTGGTCACTCGCCAGGATAGCGGCGTCCCGATCGGCCGGCAACTGGAGGTCCTCGAGTAGGTCGGGAAGCCAACTGGGTTGTGGGTCGATCGCGAGAGCCGTCTCGCCGTGATTGCCGGCGCCGTCGGCAGTGGCTACCAGTGCGAATCGGAGCCGGACGTACCCCTCGAGGAGGACGATGGCGTTCGACGGCGGTTCGAGAACGTGATCGATCCGATCGGTGTCCGGCGGTTGGCGGTCGGCGGCCTCGAGACCGATCTCGCCGGCGACGGTACAAAGCGCAGCGGGAAGGGACCGCTCACGCGACGGGAGCGATGCAGTAGCCAGTGATCGGATCGACGGCGCCAGTCCCGACACC
This sequence comes from Natronolimnohabitans sp. A-GB9, assembly GCF_030848565.1. Classification (GTDB taxonomy): domain Archaea; phylum Halobacteriota; class Halobacteria; order Halobacteriales; family Natrialbaceae; genus Natronolimnohabitans. Next base: position 73,800 of record NZ_JAVDDV010000007.1, read on the forward strand.
GCGTCGGCCGGGCTCGTAACGTCGTCGACTGTTCCCTCGGGAGTAGCGTCTTGGAGGGCGCGGCGTTCGCTCATTCGGAACCCTCGTCGTCCGCGTCGGACTGGTTCGATTCCGCCGTCGATGTCTCGACCTCGCCCAGGAGGCGCTCGTCACGGGGGAACTCGGCGTCGATATCGTCGGGAAGCTCGACGCCTGGCTCGAGGATATCCGCGAGCACGTGGTCGACGCTTCTCGACCTGATCGTCTCGAGATACTCGTCGCGACCGAGTGTGAACTGACGGATCCGCGCGCCGTCGAAGGTTGCGAGCAACAGCGCCGCGACGGCCTCCGTGTCGTGATCCTGGAAGACACCCTCCTCGATACCGTCGCTGAGAATCGCCTCGAGAGTACCCCGAAGCTGATCGTCGCTCTCACGGAGTTTCTCCCGGTAGACGTCGTTGTACGGCGCCTGTGCACGCAGTTCGAGCAACGCGGTATGGAAGCCGAGGTGTTCGTCCGGTCCGCTGAGAAACCAGTCGATGAATATCGCGAGGCGTTCGAGAGCCGGCCGATCCCGCGTCTGCTCGACTCGCTCGTCGAGTCCCTCGAGCAGATACTCGATGAAGTCGGCGACCAGCGCCTCGAGCGAGTCGTAGTGATAAAACAGCGCGGACTTGCTGCGATCCGTCCGATCGGCGATCGCCTGGGCGGTGAGGTCGCTGTATCCCTCCTCGCAAAGCGCCTCGTAGGTGGCACCCATGATCGCGTCACGTGTGTCTGGACTGGTCACTGACCGAGTAGTCAGTCCGTAGGAACAAAAGACGTTTCGGTTCGAACAGGTTCGCCCGTTCTCCTGGCCCGTTCACTCTTCGGTTCGATACCGACGGATCCCGAACCGGCCGTAGTCACCGTAGGCGATCTCGAGTGATCCGATCCACCAGTTCCACCGGTCGGTCGGCGGTCCCTCCGGGGCGTCGGCTAGTTCGTCGACGACGACGTCGTTCGTCAGGGGCACCCCCGTATCGGCTTCGTACTGGCCGGAATCGGCGAGATCGACGGCCTGGCGGACGACCACGCGTGACTGGCTGTCCGTTCCGCCAAACGCCTCCTGGAGGCGCGTCTCGAGTCGTTCGGGATCGATGAACACACTCGAGCGTAGGTCGTCGATGCACTTGATTCTTCGACCACGCGCGCGTAGCGCCGAACGACACGGACCGGAGCCGGCGGATCGCTCGATCCCGAGAGCACAGAGCGCTCTCGAACGACAGCCGAAAGTTCGATCGATGTTCTTTTGAGCGGCGACCCTCTTTCGTCGGGTATGGCAAGTTTCACTGTCGTCGTCGGCGACCCCGATTCCGGGTCGTCCTACCAGCTCGAGGCGGAAGAACAGGACGCAAACCGCTTTATCGGGAAGTCGATCGGCGATGAGGTCGACGGCGGTGCCGTCGGTCTCGACGGCTACACGCTCGAGATCACCGGTGGCTCCGACGAGGCCGGCCGCCCGCTCAACCCCGAGGTTGCCGGTTCGAACCTGAAGGAAGTGCTGATGGAAGGCCGACAGACCGGCTACAAGCCGTCCCGAGACGGCGAGCGACGCCGGGTCACGGTTCGCGGCAGCGAAGTCTCCGATGCCGTCGCACAGATCAACGCCTCGATCGTCGACCGCGGCAGCACCGACGTCGACGAACTCCTCGGCGAAGGCGAGGACGGCGAGTAACGACCGAAGCGAGTCTTCTCCAATGGCAGATCGAATTGCGAGCGACCATCCGTCAGTACAAACGGTCAGAGCGACGTGTGCGGAAACCGCGACCGGTGTTCGACTCGAGATCCCAGCCGGCGACCGCGACGCCTTTCAGGCAGACGAGATCGTCCGGTTCGTTCTCGACGGCGAGGAACTGTTCGGCCGGGTCGAGCGAGCGCTGACCGGTGACGACCTCTCGGTGCCGGGGATCTACGAGACGCCGGATCTCGCTCGCGATCCAAGCGGCGCGACCGACCGACTCCTCGAGTGGACCGACGACCACGGCGTCGTCGTGGGCGGCTCGGTCCTGATCGACGTCATCGAACCCGAGTTCCTTTACGGACTGCGCGAACCCGGCGAAACGATCTACTACGACGCCCGGGAACCGCCAAGCGATAGTCTCAGCGACATCGCGGCGGAACTCGAGGATCGGTAGCGGCGACGCACTCGCTTGATCGACCGCCACACCCTCTCGAGAGCAGCGCCGCTGTGCTCGAGCCAAGACGGTAACCCAAGCGACCGTTCACGACCCGATGACGGGCCCTTTTTCCACCTCGAGCGACGATTGGGCGTCATGACCGACCCACGCGAGGAGTTTCTGGCTGGCGAGCGACTCGACGACGTCGCGTTGTTTCTGGCCGACTCCTACGTCTCCGACGACCGACTCGAGCAGTTCGGCGAACCGGTCGACGACGGCATCGTAATCGTCGTCGACGGCGAGCGCGGCCGTAACGCGTTCCAGGCCGCCACCGGGATGCAGGCGATGCAGTTCGCCAAGTCTGCGATGGAACTCGAGGGGATCATCGACGACGACCTGGCGGGTGGCAGCTGTCCGGAGGCACCCGACGACGACGAGCACGCGGTCCAGTTCGTCTTTGCCTTCGCCGAGGCACAAAACGAGGACGTCGGCGGGATCTACGCCGATGGCGACGTGATTCACGCGTACGCACGGTGTACGTGTGGAACGGCGTACTCCGACAAGTGGAACGTTCCGGACGTCTGATCGGGCCACAGGCGGCGTGCGGTAAGGCATACGTTTTTGCGGCCTGATCGGTTACGCTCGAGCAATGAGTTCTTTCGAGACACCACACGAAACCAGCCGCGGCTTCGGGCTCTCGAGTCGCGAACTGCGGGTGATCGGCGGTGCGAGCATCCTGATGGCGATCAACGTACTGTTGATGTACGTCATCACGGCGACGCCGCTCCAGCAGGTCAACGAGTACCTGTTCCAGTTCCCGATCGTCGGCGTCCTCGTCTACGGGGCGGCGATCATGGGCGGCGAGTTGATCGCCGAGCGGGGGGTCAAGGGCGGCGACATGGGGGTCGCCTTCGTCGGGATGGTGATTCTGCAACTCGCCTTCGGGATCTTCGGCGCCGGGGTGCTTCGCTTTGCACCGCCGGAGACACATCTGACGATCCTCGGCGTGACGGCGATCGTCACGGCCCTGCTGACGGCCATCATCGCCGGCTACATTTACGCTCGAGCGAAGACGTTCGAGAGCTGGGGACGGTACGCCAATTTCTCGTTTATCGGTGGTGTCGTCGCCGTGCTGATCGGGACGTTCGTCGCTCCCGTCTTGCTCGTTGGCTTCGTCCTGATCTTCCTCGGGTTTTTGCTCCGACTGGGCTACGAGATCTGGCAGGTCCGGGACCAGCGCGACGCGTCGGCCACGCTCCAGACGATCGGCGTCTACATCGCTGTTGCCGGTGTCTTCGTCCACGTCCTCCAGCTCGTGATGCGGTATATGGCTTCGCAGGACTGATCGGTTCCCTGACTTTACTTCTACTCATCGGGGATCGGCGTGGCGCGGATCTCAATCTCGTCGTCAACGAGAAGCGTTACCTCGCAATCCACACACTCAAATGTTACAACAGTGTCGCCAGCGATAGGTTCTCCGAACAGGAGATCAAGTCCTGTTGGATCAATATCGTTGTACAGTATGCACGTCTCTTCCGTGATCTCTTCCCCTTTCAGCTCGGCGATCGTTTCGAGAACCACATCACTTAACGGTTGATCGCTGGACAACTCATACCTCCTGTATACTGCGTCTTCATTAGGGCACATCAACCCCTATCCCACAATCTCCGGAATAAAACCCATCCCAGAAATCCTACCCTGGATCGATGAACCATCGACTATACTGAACGATCACCACCGTCACAAATCGAGTCAAACCTCGTATACCGTTCGCAATGTGACGACGCTCGAGTCGGTTACGCGTCGTCGTCGTCAGCCTCGGCCGCCTCGTCGACGACCTCGCGGAACGCGTCGAGGATGACCTGTTTCGTCACCGCCCCACGGGAGGTCCAGTGATTCGCGTAGTCCAACATGTCGTCGTAGATATCCGGCTTGCAGCCGGCGGCTTTGGGGTGGCCGCCGCCGTTTACCTTCTTTGCGACCTCGTGACAGCGGTCGAAGGCATCGGTGCCACGGATCGACGCAGAGCCGGCTGGCTTGACGATCACCGAGGCGTCGGCGCCGTCCTCGCGCATCGATTCCGCGACCTCGTTCTGTGAACAGCGACCGTAGGTGATCCCGACGGTGTAGCCGCCGATCTCGCGAAACTCAGCGCGAGCGAGGGCGCGTTCGATCAGCGCCTCTTTTTCCTCGCGGCGCTCGGCGAGGAACTCCTGGACCCAGTCGGGCAACTCGGCGCCGTACTCGCGGACGACTTCGACGTACTCGGCGGGATCGGTCCAGTAGGCGTAGTCGGCCAGATCGTCACTACGGGGATCTTCGCGCAGCCACAGGTCGTGATCGCGGGTGACTTCGGCCAGTTCCGCGTACATCGGGTCGAACTCGTACTCGAGTTCCCGATAGACGACGTCGGCGGAACACTCCTCGTCGGAGTCGCCGATTTCGAGGTCGGCGCCGGCCGCTCGAACTGCCGTCTCGACCTCGTCGTCCCACTGGTGGTGGTCGTACCACGCGACGGCGTCGGCGGTCTCGAGTGCCGCGTCGAGTTCGTCCTCGACGTACTCGTATTTGTCCGGTGCGAGATCACAGACGTAGATGTCGATCCCCTCGTCGCCGTGTTCGGCGACGCGAGCGAGGGCATCCTCGACGTCGTGGGGACTCGCCGGAACCAGCGCGACCTCGTGGGGTGTCGGCTCGGGTTCCTCGAGCGGTGTCTCGTCGTCGGCGAGCGCGGCGGTCGGCTCGTCGGCGTCGTCGACCGCGTCGGCCGCGGACCGTATCTCCTCCGCTGGCTCTTCGCTCGTGTCCGCGTCGGGTTCTGGTACGTTCCGGACGTCGTCGTAGGCCTCCCGAAGCAACGCGACACAGGCCAGCCCGTCGGCGTCGGGATCGGCGACGACGGCGACCTCGGCGCCCGCTAAGGCGGCCGCAGTCTGTTCGTCCTCGAGGTCCTCCTCGAGGGAGTCAGGGAGGAAGAAACCGGTACCCGGCAGGACCGACTTGCGAGCGATCGGCAACTCGCCGCTGTCGATCAGTTCGTCGTACATGTCGGCTACTGCGGCCCGCCAGCGGAAGTAACCGCCGGTCTTCGTGTTCAGGTCCACGGTCTCGAGGCGTCGATGGCGGACTGCTGTACCGATGTCTCACCGGTCGCCGACCCCCATGTGGCGATCGGCGGGACGTGACGACAGGAGACCGTCTCAGTCGCCGGCCGCTGCCGTCTCGCCATCGCTGTCCGTCGTCTCGAGTTGCCGGACCGTCAGGACGGGCACCGGTGCGGAGCGGACGACGCGTTCGGCGACGCTACCGAGCAGGAGGCGGTTCTCACCGTGTCGACCCCGCGTTCCGGTCGCGATCAGGTCGGCGTCGATATCGCGGGCGTAGGCACAGATCTCGGCGGCCGGCCGACCCTCGCGGACCGCAGTGGTGAGTGCGTTCTCCTCGTCGGCTCGATCCTCGACAGTCGCGAGCGCGGCGTCGGCGGTCGTCTCGAGGGCGGTCCGCAGTTCGTCCCGGAGCTGCTGGGGAGAGGCATCGACCTCGCTGGCGTCGACGACCGAGAGCGCGTGGACATCGGCGTCGAACCGGTCGGCGAGATCGAGTGTGACGTCGACGGCCCGTTTGACACTCTCGGAGCCGTCGGTGGCGACAACGACCGTATCGAACATACACGGGGGTTACAGCCGAACCGGCTTAAACACCGGCGGCATGGTCCCGCTGTTCCGACTCGAGAAGCCGCTGTCGACCGTGTGGTGGACGGTAACACGCAGTACTGTCGAGCGTCGGATGTGGGATGGCTTTTTTGCGACGCGGGACACACCAGCGCGTATGGACCCCAACGAGCCGGTTACCGTCGACACAGTTCTCGCACCGGTCGACGGGAGTGAAGAGTCAGCGACCGCCGTCGAGTACGCCGTCGCCGTCGCCGATCGGTACGACGCCTCAGTTCACGCCCTGTTCGTCCTCGGACGGGGCGTCATCCAGGGAATGAACGCCGGAACCGTCGACGAAGACGCGATCGCTGCCGACACACAGGATTTCTTCGACGACGTGAGCCTCATCGCCGACGAGGCCAACGTCCCGCTCGTAACCTCCGTCGACGACGGGTTCTCACAGACTCGAAAGACCCGTCATCCGGGCAACGTCGTGCTCGACACCGCCGACGCCGTCGACGCCGATTTCATCGTCCTCCCCAGGGAGCCGACCGACACCGCCTCGGCGGAGGTCCTCGAGCAGGTCGCCGAATACGTCCTCTCGTATGCGAGCCAGCCCGTCCTCTCGGTGTAGTCGGTCACTCCAGCAAGATCGCCATCTCCTGTTCGAAGCTTTCGGTGCCGGTCGACTCGAAACCGACCCGCTCGTAGAGGGCGATCGCCGGGTTGTTCCAGCGCTCGACGGTCAGCCAGACGCGTTCGATGCCGATGTCGCTGGCGTGGCCGAGTAAGTGCTCGAGCAGCTTCGTCCCGATACCGGCCCGCTGGTAGTCCTGAAGGACGAAGATCGCGAGCTCCCACTCGATGTCGCCTTTGTCCTCGATCGCCGCGGGATCGCTCGTATCGGGAACGAGCATCGCGTGTCCGATTACGTCGTCGTCGTGGTAAGCGACGACGTTGACGCTCTCCTCGGCGATCGTCTCGAGCCAGTTGCGGATACGGTCCTCGCCGGTCGGTGGAATGCCCTGGGCCCGATCGGTCGGATCGAACTGGACGTACATCTCGACGACGTCGCCGATGACGTCCTCGAAGTCGTCCGGTGCGACGAACTCGATCGCTCGTCCCTCCCGGTCCTCGTCGGTCGTCGGCGGCGAGGGGAACGGTCCCACCGGTTCGTCGGGGTACGGTCGCGTTCCAGCCATCGTTATCGCACCAGTTTGACGGTCGTCGGAGCGTTCAGCAGGACGAACTCAGTGATCGGGCCGAGCTGAATCTTCCCCATTGGACTCAGCGTGCCGCCACCGATCACCAGCTGATCGAACTCGCCTTGTTCGGCATAGTCGACCAGCGCGCTTCCGGGGTCGCCCTCGAGTGTAACGATCTCTGCCTCGACGTCGGCGTCAGCAAGCAACTCTTCGGCTTGTTCGACCATCTCCTCTTGGGATCGCTTCGATTCGGGCTTCTCGACGACGGCGACGGTGAGGTCGTCGCCGACATCGTGTGTCCGATCGACGGTTTGACGAAGCGTTTTAACTGATTCGTCGCTCCCGACGAGGCCCACTAAGACGTTCATATGCATGCTTGTGTACCGATGAACGAAAACAATTGTGCCACAGCCGGCCAGCGACGGCGACTGTCGGCCCCGATCGCGGTCTCGAGCGTGTGCAAATCTATCATGATTGATTGTCGCAGACGTTGCACAGGACGACGACGTTAAGAGCGTGTGGTGAATACGTTGACCGAATGAGTGACGCAGCGCTCGATGTCGTTGAGTTCCTGCTCACGGCGAGCGTGTATTCGGACGACCGGACGCTGGACGAGAACGACCTCCCCCCATCGTTTCGCCGAGTCTACTGGACCGGTAGCGTAGACGACGGCGACGACGACAGCGACGGTGGTGGCGGCGGGCGCAAGCCCGCAGGGATCAGCCGGCCGCTCTCGGTGACGAACGGAACGGCACGAGAGGCGACCAGCGTCAGCCAGCCCTGGGAGGCGGTGTCCGACCTGATGTTCACCGAGCGCGACGAGTTCTCGGGAACGATCACGCTCGCCCAGGAAGGAATGGCCGAACAGTGGTTTGCCGAGCGCGTCGACGACGAGCGATTGCGCGAGAATCCGACGCTGGCAAAACACTTTGCCAACCACGAGGAGTACGGCGATCAGTTCGACGTCACCCACGAGGAGGCCCGCGAGCAAAACCGGCCGATACAGGCCGATCGCGTCTGGATCGACGGGCTCTTAGACGAGTACTTCGACGAAGATGAGGACGAGGAGATGCTCGACCTCGTCGAGGTTCGGGCACCCGAGGAGGTCGACACCAGCCTCGACGAACTCGTCCTCACCGAGGACCAGGAGAACGAACTCGACAAGATCTCGAAGGCGATCGAACACCGCGATTACCTCTCGGATATCGGCCTGCGCGAGATCGGCAAGCTGCTGTTCGTCGGGCCGCCGGGAACCGGGAAGACCTCGACGGCACAGGCACTGGCTCAGGACATGGATCTCCCGTTCGTCGAGGTCAAGCTGTCGATGATTACCTCACAGTACCTCGGCGAGACGGCCAAAAACGTCGATAAGACGTTCGAGGTCGCCAAACGGCTCTCGCCGTGTATTCTCTTTATCGACGAGTTCGACTTCGTCGCCAAGACCCGCAGCAGCGACGAACATGCTGCCCTGAAACGGGCCGTCAACACCTTACTCAAGAGCATCGACAACATCTCGCTGATCGAGGACGACGTCTTGCTGATCGGCGCGACCAACCACCCCGATCAGTTAGACGACGCCGCCTGGCGCCGGTTCGACGAGATCATCAACTTCCCCAAGCCGGACTACGACATGCGGGCGGACATCCTTCAGGTCATCACCCGCCAGATGGACATCGAGGAGTTCGATCCGCAACTGATCGCCGAGGCCACGGAGGGGCTGACCGGCAGCGATCTCCGGATGGTTCTCCGGGAGGCCGTCCTCGAGGCCCTAACCGAGGATCGGACGACGCTGACCCAGGAGGACCTGCTCCACGCCGTCGAGGAGTTCGAGGAACGTGACACGTTGAAGAACATGGACATGATGGGCGGTGACCACGACGCGCTCGTCGCGGGCGGCGATCTCGGAAAAGCCAGCGACGGGGGCGAGCCGAGTGGCCACTCACACGACCACGACCACGACCACGGCCACGACCACGACCACGACCACGACCACGACCACGATCACTGATTTCGATCACGCCACTCGAGGCGGAGGACGACCGCCGACGGCGTCGGGACGTGGCTGTCGCGGGCGAAACGCCCAACTGTCCCTTCGGCGTCGTTGCAATATGAACGACTTCCACACCCACACCAACTACTCTGACGGGGGATTTCTCAAGGGGATGGTCGAGGCCGCCGACGCGGCCGGACTCGAGGGCGTCGGTCTGACCGACCACTGTACGGTATCGACCCGCGAGCAGCCGGCGACGGTCCGGACAGTTTACGGCTTCAATCTGGACCTGACCTACGAGCGGCGGCGACGGGCGATCGAAGCTCAGCGCGACCGCGAGGACCTCTCGGTGTCGATCTACGACGGCGTCGAGATGGACTACGATCGGCGCGACGAGGTCGAGATCCGCGAGTTCCTCGCGGACGCCGACTTCGAGTACACTATCGGGAGCGTCCACGCCGTCGACGGACTAAACGTCCAGGTCCCCAGTAACTTCACGGCGATGAGTGAGCCCGAACTGGACGCCATCGTCGAGGGCTACGTCGACGATCTCGTCTCGTTGATCGAGTCGGAGCTGTTTGACGTCGCGGCCCACCTCGATCTGATCGAGCGAACGCCCGCGCTGCGGGGGCGAGCGACGACCGACCAGTACGACCGAATCGCACGGGCGCTGGCCGACTCGCGGACGGTCCCCGAAATCAACGCCGGACGAGCGGTCGCCGACATGGCGATCGTCCACCCCTCCGAGACCTTCCTCGAGATCCTCCAGGAGTACGACGTCTCCATCACCATCGGAACCGACTCCCACCGGCCGGGCGAGATCGGCGAGCGCGCCGCGTTCCTCGAGGCGTTCGTCGCGGAACGCGACCTCGAGCCGGTCGTACCGCCGGGACTGAATTGACCTCCTTCATACGGGTACTGCTGATTCGGAGCGAACGGCCGAATCGACGCCGCGGACCACACGTTTTTGCCCGCGGCATCCGACGGCCCGTGTATGACCGACGACCGGAACGTCTACGGGACCGAACTCGAGCCATGTAGCACCGACCCGATGACCGGATTTCTGCGGGACGGCTGCTGTCGCCGCGTCGAGGGCGACCGTGGGCGCCACGAGATCTGTGCCGTGATGACCGAGGAGTTCCTGCGGTTCAGTCGAGCACAGGGCAACGACCTCGTCACGCCGCGACCCGAACTCGAGTTTCCCGGGCTCGAGCCGGGCGACCGGTGGTGTCTCTGTCTGGCTCGCTGGCTCGAGGCTGAAGACGCCGACTGTGCCCCGCCGGTCGTCCTCGAGGCGACCCACGAGGCGGTGTTGCGCGACGTCGAGCCGGATCTGCTCCGGGAACACGAGTACGACGGACGCAGTCGGTGACTCCGGGACGGAGTAGCGACGGCCCGGTTCGTGGGGAAATACCCTTTATGTGATGGGTTCTAAGCACACGCCAATGAGCGACGAACCGCGACAGGGAGAAGCCACGGCCGCGGTTGCCGACCGGCCGCGGGCGGCGGGTGACTCGTATGAGCAGCGACGAGCGTTCGCGCCACGTCCCGTTCGGGCCGGTTCGATCGACGTCGCCGACGGAGGGCGACCGTAACGATGCGTGTGACGCTTCTCGGCACCGGCGACACGACCGGGACACCCACCGTCGGCTGTGACTGTGACACCTGTGAAGCCGCCCGTGAACGCGGAGTCGAACGCACGCGCTTTTCGGTCCACGTCGAGAACGAACGCGTCGACGAGTCGCTGCTGATCGACTTCAGTCCCGACTTCCGCTCGCAGTTCCTTCGCGAAGACGTCCCGTTGCCCGACGCGGCGATCGTCACCCACATTCACTTCGATCACCTCGACGGAATGGGTAACGTCTTCCGCGTCTTCGACTCGCTTGACGTCTACGCGGCCGACGAGACCGATCCCAAGACGGACAAAAGCGTCGCCGAGACCGTCCGCGACGACTACCACTACCTCGAGCCGATCGAGGTCCACCCTACGACGCCGCTCGAGCCGATCCACGTCGCCGGCTTCACCGTGACGCTGGTTCCGGTCGAACACCCGCCGCTGCTCTGTTATGGGCTCGCGATCGAGGACCCCGTCACGGGGTCGAAGCTCTCGATCTCGGGCGACACGAGTTACAACGTCCCCGAGGAGTCCCGTGAGGTGCTGGCCGACCCCGACCTGTTACTCGCCGACGCCATCGTCCCCGCTCACCTGGCCGACTATCACCCGATCGGCGGTCGCCACGAGACCGACGACGGCGTCCCGCGGACGTTCGGCACGAAACACATGACTCGAGAGGGCGCGCTCGCGTTGGCCGACGAGCTAAACGCCGAGCAAACACGGCTCGTTCACGTCGCCCACTACTACCCCGCCGACGAAGCCTTCGAGGAGCCGCTTGCAGTCGACGGCGAGGAGTTCGTGCTTCCCTGAGATGGGGCGCTGTCGTCTGCGAGCCATCGGTTCGCTTCCCCTCAGGTTCGAACGACGTCGTAGTGCTCGAATCCAATGCCGTCGGGGGAATTTGGGAGAACCGACAGCTATCTGATGATGTGGCCGAAACCGATAGTCCTCCTATGGGCACTGATCAGTCCGCCGATGGGTCGGATCCCCCACTGACGTCGATGTCGGCCGATCTGTTTCTCGATGCGGTTCCGAAGCCGGTCGTCGTCGCGGACGAGAAAACGGGACGGGTTCTCGACGCCAACACGGCCGCTGTCGACTTTCTCGAGCGCTCGTGTGAACGGCTTCGTGAGCTTGCGTTGCTCGATCTCCATCCCGATCGGACGCGAGGGAACCACCGCGAGGCGCTTGCGGCAACGGGGACAGTCTCCGAGCTCGAGGACGGCTCGCCGATCGTCGTCGATCGTCCCGAGACGGGACGGTGCTGTGTCGACGTCACGACCGAGCACGTCGAACAGGACGGACGGACGCTCGTTGTCCGGTGGTTCGAGCCCGTTGAACGGACGCCGGCACCACAGCGGGAGCGTCGCGACGATCTGTTCGACAAGACCCAGGAGATCGCGGACGTCGGAGCCTGGGAGTACGACGTTCTATCGGACGAACTCTGGTGGAGCGAGTACGTCGCCGGACTGCTCGGCTACGATTCAGCCGCCGAGCCGTCGCTTCCTGCCGCGTTCGAGGCCGTCCACCCGGACGACCGGGACGCGTTCGAGGCCGCGTTCGACCGTGCGGTCGAGGACGGCATCGCGTACGACCTCGAGATCGAACTTCGGACACGCGGCGACGGGAGCCGATGGATCCGGGCGAAGGGCGATCCACAGACCGAGGACGGCGATGTAGTTCGCGTCCGCGGAACGATCCAGGGCGTTACCGGCCGGAAAGAGCGCGAACGAGAACTCGAGCGCGCAAGCGAGCGACTGCGGGTGCTGTTCGACAAGTCCCCGAACGTGATCATCGTCCACGACGTAACGGGAACCGTCCTCGACGTCAACGAGACGCACGTCTCGAACCTGGGATACACCCGTGAAGAACTGCTCTCGATGCACGTCTCTGACTTCGAGGTAGGGGTCGAGTTAGACGAACTCGAGCAAACCTGGAAGGAGATGGACGTCGGCGAGCGGCGTGCGGTCGCCGGCGTCCACCGGCGGAAAGACGGCTCGACGTTTCCAGCTTCGGTCCGGCTCAACAAAGTCGAGATCGACGGCGACGAGCGAATTATCGCCGTCAGCCGCGACGTGACCGAACGGAACGAACGAGAGCAAGAGCTCGAACGCTTTCAACGAGCGATCGAGGCCGCCGCACACGCCATCTTCCTGACCGATCGAGATGGAACGATCACCTACGTCAATCCCGCCTTCGAATCGATCACGGGCTACACCGCCGCCGAGGCCGTCGGGGAAACGCCGAACATACTGAACTCGGGGCGGATGGACCAACAGTACTTCGAAGAGCAATGGGAGACGGTCCTCTCGGGACAGGTGTGGGAAGAACAGATCGTCAACCGGCGCAAATCCGGCGAGATCTATCACGCCCAGCAGACGATCGCCCCGATCACCGACGACGACGGGACCGTCCGCGAGTTCGTCGCGATCCAGACCGATATCACCGAGCGGAAAGAGCAGAACCAGCAGTTACAGACGTTAGATCGCGTCCTCCGACACAATCTCCGTAACGAACTCACCGTCGTCGAGGGCTATGCGAGCCAGATCGAGGCCGAGGGAACGACACCGGTCGACGACTACGCCGAACGGATCCTCGAGAGCACCACGGATCTCCTCGATACCGCGGAGAAAGGGCGCAAGATCACGAAGTTGCTGTCCGAACGAGCACGACGGCGACCGATCGATCTCGTCGACGTCGTCGAACGGGAGGCCGCGGCGGCTCGGGGATCTGCCGACTCCGTTGGGATCGAGACCGACCTGCCGGCACGTGCGGTCGCGACGGCGACGGGACGGATCGACGAGGCGATCGCGGAACTCCTCGAGAACGCGATCGAGCACACCGATCGATCGGAACCGACCATCGACGTCGGCGTTCGCCTCGAGGGAGAGACGGTTCGGATACGCATCGCCGACGACGGCCCCGGTATCGAGGCGATGGAACGGCGGATACTGGACGTAACCCGGGCCGAAGAGGACCTGTACCACGGAAGCGGGCTCGGCCTGTGGTTCGTCTACTGGATCGTCCGCAGGTCCGGCGGGAGCCTCGAGTTCGAGGCGAACGCACCCCGCGGGAGCGTCGTCACGATCGAACTCGATCGAGCGCTGTCGGCCGATTGATGCTTCGGCACTGATGGACAGGAGCCGTACTATCGTTCGCTCGTATTGCCTGATACGGTCTACTGTCGTCGATTACCGCCGATATCGCTATCGCCGTGGCTGTCGCTCGAGCACGTCAACGACGGAACAGATGAAACGGTCAGCGATCGAGACGACGGCCTCGAGTCGTCACGGCGACAGGTTAGAATCCGCCGCCGAAGAGTAACTCGAGGAAGTCCTGGACGGCAAACACCGCCAGTACGATCGCCAGCAGGACAAGCACCGCGTTGACGATGTTCAGCCAGCGCGAGTTCCGGTGTTCGCCCATCGTCTCACGATCGTTGACCGCCCAGAACAGCAGGGCAGCCGCAAGCGGCAGCCCGAAGATCCCGTTGTACGTCGGGAAGAGGATGACCATGTCGACGACCGACAGGTCGAGGACGCTGCTGATCAGCGGCGACGCGAAGCCGGTTGCCGTGCCAGCGACGAACAGGAGCTTGAAGAGGCGGTCGCTTTGTCCGACTTCGGTTCCCATCGCTTCGGGGATGATGTACGCCGGCGTCCACATGATCGGGATGATGCTGTTGAACGCCGCGGCCGTAACCCCGACGACGAACAACACCATGGCCCACGTGCCGAGGATCTCGACGAGTGCTTCACCCGGCATAATGAACGTCGTCACCTCGGTGTAGCCCATCGGTCGCAACAGCGCGGCCGCGACGATCAGGATCGCGATCGTCGTCACGCCGCCGACGGCGTAGCCGACCGCCAGGTCCTTGCGAGCGGTCGAGAGGTCGCTTTTGTCGGTCCACCCCTTCTTTTCGACGAGTCGCGACTCGAGGAAGAAGTTCGGCCACAGCGCGGTCGTCCCCAACACGCCCGCTGCGATCGCCAGCGTGCCGAGAGTATCGGGCGTCGGCACGAACCCGAGCGCGAGCGAGGTCGTCTCGGGATTGCTCGGCAAGGCGACGACGATGTAGACGATCATCAGCGACAGCATCATCGCGATCATCAGATACTCGACGCGCTCGTAGTTCAGCAGGCCGATCACGATGGCGAGGACGGTCGCGCCCACGGCGACCGGCTGCCACGAGACGGCACCGCCAGTCAGAAACGAGACGCCGGCGCCGACGGCAGCGACCAGTCCAAGCGTCCACGCCACACAGCCGATCGAGAGAAACACCGCGATCGCCGTCGCCGGACCACGGCCGAGTTTGTGGCGGACGAACCGCATCAACGGCGTTCCGTGGATGCCCAGCCGAGCGCTCATGTCCTGGGCCATAAAGCCAAGCAGCGCGGCACCAATGACGGCCCACAACAGCGTGTAGCCGTGCATCACGCCGGCCTGACTGGCGATAAACACCGAACCGGAGCCGAAGTAACTGGCGACCATGACGAACGCCAGTCCGTACTCTTCGACTACCGCGGGTATTTCGCGAGCGGTCCACTTCGTGAATCCATCGGTTACACTCATGGCTTCATCAACGACAAGACCGCAACCGCAATCGGTTAGCACGCGATCACCGTCTATCGCTGTATCAAGCCGCTTCGCTGGATGTCTCTGTGAACCTGTTTTTCGTTGTTTCGTACGCGAGCGAGTATAGTATATCCTGACAGAAAAGAGCTGGTGGTTCGGCCGTATTGCCCGGGCAACGCGGCAGTACATTGGTCCGTTGGTTTCAGCACGGTCCAGTTGGCCGCACGTACGATCGGTCCGTGCATCGCGTTGTCCAGCAGTATCAAGAGCCTCGAGGGTGCCGAGGACCTATGGCCTGGACCAGACGCCACGTCGTCGCGGTCGGGACAGGCGTGACAGTGACCGCCCTCGTCGGCTGTCTTGGCGAGGACAGGGGGAACAGCGACGAGGGAGCCGATGACACCGACGAATCCGACGAGAGTGACGACGACGCGTCCACCGACAGCGACGGCCACGAGCGGAACGCAGACGCAGTCCTCGAGGACCGCGATCTCGAGGACTACACAGACGAGGGAGCGGTCGACGTCACGGTCGACCCCGACGACGAGGGGGTCAAGCCCGCGGCGTTCGAGATCGAATCGGACACGCCCGTCGACTGGGTCTGGGAGGGCACGAGTACGGTCGTGTACCCGATCGACGTCCCCGAGGAGTGTATCTGGGACGAAGCGGTCGACGAAGGGACAGTCGAGGAACGGACGGCCGGCGAGGCGTTCGATCGGCTCTTCTGGGCCGAGGGAGCGTATCTCTACGGCAGTCGTGATGCAGATGGGGAGGAGTTCACCGGTGTCTTTCGGGTCCGCGAGGGTGACGACGGAGACGAGTGATACTGCCGGCTCTCTTCGGACGTCTGCGTACCGCGGATCCCCTCGAGCGTGGTATAGACCCACTCACTCGGAACTGGTTTCCTGCTGAATCCCCGTCCACTCCTCGATTTGGAACCGATACCCCTGTACGCCACGCATCGGCGCAGCGGCGGAGAAGATGCTGGGGTGCCAGGCGTTCTCCATGGCGTCCCGAAGGGCGTCCCACTCGCCGTCGTCGTCGACGGGCGTAATACGGCCGGTCAGCGAAACGCTTTGCCACTCGTGTACTGACTCGGCGCGATAGACGAGAAACCGTCCCCGCTGGGACTGGTCCGAGAGGACCTCTTTGCGGCTGTCCGTTCCAAAAAGCAGGAAGACGAAGTAGAGCGTCGACTCGCCGTCGTAGCCGAACGACATCGGAATCACGTACGGGAGGTCGTCGGTCGGCAGGGCGAGCGTCCCGACGCCTTCCTGAGTCAGGAGCGCTTGCATCTCGTCCTCGCTCATCGACGCGGCGCTCGACTCGACTATCGCATCTATGGACATAGTCACCAATACACAGAGAAGGGGCAAATCAGTACCGGTGCCGACAGACGGATCCTGTTCGGGAAACGCGTCGCTCCACCATCTCAGGCCGTAGACACGTCGACGATGTGGCGTCGCGCTCGCGCCTGTGTGTGACCGGTACGTACTGCGGCACAGATCGTGCGAAACCGGCGGCGACAAAAGTTCTGTGCCGTCCGTTACCCGTCGTCGTCTTCGTCTTCGTCGTCGTTCTCGTCCGGTGCGTGGTCGATTTCCTGGTCGTCGTCTCCCTCGTCGTCCGCTTCGATATCGTCCTCGGGTTCGTCCTCGTCGTCCTCCTCGTCATCGTCTACTTCGTCGTCCTCATCGTCGTCGGGCTCCGGTTCTTCCTCGGGTTCGTCCTCTGGCTCTTCCTCGGGCTCGTCGTCTTCGTCAGCACAGCCGGCGAGCAGAGCTGCCGCTCCCACAACCCCTACACCCTCGAGAATGCGTCGACGGGTGATCTGATCGATCCCGTGCATATTCATCGTAAAACCTTCACCGTTGAAAGTGATGTACCAGCAACTGACGGCACGTCTCGAAACGAAATCCGTGGACGCGATGAGTTCATCCGAACCGGTCCAGCCCCGACTGCCGACGTCGTCGTCCGTCCGGATCCGCGACCCAGGGCGTTCGCCGGTCGCGCTCGGCCTCGAGGTCGATCTCCTCGCCCGGATGCGGATCGACTGTCGGCTCGTACCCGCCACAAGAGGGGGCACACTCGGCGCTCGCATCGACCACCCGTCCCTTCCACGAGCAGTAGGGCAGGGTCGCGCCGCTCGAGTCGTCGACCCGGCAGGCCCCACACTCCGGAAGGCCGTCGGTACGCCACCCCTTCCCATAGGCCCGCTCGGCGAGCCGACGGCGCGCCCGTTCCTTTTCGACCGGATCGACGACGGCGATCTCGGTCCGCCCGGGATGGTACTCGAGCGGTTCGATACCGGGTTCGTCGACCGACAGCGGTTCGGGTTCGCGGATCACCTCGACCTCGAGAGCACCGCCCGTCGAGCCCGTCGTCTCGTCGCGATGGACGCGCCAGACGCCGACCTCGTTCGGAATGCGGTGCAGGTGTGCCCGCGTGACGTAGCTCTCGGTCGCGAGGACGACCTCGTCGACCAGCCCGAGGCTGGCGTCGGTCCGCAGCTGGGCCTCGAGGTCGCCCGGACGGCCCAGATCGGGCTTGTTCTCGATCCCGACGAGCCGGCCGTACCAGTCGGGGTAGCGGGCGACCTGCCGGACGTACGCGCGACCGTTGCGGTACTCGCGCTCGAAGAAGCCGATCTCGCAGGCTCGCTCCATCGCCCGTCGGGCCCGATCGGGATGGCAGTCGAAGGCGTCTTTCCAGTAGCGGGCCCGACCGGCCCCGACGTCGGCTTCGATCGCCGCGTCCGGAATCGTCTCGCTCGTGATGGCCGCGCGGTCGTCGAATCCGGGTCCGGGCTCGAGACAGACGACGTCGAGGATTCGGCCGCCGGGGTCGGCCACGCTCGCCCCAAGCTGGCGGGCGACGACGTCGTCGCTGCGGGCCTCGAGGTGGGCACACAACTCGAGTTCGAACGCGAACTCCGACACGGACGGAGCGAGGGGCCGGCTCGAGAAAAGGTCGTCGGGCTGGGGAACGTTCGGCTCTTTCACCGAAGCGCGTCGGCGGTCGCGTCCGCTATCTCCGTAACCAGCCAAACCGCTATATAGCGAACATAGCAACGCTATTTCACCAGCAGCCACTAGCGTCACCAAATGTCGAGCCAACGCGAGACCGACCAACGGAGTCGACGCGACGTGAGTCGCGGTGAACGCGATGACTGACGACGCCATCCACGTCGGCTTCGTCTGCGTCCAGAACGCGGGCCGCAGCCAGATGGCGACCGCCTTCGCCGAGCGCGAACGCGACCGTCGTGGCTGGGACGACCGGATCGAGATCCACACCGGCGGCACCCACCCCGCCGAGGAGGTCCACCCTGTCGTCGTCGACGCGATGGCCGAGGTCGGGATCGACCTCGCCCAGCGGACGCCACGCGAAATTCCCGACGACGAACTGGCCGCCTGCGACGTCGTCGCGACGATGGGCTGTTCGACGCTCGAGTTCGAGGCCGACGACGTCGACGTCCGTGACTGGGCTCTCGACGACCCTCACGGCGAGGCCCTCGAACGAGTTCGTGAGATTCGGTCGACGGTCGAGACTCGCGTACAGGAACTGTTCGACGACCTCGAGTCGAAACTCGGCGGCGACTCGAGGATGGCCGAACGATGAGCGCTAACGTGTGACTGCCGGAGCGAGTCACTGATCGGACACGAGTCGTCACTGACGGCGTTTATCGGCAGCGTGGCAGCCGTCGACGCCGCTCGAAAGGGACCCTCGAGAACGGCTTCGTTCGGGCGACCCTACCGTTTGAGCGGTACGCGAATCGCCGACTTCACGGCCGCGGCGCCGCTTTCTGTAGCGCCGTTTCGGCGATATTGCCACCGTAGTCCGCGCTGCGGGACAGCGAATCGAGGACCAGCCCGAGCGACTGGACCTGGACGGGCTCGAGGTCGCGGAGAATATCGTCGATCCGTCGCGTGTGTTCGTCGATCTCGCGAACGGACTCGAGGGCGTCGTGACCGAGGTCGGTCGCTTCGTCGCCTTCCTTGGCAAACAGTGCGTCCATCGACTGCTCGAGGATTCGTCCGACGTCGGCATGCAAGTCAGCGATCCCCTCGGCGACGGTCTCCGGAACGGCCTCGAGTTCGGTCGCGAGTCGGCTGATCTTGACGGCGTGGTCGGCGACGCGCTCGAGTTGGCGAGCACTCGAGTGGAAGTCAAAGCAGTCCTCGCGAGAGACAGCGAGACCTTCGGCGGCCCGCGGCGAGCGCAGCGTCGCCCGGAAGATACGCGAGACGACGAGGAAGAGCCGGTCGACGTCGTCGTCGCGCTCGATCACGTCGCGAGCCACGTCGTCGTCGTTTTCGACGAGTGCGGTGACGGCGTCCTCGAGCATCGACGTCGCGATCAGGCGCATCCGCGAGACGGCGTTGACGATCGACAGCTCCGCGGAGTCTAACAGGTCCTGGACGACGACGTGATCGCTCCCCTCTTCGACGACTTCGACGCCGACCAGTCCCTGGACGGCGCTGCGGATCGCCCGTCGCTGGGTCGTCGTCACACGGCCGGCCTCGAGGCGGATGACGTCGAAGCCGCCGACGTACATCGTGAACACGGCGCGGATCAGTTGGTCGTCTTCGAGCGCGGAGACGTCGAGCACTCCTTCCTGGTGGTCGGTGTCGCACTCCGGCGTGACCGATAGCGTGTCGTCTTCGGAATAAATCTCGACGATGGAGCCGCTGCTGATACCGTTCTCGATCGCCCACTCCTTGGGGAGTGAGACCGTATAGGTCGATCCGCCAGTCACCTGGACCTTACGCGTTTCCATACGCTGTCATTACGATGGCACACCATAAATTGGACTGTGTCTATATAGATATGTGGGTGTTCGACACAGTAGTTCTCAGTACCGATGGGGAGTGGACGATAGTCGGCGCTTGAGGACGCCTCCGCCGACAGTGAGCCGTACGTGTGCCGACCACTACTCGAGTTTAGGCTTCGACCCGAACTCGTTACCGAGACCTACGTTCCAATACGTAGTCGGATATTGATATTGGGGAATAGCTATATAGATCATAGCAGTTCCTTTATGAGATCTGTACGACAGTCCAGGTGATGACGGACGAAACGTCCGAAACTAGTGGCACCGGGAAGCGATCACGACGCAGTTTCCTCGCGGGAGCGGGCGCGACGAGTGTCGTGGCGGTCGCCGGCTGTATGAGTGGAGGCGGCGACGGACCCTCCGGAACGATCGATGCGTCCGGATCGAACACGGTCGCACCGATCACTGACTGGGCGGGTGAGAACTTCGAGAACGAGTATCCAGACGTGCTCGTCGACGTCGCACCCGAGGGGACCGGCGCCGGGTTCCAGGAGTTCTGTCGCGGGAACTCCGCCGTCCAGAGTGCGAGCCGGGAGATCACGGACGACGAGGTCGGCCTCTGCGAGGAGAACGACGTCGAGTACGGCTTCCTCGAGGTCGGTCTCGACGGCCTATCGGTGGTCAAGAACTCGGAGAACGATTGGGTCGATGAGATCACGCTCGACGAGTTGCGGCAGGTCTGGGAGTTCGAGTCCGACGTCGAGACCTGGAGCGACGTCCGCTCGGAGTGGCCCGACGAGGACATCCAGCTGCACGCCCGGGACGACGCGTCGGGGACGTTCGACTACTTCACCGAGGCGATCAACGGCGAGATGGGGAACATCCGCGACGACTACTCGGCAACCAGCCAGACCAACGAGATCATGAACGCCGTCGCGGGCAACGAACACGGCTTCGGCTGGGGCGGTCTCGGCTACCTCCGCGACATCGAAGACGACGAGCCGATCGAGGCGGTGCCCGTCGAGAGCGACGAAGACGGCGAGTTCTACCTGCCCGAACAGGAGAACATCGAAGAGGGCCTGTACTCGCCGCTCGCCCGACCCCTGTTCGCGTACATCAACCTCGCGAGCCTCGAGGAGGAGCCCGACCTCATCGGATCGTTCGCACGGTTCTACGTCAACAACCAGCACGAGTTCGCCCGCGACGAGGGGTTCTACGCGACGACCGACGAGGCCCAGGCGGAGAACCACGACAAGATCGACGAGTGGCTCGAGCAGGTTGGCGCTGATCCGGACGAAATCACCGTACAGCGAGAGTAACGGAAAGGATTCAGGATGCGTACTGAAACCGACTCCGGACCGGGGATCACCGGCGGCGTCGCTCGAGACGACATCGAGTCGAACCGCCGGATCCGACGCGTCCTCTTTGGCTGTGCGTCGATCACGGTCCTCACGACGCTCGCGATCTTTTTCGTGCTGTTCGACAACGCCGCCAGCTACTTTTTCGGTGCGCGGATCACCGAGATACTCACGGGGGCGAGCGTCGAACAGCTCGTCACGTTCACCGAGTTCTTCACCGGAACGCGGTGGGCGCCGACTCACGCGACGCCGGCCCACGGGGCGCTCCCGATCATCTTCGGGACGCTCGCGATCACCGTCGGCGCGGCGTTCGTCTCGATCCCGATCGGCACCGCGACCGCGATCTACCTCTCGGAGTACGCCTCCCCGGAGGTACGTGCGAAACTCAAGCCGACGCTCGAGATCCTCGCCGGGATTCCGACGATCGTCTACGGCTACTTCGCGATCGCCTTCATCAATCCGGTCATCCTCGGCCCCATAGCCAGCAGACTGTTCGGAATCAATATCGGCCGGTACAGTATGCTCTCGGGGATGCTCGTCGTCGGAATCATGACGATTCCGATGGTGTCCTCGATCAGCGAGGACGCGATGAGCGCGGTACCCGACGAACTCAGGAACGGAGCCTACGCTCTCGGGGCGACGAAGTACGACGTCTCGACGCGGATCGTACTGCCGGCGTCGATCTCGGGGGTCTTCGCGTCGTACATCCTCGCGGTGTCGCGGGCGATCGGCGAGACGATGGCCGTCACGCTCGCGGCGGGGTTCAACGCGAACATCACCGCGAACCCGTTCGACGAGGTCATGACGATGACGGCGTACATGGTCTCGCAGGCCCGTGGGACGTCGGCGGTCGGGACCGTCGAGTACCAGAGCCTGTTCGCCGTCGGGCTGTTGCTGTTTCTCATGACGCTGTCGATGAATCTGCTCAACGACCGGTTCAAACGACGCTTCCAGGAGGAGTACCGATGAGCACCCAAACCGACGATACCCCGTTTACCGGCATCGATCTCGACTGGGAGCACCGCAAGAACCGGATCTTCCTCGGGATCATCGTCGCCGCGTCGATGTTCGGCGTCGTCATGCTGGCGCTGCTGTTGCTCGACGTCGCGACCGACTTCTACCGCGGGCAGACCGAGTTCGGCATCAGTCTCGTCGACTTCTTCACGCGAGACGGCTCGCGACGCGAGGAACTGGCCGGGTTCAGGGGTGCGATCGTGGCCTCGATCATGCTGATGCTCTTCACCGCGATCCTGGCGTTCTTCGTGGGCGTCGGCTCGGCGATCTATCTCGAGGAGTACGCACCCGACAACCGGATCACGCGGCTCATCGAGGCGAACCTGGCGAACCTCGCGGGCGTGCCGTCGATCGTCTACGGACTGCTCGCGCTGGCCGCGTTCGTCAACGGGGTCGGGATGGGACCGATCCTGCTGGCCGGGGCGATCGCGCTCGCGTTGCTGGTGATGCCGATCATCATCGTCTCTACCCAGGAGGCGCTGCGCGCGGTTCCAGACGGGATGCGAAACGGCTCCTACGCCACCGGCGCGACGAAGTGGCAGACCATTCGGCAGGTCGTCCTCCCGGCCGCGATGCCCGGAATCATGACGGGGACGATCCTCGCGCTCGCACGAGCGATCGGAGAGACGGCGCCGCTGATTATGGTCGGAGCGCTGTTTACCAACCGGATCGCGCTCGGTCCGTTCGATCGGTTCAGCGCGATGCCGACCCAGATCTACAACTGGGCGGCCGAGCCGAGCCAGCACTTCATCCATCTCGCGGCGACCGGGATCGTCGTGCTACTCACCTTCATGTTCGTGATGAACGGGATCGCGATCTACCTGCGAAACAAGTACGAGAGGGATCTGTAAATGGCAACGAATACGAACGACGATACGATCATCACGACCGGTGTACAGCAGATAAACACCAACGAGCGAAATCGACCCGACGAAACCGTCGTCGAAGCCTCGGATCTCGACGTCTACTACGGCCACGATCGTGCGATCGACGACGTCTCGATCGAGATTCCGGAGAAGAAAGTCACTGCGATCATCGGTCCGTCGGGCTGTGGAAAGTCGACGTTCCTCCGTTGCATCAACCGGATGAACGACCAGATCGACGTCGCGCGCGTCGAGGGCGACCTCTACTTCCACGGAAAGAACGTCTACGACGACGACGTCGATCCCGTCGCCCTCCGCCGGAAGATCGGGATGGTCTTCCAGAAACCCAACCCGTTCCCGAAATCGATCTACGACAACGTCGCGTACGGGCTACGCGTCCAGGGAAAAGACGACGAGGTCGATCTCGACGAAGCGGTCGAACGAGCGCTGCGCGGCGCGGCACTCTGGGACGAAGTGAACGCCAAACTCGACGCGTCGGGCCTCGATCTCTCCGGCGGACAGCAACAGCGCCTCTGCATCGCCCGGGCCATCGCCCCCGACCCGGAGGTCATCCTGATGGACGAACCGGCGTCGGCGCTTGACCCCATCGCTACCTCGAAGATCGAGGACCTCATCGCCGACCTCACCCAGGACTACACCGTCGTCATCGTCACGCACAACATGCAGCAGGCGGCTCGTCTCTCCGACAAGACGGCGGTCTTCCTCACGGGCGGCGAACTCGTCGAGTTCGACGACACGACGAAAATCTTCGAGAACCCCAACGACCAGCGCGTCGAGGACTACATCACCGGTAAATTCGGCTGACCATGGCACGCAACGACTACCAACGACAACTCGAGGCCCTCCGCGAGGACGTCCTCGAGATGAGCGCGCTCGTCTGCCAGCGGCTCCGAAAGGCCCTCGTGGCCCTCGAGACGAAAGACGACGAACTGGCCGAGGCGATCATCGCGGGCGACGACGAGATCAACGACCTGTATCTCGAGATCGAACGCCAATGTATCGACCTGCTGGCGCTTCAACAGCCCGTTGCTGGCGACCTGCGATTTATCGCGTCGTCGTTCAAGATCAGCACCGATCTCGAACGAATCGGTGATCTGGCGGTAAATCTCGGCGAGTACACGCTGCAGGCCGAACGGGACCGCTACGGCGACGTCGACGTCGGCTACATCGGCGAGCGAACCGTCCACATGGTCGAGCAAGCGATGGAAGCCTACGAAACCGACGACACCGCGTCGACTCGCGACATCGCAGCGACAGACGACGAGATCGATACTCTCTGTGCGAACGCGAGTGAGGTCGTCGTCCGAAGCCTGATCGACGTCGAAACGCCGGCCGGCAACGCCGTCGACGACGACACATTACTCGAGGGCGTTCGGCGGATGCTGTTGACGATCCGTGACCTCGAACGCGTCGGCGACCACGCGGTCAACATCGCCGCGCGAACGCTGTACATGGTCGACAACGACGACGAACTGATCTACTGATTCCCAAGCGTTGACGCGCGAACGTGGTCTCGGCGCCGGGAACACGATGCTAGTTGCGCCAGTGGCCGAGCGAACAGCGATCGTCTCAACACGGGCCCCCAGACACCCTATACGACCGCTGTGGCTGGCGCCGCGCCGAGTTCTTCGGCCATGTGTTCGTGCCACGACTCGCCGTGGACGTTCAGGCGGTGTTTCATACGGATGGCTGTACCACTGTATCGGCGCAACCGCGACCGCCCCACGTTTATGACAGATAGCCGACAGCAAGCGATGGGGATGGTCCGATCGTCGAATTTCGGCGAAGCGTTATCGTCGGCGTCTCCGTACGATCGAGCATGGTAAACCGCCGGACGTTCGTCGGCGCAGTCTGTACAACGGCCGTTCTCGCCGGCTGTCTCGGAGACGATACCGACGACGGAGACGACGGGGACGATGGAGACACGGACGACGAAACGGAAGCCGACAGTGAGGACGAAGCCGACCTCGAGGAACGCATCGAGGAGTACGACCCCGTCGATCGAACGGGAGAGTCGTCGGTCCACATCCAGGTCGCACCGGACGGCGAACCACGGTTCGATCCCGATCCCGTGATGGTCGACAGCATGGCTGAGATCAGATGGACGGGAGATTCAAACTACGAGATCTATCCGATCGACATCCCGGACGGCTGTCAGTGGTCGGGCGTCGAAGACGGTGCAGACCACGAGTGGCAGTTCCCGTTCGAAGGGGCATACGAGCTCGGCTGTCGGCTCCCGGACGGCGCGGAGTTTACCGGCATGATGTTCGTCGTGTGATGCCAGTGCCGGTCCCAGAACAGTAGGTTTATCAAGCGCACGGCGGAACCACTACCTAAGATTACTCATCGTCTTATGGTAGGAAATCGACAACCGGAGGTGAACATCGGGCTCGTCGGCCACGTCGACCACGGCAAGACGACGCTGGTGCAAGCGTTGAGTGGCTCGTGGACGGATCAGCACAGCGAGGAGATGAAACGCGGTATCTCCATCCGACTGGGGTATGCCGACGCTACGTTCCGTCACTGTGAGGATCTCGAGGAACCCGAGTGTTACACCGTCGAGGAGGAGTGTCCGGACGGCTCGGAAAGCGAGCCGCTGCGGACCGTGTCGTTCGTCGACGCCCCAGGGCACGAGACCCTGATGGCGACGATGCTGTCGGGCGCTTCGCTGATGGACGGCGCCGTGTTGGTCATCAGCGCCAACGAACCCGTCCCACAGCCCCAGACCGAAGAGCACCTGATGGCACTCGACATCATCGGGATCGACAACATCGTCATCGCTCAGAACAAGGTCGACCTCGTCAGCACCGATCAGGCCCGACAGAACTACGAGGAGATCCAGGAGTTCGTCGCGGGGACCGTCGCCGAAGACGCCCCCGTCGTCCCGGTGTCGGCCGGCCAGGAAGTCAACCTCGACCTGCTGATGCAGGCGATCGAGGACGAGATTCCGACACCCGACCGTGATCCGGACGCCGATCCCCGGATGCACGTCGCCCGCAGCTTCGACATCAACAAACCGGGGACCACGGCGGAGGACCTCGCCGGCGGCGTCCTCGGCGGCAGCTTGGTCGAAGGCGAACTCGAGGTCGGCGACGAAATCGAGATCCGCCCCGGCCGCGAGGTCGAGGAAGGCGGTCAGACCGAGTACGTTCCGATCGAGACGACGGTTCGTTCGCTGCAGGCCGGCGGCGAGACCGTCGACACCGTCACGCCGGGCGGTCTGCTCGGCGTCGGTACCGGGCTCGACCCCTCGCTGACGAAGGGGGACGCGTTGGCCGGCCGACTCGCCGGTCCCGCTGGCTCGCTCCCCCCGACCTGGGAGCGCTTTACGATGGACGTCGACCTCCTCGAGCGTGTCGTCGGCGCCGAGAGCGGCGAAACGGTCGACGAGATCAGCACCGGCGAGCCGCTGATGATGACCGTCGGCACGGCGACGACCGTCGGCGCCGTCACCAGCGCTCGCGAGGACGAGTGTGAGGTCAATCTCAAACGGCCCGTTGCCGCCGAACCGGGCGCGAAGATCGCGATCAACCGCCGAATCGGCGCTCGCTGGCGGCTGATCGGCTTAGGCACGCTCAAAGAATAAGACGGTCGACGAGGACGAGACACACGAATGTCCACCCCCACGCGGGTCGCCCTCGATACGAGTGCGCTGATGATGCCGGTCGAACTCGACGTCCGGCTGTTCGACGAACTCGAACGGCTGGTCGACGAGTTCAAACCGACGGCTCCACAGGCCGTCATCGAGGAACTCCGACGGCTCTCGGAGAAAGGTGGAACCGAGGGGACGGCCGCAAACGTGGGTCACGATCTGGCGACCGAACGCTGTCTCGTCGTCGACACGGAGGCATCGTACGCTGACGACGCCCTCGTCGAACTTGCCCGCGAAGGGACCGTCGACTACGTCGTCACGAACGACCGCCCGCTGCGCGACCGGGTGCTCAAGGCGAGTGTACCGGTAATTGCATTACGCGGGAGAAACAAGTTAGCGATCACTCAACCATAGAATGTACAAACGGGTCAGATTAACGGATACGGTAGAAGTACCGCCGGAGGAGCTCGGCGACGTCTCGCCGGACCTCGTGAAGAAACTGCTCCAGGACAAACTCGAGGGGCGCATGGACGAGGAGGTCGGGAGCGTCGTCTCCGTCACCGACGTCCACGACATCGGTGAGGGGACGGTGTTGCCGAATCGACCGGGCGTCTACTACGAGGCCGAGTTCGACGCCGTCACCTTCGATCCACAGATGCAGGAGGTCGTCGACGGGACGGTCGTCGAGGTCGTCGAGTTCGGCGCCTTCGTCGGCATCGGTCCCGTCGACGGACTGCTCCACGTCTCCCAGATCTCCGACGAGTACCTCGCGTTCGACGGCGAGAACCAGCAACTCGCCTCCAACGAGTCCAACCGCACGCTGGGCGTCGACGACGCCGTCCGCGCACGTATCGTCACCAAGAGCATCGACGAGCGCAACCCGCGTGACTCGAAGATCGGTCTCACCGCGAAACAGCCGGGGCTGGGCAAACACGGCTGGCTCGAGGAAGAACACGAGAAACGTGAAGCGACGACGGCCGAGGGTGAGTAACCATGGCATCGGATCGTCTCGTCTGTCGCGAGTGTCACCGGGTCAACGACCCCGACGCTGACACCTGCGAGGCCTGTAACTCCTCGTCGCTGACCGAGGACTGGGCGGGCTACGTCGTCATCGCCCACCCCGAGGACAGCGAAATCGCAAGCGAGATGCAGGTCACCGAACCCGGCGCGTACGCGCTGAAGGTCCGCTGACCGAGCCGTGAGCCGCGACGACCCACCCGCGGACCCAGCGGACGCCGACGCCGACGTCGACGAGCAGCTACTGGTCCTGCCCGACGACCTTCGCCACGAACTCAAGGAGCCGATGGGTCCGATCGAGACCGAGGCCGAACGGCTCCTCGAGGACGTCGACGGACCATTGATCGCCGTCGGCGACGTCGTCACCTACCACTTCCTGGAAGCCGGCCGTCCACCGGACGTCGCCCTCGTCGACGAACGGACCAAACGCCAGGCAGTCGACGAGGAGATCCGTGAGACCGTCACCGAAGAGACGACCCTCGAGGCCGTCAACCCGCCGGCGGTGATCTCCGAAGACGTGATCGAAGCCTTACTCGAGGGGCTCGAACGCGACGATCCGACGACGATCCTGGTCGAGGGTGAAGAGGACCTCGTCGCGTTGCCGGCGATCGTCGCTGCGCCCGAGAAAGCGAGCGTCGTCTACGGCCAGCCCGACGAGGGAATGGTCCACGTGTCCGTCACCGACGACACCCGTGCGGAGGCCAGAGCGCTGCTCGACCGGTTCGAAGGGGACACCGACCGGTTCTGGGCGGTACTCGAGACAGCCTGATACGATCCCTGTTTCTGGCGGCGATGACGGCACCCGGTAGACTCTCACGCAGCGAGCGAATCTCGAGAAACTATTTACCGTCCGACGAGAACTGGACGAACATGTACGATTTCGTCGTCGTCGGTGTCGGGCCACCGGGGGCCCGGTTCGCCAGGCGGGCCGCCGAAGACGGCTACGACGTGCTCGCCTTAGAGAAGGGACATGTCGGTGAGCCGTTGGCCTGCTCGGGACACGTAAGCACCGATATCTGGGAGTTTACTGGCCCCGGCGCCCGCGAGGAACTGTTCCAAAACGAAATCTACGGGGCGCGGTTTCACGTCGGCGGCCCCCGAAGCGACGGTTACCCCTTCTACAAGCAGGAGATCGCCTCGAACGTCATCGACCGCGTCGGGCTGGATCGCCACCTCGCCGACCTCGCACGCGAGGCGGGGGCCGACGTCCGCGAGGAGCATACGGTCACCGACGTTACCGAACACCACGATCGCGTCTCGGTCGTCGCCAACGGCCCCGACGGTGTCGTCGAATTCGAAGGGAAGATGCTCGCGGGCTGTGACGGCGCTCGGTCGCGGGTCCGGGACGCGCTCGGACTCCCCGAACCCGACGAGTTGCTCCACGGCGTCCTCGCCTTCTCCGACGAGGATGACCACCAGGACTTCGTCGACGTCCACCTGACGGCACCGACGTTTTTCGCCTGGCGCATTCCACGCGGCGAGGCTGGCGTCGAGTACGGCCTCGCGGCGCCGCCGGGCGTCCAGGTGACCAAACATTTCGAGGAGCTGATCGACGGCTACGAGATCGACGTTTCTCACCGATGTTCCGGGCCGATCCCGATCGGACCGCCGGATCGCGTGACGACCCGTCGCGCCTTCCTCATCGGCGATGCGGCCGCCCAGACGAAGCCGTTTACCGGCGGCGGGATCCTCTATAGCATGACCAGCGCCGACCACGCCGCCCGCGAGATCGATCCGGACCGTCCGACGACGCTTGCGGCCTACGAACACGCCTGGCGCAACGACCTCGAGCGCGAGCAGGCCCTCGGCCACTACCTGCGCCGGGCCTACTCCCTTCCGGAACCGGTCCAGCACGTCGGGCTCGGCGCGCTCTCGGGAGAGATCGGCGTCCACATGGATCGCCCGACCTCGCTCGTCTCACCGTCGCATCTGCGAGCAATGCTCTCACGGCTTCGCTGAGCCGACGCCGGCGTCGCTATCGGGACGGAACGATGGCCAGCGTCGTCGGTGGTCGACCGCAGCTATCGAGAACCGTACCAGACGAGTGATCAATGTCGGCGCTGAACGATACCATGCGAGTGGCTGTGATGCTGTCCCCAACACAGCAGTCGTCCGTGTGCCAACTGACGACAGCCACTCGCCACGATACCAGCGTTGCCCCGAATCCGTTCGCTTCTCACGGACCGTCGACGCCACGCACCGCCGTCGACGGTACTTTCTGGCGCTCCCCGTAGTCGACAGACCGAAGGCGACCCTCGAGAAATCATCCGAGGATGGCAGGACGGCAGTCGGCCGTACTCGAGTCCGTCGCCGGCGCGCTCGAGCGACTCGGAATCATCGACGCCGAGCGGTTCCGCCCGACCGCCGAGCTCGCGTGGCCCCGGATCGTCACTGGCTTCGCGATCATGTCCAAGCAGACGGCCGACCTCGCGATGGTTGGGATCGCCGTCGGGACGGCCGGCACCGCGGGACTGGCGTTTGCGCTCGCGTTCTGGGAGCTCGTCGTAATGGTCGGCTTAGGGCTTGCGGGAGGCACCGTCAGCCTCGTCTCCCAGAACTACGGCGGCGAAGAGGCCGAGCGTGCCTCGCTCGTCGTCACACAGAGCGTGTTGCTGGCCGTCGCGATCGCGCTCCCGATCGTCGCCGCGTTCTGGCTTTTCGCCGACGTCTTGATCGGCCTGTTCGGTGCCGGCCCGGCCTCGCTTGCCCACGGCGCCACCTACCTCACACTCGTCGCGCCGGCCGTCCTGTTCGAGCTGTTGAACCTGATCGCCAGCCGAACTTACACTGGCGTCGGCGACACGTTCACCGAGATGGTCGTCCGCGCTGGCGGTGCCGTCCTCAACGTCGTCTTGAGCGGTGTCCTCATCTTCGGGTTCGAAATGGGCGTCGCCGGCGCGGCGATCGGTACGACCCTTTCGACGGGGTTCGTGACGGTCGTGCTCGCCTGGGGTATGGTCGGTCGCTCCTACGGCGTCTTCGGGATGCAACCGAGTCCGGTCCCGATCACGCGATCCGGACCGTGGCTCGAGCCCCGGCTGCTCCGACAGATCGTCGAGATCTCGACGCCCGAGATCGGCCGCCGACTCGCCCAGGGTATCGCCGTCTTCCCGCTGCTGTGGATCGCCGCCTCGTTCGGACCGGTCGTCGTCACCGCCCTCGAGGTCGGACGACGGGTTCGTAGCCTGATCAACAGCGTCAACTGGGGGCTCTCGCTGGCCGCGAGTTCGCTCGTCGGCCAGCAACTCGGCGCGAACGACGAGGACGAGGCCGGTGCCTACGGCGCGGCCATCATCCGGCTGTCGGCCGTCTGTTACACCGGCCTGGCCGTACTGGTCGTCGTCTTCGCCGAACCGATCGCGAGCCTGTTCGTCAGCGGCGCCGACGAGCTCGCACTCGCGGCGACGTTCGTCGCCGTCGGCGCCGTCAGCTCGATCGGATTTGGGGTCGACGGCGCCGCCACCGGTGCCCTGCTCGGCGCTGGCGACACGCGCTTGCCGTTTCTCGCCTCGCTGATCGGCCGATACGGCTTCGCCCTTCCGGCGGCCGCGCTCGGGTTGGTGACGCCACTCGGCGTCGCTGCGCTCTATCTCGCCTTGCTGCTCGAGACTGCGGTTCCGGGCGGGATCAACTACTGGCTGTTCCACAGGGGCCGCTGGAAGGCCGTGAGTCGACGGTACCGACCGTCGTCGGAGACAGGCTAAGCCGATTCTGTTGGTGACTCTGAGACCGTGTTTTGAACCGAACAGCTCACGAATCGCTCGAGGACCGCTCGATCGACGGATCCGCGTCCGCCGGCTCACCGCGTTCCTCGGCGATCACGTACTGGACCTCGACGATCAGGGACTCGTCTGCGTGGGGTTCGATCGCTTCGTGGAGCCGATCGGCCAGCCCCGGTTCCGGTCCGGGTTCCCCGCCGGTGACCGTCACGACCACCCGATCGACCGACTGAATCGGATAGTCGCCGTCGAGTTCGACGACGACGTCGTCGGTCTCGAGGTGGTCGTAGGCCGATTCGTTCAGTACCGACTCGACTTCGGTTTCAGCCGACGACTCGAGTTCCGTCGTATGAAAGTCGAGCAGGGTGATTCCGGCCAGGGGCGCTGCCAGTACCAGCAACGCCGCGGCGAAGACGGCTCCGTAGACGTACGTCGGTCGCCGCGTCGGTGAGACCTCGAACAGTCCCTGTGGCCGATAGCCACCGAACCACAGCGTGCCGAGCGCGGCGACGTTGATCGACAGCAGGTTGACGAGTACGAGCGTCGCGGCGCCGGTCGCCGCGCCGGACATCCCCCAGGCGACCGTGATCCCGACGGCAGCAGAGGGCGGGATCAGCGCCGCGGCGATCATGACGCCGACGATCGCCTCCGAAAACCCCCGCGTGAGACTCAGGATGCCGGCGATACCGGCGCCAAGCGCCACCGCGATCGAGAACAGGTTCGGCGAGACCCGTTCCTCGAGTTCGGCCACGACGACGATGTCGACACCCGCGGGCTCGAGTCCGGCCAATCGGGCGAGGGCCGCGAGTCCGATCGAGGCAGCGATAACGAGCGCCACGCCGCCGAGCTGGTACCGAAACCCGGACCGCTTGAGACGGTCGTCGCCGGTGACGATACCGACGTTGGCCGCGAGTGCTGGCCCCAAAAGCGGCGCGATGACCATCGCGCCGATCACGACCGCCGGCGAGTCGGCGAGCAGCCCGGCCGTGGCGACGACGGCGCTGATGAGCAACATAACCGCGTAGATCGGAAACGGTGGCGTGAGTTCGTCGGCTTTCGTCCGCAACACCTGTCTCGAGGTCCGAGCCCCAACCTGACTGCCGGACCCGTACTGGTCTCGTAGCGTAGCGAAGCGCTCGGAGATGACCGTCTCGGCGTCGATCACCACGACGCTCGATTCGTCGCCGATGCCGGCTTCCCGCAGCCGATCCAACGTCGGCTCGACGGCCCGCGTCGGAAGCGGAAACCGGACGACGGCGGTGTATCCCCGGTCGCTGGTCTCGTCGCTGACGACGTACTCGATCCCCTCGTCTTCGAGGACGTCGAGGACCCGCTGGCGTTTCCCCTCGGGTACCGTCACCTCGATGTAACGCATGCTCGAGCGACTATCGACGTGGAGGAACAAGAGGAGTCGCCGTAATCGTGCTGTCCGACAGTATGAGTGCTACGGACGCGTAGCGACGGAGACCGTCCACAGGGAGACGACGGTAACGATCAGGGTAAGCGACACCGCGAGGGCGTAGCCGTCGGTGTACGCGACGCTTGCGGTTCCAAGCGGCGGCATGGCCAGCGCACTGATCCCAGTCGCGACGTTGAACGTGCCGACGATCGCAGTATCTCGATTCGGATCGTAGATTTCCATCAGCAACGGAATATACAGCGTCGCCGTCCCGCCGAGTCCGATTCCAAGCAGGACGATCGCGACGGCGAGAAGCGACGGACGAGACGTAAAGAGCAGTCCGATGCCGACGGTCGCACAGGCAAGCGACGCGAGAAACGAACGCCTCGAGCCGATCCTGTCGGCGAGATAGCCACTGCCGATCCGTGAGACGATACTCACGCCGCCGATGAGTCCGAACGCGGCCGAGGCACCGGCGGCCGTCAGCCCGCGGGCAGCGAAGAGATCGACCGCAAACGCCGCCAGCAGCTGGTACCACGAGAACGCGAAGGCGATCCCGACGAACAGCAGCTTGAACGTCCGCGTGCCGATCAGACGACCGACCCACTCGAGGACCTCGGTAACGGTCGCCGTCGATCCGTCGGTCCATCGCGGTCGCCGGCAGACGAGACCAGTAAGCAGGAAGGCGGCCGCGGTCGCTGCCATGATCAGGAGGAACGCACGATCGATGCCGTACTCGGCGATCGCGAACTGCCAGACCGGCGGCAGGACGAACAGCCCCAACCCGTTGCCCACGAAGATCAGCCCCGTCGCGGCGCCGCGGCGCTCGTCGAACCAGCGCGGGACGACCGACGCGATGAGTACGAACACCGTCCCGAGTGCGATC
The DNA here is from genome assembly GCF_030848565.1 of Natronolimnohabitans sp. A-GB9. Lineage (GTDB taxonomy): Archaea > Halobacteriota > Halobacteria > Halobacteriales > Natrialbaceae > Natronolimnohabitans. The sequence continues at coordinate 107,616 of NZ_JAVDDV010000007.1, forward strand.
CCGAGAAGCGCGAACACGACGAGCAGTCCGAGATACGATCCCGTGACGTACAGTGCGGGCGCGATCGCACCGGCAACCGCCGCACAGACCAGAAGCACCACCCGAACCGGCACCCGGGCGGCGAACATGCCGACGAGCCCGGATCCGATGAAGAACGTAAACAGCATGACGGAGAAGACACTCGAGAGCGCGATCGGCGAGATCCCGAAGGCCTCACTGAGCGGCGCTCGAAGGACGCCGTAGGAAAACGGTGTACCGAACGTAAAGACCATCCCGATCGCCCCGGCGAGCGCGACGAGCCAGCTGTGGCGGCTATCAGGACGTTCAGCAGAATCGCTTCTCACGGGGAGGGCTACCGCCTACCGGGGCGAAAACGTTCTGCTTCGAAACAGGAGCTGCAGACGAACGATGGACGCGACCGCTCGTCGCGACTGCCGCTACTGATACGTTGGGAGCCGATCCGACCGATCCGACCCTTCGACGAACGGCAACTCGGTCACCGTCGCGGGAACCTCCTCGCCGTCGACACGGACCGTCAGGTCGTCGCGCTCGAGGCCGTAGTCGACGATCGCAAGCGCGATAACGGTCTCGAGCAGCGGGCTCTCGTCGGCGCGGGTGAGTTCGCCGACCGTCGAATCGCCGTCGAAGACGGCCGCGCCGGCTTCGGGAACGGCCTCGCCCTCGAGGGCCAGCCCGACCAGCTTCCGGCTCGGCTGGCCGCGGTTCTCGACGCGGGAGACGACCTCCTGGCCGACGTAACAGCCCTTCTCGAAGTCCAAGGCGTTTCGCAGCCCCAGCACGTTCGGGACGGTCCCCTCGAGTTCGGTCGCAAACAGCGGCGAGCCGGCCTCGAGCGCGAGCGTCTCGAGGGTCCGGTAGCCGAAGGGAGCAGCGTTCAATCCCTGGGTCTCGAGGACGTCGTAGACGCTTTCGGCTACGTCGGCGGTACAGACGACCTCGTAGCTCTCCTCGCCGGTCAACGCGTCGGTACGGATGACGGAGACGCCCGAATCGCCCATCGAGCCGCGGACGAACGAGTAGCGCTCGTCGGGCGACGGTGCACCGTTTAAGACGCTGGCGATCTTCTCCGTCGCAGTAGGTCCGTGAACGCCGAAGATCGCGTAGTCGTCGGTCGCGACGCGGATCTCGACGTCCTGGATGAACACCTTCTCGGACCACTCCTCGGCCAGCGGCTCGGCCTCCGACGGCGGCACGAAAAGGAGCAGTCGCTCGCCCGCGTTGTAGATGTAGAGTTCGACCTCGATGCCGCCCTGCGGATCGAGGACGAGCGCGTAACAGCCCTGGCCGTCCTCGGCCGGGACCCGGTTCGAGACGACGTTGTCGACGTACTCGACTCGGTCCTCGCCTTCGACGACGACGACGCCGTAGGCCATCTCGACGACGCCGACGACGTTGCGGACCGCCTGGTGGGTCCGTTCGGGCCGACCGAAGTGTTCGACGATCGTTCGGCCGTCACGCTCGCCGAACGTGGCCCCGTGTTCGCGATGAATAGACTCGATGACGGTCATGCCTGAATTGAGGTGCCTCGTCCCTTCAGGGGTTTCGATTCAAAAGGGCAGTCGCTCGCGGAGCCACTCGCCGATCGACTGGTCGTCGGTCTCGTCCGTCGGGACCTCGGGAACGACCCGCTCGTCGGGCTTGATGACTGTCTCGTTGGATTCGGACTCGACGACGATCAGGTCGTCCTCCTTTAACGTTGCAAGGGCGTCCTCGAGGTCGTCGATGTCGACTTCGACCGCCGCCCGGAGCTCGAAGACGTTCATCCCCTCCTCGGCCCGATTGACGAGTGCGTCGAGTACCGCCACCTGGGTCGATTCTCGGTCCCGGTACTCCCGCTTTGCTCTCATCCATCGACGTATTCGACGACCGGGGATTTGACGTTTGCCGTTCGATTTCCCGGCGACGAGGCCGATAGGCCGTCACTGCTCGTAGCCGACGTCACTGCGACGGGGTGTCGAAAGTCCACGGAGGCAGTACGTTTTTTATGGTATGGCTGGGTACGGTGGGACAATGGCCCTTCGATGTTCGCTGCTCGGACACGACTACGGTGATGCCGAAGTCGAACACGAGCGCGAAGAGCGGGGCAGCGAAGTCGTCGTAACCGTCCAGGAGTTCGAAGAGTGTGCCCGCTGTGGCGATCGCAACGTCATCAGTGAGAACACTGAAGTTAGGAGTATCTCCACGGAGGCGGACGTCGACTCCTTCCCCGACGCCGAGCGCGAAGCGGAGCCGACCGACAGCGACGCTGTCGAACCACCGACCGACGAGCCCGTCGAACCCGATGTCGACGGAACCACGGTCGAATTCGACGAGGGAGAGACCGACGCCGAACTCATCGACGCCGATGCCGACAGCCCCGCCACCGGCGCGTCGGGTACGGAGACCCGGACCGCCACAGCCGGGGCGGACGATGACGACGACGAGTTCGACGTCCCTACCGACGAGAACGGCGAGCCGGTGACCGACGACGGCGAAATTCTCGACGACGACGAGACGGCGATCGATCGCGACCGCGGCCACGGCGAGTGGCCCGACTCCGACGACGTCGGCCCGCCGGTCGACGCCGAAACCGAACCGACCGAGTGGCCCGACGCCGACGATCCGGCGACCGCCACCGCGGCCACGACCGACAGCGAACTCGAGGACCCGGCCGATCCCGACGAACCGATCACCGACGACGCGATCGTCCTCGAGGACGACACCGGCAGCATGGAATCCGGAGTCGCAGCCGACGCCCGATCGATGACCGCAGCGCAGTCCAACGAGACCGACGGCGACGCGCTCGAGGCCGAGCCCCGATCCGAGCCCGCCGAGACGGACGACACCACCGGATCGGGAATCGAACGTGCGACGACGGCGCCGGAACCGGGTCAGGACGACGCTTCCCGGAAGGGCGTCCCGACGGAGTTCTACTGTCCGAACTGCAACTACGTTGCGGCCGGCGACCGCAGCTCGCTTCGTGCCGGCGACATCTGTCCGGAGTGTCGGAAAGGGTATCTCGGCGAACGCGACCGTCGGTGATCGACTGGGAAAAACGGTTTCAGAGCAGATCACTCGAGACGCCGTCACCTCGCCTGGAGGCGCTCTCGAGCCGTTTGTCGGCTGAGTAAAGCGTCGACTATGAAAAGAGGTAAACACTCCCCCGTGTATCTCCAATCCATGAAGGAGTACAAGATGCGTCGCGGTGAGTATCTCGAGGAGCGAATTCCCGATATGGAGTCGACAGTCGTGGACTACTTCGGCCCCATCACCGGGACCCAGGAGTACAAAGGGAGCGACCTCTACGTCATCGGCGAACCCGACAACCCAGTCTTCGAGAAGATCGTCGTCGGGACCGTCGAGTACTCCGGCAAGAAGGACAAACTCGGCGTCGAGTTCTACGAGCGCGATCCAACGGAGCTCGGTCCCGACGAGCTCGAGGCCGCAGCCGACGCCGTCGACGCGAAAAACGACTTCCTGCTCGAGGCGACCGGCCGTGACGCCAAGGCCCGTCGCGACTCGATGAAACGCGCCGTCGAAGACGATCCGGACCACGACTTCTAGGACGACGTTCAGTCTCGAACAGGCCTGCCGGCAGGACTATCAGTATCGGCTGGGGCGGACTGCTATAATTATAAGACGGTCGCTGACGGTTCGTATGGATCGCGACGGTCTCGCAGTCGGTCCCGCGATGGCGGAGTAGTCGACTCGTGAGACGTTCCAAACATAATGAATTAGACATAAGAACATCGCGCTATATTATCATGGTATGGGTAACCATATGCCACGCCGTCGGTTTATTGCGACGGCAGGGATTGCTGGAACGGTCACGGTTGCGGGCTGTATCGGCGAGGACGTCGAGAACGGCGAGGAGGACGAAAACGGCGACCTCGAGGAGGCCGAACCCGAGGAGGGCGGAGAGGTGCTCGCCCTCCACGCTGGCGGTACCGAAGGGACCTACTATCCGCTGGGTGGCGACATGAAGTCTATCGTCGAGGATCACACACCACACGGCATCCAGGTCCAGTCGACCGGCGCCAGTGTCGAAAACGCCGCCAGCCTCGGCCGCGAGGAGGCAGAACTCGCGTTGATCCAAAACGACATCACCTACTTCGCGTACAACGGGGTCGAACTCGAGGAGTTCGAGGGCGAACCGCTCGAGAACATCCGTGGGATCGCCTCGCTGTATCCGGAGACGATCCATCTCGTGACCCAGGAAGATTCGGGCATCGAGTCGGTCGAAGACCTCGAGGGAGCCGCAGTCAACACCGGCGACCTCGGAAGCGGAACGCAGGTCAACGCCTTACAGATCCTCGATTCCGCAGGGATCGACGACTTCGACGAATCGAACACCGACTTCGGGACGGCGGCCGACCAGATCGCCGACGGCGACGTCGACGCCGCGATCACCGTCGGCGGCTTCCCACTGGGGGCGATCGAGGACCTCGCGACGACCCAGGACATCTCCTTCGTCGAGGTCGACGGCGACGTCCGCGATCAGTTACTCGACGACGCGGAGTGGTTGGCCGAGGACACCATCCCCGGCGGCACGTACGACGGGGTCGAAGACGACGTCGAGACGATCTCGGTCCAGGCGATGCTCGCTACCTACGAAGCCATGGACGAGGCGGTCATCGAGGAGGTCACGGCGGCCATGTTCGACAACGTCGACGATTTCACCACCCAGTCGGAGTTCATCGACCTCGAGACGTCCCAGGAGGCGATGCCGATCGAGCTTCACGCCGGTGCACAGGCCTACTTCGACGACGTCGACGACGTCGATCCCGACGAGAACGATGCAGACGACGAGGACGACGAATAGCATCCGTTACGACTCGACCGATCGGCGTCACTGCTCAGTCCGTATCACCTGTCACTGATCTCCCCCCGTGGTTGCACTGACCAGACGGCGACTCGTCGTGTTCGCCCTCGCGCTGTTCGGAGCGACGGCCGCGACCGTCTCGTCCGTCGTACCCGACAGCCTGCTGGTCGTTGCGGACGCCGAGACCGACGACCACCTGCTCGAGATTCCGGTCGACCAGGGCGAGGAAGTGACGATCGCGTACACCCACAGCGTCGAGCGAACGCCGGTCGAGGACGTCTACGTCGTCGACGGGTCCGAACTGCGGGCCGACCGCTCGGTGTTTCAGTCCTTCGGCGCGGGCCTCCCTGCCGACGTCGAACGGACTGACGAAGGCTACGTCGTCGAGGGCTCCGAATCGCACACGGAACTGTTCGTCGCCCCGGGGGAGATCGCCGGTCACGAACTCGTCGTCGCCGGCGAGCGCTACGACCTCGTCGACGCGTCCGACGGTCGAGTCGTCCTATTCATAACCGACCGGTTCGTTTCCGACGCCTTCGAGCGCGACGGCTCGTCGGACGGCCGGAACGAAATGCCGTCCGAAACACGGAGACCGACTGACTCGAACGCATGAGTATCGACACCGACGACACGGACGAACTCAGCGAGGAGGAACAGCAAGAGCTCATGGAAGAGGTCCAGCGCCGCCGCAGCCATCGCGGGCTGGCGGTCGTGATCGTTTCTCTGATCGCGATCTCCTTTTCGGCGTTCCAGATGTGGATCGCTGCCCGCGGGCGTGCGTTCGGAGCGACGCTGCCGGTTATCGGCGAGGTCGAACTCGCCGCGTTCCAGCAACTCCAGGTCAACGCGATCCACGTCGCGTTCGCGCTGGTGCTTGCCTTCCTGTTGTTCCCGACGAGTCGCGGCGACGGGTTCGTCGCTCGGGGCCTCGGTCGAATCGAGCCGGCCGTCGAGCGCCGGTTGGGGGACGGTCATCCGCTCACTCGAGCTATCTCGGCCGTTGCCCGAGGCTTTCGCTGGTTCTTCCTCGATCCCCACATGAAGCGGATCGCGCCGGTCGACGTCCTCCTGGCAGTTCTCTCGGTGCTTCCAGCCTACTACATCGCGACGCAGTTCGACGAGATTCGCCAGATCTCGGTCCAGCGCTTCGAGGACACACAGGCGCTTCACGAAGTGGTTCCGATCCTCGAGCCGCTGGTCGTCGGTCTCGCAGCTGTCGGCATCCCCCTCGACGAAGCCTCGGCGGCGTTTCTACTCGGGGTCATGGGGATGTTGCTCGTCCTCGAGGCGACGCGGCGATCGCTTGGACTGTTGCTCGCCTCGCTGGTCGGCTTGTTCATCATCTACGCGCGGTGGGGGTACCATATCCCGCGTGACTCGGCGATCGGTGCGCTGGCGATCCAGCCCGACACCTGGGACAACATCGTCTTCAACCTCTGGTACACGGTCGAGGCGGGTGTCCACAGCCAGCCTGTCTCCGTCAGCGTCCGCTTTATCTACATCTTTATCCTCTTCGGCGCGTTCCTCGAGATGAGCGGCGCGGGCAAGTGGTTTATCGATCTTGCGTACTCGGCGACCGGCACCCGAGACGGCGGTCCGGCGAAGGCAAGCGTCGTCTCGAGTGGCTTCATGGGGATGCTTAGCGGCTCGTCGATCGCGAACACGGTGACGACGGGCGCGTTTACGATCCCGCTGATGAAGCGCTCGGGATACTCCCCGGAGTTCTCCGGGGCCGTCGAGTCGTCGTCCTCGTCGGGCGGACAGATGCTCCCGCCCGTGATGGGCGCCGCGGCGTTTCTCATCGTCGAGTTTACGGGGACACCCTACGCGGACGTGATCATCGCCGCCACGCTGCCCGCGCTCGCGTTCTTCTTCGGGATGTGGGTGATGGTCCACTTCGAGGCGGTACGCGGGGGGATCGGCGGCCTCTCGAGGGAGAAACTCCCAAACATTCCAGCCGCACTGCGACGGGGGTGGTTCTACCTGATCCCGGTCGTCCTGTTGCTGTACTACCTGATCGTCGCCCGGCTCTCGATCAATCGCGCCGGCTGGCTGACGATCGTCGCGGTTATCGCCCTGATCGCGGTCCTCGCTGCCTACGACAAGCGAACTCGCGTCCCACTGTTCGTCACGATCGCGGGTCTCTCGATCGTCCAGATCTGGTCGTACTCGGCGTTCGGCGGCGGTATCGCCGACGCGATTCTGGTCGTGGCCGGACTCGAGCCGGCGGCGGACCCGCTGTCGTTGAGCGCCGCCGCCTCGGCTACGATGGGGGATTTCGCGACGATCGTCCTCCTCGTCAGTCTCGTCTTCGTCCTGTTGCGCCCGCGTTCTGACGCACCGCTGCTCGAGTTCGATCCGGCAGTCGACGAGGCAGCCGACCGGACCGCCGACGCGATCGGTCGTCCCTCGCTGTCGAAAAACCGTGCCTACCGGTTCGGCGCGTTCGTCCTGCGATCGATGGACGCCGGGGCCCGCACCGCGACGACGGTCGTCGTCGCCGTCGCCGCCGCCGGCGTCGTCCCCGGCGTCATCAGCGTCTCCGGCCTCGGACCGAACCTGGCGGCGCTCATCAGTCAGGTCAGCGGCGAGTCGATGCTGGTCTTACTGACGCTGACCGGAATCGCCTCGATCATCTTCGGGATGGGAATGCCGACGACGGCGATGTACATCATCCTGATCGCGATGCTCGAGGCGCCGCTGGTCGAAGCCGGTGTGATGGTGCTTGCCGCTCACCTCTTCGTCCTCTACTGGGGACTGATGGCCGACGTCACGCCGCCGGTCGCCGTCGCCGCCTTCGCCGGTGCCGGCGTCGCGAAGGCCGAGGAGATGCAGACCGCGATCATCGCGTTCGTGCTCTCGCTGAACAAGGTGTTGGTCCCGTTCGCGTTCGTCTTCTCGCCGGGCATCTTGCTGTTCCGCCAGACCGACGGGGAGTGGTCGCTCATCGGCTGGGCCGACGTCGCCGACCTGGGCTTTTTCGTCCCCGACGTCGTGATCCCGGTTCTCGGGATGTTCCTCGGGGTCTACGCTCTCGGCGTCACCATCATCGGTCACCAGTACGCGTCCGTCGACCAGTGGGCCCGCGGACTGTTCTCGGTCGCCTCGATCTTCCTGATGGTGCCCGAGATCCCCCTTCTCCTCGCCGAAGCGGGACTCGCGCTGTTTGGAATCCCCTCGGCGTTGACCGTCTTCCAGGTCACCTTCCCGCTGCGGGTCGTCGGCCTCGCGATGCTGGTCGGTCTCTCCTACCGGAACCGCGAACGGGCTCCTGGCGAAGTCGACGAACCTGCCACAGCTGCACCCGGCGACGCCTGATCCGAACTACTGGAAGTCGGTACCGGCGCAACCACAGCCCGGGTCGCGGTTGCGCCGGGAAATCGATACAGCAATCCGTATCAGTGACGACTCGAGTGCCGTTTCGGATCGCCGATGCGGTCGACGGAAACTCGCAGTCGATCGACCTCACCAGTCGAACCGCGTCGGCCGCCGGTATCAGTCCCACTCGTCGTAGAAGAAGTAGCCGGCGATGCCAGCCAATCCGAGCGCGAGCGTGATGTAGGGCCAGTTCCCGGCGTCTTCGCCGGTAAACGCTGCGTGGCCCGCGATGAAGATCGCGAAGCCGACGTGGGCGACCAGCGTTGCGAGGAGGAACGCGGCGAGATCCATTGTACTCGAGGGATTCGACGTAATCCAAATAGCCGTTTCGAAGCGGGACGACCCATCGCAGTCTACGGACTGCTGTATCGCTGTCCCGCCGGTCACCACACGTGATCGGTGATCGGCAGTAAGTGACGACAACAGCCCGTATGACGGTCGTTCGACGGCCGGCACAAAGCGAAAACCGAACCCGGCCTCGAGCAGCGATCAGGCCAGGAAGACGTGTCGCGGACGGTCCTCGAGGATGTCGCGACCGAACTCGACGGCGTCGGAGAAGGCATCGCTGCGGAAAAACTGCATCGCGTCCTCGCGGGAGTCCCAGCGACTGGCGATGAACATGTCGTTTTCGTCCTCACGGTTTACCAGCAGGTCGGTCTTGCGGTGACCGTCCATGTCGGCGAGCAAGGCGGCGGCGTCGTCGAAGGTGTCCGTAAAGTCCCCGCGGTGCTCGGGTTTGACCGTGTAGAACATGCCCATCGTCCCCCAAGAGTCGTCGTCATCGTCGCCGGCTTGCCGGACGATCTCGGGGAGGTCGGCGAGGAAGCCGGCGGCCGTGTTCGCGGCGCGCTCGGTGTCCCAGAGACTGACGACTGCGGCCTCGCTGTCGTCGTTTCGCGGTTCGTACACCGCGGTCTTGACGTGGGTGTCGTAGTGGTCGAAGTTCGTCCGCAGGCCCTCGACTTCCTCGAACAGTTCGTCGGCGTCGGCCGCCGAGTAGAGGACAACCGCATGGATATCCTCGCCGTGTGGCTGGCCCGCGTAGACGTCCATGTCGGCGAGTTCGCTACGGATGTCCGACTCGTCGTCGTCACCGTGTGGCCCGCCGGAATCGCCGTGGCCGCCGTGGCCGCCATCGTCACCGTGTGGGTGGCCACTCGAGTCCGAGTCGCCGTGTGGGTGGCCACCGGCATCGCCGTGTGGGTGGCCACCGGCATCGCCGTGTGGGTGGCCGCTTTCGTCGCCGCCCTCCTGTGGAACCGGCTCGCCGGCGAGGAACGCCGGGAGGTTCTCGGGCGGGAACCGTCGGGCCGAGAGGAACCGGCCGAACTCGGCGAAACGGGAACTCGACGGGTCGAACCGCATCTCATAGAGCAGGTCCTTGACGTCGGTCGGATCGTCGCCGAACAGGGTAACACCCCACTCGAAGTCATCTAACCCGATACTGCCGGAGATGATCTGAGTGACGCGACCGGCGTACTCCTTGCCGATCTCGCCGTGGCTGGCGAGGTGGTCGGCACGCTCGTCGAAGGGGAGTTCGTACCAGTTGTGTTCCGGCCCGCGTCGCTTGTCCATCGGGTAGAAGCTGAGGAATTCGCTGTCCGGAATGTTCGGTTTGAGTCGCGTCTCGATATACCGGGCCATCCCGGTGTCTTCGACTTCCTCGCCTTCCTCGAAGAACTCCTGGGACATGTATCCCGAGACCTCCGTCACCGAGAGGTAGGAGTCGGACCGCTCGGTAAAGGCCGCAAGCTCCGTCTGTTCGAATCGGCGCTCGAGGGCGTCGATCTCCTCGAGCGTCGGCCGCAGGTGCAAAAGCAGCAGGTCGGCCTTGTGGCCGAGCACCGAGAACGTCGCCGAGTCGCCCTCGTCGGCGTCGGTCACGTTCTCGGCGGCGGAGAGGAACTCGATACCCTCTTCGATCGCCCGCTCGCGACGCCGCTTGGGTGCATCGCGCCAGGCGTCCCAGTCGATCGACCGGAAGTCGTGCAGGACGTACCAGCCCTCTTCGGTCTGTGGTGGCTGCCGTCGTTCCATATGCGTCGGTTAGGAGGGAGACGCAAAGAAGGACAGGGTTTCGCGCCGGCGTGTTAACCTGCTTTTCGACCGGATACAACGAGGGCCGCCGCGAGGTGGCCAACGGCCCTAGATGACGAAGGGAAGGAACAGGACGACGAGGAAGCTGATGAGCATCGTCAGCCCGACGGTCGTCGTGACCGTTCGGACGTGTCCTCGCGTCGATTCGATGGGGAGTCTCGAGACGATCGCCTCGGTGCTCGTCCGGAGGATGTGCCCGCCGTCTAGCGGGAACGCCGGAATGCAGTTGAACAGCCCGAGCTGGACGTTGATCCAGCCGGTCCAGAACAGGACGTTCGCGAGGAAAAAGACCGTGCTGTCGCCGAGCATCGCCAGCGATCCCTGGACCTCGTAGAAGTTCTGGACGCCGCCGGTGAAGCCGGCGAAGTTAAACGGCAACAGACCGATAACGCCGATGACCGGCAGCGCCACTGCCAGTGCGGTCTTCCCGACGAAGGAGTCGGTCAGGTTGCCGAAGCTCCCCTCGTCGCTGCCACCGAGCATCGCCAGGTACTCCTCGGCCGGATAGAGCTGGAGGCCGATATCGTTGACTTCGAATCCGGAGGTTCCGGGGTTGCCGACGATTCCGAGGAAGCCGCTATCCTCACGTGGGTGCTCGTCGAGAGTTACCTCGTACTCCTCGCGTTCGTCACCGAAGTAGCCCGCGACGGTGACCTCGTCGCCGGGCTCGGTCTCGGAAAGCAACTCGTGGAGATCGTCGAACGTATGGACCCGTTCGCCTTCGAACGCGGTGACGACGAACGCCTCGTCGGTCGGCCCGGTCGCCGACTCGAGCGGGTCGTCTTCGGTGATGTCGACGGCGGCGCCGATCGGGACCTCGCGCGTTTCGGTCTCGCCGTTGCGGTCGACCGTCAGCGAGACGACTTCGTCGTCGCCGAGTTCGTCGAAGAAGCCACGTTCGGTCGCGACGCGCTCTCCGTCGACCGCGACGATCGCATCACCAGCCGACAGCGCACCCGGTCCGTTCTCGATCGCTGCCGTCACGAGCAGCGATCGATCGACCATGACTGTCCGCTCGCCGTCGAGTTCGAGTTCGACCTGTTCGCCGTCGGCGGCCTCGAGTTGATCTGCGAGTTCGTCGTTGGTCTCGACTGCGGTACCGTCGACGGCAGTAATACGATCGTTGGGCTCGATATCGGCGGACTCGGCAGGTGAGTCGGGAGCGACACCACCGACCGCGGCGCCGGGAGCGACGGCGATCGAGCCGGCGATCGGGCCGAACAGCAACGCGAAGACGAGCAACGTGATCGCGAAGTTGTTGGTGACGCCGGCGGCGAACATCCGTGTCTGGCCGCCCCGGGAAGCCTCCTTGCTGCCCTCCTGATCGGGTTCGACGAACGCACCGATCGGGATGACCGCGAGCATCGCGACGCCCATCGAGTTGATGTCGATGTCCTCGACTCGACAGAGGAGGCCGTGACCGCCCTCGTGGACGACCAACCCGACGATGAGGCCGGCGACGATACCGGGCGTCGCCGACAGCGGCAGGAAGTCGTTGACGCCGGGGAATGGGACGACGTTGCGGGGCTGTTGGACGCCTTCGGCGGGCTGTGGCGAGGTGATCGCAGAGATGGCTGCAAGCAACAACAGGACGAACATCACAGCCATCACGACGACGGCAATGCCGACGCCGACGTTCGCCCACGCACGCCAGAACCGCTTTGGTGCGGAGAGCCGATCGAGGAACTCTCGCCCACGAGTCGTGTGGAAGGTCAAAATTGGGCCCTGGGTGCCGATGTACGACGGCAGGAGGTCCGCGTTCCGGAGCGCGATGACTGCGAACCAGTAGACGAGGAGCCCGATGACGACCCACGTCAGCGTCTCCGAACCGTAGAGTTCGGGGACCGAGACGACAGCCGGGAAACCGTAATCCATTGCTCGTATTTCCGGGAGGAGTTCTCAAAGGGCTTTTGTCTATCTCGCCGAGGGATGTCAGTCTCGAACTAGTGATCCGATCGGGTTATTGTTCCCGTCGCAGTCGCGCGACGACGAACTCGCGATCGACCTTCGCGAGGAAGGGACCGAGCTTCGGTCCCTGATCCTCGTCGAAGAACAGGCGGTAGCCGGCCGCGAAGAAGTCGCCGACGTCGACGTCGTGGCGCTTTGCGGTCTCGTAGATCTCTCCCTGGATCTCCTCGGGCTCGTGACCCTCCTCGATGAAATCGGCGAGTTCCTCGAGGGCGGCTTCGGTCGCCGCATCGAACTCGTGGTCGGGGATCTCGCTGCGTTTGAGTTCGTAATCGAACTCGTTGCCCGTACGTCGCGCCCAGTTGCGGGCCTTCTCGACGCGTGCGAGGGCGTCCTCGACGGCCCAGTCGGGTGCGTCGTCGGGGATGTGACCCTCACGGCGGGCGATCTCTTCGCGCAGATCGGGGTCGTCGGTCATCCCGAGGACGGCAGCGAAAGTGTAGGGCAGTCGAATCCGCTCTTCACGTGGCTCGTCCACGAGAAGTGGGTAGACACGCTCCGCGAAGGCCGTCTCGTCTTCGTCTGCTTCGACCTCCCCGAAGTAGATCGCCTCGAGCCGATCGAACTCGTCGACCAGCTGGTCGAGGCGTTCGATGCTGAAGTCACGGGCCTTCGCAGGATCTTTCGCGAAGAAATACCGCAGGACCTCCGGCTCGAGGAGTTCGAGGACGTCAGAGACGAGGATGACGTTGCCCGCCGAGGAGGAGAAGGGCTCGCCCTCGAGGGTAAACCACTCGTAGACCATCGGTACGGGCGGCTCGATCTCGAGGACGTTGCGCGCGACGTCCTGGCCGCTTGGCCACGATCCTTCGGCGTGGTCCTTTCCGAAGGGTTCGAAGTCGACGCCGAGTACCTGCCACTGGGCGGGCCACTCGAATCGCCAGGGGAGTTTGCCCTCCCGCAGCGTCGCGGTGCCCTCGTGGCCACAGCCGTCGATCGTCTGATCGCCGGCGTCCATGTCGGTACACTTGTAGTCGACGGTCGGCGTCTCGCCCTCGAGGTCGACGCTCGTGACGGTTTCGGTGATCTTCCCACACTCCTCGCAGATCGGATTGAACGGGACGTAGTCACCGTCGGCGTCGACTTTGTCCTGGTACTCGGAGAGGACCTCGCGTGCACGGTCACGATGCTCGAGGACGAACCGGGTGACGTCCTCGAACGCGCCCGACTCGTATAGCTCCGTGTTCGAGACCAGTTCGATCGGGACGTCGACGGCGTCGGCACTGTCCTGGATGATGGTCGAGAAGTGGTCGCCGTAGGAGTCACAGCAGCCGAAGGGATCCGGGATGTCCGTATAGGGAGCCCCGAGGTTGCGTCCGAGGGCACCGGCGTCGACGTCTCCGAGGTCGACGAGGTTGCCCTCCAAGTCACAGAGCGTCCGTGGGAGCCCGCGCAGTGGATCGCGGTCGTCGGCGGTGAAGACCTGCCGGACTTCGTGGCCGCGTTCGCGCAGGACCTCGGCGACGTAGTAGCCCCGCATGATCTCGTTGACGTTGCCGAGGTGGGGAACGCCGGACGGCGAGATGCCGCCCTTGATGACGATCGGCTCCTCGGAATCCTCGCTCACATCGCCCGTAGCCTCGCGCTGGTCGGCCACGCGGTCTTCGACTCGATCAGCGACGGTGTCCGCCCAGAAGGCGTGTCGCTTTTCGTCGTCGCGCTGGAGCGTGTACGGACTCTCGTCGCTCATTGTTCGTCGGCGGCCCAGTAAGTGGGTTCCTCGCCGGCACCCTCGGGGATGATGTCGGTGCCGTCGTGGTCTCCGTGACGGACAGCACGGGCGATCCGGTCGGGATCCGTCCCGTCTAAGACGATCGTCCGCATTCCCGACCGCTGGATGATCTTCGCGGCCAGCAGGTCGACGGGTGCAGAGGCGCCGGCGTTCATCTCGAGGCCGGCGATGGCGTCGACCAGATCCGTCGCGGAGAGTTCGTCGAACTTGGTCGCGTCGTCGGTCTCGTTGGGATCGTCGCTGTAGACGCCGGGAACGCTCGTCGCGTAGACGAGCAGGTCGGCGTCGATGTACTCCGCCAGGGCGGCGCCGACGGCGTCTGTGGTCTGGGCCGGCGCGACGCCACCCATGACACAGACGTCGTCGCGGCGCAGCGCCTCGCTGGCTTCCTCGTAGTCGCGGGCTGGCGCGGTGACCGACTCCTCGCCAAGTGCGGCGATGAGCAGACGCGCGTTGAGTCGCGTGACGTCGATTCCCAGCTGATCGAGTTCGATCTCGTTTGCCCCCAGATCGCGAGCGGCACCGATGTACTCGCGGGCGACGCCGCCGCCCCCGACGACGGCCCCGATGCGACAGCCATCCGCGGCGAGGTCTTCGACGACGGCCGCGTGCTCGGCGACCCGGTCCGCACCGGGTTCGGGGACGAGCACGCTCCCGCCGATAGAGACGACCACTTTCATACTACCCCGGTGTAACGGGGTCGCTATCTTAAGGGTTGCCAACTCCCGGCAGCGCGCGTGTCTCACGCTCCCACGCGGGTGAATCTCGACGTCCGCTGTCGAGCGAGAACCACCTGACAGCGTTACGACTCGAGGTCGATCACGAGTGCCTCGCCGTCACGGTCGAAGTCGGTCCCGAAGGGGTCGGACAGCTCCCGCATTCGGTCACGGGACCACCGGGCCGCCTCCGGACTCGCCTCGTAGACGGCACAGCCGTCGATCTCGGTCGGCTCGAGTCTGAGTTCGGTCGGTCGCCACGCCCGATCACCGTTTTCGCTCCCGTCTACGGGTTCGACCGAGAGAACGAACAGGAAGCTCCGATCGTTTCGCAACCGGCTGTCGACCGCGTAGTCGTCGACGAAGTCGCCCGCGTCGTAGATGATCGGCCGGCCCTCGTGGACTTCGATCCCCTGGAAGACGTGAGCACTGTGGCCGTGGACCACGTCGACGCCAGCCTCGACCAGCCAGCGCGCAAACTCGCGAAACGACGGCGGCGGCTCCGTCACCATGTTCGGGCCCAGATGGAGCGACGCAACCAGTAGCTCGGGCTCCCGTTTGCGGGCTCGCTCGAGGGCCGCACTGACCCGGGATTTCGTCTCCGTGCCGTCGGTCTCGGGTCGATCACTCGAGTCCCACTGGCCGCCATCGACCTCGATCCAGGCGGTCCCCGGCGAGTCCTCGTCGGCCGCGTACTCGGGCGTGTTGTCGGTAAACGAGACGACGGCCAACTCGGGGTCGTCGTGTTCGTCCACCGCGTCGGTCCCGTCACCGACCGTCACTACTGCCGGCTCGAGGGCCTCGTCGATCGTCTCGCCGGCCCCGGTCCGGGCGATCCCCGCCTCGTCCAACGCTTCGAGCGTGTCCCGCAGGGCGATTTCCTCGTAGTCGAGGACGTGGTTGTTCGCGAGCGCACAGACGTCGACGCCGGCGCGTTCCAGTGCAGGGATCGCCCAGCCGGGATCGGCACGGAAGTGAAACGGCCGGTGAGTCCGTTGCCACTGCCGGCCACGCGTCGAGAGCACACACTCGAGGTTGATCACGAGGGCGTCGAGCGCGCGGAGTCGCTCGAGGACGGTCCCCCAGACGGCGTCGACCGATCGCCGGCGCTGTCGGTCGTCGACCAGTCGACCGAGCATCACGTCACCCGTAAAGCCGATCCGGCGTGTCATGTGTGTGTCTCCGTGCCGAAGGATCAAAACTCTCTCACCGTCGACAGCTACAAACCCCGACGCCGCTTTGTGTCGGATATGCACGTACTCGGCATCTGTGACCGTGGAGCGGACGGCGACGCCATCGAGCGCGTCGTCGACCGGATGGTCGATCGACTCGAACGGACTGGACGCGTCGGCGTCGTCAGATACGACGCGACGATCGCGGACGGACAGGCCCTCCACGAACCGAACGTCGTCGGCGGCGACGTCAGCTACGAACTCGGTGCCGACGGCGACTGGACGGCGTCGGGAACCGGAATGAACGTCGCGGACGCGATAGACGAACTCGCAGTCGGCTGTGACTACGCGGTGATCGTCGGCGTCGCCGACCTCCGGTATCCAAAACTCGTCGTCGGGACGGACGAGCCCGACGAGGACGTCCTCGCTGCCGTCGAGGCACCAGCTGACCTCGACCCGGAGACCGTCGTCACCGCTCTCGAGGCGACCGAACCCCACGAGACTCTCGAGTCACTGGTCGATCGCGTCAAGCGGTCGCCGAAGGCCGAGCGATCGGGTGCGATCGCGACCTTTACGGGACGAGTCCGCGCAAAAGACGACCCCGACGACGCTCGCACGGAGTTTCTCGAGTTCGAGAAGTACGAGGGCGTCGCCGACGAACGGATGGCCGCCCTCGAGACGGACCTCGAAGAGCGCGAGGGCGTCCTCGAGGTCGAACTCTACCACCGGACTGGCGTCGTCGAAGACGGCGAGGATATCGTCTTCGTCGTCGTGCTCGCAGGCCACCGCGAGGAAGCGTTTCGCACCGTCGAAGACGGGATCAACCGGCTGAAAGACGAAGTCCCCCTCTTCAAGAAGGAAGTGACGGTCGACGACGAGTTCTGGGTGCACGAACGGACGGAATAGTTTTCACCCCAGACTCGTTCAAAATTCTCCAACGGTTCCAGAAACTGACTGTCTATCGGTCATGATAATCGGATCGGAGATAATAGATTAGAATCGGTTCTAAAAGGTCTCGAGCGATCTCATCGTTCTATAAACACTCAACAAAACGAGAATAAAACGTCTATTACCCCTCGAATTCCTGAACACAAACGAACTGCCCCTAACCGTCTAGCCATTATAACAGCTCCTCGCTACAAGGCGTAGCTGTCGATGAGCACGACAGCCCAACCCTCCACGGAAAGCAAGGAACGCCGCCTGAAGCGCTACCTGCGTGAACGCGCAGAGGACGGAGAGCTCTACTTCAAAGGCAAGTTCATCGCGGACGACGTCGGCATGTCCCCCAAGGAGATCGGCGCGCTGATGGTCAAGCTCTCGGAGTCGGCGACCGACCTCGAGATCGAGAAATGGTCGTACACGAGTGCGACCACGTGGCGCGTCGAACCGGCCTGACCGTGCTCGACAGCGGTACGATCCGCTATCCGTCGGAACGCCGCTGATACTGCCGGACAGAACGATTGTGAGAATTCGCCGCTTCCGTCCGGGAATTCTCTTCAGTGACTTCTGTCCGGCGGTATGACCACCAGTTCGACGTGACTCGTTTCGAACCACGCTCTGCGTGTCGGCGCGTCGTCGACGCCACCCGACACGTCCCCCTGAAATGGCCCCCGTTCGTTCTGTCGGACGGTATCGCTCGTCCGCTCCGACGTTCTGTCTCCCGTTTCCGACCCTCGAGAACGGCGAGTTCGCCGACGACAGGCGTTTTATATCGTGCAGTCCTGAGTAATCAGTGATGGACGACGTCGAATCGTCCGGGGTCGGCTCCTCGCAACCGGGCGAACCGTCGCTACGGGATGGCCCGTCACTCGAACGCATCGAGTCGGTCTTTCGTGTCTACGAGATGCAGGCCGAAGACGACCAGCTGATTTACTACGGCGATCCGCGTGTCCACCCCGAACGGGCGATGGAGGAGCTCTGGCCCGCGTTTCGGGAGGCGG
Source organism: Natronolimnohabitans sp. A-GB9 (assembly GCF_030848565.1). Lineage (GTDB taxonomy): Archaea > Halobacteriota > Halobacteria > Halobacteriales > Natrialbaceae > Natronolimnohabitans. Next base: position 125,441 of record NZ_JAVDDV010000007.1, read on the forward strand.
GCTACGAGCCGCAACTGACGACACGATACGGGGAGTACGTCATCGTCGCCGAACCGATCGGTATCGGCGTCGACGGAATTCCGTGGACGAACGTCACGCTCCTGTTGGCGACGGTCGTCTCGACGCTGTTTGCCGGCGCCATGTGGTATCACATCGATCCGATCGCCAACCCGACCGAGATCTGGCGCGCCTGGCCGTTCACCGTCGCGATTCTCGGCGTGCTCGGCGTCCACGAGATGGGCCACTACGTGATGAGTCGGTACCACAACGTCGACGCCTCGCTCCCGTATTTCATCCCGGTGCCGACGCTCATCGGGACGATGGGTGCGGTGATCAAACTGAAAGGCCGGATGCCCGACCGCAAGGCCCTGTTCGACATCGGGGTCGCCGGCCCGCTGGCCGGACTCGTCGCGACGGTCGTCGTCGCCGTCATCGGCCTCCATCTACCGCCCGTCACTGCGCCGCAGTCGGTCGTCCAGGACCCCGACGCGATCCAGCTCCAGCTCGGCTATCCCCCGCTGCTGGAGTTGCTGGCGACGGCGTTCGACCAGCCACTGTACCGGGACGATCCGGCGACAGCCGTCAATCCGGTCGTCATCGGCGCCTGGGTCGGGATGTTCGTAACGTTCCTCAACCTGATCCCCGTCGGCCAGCTCGACGGCGGCCACATCCTCCGGGCGATGACCGGCGAGTTCCACGAGACGATCGCCGCGCTCGTTCCCGGCGCGCTGTTCCTCCTGGCCGGCTACCTCTACTACGTCGCCGACTACGGCGGCCAGGCGGTGTTCGTCTGGGTTTTCTGGGGGTTCCTGACGGCCGTCCTCGCGGCGGCCGGCGCTGCGAGACCGGTCACCGACGAGCGGCTGGGAACGGGCCGTCTCGTCATCGGTCTCGTCACCTTCGGCCTGGGGCTGCTCTGTTTCATGCCCGTGCCGCTCGAGCTCGTCCAGTGACCGAGTGATCGCGGTCGGCGTCCCGCGTCCGTATCAGGCGCCGTGCGTATACCCACGATCCGGCAACGTCTCGCCGTCGATCGTGATCCCCGCGTCGGTGTCCTCGACCGTTCCGAGCACCGAGATCTCGACGTCCGTCGCCGAGCGAGCGTCCTCGAGGGCCGCCTCGGGGAGCGTCGCGACGAGTTCGAAATCCTCGCCGAACGTCGTCGCACGCTCGAGTGCCGTGTCGGTATCGTCGATGACGTCACACAGCGCGTCGGCGACCGGGATCGAATCGGATTCGATCGCGAATCCACAGTCGCTTGCGGCCGCGAGCTGGTGGAGCGAGCGGGCGAGCCCATCGCTCGAGTCCATCATCGCCGTGGCATGCGGGGAAAGCCCCAGGCCGGCTTCGATCCGCGGTTCGAACCGGAAGAGTTCGTTTGCACTCTCGAGTGTGTCGGCGTCGGTCTCCTCGCCCTGTGTGGCGCGTTCGAACTGCTCGAGGGCGGCCGCGCTCCGGCCCAGCGCACCGGTCACACAGACCAGATCGCCGGGGTTGGCACCGCTTCGTAAGACGGGCGCGTCGGTCCGGCCGACCGCCGTCGTCGCAACGGTAAACTCCTCGTGGCCGTCGAGATCACCGCCGACGTACTTCGCACCGACGTGCTCGCAGACGTCGCGTGCGCCTCGAACGAACGCCAGCAGCTCCTCGCCGTCGAATTCGGGGGCGGCGTAGGCCGCGACCGCGGCCGTGGCTTCGGCACCCATCGCTGCGACGTCCGAGAGCGAGGCACCGACCGCCCGCCACCCCGCCGTATACCGCGTCGTCCCCGTTGGAAAGTCCGTCCGCTCGTGGAGCATGTCCGTCGTGATCACGAGCCCGTCGACGACAGCGGCGTCGTCACCGACGGGATCGAGTTCGTCCTCCAGCAGCGCCAGGGCGGCGCGTTCGTCCATAGATGGCCGTTTCGAGTCCAGGACGAAAAGCGGCCCGAACCGGTCGCCACGCGCTCGCTGTACGAGAGATACGATGCTCTTAAATGCCGCCGACGGGAACCACACGCCAATGGCTACGATGTACGACGTTCCGGCGGACGACCTCATCGAGGCGCTCGCCGACGAACTCGAGGACCGACTCGACGAACCCGAGTGGAGCGAATTCGCCAAGACTGGCGTCGACCGCGAACTGCCGCCCGAACAGGAGGACTTCTGGGCGACCCGCGCTGCGAGCCTGCTGCGCAAGGTCGCCGACCGCGGCCCCGTCGGCGTCGAGCGACTCTCGACGGAGTACGGCGGCGCGAAAGGTGGCTCGAACCGCTACCGCGTTGCCCCCGACCGACGCGCCGACGGCTCGAAGAACCTCATCCGAACGATCCTCCAGCAACTCGAAGAGGAAGACCTCGTCGAGACCGCCGAGGGTGAGGGCCGACGCATCACGGCAGAGGGTCAGAGCCTGCTCGACGACACCGCCGGTGAGGTCCTCGAGGAACTCGACCGTCCGGAACTCGAGCGCTACGCGTAGAGACGAGTATTGTCCTGTTTTCACGCCGAAGCAACCCCCGAGCACCGCCAGTAGCGACGCGGTCCGTAATCATTTTCCGCCGCGCGAACTAACACGGTCGTATAGCTATGAGTGGCGCACCTGACGAAGAGAAACTCGAGGAGCTACGACAACAAAAGATGGAAGAACTTCAGGAGCGCGCCGAGGGCCAGGGCGGCGACGCCCAGGAGGCGGCCCAGCAGCAGGCCGAGGCCCAGAAGAACGCGCTCTTGCGCCAGCACCTGACCGACGACGCGCGCAAACGGCTCAACACCGTCAAGATGAGCAAACCACAGTTCGGCGAACAGGTCGAACGGCAGGTCGTCACGCTTGCCCGCAGCGGACGCATTCAGGGGAAGATCGACGACGAGAAGATGAAACAGCTCCTCCAGGAGCTAAAGCCCGACTCCAAGAGCTTCGACATCAAGCGGCGCTGATGGAGGTCGGAGTGCTCTACAGCGGCGGCAAGGACTCGACGCTGGCGGCCCTTCTCCTCGAGGAGTTTTACGACGTCACGCTGGTGACCGGCCACTTCGGGATCAGTGACGACTGGAAACACGCCCGCGAGACCGCCGACGCGATCGGGTTCGCGTTCGAACGGCTCGAGCTCGATCCGGACGTCGCTCACGAGGCCGCCGATCGGATCAAGGAAGACGGCTTCCCGCGAAACGGAATTCAGCAGGTCCACCAGCACGCCCTCGAGGAACTCGCCGCGACGGAGTACGACGCAGTCGCCGACGGTACCCGCCGCGACGACCGCGTGCCGACGGTCTCCCGAGCCCAAGCGCAGAGCTTGGAGGACCGCCACGGCGTCGACTACATCGCGCCGCTGTCCGGGTTCGGCCGGACCGCCGTCGATCGGCTGGTAGCGTCGCGACTCGAGGTGACCGTCGGCCCAAGCGAGGAGATCGATCGAGCCGACTACGAGGCCGAACTCCGGACGCTCATCGCCGAGACGGACGGATCAGAGGTTATCGCCGATATCTTCCCGGATCACACGCAGACGTACGTGACCGGCGTCCATCGGGACTGACTCAGCACTCGAGACTCACAACTCGAGATCAAGTCGCGTTCCGGCACGCGGATCGCTATCCCGGTCGAAACGATACGCGTTCGGCCGCTCGTTTTCCCACCCAGTCCGAATCGAAAAGCGGTGGGTCCGTCGCCGAATAACAGGATAGAAGTTCGCCGTACCCGAACCCATTGTCATGTACGACCGGATCAAGGGCTTTCGTGACTTCTATCCCGGCGAGATGGCCGCCAGGCGGGAGACGATCGATACCGTCGAGGAGACCGCTCGCCGGTATGGCTTCCGAGAGATCGACACGCCCGCACTCGAGCGGGCGGAGATGTGGACCGACAAAAGCGGTGACGACATCGTCGAGGAGCTATACGCCTTCGAAGACCAGGGCGGACGCCACGTCACGCTGACGCCGGAACTGACCCCGACCGTCGCGCGGATGGTCGTCGCGAAACAACAGGAGCTGTCGAAGCCGATCAAGTGGTTCTCGACGCGTCCGTTCTGGCGCTACGAGCAGGTCCAGCAGGGCCGCCAGCGGGAGTTCTACCAGACCAACGTCGACATCTTCGGTTCGTCGGAACCAGAGGCCGACGCCGAGATCCTCGCGTGGGCCGCCGACGCCCTGACGGGACTGGGTCTGACCGGCGATCACTTCGAGTTCCAGATCTCCCACCGGGATATCCTCGGCGGCATCTTCGAGAGTTTCGACGCCGATGTAGACGTCGACGACGCGATCCGCGCGGTCGACAAGTCGGACAAGATCTCGACCGCGGAGTACCACGATCTGCTCGTCGACGCCGGCCTCGACTACGATCAGGCCGCCGAGGTCGACGATCTCGTCGCCGGCGGCGACTTAGCGGCCGTCAAGGCCTTCGCCGAGACCGACCGCGTCGACGCGGCCATCGAGAACCTCCAGGCCGTGCTCTCGGCCGCGGAGGACTTCGGGGCCCGGGAGTACTGTACGATCTCGCTCGAGACGGCCCGCGGACTCGACTACTACACGGGCGTCGTCTTCGAGTGTTTCGACTCGACCGGCGAGGTCTCGCGGTCGATCTTCGGCGGCGGTCGCTACGACGACCTCATCGAAGACTTCGGCGGCCAGCCGACGCCCGCGGTCGGCGTCGCGCCGGGTCACGCGACGCTTTCCCTGCTCTGTCAGCGTGCCGGCGTCTGGCCCGAGGAAGCGGTCACGACCGACTACTACGTGCTCCAGATTGGTGACACGCGGACCGAAGCGGCACGGATCTCCCGCGAGCTGCGCGAGCGCGGCCACGTCGTCGAGACCGACGTCGCCGGCCGTTCGTTCGGCTCGCAACTGAACTACGCCGACTCGATCAACGCCGAGACGGTCGTCATCGTCGGCGAACAGGACTTAGAGAACGACGAGGTCACGATCAAGGACATGGAATCGGGTGATCAGACGCAGGTGCCAGTCGATTCGTTCCCCGGGGACCTCGAGCGGCCGACGTACGACGACGTCGTGTAGGAGTCTCGATCGAGTACCGGCTCCAGGATTGACACCGGCGAGACACCGCAGCAGGGCCACGCTTTAACTACGGCGTCGGTGTACGACGCTCGATGGCCGATGCAGACGCCGACAGCCGTCCGAACGTCCTGTTCGTGTTGACCGACCAGGAGCGATACGACTGCAGTGCACCCGAGGGACCGCCGGTCGAGACCGAGACGATGGATCGCCTCTCGAGCGAGGGACTGCGATTTTCGCACGCGTTCACGCCGATCAGCATCTGTACGAGCGCCCGCGCGTCGCTGCTGACCGGGCGCTATCCACACGGCAACGGAATGCTCAACAACAGCCACGAGGCCGACGCGATCCGTCCGAATCTGCCGTCCGAGCTCCCTACGTTCTCGGAGCTGCTTTCCGAGAGCGGATACGAACTCAGCTACACTGGCAAGTGGCACGTCGGCCGCGACCAGACGCCCGAGGAGTTCGGCTTCTCGTATCTCGGCGGCAGCGACAAACACCACGACGACATCGATCGGGCGTTTCGCGAGTACCGCGAGGAACGGGGTGTCCCCGTCGGCGAGGTCGAGTTCGAGGAGGAACTCTACACCGGCGACGACCCTCGCAATACCGGCGAAGGGACGTTCGTCGCCGCGAAAACGCCGGTCGACGTCGACGATACCCGCGCGTACTTCCTCGCCGAGCGGACGATCGACGCGATCGAGGCCCACGCGGCGGACGGCCGCGACGGGCCGTTTTTCCACCGGGCGGACTTCTACGGCCCACACCACCCCTACGTCGTGCCCGAGCCCTACGCCTCGATGTACGATCCCGAGGCGATCGATCTCCCCGCGAGCTACGCCGAAACGTACGCCGGGAAACCGCGAGTACAGGAGAACTACCTCGCGTACCGCGGCGCCGACGGCCTCGAGCGCGACCACTGGGCCGAAGCCATCGCGAAGTACTGGGGGTTCGTCACGATGATCGACGACCAACTCGAGCGGATCCTCACGGCACTCGAGGAGCACGGCCTCGCCGAGGAGACCGCCGTCGTCCACGCTTCCGACCACGGCGACTTCATCGGCGGCCACCGCCAGTTCAACAAGGGACCGCTGATGTACGACGATACCTATCGCATCCCGTTGCAGGTGCGCTGGCCCGGCGTCACCGAACCGGGATCGGTCTGTGACGTGCCCGTCCACCTCCACGATCTGGCTGCGACGTTTCTCGAGTGGGGTGGCGTCGACGTTCCCGAACGCTTCGACGCGCGGAGTCTCGTATCGTTGCTCGAGGTCAGCCGAGATGCCGCGGACGGAACCGTCGGCGCGGACGACGTCCCCGAGTGGCCCGACTCCGTCTTCGCTCAGTACCACGGCGACGAGTTCGGTCTCTACACCCAGCGGATGGTCCGCACCAAGCGGTACAAGTACGTCTACAACGGGCCGGACATCGACGAACTGTACGACCTCGAGGCCGATCCCGACGAACTCCAGAACCTGATCGACCATCCCGGCTACGAGGACGTCCGCCGAGAGCTGCGCGAGCGGCTGATCGAGTGGATGGACGAAACCGACGATCCAAACCGTGGCTGGGTGCCTAACGTCCTCAGAAACGCGTCCTGATGCGCTGTCAATACTGCATCAATCGACGATGACCCGTTCCCGCTCGAAGCGACCGTCGGTTCCGGAGCCGTCCCCAGCACCGCTACCATCGTCGTCCACTCGCCACCGCCAGGAGCCGATCTCGAGTGGCTCGAGCGAGACGATCAGATACGACCGATCCGGCCAGGTAGCCCGTGCGGCGTCGGTCTCGCTGGGTCGTGGCGGTCCCTGCGGGTGGGAGTGATAGAAGCCGACGATCTCTTCACCGCGATCCTCGAGGCGTTCGAAGATCGCGAGCTGTTCCTCGGGATCGATTCGGTACCGCGTCCGGAGCCGCTCGGCGACGTTTTCGGCCGGATACTGCGAACGAACGCGGCTTCGCCCCTCGGCGTCGTACGTGCCGCCGAAGACTCCACAGATCTCCTCCGGATGCCCGTCACGGGCGCGCTCGAGGATCTCGTCGCGAATCTCGGCCGGGACGACGAGTTCGGTCCTCCCATCGGTGTCGGTCGGCACGGGTTCGTCGGTCACGGTCTGGCACCCGTCGTCTCGAGTCGGTCCGACAGTGTATCGAACGGCACCGCGATCTCCTCGAGCGCCACGGACGTCGTCGTCTCGTCGAACCGGTCGGGTTGGACGATCGGAGCGAGTGCCTCGAGCGTGTCGACCAGCCGTGGCCCTGGCCGATTCAGGTAGTGGTGGCCGTCCATCGCCCAGACGCGACCCTCCTGGACGGCAGTCAGCTCCTCCCAGCCCTCGCGCTCGGTGAGGTCGGTCGCGTTCGCGGCGGTCTGCTCGAGGCCGAAGCCACAGGGCGCGACGACGACGAGTTCGGGATCGTACGCCCGGATCTCGTCCCACTCTCGGGGTCGCGAGCGCTCGCCGACGTCCGCGAGTCCGTACTCGCCGCCGGTCCACGCGACGAGTTCGGCCGTCCAGTGGCCAGCGACCATGACGGGGTCGGTCCAGTCGAAGATCGCCACGCGCGGGCGATCGGCAGGGTCCATCTCGGCCGTTCGCTCCCGGATCGCATCGATTCGGGACTCGAGGTCCTGGCGAACTTCGCGAGCCTGTTTCTCGCGTCCGGTGGCGCGGCCGATCCGCTCGAGATCCTCGAGGACGTCGTCGATGCTGTGGGGATCGGTCGTCAGGATCTCCGGGTCGGCGTCGATCTCCGCGACGGCGTCGGCGATCGCGACTTCGTCGACCGCACAGACGTCACACATCCCCTGGGTGACGATCAGGTCCGGCTCGAGGTCGTCCAGCAACTCGGTATCGACCTCGTAGACGCCCTCGTCGGCAGCCTCGAGGACTTGCGCGTCGATATCGGCACTCGAGGCGTCGGCGTCGATGCGAGAGTCGGTAACCGACGGCAGCGACTCGACCCTAGGCGGGTAGTCGCACTCGTGGGAGACACCGACCGGTTCGAGGCCGAGGGCGGCGACGGTTTCGGTCGCCGAGGGGAGCGTCGTGACGATTCGCATGGGTTGCCGTACGGTGGCAGCGACCAAAAACGGCGTCATCGGATCGGACCGCACGCGGGTTACCGTTCTGTTCTGGACGTCGTGGCGCTTTCTCCCGCTCGAGTCTCGAGGGCGCCCGCGATGGCCCCGCCGCCTCCGGCGAACACGAGCGGATAGACGATCCCGGCGAGGAAGACAGCCGGCAGGAGATCCGGCGCGCCGGTCGCGCCGGCGATGGTCACTTCAAAGAGGAACGCGCCGGCAAGCGACGCCACCAGGTAGCCGGGGAGGACCGTCAGCTCGACGGTCGCTCCGCGAGCCGGCGCAGCTATTCGCTGGTACTTCGTGAGTGCGAAGCCGCCCGCCAGCAACGTCACGATCGGGACGAGGTACAGCAGCGCTGCGAACCCCTCCTCGCCACCGACGAACGACGTGGTGTGACTGCCGACGATCGGCAAGTCACGAAAGACGGTGTTGGCGAAATGAGCGTTGTAGAACACCCAGCCGACCATCTCGTACGTCGCCGGCTCTCCCTCGAACGCCTCGACGAAGCGCTGTAGCGGCGAATCACGGACGTCCGGCGCGACGACGATGTAGGTGATCGCGTACCCCAACAGCCACGTCACGAGACCGACGGCAGCGCCCGCAGCGACCGGCAGGTCGGTAGCCTGGGCAGAACTCGAGCTCATTACCGTGACGTACGGTCTCGCGGACGTTAACGGTACAGGAACGAGCGCTGTCAATCGTGAGTCGGTCACCCGTCAGATGGCCGGGATGGCGATCCCCGCAAGCGGTCACCGACGGCTACGTCAACTGCCACGGGCACTGTGGCCCGTGGAATCCGCCTCACAACCTACTTGAACTTCACACCGACGTCGTGCAGGTCGTCGTTGTACTTCGCGATGTTGATGACCAGCGGGGTGACGCTCTCGACTTCGCTGGCGTTAGCGAGCGGGCCGACGTCGAGCGCGCGCAGCCCCTCGATTTCGGTTGCCAGGTTCCGGACGGTCGTCTTGGCGTCGTCGTCGTCCGCGACCAGCAGGGTATCGAGCTCGAGGTCGGTGTCCAGATCCGAGAGCGCGTCGGCCGCGAGGTTGTGGAACGCGCCGACGACGGGGACCGCGTCCGGAGCCCGTTCGGCGACGAGTTCGGTTACGCTGCCGGTCCCTGGCGGGTGGTAGTGAAGGCCGTCTTCGTCACCCTGCATGCCGACCGCAGGCGTAACGAGGATCGTGTCCGAATCGAGGCTGTCCGCGACCGCGTCGACCGTGTCGGCGACGTGGTACGGCGGCACGCTGAGGACGACGACGTCGGCCCGGTCGGCCGCCATCTCGTTTGCAAAGCCCTTGATATTGGCTTCGACGCCACGCTCCTCGAGTTCGGCCTCGTAGCTCTCGACTGCGTCCCGTGCTTTCTCGGGATCGCGCGAGCCGATGAGGATCTCGTGGTCCGTATCGCGAGCAAAACGCAGGGCAAGTCCCTGTCCGATATCACCGGTTCCGCCGAGTAGTGCGATGCGCATACACTGGCTTCGGGACGGAATCCGAATAAAAGGGGTGGAGAGTGGCCGATCTCGCCGGATTTTCGACCAGCGAGCTGTCAGTTACCCCGCTTCATGTGTAACGTCCTGTCTAACCGACAGCAATCCGTCTCAGGGCGCGTCCTCCTCTTCCGGATTCATCGCTGCGCCCAGTTCGCTGTCGTAGGCGTCCCGCTCTTTGACCTCACGGATCCGTTGTTCGAGTCGGTCCTCGAGTTCCCGCCGTCGCTGTTCGTCGACGTCCGCGGCCGTCGAGAGGTCCTCGAGATCCTGGCGTGCCGTTTGCAGCACGGAGACGGCCTCCTCGGTCTCGAGGTCGGTCGCACGATCGAGACTCCGTTCGACGTCCTCGAGTGTGGTCTCGGTCATCAAACGGGCTTCGACCGCGAGCGTCCTGAAAGCTGGCCCGTCATGGGCGGGTCGGGGGTCGGCGGCGACGAATCTGACGACCCCCCGTCTATATTACCCACACCGTGGGCAGACACGGGCAGAGACGATGGTTCAAGAGATTCTGTGCCCGACGGACGGGAGCGAAAACAGCTACCGAGCGATAGCGCAAGCGACTCGGATCGCCGAGCCAGCGGATGCGACGGTTCACGTGCTGGCGGTGATTCCCGAGATGACCAGAGGGGCCCGACTCCGCGAAGAGTGGGAAGAACGCGTGACCGAGTCACTCGAGAGAGGAGAGGAACTGGTCGCGGAGGCAGACCTCGAGTTTGAGAGCGAGCGGCGACACGGACCCGTCGCCCAGGAAATCGTCGAGTACGCCGACGACCACGACGTCGACATGATCGTCATGGGAACACACGGACGGACCGGCCTCCACAAGTTCCTGGTCGGAAGCGTCACACAACGGACCATCGAACTCGCCTCGATTCCAGTGGTGACGGTGCCGCCCGACGAGGATACTGGCTGACAACAGTCAGTGACCCGTCGGTCGCGATATCGCGACCGTCACCGTCGGCGACGGCCGCAGTCGTGTGACCGACCAGTGAATAATGTTATCCGACAGTCTCAGTACACACCCGATCGCGTCTCGACGCCTGTCGTCCCGCGACGGCATCTCGCGTGTGATCGGTGTATGAAGTGTATTGCCCGACAGCATGAACAACGACGGTCGGACGGCGACGGACACTATAGTAACGATAATTCGAATACTATCGATAGTTTCATAGTTATATTGGTAACTCAATAAACCATATATCCGAACTGCGAGCTGTTATAGATATGAATCGACGGAGATTCATTGCGATTGTCGGAACTGGTGCTGTGACCGGGCTCGCGGGCTGTGTCAGCGAGCTCGGGACGGACGATAACGACGAAAACGGCGACGATGACAACAGTGGAGAGAACGAGACCGACGGCGAGGAACACGGTGCAGTGTTGGCAGTCGAATCATACATAGCGGCCGCCGCAGACGGTGATTTGGAGGCGATGTCCGACGCGATGCACACACACCACCCGTTCGATCCGCTCGAGATGTCCGAAGCCGCCAAAGACGACGAAAACACGGATTTCACGCTCGAGAGCGACCAGATCGACGACTACGAGGTCGAGCTCGTCGACGCGGAGTACGAGCCCGATGACGTCTACGAGATTCCCTACGTCGAGTTCTGGTTCCAGGACGTCGACCTCGAGACCGTCCTCGAGGGAGAGGAGGCCGCGCTGGTCGCCGTCGAGACCGAAATGGTCGAGGACGGCGAAACGATACTCGAGGAGGAGACGTTCGTCTCGCTGACCGACGACGGCGAGTGGACAGTCTTCGTCCAGTACGAGGCGCCACCGGAGATTCCCGACGACGACCCCGTCGAAGACGAGGCCTACCGGATTGTCGAGAACCTCGAGTTCGACGAGGCGGCGGAACGAGTCGAGGTCCACTTCGAGCGGGACCTCGGAATCGACGTCGAGGAGGTCAACATCTACTCGACGAGTCTCGAACGAGAAAACACAGGCTATGGCTCCGACGACGTCGATGGACTCCCGATTACGATGCTGACGTTGCCCTTCGATCCCGAGGGCGACGAGATCGTCGTCACCGCACTCGTCGACGACGAGGAGCTAGTAGTCCACCGCGAGGAATACGAACCGTAATACTGCCGGACAGCAGTCAGTGAGAAGTCGAGTTCGTCTCATACGGACTGCTGTATCGATGTCCGCCAATCGCCCGAACGGGGTCCGCGATCGGCGGGACGTGACGGCAGGAGACCGTATCGCAACCCGCCTCGAGCGAGCGTAGCACCCATTATTCCGGCGGCCATCGACCACGTATGGACGATCCTTCTGTCATCGCCCACCGGGGTTTTGCGGGCGTCGCGCCCGAGAACACCGTCGGCGCCGTATCGATGGCCGCCGAAGACGACGGGACAGCGATGGTCGAGATCGACGTCCAGCCCGCCCGTTGTGGCACTCCCGTGGTGATCCACGACGAGCGACTCGAGGGAACTCGCGACGGGAGACCGCTGACCGACGCCGAGGGACTCGTCCGGGAGACCGCTCTCGAGGAACTTCGGACGACCCGCGTTCTGGGAACGGACGAACCGATACCCACGCTCGCCGAGTTGCTCGAGGCCGTCCCCGAGACCGTCGGGATCAACGTCGAACTGAAGACCCCCGGAACCGCCGACCTGCGGTTCGCCGAGTCGCTCCCCGACGACGAGCGCGACGAGCGCCGCGCGGTCTGGGAACCGTTCGTCGAGCGCGTCCTCGAGGAGTGTGAGGCGTTCGCTGGCGAACTCCTCTTCTCGTCGTTCTGTGAGGGAGCGCTTGCGGCCGTCCGCGAAATCGCACCCCAGTACGCCGCTGCGACGCTCGTCTGGGACGACCTCGAGGCGGGCCTCGAGATCGCGCGTCGCTACGACTGTGAGGCGATCCATCCGCCCAGAAACGCGATCGTCGGGACCTCGCTCACGGACACCGCGTACGCCGGCTTCGGAGCGGAGCCGACACTCGACATCCTCGAGAAAGCCCACGCCGAGGGCCGTACGGTCAACGTCTGGACGGTCTCGAACTGGCACCAGTTCCGCGAACTGGCCGCGGCGGGCGTCGACGGGATCATCGCCGACTATCCGGGACTGGACGCGTTCTCGAGCGAGTAGTCACCGGAGAGCGATCCAGCAGGCGGCGAACTGAACGCCAACCGCGATAGTCGCGCCGATCGGTGTGGTGGTCAGCCAGGCGACGTCGAACAGGGACCTCGACATCGCCAAAATTCCTCAGCAGTGACAGATAACCGTTCCGATCGGCTATCAGCCGTCGGCCTCGGCTCGACAGATGGCTGTCGTGGCCCGGACTCACCAATCCGAGTCGCGGCGAGGTGGACGCTCCGGCGTCGATCCCTGCGTCGATAGATCCTCGGTCGCTGGCCCCTCGAGGCGCTCTCCCTCGAGCGAGAACCGCGAGCCGTGACAGGGACAGTCCCAGCTCCGTTCGGCGTCGTTCCACTCGACGAGACAGTACATGTGGGTACAGACCGCCGACGTAGTGTGGAGTTCGCCGTCGTCGTCACGAGCGCAGGCGATCGGTTTACCGCCGCGGCGGACGACGGTGCCCTCGCCAGGGTCGAGTGACTCGAGATCGGAAGCGAGCAGCGTCCGGGCCCAGTCGGTGGCGAACTGACTCACCGCGTCGGCGTTTTCGGTAAGCGTGTCCGCGAGGGACGTCTTCGGCGTGAACCGAAGGGGTGAGAACAGCTCTCGAGCTTGGGGCTTGCCGCCGGCGATGCGTTCGGCGAGGGCACGACCGGCAGCGACGCCGTTGGTCATCCCCCAGCCGCGAAAGCCCGTCGCGACGAGGACGTTCTCGGCTCGTGGGCCGGCACGGCCGACGAACGGTACCTTGTCGGCCGTGACGTAGTCCTGGGTCGACCAGCTGTAGGCGATCTCGTCGACCGGAAACCGATTGCGGGCCCAGCGCTCGAGTCGTCGGTACCGCTCGCCCGTCGGGCTGCCCTGGCCCGTCTTGTGGTCTTCCCCGCCGACCAGCAGCAGTTCACCGTCGTCGTCGCGGTGGGTTCGTACCGACCGGTAGTTGTCCCCCGATCGGTAGTACATTCCCTCCGGCGGGTCGCCGTCGAGTCGGATCCCGAGCACGTAGGACCGTTTCGGGTGCATTCGCGCGAAGTAGCCCGCGCGGTCGAGAAGCGGAAACCCGGTCGCGAGCACGACCTTGCGCGCCGTCACCGTCGCCTCTCGGGTGTGGACGCGAGGGGGAGAGCCGGGCTCGACGTCGGTCACGCGGGTTCCCTCGTAGATCCCTGCGCCGTCGTCGGCCGCGAGTTCGGCCGCGATCGCGAGCAGGTACGACCGCGGATCGAACCACGCCTGCTCTTCGAACCGGACGGCTGCCTGTGCCCGCTCGAACGGCGGAACCGAGGTCACGTACGTCGCCTCGAGGCCTGCCGCCTGTGCTGCGTCGGCCTCGCGCCGGATCTCGTCCGGTTCGTTGCTGTAGAGATACGAGGGGTGGCGTTCGAACCCACAGTCGACGTCCAGCTCGTCGACACGCCGTTCGACGGTGTCGATCGCGTCCTCCTGGACCTGTGCGTACTGGTGGGCCTGCCGACGGCCGAACTCCCGGCGGAGATGGTCGTAGATCAGGCCGTGCTGGCTGGTCAGCTTCGCCGTCGACTTGCCAGTCGTCCCTGCTGCGACGTGATCGCGCTCGAGGACGGCGACCGACTGTCCGCGTTTGCGTCCCTCGATCGCCGTCGAGAGGCCGGCGATTCCGCCGCCGATGACGGCGACATCGACCGATCGGTCGGTCGAGAGAGGATCGTGATCGAATCGCTCGGAACGCCGCTCCGTCGGGTCACTGGGAGCCGACTCGAGTGTCTTCGCGAGCCAGGGGGAGGTCGGTTCACCGGGGAGATCACTACCGCGAGAGAAGTCGGGCATACGACTGGGGAGGGTTACACCGACAGCGGGCAAAAAAGGGGCGGGCGGACCTGCAAGTCCAGTTTCGGATTACGATTCGAGCAGGTCGGGGAGTTCGTTGATCGACTCGAGGACGGCCGCGGCGTCTTCGGCCTCGTACTTTCGGCGCCCCTCTTCGCCCGTCAGCCCGCCCGTGAGTACGCCGATTCCGTGGTAGTCGCGGTCGGGGTCCGCATCGGCGGCGTTGGTCGCCGTTCGAACGTCGTCTAACGTATCGCCGACGAAGACGACCGTCTCGGCGTCGAACCGCTCGGCGAGGGTCACGAGCGCCCGGGGATGGGGCTTTCCTTCCTCCCAGTCGTCCATCGTAAACCGGCGGTCGGCGGGAACGGCATCGTCGAGACCGACGCGTTCGAGGGCGATCTCGGCTTCAGCCTCGGGACGGCCGGTGAGCACGCCGACACCGAGGTCGTCGTCCTCGACGAGCGCGTCGCGGGTCGATTCCTCGAGCAAGACCGGTTCGTCGTGGATGAATCCGCGGCTCTCGATGTCCGGCTCGCCGCCCTCGAGTCCACGGTAGAGGTCAGCGCCGAGGTACAGCTGCTGGAAGACGTCGCGGAGCCGGTCGCAGTCCCAGCGGTTCACCACGCGCTGTGTCGCCTGGGCGCCGAGGCCGTCACGGACGACGGTCTCGGCTGCCTCGAGGCCGCCGCCGCTTGCGGCGATCTCGTCGGTAACGTCGTCGATCGATTCGTCGTACCCCTCACTCGTCGCGAGGACGTACAACGCGGCCGCGTAGGTCAACTCCCAGTCGTTGTTGAACCCACCGGCGTCTTTGAACTGCTGGATGTCTTCCTTGCGGATCGTCCGGTCGTAGACGCGCTCGACGGACTCGACGATCGCGCGCCGGTAGGAGTCGGCGACGTCGACGAGTACGCCATCGATGTCGAGGACGACGGCGTCGGAACGGATAGGCATACCCGAGCCAACGGCCTCCCAGGATAAAGGCCGACGGATCGGCGATGGACGGCGGCGGTCGTTACGACGAGTCGGTGACGAGCCGTTCGTGGGCACACCACAGCGACCGGGTCTCGACGGCCGCGTCGACGATGACCGTCTGCCCGTCGCGATGAATCGTCGCCGACGACAGCGAGTTGTCGCCAGTCGTGGCCTCGTCGACGAGTGTCTCGAGTAGCTCCCCGGAGAGCCGAGCCGGATCCGCGACGACGCCGTATCGAAGCCGGGTGCGAGCCGAGCCCGCCTCGAGGGCGACGCCGAGCGCATTTGCGGCCTCGACGACGGTACCGAGTTCGTCGGGTGCGTCCGAGAGAGAGTCGAGCAGATGGCTGCGGGTCCCGGATCCAAGATCGGCGTAGACGACGGCGTGGCCGTCGAGCAGCGCCGAAAGGGCCCCATAGCTTGCGGTCGGTCTGGTCCGGCGTCGAGCCGGGAGGAGGGGTTCGAACGCCGCGTCGAGCCGGCTCCGGGCCCGCGAGCGCGTTCGGCCGTATCCGATCCGGATCGCCGACGGTCCGACCGCGACCGCGTACGAATCGTTCGAGGCGACGAACCGGCTGTCCCCGTCGTCGCGGCGATCCGCAGCGACGAACTCGAGGTCGTGGTCCCGAAGCTCAGATTCGATCGCCTGGGTGTCGAACGAACCGGTGACGACTGCGCGGCCACCGACGACGGCGTCGCCGTGGATGGCCGCGCGTCCGGTCACGCTTGCGATGTCCTCGAGCGAGAGTGATCGTGTTCGGTCGCGTGCGTCCGCGACCAGTGAATCGAGCGGATCGGGGAGTCCGGTAACCTCGATCACCGAAGGCTCGAGGGTTGCCACGGCCGTCGTCACGGTATCGTCCCGCTGAGTCGACGCGGTGGTAGATTCCGCCGATCCGGCGGTGACACCCGTCGAAAGGGTCGCTCCGCCGACGAGTGCAAGGGTGGTTCGGAGGAGTGATCGTCTGGGGATCATCGTCCCCCGATCGTCGCGACGCACATATAAATTCAAATTCGTTATTTCACGATCAGAAAACACTCTGCTGGAAACACATATCCTTGTTGAGAACGTCACCGACACATGACTGTTCGACTATGGAAACGACTTACGCGGCGACAGCAGGTCGCCGCCGTCGCGCTCGTCGCCATCGCGGCGGGTGCACTCGCGGCACCACAGGTCTACGCGTACGCGGACGATTCCGACGGAACGATCGCCGTCGTCGAGGTCGACGGCGGCATCGATTCGGACAGCGCCCAGGAGTTCGAGGAACAGCTCCGCGAGGTGCGACAGAACGAGTCGATCGATGGCGTCGTCCTCGACGTCGACAGCCCGGGCGGTCGGCCCGCCTCGAGCGAGCGGATGTATACGGCGGTCGAACGGACGACGGCGGAGATGCCAGTGATCGCCGCCGTCGATAGTATGGGTGCCTCCGGTGGCTACTACACCGTCTTGCCGGCCGACGAGATCTACGTTACCTCGTCGTCGGCAGTGGGCAGCGTCGGCGTCGCTGGCGGGGAGCCGATGCCGTCGGGGCCGGACGAAGGCGACTCCGCACCGGACAAAGGCGGTCCACACCCAGACGACCAGCGAGCAAACGCCCAACTCATCCAGCAGACGTTCGTCGAGAGCGTGTTCGAACAGCGCGGCGACAGGCTCGAACTCACCCGTGAGGAGGTCGCCCACGCACGGACGTACTACGGAACGGAGGCTGTCGACAACGGGATGGCAGACGGGATCGGAACGGTCGACGACGCGATCCACGACGTCGCCACTGACGCCGGACTGGACTCCTACGATGTGGTCACGTACAACGCCACCACGAGCAGCGGGCTCGGGTTCGGGCTTGACGAACACGGTTCGAACACAAGCGCCAACGTGAATCCATACCAACCACAGCTGATCGCGCCGGAAGTGTGGCACGACGCCGTCGGCGACTCGAGCGACTGGCCGAACGCACAGCCGGCAGCCGACGGAGGTGAGGGCCAATGAGTGGACACGGCAGACTGCTGGCCGCGACGTTCGTCGTTGCGTTCGTTCTGACCGTCGGACTCGTCTCGGTCGGGACGGTGGTGGTCGACGACGGCACCGAGCAGCCGACAGTCGAGAGAGAGCACTTCCAGCCGGAACACGCACTCCCCGACACGACACCAGACGGCGGCGAGATCGCGATGGACAGTTCCGAGCCCGCAAACGACGTCGTGATCCACACCGGCGACGCGATGGCGGTCGATCCGATGCAGTCGCTGTTGGCCGACGGCGCCGACCGGGAGCTCTCTACCGGGTCCGTCGGCGGTCCGGAGCGAAGCGTCGGTCCGCTCACCACGACCCTCGTCGAAAACGGCCACGCCGTCGAGTTCTACGCCGACGAGTTCGAGGACGGACCGCTACAGCAGAGTCTCGCCGACGCAGACGCGTTCGTAACGACCGCACCGGACCAGCTAACCAACGCCGAGCAAGACGCGCTCGAGGAGTTCGCCGACGCCGGCGGCCGCGTCCTGATCACCGCCGACCCGGGCAGTTCCGCGAGTGTCACGGAACTCGGCTCGACTGCCGGAATCCACGCCGAACCGGGCTATCTCTACAACCTCGTCGAGAACGACAACAACTACCTGAGCATCTACGCCGAGCCGGAAGATCGGTCGCCGCTGACGGCTGACGTCGAGACCGTCGTCCTTCGAAGCGCCGCGGTGGTCGAGACCACCAAGGGCGAACGCGCAATGACGACCGCCGCTGAGACGCGACTGTCGACAACCCGCGAGGCCGACGCCTACTCGGTGGCCGCACACGATGGAGATCTGGCCGTCATCGGCGACTCGAGCTTCCTGGAGCCCGAAAACGCCTACCGTGCCGACAACAATGTCCTCATCGGCAACGTCGCCGACTTCCTCGTCACCGGGGAGAAAACGGACCAGTCCGGTCCCGACGAGCCAAGCGACGTCGATCCGGACTCCCAGGTGCCGGACGACGGACCGGGAGCCGCCGATCAGCTCCCGGACGGGTCAGACTGGCTGCCGTAATCGGCGACACTAATGGCGGTCCACGCCTGTACTGCTGGGTGAAATCGATGGTCATCATCTGATTTTACCGATACGAGCCGGAGTCACATTCCCAGCGTCCCGACCGCGTAGAACGCGAGAATCGCGAGTCCGAGCGCATAGAGTACGTCCGCCCACAACCACGAGAGCAGGTTCACAGCGTAGATCACGGCGACGACGGGCACCCCGAGCAACACGACCGGCGACCGACGCCACTCCGCCCGCGAGCGAGTCCAGAGCGCGTTCGCGTCACCAGTGCTGGGAAACGCCTGCAGACCGACGACGAGGCCGAGCCAGCCCAGGACGACCAGCAGCGCCAGCGTCTCGAGCGACGCGGCATTCGTGACCGCCCACAATCCGCTCACGGTTTCGCCGACGTTCCCGACGACGATCGCGTCCGCGACACCGATCGACCACGCGAGCACGCCAAACCCGAGGAAGGCGGCGAGCGAGACGACGGTGTTGACGAAAAACGGCGCGACGCTGATGACGAACGACTCCCGGTACCGACCCGGCTGGGCGTGGCGAACGTAGCCGGGTGGATCACCGAACCTGAAATAGACGACCTCGGTGACGGGAACGCCGACGAACCGGCAGGCCTGCCGGTGGGCGAACTCGTGGACGACGACACCGGGGGCCATCGCGAGGCGATAGAACACACGGGCCAGCGAGTCGACGACGGCGACGCCAACCACGACGGCCAGGAGGCCGAGCACGACCGCGACCGCGAACGGGACGGAGTCGACGACCATCGATCGCTGAACTATCGTACACGGTGGTAACTCCTTCGACTGGGAACGTATTTCGACGCGGACTCGAGTCCTGGCCGAGATCGATCCTGGAGCGTTACTGAGCGGCCGTTCGAGCGACGTACAGCGTCTCCCGCTCGAGGGTTCGACGCTCGACCGGTACCGTAGGCTGATCGCCACCCAGTGTCGTAAACAGGAAGGCGGCGTCGGCCCCGCAAGCGACCTCGAGTGCGGGCCGGTGGAGTTCGGGCGGGAGGTTCAGGGCGTAGATCGCGTCGGCATCGGCGTAGATCGCCGACTCTGGGTCGACGACGTCGTCGCGGACGAATCGGACGCCGTCGGGTACCGCGCGGTCGTAGACGTCGGTCGCGGTAACGGTCACACCACGGTCGACGAGCGTCGCCGCGACGTCGGTTCGGCGGCCGATTCCGATCTCGACGACCCGATCGTAGTCGGCGAGAACCGCGAGTAATTCCCGTTCGTTCCGGTGAGAGTGGGACACGGCGGGACGTTTATGACATCCGCGGCCATAGCCCTTGCTATGCTCGTCGATATCGTGCCGGTCGGCAACGTCTCCGCTAACGTCAAGCGGGCGGCCTCGGCTGCGTTGCGATCGGTCTACGACTGCGACGTTACGATCAACGACGCCCAGTCCGTTCCCAACGGCGCCTACGACGCCGACCGGAACCAGTACACCGCCGAAACCTTCATCCAACTGGCCGAGCGGGTCGGCCGGGGGGAGAAGAACATCGCGATCACGCCACACGACCTCTTCTATCGGCGGCGAAACTACGTCTTCGGACTGGCGTACCTCGACGGCAGCGGCAGCGTCGTCTCGACGTACCGCCTGCAGACCTCGAGCGACGGCGGGTTCTCGAACCAAAGCGCCGAGGACATCTTCGAAGACCGGGTTCGCAAGGAGATCGTCCACGAGATCGGCCACACCTATGGCCTCGAACACTGCGACAACAACCGCTGTGTCATGAACTTCTCGCCGACCGTTCGAGAAGTCGACATCAAAGAGGAGAACCTCTGTGGAAGCTGTCAACGGATGATTAAGTGAACGCGCCGACGAGCGGCTGTAACTCGCTGTCCCACCGAGAGTTTTCCGTCCGTCGCCCGTAGGTCCAGTAATGGCAGTGACCGACCCGTTCGAGACGCATATCGACGAGTACGACGCCTGGTACGACGCGAACGAAGGTGCCTACCGGGCCGAGCTGGCCGCCCTGGAGCGAGCCCTCCCCGACGATCCCGGACGCGCCGTCGAGATCGGCGTCGGTACCGGCCGCTTCGCCGCGTCGCTCGACGTTTCGCTCGGCGTCGACCCCGCTCGATCGCCTCTCGAGCGAGCACGCAAACGGGGCGTCGAGCCGATCCGCGGGGTTGCCGAGTCTCTTCCTCTCGCCGACGAAACGATCGATCTCGCCGTGTTCGTCACGGTTCTCTCGTTCGTCACCGATCTCGAGGCGACGCTTGCCGAAACGCGGCGTGTTCTGTCCACAGATGGAACACTCGTCGTCGCCGTCCTCGATCGATCGAGTCCGGTCGGACAGGTCTACCAGGAACACAAAGACGAGACGATCTTCTATGCCGATGCGTCGTTTCTGTCCGCCACAGAAGCGTGTACGGCCCTCGAGGACGCCGGCTTCGTCGTCGAGCGACGGCTCCAGACGGTGTTCGACGACCCAAGCGAACTCGAGGCGTCGAACACCGGAGCCGGCAAGCCGGACGTCCGAACGGGCCACGGCGACGGCCTGTTCGCCGTGATTCGCGCCGCTCCGGCGTGACACGACAGTCCGATACTCGAGGTGTACGGCCACACGGCTACGACAACAACTGACGGATGCGGGCGACGAGTGCGGACGGACTGAACGGTTTCGTCACGTAGTCGTCGGCCCCGAGATCGTAGCCCTCGAGGACGTCTTCTTCACGAGCGCGGGCCGACACGACGACGACCGGTACGTCCTCGAGGCGATCGTCGTTTCGAATACGGCCCAGCAACCGAAACCCGTCCAGTCCGGGCACCATGACGTCCAGGAGAACGAGATCCGGCGGTTCTTCGGTAGATAGGTAAGCCCAACACTCCCGGCCGTCGGCCAGTGCCGTCGTCTCGTAGCCACTCGCCTCGAGTTTCTGCCGGAGCAACCGACGCAGTGAGTCGTCGTCCTCTAGAAGTAACACGTGGGGCGTCTCGTCGGCGCCCGATCGATCGCTCCCTGTCATCCTCGATTTCGACTCAAAACGAGCCCGAACTGGCCGGTCGAGGACGGACGCGACTCGAGACGACTCACGGTGCCGATGACGGACCGACGGATTCGCCGTGAGCTTCCGTGGTCGGCTAACGGATCAGTCGCTGTCGACCACACAGCATCCGACTTCCCACACACCATTCGGTCGACGGTTCCGTGTGGATCCCTAAAGAAGTTACCAAAGAACTGAGATTTCGGGTGGACGTCCGGTCAGGGCGCGTAGTAGTACTCGCCTTCGGATTTCTGCTGTTTGTCGAGTTGCGAGTCGGGCTTGTTGATACGTGGCCGAGAGGTTCGTTCGTCCCGACGGAACGTGACCTCGAGGTTTGCCAGGAAGTCGTTCATCCCCTCCCGCATCGTCTGTGGGTTCCCGGCGCGGCCGTGGACGGCGGGTTCGCCGTCGAAGACCATCAGTCGGTCGGCCAGCAGGTCGATCATGTAGATGTCGTGGTCGATGACCATCACCGTCGCGTCCTGCTGTTCGGCGTAGCGCCGGATAGCGCTCGTAGCCTGGACGCGCTGTTCGACGTCGAGGTGAGCCGATGGCTCGTCGAGCAGGTACAGATCCGCGGAGTCGGAAAGACAGGCCGCGATGGCGACTCGCTGGCGCTCACCGCCGGAGAGATCCGAGAGGTTCTGTTCCATGATCCGCTCGAGCTGGAGCGGCTGGGCGATCTCGGTGTTCCAGTACGAAGAGCCGAACTGATCGGTGATCGAAGAGAGGAAGGCGTCGACCCGCATGTGCTGGTCGATCGTGACGTACTGGGGTTTGTAGGAGATGTCGAGATCGAGGTCCGCGTCGCCCTCGTCGGGCTCGAGGTTTCCGGTCAGTAGCTTCGCAAACGTCGATTTCCCGATCCCGTTGGGACCGACGACGCCGAGGACTTCGTTCTCTCGGATTTCGCCGCCATCGACCTCAAGGGTGAACTCGCCGTCGCCGTAACTCTTTGTGAGATCCGGGTACTCCACGAGCGTGTCGCCGTGGGACCCCACACGGGGTGCGTGTTCCTCGAACTGGATGGGATCCGGACGGATCCGCATGTTCTCGTTTTCGAGGTAGCCCGAGAGATACTCGTTGATCCCGTTGCGGACCGATTTCGGTGCCGTGATGACACCGTAGGCACCGGGCTCACCGTAGGCGACGTGGAGCGTGTCGGCGAGCAGATCGAGGATCGCGAGGTCGTGTTCGACGACCAGCATCGACTTGTCCTCCTCCTCGGCGAGTTCACGGATCAGCCGTGCCGCGGTAACGCGTTGCCCGATGTCGAGATACGGCGTCACCTCGTCTAAGAAATAGAAGTCGGTGTCTCGAGCCAGCGTCGCCGCGATGGCGACCCGCTGGAGCTCACCGCCGGAGAGGTCGTCGATCGACTGGTCCATGACCGGCTCGATCGAGAGCCGTTCGGCCAGTTCGTCGAGGACGTCGCGTTCGTCCGTTCGCTCGAGCAGTTCGCGGGTGTTGCCGTCGAACGTGTTCGGGATCTGGTCGACGTACTGTGGCTTGCGGGCCACGGTGACCTCGCCGTCGCGAACGTCGGCGATGTAATCTTGCAGTTCCGTCCCACGGTAGGCTTCGAGGACCTCGTCCCAGTCGACGTCCTCGTCGTGGCGGCCGAGATTCGGCTCGAGTTCGCCGGCGAGGATGCGGACGGCGGTCGTTTTCCCGATCCCGTTGGGCCCGAGGATCCCCGTTACGTTCCCTTCCTGCGGTGCGGGGAGTCCGTACAGCGAGAAGGCGTTCTCGCCGTAGCGGTGGGCGGGATCGTCCTGTAGTTCCTCGGGCAGGTTGATGATCTCGATCGCGTCGAAGGGACACTTCTCGACGCAGATCCCACAGCTCTCGCCGAGACAGATCTCTTCGGAGATCTGTACCTGCTCGGGCTGGCCCTCGTCGGTCTCCTCGCCACGAAGGGTGATACACTCCTTGCCCGTCCGGTTTGGTGGACAGTAGTTCTTGCACTCGTAGCTACACCGGTCAGGTTGGCACCGATCGAGGTCTACGACGGCGATACTGTCGTCGGCCATGGTTACGCGGTCGCCTCCACGGTGAGCAGGATTCCCCACGTCACGAACCACAGCGCGAACGTCATGAAGACGATGAACAGGTAGTGTTTCGCCCCGAACTCGTCGTCATCGTAGATGCTCGTGAAGTCGTACAGGACGAACTGACCAAGGATCGCCCCCAACACGAGCAACAGCGCCCGGGTGTCCGACGCCGCCTCGCTCGCCGCCTCGAGCGACTCGACGTCGCCAACCATCGCCATCGAGGCCAGCGCCGCGGCGACGCCGAGCAACGCAGCCAGCGCCGTCACGCTGATCGAGCGAATGTGCTCGCGTCGGTCGCTAATCGATTCGGTCGACATGAATCGAAGTCTGTGGTCAGCAGTGAAAAGGGGTTCGGGTTGGATCGCTATCGATAATCGGCAGTGGACGCGCTGTAGATCAGCAACGGTCGCGTTCGCCATATACTGATTACTGTACCGATGTCCCGACGAAACCACGATCTCCCGACGAGCATACTAGTCCGGGTCAGCCGGCGCTAACAGCGTCGATTGCGATATCGATCGCTGTTTCGGTCGAAATCTCGCCGTCACTACCTGCCTCTCCAAATCGACTCTCTAGATTGGCTTCCTCGATCTCGATCTCCGCTGAATCCTCTCTATCCTGACTTTGAACCGTAAGTTCACTGGTCCCAGCGTCGTCGATGCTGGTATCCCACTCGAGTGTGATCTGCTCGTCATCGTCTTCCTCCAGGAGACTCTCGAGCGTTACTTCCTTTGTATCGACAGTTCGATTGTCGGCCGTAAGCGTAATCTGCTGTGTCTCGGTCGACTCTATTCTGTCCTGGTATCGGCTGGTGATCGTCGCAGAGACTGTCGCGTCCTCACCAGCAGTCACGTTCTCCTCGACGTCGTCGATCTCGACCTCGAAGATACCCTCCGCCTCGAGTTCCCAGGTGAACCGTGGATAGTCGTCGGGAATCGCAATCCAGGGGCCACCCTCTTCTTCGAATTTGAGGTTCCCCATCCGTCCATCCTGGTTCACGTCGATACCGGTCATCTCGTCTTTACTCCGTCCGTTCCAGTCGAGTGTGGGGTCCGGCGCACCCCAGTCGACGTCGTTGACGCCGTAAGGCTCTTCGGTGTTTCGCCAGTAGACGCTCTCAGCGAACGTATCGCCTTGGGTACTCTCACGCCAACTACCCAGGACCGTTCCAACGACCGCACCGGTCGCGTCGTCGAATCCCTCCGCGCTGGTGATCGTATACATCTGTTCGAACGTGGAGTCCCGATAGGACGACGTCCCAATGAGTCCACCTGCGTGACTCCGATCCGGTGGGCTGCTGAACCCGTACCCGTTATACTTCTCCCCGTCGGCGATTACCGTCATGTTCTGTGTGTAGCCGACGGACACTTCGGTCTGGAACGTCGACCGACCGACCAAGCCACCGATTCCTTCACCGTTCATACCGTCTCTGTTCGGCCCACCGATGACGGTCCCTTCCGCGACGAGTTCGTTGTCGAGACTGGCGTGGACGCCGTCACCGATTAGCCCACCGACGAGTTGCTCTTCGGCCTCCACTCTGCCTTCACTCCGTGACTGGATCACTTCCCCGCCGGCCTGTCCGACGAGTGCTCCGACGTGTTGTCGTCCGTGGACATCTACGTCCGCCAGCCTGACGTTCTCAATCGTCGAACCGGAGCCGATCGGATCGACGTTCGTCGTGTGGCCAGTTGCACCGAACAGTCCAACGAACCGCTCGTCCGGCCGGTCGATATACAATCCATCAATCAGATGGCCGTTACCGTCGAACGTTCCCTTGAACGAGCCACTGGAAGTCCCATCGTCTACGTCGCTGTTAGCGTATTCGTTACCGTCCTGGCCGATCGGTTCGAATCCAGCACCGTCGCTCCAGAACTCCGTTCCGTGGGCGTCGATATTATCGACCAATTCGTAGTGGGCCTCGAGGTCGTGATCGTCGATACACTGGAGTTCGTCGACGGTACTCACTTGGTACGGATCGTCACTCGTACCACTTCCCTCGTAGTTGATCTCACTGCAGACAGGACCGTCGCGCTCGAGTACAACGACGGTTTCCATCTCGTCGTCTACGACATCGTTTGCCTCGTCGTAGACCTCGGCCGTAACCCGGTGAGTGATCTCATCGTCGTCAGTCTCGTACTCGAAATCTACCGTTCCACCCCTCCAGTCATTATTGCCATACTCGATGGTCTGGATCTCGTCGCCGTCCGAATCCACTAATCGAGCAACGTAGTCGTCCGAATCGCCACTGGCTCTGAGGACATCGGCTTCGATATCCACAGTCTGCCCCTGTTTAATCGGCTCCTCGACATCGAGATCGACTAGTTCGATATACTCGATTAGGTTGTCAGCGTCTGTCGTACTACTATCCGTCTCCGTCGTGATCGTTACCTGATCGTTCAGTCCCGGCTCTTCGACAGCACCCCACTGGAGTTCGGTTGTGCCGGTTTCGCCATCATCGAGTTCGACTGCCTCGATATCGACTACCTCCCCATCGAATCCCTCGAGTCCGACGAATTGCTGGTCGGTAACCGATCCTTCGTTCGTAATCTCGACATCGGCTGTTAACGGCTCACCGGGCTTGACCGGATCGTTGAACTCGATATCATCGATAGTAAACGTCGGCTCGTCATCGACGACGATGAACGTCCCTTGTTCATCTAACGTGTCCCCTCCAGGGTCGGTCTTAACATCGTACTGATACTCGTTTCCAGGTTCGACACCAATGGTGTTTCCACCGTTGCCTGTTCGGAAAAAGTGATTTCCACCTTCCCACTCACTTTGATCATCCGTTCGTATCTTTTCACCCGACTCGATCGCCGCTTTCGACGTTATCTCGCGTTCCTCGATCAGATCACCCGACTCATCACGGATCGAAAGAGTAGCAGTAACTGTCTCTTCGGAGTCGCCGTCGTTCCTCAGTGTAGTATTGATATGGAAATCAGTACCATCTTCGACGACGTTGTCGGTGATCGTGTGTGGTTCCCCCTCACTGTGCGGAGTGAGACCGTTATCGTCCTCAACCAGGAAATATGGCTGCGACTGTGGATCACCGAAGCCGTTTATTTTGACGACGACGGCATCTTCACCCAGCTCAGTCGGTCCGTCTACAGTGATATCCCACTCGTCGACGTCCGCTTTCTCATCACTGAAGTGCTGTGCCCATCCTTCAGCATACGTGCTTTCGATCCTGAGAGCAAGATGATCTCCAGTGG
Organism: Natronolimnohabitans sp. A-GB9; assembly: GCF_030848565.1. Classification (GTDB taxonomy): domain Archaea; phylum Halobacteriota; class Halobacteria; order Halobacteriales; family Natrialbaceae; genus Natronolimnohabitans. Next base: position 152,168 of record NZ_JAVDDV010000007.1, read on the forward strand.
GGTTTTCCTTTACTTGCTCGAGATCCTCAGCCGCCTCCATCGCAGTCTCGGGATTGTTTCGTATCTGTGTGGATGATTTCTCATCGGTCCCACTGGTGATCTGCATGAGATCCAGTTCGAGAGTGCCATCAGAATCAAACCCTGTCTCCGGCGGGGATTCGATTCTGACTCCAGAGTCAGTTTGCTCCCAGATCGCACCACCTTGATGAGCGATCGTCCGGTCGTCGAGTTCGTACTCGAGTGCACCGAGAGTCACGGAATCCCCCGAACGGGTCTCCGATGGATTCTCTGAATCGTTGTACCAAGCGACCTCGAGCTCGCCGTCCTCGACGACGGACAGGTCGGCGTCGGGTGGCACCTCGAGCGGTTGCGGATCGTCCGAAATCGTCGCCGTCGCGAGCGACTGATCGGTCTGGCTCATATACGTCACGGCACGCTCCCGTTCGCTTTCGCTTTGTAATGCGTCGAACAGGGGTCCGGCAGCGACGAAAACCAGCATCGCGCCGAGGATCACCATCGCAAAGAGCAACACCAGTCCGAGTATCGGCGCAGCTGCACGGTCTTCGGAGTCCCCACCCCGTTCTTCGGGACGCTCCCACGACTTCATTTACTGAAATCCATTCACGATGTATTATATATCTTCATGGTGATTCCAACGAACTGACTCTGACAGCGATCGACGCGACGGGACCGAACGAGGCCGCCAGACGGGGAGTGGACACTCGCACGCCGGTTCACTCTCACGAATCGGCCGCGATGCCACACCGTCGTCGACAACCGCCTCGAGGACACCGTCACCGACGCCGGTCGTCACACCGTGGGTTCACCGCCGGTGGAACACCTGGCCGTATCAATCCTCGAGACACTCGATCTCGAGTTGTCGCTCGAGTTCGATCGTCACCTCGTCGTCGCTGGCGATGACCGAAATCGAGACTGTCGCCGACCGTGACTCTTGATCGCCGGATCCGAAGAACCCACTCGCTGGACAGCGGAAGTCGCCTTTTGCGACGCCTAATCCCTCGTCGTGTTCGACTCGAAGTCCGTCGCCGCCAGTGATGTCGTCGTTGTCCGACTCGATCGAGACGTCGTCGATTGTCAACCCGCCGTCGGGGGTGTTGTCCTCGAGGGTGAGCAGCTCTCGATCGTTGTATTCGTAGTCGCCACAGAGACCGAAAAAGCAGCCACCACCATCGTCGGCGTCGTCACTGTCCAACTCGAGCGTTCGATCGTCGAGTTCGTCGTCGTACTCGAGTCCGAGATACGCGTCCTCGTCGTCGGCCGTCTGGACCCCGACTCCCCGATCGGCAACGAGCGAGTCGAACGCACCGCTCGGTGCGACGACGAGCAGCGCGCCGACGAGTAGCAGTCCAGCACCGAGATACGTGAGCGATCGCATCTGTTCTATCGATTCGACTGTTATGGTGGTTTTTCCATCTCACCCAGACGCATCCGTCGGCTCTGTACCACGTGCACGATCGCCGACACCGCGAACAGCGCGAACACGAGCGTCGCCCAGCCGAGTTCGGGTACCGTCTCGGTCGGCACGACCTCGAGCCACAGTCCAGCCATCACAATCGCCGCGAGCACCGAGAGGCCGAGGTAGTACAGCCCCCACGGAATCGAGTTCTCCGGGACGACGTCGAGGTAGACCTCGAGTTGGCTCGCCTCGTCGGTGAGCTCGACGGTTCGGTCGTCGAACTCGATCATGTCCGCACGCTCGAGCGTGGGCAGGTGTTGCTGCTGGAGCGCAGTGTAGACGCGCTTGCGCTCGCTCGAGGTTAGTTCCTCGATCTCCTTGTCGAGTTCCCAGGCGGCGACGTGTTCGGCGAGGTCGCCGAGTTCGACGGGTTCGTCCTCGCGTTTGCAGTAGTGGATGGCGTACCGACGCCGATGGTTACTCAGCAGGTCGAAAATCTCCCCGCGACCTGGCCGTGTCTCACCCTGTGTCCCCATTGAAACCCGTACTGGATGTTCCTGATTTGGGATCGATAAGTATTCTGGCCAATTCCGGTCGGCTGGGAACACGAGCCGATCGACTGACTCTCCACCGACGGTCGGTGTCTCGAGACAAGGCTAACACTGGACGCCATCGACGTCGGTCTGCTCGTCCGAAACCGTGCCGCTGACGTCCGCGTTGTTCCCGATCTCGACCGATCCACAGGCTGTCACGTCGCCGTCGATTTCGGCGTTGTTCCCGATCGTGACGTCCCCGCCAGCGACGATATCACCACTGACGAGGTTGTTCGAGACCGTGATATCGCCCTGGGAGACGATCTCTCCGACGTTCGCATTGTTGTCGACGGTCACCGAGCCGCCACTGGAGATCGTCCCATCGACGGCAACGTTGTTGTCGACTGTGACGTCGCCGCCAGTGGTGACGTCGCCGTCTTCGTCGGTCGAAATCTCGAGGGGGTCGTCCGTCCCACACGTCACAGGGACGAACGCGGCCGTCGTTCGCGTCGCGTCGACGCTCGAGGACGTGGCCGACGCGACGAACTCCAGTTCGACCTGGTAGGCACCGTCGACCGTTCCCGCGTCGGTACACGCGAGTTCCACGTCGAACGTGCCAGTCTCGCTTCCCTGCTGAACCGTCGCCTCGAGCGACGACGCCGTCGCGTCGCCGTCGCCAGAGAGGCCAACGACGGAGGCGTCGATATCGTCCTGCTCGAGCCCGCCGAGGCCGTCGGTCAGCGTGTAGACGACCGTAGTCTCCGTCGGCGAGTCGATAGCAGCCGACGACGAGCGATCCTCGAGACCGAGGTAGGCCTCCGAGTCAGGGGCGGTCTCGACGCTCACGCCGCGATCGGCGGCGATCGTCCCGAATCCGAAGGTCGGCCCGGCCATGACTACCGCTCCGAGGACGATTAACCCGATCGCGACGACTGAAAGTATCCGTGACATGTAGGGATAGGAGATATTCCGTACAAAGACTACGGTGTGTGGACGTATAAGATCACGGTACTGTTCAAGAATGACATACAATGGAGCGCGACGCCGGGTGGGATATGACAACGTGGCCGGTCGTGACAGTCGTCGCGAGCGTGATGGATGTGACAGTGACTCGATCCACCGTGTGACTCGGATACATGCGTATTGATATCTATGTGTGTTCCAGGAACCGGCGTTTTCGGCAGTTCAGGCCGGGCTTGAAGCCGGTATGGATTGCCCTGTAGCGAGTATTATCAGGTCTGTAGAGTATCTTGGCACTCAATACGAAGTGGGTGGCGCTCCAAGGGTGGAGTAAGAACCGCGGCCCGGACCCCACGGGTGAGGGTCACGGCGCGGTTAGATGGAGATCACAAACATGAGCATGAACCGACGCAATGTGTTAGTTGGATTGGGTACGATCGTCGCGGGCGGTGGCGCTGCACTGGGGACGGGCGCGTTCAGTAGCGTGGAAGCCGATCGAGACGTGACCGTCGAGACTGCGGGTGACGGGAGTGCGTACCTCGAGATGGAAGGTGACGATGACTACGTGACTGACGGTGGCGGTGATGACGATACACTGGAACTCGATCTCGGCGGACCTGACGGTGACAGCGGTTTCAACCGGGATGCAACCACCGTCGTTGAAGGAATCGTCACGCTACGGAACAATGCAGCAGACGGTACAGATATCGAAGTCGGATTCGGAGAGACAGGTGACTTAGATGACTCGACACAGGTCACGGTAAACGATGGCGATGGGAACGTTGCGGATGTGGAGTTCTACTTCGACGATCTCGATGATGGGACTACACCAACTGTCGAAGACAATGATGAGGCACACCTCAACGCCAAAATTGAGGTCAATAGTGACACTGATATAGACGACTCAGCAGAGATAACGATCGTCGCCGAAGAGACAGCAGACTGAAGGGAAAGAGTATTCGTCCCTGATCCCTCTACGAAATTTCGGTTTACCGATCGCTGAAAGACACCCGACTCGCATAGATAGGACGCCATTTGTGATCGCTCGACAGCCATCCACCAAGATCCTGCTTACTGCTGCGGCAGTCTGCTTTCTGTTCGGACTCGCAGTCCCGACAGTCGCGATCACGGTGGGTGAGGATTCAGCGAGCGACGACGTCGTCCTCGAGCCGACCTCCCAGTACGCCGTGGTCCACGACGACGAACTCCGCCTCGATCTCGAGGCGCTCAACGAGCGTGCAGTCACGCACACGGACGGTGTGTTCGCGATCACGGTCACCGACGACACTGTCGAGGCGGTCTGGCTCGAGAACGACGTCGACGGCCTCGAGTTCTACAGCACTGCCGATCCGACGACCGAGATTACCGACTCGAGCCCGCTCGAGCCGGCGGCGGGTGAGACGATCGCCGTCGGCGCCGCGGTCGATACGCGCATCGCCCAGCAGGGAACGGAGACGTTCTCGGTACACGTCGCCTACGAAGACGAGGACGGGAGCGACGGCGAGGACGATTCCGACGACGACGAGCCGAAGGTCGTCGCCCTCGAGTCACTGGCGGTCGGCGAGTCGACAGTCGCGGTCGGCGACTCGGTGGTCGTGAACGCGACCTACCGCAATCACGGCTCGGAGACGAAACAGACGACGGCGGCGTTGGTCGTCGACGGAACCATCGTCGACACCGAGACGGTCGACCTGGAGCCCGATACCACCGAGACGGTTACGTTCGAGCGGTCGATGCAGTGGCCCGGGACGTACGAAGTCGGCGTCGATGGCGCGGCAAGCGAGTCGGTGACCGTCGAGGGGCCGCCAGTCGACGTCCTCGAGGCCGACGTCACCGAGACCGAACTCACGGCCGGTGGAGTCGGGACGGTCGAAGCGACGGTGTCGAACCCGACCGATCGGACGGTCGAACGCACCCTCGAGCTCGCGGTCGACGACATCGTCGTCGAGACGCGAACGGTGTCGATCGAGCCGAACGACGAGCGGACGGTCGCCTTCGAGCGACAGTTCGACGAGGCAGGGACGTACGACGTCGCAGTCAGCGGCGTCACGGCCGGTTCGGTGACCGTCTCGGAGCCCGATCCCGTCTCCGTCGAGACCCGCGAGCTCTCGGCGGCGGCGACGGCAGCGCTCGCCCCGCCGATGGCGATGGGGCTGTTGTGTCTATCCATCGCCGCGAACCGACGCTGGGCGCTGGTGTCGACGTGATCGTCTTCGGTCGTACGGTTTACTGGAAGTCATCGCCGGCGCAACCGCGACCCGGGCGGCGGTTGCGCCGGGAAACCGTTACAGCGATCCGTATCAGGCCGAGCGCCGTGGTCGCCCGAGGCGTCCTCGAGAGGCTGGAACTCTCGCGGTTTTTATGGGGAACAGCACCCAACAGATCATGCCACTGAATAGTACTTCAACGATGACGGTCACCAACAACTGACGATGACGGGAGCGAGCCTGCTCAAACGAGCGCTGGGTCTGGTCGTCGCCCTCGTCATCGTCCTGTTGGTGGTCGGCCAACTCCTCGGCCAGCCGATTCTGCTTGGGTACGTCGCGACCGACAGCATGGAGCCGACGATGGCAGCCGGCGACGGCTTCGTCGCGATTCCGGACGTCGCGTCCGGTTCGGTCGAGGAAGGCGACGTCGTCGTCTTCGAGGCCCGAGACCTCCACGGCGGGGCGTTGACGACACATCGCGTGGTCGGTGAGACCGACGAGGGGTACGTCACTCGAGGGGACGCGAACCCCTTTACCGACCAGGACGGTGGAGAGCCACACGTCTCTGACAGCCAGATCGTCGCCACAGCCTTGCAGGTAAACGGCGAGGTCGTAACGATCCCACACCTCGGGACGGCGATCATGGGCGTCCAGAGCGTCACGGAATCGGCTTACGGGACCGTCGCGTCGGTCGCCGGGATCACGACGACCACCGATTCCGAGAGCCTCGGCGCCGTCCTGGTCGCGATCGGCGTCGCCCTGCTCGGGTTCGGGGCGTTGTTCGACCGTCTCGGACCCGGCCAGCGGGAACCCCGTCGCTCGCGCTCGCGTGAGAACGTGATCGCGTTCTGGACGGCATTGGGGCTGGTCTTGCTCGTGTTCGTCACGTTCGCGACCGCAGCGATGGTCGTCCCCGCTGGAACGGTCGAGTACGGACTCGTAAGCACCGATTCGCCAAGCGACGACCCGCAGGTACTCGAGCCGGGCGAGACCGGCGAACTGACCCGAACCGTCGACAACGCGGGCTACCTGCCGATCGTGACCATCCACGAGACCGAACGCGACGACGTCGCCGTCGAGCCTGCGTCCCAGACGGTCGGACTCCGCTCGAGTAGCGAGGCGACGGTCTCGTTGACAGCGCCGGCAGAAACCGGGGAGTACACGCGCCACGTTAGCGAGTATCGGTATCTCGCGGTGCTCCCACCGTCGGTGCTCGTCTGGCTACACGGCGTGCACCCGCTGCTCGCGATCGCCGCTGTCAACGGTGTCATCGTCGGCGTTGCCGTCGCACTCGTGCTCGTCGTCTTCGGTCGCAACGACCTTCGGTTGCGTTCGGCCGGCACTCACGTCCCGCTGTCGACGCGTCTCGAGCGAAAACTCAGAAAATGGCGAGAATGATCGGGATCACGCAAGCCGCCATCGAACGGTGGCCAGTACCGTTATATTGGTCGCAGAACGTGACTGTACGCATGTGTGTCAGTCGGTCGGCCCGTGGGGGCGGGTCGACTCGGAATTTGGGGGAGGGTCGTCGGCTCGCCGAAGTCGACCGGGGGTGGTCGGGTCGTGATCGATAGCCCACGCCTCGAGTTGTTGCTCGCCAGACACGGCCGGACGATCGCGATCGCACTGGTCGCCGTCGGCGTACTGGCGCTTCTCGCTTCGGGGTGGGCTGTCGCGAATCCCGCGACGACGACGACCCCACAGTACGCGGAGGAACGGGTCTCGAGCGACGTCGACACGAGCACCGTCGTCGTCCAGGACGGGACGCTCTGGAACGAGGGTGATCGCCTCGAGAACAGTGAGGTCTACCTGCTAAACGACTCGCCGGAGTTGACCGTCGAGCCGACGACTCGGCTGCAAAACGAGACCGACGGGACGCCAATCGAAGACGGTGACGTCCACCACGAACTGACGCTTCGGTTCGAAGCGACCCGAAACGACGCGACGTTCTGGAACGAGACACACACTTTGATCGACGAATCGACGTCCCTCGAGAACGGTGTCGCGAGTTCGGAGACGACGGTCGACGTCGAGTCCTACCGGGACCGACAACAGCAACTCGAGGCCGAACTCTCCGGTGTCGGCTCGGTCGACCTCGTCCTCGAGTTCCGCACCGAGTACGACACCGGAACGACCGGGAACGTACAGACGGCGTCGACACCGTTTCGGGTGACCGACGACGCCTACTGGCTCGAGGAGTCGCTTTCCGTGTCGGACGAGCACACACACAGAACGGGTCTCGAGGAGACGACCGAGTCGCGAAGCCTCGCGATGATCGCAGGCCTCTCGCTGGTGGGAACGCTGTCGCTGGCCGCCGGGGCGGTCGTCGCTCGCCGGGCGCCGATCGACGAGGAAGCCGCCCGCCGTGCCGTCCACGAACGGCGCTACGCGGAGTGGATCTCGCGTGGCTCGATCCCAATGTGGATCGGCGACTACCACGTCTCGTTGGACACCCTAGAGGACGTCGTCGACGTCGCGATCGACACGAACGAGCGCGTCGTCCACGACGAGCAGCGGGGGCTGTTCGCCGTCGTCACCGACGGCGTCGTCTACTACTACAGCGACCGCGGCCGCTGGGAGGAGACCGCCTGGCCGGAGATGAACCTCTCGGACCAGTCTACGACGGCCGCCGACGCAGACGGTGACGTGCCGATCTCGCCCGATGATCTGGATCTGGAGGGCAGCGCCGAGTTCGACGACCCCGAGGACGGATTCGACGGGGATGAGGACGTCTGGAAGAAACTCTGAGACGGACTGCTGTACCGATGTCCCGACACGGTCACACGATGGGTCGCGGTCACGCCGGCACGAACTCACACGACGAGTCGCGGTCGCGCCGGCACTGGCCGACAGCGGTCCGTCTGATCGATCGGCGGTAACTCTCGATGCTGCCAAATTTCACCGGTCCCTGACTGGCGAGTCAACTCTCGATATACTGGACTACAGATCGTTAGCGGCCATTTTACTACATTATATTAGTTGTAAAATTTCAAGATTCTCACTCTGCGTAAGGCTCAACTTTTATGCTGCTGGGACCGTTCGCTTCGTAATATGGCAGAGACCGACGGGGAGGAGATCGAAGATTTGCCACCGAGTGCGAAATTAGTCTTCAAGGTTCTCGAGTACGATGGGCCGCTGACGCAGAAACAGATCGTCGAGGAGTCGATGCTCTCGGCCCGAACCGTCCGGTACGCGCTCGAGCGCCTCGAGGAAATCGGTATCGTCGACGAGGATATCTACTTTGCAGACGCACGACAGAGTCTCTACCGTCTCGAGGAACCGGTGGCAGCCGACGGAAACGGCGTCGAAGACTCCCCCAAGAAAGACGCCTGCTGTGCCGAGTAGCCGTCGGCAATAGTCGGATCGAAAACGGGAGGATTATTTTCCCACGATAACCGCCACCTTGCATGGACAAGGAGACGCTGCCACGGTGGGGTTGGCTCTTACTGGCACTGTTCGTGATGGCGATGCTCGCCAACGCCGTGAACATCTTCGTTCTCGGTCCGGCGGGAGTGCCCCAGGAGTATCACGTGATCACCGTGATCACGTCGATGGCGCCAGTGTTGATCTATATCGGCATCTGGTACGACGAGGATCGGCAACAGTACTGGGACCACTCGCGGGAACACATCGCCGGCGACCTGGCATTCATCCTCGTCGGTGCCGCGATCGGGTCGGCCATCGCACTCGTCCCCCTCGTCGATACGGGACTGCCACAGATCGCACGTGACGTCGTCGCCATGGGCGTCGGCTTCATGCTCTCGTGGGGGTTGTTCTGGTGGCGAAACCCGGAGCTGTACCGGGACGCCGACCGCTACTGATCGCGACCGCCGATCCCCGGCGTCGGCGGCATCGCCCGTTTGTGCTCGGTTTCGGCACAGAGCCACGCGACCGATCGGGCCGTCTCGCGATCGATCTCGAGTGCGTCCGCGGCGTCGACGATCGATTCGTCGTCGTCGACGAGTCGCTGTAACAGCGGGTCGATATCGTCGTAAGTTGCGCCGAGTTCGTCGGCGTCGGTCTGGTTCGCCCAGAATCCGGCCGACGGCTCCTTGCTGACGATTCGTCGTGGAACGCCGATGTGTTTCGCAAGCGCCCGGACCTCGGTCTTGTAGAGGTCGCCGAGCGGAAACCGGTCGGCCGCTCCGTCTCCGTACTTGGTGAAGTAGCCGAGCAACAGCTCCGACCGGTTTGCGGTCCCGAGGACGAGCCGGCGTTGCCTGTTCGCGGCGTAGTACGCACAACACATCCGCAATCTGGCGGTCGCGTTCCCGACCGCATGGGTGCGCTCGTAGGGACGGTTGCCGTCCGAATCGCGGTCGTCGACCGTGTCGGTGATCGTCTCCTCGAACGCCTCGAGGACCGGCCGGAGTCGGATCTCCTCGAACTCGATCCCCAGTCCGTCGGCGATGGTTCGAGCCTCGCTGACGTCAGTCTGATCTCGTTTGTGACAGGGTAAGCCGAGTCCGAGTACCCGGTCACCGCCGAGTGCTTCGACGGCCAGGGCGGCCGTCACGGTCGAATCGATACCGCCGCTCATCGCCACGACGACGCCTTCGGCACCGGCGTCGGCGACGGCCGTTCGAATATCGTCGACGATCCGCGATCGGACGCGATCGAGGTCCGACCGGTCGGTCACGAACGACCCCTTCGTGTGACCGATGCTCGAGTATACAGTCGTTTCCTCATCGACGCTCATTGCGTTCAATCACCATCTTATTTCGTACCTGGTTGGACATTCGTCTCGTATAAATGCTTAACCCTTAAACAGACAATAGTGGTAACGAGTTCCAATGATCGATCGGGCACCAAAGCCGATCGAGAGTGACCAGACGAAATAGGGGTGTCCCTCGGCTGGCGACGAACACCATTATATCGATAGATTACAAACGAACGACAGCTACGGTCACTGTCGTAATGTCCCTGCCAGACGATCACGACCTCCGCCTCCGAATGCTCGTCGCGCTCGGGTTGCTCGTCGTCCTCCCGTTCGCGTTCGTCTACACCTTCGTGGTTCTCGCAAACACCCTCGGCATCGCGTTGCTCGAGTGGGCCAACGAGCGGCCGTATCACGGCGAGTTCTACGTCGATCCCGTCTTGCTTACCGTCGTCGTCGGCGGCGGCCTCGTCGTCCAGTATTGGTTCGGTCCGAGTGCCGTCGTCAGCTCCGTCGACGGTCGCCCGGTCGACGCAAACGCATATCCCGACCTCCACGCGACCGTAACGCGGCTGGCCGCCCAGGTCGACGTTGCAAAACCCGAGATCGCGGTCGTCGAAAGCCAAGCCCCGAACGCCTTCGCCGTCGCCGGCGGCGGAGACGAGCACATCGTCGTCACCTCGGCGCTGCTCGAGGAACTCGACGAGGCCGAACTCGAGGCCGTCCTGGCTCACGAACTCGCCCATCTCAGCAATCAGGACGCGAAGCTGATGACCGTCGCGTGGCTGTTGCCGACGATCACGTACTACCTCGCGATCGCGGCGTTTTACGTCCTCTATGACGGAACGACTGTGACTGGCTCCTTCCGGTCGATCGCCTGCTCCAGTTCGTCGGCGATCGCACTTCCGCGCGACACCTGGATCTCGCCGCCGCGGCTCACTGTCGCGGTAAAGAGGTAGTCGCCGCCAGCCTGGACTTCGACGGTCTCGCCGTGGTTGCCGTCGACGGGGATAACGATGTGTCTCGAGGTGATCTCCGGGGTGACCATCTGGCCCGCCGCCCCCTGGCTGCCGGCGCTGTTGGAACTGGCGCCGGCACCGCCACCAGCACCGGCGCCGTAGTTGGGGTTCTCGTCGTGCGTACGGACGTCGATGTCGATCCCCAGTCGGTTCTCGACGTCGGAGATGCGACCGCCGCCTTTCCCGATGACACTCGAGATGTCGTCCTCCTCGACGTAGACGACCGCGCGATCCTGGCTCTTGAGTTCGACGTCGACGTAGCCCCGCGCGATCGAGCGGATCTCGCGTTCGATCTCCTGTTTGGCGATGCGGTCGACGCCAGACTCGCTGCCGGGGCCACCCTCCTCGTCTTTCAGCGGGACGGTGACGACCTGACGGTTGAAGGTGTAGATCTCGTACTCGGGCTCGCCGGTCTCGAAGTTCGTGACCTGGATGACCGGCCGCGCGAGGTCTTCCTCGGTGAGACCGGCGGGAACTTTGACCTCCGTGCGGACGTCGTAGACGGTCTCGACCTGACCGGCCTCGATGTAGACGACGGTGTCGACGACCTGCGGGATCATCCCGAGTTCGACACGGCCGACGAGGCGCTGGAGGGCGTCGATCGGTCGCGTCGCGTGGACGACGCCGATCATGCCGACGCCCGCCAGGCGCATGTCCGCGAAGACTTCGAAGTCGTCGGTCTTGCGGACCTCGTCGTAGATCGTGTAGTCGGGTCGGACCATCAGCAGGGCGTCGGCGGTCTTTTCCATCTCGCCGCCGAGTTCGGTGTACTGGGTGATCTCGGGGCCGACCTGCAGGTCCCGGGGCTTTTCCATCGTCTTGACCGCGTAGTCGTGATCCGAGATGAATCGGGCGACCGCCTGGGCGAACGTCGACTTCCCGGCTCCGGGCGCCCCCGAGATGAGGACGCCACGCTGGCGCTCGAGCAGCCGATCTTTGAGTTCAGTGGCGTTCTCGTAGTCCTCGATGTCCGTCTGGGCGATCGGTCGAACGGCAGTGATCTCGATGCCGTCCGAGAACGGCGGTCGACCGATGGCGATCCGGTAATCCCGGAACTGGACGATTTTCATGCCAGGCTCGGAGAGTTCGATGAAGCCCTCGGCGGCCTCCTTCGCGCCGTCGACGATCTCGCGAGCGTACTCGTCCATCGTCTCCTCCTCGAGGGGATCGTCGGCGATCTCCTGGTAGTGCATGTCGCCGAGTTCGCCCCGTTTGGCCATCGGGACCATCCCCGTCTTGAGGTGGACGCTCATCGTCTGGTCGTCGAAGTAGTTCTCGACGGTCAGCGTCCCGACCGTCCTGACTTCGGGAGAGACGTGTTCGACGTCGAGACCCTTCGCCTGGGCGACTTCCGCCTGGACGATATCGCTGGTGAGAAACGTCGCCTCGAGGTCCTCCGCGAGGTCCCGAATCAGCGCGTCGATCTCGCCTTCGGAAGCGTGGCCGCGCTCGATCGCGCTTGGCCGCTCGCCGACGTACTCGAGGTCGACTGTCCCCTCGTCGGCGAGTGCAGCGAGTCGCTGGAGCTCCTCGAGCCCGTCCCAGCCGGTCTCGATGCCGTCGTTTGCCTGCGCCTCGAGTTCCGCGACGACGGCTTCGGGTACCGAAATCGTCGCTCCCTCGAACTGCCCGTCTTCGATCGTCGCCGAAACGCGGCCGTCGATGACCACGCTCGTATCCGGCACGACGTTCATATGCTAACTGGTCGTCGGATCCCTATAAGGGTGTTCCACCAGCAACGGCAGACAAACGACGGGAAACACTCCCTCGAGCGGTTCGCACTACTTCCAACAGTTCACGTGACTGTCTTCTAAACTGATGGGAAAACACCTATCATCTTAACCCGGAAATCGAACACGTCCATATGATGAATCCAGAACAGACCTTCGGGAAGGGTGAACTCAACGATTTCTTCGATGCCGACCAGCTCGTCGACCGAATCGGCCTCGACGAAGAGGAGATCGCCTGGCGAAAGGACTTTATCGGGTTCGACGAAGACGACGAACGGCGACTCGCCGATCTCGAACCGCTGTTGCGTGACAACCAAAACGACATCGCAGAGGACTTCTACGACAACCTGATTCGGTCCCGGCAGACTCGGGAGGTAATCGGACGCTCTCCCAAAGACATCGAGGCGCTGAAACAGACCCAGCGTGCCTATCTAGTCTCGCTTGCGACCGGCCCCTACGATCAGCAGTTCTTCGAGAACCGGGCCCGGGTCGGCAAGCTCCACGAACTGCTCGACATGCCCCTGAAACACTACATCGGGCAGTACGGCGTCTACTACGATCTCCTTCTCGAGCGGTTGAACGAACGGATCCAACAGCAGGTCGTCGACGAGATCGAAGCGTGGGCGGCCGAACAGGACGAAAGCGGCGGTGGGCTCGGCGGACTCGCCGGTGCGCTCGGATTCGGCGGCAGCGACGACGGAGAAGACGGCCTCGAGGAGTCGTTCGAGGAGACCGTCAGGGAAGCGATCGACGACGGGATGAACGACGTTCTCTCGCTGTTGCGAATCATCAACTTAGACATGCAGATCGCGACCGAGACGTACGTCGACTCCTACGCCCAGGACCTCGAGGATTCGATCGAACGGCGCCAACGGCTCGCCCGCGAGGTCGACGAAGACGTCCAGGGACCGATCGAGGAGCTCCACCAGGCCAGCGAGGAGATCGCCACCCGCGCCGAGGCGATCAGCAACCACACCTCGAACCAGGCGACAGACACCAATCGGGCGGCGACCCAGCTGGGCGAGTTGAGCGCCGCGATCGAGGAGGTCGCCAGCGTGACCGACAACGTCTCCGAGGAAAGCGAACGGACCGAACAGCTCACCGCCGAAGGCGTCTCGGCGGCCAACGAGGCCCTCGAGGAACTCGAGCGTATCGAGTCGGCGACCGAAGCCGTCGCACAGTCCGCCGGCGACTTAGAGGACAGAACCGACGAGATCGACGAGGTCCTCGACCGACTCGACGACGTGGCCGACCGGACGACCGTGCTGGCGAAAAACGCGAAGATCGAAGCCTCCCGGTCGGACGGCGAGGACAGCGCACAGACGATGGGTGTCATTGCCGACGAAGTCGAGTCGTTCGCCGAACAGACGCGACGTGACCTCGAGGCGATCGAAGACGCCGTCCAGGGCGTCCGCGAGGAGGCCGTCGAGACGGTCGAAGCGACGGACGACACCGTCGATCGGCTCGACGACGGCGCCGATCGGATCCGGGCGGCGATGGACTCGCTCGAGGCGATCCACGACTCGGCCCAGACGACGGCGGCCCAGATGGAAGACGTGGCGGCGGCGACCGACCAGCAGGCGCGCAACGTCGAGACGGCGGCGGCGACCGTCGAGGACATCTCCGAGACCGCAGAGGAGGTCGCCACTGCCGCCGAGTCGGTCGCGGCGGCGAGCCAGGAGCAGACCGCCAGCCTCCAGGAGGTCGGCGAGACGGTGTCACGGCTGACCGACGAGGGAGCGGCCGGGGAGCAGACGCCGGTGTACGAGCAACTCGACTGATCGCATCTCTCGTTCGTACGGAACTTCCAGAGTCAGAGCCGGCAGAGAAACGGTGGCTGCCGTGGGTTCTATCGGCACAATCAACACCCAGCGTACCGATAACGCGACCATGGACGTCGCCGAACTGACCCGCGACCTCGTCTCGATTCCGAGCCACGACGACGAGACGGGCGCGGGCGACTACATCGAGGAGTGGCTGCGACGCGAAACCGACGCCGACGTCGTCCGGGACGAGGCCGGAAACGTGATCGCTCGCAGCGGCGACGAGGACGGGCCAACGATGGCGCTCGTCGGTCACCACGACGTCGTCGAACCGGCCGACTCTCAGATCGACTCGAGCGGCGAGTACGTCGTCGAACGGCGGAATGGACGCCTGTACGGCCGCGGAGCGGCGGACATGAAAGGCGCCGTCGCGGCCGCGATGTGTGCGTTTCGCGACGTCACGACCGGGGACGACGCGTCGGTCGAGGGCGAACTCGTCTTCGCGAGTTTCGTCGGTGAAGAGGTCGGCGGCGTCGGCGCACGCCACGCCATCGAACGAGGGTTTACTCCCGACTACGCCATCGTCGGGGAGGGATCGACGGGCTACTCGAGTCCGGGTGTCACGGACGTCGCCGTCGCCCACAAGGGTCGGCGCGGAAGCACGATCACCGCCGTCGGCACCGCGGCCCACGCAAGCGAGGTCGGGGCCGGCGAGAACGCGATCTACCGCGCGACCGACGCCGTCGACCGCGTTCGCAGACTCGAGGTCCCGACCGTCGAAGTGGCGGGCGACCGCCTCGAGGGCAGCCTCACGGTCACCGAAATCGAGGGTGGGACGGCGATGAACGTCGTCCCCGACCGCTGTGAGCTGACCGTCGACGAGCGGACCGTCCCGGGACAGCGGGCCGATCTCGAGCGTGTCGAGTCGATCGAGGGCGTCGAGTGGACCGTCGATCAGGATCTGCCGCCGATGCAGTGTCACGACGACGCGTTCGCGGAGGCGGTACTCGAGGCAGCCGACCGCGCACAGTCGGGGACGCCGGAACTGGTAACGAAACCCCACGCGACCGACGCAGGGTGGCTCTCCGACGCCGGAACCGAGTGTGTGATCTACGGTGCCGCAGAGCCCGGCGAAGCACACACCGAAGACGAGAGCGTCTCGCTCGAGGTGCTGCGACGCTGTCGTGAGACCTACCGGCTGGCGGCGTCGTCGTGGCTCGCGGCGTCGCCGACGTCCGAGAAATCCTAAACGGCGTCGTCTCCCGCCCGAACGGGGCCGGCCGGTCGACGATCCGTCTCTCGGCCGTTGGTCCAGAGTAGATCGAACAGCTGGGCCTGTGTCCGGTACAAGGTGTCGCTCGTGGTGGAGATTGCAGCGTAGCCGTCGGCGTCGCTGACGGGGAACGCGACTAACACGTGCGTGCTGTCGTAGAGATAGATCCGCCCCTCGATGGTCTCGACGCGTCGAATGTCCATGATCTCCGCAGCGCGCTCGTAGACGGCGGGCGAGATCGACTCGTCCTCGGAGACGATCGCCTGAATCGTCGTTCCGGCGTCGGCTTTCCGAGCCAGTTCCTCGGCGTGGTGGTTGAGGATCCGCTCGAAGCTGATCGGCGTCGTGATCATCCGGATCTCCGAGGTCGTCGAACTCGTCAGTTCGGACAGCTTCTCGAGGATGCGGTGACGGTTGGAGTAGGTCCAACAGACGTCCGACTGGCCGGGAGGGCGCGTTTCGGTATCAACTGTCTCGGCGAGCTGTTCGCCGAGGCGCTGGATCTCCGCCAGCCGCTCGTCGTACTGGCGCTGTTTGTACTGCTTGAACCGATCGATCGCGGTGTCGGGTTCGACGGGCCCGAACTTCTTCGGTCGGCCGGACTGGACGTCGACGAACCCTTTCTGTGAGAGCTCGTCGAGCGCGTCGTAAACACGTGGCTGTGGAACGTCAGCACCGTCGGAAACTTCCTGTGCGGTCGATACACCCTGCCGAAGGAGACACGCGTACGACTGCGCCTCGTACTCGGACAACCCGATCTCCTTGAGATACATTACCACCCGTCGCTCCATACCCATACGGCATCGACGACCGAGTTAAGAGTTCGTCATGTATTCACACACCGGGCCCAGAAATGCATTCTCAGTATCTTTCGAATTAAATATATCAACTCGAGAAGTCCGAGAAAGAGAGTTCGAACGGAGTTATCGTGTCGTTCGTGCGGCGACGGTTCATCACCACACAACGATCTTGTGCGTCCGAGAGCGGGGAACTCGTAGCCGACACCCGTGGCTCGAGTCCCGTCTGGTGGCCGTGACACGGCCTAATACTGCCGGACAGCAGTCAGTAACACGTCGGTCACGAACTCGCGGCTGTCACCCGCTGGGACGGCCGCAGTAGCGCAGGAATGCCAGGTTACTACTGGTGAGTTGTTACCAAACACCAATACAAAACCCGACAGAAAGACGCGTATCGGTCCGATCCACGACGAGCACCGCGATCGGGCCAGCACAACCTATGAGCAAACAACGAGAATCCGTAACCGTCGATCATCCGCTCGATCCGCTCACTGCCGACGAAATCGAAACCGCAGCCGCTACCGTCGAGTCGGAAACTGATCTCGAGGACGAGATACAGTTCCACAACATCGTCCTCAACGAACCGCCGAAGGAGTTGGTCAAGGCGTTCGAACCCGGTGACGCGTTCGAACGGGAGGCGTCGGTCGTCGCCAGGGCCGACGAGGAGACCTACGAGGGGACCGTCTCACTATCCGACGAGACGCTCCTCGAGTGGGAGCACCTGCCCGACGCCCAGCCCGCGGTGATGCCCGAAGAGATCGAGGCGGCTCGAGAGGTCGTCAAGAACGACCCCGAGTGGCGGGAGGCGGCGGCGAAACGCGGCGTCGAGAACTTCGATCTCGTCATGGTCGACCCCTGGTCGGCCAGCGGATTCGAACCGGAAGAACACGAGGGGAAACGGCTCTGTAGAGCGATCTCGTGGATTCGAACGAGCGAGAGCGACAACGGTCGGGCACGGCCGATCGAGGGGCTGTTCGCGTTCGTCGACCTAGACGAGATGGAGGTCGTCGACATCGAGGACAACGGCGTCCCGGATCCGGAGAATCCGCTGCCGCCGGAGGACGCCGACTACCGGGCCGACAGGGTCGAAACCCGCGACGACTTCGAACACCTAGACGTCGTCCAGCCCGACGGCCCAAGCTGGGAAGTCGACGGCCACAACGTCGAGTGGCTCGACTGGGAGTTCCGTGTCGGCTGGACCGCCCGCGAGGGGCTCGTCTTCCACGATATCACGTTCGACGACGGCGACGAGTCCCGGTCGGTCCTCCATCGCGCGTCGGCCTGTGAGATGGCCGTTCCCTACGGCGACCCGGACCCCAACCACTCCTGGAAGAACGCCTTCGACATCGGCGAGTATCACGTCGGCCGGATGGCCAACAGGCTCACCGAGGGGTGTGACTGTCTTGGCGTCATGAAGTACTTCGACGTCGAGATGAACACCATCGAGGGCGAGTCCGAGACCCTAGAGAGTGCGATCTGCATGCACGAGGAGGACGACGGCGTCCTCTGGAAACACACCGAAGAACGGAAACCACACACCGAGGTCCGACGGCGACGTCGGCTCGTCGTCTCCTTTATCGCGACGGTGTACAACTACGACTACGGCTTCTACTGGTACTTCTACCCCGACGGGAGTATCGAAGCCGAGGTCCGACTGACCGGCATCGACTCGAACGGCGTCGTGCCGGCCGAGGAGACCGCCGAGGACACGTACGGCCAGTACGCCATCGTCGCGCCACAGGTGAAAGCCCCCATCCACCAGCACTTCTTCAACTTCCGGCTGGACTTCGACATCGACGACGGCCCGATGCGGGCCTACGAGGTCCACAACGAGCCGACGGGCAGCGAACGCAACCGAAAGAACGGGTTCCGAGCCAAGGAGACGTTACTCGAGCGCGAAAACGAGGCCCGCCAGGATATCGATCCCCTCCGCGGTCGATACTGGCGGATCGCCAACAGCGAGACCGAAAACTCCTACGGACGCAGCTGTGGCTACAAGCTCGAGCCCCACACGAACGTCTCGGCACCGATGAAGCCGACCTCGAGTTACAAAGAGCGGTCGGGATTCATCCAGAACAACTTCTGGGTGACGCCACACGACGACGACGAACGGTTCGCCGCCGGCGATTATCCGAACCTGAACGACGACACGACCGGCCTGCCCGAGTGGACGGAACAGGACCGATCGCTCGTCGACGAGGATCTCGTCGTCTGGTACACGCAGGGGGTCAACCACGTCCCTCGAGCCGAGGACTGGCCCGTGTTGCCGGTCGAGATCGCGAACTTCGAGTTGAAACCCGAAGGATTCCTCGACGGCAACCCCTCGATCGATCTGCCGCCCGAGCCGTGTCACACGGAGTACGACATTACGAGTCCCAGCGACGACGACTGATACGGGTTACTGTAAGTCAATTCCGGAACACCCACGACCCGTCTTTCGGGCTCCGGTAATTCGGTACGGCAGACCGGATGACCACACCGGTCCCGAGAGCGACTGACCGGGACGGCGGCTCGGTCGCTTCTCGGCGTCGCGTCCGACAGGAACCGGCCACCGCCGAGCGGACGACTCTCGAGCGGTACCGAACCACGATGTTCGTGTTGCAAACGTTCACGTCCGATATGAAACCACGTCAACGCCGGTCAGACCCGAACCGATCACCGGAGGGAGTCGAATGATCGAGCTCGGCGTCCTGACCCGCGTCGATCTCCTGTTGTTCTTCGCGATCGGTGTCCTCGGTGGCGTCCACTGTATCGGAATGTGTGGGCCGATCGTGACGATGTACGACGGAGCACACTCGAGCGGCCAGTCGACAACCGGCGTGTCGACCGAGTCGCTGTACTACCACGGACTGTTCAATCTCGGCCGGACGGCGAGCTACACGCTTCTCGGAGCCCTCTTCGGGACGATCGGCGGACTGGTGTATCTGACGATGGAGTCACTGTTGGCCGTTGCGAATCCGATCCGTGGAACGGTTGGCGTCGCACTCGGGCTCGTCATCATCGCCCACGGTGTCGCCACCTTGATCGGACGGCACACGTTCGATCTCCACCGACTCCCGATTCCGAACGTCGGTCTCAAACACACACTACAGGGGGCGGCGAATCGGGTGCGACGAATCGCCGACGGGCCGGGAATCGTCGGGCTCGGTCTGGCACACGGGCTGGTCCCGTGTCCGATGCTGTATGCCGCGTTCGTCTACGCCTTCGCCGTCGGCTCGCCTGTCCTCGGCGCCGCGTCGCTGGCCGCGCTCGGTCTCGGGACGTTTCCCGCCGTGTTCCTCTACGGAATCACCCTCAACTCGCTTGGATCGCGCCACGCGAGTCGGCTTCACCGCGTTCTCGGCGTCGCGTTCGTCGTCCTGGGCTACGTCCTCCTCGCACACGGCCTGATGGCCGTGGGGATCCATCTCCCCCATCCGGACCTCCCACACTACCTCCCGCCGGAGCTCTCCGACGCCGGCCATCACTCCCACGAGTAACGCGACGCCCGGGTGGTTCGGCCGTCAGAAACCAGTTGTCCCGGCCGACGGGACCGCTGTTCATACTACCGGACAACAGTCAATACACACCCGGTCGCGTCTCGACGCCTGTCGCGGAACACGACAGCGTCTCGAGTGCGATCGGTGTGTGCATCGTTTTGTCCGGAAGTATCAGGCGCCGGGGACGCCGGCGGCTTCGAAGCCGGTGACCCCGACGGCGGCCAGGGCGTAGAGTACGATCAGGACCGTCACCCAGGCGACGAGCCCGATCATCGCGGCGGCGGTCCAGTCGCCGGGATACCGGAAGTTGATGACCGCGATGTACGCCAGCAAGGCCAGCAACGGTCCAAGCAGCGGAATCCAGCCCACGAAGAAGCCGACGGCGGCCCAGACGATCGCCCCGATTAGCGCAGTGACGATCGCGTGATCGTAATCGCCGGCACCGACGATGATGCGAGCACCGACGTAGATGCCCAGTGCACCGATCAGTAGGCTCACGAAGAACACGACGGCTGATGCAAGGACCATAGGTACCAGTACACACGTCAGCGCGACCGAACACGTCACTGCTTGCAGATTCCACACCACGTTCGTCGGTCCACCGGAACCCCGACGTTGATACGATCACCGCACGTAGGAACGGTCGATGGCGACCGATCAGGCCCAGGAGGCGGCTGACACCGAGACCTACGAGCAGTTCGAGGAACGCGTCAAACGGATCGCGAACGTCTCGAACGCGTCGGGCGTGCTCCAGTGGGATCAGGAAGTAGTGATGCCCGACGAGGGAACGCCCGCCCGCGCACAGCAGCTCTCGACGCTGTCCTCGATTAGCCACGAACTGTTGACCGCCGACGAGACCGGCGAACTGCTCGAGGCACTCGAGTCGAGCGAACTGGACGACGAGCAGGCCGCGGTCGTCCGCGAAGTCCGGCGGCGCTACGACCGCGAAACCAGCGTTCCGGGCGAGCTCGTCGCGGAGATTTCCGAGACGACCGCCAACGCCCACCCCGTCTGGAAGCGGGCCAAAGAGAACGACGACTTCGAAACGTTCGCGCCCGTCCTCGAGGACCTCGTGGAGCTGAAACGGGAGTACGCCGAGCACATCGACCCCGACGCCGACCCTTACGACGTGCTGTTTGCCGATTACGAACCCTACATCGATCTGGAGACGGCCGAACGGGTCCTCGAGCGACTGCGTGACGAGCTCGTGGCGTTGATCGAGGCGATCGACGATGGTGCCGACCTCGAGACCGACGCCTTCGCCGGCGAGTTCGACGACGACGGCCAGGAGGCACTTGCCCGTGACGTCCTCGACTCGCTGGGCTACGACTGGGATCGTGGTCGACTCGACACCGCACCCCACCCCTTCTCCTCGGGGACGCAGTTCGACGCCCGCGTGACGACCCGCTTCGAGGAGGACGATCTGCTGGGCTCGATCACCTCGACGATCCACGAGTTCGGCCACGCCAACTACACGCTTGGGCTCCCCGACGACGGCTACGGCACCCCTCTCGGTGAAGCGCGTGATCTATCGGTCCACGAATCCCAGTCCCGCCTCTGGGAGAACCACGTCGGTCGCTCGCGCCCCTTCTGGGAGCAGTTCCTGCCGATCGCCCGCGATCGGTTCCCCGCTCTCGAAGACGTCACCCCCGAGGAGGCCTACGAGGCTGCAAACCAGGTCTACGACGACAACCTCATTCGGACCGAAGCGGACGAACTCACCTACCACCTCCACATCGTCATCCGCTTCGAGATCGAACGCGACCTGATTCGTGGCGACCTCGAGGTCTCGGACGTGCCCGAGGTCTGGAACGACAAGTACGAGGAGTACCTTGGCGTCCGTCCCGAAACCGACGCCGAGGGCTGTCTCCAGGACATCCACTGGTCGCACGGCTCCTTTGGGTACTTCCCGACGTACTCGCTTGGCTCCGTGCTCGCGGCCCAGCTGTACGCGGCCGCCGAGGACGAGCTGGGCGACCTCGAGGACGATATCCGCAACGGCGACTTCGACGAGCTCAACGGCTGGCTTCGGGAGAACGTCCACCAGCACGGAAAGCGGTACACGACCCAGGAGCTGATCGAACGCGCGACCGGCGAGGAGCTGACGGCGGCGTACTTCCTCGAGTACGTCGACGAGAAGTACGGCGAACTGTACGGACTCGAGGAGTACTGATACGGACCGCCGTACGCGCACTCGAAAACCACGTTCTTTAGGCAGCTGTCGTCGTCAGAGCCGACTATGGCAACGACGTCACTCGAGTCGAAGACGGCGATCGTGACGGGTGCGAGTTCGGGCATCGGCGCAGCGACCTGCCGTGAGTTCGCAGCTGAAGGTGCAGACGTCGTCCTCGCGGCCCGAAGCGAGGACCGGCTGACGGAGCTGGCCGACGAACTCGAGACCGACCACGGCGTCGAGACGCTGGTCGTCCCGACGAACGTCCGCGAGGAGGACGACGTCGACGCGTTGATCGAAGCAACGGTCGAGACCTTCGGCGGTATCGACGTACTGGTGAACAACGCCGGCCTCTCGCGGGGCAGCGAGATCGAGACGATGTCGACCGACGAGTACGAGACGATGCAAGAGACCAACGTCGACGGCCTCTTCTATGCGACACGAGCGGCGATCCCCCACGTCCGTGAGACCGACGGTCACCTGATCTTCGTCGGCAGTTTCGCCGGCCAGTATCCGCGGTCGTTCAACCCCATTTACGCGGCGACGAAGTGGTGGACCCGCGGCTTCGCAAAGAGCGTCGCGGCACAGGTCGGCGACGACGGCGTCGGCGTCACGGTCGTCAATCCCGCCGAGGTGCGCACGGAGTTCGAGGCGACCGACGGGAAAACCTTCGAAGAGCACTTCGAGGAGGGCAAAGCCAGCGAACCCAACGAGGTCGCCGAGGCCATCGCCTTCGCCGCGAGCCAGGCACACTCGAGCATCAGCGAGATCGACATCAATCGCCGCGACAAGTTCGCCGATCGGTTCTGATACTGCCGGACAGCAGTCAGTATGAAACGGCCCGCCGGAGTTTCCGGTACGTTGGGTTGCTCGCGGTCGCACCAAAACTGACGGTAGTCTTTGAAAAGGGAGGTAGCACGTGCCGGCTGTAGACTCACCCGTCACGGACCCCTTGGCTCGCGTATGCGTCTCTCGATACCTGGCCTCCCTGGCGTCTACTACGACACCGATTCAGGGACGACGGCCATCGGCGTTGCCACGACGGCCATCGGTCGCAAAGCGCCCAAACCGAAGGGGTACGCCATCCAGCTGTTGCCCTATCTCTGGTCGTTCGACGTCGACCTCCACGAGGTCCCAAACGACCATCCGATTCAGTATCTGCATCCGGAGGGCGCACAGAGCCTGGGTGAGCTCTCACCCGAACAAAACGTACGCCGGGCCGGAACCGAACTCGAGTCGGTTCTCCGGTTCGTCTGGTCGATCAACCAGGAGGTCGAGTCGACGACGAATCAGTTGCTCGGCCGCAGTCAGAGCGACGACGGCGTCGTTATCGAGATCGAAGCGGGAACGGTCAGCGTCGACGGCGAGCAACTCGCGACCGACGAGTTCGACTTCGAGGAGCCGTCTCCGGATCCGGCCGAGCGGGCCGACACCGAGATCGAAATCGACGACGGGACCGACGTCATCGACGAGACGGAATCCGACAGTGAAGTCGACGCCGACGACGTGTTCGGCGCTACCGAGGAGACACCAGTCGACGACGAGTTCGATTCCGACGAGGAGTTCGGCGTCGACGACACGGACGATATCGACCCGGACGAGACCTAACCTCAGACCGTAAGTGTTTACCCCCAGAAACCGGGGAGGGAAACGGGTTCAAAATCACCACGGTATCACTAGGTTCAGTGAAATCGGGCTACGTCTGTCGGTTCGCTCAATTCTCTTGCCTCGCTCTGACTTATAAATGCTATATTGGGTGCGATTTTCAGCAGTCTTAGCCCCTCAGGCGGCAACTCTATGGGGCTAAACACGTACCTCAGACCCAAGAGAGCCGTCGCTCATACTGTCGGACAGCACGATTCACCGGGCGGTCACACGACTGCGGCCGTCGCCGACAGTGACAGCCGCGAATTCGCGACCGACGGCGCACTGACTGCTGTCCGGCAGTTTCACCACTGATCTCGGTCGTCGAAAAGGGAGTTCGCAGACGTGCGTTAGGCGCCGGCGGACTCGAGGGCGTCTTCGAGGTCGTCGCGCTGGGTAACACCGACGAAGCGCTCGACGATTCCGTCCTCGTTCTCGACAACGAGCGTCGGAAGCGAGCGTACCTGGTACTCGTTGGCGACGTCCTGTTGTTCGTCAACGTTGATCTTCTCGACCTCGAATCGGCCCTCCCAGTCCTCCTCGAGTTCCTCGAGGATCGGGTCCTGGGTCTTACAGGGGCCACACCAGTCCGCGTAGAAATCCTTCAGTGTGACAGTCATCGGTTCATCGCTAGTTCCGACGCGGCGCGCATAAGGGTTTCCCACCGCTTGGAGATTGCCGCAAACCGTGACACGTCCGCGACCGGAGGGACGAAAGATTTAGTTCCGTCGACTCATAGTACCGTGTATGGACCGAGGACAGAATTCAGGTGGGCTGATGTCCAGTGCCGGACTCGTCCGGTACTTCGACGCAGAGGACTCGAACGCGATCCAGATCGATCCGAAGACGGTCATCGCGACCGGCGTGATGATCGGGATTCTGGTACAGCTCCTGACGTTCGCCGCGTAAGCGACGCTCCCACCTCCTCGTCGACGATCCGCTCGAGAGCGACGCGTTCGCCGCGATTCGAGCGAGACTCGAGATTCGCCTCGCCGTTGAAGACTGACCGGGGGCACGAGCTTTTTGATCCCCCTCTGCTTACCCGCGGGCATGTCGCTGACCGCTGGCGTCGTCGCCGTCCAGGGCGACGTCGAAGAACACGCAGCCGCTATCGAGCGGGCCGCACAGGCTCACAACTACGACGTCACCGTCCACGAGATCCGCGAGTCGGGGCTCGTCCCCGACTGTGACCTGCTGGCGATGCCCGGTGGTGAGTCGACGACGATCTCCCGACTGATCCACAGCGACGGAATCGCCCCTGAAATTCGTGACCACGTCGACGCCGGCAAGCCGCTACTTGCGACCTGTGCTGGCCTGATCGTCGCCTCGAGCGATCCGAACGACGACCGCGTCGACGAACTCGGCCTCCTCGACGTCGCCGTCGAGCGCAACGCCTTCGGCCGCCAGCGAGACAGCTTCGAGGCCCCGCTCGCGGTCGACGGACTCGCAGACGACGAGCCGTATCCAGCGGTGTTCATCCGCGCGCCGGCGATCGACGACGTCGAGAGCGGTGACGCCGAGGTGCTTGCCGCCTGGGACGACCGCCCGGTCGCCGTACGGCAGGGTCCCGTCGTCGGCACGGCCTTTCACCCCGAACTGACCCCCGACAGCCGGATTCACGGCCTAGCTTTCTTCGAAAACGAAGCCGCGGACGTACCTACACTTGAGGGAGCTAAGTAGCGTTCCACGGGGAGCACGATCGATCCGAACCGAGCGCGACGGCTCTATCCGACAGAATATATTTACTACTCCAATGACAATTCCTGAATGACATGCCCTCCTCAGAACCTCCATCGGGGACCGACGACTTCGCCGCCCGTGATATCGTCGGTGTCGTCGCCGACTGG
This sequence comes from Natronolimnohabitans sp. A-GB9, assembly GCF_030848565.1. Taxonomy (GTDB): domain Archaea; phylum Halobacteriota; class Halobacteria; order Halobacteriales; family Natrialbaceae; genus Natronolimnohabitans. The sequence continues at coordinate 177,667 of NZ_JAVDDV010000007.1, forward strand.
CAGACGTACAAGAACCTCCTGTATCTGTTCCTGGCGTTCCTGCTTGGCTTCCTGTACATGATGGTCGTCACCTTCGGACTCGCGTTCGGGGCGATACTCTCGGTCTTTCTGATCGGAATCGGGATCCTGGTCGTGACCGTCGCTCTCTGTCGTGTGCTGGCCCGATTCGAGCGCTGGCTCGCGAACGCGTTGCTGGCGGTCGACCTCGAGCCCGCGGCCGACGTCGACACGTCGGCGACGGGTGTGTGGGCGAAAAGCAAGGCGTATCTCGACGCGGCGTCCACCTGGCGAGGAACCGGCTTTCTCCTGCTCAAGTTCTGGATCGGAATCGTCGGACTCATCCTCGTCGCCCTGTTCGTCAGTTCGCTCTCGGTACTGACCGCGCCGCTTCGGTACCCCCTCGAGGTGGAGTTCGTCACGATCAACGACGAGCCGATCGCGTGGACGATCGACTCGCTACCGGAGGCGATCCTCGCCGTACCGATCGGACTGGTCGTTGCGATCGTCCTCTTACACATCGTCAACGCGTTCGCGTACGTCTGTGGCCGGATCGCAGAGGCTTTGCTCGGGGAGACGGCGACGAGCGCGGGGTCGAAGTCGACGACGACCTCGAGTGAGTCACCGGGGACGGGAACGGAGCTACCGGTGGATTCGTGGACGACTACGGACTCAGAAGGGACGACGGAGTCGAAAGCGGAGGCAGTGACGGAGCCGATGTCGGACGACGACTCGTCGACCGATCCGACCGACGACGATCGCCAGTGGTAATACTGCTGGATATGTCTCGTGCATGCATTCGCGACCGGACCTGTTTTCTCCCTTGCACGCAAGACATAGGATATGCAGGCTTCTATCGATGCGGTTCGCGTCGCGGGGACGCCACAGGGACCGGTGCCGGTGGTGGTCCTCAGCGTCGACGACGAGACCGACGTCGTCCCGATCTTCATCGGATTCGACGAGGCGACGAGCATCGCTCGCGGCCTCGAGGCTGAGGACATCGGCCGACCGCTGACACACGACCTCCTGCTCGACGTGATGGAGGAACTGGGCGGCCGGATCGACCGCGTCGTGATCAGCGAGATCAAACGCCGCGACGACGGCCAGGGCGGGACGTATATCGCCGATCTCCACGTTCAGACGCCCCGCGGCGAAACCGTCATCGACGCCCGGCCAAGCGACTCGCTTGCGCTTGCTGCCCGGACCAACGCACCCATCGAGGTCACCAAGGACGTCTTCGAAGACGGCCGCGACGAGAGCGAAAAGTTCGAGCAACTCGAGGATATTCGCAACGTATCGGGTGACATTTAGATGGAAGACACGCTCGAAGAGTTGTTCGCCGTCATCGAAGACCGAAAGGAAACGCTGCCCGAGGACTCCTATACCGCCTCGCTGTTCACCCACGAGAAAGGCGAGAACGCGGTGTTAGAGAAACTCGGCGAGGAGACGACCGAGCTCGTGCTCGCGGCCAAAGACGACGACCACGACGAGGTCGCCTACGAGGCCGCCGATATCGTCTACCACCTACTCGTTTTGCTCTCGATGAAGGAGATGAGCCTCGAGGACCTCGAGGCCGAACTCGAGGCGCGCCGATAGCGGTCGGGGTCAGCGCCGCTTGCAGACGCCCGTCATAGCTTGATGGACGTCTCACGCGTTCGTCCGTGTGATGGCAGTTCAACGAATCGAGCACGCGGACGACCACATGCAGGAGTGTATCGACAACTGTCTCGAGGCCGCCCAGGTTTGTGAGTGGTGTGCCGACGCCTGTGCGGAGGAGGGCGAGGGGATGGCCCGCTGTATTCGCCTCTGTCGGGACGTTGCGGACATCGCGTCGCTACACGCCCGCTGGATGGCGCGGGACTCGAGCTATCACGAGGAACTCGGCGAACTCTGTGCAGACATCTGCGAGGCGTGTGCCGAGGAGTGTGCCCAACACGATCACGATCACTGTCAAGCCTGTGCAGAGATCCTGCCCGACTGCGTCGAAAGCTGTCGAGAGATGGCATCGACCTGATACGGTCTCCTGTCGTCACTGCCCGCCGATCGCCGAGCGGCGCGCGCTCGAGGCGATTCGGGACGCGCAGTGATACGGGTTACTGTACGTCATTGCCGGCGTAACCGCGACCCGGGCGGCGGTTACGCCGGGAAATCGGTACAGCAATCCGTATGAGACACCGCTATCCGTCTAAAATCGTGCAGTCGTGACCGTCGGAGTCGGGCTCACTGATACGGTCTCCGATCGGGTCGTCGACCACGGTCGCGGTCGGGGTCGGGGTTGAGCAGTCCGCCGAGTGCGCCCGCGAGCGCGCTTTCGATGGCCATCACGAACGCGACGAGCACCACTGCAGCGAAGATACCGAGGCCGGCCACTCCCGTAAGTATGCCGCCGGCGGGGCCGGCCGCCCAGCCGGCGATCGCGACGATAACGGCGATCAGCAGCCCGGCGATGAGCCCGCCGAGCGCGCCAGCGAGCAGTCCGTGCCAGAACCCACGCAGGAGACCGCCGCCGGCGAGATAGCCGGCGGCAAAGCCGCCGATCAGCCCCGCGGCGAGCTGTCCAAGCCCCGGCACGGCGATGCCGAACAGCCCGATAACGGTCGCGATGAGAAAGCCGATAACGACGGCACGCCAGTTTGTCATAGCTACATAACGGTCACGCGAAAGGATAAACCCGCGGCTCGTAACGAACGACCTTTTAGGACCCCATCCCGTAGCTATCGGTATGATTTTCGAAGACCTTCCGACGACGCCCACGTCGGAAGAGCTGATCGACAAGGCGTTTTCGCGGGCGGCACGGGCTGGCAAGGCGAAAGGCGGCCTCGAGGCCCAGCAGTCGATGCTCCAGACGGCGGCGAACATCATCTCGGACAACCTAGAGAACGTCGTCACGGCGTGGCCGGACTTCGAGTACGAGGACGACGTCCATCCCTTCTACTACGAGCTGGCAGACGCCATCGTCGACGTCGACAAGCTTCGACAGAGCCTCTCTGAGGTGATGTGGGCCAGCCGCAAGGCTCGCGAGATTCACGAGGAGTACCAGCCCCGACTCAGAAAGACCGACGTCGATACCGCACGCAAGCACCGGAAACAGGCTTTCGCCCGCCTCGCGGACATCGTCGAGCAGGTCGACGACCACCTGCTGTACATCAACGAAGCGCGCAACGACCTGCGGGACCTGCCCGATATCAATCCCGACGAGCCGACGATCGTCGTCGCCGGCTACCCTAACGTCGGCAAGTCCTCGTTCGTCAACGACGTCACCAGCGCCCGCGGCGAGACCGCTTCCTACCCCTTCACGACGAAGGGGATCGGCGTCGGCCACTTCGAACACGAGCACATCCGCTACCAGCTGGTCGACACCCCCGGGCTGCTCGACCGGCCGGCCGACGAGCGCAACGAGATCGAAAACCAGGCTGTCAGCGCCATCGAACACCTCGCGGACTGTATGCTCGTGATGGTCGATCCCAGCGGCGAGTGTGGCTACCCCCTCGAGTCCCAACTCGAGTTGCGGGACTCGATCGCCGCCCAGTTCGAAACCGTTCCGGTACTCACCATCGCGAACAAAGCCGACCGTAAAGAGGTGTGGAACGAGGACCTGCTCGAGGAGCTCGCGGCCGACTACACTATGAGCGTCGAGACCGGTGAGGACGTCGAGACGGTGCTCGAGGCGGCGATCGAAGCCGTCGATTACGAGCCCGAACTGCCGTTCGAAGCGGACCGGTAACACGCGAGTACCACGGCGATGAGAGGCCCGGGAATCCTCTGGATGCTCCAGACCGCAGCCGGCATGTCGATGGCCGGTCCGCTGTTCTACCTCGCCGGCAGCTACCTGCTCACGGGGCAGTACGTCGGCGGCGTCGCGTTTCTCGGATTCGGGCTACTCGTGCTTTATTTCCCGACGTTCCTCGTCAACCGTTTCGGCGCGCGGCTCAGACGGATCGGCGGCCCGCGAACGTGGATCCGTCGTCGGATCGGCCGCGAAGAGAGTCCCGACAGTACTCGTGACACGAGCGACGACGACAACGACGAGGACGCCACCGACGATCGATCGTCCCTCCGTGGCCGATTCGGCCGGTAACAACTGACAGTGGACGATCTCCTCGAGACGAAATCCCGGCGGGTCCCCGACCGATTCGGGTCGTGCGGACAGCCGTCCGTCAGCGCTCGACGAGGCCGACGTATCTGATCTCGACGGTAACCGGTTCGTCGGCGTGTTGACTGATCCGCTCGTTCAATCGATCGGCCAGTTCGGGTGAGGCCTCGTCGGTCGGTCCGCCGACGGTGACGACCACGCGCTCGGGACTCACGAACGGGTAGTCGTCGTCCATGATAACCTCGAACTCGAGGAGCTGGTACTCCGCGAACTCCTCCTCGGAGAGAACCATCTCGGCCTCGTTCTGCGCGTTCTGCTCGAACGTCGAGGCGACGTAGGAGGTGTAGGAGATCGCTCCGAGGAAGACGGCGAAGACGAGGACGATCGCAGCGAGTCCGAAAACCCGTCGGCGGACGCGCTGTTCGGTCTCGCCGAGCGAGAAGAGATTCTCCGGGCGGTAGCCGACGTACCACAGCGTCAACAGCCCCGCGAGATTGACCGAGAGGACGTTGACCAACACGAGCGCCGTCGAACCGATCGCCGCCGACGGCTGTCCCCAGGCGATGGCGATCCCTGCGGCCGCGGCGGGCGGGATCAATGCCGCGGCGATCATGACGCCGACGAGGGCCACGGCGGTCCCCGTCGCGATGCTGATAATTCCCGCGACGCCGGCGCCGAGCGCGATCGCAAGCGAGAGCAGATCCGGCGCGAGTCGCTCGGAAATCTCGTCGACCGCGAGGAGATCGAGCCCCGGTGGAACGATATTGGTCATCCTGACCAGCCAGGCGAAGACTGCCGCCGCTGCGATCGCGAGGACGATTCCTACGATCTGGTACCAAAGACTCTCCCTGAACAGCTCCTCGTCGTCGATCACCGAACCGACGCTCAGTCCGAGCGCCGGACCGATCAGCGGCGCGATCACCATCGAACCGACGACGACGGCCGGCGAGTCGAGGAAGAGCCCCGCCGTCGCGACGACGGCGCTGATGATCGTCATGATCGCATAGACCGAAAACGTCGGCGTCAGCGACTCGGCCTCGCTCTGGAGTTCCTGTCTCGAGATCCGGTCGGTCGCGACGTCGCCGTTCTCGTACTCGTCTCGTAACGCCTCGAATCGACGGGAGACGACCGTCTCCGCGTCGACGACGACCGTGTAGGCGTCCTCGTCGACGCCCGCGTCCTGCAGTTCGTCGAGGACGGGTTCGACTGCCGGCGACGGCAACGGGAAGTAGACGACCGCCGTGTAATCTCGGTCGCCGCTCTCGTCGGTCACGACGTAGTCGATCTTCCGCTCCTCGAGCGTCTCGATGATCGTCTGTCGCTTACCCGTCGGGACTGTCAACTGAACGAGCCGCACACGTCCCGGTGAGTACCCCCGGGAGCATAACTTGCGGGCATACCTCGCCAGTGGCGGTCGGAGAGGCGACGGCTATCGGAGTACGGCCCGCATCCGACCGCCTGTCGGTTCATACTGAACAGTATCACCGTTGGCAACTGGACGGTAGCTTCTTTGAGCGAGTTGTGGTATCTGGCCACGATGTCTCGTTCCGGTCCCTGGTTCGGTGCGTTCCTGCTCGTCCTCGTCGGCGCCTTTTTCGCCACGTTCGGACGTGCCATCCTCGCCGATCCGGTCTTCCTCGTGCTCTGTGCGGGGCTGGCGATGGCCGGCGTCCTGTCGATCGCCAGTGGCTTCGGTGACGTCTCGATCGGCTCCGTAACCCTCTCACAGCAGTTCCTCCTCGGCGCTTCGCACGTGACGATCGCGGCCGTCGTCGCGGTACTCGGCATCCGAACCGCCGTCACCACCGGAACGGGGAGTTCGCGGCTCGTCGCGGTCGGATTAGTAGTCGGCAGCGCCGTGCTCGCGTGGCTCGGCACCCAGACCGCACGGGACGGTCGGTACGTCGATCACGATCGATCCCCCTCTCGGCGCCAGCTCGTCGGCGTCGTCGTCCTCGCAGTCGCGTCGCTGGGAGTGGGGGCGCTTCTCGCATCGATTGTCTGACGTCTGAATTACGAAGGCGAGACAGTAACTATTCAAGCACTATACGTTTGACGTCCTGCGCGGTCGCCCGTCTCACGACGCCACCGACGGGATCTTCGACCTCTTTGAGTTCCTTTGACGTGCCGATAACCGTCATTCGCGCTCGTTTTCCTTCTTCGATCGAACCGACGTCGTCGGCCTGCTTGATCAGCTTCGCACCGTTTATTGTGGCCATCTGTAACACTTCTGTGGGCGTGAAATCGAACAGCTTGCTTGTGAACTCCATCTCGCGGAGCATCGAGGCGGAGTTCAACATCACATTGTCCGTTCCGATCGCGACCGTCGTAGCCTCGTGAAGTTCCTCGAGCGGTGGGAGACGATCTCGGATGACGAGATTCGATCGTGGTAGCGAAACAAGACCGATATCGTTGTCCGCCATGACGTCGTAGTCTTTCGGCCGCGCATGGACCATATGGGAGGTGTAGTCCGGGTTCAACGCGAGACTGTCGTCGATGTCCTCTGCACTCGGCTCACCGGAGTGGAGAGCGAACACCTTCCCCAGTTCTGCACAGATCTCTCGCGCCCGTTCGTCGGTCTCGTCGTACGGATAGTAGGAGTTGTAGCCATCGGCCTTCTCGATTTCCTCCTCGAGATCGTCGTCCTCGTCCAGATAGTGGCCCGTCAGGAGCGTCGTCGCGTCGACGTCACTCTCGTCGTCGAGCAGTTCGAGGTCCTCGACACCCTGAACTCCCTCCTCTTTGAAATCGGCGAACGCGCCCGTGCCCGTGGTCTTCATAAACTCCATCGTTCGGCTCATCGACTCGAGTTTCTCCTTACGGCTCGCTGACTCGAGGATTTCGCCTTTCAGATCCGGTTCGATAAACAGCTCTTCCCACGAGTAGTTCTGCGCGCGTTCGCTGTCTTTCGCTACGGAGTCCGTGATATGTGTATGAGGATTGACGAACGCGGGAACGATGATCTCGTCCGAGTTGACCCCTTCCTCAGTAATGCGTTCGATTCGACCGTCGGCAACTTCGACCGTTCCTTCGATGACCTGCATCTCTTCGCCAACGACTATCGTTCCCTGAAGGGTCGTCGGGGTGTCGTCGTCCACCGCATCGCTTCCGCTCGTGTCGTCCCGTTCGTTACTTTGTCCAGCCGAGTCGCCATCACCTCCACCGACGAACTCCGCACACCCGGCGATCAGCGTCGACGCTGCGACTCCGCTCGTGGCAAGAAACGACCGACGACTGCTGGTACTCGAGAGAAACGAACGCCGATCGAGTCGCTCTTCCGGTGCGTAGACTGCTTCGGCCCGACGTTTGACTTCCGGCATCGCTGACTGATCACGAGGACGACAACAACTACATGTCCTGTCGTGAGATGTCACGTTAACACCCCCGAACAGTAATGAACGTTCATCGAGTGAATCTGGTCTATAGGCCCTAACCAAGAAACGAAATCCGAATATTGTTTTCGAATCATCAACCAACCATCCCGAATGAGTGATTGTAACGCTTTGCCACAAGGAGTATGGAGGATATTAACACACTCTGGATTATAGAAAGACTGTAATCACGGTATATTTTTCTACGCATGATACTTTGCTGGAATACAAAGTGCACAGGTAGGCAGAATGGTGTCGAGACGATTCTTCTCACACCGCAGCATCCACGGCGGATCGCCGACCCACCGAGTGGACAGCACCTCGCGTCACGTAGTTTATAACCCGTCTCGAACCTATCCAGACGTATGTTCGATACGCGTCCCGACCGCGAGGCCGAAGTCGCCCTCGTCGGCCGCTCCAACGTCGGCAAGTCGACACTCATGCGTGAACTGACCGGCCATACGTTCGATACCGGCGGGAAACCCGGCGTCACGCGCCAGCCCAACCACTACGACTGGGCGCCCGAGGACTTCGTCATCACCGACCTCCCCGGCTTCGGGTTCATGAGCGGCGTCGACGAGGAGTATCGCGAGGAGATCAAGACGAACATCGTCCACTATCTCGAGGAGTACGCGGACAACATCCTCGTCGCCGTGCTCGTCGTCGACGGCAAAAGCGTCATCGACATCATCGATCGCCACTCTGGGCCCGACGAGATCCCCTACGACGTCGAGATGTTTCACTTCCTGCAGGATCTGGACGTCCCCACAGTGGTCGCCGTCAACAAGATGGACAAAGTCGACGACAAAGACGAGCGACTGAACGAACTCTGTGACCGGCTCGGACTCTACCCACCCTGGAAGCAGTGGCAGGAGACGATCGCCCCGATCACCGCCAAGAAGGGCCGCATCGAGCCGCTGAACGACGCTATCCGGACGCATCTCCACGAGCAAAACCGAGACGACCTGTTCAAATTCTTCTAGGGCCGAAAAGCGGGGCGACAGCGATTCGTCGTGGATCGCGGTCAGTCCAGTTGTTTTCGCATCCGAAGCGCCTCGAGTGACACGCCGTCGGTCATCTCGAGGGCGACCGTCTCGACGCCCTCGTAGCCCTGGCGCTCGTAGAACCCGATCGCGTTCTTCGAGGCCGTCAGTCCGAGCGTCTCGAGCCCTGCATCGCGGGCGATCGACTCGAGGGTCTCGAGGATCGTCCGACCGATCCCCTCACGGACGTGCTCCGGGTGGACGTAGACGGCCCCGATCGTCCCGACCGACGGGTCGTCGGCGTCGTTCGGCTCGAGATCGAGTAGCCCGAAGCCGACGAGACCGTCGTCCCCGCGTTCGGCGACGATCATTCGGGCGTCGGCTTCCTCGAGCGGATACCGTTCCGGATCGACGTTCGAACGCCACGCCCGGACCTGCCGATCGTCGTAGGCCTCGGGACCGAGTTCACGGATCGACGCCGCGTGGACGTCGGCGATCGTCGCGGCGTCGGTCGCTCTCGCCTCGCGGAGCCGAACTCGAGACACCGACTTACACCACGCGATTGTGTACGTCCTCGCCGCCCTCGAGTCGCGAGACGTTTTCGCGGACGATCTCGCCGACGTCGCGGTAGTAGTCCTCCGTGTAGGCCGCACAGTGGGGCGTGACGATCACCTCGTCGAGTTCCCACAGCGGCGACGACTCGGGCAAGGGTTCCGCCTCGAAGACGTCCAGTGCCGCACCCGTGATGGCTCCCGACTCGAGGGCGGCGATCAGCGCGTCCTGGTCGACGACGGCGCCGCGGGCGACGTTGACGAAGTAGGCGTCGTCACGCATCGTCTCGAAGGCCTCGGCGTCGAAGAGGTGGTGGGTCTCTTCGGTCAGCGGCACGGTGGCGACGACGAACTCGGCGTCGGCGATCGCCGCGTGGACGTCGTCGGTCGTGTAGATCTCCTCGAACCCGGGGACGGACTCGTCCGAGCGCCGGACGCCGGTGACCCGAACGCCGAGTGCGCCGACGGTCTCGGCGACGCCGCGGCCAAGCGTTCCCGTGCCAACGACACAGGCGGTCGTCCCCGGGAGCGTAAACGCCTCGTCCCACGCGGGTCGCTCCCAGCGACGCTCCTGTTGGTTGGCGGCGAGGTCGTGCAGTCGCCGTGAAAACGAGAGCAGATAGCCCGCGACCGTCTCGCCGACCGTTCGGTCGTGCATGCCCGTACTGTTGGTCAGGACCACGTCGTGTTCCTCGAACGCGTCGAACGGGAACCGATCGACACCCGCCTGGATGGAGTGGACCCACGCACACTCGAGAAGATCGCGGCGGTGCTCGACGGTCACGACGGCGTCGCAGGTCGCGATTTCGTCGTCGCTGATGACGTCGACGGTAACTGGGAGGTCGGCGAGGTAGTCGGCGAGTTCTCCCGGCGGAAACACTGCATCGACCGATTCGTGGACGCCGAGTCGCTCGAGGTCGAATTCCATAGCCAGCGGTACGCTCGAGTCAGGGTTGAAGGTTTGGGCAAAACCAACGATGACGCTCGGTGTCCGTCTCAGCGAAGGGGTGGCTCAGTAAAAGCTCTCATCACAAGGGGCTGAGTGGGGGTAACACTTCGTCATCGCCACCTACTGGAGGTTAGTCCGTCGCAGGCAAAAACCCCACGAATGGGACGGCAGCGAACACTATCGCCACGCCTCGAGGTCCCGTAACTCCGCGGCGACGTCTGCGACGTCGTCGGCCTCGAGGCGTCCGCGCTCGGTGACGAACTCGTCGACGCAGTCGGCGGGCGTCACGTCGAAGGTGGGATTCAAGACGTCGATCGGTGCGTCGCCGTCGTACACCGCGGATCGACCACCGGACTCGAGATTGACGTCCTCACGTGTCGACACCTTATCCGTCGCGGCGACGACCGAGACCGACACGTCCTCGCGGTCAGCGAGCAACGCCAGCGTCCGGGTGCCGGTCTTGTTCACGACGGCGCCGTCGGAACGTATCGTGTCGGCGCCGACGAGGACCCGATCGACGTCTTCTCTGGAGAGAACGTGTCCCACTGCCGCGTCGGTGTGGACCGTCACCGGGGCCTCGAACTCGTCGTCTGCGGCCAGTTCCTCGGCGACGTCGATCCCCTCCCCTGCGGGCCGGGATTCGGCGACGTAGACCCGGACGGGATCGCCACCACGCAGCGCCTTGAGGACGGTCCCCGACCGCGAGAGGGTCATGACCGACCCCTCGAGGCGGTCGCTCGCGTTTGCGGCGGCCTCGGCGTCGGCCGTCGCCGCTCGCTCGATTCCCGACAGCGCGGCCTCGAGAACGGCCGGAGCGCCGGGCGTCACACCGTCGCTTGTAGCTGCCCCTGTCTCGGCCATCACGCGGTTCACTCGGTTTCGCAGGACTGCCATCGAGGGTCGGGCCTCGAGCAGTCGTCCGGCGAGTTCGGCGAGTTCGTCCCACTCTTCGTCGGGGTCGGCGCCGAACTCGGCCCGTTCGGCGACGAGCAGTCCGGCCCGATCGCGCAACACCTCGAGGGCTCGAAGGGAGAGAGACGCGGCCCCGTGTTCGTCGTCGGCCGCGATCGATCGCACCGTCGGTGCGACGCGCTCGTAGGCGGTCCACAGCTCCGGCACCGTCTTGCGGTCGGCAACGGCGAGGTCGTCGCCGGCGTGGTCCTCGAGATCGAGGATCGCCGTCGGCGAGACCCACTCGGAAGCGTCGTGTTCCTCGCTCAGATCGATCTCGCGTGAGGTGGCGTCGAACAGGTATGGATGGACGACCCACTCGCGTTCGAGCTCCGGGTCCTCGAACTCGACCGGCCGACCCGAGCGGACGAGCGAGACCGACTCACCGGGCTCGAGGCCGGTTTCCTCGCGGATCTCGACGCGGACCTGTTCGTCGGGCGCGCCCTCCGCGAAACCGGAGACGCCACCCCACTGTCCCTGGTAGGTGCCGACGGCATCGCTGCGCTGGAAGAGGAGGACGGAACCGCGATGGCGAAGGAACGCGGTAACGACGTGTGTCGGTTCGTCGGTGGGAGCGGTCATACCGGATCCATCGCGTGCCCGACGGGTCTCTGTTTCGGACGCGTCCGACGACCGTCGGATCGTTATTGTTAGTCTAGGTAGTGTAAAAATATATTTTTAGATGAGTTTCAAAACAGTTATCATATAGAACGTTCATCTGCGATAACGCCCGCCGATAGCTCGTGGCACACGGGGCTACGACACGGTCGTCGAGGGCGGCTCGTCCGGCGACGGTATCCGCGTGCTCAACCCCGGCAGCGCGACGGGTGCCAGCCCCGCCAGCCGCGAGACGATGCTCGTCGCGACCGTCGACGACGGGACTCTCGAGGTCGAATGCCGCTCCGAATGACCACCAGTCGACCCGCTTTTCGGCGTATGCCGTGAACTATACCCGTCTCGACGCGCATCTACAGACATGACACAGCGTGTTACGGTGTCGCTCGACGACGACTCGAGCGCCGCGCTCGAGACGCTGGTGGCTGAGACGGGGAACGGACAAAGCGAGATCGTCCGCCGTGCGCTCACCTTCTATGCGGCGAACTTCGAGGCAGCGAGTGGCCGCCCAAGCGACAACTTAGAGCAGTACTATCAGATGCTGACCTCGGGCGAGCACGTCTTACTGGACGTCGACTTTCTGCATGCCTTCCTCGAGTACTGCTACGACGGTGGCGATCCCGACCCGGAGTTCATCGCGGCAGCCGACCGCGTCTCCGACTACCACGCCCGTGAGTACGGTAAGCGATTCGAGAGCGTCGGCGAACTGCTCGAATGGCTTTCGTTCTGTGGCTTTCTCGAGGTCCGCCGGGAGGAAGGCGACGTCTACCACATCGTGTTCCCCTCGAAGGCGATTCGCTGGTTCATGACCCGGTTTATCGAGCGCAGCACGGTCGAAATGCCGGTCGAGATCGAGATCGAACGCGGCGTCTCGAAGGTGTTTATCACCGAACGACCACCTGAGTGAGAGTGTCAGACGATACGGACGCGAACAGACTGTCGGACGATCGGACAAACGGCCATCACGACGGCGACGGACCGTGCGATGCGACCCGGCGGATTCCGACTGTTGTCCGAGAGTCGGACCGCCCTCGAGAGCGGGATCGAACGGCGTTCTCGAGCGAGCCCGAGAGTTCCGGCCGTTCGTTCACACGCATTCATACTACTTCATAACTCAAACATAACGAACGGTCGTTATCTAGTGGACGTATGTCCACCTCTTAACAAGGTTTTTGGTTCCCTCAGCGAGCAATGTATGTGGACACATATCATGGGTATTGTCGACCGACTGAAAGCGATCGGGCCGGGCGCGCTGGTGGCAGCGGCGTTCGTCGGTCCGGGAACTGTGACGACCGCGAGCGTGATCGGCGCGGAGTATGCGTATCTGCTCGTGTGGACGATCGCGTTCTCGATTCTGGCGACGATCGTCCTCCAGGAGATGAGCGCGCGACTCGGTCTGATCACGAAGGAGGGATTGGGTGAAGCGTTCCGAAGCGAATTCGACAACCCGTTTGCGAAAGGGGCAACGGTGGTCCTCGTCGTGAGCGCGATCGGAATCGGAACGGCGGCGTTCCAGACGGGCAACATCGTCGGCGGCGCCGCGGGGCTGGCGACGATCACCGGCGTCAGTGAGAACGTCTGGGGGCCGCTGATCGGGCTGGTCGCCGCCGGACTGCTCTGGACGGGCAACTACAAACTGATCGAGCGGGTCTTCATCGGACTCGTGATCGTCATGGGGCTTGCGTTCGTGCTCAACGCGATCATCGTTCGCCCCGATCCCTTCGCGCTCGGGGGCGGACTCGTGCCGACGGTTCCCGACGGATCGGCCTACCTGATCGCCGGCCTCATCGGGACCACCGTCGTCGGCTACAATCTCTTCTTGCACGCAAGCACCGTCCAGGAGCGATGGGACGGCGCCAGCGACCTCGCCGAGTGTCGCACCGACACGATCGGGATGATCGTCGTCGGCGGAGTCATCACGACGGCGATCGTCGTCACCGCCGCCGCGGTGTTCCCGGCGGGCACCGAGATCGGCGACGTCGGCGAGATGGCCAACCAGCTAGAGCCCGTCTTCGGCGGCTACGCGCTGACGTTCTTCGCGATCGGTCTCTTCGCAGCCGGCTTTACGAGCGCGATGAGCGCGCCGCTTGCCGGCGCCTACGCCACCGCGGGCGCACTCGGCTGGGAGCGCGACCTGAAATCGACCCGGTTCCGGGCGATCTGGATGACGATCCTCGGCGTGGGCATCGTCTTCTCGGCGCTCGACTACAACCCCGTCGAGGTCATCGTCTTCGCACAGGTCGCGAACGGTCTCCTGTTGCCGATCCTGGCGGTCTTCCTCATCTACGCGATGAACAACGACGAGCTGTTAGGCGAGCACACGAACAGCTCGCTCCAGAACCTGCTTGGCGGGATCGTCACGCTCGTCGTGGTCGGTATCGGTTTGCAGACGCTGTACGACGTTCTCGTACTCTAACCAGATGACAAACGAAAACGACTTCGACACGACGGACTCCGTATCGACGACCGACCACGCCAGCACGCTCCGATCCGACGGCGGAACGGAGCCCTCGAGTGCCGATCCGGACACCCGGATCGGCGTCGACGTCGGCGGTACCTTCACCGACGTCGCCCTCTCGGTCGACGACAGCCTCGTCACCGCGAAGGTGCCCTCGACCGAGCCCCAACACCTGGGCGTCCTCGAGGGACTGTACAAGGCCTGTGACGACGCTGGCATCGACCCCGGCGAGATCGACGACTTCGCACACGCGATGACCGTCTCGGTCAACGCCTTGCTCGAGCGCGGCGGCGCGAAGACGGCGCTGGTCACGACCGACGGGTTCCGGGACGTCCTCGAGATCGGCCGCCAGGATCGGCCCGACCTGTACGACCTCGAGGCCGAGAAGCCCGAACCGCTGGTCCCTCGCGAGCGACGGTTCGAGGTGAGCGAGCGAACGACGGCCGACGGCGTCGAGGAGGCTGTCGACCCCGAGGACGTACGGGACCTCGCGGCGACGCTTCGCGAGTCCGACGTCGAGGCCGTCGCGGTCTCCCTGCTTCACTCCTATGCTGATCCCGAGAACGAACGACTCGTGGCCGAGACGCTGCGCGAGGAACTCGAGGTTCCCGTGTCGGCGTCCCACGAAGTGCTCGCGGAGTTTCGCGAGTTCGAGCGGACGTCGACGACCGCCGTCGACGCCTACGTCCGTCCGGCGATCGACCGCTACGTTGGTCGTCTCGTCGAGGAAGCCGAAGATGCAGGCGTCCCGGCGCCACGGATCATGCAGGCAAACGGCGGCATCGCCGACCCCGAGACCGTCCGGGAACACGCCGTCACGACGACGCTGTCGGGGCCCGCCGCGGGCGTCGTCGGCGCCGCCGCGACGGTCGACGACACGGACGTCGAGGGCCTCGTCACCTTCGACATGGGCGGGACCTCGAGCGACGTCAGTCTCGTCCGTGACGGGCAGGCCGCACGGACGACCGACGCCGAGATCGACGGCCTTCCGATCCGAACGCCGATGGTCGACGTCAACACCGTCGGCGCTGGCGGCGGCTCGATCGCCTGGGTCGACGCCGGCGGCGCCCTCAGAGTCGGCCCCCGATCGTCTGGCGCCGAACCCGGACCCGTCTGTTATGGAAAAGGCGGCACCGAACCCACTGTCACCGACGCCAACGTCGTCCTCGGCTACATCGGCCCCGAGACGGCTCTTGGCGGCGAAATGACCCTAGACGTCGAGGCGGCCCACGACGCCCTCGAGCGACTCGCCGACGAAGCCGGTCTCGACAGCGCACTCGAGGCCGCACGGGGTGTCTATCGCGTCGCGAACGCGACGATGACCCGAACGATCCGCTCGGTGACGGTCGAACGGGGTCACGACCCCCGCGAATTCGCGCTCGTCGCCTTCGGCGGCGCCGGACCGATGCACGCCGCCGCACTTGCGGACTCACTCGAGGTGGATCGCGTCGTCGTCCCGCGGCCGGGTGGCGTCCTCTCGGCGTTCGGACTGCTCGCGGCCGACGAAAGCTACGACGCCGTCCGGACAGTCGGAGTGCGTCTCTATGATGCGGATCCCGACGACCTCGAGGCCGTCTACGACGAGCTCGTGGCGGACGTCCTCGCGGACGCCTCCGACCCCGACGCGGCCCGCATCGAGCGGGCAGCCGACTGCCGGTACGCGGGCCAGAGCTTCGAGCTGACCGTCCCCGTCGACGAGTCGTTCGACCCGGCGGCAGTCGCACAACGGTTCCACGAGGCCCACGAACGCGCCTACGGCTACGCGATGGACGAGTCGATCGAGGTCGTCAACCTCCGGGCGACGGCGACGGTGCCGGGCACGGAGCCGACGGTCCGCCACGACGGCCCCGGTGGCGCCCTCGTCGGCACCCGGGACGCACACTTCCCCGGGTCCGGCACCGAGCCACGGAAGACGACCGTCTACGACCGGGACCGCCTCGAGGCCGGCGCGACCATCTCCGGCCCCGCGGTCCTCGAACAGGCCGAGAGCACGACCGTCGTCCCGCCGACGTGGGCGGGCGAGATACTCGCGGACGGAACCCTTGTGATGACCCGAGAGGGGGTGGACAACTGATGACACAATCGACGACCGACGCCGACGACAGCGGTATCGATCCGGTGACCCTCGAGGTGTTGCGCAACCAACTCGAGAGCGTCGCCGAAGAGATGGGACAGACCCTGATTCGGGGTGCCTACTCGCCAAACATCAAGGAACGGCGGGACTGCTCGACGGCGCTGTTCGACGCCGAGGGGCGAATGATCGCCCAGGCCGAACACATCCCGGTTCACCTGGGCGCGATGCCCGCCGCCGTCGACGCCGTCCTCGACTGCGACCCACAGCCGGGCGACGTCTTCGTCCTCAACGATCCGTTCCAGGGCGGGACGCACCTGCCGGACGTGACGATGGTATCGCCGATCGCACCCGACGCCGACGACGCGGCCGGCGACGAAAGTGATATCGTCGGCTTCGCCGTCTCGCGGGCCCACCACGCCGACGTCGGAGGAATGACCCCCGGCAGCATGCCCGCCGGCGCCCAGGAGATCTACCAGGAGGGCCTTCGGCTGCCGCCGACGCGACTCGTCGAGGGCGGCAAGCCTCGCGAGGACGTCCGCTCGCTCGTCCTCGCGAACGTCCGCAACGCGGGGGAGCGACAGGCCGACCTCCGCGCCCAGCAGGCGGCGAACGAACGCGCCGAGGAGCGACTCGCCGCGCTGTTCGACGAGCACGGCCGCGAGACCGTCCTCTCCGGGTTCGACGCCGTGATCGACTACTCCCGCGAGCGAATCGCCGACGAGATCGCGTCATTGCCGGACGGAACCTACCGGGCCAGCGACGTCCTCGAGGGCGACGGCGTCACCGACGACGACGTCGAGATCGCGGTCACGGTGACGATCGACGGCGCGGAGATCGACGTCGACTTCTCGGGAACTGACGGCCAACTCGACGGTAACCTGAACGCGCCGCTGGCAGTAGCGAAAAGCGCGGTCTACTTCGTCGTGCGCTGTATCACCGATCCCGAGATCCCCCCGAACCACGGCTGTTACGAACCGGTCGAGGTCAACGCACCCGACGGCACGCTGTTGAACCCCGAGCCGCCCGCGGCGGTCGTCGGCGGCAACGTCGAGACCAGCCAGCGTGTCACCGACGTCGTCTTTACGGCGTTCGCGAAGGCCGCACCCGACCGCGTCCCGGCCCAGGGCCAGGGGACGATGAACAACCTCACGATCGGCGCCCGGGACGGCTCCTTTACCTACTACGAGACGATCGGCGGCGGCTTCGGCGCGCGTGCCAACCGCGACGGGATGGACGGCGTCCAGGTCGGGATGACCAACACGCTGAACACCCCCGTCGAGTCGATCGAGACCGAGTATCCCCTGCGGGTCGAACGCTACGCGCTCCGGCCCGACAGCGGCGGCCGCGGCCGGTTCCGTGGCGGCCTCGGCCTCGAGCGAACCGTCACCGTCGAGAAAGACGCGACAGTCTCGCTGCTGACCGAACGCCGGCGCCACGGGCCAAGAGGCGTCGCTGGCGGCGAGGACGGCGCGACCGGCGAAAACCTGATCGACGGTGAGTCGGTTTCAGCGAAGACGACCGTCGACGTGGAGGCGGGAACGACAGTGACGGTCCGTACTCCTGGTGGCGGCGGCCACGGCGAACCCGACGAACGCGACGATTCGTCCCTCGAGGCCGACCGCGTCGCCGGGAAACGAACCGACGCAAACGACGGAGTGTGATCGATCGATGACCGAGGGTTCCGACGTCGACGCGGCCGAGACGCCCGACGTGTGCGGCCGCCTGGGTCTGATCGTCCCCTCCTCGAATACGACGGCCGAACCGGAGTTTCGACGTGCCCTCCCGGAGGCGGTCACAGTCCACGGCGCGCGGATGGCACTCGAGTCGGTGACCGTCGACGCGCTCGACGCGATGAGCGACGACGCCGCACGAGCGGCCGAACTGCTCGGCCACGCCAACGTCGATGTGGTCGCCTACGCCTGTACGACCGGGAGCCTGATCCACGGTCCGGGGTTCGACGCCGAACTCGAGGACCGACTGCGGGAGGCAGCCGGCGTCCCTGCCGTCGCGACAGCTCGCTCGGTTGTCCGCGCACTCGAGGCCCTCGAGGCCGACCGAATCGCCGTCGTCACGCCGTACACTTCCGATCTCGACGACAAGGAGCGGGACTTCCTCGAGGCCAGTGGTGTCGAGGTCGCCGCGATCGACGGCCGCGGACTCGAGGCGAACACGGCGATCGGTTCGCTGACACCCGGCGACGCCAGCCGACAGGTCCGCGAGTTCGTCGGCGACGCGGACGATCTCGACGCCGTCTTCGTCTCCTGTACGAACTACCGGTCGCTTGCCGCCGTCGACGAACTCGAGTCGAAACTGGGGGTGCCGGTGATCACCAGCAACGGTGCGACGCTGTGGGACGCCTGCCGAGCGTCGGGACTCGAGGTCGCTCTCGACGGAGTAGGGACATTGTTCGAACGGGATCATCAATAACGTCGAGTGATACTGTCGGACAAAACTCCTCAACGTCGGTCGCACTACTGCGACCGTCGGTTCACTGACTGCTGTCAGACAGTATAAGATCTCCGTTCACTCACGGAGATAGCCGGTGAGCCGATCGACTACCTGGTCTAGCGGAGCGTGTTCCACGCGTCCGAACCAGTCGAGAATATCGCCGTGTGACAGAGAGACGACGCCCCAGGGAACGAAAAAGCTCCGTTTCGGTAGCCCACCATCGATGAAATCGTCTTCGGAGAGCGGAATCGTCTCGTCGTGCCAGGTCCGTGTCGTCAACGTCACTGCGATGTACTGTTCCCCATCTCGTATTTCATTCGTCTTCGTCCCCTCGCTCACCTGGGTGATTCGCGTCGGTACCGGCCTCGCGCCACGCGTCCATATCCTCCGTTCCGAGCTGTTCGTTGAGGGCATCGAGGCTGCGTCCGAAATCGAACGCTGACCGGATCCGCTGGCGCTCGCCGGCGGCCCAGTACGGCGGTTTGTGGCGAACCAGGTTGCGGTCTTTTAACCGGCTCAATACGGCGCTGACTGCGTTCGGATCGATGTCCGTCGAATCGGCGATCTCCTGTCGCCGGAACGCCTTATCGTCGTTCGCTACGAGAAAGGAGAGCACTCGCTCCGCCTGCGTCCGCTCCGTTTCGAACTCCGTTTCCCGCTCAAACGTCTCGATATCGATCGGCATACTTCTGTTTTCGTGTTTGGAGAGTATGTTTGTTTTCCTCGTTTGGGCGTGTCGCCGTCTCGAGAGGGAAACGTCGTTCGGTCACTTTTTGCCAGCGCTGTTCCACCCACCGATATGGAACTCATCCCAGTGACGGGCCTGCCCGAGGTCCGTCCCGGCGACGACATCGCCGCCCTCGTCGCTGACCGGATCGACCTCGAGGCCGGCGACGTCCTCACCGTCGCGAGCACGATCGTCTCGAAGGCCGAAGGCCGAACGGCGGACTTAGCGGAGTACCCCGTCAGCGGTCGGGCCCGGGAGATCGCCGACCGACTCGAGGAGTTCACCGGCGAGGAGAAAGATCCGCGGTTCGCCCAGGCGATCCTCGACGAGAGTTCGGAACTGCTGATCGAGGCACCGTTCGTGCTTTCCGAAACGCGGTTCGGTCACATCGCTCCGAACGCCGGGATCGACCGCTCGAACGTGCCCGACCACGACATCCTGTTACTCCCCAGAAAGCCGTCCGAGAGCGCCGAACGGATCCGGTCCGGACTCGCCGACCGCGGCCACGAGGACGTCGCGGTGATCGTTACGGACACCTGCGGACGGCCGTTCCGCCACGGGCAGACCGGCGTCGCGATCGGCTGGGCGGGGATGCCTGCCAGCCGGGACTGGCGCGGCGAGACGGACCGCGACGGCCACGAACTCGGTGTCACCGTCCAGTCGGTCGTCGACGAACTCGCGGCCGCCGCGAATCTCGTGACGGGCGAGGGTGCCGGTGGCGTTCCTGCCGTCGTCGTCCGCGATTGGGAGTTCGGCGACCACGAAGGCAGCGACGAACTGTTCAGGAACGTCACGGACGACCTCGTGCGCGAGGCGCTCCGGGAGTGGGAGTTCGACGGCTGATACTCAAGGGTGATGCGACCGTACGATGCGTCGATGGACGCGACCGCGCCGGAGTACGTCTGTCGGCACTGCGACCGGCACCTCAACTGGCAGGAAGATGCGTTGTGCTGTCCGAACTGCGAGCAAACCGTCCCCCTCGAGGACGGAATCCCGCGGTTTCCCACACCCGAGGTGACGGGATCGTCCGGAACCGTTTTCGACTGGCTGGCACCCGTCTACGAGACGCCGCTGTGGTTCGAGCCGCTGTACCGGTTCGTCGGCGGTCCCACCGCACCGTGGAACGATCGCTCGCGGATCGCGTCGCTGCTCGACCTCGAGGACGACGGTCGGGACGTCACCGTCCTCGACGTCGCGTGCGGAACCGGACGGTTCACCCGCCACATCGCTGACGACGTCGGGTCCGTCACCGGGATCGACATCGCCGATGGCATGCTCGAGCGGGCCCAACGCTACGCCGGCCGGGACGGGATCGACGACGTCGCGTTCGCGCGAATGAGCGCCGACGAGCTGTGGTTCGATGCGGACGCGTTCGACCGAGTGGCCTGTTGCTGGGCGCTACATCTCTTTCCGGACGTCGACGCGGCACTGGGGGAGATCCACCGTGTCCTGCAACCTGGCGGTCGGTTCGCCGGCGGCGCACTCGTCGACGAGTTCGTGTTCGACGTCCCGCCGGTTCGAGCGGTCGCTCGCGGAGCGCTCGACGCAGAGCCCTTCGACGTCGAGGGCCTTCGCGAGCGGCTTCGAGCGGCCGGGTTCTCGCGGATCGACTTCGATCGCCGCGGCGCGGCACTGTTCTTCCGGGCGGACGTCGAGTAGACCGCTAGAGTCAGCGCCACCGACGTTACTCTCCGGTGACGGTGGGCTTTTTACTGCGCTACCCTACCCTGCGGACATGAACCGACAGACGGTATCGGCTCGAGTCGCCGGTCGCGTTCGGAACGCGTTCGGCACGCTCGAGTTCGATCACGACGACCGATCGATCGAGCGACGGGTGATCGAATGAGCGACGCGAACGACGCGACCTGGGCTGTCGAACTCACCCCCGAGCATCCGACCGAGCGCATCGCCGACCTGGCGGCGCTGGCCGAGGCCGAAGGGTACGATATCGCCTTCTCGAGCAGCCACTACTTCAACCGGGATCCGTTCGTCACGCTCACGCGGATGGCCGACGCGACCGACGAGTTACGCCTCGGGCCGGGGATCGTCAACCCCTACGAGGTCCACCCCGTGAAACTCGCCGCCCAGACCGCGACGATCGACGAGGTCAGCGACGGCCGCGCCGTCTTCGGCGTCGGCGCCGGCGATCGGTCGACGCTGTCGAACCTCGGCGTCGAGCGCGACAGCCCGCTCCGTCGCGTCCTCGAGACGTTCAAACTCGCCCAGGACCTCTGGGACGGCGAGACCGTCACCCACGAGGGGACGTTCACCGCCCGGGACGCCTCGCTGAATCTCGAGACGCCCTCCGAGGAGATCCCCGTCTACGTCGGTGCACAGGGACCACACATGCTTCGGATGAGCGCGAAACACGCAGACGGCGTGTTGGTCAACGCGGCCCACCCCACCGACCTCGAGTGGGCCGCCGGCCAACTCGAGCAGGGGCTCGCGGAGCGTCCCGACGAGCGCGGCGACTTCGAGTCGCTTGCCTTCGCGAGTACGAGCGTCGCCGAAACCGAGGATGCGGCCCGCGAGGCTGCCCGCCCGCCCGTCGCCTTTATCGTCGGCGGCGCAGCAGAACCCGTCCTCGAGCGCCACGATATCGACCGCGAGGCCGCACGCGACGTCAGCGAGGCCCTCGAACGAGGCGACCTGAACGAGGCCTTCGGCCACGTGACGCCCGAGATGATCGACGCCTTCTGTATCGCCGGGACGACCGAGACGGTCGCCGACCGGTTCGAAGCCATTCTCGAGTACGTCGACGGTATCGTCGTCGGCTCGCCGCTGGGGCCGGACCTCGAGGACGCGGTAGTCCGGGCCAGCGACGCGCTTGCGACTGCGACGGGACGAGAGGAGTAGTACTGTCGGCGAATCGATTCGACCGGATTAGCTCGAACTCGAGGAGAAGAGACTCCCGATGGCGCCGAGCGTGAGGACGCCGAAGACGCCGAGCGTGAAGACGACCAGGATCGTCCCGACGAGAACGAGTAGCGGTGCGAGCCCCTCTCCCATCGCGACGTCGGAGAAGTACTCGTTCATTTCGACGATGTTGTCGACGATAACGTTCATCGGTGTGATGGTGTCCATGTTCGGGGGTTGTCACCGATGGTACTTGGCCGTGCCGGTCCTGTGTCGCGCGTTGCCAGCCCCGCGGTCGGCGATCGGCGGTCAGTGACGATAGCAAACCGTATAAGCCACCACCGGTCGTAGACGCGGTCGTGACCGACGACGCGACGCTCTCGGAGTTCGTGGGGGAAACCGGGGAAACGGACGGCGACGACGCCGACGCGACGGCCATCGATTCGGGGCTCTCGACGTACGCCTGGGGTGCGTACACCTGTAGTCGCTGCGACAGCGACGTCGAACGCGTCTGGCGCGAGGACGGCTCGTTGGTCTGTCCTGACTGCAAATCCTGGTGATCTCACGCCAAACCCCTACGATCGGCCTTGTGAGACGATAACGAGCCGGTTCGATGGGGCGGCCTGCGAATGTCCTCCCGAAGCTTTATATCTCCGTCGTGGTTTTATACAGGTGCAATGGCGAAAGGTACGGTCGAATTCTTCAACGACACTGGCGGCTACGGGTTTATCGAGACTGAGGACGCGGACGAGGACGTCTTCTTCCACATGGAAGACGTCGGTGGCCCCGATCTCGAAGAGGGGCAGGAGGTCGAGTTCGACATCGAGGAGGCCGAAAAAGGCCCCCGAGCGACGAACCTCGAGCGTCTGTAAGGCGTCGCTGGTAGTGGTATCGCTTTCTGATCGTTACAACTGACACAGCGACGGCTCCAGGCGGATACCACCGGAGACGACCGTCGTCGACGCTGTACAGTCGTTCGACCTGACGCAAAGCATATGTCCTGGAGTCACAACTGACGCAGTGATGAGCGGTTCGACCAGGTCCCCGGCGGTCGTGATCGTGTTCGAGCTATGACTGACGCGAACTATCCGCCCCAGGCCGACGGTCGGGCGAGTACGCCCCTCGAGGTATCGACGGTGGCCGACCTCTGTGCCGAGATCGAGGCAAACGTCGCCGAGGTGATCGTCGGCCACGAAGACGTAATCGAACACGTCGTCACCGCGATGTTCGGACGCGGTCACGTCTTGCTCGACGACGTCCCGGGCGTCGGCAAGACGATGCTCGCTCGATCGATCGCGACCTCGATCGACTCGACGTTTCGTCGCGTCCAGTTTACCCCCGATCTCCTCCCGACCGACGTCACCGGCGTGAACGTCTTCAACCAGAAGACCCGCGAGTTCGAGTTCCAGCCCGGTCCCGTCTTCGGTAACTTCGTCCTCGCAGACGAGATCAACCGCGCGCCGGCGAAAACGCAGTCGGCGCTGCTCGAGGCCATGGAAGAAGCACAGGTCACTGTCGACGGCGAGACCCGCGACCTGCCCGAGCCGTTTACCGTGGTCGCCACCCAAAACGCCGTCGAGCCGAACCAGACCTACGATCTGCCGTTCGCCGAACTCGATCGGTTCATGAAAAAACTCCGTCTGGGCTACCCAGATCCCGAAGCGGAGGTCGAGTTGCTCGGACGGACGGTCGGCGAACACCCGATCGAGACCCTCGAGCCGGTCACCGATCTCGAGACGGTCGTCGCCGCCCGCGAGACCGTCGCGAGCGTTCGCGTCGAGGAGCCACTCCGGGAGTACGCGACGCGGCTGGTCGGGTACACTCGCGAACACGCACGCGTCGGCGTCAGCCCCCGCGGAACGATCGCGCTCTTGCGGGCCGCACAGGCCCGAGCCGCCACCGACGGCCGCGACTACGTGCGCCCGGACGACGTTCGGACGGAGGCTCCCGTCGTTCTGCCCCACCGGATCAAGACGACCGACCGGGACCGCGACGGCGCGACGGTCGTCGAGAACGCCCTCGAGCGCGTCCCCGTCGAGTAACGATGCGACCCACGAGACGCGGCTGGACGGCCCTCGTCGTCGTCGCGGCCGCGATGGTCATGAGCTGGCAGTTCGGTCCACGGGCGCTCAACGCCGTGGTGGCTCCGCTGATCGTCGTCCTGGTCGCCGGGGTGGTCGCGACCGTCCGGGTCGATCGTCCCACGGTTCGACGCGTCCCCGTCGCCGAAGGAGCCGTCGGTGAGCGACGAACGGCTGAACTCGTCGTCGAGAGCGACGCGACCGTCTCGGCGACGGTCAGCGACGCCGTCGGCGACGGGCTCTCGGTCCTCGAGAGCGAGGGTCGTGGAACGGCGACAGTCGACGACGACACGCCAGTCGTCGAGACGACGCTTACGGACACGAATCGGTTCGCCTACGACGTCCGGCTCGAGGCCCGCGGCGAACGCCGGCTCGGACCGGTTTCGATCACCGTCACCGATGTCCTCGGGCTCGTCGAACGCCGGTTCCGATACGAAGAGTCGACGACTACTCTTGTTTACCCGCGCGTGCGCGATGTCCGGGCTGGCCACGGCGACGCCCTCCAGTCGTTCGCCGACGCGGTCGCCGGCCGGGACCGCGAGGCGTTCGACCACCTCCGGGAGTACCAGCGGGGCGACTCCCTGCGGGACGTCCACTGGAAGTCCGCCGCGAAGCGTCCCGACGCCGACCTCGTCGTCACGGAGTACGCTGCCGACGAGGACACCGGCACCGTGACGATCGCCGCCGACTGTGTGCCCGGCCGAGACGACGAACTGGCGACGGCCGTCGCGAGCGTCGCCGACTTCTTGCTCGAGGCCGGCGTCGACGTCGGCGTCGTCCTGCCGGACACGGCGTACGAACCGGGCTCAGGGGGAGACCACCGACGCGATCTCCTGGCCGCGTTCGCCGTCCTTGAGGCCGGCGAACTCGAGGAGAGTATCCGGGAATCGGCAGACGTGCTGATACGGGTAGACGACGACGGAACGGCCGTCGTCCTCGACGATCGGACGATTCCCTTCGAGCGACTCGTCGGCGAGCGCGAATCGGGGGTGGTCCCGTGAGCACGGATTCGTCGCCGGACAGGAGTTCGCACGCCGGCGACCGAACAGTCGACCTCGAGCTCGACGGCACGATCGGTCCGGAGACGTTCCGGCTGCTCGCGTGTTGTTGCGTGCTGGTCCTGACGGCGGCGTACGTAAGCGTCCTGCGCGAGGTGACCCGGGCGGTCGGCGGCACCGAGGTGCTGTTCGGCCTCGTCGGCGCGATGGTGCTCGCAGCGACGGTCCTCGCCTGGACGATCCGCCCCCGGACTGCGACGGTGCTTGCGGTCGCCGCCGGCGCGGTCGGCTTCGCCTACTATCTCGAGCGTGCCGGCCTCGGCGTCGACGTCGTGCTCTCGGCGAGCGATACGATTGCGAGGGACACCGCCGCGCTCGCGACCGGGCTCCCGCTGATCCGGATGGTCGAAGCGGGGACCTGGACGCTGGCGTTCGTCCCGACGCCGGTGTTCCTCTCGTGGTATCTCGCCGTCCGGGGCCGGTACGGACTCGCCGTCGTCCCCGGCGGCGCCGCACTGTGCTTTCTCGTTCTGACCGGCGATGCCGGAACGACGGTCACGCTGCTCGGAACGCTCGCGGCTATCGGCGCCGTCGGCTTCGGCGAACTCGAGCGACGAGGCGGATCGATCGCCCAGGCAGACCTGCTCGCGGCCCTCTTTGCCCTGATCATCGTCCTTTCGCTGTCGGTCACGTTCGTCCCCGGCGGCTCGGGCACGCCTGGACACTTCGCCGGCAACGAGGACGGGACGCTCGAGGGAACGATCGATTACGCCTCCGAACGGTCGGGAATCGGCGGCTCCGTCGACCTCTCGCCGGCGGTCAGATTTACCGTCGAATCCGAGCAGGCATCCTACTGGCGAACGGGCGTCTACGACCGGTTTACCGGTGACGAGTGGGTCCGGACCGGCGAGCACGGCAACTACGACGGTCCACTCGGGGAACCGCCCGGCGACGGCGAACGCGTCGAACAGCTGGTCACCGCCGAGACCGAACTGGGCGTCATGCCCGCGGCCCCACACCCGATCGCCGTGGAGGGCGATCTCGCCGAGTACACCGACGTCTCCCAACAGGGACAGTTCCATCCCGAGACGCCGGTCCTCGAGGGAGACACCTACGCCGTCGAGAGCGTGATCGCCGATCCCGACCCGGACGCGCTTCGGAACGCAGGAACCGACTACCCCGAGCCAGTCACTGACCGCTACCTCCAGACACCCGAGGGCGTCTCGAGCGAGTTCGAAGAGCGCACCGCGGAGATCACCGACGACGCAGACACGCCCTACGAGACGGCCGTCGCGATCGAATCGCATCTCCGCTCGTCGAAGGGCTACTCGCTCGATCTCGAGCGTCCCGACGGCAACGTCGCCGAGGAGTTCCTCCTCGAGATGGACGAGGGCTACTGCGTTTACTTCGCGACGACGATGGTCCAGATGCTGCGCGCCGAAGACGTACCGGCACGCTACGTCACCGGCTACACGAGCGGCCAGCAGGTCGACGACGACGAGTACGTCGTCCGTGGCACCGACGCCCACGCCTGGGTCGAGGTCTACTTCCCCGACCAGGGCTGGGTCGCCTTCGAGCCGACCCCGAGTGATCCCCGCGACGACGTCCACAGCGACGCGGTCCAGCAGGCTCGCTCCGACGGCGACGAGAGCGTCGACACCGACACGAGCGAAGACGTGCCGATCACCGACGACGAAGACGAGAGCGAAGCGTCCGAAGAGAACGCCGAGACGCCGGACGTCGGCGAAGACGAGGACCGAGACTGGAACGACTCCGAGACGGACCCCGGCTACGAATCGGACGACGACGGGACAGACAGGGAGCGAAACGAGACCGAACCGGGCGAAACCGAATCACCCGACTCTACGACGACGGATGAGCCAATCGAAGACGACGAAGCAGACTGGCGAACGACCCTCCTCGAGCTCGTCTCGATCTCTCGAGAGGCGGCCACCGTCGGCGTCGTGGTGCTGATCGGGCTGGCCGCAAGCGTCCACCGGGCCGGAATGACTACGCGGCTACGACGGACCATCGGGCGCTACTGGCAACGGCCCACCGACGACCCCGACCGGGACGCCGCACGCGCCTATCGGCGCCTCGAGTCCCTGTTGGCCCGCGAATACCGACCGCGCGAACCCTCCGAGTCGGCCCGACGCTACCTCGAGTCGCTCGAGGCCGAATCCGACGCGGAGATCGATCCGCGCGTCGAATCCGTCGTCGACTGCTACGAACGCGCGAGATACGGCGGCGGCGTAGGTCGCGCGACGGCAGACGAGGCGATCGCGGTCGTCGACGATATCGCCCGGAAGCGGCTCCCGATCGTCGGTTCGTGGCGGAACTGATCGGTCGCTCACTGAAAAAGAACCGCGTGACGGAATACGGGTCCCGATAGTGTTTAATATGGGCGATTCGTACCATGGAACGTAATGTCGGAAGTCTGCTCGACGTGCGGGCTGCCTGAGGAACTCTGCGTCTGTGAGGACGTAGCCAAGGGCCAACAGCAACTCAACATCCGCATTGACGAGCGCAGATACGGTAAAGAGGTAACGATCATCGAAGGATTCGATCCGAAGGACGTCGACCTGGATAGTCTCTCGTCGGATCTCAAGTCCAAGTTCGCCTGTGGTGGCACCGTCGAGGACGGCCAGATCGAACTTCAGGGCAACCACACGGGACGTATCGAGGAGTTCCTTCGGGACCGCGGCTTCAACGTCGCCTAACTCGAGCCCGCCGATGATCTGAGACGACTTCCGAACCTCACGGCCGTCTCGTAACGCCTTCTCAGCGACTCGCGATTTTCCGTTTTTCCAGCCGCCAAGTCTCCGACTTCTCTCGGCGACGGGACGAGGGATCGATACGGTCGTTCGGACTGTCTACATTAGGGACAGGCAGAGTGTCCCGGGCCACCGTGTCCTGGAGGGGCCGACTCCCACGGACACAACACGTGTTCGGGTATTCACCCTTGAACGGGCGTGAACCATACTTTGCGGTGAGCGCGGGAGAAAGTAAAGATCGTTGCGCAGCGAGGGTAGACACGGACGCCGCGGGTCACCGCGCCCGCGGTACTTCACTAAAACGGCGATTCGGCGTTTGTCGATTCCTCCGTGTCGTCGTCCTCGCGGACGAGCCCGAACTTCATCCCATATTTCTCGAGTCCGCCTTCCATGCTCTCGACGCGAGCGTCTGCAGTGCCCTCATACGAGCCGATGAGCTGTGCCGCCTGGACGCTCGCCTTACCATGCGGGCAGACCGTCACGATGTGGTCTTCGCCCTCGAGTTCCTCGATACGACTTGAAAGTTCGTGGAACGGAAGGTTCTCGCTGTCGGGAATGTGGCTGTGGTTGAAGCTCCGCTCGTCGCGGATGTCGACGACACAGACGTCGCCATTGTCCTCGAGGAGTTCCTTGACCTCGTCTGGGGAGATTTCGCCGTCCATTACCGTCGCGTTAGAACGCCGGGTGAATAAGCCCACGGGTCGGTTTCACGCACAGATGGCTCGAGTCCGCAGCGAGTCCAATCTCGGAGCGACCGTCACACGGGCTACGCCGGGAGACTCGAGGAGGCCCGCCGACGCCGGCGACCCACTCGATTGACAACTGCCGACCGTATCACAGCAGGCCGTCTTCTTTCGCCAGCAACAGCGCCGTCATCGTCGAGTCGTTGGCCGGCTGCTCGCGAGCGCGCTCGAGAGCCTCGTCGACTGGCACCGTCGTCACCTCGAGGAACTCGTTGGTATCTAGTTTGCGCTCGCCAGGCTCGAGTCCTTCGGCGAAGACGATCCCCCGGTCGTGGCGGAGGACGCCAGTTGCGACCGCGTATTCCTGGAGAAGAGCCGTGCTCGTGGGCCTGAAGCCGGTTTCCTCCTCGAGTTCGCGTTCGGCCGCGGCCGTGTAGGACTCGCCGTCCTCGACGATACCAGCGGGGAGCTCGAGGTGGGTCTCGCGGATCGTCGGCCGGAACTGTTCGACGAAAAGGAGCCGGTCATCGTCCGTCGAGTCGGTGTCGTCGACGGACGCGACGAGGTCGCCCTCGATCTTTGCGACCACGACGACCGCCGGCGGAAGATCCGCCCAGTAGTAGCGATTTGCCGTGCCGTCGGGCTGTTCGAGTAGGTCGTAGCCGCCGTCGTACCACGGCGTCTCGTACTCGGTGACTTCCTCGCGGAGTTCCCACGTTTCGGGAACGCCGTCCTCGTCTGGTGCCGTCATCGGGAGTAGCTGTCGGCCTCGAGCGGGTAATAGGTGCCGTTTGGCGGATCGGTTCCGTCGGACGAGATGGACGTAAATCGAGTGGGGAACGTATTAATATTGACCCATCAATCCACGTGAACGAGCGACACGGGCACAGAACTGAAAGACCATGTATCCAACAACTGAATAGAATATCGCAGTTCCACAAAGAATCCCAATTTCGAGGAGCGAAAACTCCCACAATCGAACGCCATCTCGCATCGCCACCTGCATCATCGACGATCCTTGCACCAGGGGGAGAAGTGCCAGGAGATTACTCCCCGCACTTGGTGCTGCAATCAATCCGATAATTACGAACTGCATGAGTTGAGACACACTATCTAGCTTTTTATATATCAGCGTAAGTCCGGCAAAAATAAAGCCAATACCAACGATCGACATTAGCGTTAGCAACGCTATTGGAAGTATCGAAATGACATCAAATGCCAAATATCTCCCTGTAGAGACCATCATGAGAGCTAGTATAAGCATGCCGAGAATGAGGCTCAAAAAGATATTCACACAGACTTTTGAGATCATTATAGTCCCGAACCCGTGAGGAGACATATACAACTGTTCGAGTGTTCCCCATCTCGATTCTTGTGTAACTTCTCTTGAAAGGCTGAAATACGCAGTCTGGGCCATCGTCCAGAGGAACCAACCCACGATAAAAGCGTCGAGCGTCGATCCAAGTGATCCAGCTCCGGATCCACCAACGTTCTCTACCGCAGCTTGTCCTCCGAAGAAGATAATGGCGAAAAACAAATAGATTCCTAGTATTTGTGCAGCGAAGTTGACCTTGTACCTAGCAAGCAGCAAAAAATTCATTCGTAAAACCGTCCATAGTAATAAACCGACACTCGCAGTACGGGCCGACGTGCCACCGCTGGCTTTCGCATTGCTCATCACAGGGTACCTCCGTTCCGTTGTTGTGCCAGTGGTAACTCTTCGGTCCCCTTCTGGTCAGTAATCCGTAGGAATACCTCCTCTAGATCCGGTTCGACACTTTCGACTGATTTGACAGTCACGCCGAGCCGTTTGAGGGAGTCTACCATACAGTAAAACTGGTCTTCAGGGACTTGGACGCGAAACGTCGTTTGGCCATGATAGTGTTCAAACGATTCGACGGTGAGTTCGGACTCGAGACGTTGACAATCACGTTCCGACAGGCTCCCGTCTACAGTCACTTCGTACACTTTCAGGTTGAAAATATCGAGAAGACGGTCAACAGTATCGTCTGCAACGATGTCTCCATCGTTCAGAATGATCACTCTCTCACAAACATCTTGGATAACATCCATGTCATGGCTGCACAATAGCACTGTCGTCCCCTCCTGGTCCACTAAGCGACGGAGTTCTTTTCGCAACTCCAGTGAACTCTCGATATCAAGTCCTAGTGCAGGTTCGTCAAGAATAATCACCTGCGGCTCTTTGACCATCGTCGCTGCAAGTGACACTTTCTGTTTTTGCCCTCTCGAAAGTTCACGAACGGGGGTATCTGCTTTCTCGGCAATATTGAACTGTTCTAACAGTTCGTCGATCCGATCCTTCCGGCTTCTGTAATCTAGCCCGCCGATGACCGAAAAGATCTCTAAATTTTCACGGACAGTCAATCGCCAGTACGTGTTTCTGGCCCCCTCTAACATCGCACCAACCCGCTTGTGCGCGGCTCGTTGGTCGTGATGGACGTCACGACCATGTATACGAACGGTTCCGCTGGTTGGGTATACCAGCGACAGTATCGATTTGATAATAGTCGTCTTTCCTGCCCCATTCGGTCCAAGGATGCCGACCGCCGTACTCTGCTCAATATCGAAAGTTACCCCGTCAACGGCCCGTACTTTACTCTCACCACTGCCGTACTCTTTGACGAGATCCTCGACCGAAATTGCAGCATGTTCAGTGTACGTATATTCATGTCCACCCACGTGTGAGTCAACCGATTCTGCTACTTCACCCATACTATCCTCTAGCCCACGGTTTGTTCCCTTCATCGAGAATTCTGATCCAGTATAAGGTAGAAATAATCTACCTCGTTTGCTTATTTAGCGATCCGTGCAGTGTCTTCGGTCTTACCCGTCGATTTCGAGACCGAGACCGAGTCCGAGGTCGATATCAGGTAGGATTCCACCAAGCATTTGTATTCACCTCCTTTGAATCGAATGGCTTCGATCACAACTTTAACTTATCTCTACTAGTCGTATTATGATCGTCGCCATTCATCTTGGCGTAGAGAGGTTTGAGTATTAAACATTTCGAATCACTATTCAGTACTCGAAATTGTCACTAGCGACCGTTTCTCTCGATCTTAAGTTCCGACACAGACCGATCGATGGTAGAACGAGGATGTCAGACGGACCGCTGTACGATGTACTGTCGACCTCGCTCTGGTAATCGGCAGAGCGTGACGACAGCAGACCGTATCAGCAGTTGGGGTCCGAACACCGACTGCTACTGGTTGGAGGCCCGTCGCTCGAGTTACAGGACACAACCGCTCGGTCTGTCCCACGTAATCCTCGAGCGAGCGGGTGTGCACTACCGTGCCGTGACTGCGATAGTTTTCACGAAGTCCATAAAATTCAGTCCATAAATAATTTCTTCTCCGATACTTCTCGAAATTCGACAGCAACGACGCCGACGTCCGTTCTTTCGTCAAACCAACAGATAAGCGAAAGCGATATATAATACTTCTCGAATGTTCAGTATACAATGATCAATCCGCAATCAGAAGATGGGAACGGGGGTACAGGACTGCTGACGCGACGGACGGCACTGCTCGGACTCGGTGGGGTCGCCGGCGGTGGCCTGCTCGGCTACCGTGCATTTCTTTCCGAAGACGAGCCTGCGTTCGCGTTCGATGGAGAGCTAGGGCTCTCGGCAGAGAATCTAGAGATCAACACCGTCGACGGGAACGTCGAGTCGATCGAACTCAGTCCCGAGGCGACTACCGTCGAGATCAGTTGGATAAATTTCCCGCAAAGCGAGTTCGAGGATGACGGTGAGGTACCAGATAATATCGATGACGAGTTCGAGGTCACTATCTCACTCGAGAAAGACGGGACAGAAGACGAGCTAACGACGTTTACCCTCGACTTACCTAACGCGAGCGATAATCTCCCCCACAACGAGTACGACGAGGACGACCACGAGCCAAGCACGACGCTATCAGAGGCAGATGTCGAAGAGGAAGATGTCGATCTCACTGATCACACGGAGATCAGTGAAGACTACAGCGAGTTCGAACCAGAAGATGACGAGGATGAGAAAGAAACCGATCTACGCTTCGAAGTCGAGGTCACGTCGACGACTCTCAGTGAGGCCGATTATGGAGACGAGGAACACACGGCAACTGACTCGGATGATCTGACAGTTACCGTGACCGACGAAGACGCAGAAATCTCTGTCGGCGGCACTATCGAACTCGAGGGCGAGAGTGGAACAGAAGCATACTCAGACGAAGACGAAGAGTAAAATAACACAGTTCCGGTAATTCGTATCGTCCTGAATAACCGACCTGGTAGACAGCACTCCTGTCTACTGGACTCGAGCAGTATTTGCCCATTCCGTACAGATAGCTATGGATATTGATGATAAGTATACGATCTCTCGACGGACTGTTATTGCTGGTGCGGCGGGCCTCGGTGCAATCGGTGGGACTGGGGTTGGACACCGCATCTACAGGGAAGAGCCCACACTTGCTATTCGTACCGACGTTCCGAGTACAGACATCACCGTCGGCCTGGATGACGACGTGATCGTTCCAGGCGAGGACCTCTCGTTCGAACTCGAGTACCGCGGCTTTCATCGCCGGTTCATTCACGGGGCTCCAGTCGATCGGCCGGAGGAGTTCGACATGACGATCGCAGTCCAGCCGGCGTTTGCCGACGAGCCGGAACCGATAGCGACTGGGACAGTTGGATCGGGGTCGGTTCCAAACGACGTCGTCTCTGCGTCGTTCGACTCGGAGACCTTTTCGCCGTCGAAACTCGACCTCGCCGATCACCCAACAGTGTCCAAAGAGTACACCGAGTTCAGACCGGCCGAAACTGACGAAATAGCAAAAACAGTCGTCGATATTATCGTCACTGCCGAATCCAGAAGTTACGGTATCACTGCGTCGCAAACCCATTCAGTCGTCGTCACCGTCCTGAAGGAGGTCGCCCTCGAGGTCGCTTCCGGGCCGGTTCACGATGCAGTTGTCGTCGAACTGGCTGATGGCAAGATCACGTCGATGGCGATCGACGGGCCAGCGCTTCCGATCGGCGTAACCTATCGTCGATTCGACGACGACGTTGCTCATCAGGACGACGAGTTCACTGTCAGTCTCCTCGCCCGACCGGAATTTTCCGATGACCTCGAGACGATCGCAACGGGTACGATCGATGCGGGTGAGACACCGTCCGATACAGTAACCAGCGTGTTCTCCGAGAAACGAATCGACCTCGCGGACCACTCCGCGATCTCAGCGGAGTACTCGGCGTTCGAATCGGGCGACGAGGGCGAGTCCATCACCACTCTCGAGGTCGTCGTCCTCGTCGAATCGAAGACGTACGACGTCACAGCCTTCGACAGTACTAGCGTCGTGATTATCATGACCGACGAGGAAGATACTGTCGTCTCGAGGCCGAGCCGACCGTCGAAGCCACCAACGGACGACGAGGCGACGGTCGACGTCGGTGGAACGATCGTTCTCGAAGGACAAGCGGCAAACGAACCAATCGACCCGAATTCGGAGGACTAGCGATGGACGACACAAACGAGACCTCGAGTGTCGACCGACCGATCTCGAGGCGAACAGCGCTGCTCGGTCTCCTGGGCGGCGTCGCGGGATCAGCAATCGGCTACGACCGTCTTCTTAGAACTGACGAATCAGCATTCGCAGAAACTGATCTCGAGTTGACCACTGAAGGCGAAGAAATCCCAACAGAAGGAGGACGTGTGAATAAAATGTTAGTTAGCAAGGAATCGACGGTTGAGATTGACTACAAAAACATACCATCCACACTCAAGGATGAGTTCGAGCTTACGCTCGAGGCGAACCCATACGTTGATCGCGACCTGCCACCCCATTTAGATGGGACTCACCACTCCGGGTGGAGCGATCCACACGAAAAACCACCAGACGATCTTGAAGCGGTGTTTGATAGCCTGGATGGAGAAGGAAACGAAGAGAACCCATATAAAATAACCAACGATCATGAATTACAGGCGATAAAGGCCACCGAAGACTCCCTCAAGGCACATTACGAACTAACACAAAATATTGATGCATCTGGAACAGATCAGTGGGAATGGGAAGCCGATTCTTCCACCGGCTTTGATCCAATCTGGAGCCCTGATCGAGGGCTTCCGGGTTTTGATGAACAAGTGCCGTTTTCCGGAAAAATAAATGGAAACGGCTATAAGGTATTTGGTTTGACAATAAATAGATATGATGATGAGGCAATCGGGTTTGTCGGTGTAAATAATGGAACGATCGAGAATATTGGGCTAGTAGGATGCGAAATTGAGAGTGAAGAAGATGTTGTAGGTGGGATCGCAGGTGCAAACTCCGGAGAGATACGAAATTCGTATATATGGGATTCTACAGTTACTGGCAATGACGACGCTGTCGTCATCGGTGGACTGGCAGCGTTGAGTAACGGCTCGATAAAACGTTCCTATGCGGGGTGTCAAGTAGAACTTACGACTTCTGAGGAAGCAGTAATAGTTGGAGGGCTTCTTGGAGCAAATGTCGAAACAAGCGGGGAGACGACGAGAGAGGGGATAGTGTCGGAGTCATATGCGGATTGTAAATTGAATATCGACATTGAAGACGAGGACACCACTTGCGTTACCGGCGTGTTAACTGGCATTAATTTGGCAACCATTTCGAATTCGTATGCTCGTGGTGAACTCGAGACTGAAGGGGAGACCGATCCTGAATCACTACTTGGTGCTATAATCGGTATCATCATCGGTGGAATTGGTGATGAAGCATCTGCGGTGATTGCTGGTGGTCTTGTCGGCTCAAACTTCGTCGCTGAACAGGATGACGACATCGGCGGATTGTTGGGCCTTGTTCTTGGGTTGCTTGGAATAGTTCTTGAGCTACTGACGGATCTCCTTGGACTCCTTCTCTTCGGCATTGACGATGGCGACCTCGCCAGTGAAACCGGGATGATTGAGTCGTCGTATGCCGCAGTGAAACGGATTGACGTTGCTGATGTCGACGAAGATGAGAGTGCCTTTGGAGGATTCGTCGGTGCGAACGAGGGTGATGAAAAGGAGGGCGAGATTACGGGTAGTTACTGGGACGACAACCTGTTAGATCTCCCTGGGGCCGGAGGTATCGGAAGCCCAGATGGGTTAGAAGGATTATCAACTAACGACATGACAGGAAGTGGTTCGTTAGATGAGATGGGCGGATTAAGCGGGGAGAAGTGGGAGGAGATAACGGAGCCAGAAGATGACTATCCACAGCTTCAGGAAAACCCCGAACCGCCTGAGAAAACAGGTAGTTCCACCGAATTCGAACCGATCCTCGAGGAAGTACCGGTATCTCTCGATGACTTTCCTGACGAGGGAGAGGTGAAACTCTCCGAAATCATTGACGACGAAGAGAATATCCTACTCGGGAAACACGATGCGATCACTGACGGCGACGAGGACGACGGGACTGCCTACAGACAGTTCGAGCCGTATCCAGGCGTTGGACGGAAAACGAAGATTGACTTCAAACTCGTCCTCGAACACGACGACGAGGACATCGGAGCGGTCGTCGAGACGACTGAAAGTGCAACAGTACACGTCCGTATCCCAGGTATCACTGACGAATGAATCGTTCCGTCGTCGTTTTTCTCAGTGCGTTCCTCGTCGTCGTCGGCCTCCTCTACGGCCTCTCGCTAGCCGTCGCCGTCCACGAGGTCCCCACCGACAGCATGGAGCCGACGATCGAACAGGACTCGAGTATCGTTGTCCTCGATTGGGGAGACCACGACGACCTCGAGGACGGGGAAGTGATCGTCTTTCGGGTCGACGGCGATGACTCGGACCAGCTCGTGGTCCACCGGACGGTGACCTACGTCGACGAAGGCGACAACTGGGTTGATGATCTCGAGGACGATTCGCTCACCTGTGAGACAGCGGTCCACTGTCCGGCCCCGAACGAGGGATACATCACGAAGGGGGACGCCAACCCATCGTACGATCAGGAGACCGGACTCACGCGACCGGTCGAACCGGACTGGATCGAAGGCACGTACTGGCGATCCGTCGGCGTATAGCTCCCGCTTCGAGAAGCGTACGGCTCAGATAGCGATTCCGACGAGACGGTTGGACAACACGAGTCGACGATCGGTCGCGCGACTGCGACCGTCATCCGCGGGAACGGCCGCGAATTCGCGACCGACGGATCACTGCCTGCTGTCCGCCAGCATTACTGTATCAGCTCTCGGTAGAGCCGTCCGAACGCCTGGCGTCGAAGAGTCGCGATCGCCGCCTCCTCCTCGTTCTGGAAGGTCGCGGCGACGGCCTCATCTTCGGGGCCAGCGTGCCAGACCACGTTGTCGACGTTCTCGTGGCCGACGACAGATACCGTTCCGTCGTACCCGTCACGCCACGCAGCGAACTCCTCGCGAGTTCCGACGTGGACCTCGAGTAAGCTCGCGAACAGGGCGTCACGGGCAGTTTCGACGACCTCGCCCGAGACGCGGTCGTCGTACTCCTCGCGGTCGAACTCCATGGCCTTGGCGACCTCGCGAACGACGGTCTGTGCCGCGGGACCGACGTCTGTATACTGCTCACGAGCCTCCGCCGCCGACGTCGGCGCGAACGTCCCGACAGTGTGCATACCGCGAGGTGCTCGGGGAAGCCAGTTACCAGTTTCGCGTTCTACGCGTCGTCCGCAGCGTCGGTTCCATCGTCGTCGTCAATGGCGCTATCGTCGACACCGGACTCCTGCATCCGTTCGGTCAGTTCCCGGGCTTCCTGGAGGACGCTTTCGGCCTCCGAGGTCAACGATCCGCGGCCGGGCTGGCGGCTTTGCTGGGCGATTCCCTCCTCGAGACCAGCCGGCCGCCCGTGGTCGTGGTCGTGGTCGTGGCCAGACGCCTCGAACTCCGGCGTCTCGATCTCGGGAGCGTGCTGGCTGACGATTTCGCCTAACTCCTCGGGGGTACAGTCGCCCCAGTTCGGTGCGTACTCGGCGAGCCACTCGCCGTGATCCGCCCGCCCGAGTGAGGCGGTGACAGCGAGGTGGTTCGCGAGGTGTTCCGCGTCGGCCTGCTCGGCGCCACAGACTGGACACGCGTATCCCATAGACGCGGGTTAGAGCGCCGGCGGTAAAACGGCCACGTCCGAGCCTTGACCTCGTCGAGACAGTCACTCGAGTTTGCGGACCATCACGATCGCGTCCTCACCGTTCTCGTAGTAGCCCGGCACCCGGCGAAGCGGCTCGAAGTCGAACTCGCGGTAGAGCCGTTTCGCGCCCTCGTTCGAGCGCCGAACCTCGAGTTTGACCGAGTCAGCGCCGTGGGCCGCGAGGACGGCCAGCGATCGTCTGAGTAAGGCGGTTCCGATGCCCGAGCCCCGGCAGTCGGGGTCGACGGCGATGTCTTTGACGTGTCCGAGTTGGCGACCGAAGTTCCGGTTGACGTCGGCGACGACGTAGCCGGCGATCTCGCCGTTTTGGACTGCAACGAGGAAGCCGGGTTCGCCGAGGAACCGCTCGAAGGCGTCGTACGGCCACGGCTGGGGAAACGACTCGTTCTCGATGCGGACAACCGCGAGTAAATCCGCACGCTTGGCTGGACGGATCGAGAGCCCGCTCCCATCGTCTGCTCCAGACACCGGCCTCGTCACGGACGACAGTAGCGTGTCCAACGATAAAAACGGTCCCGTCCGTATTTCGGACGAGACATCGCGTCCGTTTCTCGGATGCGACAGCACCATCCGAGAACGTGATCAGTTGTCGGCGCCTTCGTTGTCCGTCTCGGCGCGTTCGTCTTCGTCTCCGATCACGGTGGTCGGTTCCTGGTCTTCCGTACCGCCGTACTGGGTCTGTTCCTCGTCGGACTGGGTTGATTCGTCGTCAGTCATTGAATCACTCCGTGGAAATCGCGTCGGTCTCGTAGCGGCAGGTCTTCTCGGCAGCCGCCGTACGCATGCTCCGAGCGGTGGTTTGCGGGTTTCGCGAAAAAGTCGCCAGCCTGCGACAGCAGGCGAAATCGGACCTGTGCGTCGGTATCTCATTTCGGTTCCGTGACTCGAGGACAGTTTGCCTTACATACCAGGCATTTTTGCCGCATATCCGACGATGGGCCTAGTTCGTCCAGTGTCCCTCGACCGACTCACAGTCAGCTTGGTTGACCACGTCCAACCCGCCGACTGGTTTTATCGACGATCGCCCACTCTGTACCCAGTACCGTGCGGGGATACTGGTACGCGAGGACAGCGAGTACAAACGTGGGCCGCCTCGAACTTACAAGTTGACTGTCTACTCACGGGCGCTTAAATCAGCTATCGCTTCGAAAGTCGTTCGAAACGGCCCGTCCGTCATCCGTTGGCTCGAGATAATAGCGTCTCGGAGATAACGGCAGGACTATCCTGTACAGCCGAGCACGGGTATCGTTTGCAGCCGAAACGGTACTTATGCGTTTACCGTTCAAAGGGGTATCTATGACTGACGCAGCCGAATGCAAACCACAGTCGATCGACGACGAGCAAGACAACGTGCGTGACGATGCTCACCTTAACGACATCGAGGAAGGGGCCGGTTGCACGGAGATCTGGGAGCACCTCGCCGAACAACGCGACGAATGAACGAATCGCGTCGACGGCGACTTTTTACCGTCAAAGCAGGTAGTGTAATACATGTCTAACGATCGTCCCGGTGACCGTTCACGTGGTCATCAGGAGAATGATCGATCGATCCCGACGGACCGTGAATCGCCCGTCGGTGCACCCGTCATCCGGGGCGACGAATCGATCACCGGAACTCGCGCTCGCGAGGCCGTCCAGTTCGATCCCGACGACTCCGACAGCCTCGCGGATGCCGCCGAAACCGTCCGCGAGTTCGCCAGCGGCGAGACCAACGACGACCACCTCTTCATGCTGCGTGGCGCCGCCGCCTGCGCTGCTCTCGTCCGTGGTGAAGGATCGTACAAGGCAGCCGCCGAACGTGCAGGCGGTGACGCCACCATCTCGTTCATTCGAAAGTGGGCTCGCGTCCACGATCTACCGCGCTCGGTGCGCAAACAGGTCGCGCTTGGCCGAATCGCACCGACTGCCGCCAAGCACATCGCTCGCGTCGGTGGTGAAGCCCGGCTCTTGCTCGCCTGGTCCATCCTCGATGGCGACCTCACCGTTCGCCAGGTCCGCAGCGTTGCCAGCGCCGTCAACGACGGTGTCCCGATCAAACAGGCGCTCGCTGACTACGACGTTATGTTAGGCGAACTCGAACTCACGCTGTCGCCGTCGACCTACCGCGACCTCCGACGGCGTGCCTCGATCGACGGTGTCGACCCCGGAGCAATCGTCAGCGATGCACTCGAGGACTATTTCGAATAAGCGAGTGAATAACTCGCGATCACGTTTATCGGGAGTCCACTGCCGTGGCATTATAGACCATCCCACGACCGTCGGAGAAAGAAACGTTTAACCATCACTCCCGGGAAGTAGTATCCACAGGGCCGGTAGCTCAGTCTGGCAGAGCGTCTGGCTTTTAACCAGACGGTCGCGTGTTCAAATCGCGCCCGGCCCGCTTTCTGACGCCGAACAAATCCGTGATCGACAGGTAATCTAATCGGTGGGACTCGAACGCAGAGGGTACGTACGTTCAATCGTGTGTTCACGATCGCGCCCCTTCGACGCGCCTAAAACCCGACGACGGGATCGACGGACCTGTACTATCGTTGTCGGCCCAAAAGCGAACTGCAATTCGTGCCGTCAATTCACTCTTCGTTGGCGAACACGTCGTTTCTATACAGTTCGTCGATCGCGGCTACACCACCGCACCGGATCGTCCGTTCACACGATGTTTATGCATTCGCTTCGGTTCCACGTTTGCGTATCATGACTCGAGAGTGCCGACTTCTCAGCTGCAAACGGTTATCGTTCGGTTTTGGACAGTGATTCCGGTTCGTCGAACTCGAGAAAAATCGAACAGTGAGTGACCAACGACGGGACACAACTACATGGATACGGTTTGTATATCGGCTTTCCACACTATCCATTCGTCGATGGCCGGAAGCGGGACTACCACA
This sequence comes from Natronolimnohabitans sp. A-GB9, assembly GCF_030848565.1. Taxonomy (GTDB): domain Archaea; phylum Halobacteriota; class Halobacteria; order Halobacteriales; family Natrialbaceae; genus Natronolimnohabitans. Next base: position 218,291 of record NZ_JAVDDV010000007.1, read on the forward strand.
AACAGAATAAAAGATAGTGCTACCGCTCACGAGTTAGCCCACGATAAAAGCCAAGGGCCGGATTTGAACCGGCGGTAGGCGGCTCTGCAGGCCGCTGCGTTCGGCCGGACTCTGCCACCTTGGCGCATTTGGGTGTAGACACTGCGGTCGTTTAAGCATAGCGGTACGGGACGGGCATTGTAGTAATCTGTCCC
>NZ_JAVDDV010000070.1 GCF_030848565.1 Natronolimnohabitans sp. A-GB9
ATGGTCGTCGACGGCCGCCTCGAGCGCCTCGAGGCTCGGCTCGTCGATACGGGCCTCGTTGAGTGCGTTCATGACCTGCCCGGCGCGGCCGCCGAAGGCCGGCCCGAGTTCGCTCATATCGGCCTCGGCGCTGTACTGGAGCTCTTCCCAGCGGTCTTCGGCCGAGACGAGTTCGATCTCGCGGGCGTTGAGCCGGTCGGCGAGCAGGTCGGTGTGACGGGAAACGGCTTCGGCGACGCGGTCGTCGTCGGCGGCGACGACGACCCGCGGGACGGGCCAGCGAAGTTTGCGGCCGGCCTGCTGGCGGGCGTTCGCGCCTGCTTCCTCGATCGCCCGCAGGAAGGCGACGTCGTCCTCGAGCTGTTCGTCGACCCAGAACTCCTCGACCGTCGGCCAGTCACACATGTGGACGGTGTCGTACTCGGCGTCCCCAGTGAGCGTGCCGTAGATCTCTTCGCTGATGAACGGCGCGTAGGGGGCAAGGAGAGCGACGGTTTCCCGGAGGACCCGGTAGATCGTCGCGTAGGCGGCCGTCTTGGAGGCGCTGTCCTCCTCCTCCCACATACGCTCGCGGACGGCCTGGACGTAGAAGCGGGAGACGTCTTCGACGACGAAGTCGATCAGCGCCTCGAGCGCGCGGTCCTGGCGTCGATCCTCGAAGTGGTCAGTCATCTCGGCTTTCGTCGACTGCAGGCGGGCGAGCACCCACTCGTCGATCAACTCGAGATCGTCGTCCACGTCCTCTAAGGTAGTC
>NZ_JAVDDV010000071.1 GCF_030848565.1 Natronolimnohabitans sp. A-GB9
GAATATCGTGGCGTTCCGATCTCCTATGCAGTACAGACCGAACAGGCAGGAACGGCCCACGCCGTCAACGCCGCTCGAGAACATATCGACGGGCCGTTTGCGGTCCTCAACGGCGACAACCTCTACGATCCGGACGCGATCGCCCGTCTCTTCGAGGCCTGTCCAGGTGTCTGTGCGATCGAGGTCGACGATCCCCGCAACTACGGCGTTCTCAGCACCGACGACGGAGCGGTGACCGGGATCGTCGAGAAGCCCGACGATCCGCCGACGAACCTCGCCAACGCTGGCGCCTACGCCTTCCCCGAACGAGCTCGCGAGTGGCTCGAGGTCCCCGAAAGCGAACGCGGCGAACACGAGATCACCGACGTCCTCGACCGCGTGATCGAGGGGTTTACCGTGACGCCGATCACTCTCGATCGGTGGCTCGACGTCGGCCGCCCCTGGGAACTCCTCGAGGCCAACGAGTGGAAACTCGGCGAGCTCGAGGGGCGCGTCGACGGCGACGTCAGCGACGACGCCCATCTCGAGGGCGACGTCGTCGTCGAGGACGGTGCGACGGTGAAACCGGGCGTCGTGATCGAGGGACCGGCGCTGGTCCGGTCGGGTGCGACCGTCGG
>NZ_JAVDDV010000072.1 GCF_030848565.1 Natronolimnohabitans sp. A-GB9
GAGGTCATTGCTATTGGAGTCCGATTTAGCCATGCTAGTTGCACGGGTGAGACCCGTAGCAGATAGCTCAGTAACACGTGGCCAAACTACCCTCTGGATACGGACAACCTCGGGAAACTGAGGCTAATCCGTAATACGATTCCCAGCCTGGAGTGGCGGGAATCCGAAAGGCTTCGGCGCCAGAGGATGTGGCTGCGGCCGATTAGGTAGACGGTGGGGTAACGGCCCACCGTGCCGATAATCGGTACGGGTTGTGAGAGCAAGAGCCCGGAGACGGTATCTGAGACAAGATACCGGGCCCTACGGGGCGCAGCAGGCGCGAAACCTTTACACTGCACGCGAGTGCGATAAGGGGACTCCAAGTGCGAGGGCATATAGTCCTCGCTTTTCTCGACCGTAAGAAGGTCGAGGAACAAGTGCTGGGCAAGACCGGTGCCAGCCGCCGCGGTAATACCGGCAGCACGAGTGATGACCGCTATTATTGGGCCTAAAGCGTCCGTAGCTGGCCATGCAAGTCCATCGGGAAATCCGCGCGCTCAACGCGCGGGCGTCCGGTGGAAACTGCATGGCTTGGGACCGGAAGACCTGAGGGGTACGTCTGGGGTAGGAGTGAAATCCCGTAATCCTGGACGGACCACCGGTGGCGAAAGCGCCTCAGGAAGACGGATCCGACGGTGAGGGACGAAAGCTCGGGTCACGAACCGGATTAGATACCCGGGTAGTCCGAGCTGTAAACGATGTCTGCTAGGTGTGCCACAGGCTACGAGCCTGTGGTGTGCCGTAGGGAAGCCGTGAAGCAGACCGCCTGGGAAGTACGTCCGCAAGGATGAAACTTAAAGGAATTGGCGGGGGAGCACTACAACCGGAGGAGCCTGCGGTTTAATTGGACTCAACGCCGGACATCTCACCAGCATCGACAGTAGCAATGAAGGTCAGTGTGATGAGCTTACTGGAGCTACTGAGAGGAGGTGCATGGCCGCCGTCAGCTCGTACCGTGAGGCGTCCTGTTAAGTCAGGCAACGAGCGAGACCCGCACTCCTAATTGCCAGCAGTACCCTTGTGGTAGCTGGGTACATTAGGAGGACTGCCAGTGCCAAACTGGAGGAAGGAACGGGCAACGGTAGGTCAGTATGCCCCGAATGTGCTGGGCGACACGCGGGCTACAATGGCCGAGACAGTGGGATGCAACCCCGAAAGGGGACGCTAATCTCCGAAACTCGGTCGTAGTTCGGATTGCAGGCTGAAACTCGCCTGCATGAAGCTGGATTCGGTAGTAATCGCGCCTCAGAAGGGCGCGGTGAATACGTCCCTGCTCCTTGCACACACCGCCCGTCAAAGCACCCGAGTGGGGTCCGGATGAGGCCACCGTCCGGTGGTCGAATCTGGGCTCCGCAAGGGGGCTTAAGTCGTAACAAGGTAACC
>NZ_JAVDDV010000008.1 GCF_030848565.1 Natronolimnohabitans sp. A-GB9
TAACATTCTCTATTACATTTATTTCAAGCAACAATAAGGGTCGATCGCGGCTGTGTGTGGTACGCTCCAGAAGATCGATGTCGAAATATCCGTACAGCGCCCGCTGTGTCATACGATCTACCGTCGTCAATTACCGCCGATCGCCAGAACGGGTCGGCGATCGGCGGTAACTCGGTACAGCAGTCCGTATCACGGTCCAGGAATCCGCCGCCACGGGAGCCAGAACAGGCTACTCACGACGAGCGCCACGACACCCACGCCGCCGACCAGTGCCGGCACTGGCGGGACAGCCGTGCTGTCGGTGCTCGACTCGGTCGTCCGGTCGGTTACCTCGAGAAACGTCTCCACGTCGGCGACGTCGATCGATGGGAGATCGCGATCCCACTCGCCGGGTTCGTACACGGTCGTCTCCGAACCGACCCGTGGATGGTCGCGGATCTCGTCTGCGGTCGGCCCGCCATCGAAAGCTGCCTCGATGGTCACGTAGACGTCCGTCCGGTCGCTCGCCGTCACGGCGTGGATCGCCGTCGTCTCGCCGCTTCTCGTCGCGGCGCTCTCGAGGCTTGTCCCGTCCGCGAGTGCTGCTGCGGATTCGAACGCGACGGTCCCGTCGTCGACGGTCGTATCGATCCGCGTAACCCGGATCTCGTCGTCGATCGCAGCGATCGCCACGTCGATCATGGGGCCGAGATCGCTGGCCCCGAACCGAAGCGCTTGCTCGAGTGCAGCCGTCCCGGCACCACCCGTCTCCGTCTCGTAGTTGTACTGGGTTTCGAGGTCGCCGTCGGCGTACGCTGCCGCAAGCGATGCCCTCGTCTCCGGGACCGGATCCATGCCGCGATCGGCACGCGCCGTCCCGTACCGCTCCCAGTTTTCGGCGCTCGACTCGACGACTGTATCGACGCTCGTCCGCTCCGTATCGGGGTCGTGAACGACCGACGAGTTCCACGACGTCTGCCTGCGGAGTTGTGCTTCCTGCTCGGCCTCAAGTGCGGTTTCGGCCTCTTCGTATCGACCCGCCCACGAATCGGCGACGCGATCGCTCGAGCGTGCGATCTCGACGAGTCCGAGGCGTAGTGTCCCGGTGTCGTAGAGTTCGATATCCCACTCGAGATCGGTCTCGAGGCCACGCTGGGTGGCGTTGACGCGTACCTCCTCGATCGACGTCGTCACGAACCGATCGGCGATCACCCGCGCCTCGTGCTCGTCGAGATCGGTGTCGTCCCGGAGCTCCCGTGTGAGCGCGTCGGCGAGTCCCTCCCTGACGTCCTCGAAGGTGACAGTGTATGCAAGCTCGAGCGTCCCCGAACTCCCGTCGTCCTCGAACGCGTAGGACTCGAGGGTCAACGAAGCGTCGCCGCCAAGCGGGATCGCCACCTCGTCGTACTGATTCTCGAGACTCGCGCGCGCGTCGGATTCGCTCGCCCAGCGCTCGCGTTCCCACTCGCCGACCGTTCGCGTTTCGGACACCTGGAGGTGAATCGTTCCCTCTGTCTCGGTGAGGGTGAGTTCTCGCTGTGCGTCGAGCACAGCGGACCCCTCGTTTCCGTCGTTCGAAACCGTCGTTTGCATCGTTCCCTCGGTTTCGATCGTCGTCGCCGTAGTCTCGAGGGCCCCCTCGGTTTCGACCGTCTCGTATGGCTGCGTGTCGTTCGTGACGGTCGCGTCGACGTCGAGACTCGAGGATTCGGTTTCGGCGGTTCGAACGTGGTGGAGGTCGGCCGAGAGCGACCGCACGTCGTCCGGATCGTCCACGACGACGGCGCCCGTGCTGGTGACCGACTCGGCCGTCGCCCACGTCGTCGCGTTCCCGCGTACGTCCCGATCGGAGAGAGTCACCCGCTCGAGGTCGCCAGTATAGAGCGCGTGGACGAGCCCGGTTCCTGCATCGACGCCGAGTTCGCCCGCTATCGGCACGCCGGTGACGTCGTGATCGTCCTCGTATCGGAACACGGCATCACCGGAGCGGTCGACGTAGACGTCGTCGGCCTCGCCGCCGTCGTCCAACTGTGTGACCAGCTCGTCGGTCACTGGACCGGTGGTGCCGTCGGTATCGGCGATGGCCGCTACGTCCGCCTGTCCGCCGGCGTATGCCATCCCCCCGCTGGAGAGCACCAGGAGTACGACGAGCACGACACTTGCGTACCGACGGGCGGTCATACGCGAGCGTACGTAGCGACGTAAAAATACTTTCCTCATCTTATATGTCGTCGGAGGGGACGATCACCGTCCCGTCCGGTCGCTCGAGTCAGCAGCGACAGTTACGTCCTCGCTCGCTTCGACGTCAGCGGTCACATCGCCGTCGTCGGCCGGGTCGTCGTCCGATGTGTCACCCGAGTCGATATCGTTCTCCGCGTGATCCGCCGTAGCGTCGACGGGACCGAACAGACGCGTCCAGAGGACGAGCAACGCCGGCAGCAAGACGACGCTCGCGACGAACGCGTACGCGATCAACAGTCCAGTGACGGCACCGAACTGCCGGAGAACCGGCACGAGCGCGATCAACAGTGTGGCGACGCCGCCGATCGTCGTCGCCGCGCTACCGAGTACGGCGCCGCCGGTTCCACGGACGGTCGTCGTCAGCGCATCGGAGACGGAGTTTCCACGCTGTAGCTCCAGCCGATAGCGCGAACTGACGTGGATACAGTAGGCGACGCCGAGTCCGATCGTCAGACTCGCCACCGTTCCCGTCAGCGCGTTCAGCGGAACGTCGAACAGCGCCATCGTTCCGAGTACCCAGGGGACCGTCAGGGCCACGGGGAGGACGGTTACTACGCCGAACGCGGCGCCGGCTCCCGACAGCCGGTAGGCCACGGCGAGCACTCCCGCGACGACCACTATCGTAAGCACCAGACTCTCGAGCATCGACGTCGTGACGTCTCGCTCGAGGACGTGTGTGACGACCGGATCGCCGGTCGCGATCGCCGACAGGTCCGTCTCGGGCTCGTCCGCCGCGTCGTCAGAATCGATCGCGGCAGCAACCGCCCTCGTTTCGCTCGTCACGAGTTCGCCGTCGGCGTCGCTGCGAACGTCGACGAGCAGCCTGACGGCCTCGTACTCGCCGTCGTCACCTCTAGCGAGGACGGTGCTGGCTGCGTCGGGATCGATCTCGAAGAGGCGATCGTACAGGAGCGCGACGTTCCGATCGGGGACACCGTCGTCGTTCCGATCCGCGACCTGGAAACTGGCGTTGAACGACTCGTTTTCGGCGGCGACCGACTCCATAAGCGTCAGCGGACTCCGGACTGCGTCGTCACCGCCCGCAGCCGTTTCCATCCCGCCAGCCGTCTCCTGGGCCGTCTCGAGGCGTCGTAGCGTCTCTGGGTCGGTCACGTCGCCGTCGACGAGGACCTGGGCCTGGGGCGTCTCGCGTTGGAACTGACTGTCGATGTACGTGAGATCGTGGGTGACCCGGTATTCGCCGGACGCCATCTCGCCGGGGAGGTCGTCCGTCCAGTCGGGTGGCTCCTCGACGAGGAAATCCGCTTCCTCCAGGGTGGTGTCGACGGTCGTCGCGCCGTACGCGCCCGCACCGGTGAACAGGAGTGCACAGACGAGCACTGCGACCGGCGCGGCCTGGGCCGCTCGCGAGCCAAGCGACAGGACGGTACCGAGGCGACGCCCCGTTCCGAACGCCCGCTTGCGGCGGTCTCGTCCGCGTCGCTCGAGGCGCGTCTCGAGTGCGACCTTCGCCGCTGGGATAACGGCTCCGAAGACCACGAACGCGGCGAGGATCCCGACCGTGCTAACGAGCCCGAACTCCCGGATCGGTGCCACCGGACTCACGAGATTCGAGAGGAAGCCGATCGCCGTCGTCACGGTCGCCCACGTGAGCGCGACGCCGACGCCGGCCAGAGCCACGACCATCGCCCCGCGAACGCCACTGCCGTCGTCGTCTCCCATCGTTGCTCGCTCCCCCGACCCCGAACGGTGCTCGCGATGGCGCATGATCACGTGGACGGCGTAGTCGATCGACAACCCGACCAGCAACACGGGGACGGCCACGAGCGCCTGATTGATCGCGATCCCCGCCCACCCCATGAATCCTAGCGTCCAGATCACCACCGCCAGAACCCCGACGAGTCCGAGCGCGATATCGAGCGGATCGCGGTACGCGATCGACAGCGTCACGACGACGAACGCCACCGCGATCGGGCCGACGATCGCCAGGCTATCACCCAGCGATCGGTCGATTTCGTCTACCAGGAGACCGAATCCGAAGACGGCGTACTCCCGATCCGACGCGGTACCGTATTCGCTCGCCACCGACGCGATCGCTCGCTGCCCCTCGACGTGTTCGTCGTCGATGGCGTCCAGTCCCGTCTCGTCCTCTCCGGTATCGAGCTCTTGTGTGACGACGAGCAGGTGCGTCTCGACCGGTTCCGACCCCGGCTCGACGTCGGCCGGCAGGAACTCGACTGCGAGCCCACCGAACGGATCGTCGGAATCACTCTCGAGGAGTCGCTCGAGCGTTTCGTCGTATACCGACTCGTTTACCGTCTCGAGCGTGTCGATCTGGTCGGTCAGCGGCGGCTGGGACGCCGTCTCGAGTGCCTTCCGCTCGGCGACGAGCTCGTCGTGTGCCGCGTTGAGCTGTTCGTACTCGCCGCGCAAGACACCGACTGTTCCGTCAGTGTAGGCCGCCGACAGGTCGTCCTCGAGTCGGTCGCGATGGCGCTGGTAGGCGGCCTCGCTGTCGAACTCGTCGCGCTCGAGTGTGCTCAGTTCTCGCTGTGTCGATCGGACGGTCTCGACCGCACGTTCGAACCGATCGGTTTCGCTCGAATCGAGATCGGCAGTGGCGCGCTCGACGATGGCATCGATCTCCCCCTCCAGCTCACTGGAGCGGTTCTGGTACCGTTGCTCGTCGATCTCTCCCGCCTCGTAGGAGTCGTTCAACTGATCGTACTCCCGCTGGAGGGCGCGAACTTCCTCGAGTCCCGTCCGTAACTCCGCGGTGGTCTCGTCGAGCCGTTGCTCGCGCTGGCGTAACTCCTCGGCTCGTTGCTCGAGCGCGTCGACGTCGTCCTGGTGGATGATCGACGTTGCGACCACGTTCGCGAGACCGACCGTCGGCTCCTCGTCGACGAGCGTCGGCGCAACCCGCTCGTCCTCACGGATCGCCGCCTGAAGCTCCAGGGTCGCGATCAGCGACTCCCGAGAGAGGACGTCGGCGTCGTCCCCGTGGACGGCGATCTGGACGCTCGTCTCGTTGGCCGCGCTTTCGTCCGAAAACCGCTCCGAGGCGCTCGTCAGTGCCTCGTGTTCCGGCGACTCGCTCTCGAACTGCTCGAGTGAGGAATCGCTCTCGAGATCGGTCAGACCGACGCCGAAAAGCGCCGTGAGCAACAGCCCCACGACGAGAACGAGAGCGGCGTGATCGACGATCCACGCCGCGACGTGGTGTGGCCCGCTCATCGCCACCCTCCGGCACCGACGGTCTGGCTCACCGGCCCGATCACGGTTTCCCGTGGGGATTATCAGCAATCCGTAATATAATTGCCGTGAACAGTGCCGCCACTCGAGGCAGGGTCGGTTCCTGACACGCGGTGAACGTGGATGGAGTTCGCCCGCTTTTAAGCCGTCGCGGACCGAGCCACCGACTATGAAACGCGTCACCGAGACCGACGCCGCACCGGCCGCCGTCGGCGCCTATAGCCAGGCGACGACCGACGACTCGCTGTTGTTCACCGCCGGTCAGATTCCGCTAACCCCCGACGGCGACCTCCTCGAGGACGAACCGATCGCCGTCCAGACCGAGCAAGCGTTGGACAACCTCGTCGCGATCCTCGAGGAAGAAGACGCCGACGCTACGGACGTCCTCAAAGTCACCGTCTTCCTCGACGACATCGACGACTTCGACGCGATGAACGAGGCCTACGCCGACTACTTCGACGACGAACCGCCCGCCCGCAGCGCCATCGAGGTCGCCGCCCTCCCCAAAGGCGTCGGCGTCGAACTCGAAGCCATCGCCACGCTCGAGTAGCGTATGGCTCCACTCGGACTCCGCCCGCGCGTCTACTCCGCGGTGCTGTGGGGTATCGTCGGATTTCTAGCCTTCCTGGTGCTCGTCCAGGGCTACGCGCTGGCCGTCGACCCACTCGTGTCACTTGCCCAGGGCGCCGCCATCGCAGCCCTCGTCGGCGTCGGAACGACCGCCTGTGCGTACAGACTCGAGCATCGCGTCGCCGAATGGTCGGCCCGACGTGCGTTGCGTGAAAACGATTCACACGAGACCGACGATAAAAGTAAGAGTTAAACGACGGACGCCATTAGGGTGAAGTGAGCCAGGATGGCCGAACGGTAAGGCGCACGCCTGGAAAGCGTGTTCCCTTTCGGGATTCTGGGTTCAAATCCCAGTCCTGGCGCTTCTCCCGATTTCAGCCTCATTAGCACCTGAAACGCCTATTCTAATTCTAAATCCATTTTCAATTACACTACTATATCTGTCTCATGAATCGGGAGTTGCCCGAAGCAGTATCGATCGAGCATCCCACGAACCGTTATTATTATTATTATTATTATCTCCATTACTAATAATAACGGACTGTGTGTCATCAGACGACTACCATCATCGCACGGTAATCACACGATTAACAGGACTCAGCGGCGAAGACGAGCGGCTGTTGCTCGAGACGATCGACGAGTGGCGCGACGCGTGTAATCTCGTCGTCGACCTCGCGTGGGGGGTGTGCGAAACGAAGTCCGATGTCCAGGACCTCGCATACGAGCAGGTTCGTGACGAAACCGAACTCGGTAGTCAACACGCAGTGCTCGCCTGTCACGGAGCGGGAGATGCCATTAGCTCCTGTAACGAGAGACTGCAGAGCGGCAAGAAGGCCAGCAAGCCACAGTTTACCGCACGGTCGATCACGTACGATAAACGGTCGATGACCGTCTTCCATGATCGCGAACAGGTTTCGCTTACGACGCTCGGTGACTACGCTCGAGTCCGTGCCGATCTCGTGCTTCCGAACGACAGTGATGGGTATCAGTACCAATTTCTGGACGACGAAGAGTGGGAGTACACGGAAAGCACGCTTCACTACCGCGGCGGTGACTGGTATCTTCACCTCGGATTTCGAAAACCGAACGCCGATAACGACGAGTCAGCGACCACGAACGGAACGGTTCTTGGTGTTGATCTCGGCGTGAATCAGATCGCAGTCACTAGTACGGCTCGGTTTTTCAGCGCGGGTGCTCTCACCCATGCTCGGCACGAATTCGAGAAGACACGCAATGGGTTACAAAAGACGGGAACGCAGTCTGCACACCGCACGCTTGAGAACCGAGCCGGACGCGAGCGCCGCCACGCCCGTCACGTGCTTCACGTCGTCGCGAACGGAATCGTCGAAGAAGCACTCGAATACGACTGCGATGGTATTGTGTTCGAGGACCTCGAGGGGATTCGAACGCGACTTCCCGAGGCGGAGTGGCACTCGCAGTGGGCGTTTCGAACGCTAACGGAGTTCGTCGAATACAAAGCCGAAACCGAGGGAATATTCGTGGAAACAGTGGAGCCGCAAAACACGTCGAAACGGTGTGCTGACTGCGGGTTCACACACGATGGGAATCGTGCTGGAAACGAATTCGAGTGCCAGTCGTGCGGGAAGCGCAATCACGCGGATTACAACGCAGCCAAAAACGTCGCAAAACGCTATCTCCGTCGTGGCCCCCAGTCGTCACGGCGGAGGGGTGTCAGTCAATACGCCCTGAAGTCAGGACCGAGGACGCCGAGTTAGCGATGCTACTCCCAGTTCGGGATCGAGGTCGAGGTTACTGACAAGCCCTCTCTGAGGGCAGTTGATATCCCTGTTCTGGCGTTTTGAAACGGTATTACTACAGCTCAACGACTGGCATCGGAACGTCGGTACTCGATCGAAAAATAATCGGGGTACGGTACCATGGAGGCGAGACGGTTACCGCGTGATTTCGGCCGGCGAGTCGGTCGTAATCCAGCAGTCGGGGTCGTCCGGATCGCGAAGTTCGAGTTCACCGCTTTGACACACCACCAGTTCGTATGGATCCGTCATCATGACCCCATCGAGTGCTCCGGCGGGATCGGATATCGTAACAGGGTGCCTACCGTCGGTTTCAGCAGGAGTATGGACCCCTTACCGGGCCTGAGAGTCGTACTATCGGACCAATCCGGTCCGGCCGATTACCGCCTCGAGTACGTTCGCCGGACGGTGTCGGCCGGCGGGAGCGGGCGAGACCGGAACGCGTTGTCGGTCACCGCATCCCCCGGACGCGAAGGGAGGCGTCACCGAACGATGCTTTACCAGGGACACCGAGTGGTCGGGTATGTGCGGTCGCTACACGCTGACGCTCGAGTCCGACGACCTCGAGGAGCGGTTCGGCGCGCGGGTCGCCGATTCGGAACCCGAGTTTACGCCTCGGTACAACATGGCACCGGGTCAACAGCTCCCGGTGATCACGAACGACGCGCCCGACGAGATCCGTCGTCTCGAGTGGGGGCTGGTGCCGTCGTGGGCCGAGGACGACAGCGGCGGGATCATCAACGCGCGTGCGGAGACAGTCGACGAAAAACCGAGTTTTCGGACAGCCTACGAGCGACGCAGATGTCTGGTTCTGGCGGATGGCTTCTACGAATGGGTCGAGACCGACGGCGGCAAACAGCCCTACAGGGTCGCCTTCGAAGACGGTCGGCCGTTCGCGATGGCAGGGCTGTGGGAGCGCTGGGAGCCCGAGGACGAGACGACACAGGCCGGCCTCGACGCGTTCGGCGGCGGTCTCGAGACGACTCCTGAAGACGACGGCCCACTCGAGACGTTTACCATCGTGACGACCGAGCCGAACGAACTGATCGAGGACCTCCACCATCGGATGGCGGTCATCCTCGATCCCGACGCCGAACGGGAGTGGTTGACGGCCGACGATCCAGCTGCGTTGCTCGACCCCTATCCCGCCGACGAGATGCGCGCCGATCCGGTTTCGCAGGCGGTCAACGATCCATCGACCGACGAGCCGTCGTTGGTCGAACCGCTCGAGACGTAGCCGAGACGGAGTCGCTTCGTCTCATCTCGTCGCCGGGAGCGGCATCGACCCGTCCGTCTCGAGTCGTTCGTGACCACGTTCCCGGGACCGCTATCCAACTATATTTAAATGTGTCGGCGACGGGCCCTTAGTAGCATGGATAGCAGACGATAACATATACCACGATAGATCGGCGAACGGGTCGCACTACGGCGATTTCGTCGGCTTCTCTCAATCGGTCGTGCTCGGCACGAACTCGGCATACCAAAACACTTATGTAGAATCACAATCAATGAATCAGCTGACTATGAGCCAGCGAATGCAGCAGGGACAGCCGATGATCGTAATGAGCGAGGACTCCCAGCGCGTCAAGGACAAGGACGCGCAGGACTACAACATCTCCGCGGCCCGTGCCGTCGCCGAGGCCGTTCGGTCGACACTCGGCCCGAAGGGGATGGACAAGATGCTCGTCGACTCGATGGGATCGGTCACCATCACCAACGACGGCGTCACCATCCTTCAGGAGATGGACATCGACAACCCGACGGCCGAGATGATCATCGAGGTCGCCGAGACGCAGGAAGACGAGGCTGGCGACGGCACCACGACGGCCGTCGCGATCGCCGGCGAACTCCTCAAGAACGCCGAGGACCTCTTAGAGCAGGACATCCACCCGACGGCGATCATCAAAGGCTTCCACATGGCCAGCGAGCAGGCCCGTGAGGAGATCGACGACATCGCCCAGGACGTCGACACCGAAGACGAGGAGCTCCTGCGCTCGGTCGCCGAGACATCGATGACCGGCAAGGGAACCGAGGTCAACAAGGAGTATCTCGCCGAACTGATCGTCGAGGCCGTCAGCCAGGTCACCGTCGAGAACGACGAGGGCGAGAACGTCGTCGACCTCGAGTTCCTCAACATCGAGACCCAGACCGGTCGCAGCGCCGGCGAGTCCGACCTCCTCGAGGGCGGCATCGTCGACAAGGACCCGGTCCACGACAACATGCCGAACGCGGCGGAGGACGCCGACATCCTGCTGCTGAACGAGGCCATCGAAGTCGAGGAGACCGACATCGACACCGAGGTCTCGGTCACCGATCCGGACCAGCTCCAGCAGTTCCTCGACCGCGAGGAGAAACAGCTCCGCGAGAAGGTCGACCAGATCGCCGACCTCGACGCCGACGTCGTCTTCTGTCAGAAGGGCATCGACGACCTGGCTCAGCACTACCTCGCCAAGGAAGGCATCCTCGCCGTCCGCCGCGCCAAGAAGTCCGACCTCGAGTTCCTCTCGGAGGTCGTCGGTGCGGCCGTCGTCTCCGACCTCGACAGCGCCGAGGCAGACGACCTCGGTCACGGTGACGTCACCCGTGACGAGGAAGACGAGCTGTTCTACGTCGAGGGTGAGGACGCCCACGGCGTCACCCTCCTGCTGCGTGGCTCGACCGACCACGTCGTCGACGAACTCGAGCGCGGCGTCAACGACGCCCTCGACGTCGTCGCCCAGACCGTCTCCGACGGCCGCGTCCTCGCTGGCGGCGGTGCCATCGAAGTCGAACTCGCCTCGCGGCTGCGTGACTACGCCGACTCCGTCTCCGGTCGCGAGCAGCTGGCCGTCGAGGCCTTCGCCGACTCGCTCGAGCTCGTCCCGCGTGTCCTCGCCGAGAACGCTGGACTCGACTCCATCGACACGCTCGTCGACCTGCGTGCGGCTCACGACGACGGCGACGTCGAGGCTGGCCTGAACGTCTTCACCGGCGACGTCGAAGACACCTACGAGGCCGGCGTCGTCGAACCGGCCCACGCCAAAGAGCAGGCCGTTACCTCCGCTGCCGAGGCCGCGAACCTCGTCCTCAAGATCGACGACATCATCTCCGCCGGCGACCTCTCCACCGACAAAGGTGAAGAGGAAGAAGGCGGTGCCCCCGGCGGCATGGGCGGCATGGGCGGCGGCATGGGCGGCATGATGTAAGCGCCGCTCGCAACGACCGAAGCGACCCATACGGTCGGCCGTACCGTTCTCCCGACCCATTCCTACGGGCGTTCGTCCCGGATGACCACCAGCAGTCCGTCGGAGGACCGTTGAACACGAGTAGCGCTGGACCGTAGGTCCCACGCACTCTCCGACCGGACGTTATACGTCCGTGATACTGCCGGACAGCACTATTCACCGATCGGTCGCGAATTCGCGATCGACGGGTTACTGACTGCTGTCCGGCAGTATGAGCAGACGGGAACCGAAGATCCGCATCTGCGAACCGATTTTTGCTCGAGAGAGCGACGATCGTTCGAGAACCGTTCTGTGGCCCGATTCGATCGCCGGTGACGGCCAGTTTTTGGCAAGCCGGTGATCTTTTGTAATGGCTATCCTACGCCGGCTATGGCGTTTCAAACCACGTTCGGCTGGTCGCTGATCTCCTCCGGCATCGTCACGCTCGTCTTGAAGGTGTTGCCCGGCGACTCGCTGTGGTGGGGGGTATTGTTGCTGGGACTCGGCCTGACGGTGTTGTATCTCCGGCACTGATACGGTCGACGTCGGGAATCGACGAGAAATCGTCTCGAGAACTGATGTATCGGCTACGCTGTGTCAGTGTGCACGTATCTTCGTGTCGCCGACGACGACTGATATCGACTCGTACGGACTGCTGTACCGATGTACCGCTGATCGCCAGACAGGGCGACCGGTGGGAAATGGCTACAGGAGACCGTATCAGGTATCCTCGACCTCGAGTTCGAACTGTTCGTTCTCACTGACGGCGTTGAGGACGACGCTCGTGTTCGAGGCCTTGATGTCGGGGTCGGTTAGCAACTCCTTGATCTGATCGTTCATCCCGTCGGTGTCTTTGAACTTCCCGATGGCGATGACGTCGTAGTCGCCGGTGACCTCGTAGACGGAGATCATCTGGCGGTGGTCTTTCAGCGTGTCGGTGATGTCGGGCAAGGCGTTTCCTTCGACCTGCAGCTGGATGACGGCAGTGACGTCGTAGCCGACTGCATCGTAATCGACCCGTGGCGTGTAGCCCTCGATGACGCCCTGTTCCTCGAGATCGGAGAGGTGATTCGAGACGGTCGTCACGGAGACGTCGAGTTCCTCGGCGAGGCTTCGAA
Source organism: Natronolimnohabitans sp. A-GB9 (assembly GCF_030848565.1). Taxonomy (GTDB): domain Archaea; phylum Halobacteriota; class Halobacteria; order Halobacteriales; family Natrialbaceae; genus Natronolimnohabitans. The sequence continues at coordinate 12,103 of NZ_JAVDDV010000008.1, forward strand.
GGCTCGCTCGCCCGTCGCCGAGAAGTGCATTTACTAGTTTTGCATCGAGATTTTCGTACGTCATCACACGCAACCTCTCACTGATGCCTTTAGAAATTTACGAATATACAGTTCCAAGAGGAGGAGAGAAGATTTGCTTAGAGCAGTAGGGTTTTAGTAGCAGAGTTACTTGGGTACCACGACGAGAAAGATGACAAGCGGAAACATCACCGAGGCCGAGCAGGCGGTGTTAGACGAGATCGAAGCAAAGGACGTCGACTTCCTCCGCCTACAATTTACTGATATTCTTGGAACTGTAAAGAACGTTTCCGTCCCCGCCCGCCAGGCCGAGAAAGCGTTTACTGAAGGGATCTACTTCGACGGCTCCTCGATCGAGGGCTTCGTCCGGATCCAGGAATCGGACATGCGTCTGGTTCCCGACCCGGAGACGTTTGCGATTCTCCCGTGGCGCCGGAAAGAAGACAGCGCCGCGGCCCGAATGATCTGTGACGTCTACGACACGACCACGGGCGAACCCTTCGAGGGCGACCCACGCTACGTGCTCAAGCAGGCGATCGAGCGCGCAAACGACATGGGGTACACGGTCAACGCCGCACCCGAACCGGAGTTCTTCCTTTTCGAAGAGGACGAGGAGGGTCGCGCTACGACCGAGACGAACGACGCCGGCGGCTACTTCGACCTCGCGCCGAAGGACCTCGCCTCGGACGTCCGTCGTGACATCATCTACGGACTCGAGGACATGGGCTTCGAGGTCGAGGCCAGCCACCACGAAGTCGCCGAAGGGCAACACGAGATCAACTTCGAGTACGACGACGCGCTGACGACGGCCGACAACGTCGCCACCTTCCGGACGGTCGTCCGCGCTATCGCTGCCCAACACGACTACCACGCGACGTTCATGCCAAAGCCGATTCCGAAGGTCAACGGCTCGGGGATGCACACCCACATCTCGCTGTTCACCGAGGACGGCGAGAACGCCTTCCACGACGAGAGCGACGAGTTCGACCTCAGTGACGAAGCTCGTGCCTTCACCGCCGGTGTGCTCGAGCACGCGCCGGCGATCACGGCCGTCGCGAACCCGACGGTCAACAGCTACAAGCGTCTGGTGCCCGGCTACGAAGCGCCCGTCTACGTCGCCTGGTCCGACCGCAACCGCTCGTCGCTGATCCGCAAGCCCGCGGCCCGCGTCCCCGCTGCTTCGCGTATCGAACTCCGTTCGCCGGATCCCTCGTGTAACCCCTATCTCGCCATCGCCGTCATGATCCATGCCGGTCTCGACGGTATCGAACGGGACCTCGAGTGTCCCGACCCGGTCCGCGAGAACATCTACGAGTTCGACGAACAGAAACGCGAGGAGTACGGTATCGACACGCTGCCGTCGAACCTCGGCGATGCCATCGAGGCCCTCGAAGACGACGAGGTCGTCTACGACGCGCTCGGCGAACACGTCGCCCCCAAGTTCATCGAAGCAAAGAGCCAGGAGTTCGAGGAGTACCTCATCGACGTCTCCCAGTGGGAACTCGACCGCTATCTCGAGACGTTCTGACGACGATTGGCCGTTTCGGCTCGATTCGAACACTGCCCGTTTTCTCATACTGCCGGACAACACGCTGCAGATACCGATCGCATTCGAGACGCCCTCGCGGGGCGACAGGCGTCGAGACGCGATCGAGTGGTGTACTGATACTGCCGGACAGCACGATTCACCGATCGGTCGTGTGACTGCGGCCGTCCCAACGGGTGACGGCCGCGAGTTCGCGACCGACGTGTTACTGACTGCTGTCCGGCAGTATGACTGGTGTCCGGTAGTATCAGTGATCCGTTATCCCACCAGTATCGACGTCTGACGTCCGCGACTCGAGTTCGTGTCGTAGTCAGTGGCGTCCCAGGCCTGATACGGCCTGCTGTAACTATGTACCGCCGATCGCCGACCCCGTCCTGGCGATCGGCGGTAATTGACTACAGGAGGCCGTATGAGCCGTTGGCAACGGTACTAGCTCGAGGTCTCCACTTGGGCGGACACGGTGTCGGTTCGCGTAGCGAACGTCGGCAGACCGACGACGATCACGCCGCCGACGAATCCGACGCCGAACCAGACGAGCGTGCTGTCGACGACGAGCAAAGTAAGCGCGACCAGTCCGAGCACGCCGAGTCCCAAGGCGGCGTGAGCGAAGACTCGAGTGGCGACCGGCCACGGCTCTCGGGACGGCGTCGCGTACTGCCAGACGAGCAAGGCACCGACGCAGCCGCCGAACAGCGCCATAGCGTCGGGTTTGCCGCTAGTCGAAAAAGCGACGAGAGAGAGGATTGCCCCCATCGTGAACATCGCGGTCGTCGCGACGTGGGCGCCACGACGGCGGGCACGGTCCCGGATCGCCAGCGCGAGCGCGACGTAACAGACCCCGACGAGGGCGCCGACGACCACGTCGATCGGGTAGTGGACACCCGCACCGATCCGGGCGAACGAAACGAGGACGACCATCGTCCCGGCGGCGGCAAACCGCGTTCGCCGGGTCCCGACGTCGGACTCGAGCGCCAGCATCGCCCAGACGACCACCGCCGCGATTGCGTGGCCGCTTGGGAAACTTGTCGTGTGGACCTCGACGGCCGGTGCGTACAGCAGGGCAGCGGCCGTCGGGAGGGCGTCGGGTGCGATCGCGGGACCGACGTCTGGACGTGGCGTCATGAACAGCCCTTTGAGAGCAACCATGACAGCGTAACAGCCCAGGACGATCCCCAGCCACGACGCGAAGCGGTGGCGATCACGGAACCAGTAGGCCAGGACGACGACGGGTGCGACGAACCAGACGCTCCCGAGATAGGAGAGGAAGGCAAAGAGAAAGGCCATCCATTCGGGGAACGTATCGCGGACGAGTTCGACCTGGGTCGACTCGAACCACATTCGTTCCGTCGTATCGGAGACGCGCTGTTATATCTGCTGGTGTAAACTATTTCTGATAGGAACCTTCAGAACTCACTCTGCAGCAGCGTCATCCGGACCGAAATCGTGATCGTGGGCCTCGAGTCGGAGCGAGCCGGCGTCGGACTCGAGCGTGTAGTATCGCTCCCAGGCGGGCGCGAGGCTCACCACGTGGGTGTCGGCGATATCGGCCTCCCGATGGCGGTGATGGTGGCCGACGAGACAGAGCGACGGGGAAAGCGTCTCGAGCAGGTCGGTCACGTGCTCGCAGCCGGGATCGTAACCGTAGGAGAGCAACCCAGTCGGCGCTTCGTGGGTGAGGAACACGTCGACGTCCTCGAGGGCGGCCGCCCGTTCGACGTCGTCGCGAGTGAAGTGGCGTCGCCGTTTGCCTTCGAGATCCTCGCGCGAGCAGTCGTATTTGGTCGGGGCGAAGTTCCCGGAGAGGCCGGCCACGCGGAGGCCGTCGACGGTCGCGGCGGTACTCGCGAGCAAGTGGGCGTCATCGACCGACGGCGGGGCCTCGCCTGCCCGCAGCGCCTCGATGACGTCGAGGTCCTCGTTGTTACCCGCGACGAACCACGTCGGTGCCGGCAGCTCGTAGTGCTGGAGGTCACCGACCTGGAGGACGAGGTCCGGCTCGAGGCGTCGATACAGTTCGAGCAGCGTCTCGCGGTTGGCCCCGTCGGCCGCGTGTGCGTCGCCGAGGACGAGCATGGGATGTAAACACCCTCGAGGGGCAAAGCGTCGTCGCCGATCGCCGGCTGCGGTCCCTGAGCCGTCTGCTCCGATGAGATTCGTGTCAGCGAGAACGAACGCTTATATCCGGCGACGTGGCCCCTATCAGGTATGGTCGACAGTCGAACGTATGCGTTCGAAGGGACGACACCGACGATCGACGACGACGCCGCGGTGAGTCGGGACGCGACGCTCGTCGGGGACGTCCACGTCGAAGCCGACGCGAGCGTCTGGCCGGGAGTCGTCTGTCGCGGTGATATCGGGCCGGTACGGATCGGGCGCCAGTCACACGTCGGCGACAACGCGACGATCCACGCCTCCGAACTTGCGGATCGAGTCATGATCGGCCACGGCGCCGTCCTCAACGAGGCGACCGTCGAGGAGGAGACGTTGATTGGTTTCAACGCGACGCTGAACACGGATGCGATAGTCGGCACGGGGAGCGTCGTCGCCGCCGGAACGGTGATCCCCGACGAGTACGAGATTCCACCGGAGTCGTTCGTCCGCGGCGTCCCGGCCGAAGTCACGCCGCTCGAGGAGACGACGATCGACGCTGCGGAGATCTTCGAGGAGTTCTCCTCGGGTGAGTACACGAACCTCGCCGGCCGTCACGAGGACCTGTTCGAATAAGCTGGGTGGGCTAGTGGCGGTCCACGCCTGAACTGCTGGATGAACGCAGCCGACAGCAGTCGACGCTGGGGACGGTACCATAGCGAGTCGATCACTCGAGTACCCCCTCGAGGTTTCGGTATCGGATATTCGCCCACGCGTCTTCGGAGAGGTCGAACCGCTCGAACAACTCGAACTGCGGGACCTCCTGGCCGGGTGCGAGGTAGTCGGTACCGAAGAGCAGCTGTTCGTGGTGGTCCTCGAGAAAGCCCTGTGCGTACGCCGGGTCTCGCGTGAGTGCGTTCCACCCCGAACCCGCCGAGAGATCGCCGTAGACGTTGTCGTACGTCGACAACAGTTCGGGGACCCGTCCACCCGGTTCGACCGGGCCGGTCGGATACGCGCCACGGTCGTCGGGGCCGACGTCTGCGGAGATGTGGGCCCACCACGCGTGAGCGTGTGCGAGAAAGTCGACCTCGGGATACGAGGCCAGGACGTCCTCGAGTCGGGGGAGTCCAACGTCGTCGAGCATCGCCTTGTCGTCCATGTGAAAGAGGATCGGCAGTCCGTCGTCGGCACAGCGCTCGTACAGCCAGTGGAGCCGCGAGTCGTCGACGGGGAGTCCGGGTTTCAGCTCGCCGAACCCCTGCATTCCCTGCTCGAGGTATCGTTCGAACAGCGCCGTGACGGCCCCGAAATCCGCCTCGTAGACGAGCGTCCGCGGGTCGACTGTACAGAACGGAATCAGTCGGTCCGGATACGGTTCGACCTGCTCGAGGACCCACCAGCTCGGCGCCTGGACGGGATAGGCCTCCGGTGAGTCGAGGGCGTGGACGACCGCCCGATCGATGCCGTTGTCGTCCATCCACACCACCAGTTCGGCGGCCTCGAGGGGCTCCCTGTCCATCGTCGCTTCGGGGATGAGATGTGTATGGGCGTCCAGCAGCGGCTGCTCGTCGACCGCTACGTTCTGTGTGGCTCGAGCAGTCGCGTTCGACTCACTGGTCGTCCCGCCGACTCCGATCGCACCGGTGCTGGCGCCAACACCGGCGAGTCCCGCTAGTCCGACACCTGCCTCCCCGAGGATACGCCGGCGCGTCGGTTCGTCCGACGGACGGTCGTCCGCTCGTGTCATGTAACGACCTCCCACAGAGCTCGTGAAAACGGTGCGGGGGACCGGTAACGTACGCGACGGGGAAAGCGTCTTTTCCTCGATCGCTCACCAAGGAACACGCAACGACGATGGCGACGAACGCGCTGGTCACCGGCCCTCCACGCAGCGGCAAGACGACCGCCCTCGAGCGCACCGTCTCGCGGCTCCGCGAAGACGGCTACGCCGTCGGCGGGCTCTCGAGTCCCGAACGTCGCGAGGACGGCGAGCGCGTCGGCTTCGAGATCGTCGATATCGCAAGCGGGGAGCGCGCGGTGATGGCCCACGTCGAGTACGACGGCCCGAGCGTCGGAAAGTACGGCGTCGACGTAGCAGCCGTCGATCGACTCGCTGGGACGGCGCTGCCGACCGCCATCGAATCGGCCGACTGTATCGTCGTCGACGAGATCGCTCCGATGCAACTCGAGAGCGAGCGGTTCCGCGAAGAGACGAGGCGCGCACTCGAGTCGCCGACGCCGGTGCTTTCGGCGATCAAGTCGGACGGGTCGGACGAGTTCATCGGCGCGGTAAAAGAACGGACGGATACGGAACGGTTCGTCGTCGAACCGGAGACCCGCGACGCACTCCCCGAAACGCTCGATGCGTGGCTTCGGTCGACGCTCCAACCCCGATAGCCCGTCGGCGGGGGCCACGATCAGCGGTATCGTCCGGTAGCCGTCCGTCGCCAGACGGCGGTTCGAAACGTCAGTCAGCCCACCCGTTTGATCTCGACGAGGTGAGGTCCGGCGTCGGTTTCGATCGTGACCGCGTCGACGACCGCTTCACGCGCCCGTTCCTGCCACGTCTCGACGGCCTCGGCGTGGCGCTTGCGGATCCGCTCGGTCTCCTCGGGCGTCGCCACCTCGAGTTCGTCCTCGAAGTCCGGATAGTCCGCGACGACGTCTCCCTCGAGGACGTCGCTTGGCGGAACGTGGACGGCGCCGGTTAGTTCGGTGTCGTCGCGGTGGTAAACGTGAATGCGTGCCCGCATCCGGCCGTGAAACGGCGGCGTTACCCGCAGGACGGCCTCACCCGGGTTCTCCTGGGTGTATGCGTACGCGTTCACGACGTCCTCCGGCGAGAGCGCGAGCGATCGGATCACTGTCGGGTCGTTCTCTTCCTCCCCAGCCATCGTCTGCGGTTCGGCTCGAGACGGGTAAAAGGTGTACATCGATCGACTTTCGGACGGATACACGAACCGCTGTCCGATTACAGACGCGACCGCCGAATGGTCGCGGTCGCGCCGACACTGACGGACAGCAGACCGTGTACAGTAGTTCGTATCGGCCAGCTACCGTTCCTCGAGCGGCGGGCGGAAGACGTCCGCTCTGACGTCAGTCGAGACGCCATAGACCGCCTCCGTCGCCGATTCGGGCACGGTCTCTTCCCGGTCGTCGTAGTGGGCACGAAGCGCCGCCCGTACGGCCTCTCGGACGCAGGCCCGCGTCGCCGCGCCCACGTCGGTCCCGCTGCCGGAGAAGACGGTCCGTTCGCCGGTCGGATCGTGGCCGGCGACGATCGCGTCCGTCGTCGTCCCCGGAAACCCGCTTTCGGAGAGCAGCGTCGTGGCTTTTGCCTCTGCGGCGACGGCGACCAGATTTGCCAGCGCGCCGGGCTCGAGCGCCCGCGTCGTTCCGACGATGACGTTGACCGTCCCGTGTCCCGGCGGCGTATCGACGGTCTCGCGGTCGGGAGCCGTCGGGTCGCCGGATGGCTCCATCGGTAAGGCGGCCGGGTTCGAGATCCCGGCCGTCGCGTAGGCCGTCACGGAACCGTACTGTGCGCCGCGGGCGTCGACCTGCTCGACGCCGGTAAGCAGCGCTGGGCCCTCGACGTCGCGGTCGTCAGCGACGAACCCGGCGCGCTCGAGGCGTTCGTCGACGTACGCGCCGAGGTCGGTCCGGTCCCACCCCTCGGGAACGGAAACGTTGTACGCACAATCGGCGGTCCGACGGCCGCCGTTCCAGCCCGTTGAGAGCCACTCGGTTTCCGGCCGCCGGACGCGGAGCACGCCGTCACGCCGGACGGCGTCGTAGGCGACCGCGTCAGTCGTCTCGGCCGCTCGTTCGTCGTCGGTCATTCTCGAGTAGCGGTACCGTGGCCGTCAGTTTCGGCGTCGCTTCCGTCGTTCTCGGACACGCCGAGCGCCGCGAGCAGTCGGTCGTTCGCCACGCGGTCCTTGACGGCGACGCGGATGTGTGAATCGAGCCCGCGGAACGTCGTCGCGTCCCGGATCGCAACACCATCGGCGCGAGCCGTCGCAACGACGTCGTCGACGGATCGGTCGCCGACGTCACACAGCAGATACGGAGCATCCGACGGGGCGACGTCGAAGCGTTCGTCGAGACGGTCACGCAGTCGCTCGCGTTCGCGGGCGACGCGATCGCGCGTTTCGCGGACGAACGCGTCCTGACGCAGGCAGTACGCGCCGACCCGCGCGGCCGGCGTGCCGAGCGACCACGCCCGGCGGGCCGTCTCGAGGGCGTCCCGTCGGTCGCCGGTCGCGACGGCGAACCCGGCGCGTAGCCCCGGCAGACCGAACAGTTTGGTCAGCGACCGGGCGACGATCACGTTCGCGGCCTCGAGGCGTGTGGCCGACGGCAAGTCGGTGAAGCCGAGAAACGCCTCGTCGACCAGCAGCGTCGTGTCGGCGTCCGCACAGCGATCCGCGAAGGCCGCCAGTTCGTCGGGGTCGGCCGCCTCGCCCGTCGGATTGTTCGGCGTACAGACGACCGCGAGCGCACAGGACTCGAGGTCGTCGTCGTCCGCTGTAAGTATCTCGTCGTGAGAGACGAATCGCGGCGATGCTCCCTGTAACTCCACTTCGCGGGCGTACTCGCCGAAACTCGGGACGGGAACCAACGCCTCGTCGCCGGACTCGAGCGTGATCTCCATCGCCAGCCGAATCGCGGCCAACCCGCCAGGGGTCGGGATCACTCGATCGGGATCGCAGCCGACGAACTCGCCCGCTGCGGCCCGGAATTCGGGATACTCGTCGTCGGGATACCGGCGGGCGGCCTCGAGTGCATCCTCGTACACCGCGTCGACGCCGTCGGGTACGGACGGGGTGGTGTTGGCCGAGAAGTCGAGGACGTCCCGGTCGGTCTCGCCGCCGTGGGGGACCCGTTTGCCGGCACGTACCGCATCAGGGTTCACGGTCCCCCTCCGGCGCAGTGGCCGTGTTCGACTCCGAAGGCGGCGTCGCCGCTTCGGTGTCGGCTCCGGTTTCGGCGTCAATTCCGAGTCGGTCACACACCGCTTCGAACCGATCGACGACGTCGGTCATCCGGTCGTCGGGAACCACGGAGAGCGCACCGCCCATCCCGACGCCCTCTTTCGCCTCACCGGCACAGTAGCGCTCCGCGGCGACGTGGTCGCGTTCGTCGAAGCCGGGATCCGTCACCGTGAGATCGCAGTTCAACCGGTAGCACACCTCGCCGAGTTGCTCGCCCTGTTCGTCGGCGACGAACGACGTGGTCGCGATCGACAGTGGATCGTCCACGTCGGCGTGGCGGAGCACGGCCGCGACGGCAACCATCTGGGTGCCGCCCGCGAGGGTGACGTCGATTCCGGCCTCGAGCGCGCCGGCAGCGATCCCGGAGACGGTCGCCTGGACGGGGTCGCCGACGGCACGGATCGCCTCGAGCGGACGATCCGTACAGCCGCCGGGCTCGAGGTCGCTCGCGGCGAGGGCCTCGTCGACGACCCGTCGCTTGCGCTCGATCGGATTTTGCGGGAGCGACGAGGAGACGCCGGCCGGCTCGCCGAGCGCGGTCAGCACGCCGAGTGCCGTCGTCGTACCGCCGGGGATCGTCTCGCCGATCAGTACCTCGTCGTCCGGCAGACTCGCGCCGAAGGCGTGAGCGCGGTCGAAGACCGCCTCGGCCTCCGGGACGGCGACAGGTTCGCGCACGTCGGCACCCGGCTCGACGCCGAGGTCGACGGTCGGCGCGCCGGTAGGCTGTGCGAGGCCGGCGTCGACGACCGAGAGGCCGAAGCCGATCTCCTCGCGGGCGGCCCGTGTCACCGCAGCCGGTGTCGGACAGCCGGTTGGACTCACCGGCGTGACGGGTGCGATCGTCGGCTCGCCGTATTCGAGAATCTCGACGTCGGCCGAGGGCGTGTGTTCCATCAGCGCCGGGGCTGCGCCGGCAGCGCTGATGCCGTCTATCAGCGCCGTCTCCGTCGTTCCGGCGGGAAGAATCACGTGCATAGCTATCGACTCTCCCCGGAGCGTTCGGTCGCATCCGGCGTCGATCGTTGCAGTTCGGTCGCTGCAACACGGGCGTCTTCGCGTCGGTTCACGTTGATCGCGAGTCGTGGATCGTAGCTCAGGTGTGTCATGGATTCGGATTCGTCGGCGTCGCCGACCACGTTGACCCCGGTCGGCGCGAGATGAGTGTCGGGCTCGAGCGTCGCGTCGACGCTCACACCCAGCCGGCGTTTGAGCGCGACTGGGACACAGACGGTTCGTGAGGCGTCGCGGTCGCCGTGGGCTGCGAGAATTCGGTCGACAGCAGGCCCCTCGAGCAGCGGTAGATCCGCGGCGACGGTCAGCACCGGCGTCTCGATTGCAGGTCGTTCGAGTATCCCGAGAAGGTCGGCCACGTAGCCCTCGCCGGCGGTCTCGATCGTCCGCACGCGCGATCGGTCCGCGGCGATCGACTCGAGGTGAGCCCGCGTCTCGGGGGCGTTCGGCGAGACCGCGGCGTAGATCGTCGCGACGCGGCTGTCGGTCAGTCCCGCGAGCACGCGGTCGACCATCGGGACGCCGTCGATCGGATGGAGCGGCTTCTCGTGTGGACTCTCGAGGCGAGTGCCCAGGCCGCCACACATCACAACAGCGTCCACGCGATCACCCCCGCGTGGACGCCGGCGATGCGTCCGATTTCGTTTGCCGCGCCGAAGACGTCGCCGTTGAGACCGCCGAGCGCGCGGTCGGCCCAGTACCAGGGGAGGCCGATTCCGGCGACGGCGCCGGTGACGGCGATCGCAGCCGGGTGAGGCCAGATCAACGCCGCAACCGCGAGGACGATCCCGGCCGGGACGACGAACGCGCCAGGCGTCGCGGCCTCGGTGAACTGCCGTCCCATCCCCTCGTGGGATGCCCGGCCGAAACAGGCCATGGCGGCCATCCCGAGTTTCGTTCCGACCTCGGCCGCGATCGCGACCGAAACGGCCGTGACAGCCGGCAGTCCGGCGAGTGCGAGTCCAGCCAGTGCAAGCCCCGCGACGGTGACGGCGACGGCGAGGACCGCGCCGACGCCAGTCGTCGTGTCCTTCAACACCTCACGGCGGCGCTCGGCATCGCCGTGGACGACGAGAGCGTCACCCAGGTCCGCGACGCCGTCTAGGTGGTGGATCCCCATCACGGCATAGACCGCGAGCAGGTAGCCGAAGCCGACGGTCGGCGCCGGTAGCGTCCCGGCAGCCAACAGCGGAATCGAAGCGATCGCGCCCGCGAGGAGGCCGACTAGCGGAAACGTCGCCGGCCGCGAGCGAAACGCCGCCCAGTCGCCGTCGCGGTAGCCGACGGGCAATCGCGTCAGGAATCCGACCGCGCCGCGGACGGCGGCGAGCCAGCGGGAGGTCACGGGCTCACCCCCGCAACGATCCACGTCGCGTCCTCGAATGCCGGTCCGTACGCGCCGCTGACGGCAGCCAGTGCGACCGCGACGACGACCGTGACGACGGCAGCCAGGCCGACGACAGGGATCGCGCGTTCGCCGTCCTCGAGCGTCGGCAGGTCGGCCTCGGGGTTCAAGTCGTAGACGTCGACCTTCACGAGGCGGATCGAGAGCACGCAAGCGAGCGTCGCCATCGGCCACCCGGAGTTGGGTGATGGTGGATCGCGTGCCCACTCGCGAGCACGGGCGAGCGCGAGCGGATCGGCGCCGGCGACGGCGATTGCGACCGCCGCGATCCTGGCCGGAAGCCACATCACGAGATCGTCGAGTCGCGCGCTTGCAGTGCCGTGGGGTTTCGAGGGGTATCCCAGCATCGAATCCAGCGTGTTGACGCCTTTGACCCACGCCGCAGCGGCCGCAGCCAGCGGCAGTGAAAGCGGCGCGAGCACGGCGAAGGGCAACAGCGTCGCGACGAGGCCGTCCGCGAGGTTCTCGCCGGCGCTCTCGACGGCCGCACTGCGGAGCTCCGCCGGCGAGAGGGCTGTGGTGTCGCGACCGACGAGACCGCGGACCCGCTCGCGGGCCGTCTCGAGGTCGTCGGGACCGTCCGGTTCGTCGATCCCCGTCGCGGCGACGACCCCGTCCGTGAGCTCGAGCAGCGAGCGCAGACTGATCGTCAGAAAGAGGACCAGACCGGCGACGACGGCGCCGATGGCAGTCGAGAGTTCGATCGCCAGGATGACGACGACAGCTGCCGCCACCGCCGGCAGAAGCGGCGCGACCAGCGCGATCCCGACGCCGGCCAGTCGCTGTCCGCGTTCGCTTTCGGCCCACTCTCGATCGAGCGCGCCGACGAGACGACCGAACCACGCGACCGGGTGGAAAGCGTTCGGCGGCTCGCCGATCAGCAGATCGAGACCGAAGGCCAGGCCGAGCAGTGCGATCGTCGTCAGTACCACGGTTGGTCCCCCATGACCGCCACGAGATTCGTCTCGGTCGCTGGCCCGGGCACCCGTTCGATGGCCGCGTCCGCGGTCATCTCTCCGCCATCACGTCCGCCAGACGCTCCGGAACCCCCTCGAGCGGGCAGTCCTCGAGCAAGACGGCGGTTCCGCCGACGCCCTCGACGCCGCCGTCAGTGGCCGGATCGTCACCGACGTGGATCAGGTCGGCGGGGTCGGTCTCGAGTCGCTTGGCGGTGAGGTCGAAGATTTCGGCGGCGGGCTTGCGCCAGCCACAGCCGACGCTCGTGACGACGGCGTCGAAGTCGTCACGGTCGAACGCCGACCGAACGAGCGTGCGACCGACCAGTTCGGGCACGCTGCAGTTCGAACAGATCGCGATCGGTCCGCGTTCGCGTGCGGCCGCGACCGCCTCGACGGCGCCCGGTCTGGTCTCGACTGTCGGATCGAAAGCCGCGACGACCGCCCGCCGAGCGGCGTTGTGCTCGACGTCGACGCCGCGGCTCGCGAGCGCACGCGAGACGTGTGCCGGAAGCGGTACCTCGGCGCCGTCGGGGGCGTCGACGTGGACCTCGGTGTAGGCGTCGGCCCAGTCTGTGGGGACGTCGACGTCCCGCTTTTCGAGTTCCACAGCAACGGCTGCGGCCGGATCGGACGGTCTATCGGCGGTCACGAGCGTCCCGAAGAGATCGAACGATACTCCCACGGACGTGTGACTAGCACAAGCTATCTTTAATGAATCGACATCGATGGCCGACGCTGATACGGACTGCTGTCCCGCCGATCGCCACACGAGGTCGGCAAGCGGCGAGACGTGACGACAGCAGACCGTACGACGACAGTCGTCGATTCGACGTTCGAGAGAACAAGCGTCCCGATTCGATACGGACGTCGCTACGCTACTCGAGTCGCGCGAACGCGAGGTTGCCGGAGATGTTCTTGATGTAGATGTCGACGACGTCGCCTTCCTCGGCACCGGGGACGAAGATCGTGTACTCGCCTTTCTCGGCGACACCGTCGCCTTTGCGGCCGGTGCCGGTGATCTCGACGGTGTAGGTCTCGCCTTCCTCGACGGCTTCTTGCTGTTGTTGTTGCTGGCTCGCCGTCGAGCGTTTGGTCACGGGCCGGAACGCACCACAGGCGTCACAGCGCAACATCGGGGTCCGGTCCTCTCGGACGAGGCGGGTGTCCGGCAGGCCACACTCCGAACAGAGGACGTACTCGTCGACGTAGGCGTCGATGGCCGCGTCGAGGTCCTTCTGGGAGAACGTCCCGTTGTATCGGGCACGGCCCTCCTCGAGCTTGCCGCTGGTTCCCAGTTCTCGCTGGATGAATCGGTGGAGGTGTTCGTCCTCGCGCGAGAGGACGTCGGCGATCTCGCCGAGGTTCGTAAACCGCGTAAACGCGCCGTCCTTCTGGGGCTCGGCGTCGGGAATCTGCAGTCGCTGTTCGTCGCCGCCGATATCCGGGACGTCCTCCATCGCCCGGTCGAGATTCGCTTCGTAATCCATACACGAAAACAGGGATCCAGGACGTAAATCCGTTCTGCTATCACGATCGGGGGGCGGCGTCGAGGTCCGTCGCGGGCCGTCTACCGCCGGGAACGGCGGCTCGAGATGCCTATAGGGTGTCGCTTCCGCTCTCGTCGAGTGATCCTTCGTTCGGACTGCCAGCTTCGCCGGTGATCGGATACTCGACGTCGCCGAGATGGCGCTCGACGTCGTCGAGAATCGACTCGGTCGTCTCGGCCCGCTCTGCCTTCCGTCGTTCGGCACGGTCCTGTACGCGGTCGCGATTCGGGCCGTCGTCGCTCATGGGCGGTGATATCGTCGGCCGGATGAAAAGCGACCGGCCGGCGCTCGCCGTGTCCGGACGTCTCGCACTCGAGTACACATACGAACCGTGTCGTCCGACAGTATTCGTACCCGTCCCGGCGACCGCCGTCACGACTCCATCGTTGTTACAGTAGTCACAACAGCACTGTTGTCACGCGCGTCGTCGGCGTGCGTATTTGTACGACGCCTCGAAGCCTCCCTCAAATGGGCGACGGCGAGGAACGCGACGAGACCGACGCGAAACGACGAACGGTCGCCGTCTGTGACGAGTGTGGATCGCTGTATGCGGCCCTCGAGATCGACGAGGGCGATTTCCGGCCGATCGGTCGACGCGACGGCTGTGAGTGTGGAAGCACGGCGTTTTCGCCCGTCGACGGCGTCGGTTCGGAGCTCGCGTTCGAGGACGACTGAGACGGACTGCTGTTCCGATCTCGCGCCGATTGCCAGGCTGGGTCGGCGATCGGCTGGACGTGACGACAGCAGACCGTATGACGCTATCGATCACAACGCCACCGCAGATCGGGTGCGCGGAACTTTTCAGAGCCGGCGCTTACTAGCGAGTATATGAGCGAACGGGCGGGAGCCACCGACGGGAGCTTCTGGGCCGACTCCGACGAAGGCAGGGCTCTCGAGCGGTATCAGACGCTCGTGAACGCGATCGACGATGGTCTGTATCAGCTCGACGCCGACGGCCGGTTCGTCGCGGTCAACGACGGACTGCTCGAGGCAACGGGCTACTCTCGAGAGCAGGTCATCGGCGACCACGCCTCCGTGCTCTTCGAAGCGAGCGACGTCAAACGTATCGAGCGTGAGATCGAAGCCCGTCGCTCGAGCGATCACGACGACGCCTTCGAACTCGTCGTCAACCTCCAAACGGCGACGGACGAGCGACTCCCTGTCGAACTCCGCGGGACGTTACTGGTCGACGATGGGGAGTTCCAGGGTACTGTCGGCGTCACGCGCGACGTTTCGGACGACGGACAGGACAACCGCGACGACGACCGACTGGCATTGGAGTCACCCGAACCGGTCACGACCGTCCTCGACGAAGCCGATGTGGGCGTCTTCGTTCTGGACGACGCGTTCGACATCGCCTGGGTCGACGAGACCGCCGCGGAGTACTTCGGAATCGACCGTGACGACGTCGTTGGACGTGACAAGCGGGCGGTGATCGAGGAGACGATCCGAAATCGCGTCGCCGAGGGCGAGCGCTTCGCCGAAACGGTGCTCGCGGCCTACGACGATAACACGTACGTCGAACAGTTCGAGTGTCGAGTTACGCCCGACGATGGTCGGACCGAACGGTGGCTCGAACACCGGAGCAAACCCATCGAGTCGGGACGGTACGCCGGTGGCCGGGTCGAGCTCTACTACGATATTACCGAACAGCGCCGACGCACGACGCAGCTGCGACGACTGAACGAGGCCGTCGGCGAGTGGCTCGAGGAATCCTCACGCGAGGCGGTCGCCGAACGGGCCTCGGACCACCTCCGAACCGTTCTGAACATGGAGATCAACGGGATCTTCTTCCACGAGCCGGCGAGCGACGAACTCCGGCCGGTGAGCTGGAGCGAGCGAGCCGAGGCCCTCTTCGACGAGCTGCCGACGTTTGCGGCCGGCGAGGGCGTCGCCTGGCGGGTCTTCGAAACCGGCGAGCCCGCGGTCTACGACGACGTCTCCACCGCACCGGACGTCTACAACGCAGAGACGCCAGCCAGAAACGAGATCGTCCTCCCGATCGGCGAGTACGGCGTCGTCATCGTCGGCTCCGAACGACAGGACGAGTTCGACGACACCGATCTGATGCTCGCGGAGGTCGCCGCCTCGAGTCTGGAGGCGACTATCGACCGCATCCACCACGAGCGACGGCTCGCGCGCGAACGCGATCTCACTGACCGAATCCTCGATGCGACGCCCGTCGGGACGTTCGTGTTAGACGTCGATGGTAACGTCGTACGGATGAACGACCGAGCGAGAGACCTGCTCGAGATCGAGGACCCCGAAACGTACGCGCCGTCGGACAGGCCGACATACGACGCGAGCGGGAACCGGCTCTCCGTCGACGACCATCCGTTCGCGACGGCACTCGAGAGCGGGGAGCGGGTGTTCGATCGAGTGGTACAGGTCGAACTGCCGTCGGGGGAACGACGGTGGCTATCGGTCAACGCCGTTCCGATCACCGACGAGGACGGCGCCGTCGAGCGGGTCGTCACGACCGGCGAAGACGTGACCGAACTCAAAGAACGCGAACGAAAACTCGAGAGCGAACTGCAGGAGGTGTTCGGCCGGATCTCCGACGCCGTGTACGCCCTCGACGACGGGTATCGGTTCACCTACCTCAACGAGCGGGCGGCGTCGCTGTTCGCCGTCGACGAGGCCGAGCTCCGAGGGCAACGTCTCGGAGAGGCGTTCCAGGAGACCGACGAGATCGAACGGGTACGGGAAACCATCGACGCGGCGATGGAACGACAGGAACCGACACAGCTGGAACACTATTCGGAATTACTCGAGTGCTGGATCGAAGCGACGATCTATCCCTCCGAGAGCGGTGTCTCGGTGTACTTCCGTGATGTCACCGAGCGCAAGGAGATCGAACAAGCACTCCACGAGCGCACGGAGACGTTCAGGCAGGTCGCCGAGAACCTAGACCAGGTCCTCTGGATGAGCGATACCGACAAAGACGAGATGGTCTACGTCAACGCCGGCTACGAGGAAATCTGGGGCCGAAGCCGCGAGTCGCTGTACGAGGACCCGACGTCGTTCCTCGAGGCGATCCACCCCGAAGACCGCGAGCGCGTCGCGACGGCGCTTCCCGACCAGCGACGCGGCGAATACGACGAAAAGTACCGTATCGTCCGTCCGGACGGGTCGGTTCGCTGGGTCCACGATCGGGCCGTCCCGATCCGTGACGACGACGGGGAGATCTACCGGATCGTCGGCATCGCCGACGACGTCACCGACCGACGCGAGGCCGAACGAGAGCTACAGGAGGCCAAATCCCAACTCGAGGCCGCGATTGCGGCCGGTGCCGTCGGCACCTGGGAGTGGCACGTTCCCGACGACCGGTTCATCGCCGGCGAGACGTTCGCCGAGACGTTCGGCGTCGAGCCGGACGCGGCCCGGGAGGGCGTTTCGCTCGAACAGTTCGTTACCTCGGTCCACGAAGACGACCGCGAGCGCGTCGCGGCGGAGATCGACGACGCACTGGAGCGCTGTGGCGAGTACGAAGAGGAGTATCGGGTCCGCGATGCTGACGGCAATCTTCGGTGGGTCCTCGCTCGCGGTACCGTCGACTGCGACGAGACCGGAACGCCGATCACCTTCCCCGGAACGGTCGTCGACATCACGGACCGAAAACGGGCCGAACGGCAACTGCAACAGACGACGGAGGAACTCGAGACGCTGTTTGACGTCTTACCCGTCGGCGTCGTCGTCGCGAACGAGGACGGATCGATTCGTCGAGCGAACGACGTCGCCAGGGAAATTTGGGGCGGTGACGTCTTCGACGCCGATTCAGTCGCCGACTACGAGCAGTACACCGCACGATGGGCCGACACCGGCGAGCCGGTCGCCCCCGAGGAGTGGACGATGGCAGCAGTACTCGACGGCGAGGCCGTTACCGACCCAAACGTCTACGAGATCGAGACGTTCGACGGCAGGCAGCGAATCATCATGGAACACGGAATGCCGGTCCGCGACGAGAACGGAAGCGTCCGTCGCGCGGTCGTAACGCTGACTGACATCACCGAACGCCGGGAGTACCGACGCAAACTCGAGGAGTCGAACGAACGCTTAGAGCAGTTCGCCTACGCGGCCTCCCACGACCTCCAGGAGCCGTTGCGGATGGTCTCGAGCTACCTCCAACTGCTCGAGAAACGGTACGACGACGCACTCGACGAGGACGGCGAGGAGTTCCTCGCGTACGCCGTCGACGGCGCCGAGCGGATGCGCGAGATGATCGACGGCCTGCTCGCCTACTCCAGGATCGAAACCCGTGGCGATCCACTCGAGCCGATCGACCTCGAGACGCTCGTCGACGGCGTCCTCGCGGATCTCCAGGTCAAAATCGAGGAGACCGACGCCGAGATTACGGTCGACGACCTCCCGTGTGTCTCAGGCGACGCCAGCCAGTTGCGTCAGGTGTTCCAGAACCTGCTCGACAACGCACTCGAGTACAGCGGCGACGACCCGCCACGGGTTCGGGTCGACGCTGAACGTGACGGCGACGAGTGGATCGTCTCGGTCAGCGATCAGGGGGTCGGGATCGACCCCGACGATCAGGAGCGTATCTTCGAAGTGTTCAATCGACTGTACAGCCACGACGAGCGCGAAGGAACCGGGATCGGGCTGGCGCTGTGTGAACGGATCGTCGAACGCCACGGCGGCGAGATCCGCGTCGATTCGACCCCAGGAGAGGGATCGACGTTCTCGGTAACGCTACCAGCTGTCGAGGAGTGACCGGTTCTAGTGGCGTCCCCAGCCTGCAGTGATGGGTACAACCGATAGCGGTCGGCTGTGTGTACGCATCACTCGACGCTGGGGACGGTACTAGTTCGACAGCGTGACTCGAGGCGTATGCACTCGAGCGACGGCGTAAGACAGCCGTCGGTACGGAGACGAGACAGACGATCTATTCCGAGAGAAACGCAAGACTGCAGTCCGCTCTTCCCACTTCGAACGCCGTAAGACGATCGCCTCGCTTCGCTCGGCGCTGTGACTTCCGAGCCCTCGTTCGCTCTGCTCACGGGGACGGGGAACAAGTCGATCTACAGTCGACTACGAATTAGCTCGAAGAGAAGTCCGCCCTCCCCGATTTGAACGGGGGACAAGTCGATCTACAGTCGACTGCTCTACCAGTCTGAGCTAAGGGCGGTCGCATCTCAACATAGCCGGCCTGGATAATATAAGGGTTATCATTCGCAGTCAGATTCTTGGATAGCTGACAGTGAAGATTAATATATCTGGACTATCAATTCCTCCACTATAGCGGCGATGAGCAAGATCACGTTCCGCGCCGACGACGACCTCGTCGAGCAACTCGAGGCCCTCGAGATCTCGAAAAGCGAGGCGATGCGTGAGGCGCTGCGGTCGTATCTCGGCGCCGACAGCGAGCCTCGAGAGCGGAGCGTGGAGCGTGAGCGGACGGACACGACTCGATCGGGTGCCATCGACGACCTGATCCGCGACCGCGTCGACGAGCTGCTCGAACGACGACTTCGTGACCTCGATCTCGAGTCCCGACGGGAGCCCCGGCCGCGTAATACGGACGAGGTGACGGTTACGGTCTCGCTCGAGGGAGACCAAACTCGGGACCGCCGGCGCGTCGACGATCGCACGCGGGACCGCGAACCACGATCGGATCGACACGAGCGTCGCAAACGCGACAACTCTCGCGGGCACACCGGGAACGACGGAAGCGAGTCACACCGGCGAGACCGTCGGCAGTCGGACCACGACGAGCGTAAGACAGCCCGAACCGAGACGACGGCGGACGAGACAGGGCCGTCCGACGACGGACGGACCCAGTGTGGCCAGTGTGGTGAGTCGGTGTCTGACGATCACGTCTATTGCCCGAACTGCGGCGGGAAGGTCTCTCGACGGCTGTTCTGTGAGTGTGGCGACGAGGTTCGCTCGGACTGGTCGTTCTGTCCCGGCTGTGGGCGTCGGACACCTTCGGCGGACGTCCTCGGTTCCGATCGTCCTACATAACGACTAGTGTAAGACACAGAAAGTCGTGTCCGACGAAAGCTTTATTGTGAATGCAAGTCTTCCACTTATTCGCGTAAGACGGTCGTCTTACAGCGGACGGCGAATACCGAAAAACGCCCGATGTCGGGCGGTTCCGGTGTAAGACACGTCGCGTCTGACAGGGGCGCGCCACCGTCTTACCCAACGGGGAATACAACCATGGAGCGTGTGACACTGCGAATCCCGAAACAGCAGATCGAGGAGGTCGAACAGCTCGTCGACTCCGGCGAGTTCCCGAACCGGAGCGAAGCCATCCGGTCGGCCGTTCGAGAGATGATCAACGAGCAGCAACAGAACGACGGACCAAACGAGCAGTCCGGTAAACGAACCTGGGCCAAGGTGTAACGATGCAGGATATCGTACAAGACGCCCTCGAGAACGCCGAACAGGAAGCCCGGGAGATGGACGCCGACATGGACGGCGACGAGTTCGGCGATCCGCGGATCGTCATCGTCGGCTGTGGCGGTGCGGGTAACAACACGATCAACCGCCTGTACAACATCGGCGTCGACGGCGCAGACACGATCGCCATCAACACGGACAAACAGCACCTCAAGATGATCGAGGCCGACACGAAGATCCTGGTCGGCAAGTCGCTGACCAACGGTCTCGGTGCTGGCGGCGATCCTTCGATGGGCGAACGCGCAACCGAGATGGCCCAGAGTACGATCAAGGAGGTCCTCGGTGAGGCGGACCTCGTGTTCGTGACCGCAGGCATGGGTGGCGGGACCGGTACCGGTGCCGCCCCCGTCGTCTCGAAGATCGCCAAAGAACAGGGCGCGATCGTCGTTGGCATGGTCTCGACGCCCTTTAACGTCGAGCGCGCACGTACCGTCAAGGCCGAGGAAGGGCTCGAGAAACTGCGCGAGCAGGCCGACTCGATCATCGTCCTCGACAACAACCGGCTGCTCGACTACGTCCCGAACCTCCCGATCGGCAAGGCGTTCTCGGTGATGGACCAGATCATCGCCGAGACCGTCAAGGGAATCTCGGAGACGATTACCCAGCCCTCGCTGATCAACCTGGACTACGCCGACATGTCGACGATCATGAATCAGGGCGGCGTCGCCGTGATGCTGGTCGGCGAGACCCAGGACAAGAACAAAACCGACGAGGTCGTCAAGGACGCGATGAACCATCCGCTCCTGGACGTCGACTACCGCGGCGCCTCCGGCGGGCTGGTCCACATCACCGGCGGTCCCGACCTGACGCTGAAAGAGGCAGAGGGAATCGCGGACAACATCACGGAGCGTCTCGAGGCCTCCGCGAACGTCATCTGGGGCGCGCGCATTCAGGAGAATTACAAGGGCAAGGTCCGAGTCATGGCGATCATGACCGGAGTACAGAGCGCACAGGTGCTCGGTCCCACCACCCAAAAGCAGGCCGACAAATCCCGTGCGAGTATCGAGGACGTTACCGACGCCGACTTCGATGCGAGTAACAACGTCGAGGACGTCGGCTCGTCCTCGAGTTCGTCTAGCTCTCACGGCACCGGTTCCGGCTACGGAGCCCACAGCGACGGCGGCCGCGAAGAGGTCGAAAAGCACAACGGCGTCGACGTGATCCGGTAAGCAGTTACAATACACCACCGCCGACGTCGGCATCTGACACACCACCGCCGACGTCGGCACCGACGATAGCAGTCCACGACACACCACCTTCGTCGGCTGGCACGCACCACCACATGACACACCACACCACCCGCGTGCCGTCGGCGACACGAGCCACCGTGCTCGTTTTTCGACGACTCGAGATCGACAGTACCAACAGTCGGCTCCAGGACGTCCACCCAACAGAGACGCATGCACGCACTCGTTTTCGCCGCTGGTCGCGGCAGTCGTTTACGGCCGCATACGGACACGACGCCGAAGCCACTTCTCGAGGTTGGGGGCGAACCGCTGCTCGAGCGAACGCTTCGGACGGTCGTCGACGCCGATATCGAGACCATCGTACTCGTCGTCGGCTACCGAGCCGATCGAATTCGGGAGGCGATCGGGACCACGTTCGACGGCGTCCCGGTCAGGTACGCGGTACAGGAAGACCGGCTGGGCCTCGCCCACGCCGTCCGGACGGCGTTCGAGGACGGCTACGGCGTGACCGAGCCGTCCGCAGTTGCTACCGACGGCGCCGTCCCCGACGACGTCCTTACCGTCAACGGTGACAACGCCTTCGGCCCCGCCTGCGACCTCTCGAGGCTGGTCGACCGCCATCGCGAGTCCGGTGTCGACGGGACCGTCTTACTCGACCGCGTTACGAGAAACGAGGCCGAGGCGACGGCCCGCTGTACCCTCGCCGACGACGGGACCATCCGCGCCCTCGAGTCGACGACCGACGCTGTATCGGGCTCCATCGTTGCCGGTGTCCAGACACACGACGCCCCCGCGTTGTACGATGCGTGTCGGACGGTCGACCGTGGGGCCACCGGCGAGTACGAACTGACCGACGCCCTCGAATCGATGCTCGCGGACGGACGTCGGTACGTCGGCGTCGAACTCGACGGCTGGCATCTGAACGTCAACACGCCCGCGGATCTCGAGCGGGCGCGCAGCTATTTCGAGAACCGGAGCGACCGTCGCTAATATTCTCGCCGGCCTGACACGGTCTCCTGTCGTCACTGACTGCCGATCGCCGACCTCGTCCTGGCGATCGGCGGTACATCGGTACAGCAGATCGTATGAAAGAAAGTGAGGTTTTCTCTCGCGCACTCGCGACTGTCGGTCGCAAAGAGTGGGACGGCCACTACATGTAGCAGACAAAAACGAACGAGTTACAACTGCAACCGCGAGCCGGCTCCTGTCGGACAGCAGTCATACTGTTGGACAGTAGCGTGATCAAGCGAGCGACTCGAGCAGCGAGCACTTCCGACAGATCTCTCGCGTGGTCGTCGAGCCACACTCCTTGCACTCCTGTAAGTCGGCACCGCCTTCGTCGCTGAACTCCTCAGCGGCGATGCCCGCGAGCTCTTCGTACCCCGAGAGGATCGAGTGACGGGTTCCGGGATGGTTCTCCTCGAGCTCGTACAGCAACTGCTGAATTTCGCCGCGGTAGGCCTCGCTGGCGTGGGGACACTCGGTGATGTGGGCCGGGAGGTCGTTGATGTGGGCGTAGAGGGCGATTTCCTTCTCGGGAACGTCTCGCAACGGCTTCGCGCGCGGGACGAACTCCTCCTGGTCCTCGCGCTCCGAGAGGGGGCCGAGACTGGCGTCGAAGTGTTTCGCGATCTGGGAGACGTCGCCCTCGAGGAAGTTCATCAGCGCGGTCTGGGCCTCGTCGTCTAAGTTGTGGCCCGTCAGCAGAAGATCGGCCTCGAGTTCCTCGGCGTACTTCTCGAGCAGGTCCCGCCGGAAGACCCCACAGTAGGCACAGGCGGCCATGTTCTCGGGATCGTCCTCGACGACGTCGTCCATTCGAATCCCGAACTCGTCTTCGTAGCTGACGAGTTCGTGGCGGATGTCGAGGTCGGACGCGAGGTCGACGCAGGCCTCGACCGACTTGTCGCGATAGCCCTCGATCCCTTCGTGGATCGTCAGTCCGACGAGTTCGATACGTGGGTCCTCGGCGAAGGTGTCGTGGAGGATCTTCGTGAGGACGACGCTGTCTTTGCCACCCGAGAGGCCGATCACCCACGTTTCGGGATCCTCTGGTGTCGCGTCCTGTGGAACCAGGTCGTCCCGTCGGACCCGGCGGCGAACCCGCTTTTCGACCGACTCGCGGAAGTGATCCGCACAGAGATGAGAGCCGGAGTAGGCGGCGTGCATGACCGCCTCTTCGTCACACCGGTTGCAGTCCATCGGCGGCACGTAGCCGGCCGAGGCGTATGTCCGTTTCGTCTCCCGAACCGCGAGTCGTCTCTCGACGCGTGCTCTCGTCCGATCCGTGTCCGTATCAGGCCGGGACCGTCGCTTCCTCGTCGGATTCGTCCGCTTCGACGGCGTCGGCACCGTCCTCGAGGGCGGAAAGCAGGGTGTCGACGTAGCGCTCGCGGCCCGCCGCGGAGAACAGTTCGTGCCCACCGTCGTACAGCACCACGTGTTCGGCGGGGACGCGTTGGCCGATCGCCTGCATACTGGCGATGGGGTCGCGCAGCGAGCAGAAGACGACCGCGTCGTGGTCGATCGTTAGCAGGTTCTCCTGTGCGTGGCGGGTCTCCCGGATAAACGCCGGCGAGACCCAGTCAGGCGTCGTCGCGATCTGGTGGTCGGTTGCCCGCTCGCCCAGCGCCTCGCGGTCGATCTCTCGGACCGGCACGCAGGGGAACGTCGTCGGGAGCTTCGAGACGGCCTCGAGCAGGGGATCGACGAAGGCCTCGCCGTAGCCCCACCACGGACTCAGGTAGACGTGGTTGTCCGCGCCATCGAGGGCCTGGCCAACCAGTGCGCCCGCGCTGTGGCCCAGCAGCTGGTACTCGTCGAGTTCGACGACGTACTCGGCGATCGGCTCGAGCCAGTCGGCTTTGAAGTCGTCGATGTTCGTGGGGAGTTCGAACGCGTGGACCCGGTAGTCGGCTTCGGTCAGCGTACCGATGAGCCAACTGACGTTCTCGTGGGTCCAGCGGTTCCCCCAGCCCATGACGAAGACGAGTTCCTCCTCGCCGTCCTCGTTGAAGACGCGGTGTCTCATAGGAGTCCGTTCTCCGGGAGTCGATAAAAAAGGTGCTCTCTTGACACGTGATCGGAACCGGTCGACGGCAGTCTAAGCGGAAGCTCGAAGAAACCGTTTTGCGACTCGAGCCCCCACGTCCGCGTCATGAGTGGATTTGACCGCCACGACGCGGTCGACCGCCTCGAGGAACTCGTCGACACGGTCGAGAACGAGCGGATGCCCGTTCCCGTCCGGGAGATCTGGGCCTTCGGCGACGTCGCGCTCGGACTCGATCCCGTCGAGCGACTGGACGTCTACCTCACGAAGGACATCCTGATGCGTGATGACAGCGACGACAGGTCGACAGACGCCGAGGCGATCGCCGCGGAGTACGACGTCGAGGGGATCGGCAAGTCCGTCCGGGCCGACTGGGCCGCCGACTACGCCGAGTATCTCCGGACGAACGCCAACGGCCACGCCGCCCCCGAGAAGTGTCTCGCCGCCCAGCTGCTCGGCGACGACGAACCGATCCACCTCGAGGTCTGTAACGCCTCTTTCGAGGACAACGTCACCCAGCGCCTGCGCGGCGCACAACTGCGCGAGGACTACACGCAGTTGCTCGACCCTCGCGGCGTCTGTCTGTGGGCCGACGGCACCAGAAGCGACGAGGCGTTCCGGAAGCTTCGGGAGAGCGAACTGGCCCTGCCGACGCTGTCGAGCGCCCTCGAGATGCTCGGGATGGACGAGACCGACGCCGAAACTGCAGCACGGGAACTTCACGCCTGGCGTGAGAAACAGGAGGGCGTGACAGTTCGCGGGGACGTCGTCTAGTGTATTAGAGCATGACGCCCATCATCTGCTCGGCGACGTACTGATCGTCGATCTTGTAGTGGGCCTTGCGGATCGCCTCGGTCTCCCAACGGTGGTCCTCGAGGAAACGAACGGCGTCCTGGTTCGTCGCTGGGAGGCTCTGATAGACCTTTTCGAAGCCGTTCTCGCTCGCCCACTTGAGCCCGCGTTGCATGAGATGACTCCCGATACTGTGACCGCGATACGCCTCGAGGACGCCCATCGTGAGCTCGGCAGTGTGGGATAGTTTCTCGTAGTTCGGCGAGTGTAAGTGGGCCCAACCGATGACTTCGTCGTCGACGGTCGCGACGAAGAAGATCCGTGACTCGAGGTCGTTGTGCCGGAAGACGACCTCTTCGTGGTCGAGCAAGTCGACGACGGTCTCCGCGACGAGATAGTCGTTTTCCTCGGCCACCTCTCGCATCACGCTGACGATCCCCTTGAGATCGCGCTGTTTTGCCGGCCGAATCGTATACGTCAGGTCGTCGACAGTATACTCGTGTTCGGTGCCGACGTCGATCGCGATTCGCAACAGCCCGCCCTCTTCCTCGAGATAGCCGTCGCTCCGTAAGTCCGCAATCGTCTCCCGCAGCCTGTTTGGCTCGATCGAAAGGGTCGACTCGAGTTCCTCGGCCGCGACCGCGCCGTTTCGTTCGACGTACTCGTAGATCGCTTCTCCATCCGCCGTCTCGAATTGTGGCTGTTCGATGGCTTGCATCACGGTGATGGTTCACCGGGAACGTATTTAGTGGTTGCTAGCTGTTAACACTACACACAATACGACGACAGAACAGATGATAGGACGCGGATCGTTACGGGAGATCGTATCCGTCCGATCGCGTGGCTCCGCGGGCTGGCAGCCGTGATGGACTCGGCGATGGACGTCGGCTCGAGAGATCCACCGGGGAGCCGCGCGACGAGACGGCCAGTGCGTACCGAAGTGGGTGGAAACCCGGCGCTGCTAGCTGATATCCCGGCGTGTGAACCAGAGCTGACTCGCGACGACGAGTACGAGTGTCATCCCGATCAAGACGGCTGCGCCGATGAGGTCGTACGTGCTCTCGAGGAGAATCTCGTTCGGATCGAAATAGCGTGTCGGAGAGATCACACCGACCGCTTCGTAGTCAGTGCCCTCGAGTAGCGACTCGAGCATGAACAGGCCGAACGTGATTCCGAGGGCGATCCGTTGGGCGATGCCGGTCCGATCGACGACGACGGAGGCGACCAGCCCGATCCCCGCACAGACGAACAGGTAGGGGATCGAGAGCGCGTGGACGGCCACGAGGTCGGTCGCCGAGATGGGTTCGCCGACCAGTTCCGCCGAGACGTAGACGACGATCGGCGTGACGACGTTGACGACGACGATCGGGACGGCAAGCGAGGCGTACTTCTCCGCGACGGTTCGGGCCCGCGAGATCGGCAGCGACAGCAGGATGTCCATCCGGCCGCGCTCGACGTCGTCGGCGATCACGCCGCCTCCGAGGTACGCGACGTAGAGGCCAAGCAGGATCACCCAGCCGAAGACGTAGAGTTCGAACGCGAGAAACCCCTCGAGGGTGGCCATCGTCTGTACGTCGAACAGCCGGATGACTTCCTCGGGATACGCCTGCAGGAGTTGCTCGTCGACGTCGTCGAACGACTCGCTGAAGGAGGGATAGATCCAGATGACGAGGGCCGCAAGCAGCGACATCGCAATCGAGAGATAGACACTCCCGCGGACACGATTCCGACTCTCGTACTGGAAAATCTCAAGCATCCTTCTCACTCCCGTAAAACCGCAGGAAAACCGACTCGAGGGGCGCCTCCTCGATCGTGAGATCGATCAGTTCGTACTCCTCGAGGACCGCGAGCAGATCGTCGACGGTCCCGGTGAATGTGAACGTATACTCACGGTACGCGCTGCCAGGGGCGTCGCCGTCCGCCCTGGCGCCCTCGGCAGTCGCCACGACAGTGCCGTCGGCACCGCCGACCTCGAGGTCGTGGACGCCCTCGAGGTTCCGTTCGAAGATCGAGGACGGGACGGGCTCGGCCGCGACGACGCGGACGACTTTCCCGCTGCGGTCGAGCAGTGCGTCGATCGGCTCGACGGTGACGAGTTTCCCCGACCGGATGATCCCGACGCGATCACAGAGGCGCCGCACTTCGCCGAGGATGTGCGAGGAGAAAAAAAGCGTCAGCCCGCGATCGCGCTCGCTCCTGACGAACTCGGCGAACCGCTGTTTCATCAACGGATCGAGTCCACCGGTGGGTTCGTCTAAGATCACCAGTTCCGGATCGTGCATGAACGTCGTCACGAGCCCGAGTTTCCGGACGTTCCCGTGGGAGTACTCTCGGACCGTCCGGTCCAACGGTGGATCGAACAGCTCGAGCAGTTCGTCGCTTCGCTCGTCGCCTTTGATGGCGGCGTGTAACTCGAGGATCTCTCGACCGGTCGCCGACTCGTCGAACTGTGGATCGTCTGGGAGATAGCCGATCCGTCGTTTGGCCTCGATGAGTTCTCGCTCGTCGGTGATATCTTGGCCCAACACGCGCCCACCGCCGGCCGTCGGCGAAATGAATCCAAGCAGCATGCGGATCGTCGTCGTCTTCCCGGCTCCGTTCGGGCCGAGATACCCGAAAATCTCGCCGCGCTCGACGGTAAACGACACGTCGTCGTTGGCCAGCACGTCCCCGTAATCCTTCGTCAACCCCTCGAGTTCGATCGCTGCCATGACACGGCGTTTGACGGCCGCTCGTATGTAACCAATCGACAATTCTCGTCGAAACCGAGTCTTTCGGTCGCCGATATCGCTTTCGAGTCATCCCGCGAGCGCGAAGGCAACGGCTATATACGGATTGCTGTACCGATGTCCCGGCGCGACCGCCCTCGGGTCGCGGGTGCGACGGCGATGACGGACAGGAAACCGTATACTGGTCGCGGTCACTTAACCCGGATATGAACGTCTCGTCGGTCGTCGACTGGCTTCGCTCGCCTCGTGCCGCGTTGCTCGCCAACGTCGCTCTCGTCATGACGGGCTCGGTCCTCGCCTTGCTGGCCATCGTCGACGTCATCACCGGGCTGCTCATCGTCACGATCGGATTCGGCGGGATCGTCGTCTCGTTGCTCGGTCAGCGGACCGACCGCGACGACTCCGACGAGTGATCCGTCAACCTCAGACGCGCCCGACAGTAACGAAAAACGGAACGGACTCCTCGCGGCGGTACTCCCGGGCCTCCATCTGTTCGATCACGTCCCGACCCATCTCTCGCCAGGCACTCCGGAGGTCGTCGTACTCCGCCTCGGTCAGCGTTCCCGAGAGCATGGTCTCGCGGTCGTCGGCCAGCCCTGCACCGGTCGCCTTGCGGCGGGCTGCGAGCAGCGCCGTCTCGCTGTAGGGCGGTTCGACCGTCCGGACGTGGTCGTACTGACGGGTCTCGAGGACGTCGAGGCCAGCCGTACCGAACGCCTCGCGAGCGTCGGCGCCGAGTGCGACGTCCGTCGGGATGCCCTCGAGATAGGCCTCGCGGGCCCGTCGCTCGAGACGCCCCTCGCTGTCGACGCTCGAGTCGATCTCGACGGCGGCGTTGTTCGGTTCGACGGCCGCGACGAGGTCGCTCGAGACGCGAGCGAACTCCGCGACGGCGGCCGCGGGATCGGGGAGATTGATCAACAGCGCCTGGCAGACGACGAGATCGAAGCTGTCGTCGGGAAACGGTAGCTGGAGGGCGTCACCGGCGACGACCGGCACGGGATCGGCGTGGCTCCCCGCGATCGCGAGTAAGTCCGTGTCGGCGTCACAGCCGACGACCGTCGCGTCGTCACCGGCTT
Organism: Natronolimnohabitans sp. A-GB9; assembly: GCF_030848565.1. GTDB lineage: Archaea > Halobacteriota > Halobacteria > Halobacteriales > Natrialbaceae > Natronolimnohabitans. Next base: position 40,930 of record NZ_JAVDDV010000008.1, read on the forward strand.
CCTCCCGGAGGACGCGGCTCAACTCGCCGGTGCCACAGCCGACGTCGAGAATCCGGTCGTGGGACTGGAGGTCGAGTGGCTCGAGGGCGTCGCGGGAATCGTCCCACATCCCCTCGCGGGTCCGACGCAGGTAGTCCTCGGAGAACTCGCGCACGGCCCGACGTTGGGCCGATTCGAGTAAAAACGAGTCGGTTTCCGACGGCGCTGGCCGACAGCGGTCCGAATCAGTTTCCGGTCGTCACCCGAGTAGGTCACGACCGGCGGCGACGAACAGGACGAGACCGATCAGAATCATCGATCCCTGTGCGACGGCGGCGACGGTCGAGTCGACGGCGCCACCGGTGAGCAACGCGATCACGTCCGGAATGCCGCGGGCGGATCCGAGAACGCCGAGCAGGGAGAGGACGCCGATACCGAGGATGGCGAGTTTTTCTCGTCGGGTTTGTCGGGCTGCGACGCCGAGACCGGCGATGACGACGCCGAAGATGGCCGGAATGAGCGCCGTGATACTGGCGAACTCTGAGAGAACGTACGCACCGATGCCGATAACGACGAGGGCGGCACCGAGCGCAATACCGAGCGCGGGAGTCGGTCGAGCGGTAGCCATACTCGTCAGTCACGAGCCCGATGGAATAGGAGTTTCTAGTTCGGTTGACCGTCCGGATCAGTAAGAGCGCCTCGAGTTAGACAACCATTCACACTCCAAGCGCCGTGGCAGCCTCGCGGAGTTCGCCCGTCAACACGAGGCCAAGGGTTGCCGGTTGCCGTGTACGACAGCAACAGTACAACGAGAGAGTGGTACAGCTCCTCGTTTATCGACGCGAGACCGCTACTCCCGCAGTTCCGTCACCTTCTGGATGTTCCAGGCAAAGCCGCGCCCGTCCTCGGTCGGCGTCTCGAGGGCAAAGGGCAGGTCCCGCAGGTCGGGATGATTGACGATCGCCTTCATGCCTTCCTCGCCGATGTAGCCCTCGCCGATGTGGGCGTGTTCGTCCTTGTTGGTGCCGACGTCGTGTTTCGAGTCGTTCAGGTGGATGTACTCGAGGTACTCGAGGCCGACGACGTCGTCGAACCGCCCGACGGTTTCGTCGACTGCCTCGGGGGTCGTCAGGTCGTTGCCGGCGACCAGCGTGTGGGCGGTGTCGATACAGATCCCGATGTCGGTCTCGGTTCGGTCGATGATGCCAGCGAGGTGGTCGAACTTGCCGCCGAGTTTGGTACCGCTGCCCGCGTCGGACTCGATGAGAATCTGGACGCCGTTGGGAACCTCGAGCTCGTCGATGACGCTCGCGGCGTTGTCGAGTCCGCCCTCGACGCCGGCCCCAGTGTGGGCACCGAGGTGGACGTTGACGTAGGGGATACCGAGCTTGTCGGCGGCGTCGAGTTCCGCCTGCATGCTCTCTTTGGACTTGCGGCGCAGGTCCGCTTTCGGCGTACAGAGGTTGACCAGGTACGAGGAGTGGATCACCCACGGCCCCTCGAGGTTCTCGTCGGACTCCTCGCGAAAGCCCGCGGCGGCCTCGTCGCTGATCTCGGGTTGGGCCCAGACCTGTGGTGACGTGGTAAAGATCTGGCCGCAGTTGCCGCCGAAGGCGAGCTGGCGGTGGACCGCGTTGCGAATGTCGTCGTACGGAGGCGTTTCGTCGTCGGAGGAGACGCGCGAGCCGGAGATGGATACGTGTGCGCCGACCTTCATGGACGCCTGTCAGTACCGGTCGGTGATAGGGATACTGATTTCGGGAGTCGACGAGTCGATCGCGTCGCGACCTTTTTCATCGCGATGTCCGTGGTCGGCGTATGGTCAACACGGCGGTCCAGTTGTACTCGCTGCGCGGTATCGACGCGTCGCTCCCCGACGTTCTCGATCTGGTAGGCGAGACCCCAGTCGACGGCGTCGAGTTCGCCACTCGCATCCGCGCCGACGACACCGACCTCGAGGCGGTCGCCGACGCACTCGAGCGGAACGATCTCGTTCCCGTCGCGGCCCACGTCGAGTTGCCGGCGCTGAAAGACGATTTCGACGAGGTGACGAGCCGCTACGCGCGACTCGGCTGCGAGACGCTCGTCGTCCCGTGGCTCGAGCCCGACCGATTCGAATCGAAGGCAACGGTAGCGGACGCGGCCGCTCGACTCGAGACCGTCGCGGCCGACCTCGCCGCGGACGGGTTCGAGCTTCAGTACCACAACCACGACCAGGAGTTCGTCTCCCTCGGCGACGGGACCGGGCTGGACGAACTGCTCGCGCGGACGGCCGACGTCGGCCTCGAGGTCGACCTCGGTTGGGCTCGAGCGGCCGGGGCTGATCCTGTCGCAGTCGTCGACGCGTACGCCGACCGCATCAGCCACGCTCACGTCGCCGACGTCGACGTCGAGACGGGGACCTGCGTCGAACTCGGCGACGGGGATCTCGATCTCGAGCGCGCACTCGAGGCGACACGGCGGGCCGACGTCGAGTGGGTCGTGTACGAACACGACGACCCGGCTGACCCCCGCGAATCGCTCGTTCGCGGGACCGAACGACTCGATGCACTCTGCTGATACTGTCGGAGAGCACGATTCACCGGTCGGTCGCACGACTGGGCCGTTGCCGACGGTGACGGCCGCGAATCCGCGACCGACGGGTCACTGACTGCTGTCTGACAGTATGAAACGGTCCACCAGCCGACGCCACCGTGGTACGTTTACTCATAACAGTGCGGTGGTGGAAGGAAACCCGTTTACTTCCCCCACGCCTGGGACGGACAATGAGTACGAGTTACCGGATCGGACTCGTCGGCAAACCCTCGGTCGGCAAGTCCTCTTTTTTCAACGCGGCGACGATGAACGACGTTCCCGAAGGGGCCTACCCGTTTACGACGATCGACCCCAGCGTGGGCGAAGCCTACGTCCGTGTCGACTGTGCGGCTCCCGAATTCGACGAGGAGTGTACGCCAAACGTCGGCTACTGCGATCACGGCACGCGGTTCGTCCCGACGAAACTCGTCGACGTCGCCGGGCTAATTCCCGGCGCCCACGAGGGTGCAGGGCTTGGCAACCAGTTCCTGACCGACCTGAACGAAACCGACGTGCTCGTCCATGTCGTCGACTTTTCGGGGACGACGGACCTCGAGGGCGAAGCCACCGAGGATCACGATCCCCGTGAAGACATCGCGTTCCTAGAGGAGGAACTCGACCAGTGGTATCTCGACGTCTTAGAGAAGGGAATCGAGCGCTACGAGTCGGGCTATACGACCGAAGACGACGCCATCGAGGAGGAACTCGCCGAGCAGATGAGCGCCTTCAAGACCAACGAAGACGAGATCAAGCGTCTAATTCGGCGGGTCGACGTCGGCTTCGATCCCGACGAGTGGGACGAGGCGGACAAACTCGAACTCGCCCGTGAGATCCGCAAAGAGACCAAGCCGATGGTGATCGCGGCCAACAAGATGGACACCCCCGAGGCCCAGGCCAACTACGAGGAGATCACGTCGGATCCCGACTACGAGCACCTGACGATCGTCCCCTGTAGCGCCCACGCCGAGAAGGCCCTGAAATCGGCTGACAAGGCCGGCGTCGTCGACTACCAGCCCGGCGACGCTGACTTCGAGATCGTCGGCGACGTCTCCGGCGAGCAGGAGGAGGGCTTAGAGCAGATCCGGGACTTCCTCGACGAGTACGGCGCGACGGGCGTCCAGGCGGCCCTCGAGACCGCGCTGTTCGACGTGCTGGGCGTGACGCCGGTGTTCCCCGGCGGCGCGAACGGCCTGGGTAACGAACGCGGCGAGGTGTTGCCCGACTGCTATCTGATCCCGCCGGGGTCGACCGCCGAGGACTTCGCGTACAGTCTCCACTCCGACATCGGCGACGGCTTCCTCCACGCGATCGACTGTCGGACGAACCGCCAGCTCGGAGCCGACTACGAAGTCGAACCGCGAGACGTGATCGAGATTATCACGACGAACTGATACCGTAGCCGACTCTCGACGCAACCGGCTGCGTGCTGACTTACCGGAAAATCGGTGCCGCAATCGTATCGGGAGCCGATCCCACTCGAGTGCGAACTTGATCGTCGGAAACCGACTAGTGGCGGTCCACGCCTGCACTGCTGGGTCGAATCCTGCGGTGTCGTCCGATTCGACCCAGCAGTCGACGGGTGGAACGGTACTAGCTCGGCGGCTGCCGTTCGCGGACGTGTCCGAGCGCCTCGAGGAACATGGCACAGACGAACAGGGTCGGGATCCCGGCGAACAGTAACTCGGGAACGCCGACGTCGATCGCCCCTGCCGTTTCGATCGGCAACTCGGTGGGAACCGGGATCGTGAGCGTCTGCCCGTCCGCCAGCCAGACACCCGGGAGCAGGAGCGCGAGCATGATTACCGATCCGAGCGGCCGTTTCATCGGTCGCTCACCCCCGTCGTGGCGCTGCCAGCATCGTCGGCACTGCGTCCGTCGCTTTCGTCGGTTCGAGCCTCGCTGACGCCGTCCTCACGCATGGCGAGTTCGACGTCGTCTCGAGATCGTTCCCACTCGGGTGTCTCCCACTGTTCGGCGAGTTCGGTCGCGTCCTCGTCCCAGCCGGCGGCGTCCCACTGTCTGGCGAGTTCGATCTTCTCGGCCGGCGGCTTCAGATCGAACGAGTCGGGAAGCGACTCGATGAACGTCGTTCGCTCGAGCAGTCCGTCGAACGTCGAGTTCTGGATCCCGAGACCGGGGCGGGCGTTGATCTCGAGAACCATCGGGCCCTCGTCCTCGTCGACGACGATGTCGACACCGGTGTAACCGAGTCGGGAGACTTCGGCGGCCTTGACCGCCGTCGACAGGATCTCGGCCCAGCCGGGGATCGCAAACGCCTCGAGGTCGACGCCGGTGTCGGGATGTTCGTCGAACCACTTGTTCGTACTCTGGTAGCCGCCCTGTGCCTGTCCGTTGGCGACGTCGAGGCCGACGCCGACCGCGCCCATGTGGAGGTTCGCCGCCCCGTCGGACTCCTCGGTCGGGAGCCGCGTCATCGCCATGATCGGGAACCCTTTGAAGACGATCACCCGAATGTCGGGGACACCCTGACCGGCGATCGAGAGCAGGTGGTCGTCGGGGTGGATGAGCCCCTCGATCACCGCGACGCCCTCGAGGCCCATCGGGTCGTACTGTCCTTCGACGATCGAGCGGACGTGTCCGAGCAGTTCGTCGGGCGTTTTGTCACCCGTCGACGTCTCGAACGTTCCGTCCTCGTTTCGTCCGGTGACGACGACGATCCCCTCACCGCCGTAGCCGCTGTCGGGTTTGATGACGAACTCGTCGCGACCGTCGATGATCGACTGTGCCGTCTCAAGTTCGTCCAGCGAGCCGACGAGCGCGTACGTCTCCGGCGTCGAGACGCCGGTGCCGTGGAACGTTCGCTTCATCGACGCCTTGTCGATCTCCGGATACAGGTGTGGCGGGTTGTACTCCTTGATTAAGCGATTTCGACGCTGCATCGACATGACGGTCGTCGGCTCGACGCGGGAGACGTCACGACCGACCAACTGGTTGAGACGGGCCCACGCGTTGTGGAGTCCCGCACGGATCGTGCTTCCAGCGGCGCTGAGCCGTGAGCCGCGGTAGACGTTCGAAAACCGGAGATACTCTTTGACCCGCATGTTCGACCGGGTACCGAAGTAGACGTTCGCCGCGAGCACGAGTGCCCACGTCTCCGGCGTCTCCATGAACCAGGTGATGAGCGCTTCGTTACCGATGATCGCCGCTGCGATGACGATGGCGACGACCGTCCACGAGAACCGGATCGCGGGTGCACGCCAGTCGCGCTCGGAGAGTTCACGAGCGAACCGGTCTGCGTACCACGCGGTGACGATCGCCGGGAAGAACACCTGCAGCGCGTCGACCTGTGCCGGCAGGACCCCGGTGTCGCTCATGACGTGAAACGACGTGATCCCGATCGAGACGACCATGACGAGCGCACCGATCCGATGGGCGGTCCCGAGGCGGAACGGTTCGATCACGAGATACGTCGCGAGCGCGATCAAGAAGACGTTGGTGAACAACACGAGACCCCAGAAAATGCCGCTTTCGACCAGAATAAACGAGATGATGATCGGACCGAACATCCCGTACGTGACGAGTCCGACCTTGCTTCGCAGGACCGCGACGACCAGCCCGGCAATGAGCAGTTCGAAGAAGACCCGATAGGGCTCGAGTGGCTGTTGAGCGAAATCGAGCCGATACCTAAACTCGACGCCGAGGACGGCAACGACCGCGAGTAGCCCCACGAGAGGGGCATACTTCGCGAATACGGACGCGAGTACGGACTGGATCCGTCCGAACCGCTCCGTAGCCGACCCGACGGCTCCGTTTTGGAGAGACATCATCGGTTAGTCGACCGACCGGTTCATTGCTATCGACGGGATAAGGCGACACGTAACGGCCAGCACAACGAATCGGCAACCGTTGTCGCGCGTGCAAGTAGCGATCGAACGGGAGGATAAACGATTTCGAGAGTCGTAATTATATTTCGGTTGACGTCATCTATTCCAGACCAGGTGCGTGGCGACCGTGTCGAGTCGATCGGCGACCCGCGAAAGCCAGCCGTCCGGAGAGAGCCGCTTCAGTTCGGTTTCGTCGACCTCGATACTGTCCTCGCCGTAGGGATCCCGCGTTGCTCGTTCGTCGGCGTCTCGATCGCCGTTTGCAGTGTCGACCACAACGGACAGCGAACAACGACCACAGGCTTCACGGTCTTTCGCCATAGTGGGTGGTAGGAACTCGCACATCATAGTGCTATCGCGGATCGGCCCTCGAGCGGCGCTGCGATCTGTTCAGCCGACGCCGGTGCCGACTACAGTGCCGACGGACTTTTGAGCACGTCGTGCCATCCCTACGCATGAACGAGTCCGCCGCCGAGTTGCGACCGCTCGGCCGGGACGTCCCGAGCAACGGACGAGACGGTGACCACCATGAGTGAGCGCACGCGTGATCCCGACGATGGTGAGACGCCGACCGATTCGCTCGAGTCGACGGACAACGAACTCGAGAACATTCCCGACTGGGACGACGAGTACGTCGATCGAGTGAGCGACCGACTGTTGCACAACTACGACCTCGAGAAGGACGTCGCCGTCGATGGTGAGCAGTTTACGCTGTACGGCGAGATGGAACTGGTAAGCAAGAAACACTTCCTTCATCCTGCGTTGTCGATTGCCGAACACGAGTCGACCGAACACCTGTTCGTCCGTCGTGTCGACCGCGTCGACGACCGAACGCTCGATCGGGTCGTCGATCTCGGGCACCGACTGTCGAGCGACTGGATCGACGCCGACGAAGAACACTTCTCGACGGAGTTTACGTTCGTCCTGATCGCACCCTCGATTCCCGACGACGTCTGCGAGCGCGTCGAAGCGTTCGATGGGCGACGGCTGCTGAAGTGGGGGTATCACGGCCACTACGAGATTAACCTGGTCGTCGTCTCGCCCGACGACGAGCACCTGGTCGCAAGCGAGAACGCCGACGTCGCGACCGCGTTCCGGCTCTGGGAGCCGATCGAACACGAGGAGCCCGGACTGCTCGGATTGATCTCGCGCCGACTACAGCTGTAACGATAGCGGCTCCGTTTCGCGTGGTTTTCTCGAGTCGTCGGTCGTCCTCGATACGATCTGCTTTACTCAGCCGGCCCAGCCGCGACCCGACTACGGTTGTGCCGGAAAATCGTTACAACAGTCGTAGAGCCGCGAAAACGTGAAATCGGAGATCGCGATCAGTCGTCGTCGGTACTCACGTCGGCTGCGACGCCGTCGTCGGTCTCACGAGCCGACGACATGTTGTCGTACCCGATCTTGAACAGCGACAGCGCGAGATAGAGGAGCACCCCGATGATCACGAGCTGTGCGACCGCCGAGACCTGCCCGATCAGCCCTGTCTCGGCTTCGGCGGTGATACCGAGTAGTCGACCGGCCAGGATCTGATAGAGCCCGACCCAACTGAGACCGATGACCGTGATGAATCCCATCAGTGCCATCGGACCGCCGGTGGAGATCAGCTGCTTGGATGGACTCCAGTTGGCCAGCCAGATAGTGCCGGTCAGCAGCGCCAGCGACGCCAGCAACTGGTTGGCGCCGCCAAACAGCGTCCAGAGGTCCTCCCAGCGGCCACTACCCAGTAGCGCGAAGGCGACGATCGCGATGACCGTCGTGTTGACGTAACGGTTTGCCGCGTACGACTCGACTTGCGTCTCCGGCGTGCCGACGATCTCCTCTAGCATGTACCGACCGAGTCGAACCGCCGTGTCCATACTCGTTAGCAGGAAGCTCGCGAGCACGAGCGCCATAAAGGGCGCGGCGTACTCGAACGGAATACCGAGGGCGGTGAGGATCGCACCACCGCCAGTCGCGAAGTTCGGCAGCGCCAGCCCGATCCCGCCATCAGCGGCCGGAATCGCGACGATCGCCACCGCACAGAGTGCGACCGCAGCGAGCAGGCCCTCGGCGAGCATGCCGCCGTAGCCGATCAGTTTGGCGTCGGTCTCCTTGTCGAGCTGTTTCGCGGTCGTTCCCGAGGAGACCAGCGAGTGGAAGCCGCTGATGGTCCCACAGGCGATAGTCAGGAACAGCAGCGGGAACAGCGGCATCAGCGGGATGAGCCCCTCTACGGCGAGGGGGCCGTTCTGGCCGAGGAAACCGTACCACGCGCCGGTCACGATGTCGAGATTCAGCTGGGCACCGGTGTCGGGATGGACCGCGTCGGCACCCGTTCCCGTGATGAACGTCCCGACGATGACCGCGAGCAGCGACCCGCCGACCCCCGCATAGAGGAGGAACGACGAGAGGTAGTCACGCGGCTGCAACAGCATCCACACCGGCAGGACGCTCGCGGCCGCACCGTAGACGAGCATCGCCAGCACCCACGCGCCGATGTTGGGGCTCTCGAGCAGTGTCGGGACGAACGCGGGCGTCGAATCGAACAGGACGGTCGTTCCCGCGGGGTAGTCGCCGGGGACGATCGCCAGCGGGTACTGGATGCCGACCCAGACCGAGCCGAAGACACCGGCGACGAAGACGACCGTACCGACCGAGAACGGCAGGCCGAGCTGGTAGAGCCAGACCCCGAAGATGAACGCGAGCGTGATGTAGATGAGACTCGCGGTCGCTGCCTGGGGATACGCGTCCAGTACGACCCCGATGACCAGTGCGAACACCGCGACGACGAGGATCGTCAGCAGGAACGCGAACCACAATAGCATGTTCTTCCCGCGTTCACCGACGTATTCGCCGATGATGTACCCGATCGACTTCCCCTCGTGTCGGAGGCTGCTCGACAGCGAGATGAAGTCGTGGACGGCACCCAAAAGCGGGTTTCCGATCGCCACCCACAGCACAGCCGGTAGCCACCCCCAGATCAATGCAGCCGTGATCGGACCGACGACGGGTGCGCCGCCTGCGATACTCGAATAGTGATGCCCCAGTAACACCGGCTTCTTCGCCGGCACGTACTCCTGACCGTCTTGGTACTTGTGTGCTGGCGTCTCCCGACTGTTGTCGAGGTCGACGAACTGCGCGAGGTACCGCCCGTACGCGACGTACGCGGTGGTAAACGCGACCAGCACCAGTGCCACGATCCATATCACACCTGCCATGGTATTCTCTCTCTAGCCAGGGGTGGGACGGCAACACTATAAATATAATTCATTGTGATTCGTACTAGGTTCGATCATTTACACGAATAGCGTCGGAAACGAACGCTCGTGTAATATTTCTCTGCTTATCAACCCTCAAATTATAGTGTCAGTCGTATCGATACGGAGGAGTCCCGTCTTCGTCGACTCGCCCGCGGTCGGGCAGACCGCTGTACCAGCGTCCGCGTAGATCTACGACCCGCTCGTCGGACGGATTGCTGGTATCAGTCGTGCTGGGAGGCGGTACAGTGTCCGTATCAGCTGCTGACTGCGATCTCGAGGTCGTCGGCGACGTCCTCGAGGAGATTCCCGCGGACTTCCTCGACGCGGGTTTCGATCGTCGCCACGACGGGTGGTTCGAGCTCCCGTTCGATCCGCTCGAGTCGGTCCCGTTCGGTCCCGACGCGGTCGCGCAGATAGCGTGCGCCCCGTCCCTCCTCGTGGGGTTCCGGCTCCGGCGTCAGTCGGTTGACGACGAGCCCGCAAACGGGCAGGTTGGCCTCAGTGAGGGTCTCGAGCGACCGCGCCGTCTCCTGGATCGAGAGGTCGTCGGGGTTTAAGACGAGATAGAAGGCGGCGTTCCCGCGGAGCATCTTCCCGGCGAACTCGAACCGCTCCTTGCGCTCCTGGAGACGTGCGAGGATCGGATCACCCTCCATCACGCGACGGGGCTCCCGGTCACCGATCGCGGCCTTTTCATAGAGATCGATACTTCGCTTGCGTTTGTCCATCAGTCGATCGATCCAGCGCTCGAGGAGGTCCGGCAGCGCGAGCAGCCGCAGCGTCGACCCGGTCGGCGAGGTATCGAAGACGACGCGGTCGTAGTCGTCGGCGGTGGCCATCACGTCGACGAACCGGTCGAACAGTGCGGCTTCGTAGGCGCCGGGGGTCTGGTGGGCCATCTCGAGTTGCAACTCGACCTCGTTGACCATCGTCGCCGAGAGCTGTGCGTCGAGCTGTCTGCGTAGCTCCTGGAAGTGGTCCTGGACCTCCCGTTCCGGATCGATCTCCATCACCGAGAGCCCGTCGTATCTCTCGACGGGTCGGGGCTCGTCGCCGAACTCCTCGTCGAAGACGTCGGCCGTGCTGTGGGCCGGGTCCGTCGAGACGAGCAGCGTCTCGAGGTCGGCGTCGATACACTCGAGTGCGTAGGCGCTCGAGACGGTGGTCTTGCCGACGCCGCCTTTGCCGCCGAAGAAGGTAAACCGAGACATCGACTCAGAAGTGGTACTGGTGGCCCTTGCGTTCGACGACCGACTGGCGGTCCCACAGCCGTCGCTCCCAGTCTTCGTACTCGTCCTCGAGGTACGGCAGCAGTTCGGCCGTATAATAGGAGACGGGACTGGGAATCCCGAACGCGTCGGGGAAACACGCGAGCATGAACGCGTCCTCTAGATCCTCGGCTTCCGCCTCGATCTTCTCGTAGGCCGGATGGGAGATCATGCCGTGGTAGAGCCCACGGAGCCACTCCTCGAGTGTGGCTCGAAAGGCGGCGATTCGGTCGGCGAGTGTCATCGTCGGTCATGCTCGGGCCCGGGGACAAAAAGCTGTCGTGGACGGCCCGACGGAACCCGGGAGTCGACGCTGTCAGACACGTGTCTGCCGAACAGTTACACGTCTCGGCGGTGAACAACGACCTGCACCCGGATTCCTGTGGGGCGACGCTTGCCCCGAACACCGCACTCGGAAGTAGCGACTCGGCGTTTACCTGTCGTGAAAACGGGAGCGGTGGTGTGTCTTCTGCGACGGCTCCCGTGAGAGACCGTCACGACTGGAGCGTAATAATGGCATCGACCCCGAACGTGTCGGTCGGTAGAGGTGATTGCGAGACGATGGTTCCTGAGACGGCCCTCGTTCGTCAGCCCCGGCAGGGCCGCGACCCGGCTGGGCTGGGACATCGGTACAGCAGACCGTATGAGTCTCGAGACCCAACGCCGTCGTATGTATGCCGACTCGGACGCGATTCCCGTCACCGTCCTCTCGGGGAGTCTTGGAGCCGGAAAGACGACGTTGGTAAACCACCTCCTGGGAAACGCCGGCGAGCGAGATCTCGCCGTTCTCGTCAACGACATGGGATCGGTCAACGTCGACGCCGAACTCGTCGCCGAGGGCTCCGATCTAGATGTCGAAGGCGGCGTCGCAGAGCTCTCGAACGGCTGTATCTGCTGTGAACTCCAGGACGACCTCGAGACCGCAGTCGTTCGCCTGGCCCGCAATCGGGACTTCGACCACCTGCTCGTCGAAGCGTCGGGCATCTCCGAACCCGAACCGGTCGCTCGGCTGTTCACGACGTCCTCGCGCGTGGCCGCGAGCTACGAACTCGACGCGCTCGTGACCGTCCTCGATACGCGGCGTTTTCTCGACGCTTTCGCCGGAACGGACGTCCCCGAACGACGGGGGACGGACGACGAGACCAGACCGCTCTCTGATCTCCTGATCGAGCAACTCGAGGTCGCGAATCTCGTACTTCTCAACAAGGCCGACCTGTGTGAGCCCGCGGAACTCGAGGAGGCCGAGGCGCTCGTCCGTGCGCTCCGACCCGACGCCGAGACGATCCGAACGGAGTTCAGCGCGGTCGATCCCGACCGGATCCTCGGTGTCGACCTGTTCGATGCCGGCCGACTGGGTGAAGCGGCCGGCTGGCAGCGCGCGCTCGAGGAAGACGGTACGAACGGCGACGACGCCCACGTCCACGACCACGACGACCACGATCACCGTCACCCCGACGAGGTGTACGGCGTCGACTCCATCGTCGTCCGCCATCGACGTCCCGTCCATCCCGAGCGGTTCGCCGCGTTCCTGCGGGAGCTCCCCGACGGCGTCGTCCGCTCGAAAGGCGTCGCCTGGGTCGCCGGTCGCGACCTGAAGATCGATATCGCCCAGGCCGGCCCCTCCGTTCGGGCAAGCGCCAGCGGGCCGTGGATCGCTGCCCTCCCCGAGGTCCGTCGGGACCTCTATCGTTCGAACCGCCCCGACCTCGAGTGGCACGACGAACACGGCGACCGGCGGACCGAACTCGTCTTCATCGGCACCGATCTCGAGGCACCACGGCTCCGGTCGGCGCTCGAGGACTGTCTGGTCACCGACGACGAGTGGGAACGGGAAGACGACCTCGAGAACCCGTTTCCCAGTGGGGACGACGAAGCTGTCGTGCTTCGTGAACCGTCGTCGAAGCGTTCGCCGGACTAAAGCGGCGACTGCTCGATGGGTCCGGCAGTATCAAAACGCGTCCTCGAGGGCATCGAGCAGCCGATTCAGTTCACCGTTCCGTTTCCAGGCGGCGATCCGGTCGCCGAAGGGCAACGGCGCGGCCAGCGAGACTGACGAACGGAGCCGCACCCGCGTTCCGTCGGGGGCATCCTCGAGTTCGATCCACGTCTCCATCGCCTCGAACGGACCCTGTTCGCCCTCTTGTGTGTAGTAGATCGCCCCGTCGCGGTCCTCGAATCGCAGCGGAAGCGCCATTCCGGGACCGCTGGCGACGACGACGACCGCGTCGCCACGGTCGTCGACCTCCGCGACGTCGAAGCTCCCCTCGGCCCGGACGATCGTCGGTGGATCGAGCCACTCCGAGAGCTCCGCCGGCGTCGCGTCGACGACCCGATCGACCGTCACCTCGCGCATACCGTCCACGTTCGCGGGCGTCGACATAAATGGCGGTGTCGCGGTCGAGCAGGGAAATCGCTAAGTGAGCCACGTCCCCTGTTCCGTCATGGCTAATCCCGACGACGGCCAAGGCGGCTTACAGGAGGGCCTCGAGTCCTCGAAAGGGGACCCGCGGGTGCTGATCGTCATGAACGCGGTGTTGTCGGCGCTGTTCGCCGCGATGCTCGTCTGGGGGCTGTCGCTCGTCGGTACCATCGAGTACAGTCTCACGACCGTCGCGATCGCGGCCGTCGCCGTGTTCGTTCTCACGCACGTGATGACGCGGCCGTAAACGTCCTCCCGGCTGATACGGACTGCTGTAACGATCCGGACGAGGCGACAAGTACTCACGGCCGGCTCCCATCAGATCAGCTAATGGACGTGCGGACCGCGTTGTCCTATCGCCCCACGAAGCCCGAGCTCGCGGTTTTCGTCTCCGGGATCGTCAGCATGGGCCTCGAGATTCTGGCCGTCCGACTCATCGCGCCGCAGTTCGGGAGCCACATCTACACCGTCGGTGGGATCCTCACGGTCTGTCTCGCCGCGTTGAGTCTTGGCTACTGGCAGGGCGGCAAACAGGCCAGTACGGCGACGAACCGGGAGATGTCGTGGCTAATGCTCGCGACGGCCGTCTACATCGCCGTCGTGATCTACGCGAGTGACCTGTTGCTCACCTACACGTCGACGCTCGCCCTGTCGCCACGCTATGCCGCCTTGCCGGCCGCGATCGTGCTCTTTGGACCGCCGACGTATTTGCTCGGCTTCATCAGTCCGTACGCTGCTGAACTCTCCCAGAAGACGGGAATCGGCGAGGCGTCGGGCCACGTCTACGCGCTGGGGACGATCGGGAGTATCCTCGGCTCGGCCCTAACTACGTTCGCACTCATCCCCGCACTGAGCGTCGACGCCATCGGCGTGCTCTTCGGACTGTCGCTCGTCGGTGCCGCGATCGTGCTCAACGCCCCTTCACTCCCGCGGAAGCCAACTCTCGCGAGCATCGCGGTCGTCGTCGTCCTCGTCGCTGCGACCGGCGCCGGCCCGGTCGCGCTCGACCACCGCGGCGACGTCGTCTACCAGACCCAGACGGCCCACCAGGAACTCGAGATCGTCGACGACGGCGACGTCCGCACGATGTACCTGGATGGCGCCCGCCACAGCGCGGTCGACCTCGAGGACCCCGACCGACACGTCTTCGAGTATACGAAGTACTTCCACCTGCCGATGCTCATGGCCGACGATCCCGATGACGTCGACAACGTATTGTTCGTCGGCGGTGGCGGCTACACCGGCCCACAGGACTTCGAGGAACGCTACGATGTCGACGTCGACGTCGTCGAGATCGATCCCGAAGTCACCGCCGCTGCCGAGAACTACTTCGGCCTAGAGCACGGCGAGAACCTGACCTCCCACGTAGACGACGGCCGCCAGTTCCTCCAGAACACCGACGAGACCTACGACGTGATCGTCCTCGACGCCTACAAACAGGACCAGGTCCCCTTCCATCTGACCACAATCGAGTTTATGGACCTCGTCAGCGACCGGCTCGCCGACGACGGCATCCTCCACGCGAACGTCATCGCCGCACCCAGCGGCTCCGCTGCCGAGTTCTACCACGCCCAACACGAGACGATGGCGGAAGCGTTCCCCGACACGTACAGCTTCCGGACCTCCGACTCGAGTGCGATCCAGAACATCCAGGTCGTGGCGACGAACGAGCCAACCGACTTCACGACCGACGAGTTGGCCGACCGAAACGACGAGCGCGACCTCGGTGTCGACCTCGCCGATGCCATCGACAACCACATGGACGAGCCCGAGACCGACGCGCCCGTCCTCCGTGACGACCGCGGCGAGGTCGACAGCCTGCTCGATCCGATGCTCGGCCAGCGATACGTCATCGAGGAGACCGACGGGGACTCGACCTCGAGCGAGCCGACCGCTGCGGCCGTGAGACCGGTGACGTAAGCGCCGACGACGTCACCGGTGACGGGCGGTGAGATACGATCGAGCGGTCACCGACTACCGATCGGCGGCTGCCTGTCACGTCTCTCTGACCGTGAGTACAGGAACCTCGCTCTTGCGGACCACTTTCTCGGTGACGCTCCCGAGGACGAGACGATCCGCACCCGACCGACCGTGGGTTCCCATCACGACCGCGTCGATATCCGCCTCGTCGACGTAACTGAGGATCTGTGCGTGTGGGCTCCCGTGTTCGATCGCCTCGACGACCTCGAGGTCGTACTCCGCGGCCCGTTCGGCGACGTCGGCGGTCGCTTCCTCGCCTTCCGATCGCTGTTCGTCGACGACGTCCTCCCACTCCGCGGACGCCGGTTTCGGGCCGGCCGAGAACCTGCCGAGAGGGATCGGTTCGACGACGTACAGCGCGTGTAACTCGGCGTCTTGCTGCCGTGCGAGTTCGATCCCTTCCTCGATCGCGGCCGCTGCCGGCTCGCTCCCGTCAGTCGGCACGAGAATACGGTCGTACATTTCGTCGCGTACATCGACGCGCCGACGAATGTAGGTTTCGGCAATTCCAACGGTTGGACTGCCGAATCGCGTTCTCAGTCCGTCCCGCCGCCCGTGACGACGACCGGCCGATCGGTGTTCAGGATCACCGACTGGGTGACGCTGCCGAACACTGCTTTCCCGACCGGGGAGCGTTTCCGTCCGCCGAGAACGATCGAGTCGACGTCGTACTCCTCGGCCTCCTGTACGATGTCGCTTTCCTCGGCGTCGCCGCTTCCCTCGAGGACGGTGACGTCGACGCCGTTGTCCTCGAGGTGGTCCATCGCCCGGCGAACGGAGCCGATCCGCGATGCCGATTTGAACTGTTCGAAGTCCTTTGGCAACTCCTCGTCGTCCTCGGTGAAAATAAAGAGGAGATACGCTTCGACGGAGTCGGCCGCGTTCGGCAGCGACGAGACGTACCTGGCCTGTGTGACTGCTCGCTCCTCGTTCGTATCGACGGGTACCAGTACACGATACATAGTAACAATATAACACACCTCAGTGATAAAACCGACTCCAATTGTCATGTCGACGGTTCGAGTCGGGTGGACCGACGGCCTCGTCACTCGCGAAGCGAGCGGCGCTGGATCTTCCCGGTCGACGTCGTCGGGAGTTCGTCGACGAACGCGATGTGTTTCGGGTACTCGTACTCGGCCAGCCGATCACGGACGAGCTCGCGGATCTCCGTCCGCAGTCGGTCGGAATCGTAGTCGTCGGTCGCGGGCTGGACGTACGCTTTGATCGCCTCGCCACGGGTCTCGTCGGGGACGCCGACGACGCCGGCCTGTTCGGCCTCGGGATGGTGGAGGATCGCCTCCTCGACCTCCATCGGACCGACGCGGTAGCCGCTCGTGAGGATCACGTCGTCGGCTCGAGAGACGAACCACAGGTAGCCGTCGTCGTCGCGATAAACGAGGTCGTCGGTGAGGAACCAGCCGTCGTCCGTCCGCTTCTCGGCCGTTTTCTCGGGTCGTTTCCAGTACTCGTCGAAGAAGACCCGCCGGTCACCGGGCTTGACGGCGAGTTCACCGACCTCGCCGGTCGGGAGTTCCGTCCGCGTCTCGGGGTCGAGCACCCGGACCTCGTATCCAGGAAACGGTTTCCCCATACTCCCCGGCTGCGTCTCGAACCAGTTCGCGGAGTTGCCGACGACGAGATTCAGCTCCGTCTGGCCGTAGAACTCGTTGATCGCGACGTCCGCGAAGGTCTCTTCGACCCAGTCGACGACCTCCGAGGTCAGCGGCTCGCCCGCCGAGGCAAGCGTCTCGAGGGAAAGGTCGTACGCTTGCTCGGGGTCGTCGACAGCCATCAGCAGCCGGAGCGCGGTCGGGGGCATGAACGCCGTCGTCACGTCGTGGCGTTCCATGAGGGCATACGCGTCCTCGGGGTCGAACCCGTCGCGTGGCCAGCCGACGACCGTACAGCCGTGGTGCCACGCGGCGAACAGCGTTCCGCCGAGGGCGGCGCCCCAGGCCCAGTCGGCCGGCGTCCACAGCGTCGCCGCCCCCGGCTCGAGTCCGTGATCGAAGTAGTTGTACGCCGCAGCGGCCCGGCCGAGCCACAGCGCGTGGCTGTGGCGGACACCCTTCGGTGGTCCCGTCGAGCCGCTCGTGTACATGATCGCCGTCGGCGTCTCGGGTGTTGCGTCGTAGACGTCGATCCCCGGCTCGGCGGCGGCGAGCAGTTCGTCGAAGGCGTCGGCGTCACCCGTCACGGTGTCGGCGTCGCCGAGTTCGATGACGATCTCGAGGGACGGACAGTCGTCGCGGATCTCCTCGATCGCCTCCCGGACGCTGGGGTCGACGACGACCGCCGTTGCATCGCTGTCCTCAAGTCGGTACTGGAGGGCGTCGCGGCCGAAGAGAACGGTCAGGGGAACGGAGACGGCGCCGAGTTTCCAGTTCGCCAGGTGGGTGATCGGGTTCTGGGGTTTCTGTGGCACGACGACGCCGACGCGGTCACCCGCCTCGACGCCGCGGTCGGCCAGTGCGGCCGCGAGTCGATCGGAGCGCTCGTCGAGGTCGTCGAAGGAGTAGGTCTCGAGACCGCTATCGGGATCCTCGTATCGCAGCGCCGTTCGACTCGTATCGTCGTGTTTTCGCAGGAAGTCGACCGCGGGGTTGAATTCGTCGGGAAGCTCCCACGAGAACTCCTCGTGGGCTCGTTCGTGCGTTTCGAACGTCGGCATCACCGTCCATGACATACGCGCGTGTACTGGTGCTAACATATAGCGTTTTTCGACACCACTATCGATTCGATCAACGGCAAGAAACACTCGAGAAACGACGCGAAACGGCCGTAGACAACGACGTTCCCCTTTTCGAACATCATCGACAGCCATAAAGCCACGATTGAAACAGGTGAAGGGCTATCCGACGACCGCCGCCACGCTCGAGTAACATGCAACTCGAGCAAGCGAGTCCGGAGACTAGTTGGTCCGGAACCGTTCCAAGCGCCGTCGATCTGCGGGTCGTCGGAGTGGTCGTGGTAACGGGCGGACTGGCAGCATCGTTGAACGTCCCGTACGGTGGCATGGTGATGGCGATCGCGGCGTTCGTTGCACTCGTTGGTGGCGGTATCGTCGCTCACCTGCTCGGCGAACGGAAACTGCGTCGGATCACGGACGGCCTCGTCGAGCGGTGGGTCGAGGCCGGGGGTCACGTCGAGGAGGTTACCCGGTCGTCCGACGGAATGCGGACGGAGTGGATCGTCCACACGCCGGACGGCGAGATTACTATCGGCGGTCTCGCGTTGGTCCCGATCGCTCGACTGACCGTCGAATGGCAGGGCGTCGGTGATACGATGGACGCAAGCGAAGCGGAAACGCACCTCGACGCGCTCGCCGACAGCCTCTACGAGGAGATCTTCGAGATCGGTTCGGCGACGAAACGCTGACGGCTCCCCGTCGGCGACGGTGGACCCCGCTACAGCACTGTTCGCCGACCGACAACGCGAATGCAGCCGTCTCGAGTCGTCAAGTGGCTGCGACGGACCAACGTGACAACAGAACCTGCGTCTACGGAAAACCTTATTATGTGGCATGATAACCTGAACCATGGGTAGATAGCACATGAAACGATACGACAAACGCTTCGAATGTCAAAGTTGTGCAACGAAAGTGCATCCTGTCTCCTACCGTTCGAACTGTCCGGACTGTGGCGGATCGCTACGGTCCACGACGAACCGATATTGATGGCGGCGCTTTCGGGACCGACACTACAATCGTTTCTATCTCCGGTTTTTGTTGGGCATTCAGAGACCATTCGGCCACTATTATGACCAGGTTCCTACTGTACTAGGATCTAGAGGACGTATGTCCACAGCGATTATGTAGTGTGGCGAGTTACCACACTCCAATCGATGCTCGAAATACCGATCGAACACGTCCTGACGTCTGCCTCCCGAACGCTCCGGCCGGAGACACCGATCAGCGAGGCCGCACAGCAGCTTCGCGATCCCGAGGTGTCGGCACTGGTCGTCCTCGAGGACAAGTCCGTCGTCGGCATCGTCACCGAATCGGACGTCGTCGCGTACGTGGCCGAAACCGTAGCGCCCCACCCGGTCGCCACGATCATGTCGTCGCCAGTGGCTACGATCGGTCCGGATGAATCGATCGCGACGGCGGCCAGGCGAATGGGAGACGAGGGGGTGAAACAGCTACCGGTCGTGGACGGAGAGACCTATCGCGGACTCGTCTCGGCCGAGGCGCTCGCCCCCTACCTCTCGCGGCGACGACTCGAGATCGACTGGCAGGACGACCCGATGCGAATCGACGCCGACGACGGGGGTGTCGTCTCCACTGGCGACTAGTGGCATCGGACACAGTACCGTTCCACCCGTCGACTGCTGGGTCGAATCGGACGACACCGCAGGATTCGACCCATCAGTTCAGGCGTGGACCGCCACTAGTGGCGTCCCCAGCCTGCAGTGATGGGTACAACCGATAGCGGTCGGCTGTGTGTACGCATCACTCGACGCTGGGGACGGTACTAGAATCGCTGCAGTCGGACTTCGTCGTCGGTGATCTCGTCGATGTGATCCTCGTCGAGGTGGTACCGCTCCATCCCGTCGGCGACGTCGCGGTCGCGGTGGAGCCGCGACGTGATCGACTCACTCATCTCCGCGCCGGGTTCGACGTACGCGACCCCCGTGCCGACTTCGTCGATGACGCCGATCTCCTTCCCGTTCGTGTTGACGACCCGCTTCCCTTCGTCGTCGATGGTGAGGTTGGCGCACATAGCTACCCGTTGGCCGGGCGGCAGGGTATACGTCGGCCCTCCATGTGCCTATCCCCGCCGGACCGGTGTCGTCTCCGGGGCAACTCTCGAGTCCGAACCGATTCGTTCGGGCGCGCTCCGGGAGACGCTGGGGGGGTCTAGGTAGTTTCTTGTTCGCGCCGTCCGTCTAGTGTGAACATGTCCCAAACGATCCGTATCAATCGAAACGATCTCACTGCGAAGGAGATCGTAGCCGAACTCAACGCCGGCAACCGGGTAATCATCGAACTCGAGATCCTCGGCAGGACGTTACAGATGGCGCTTCGCAGGCGGGACGAGACGTACTACTGCGATACACCGATGAAACTGCTCACCTTCGAGACCGAAACGGAGATGCGGGAGTGTCTCGAGCGGTACCGACTCGCGAAGTCGGAGGCCGACGCCGAAACCGATATTTCGGCCTCCGCCGCGGAGTAGTACGGATCGCCGTCGGCCGATGGCGGCACGCCCCCGAACACGGCTGGGGGTGGCCAGACGAGACAGAAGACCGTGTACGGATCGACCCAGAGCCGGCCAACTGTTATCCCGGTACTCGTCGGAGACACGAGACGAGAATGACCGACACTGACCGGAACATGGAAGCGCTCATGCTTTCGGACGATCCCGAGTTCGAACGGGTCATGGAGTGCGTTTTCGGGATTCAACCTCACGAGGCGCGAACGTACTTCCAGTTACTCGAAGTTCCAGGGAGTACGGTCGCCGAACTCGCCGCCGATCTCGAGCGCGACCGGAGCAACGTAAACCGGTCGCTGTCGACGCTCTGTGACACCGAGCTAGTCTACCGCGAACGACGGCTTCTCGAGGGCGGGGGATACGTCTATCAGTATTTCGCGGTTCCGTTGCCGGAGGCACAGGAACTGATGCACGAAGCCGTCGACGAGTGGGCCGAGACGGTCCACGGACGCATCAACGAGTTCAGTCCGTGAGACGGATAGCGGTCCGTTTCTTTATATAAACTGTCGCAGGACGTGCGTTACCGATACACAACCGCCACAGCGACATCGTCGATCCCGCCATCTGTTCACGCGTATGCCAACCGAACGATCCCGACCGATCAATCGACGTCACATGATACAGACGCTGGGCGCTGGCGGTGCGATCGTCCTTGCCGGCTGTCTCGGCGGCGACGAGGACGACGCGGCCGAGAACGGAAACGGTGACGACGAGACGAACGAACTCGCGAGTCTCGAGCCCACTCCTGAGGGCGAGGCGCTCTCGGCGGACGATATCGAAACGCTCGTCGAACGCTTCGACGATCAGCCGATGAGCGAAGAGCAACACGAAGTCGACGGCGACGAACGGTCGTATACGCCGCGACACGTCTGGAAGTGGGTCACCGAGGACACGCTGCTGTTCTTGCACTTCGACGCGCCGAACGTCGAGGAAGCCGAGAACCTGATCTACTTCGGGATCGGCGTCAGCGGACAGTTCACGGCAGACGATATCCCTGCGGGACAAGATGAGGAGTTCACCCACTTCCACAAACACGAAGCGGAGAGCTGGGAGGCCGGCCACGGCGGCCAGGACCCCGACCAGTACGGTCACTGGCTCGTCCACCACGCCACTCGAGACCACGAGATGGACTGGGGCGCGGTCGAGGTCGGTATCGACCGCGAGTTCATGCCGACGCCGCCCGAGGAGTAATCCCCGATGAGGAATCGAGGACCGAACCGAAGGCAAATACTCGCCGGCGTCGCTACCGGCAGCGTCGCCTCACTGACTGCGTTCGCGGGCTGTCTCGGGGAGGACGGCGACGGCGCGGGCGACGATGAAACCGTCGTCGAGATCGAGACGCGCGAGGGCAACGCGGACGCGGACGAACCGAACTTCGTCTTCGATCCGGCGTTCGTCCGTGTCGACGCGGGTACCACGATCGAGTGGGTCAATACGGACGGCGTCTTCCACACCGTTACGTCGACCGACGAGGTCGACGACCGCAGCGGCGGTGGCGACGTGTTCGATGCGACGCTTGCGAGTGCGGGTGCCACCTTCGAATGGGACGCCGACGACCCCGGTACGCAGCCCTACTACTGCTCGCCTCACGCCGGGTTCATGTACGGTGTCGTCGAGATCGAGTGACCGACGGCGATGCCGTCCCCGCCCGACGCTATCGATCCCGCAGCGTGTAGAAAGGCACTTCCGCGACCACCCCTTCCGACCGGCTGTGAGCGCCGACGCCACGCGACGTGTCGAAGTCTACCCCGACCGCGAGGTCGTCGTCGAGTTCGACCCCGAACTTACCTTCGAGTGCGTCGAGGACTGTACCTGGTGTTGTCACCACGGTGTACTCCTCTACGACAGGGATCTCCTCGAGCTCGCACAACGGGCGAACCTCGCCGAGACGACGACCGACTTCCGCGGCGAGAAGTTCGTCACCCGCGAGGAGAAAGCCCGGGACGACCACGTCGCCGACGACGGCTGTGCCTGTGCGTTCCTGCGAGAGGACGGCCTCTGTTCGCTCCACCTCGAGGAAGATTGGAAGCCCACCCGCTGTTCGGTCTTCCCGCTTGGTGTCTGGCTCGAGGACGGTGATCTCCACGTCGACATCCGCGAGTCAGCCCACGACCACTGCGACGGACTACACGTCAGCGAACGGAGGGTCATCGACAATCTCGAGGCCTTTCTCCCCGAACTGCTGTGGGAACTCGAGAATCCGGACTCGGATCGAGAGCTGTGATCCCATCACCGAACGACGATGACGGCCGTCGAACGGATCACGTATCGCCGTCGTCGCCCGTTCAAAATAGCGGTGTTTGGTACCACGGATCTCCAATCCTTTAAATGTCCTCCCCCCGTAGTAAGCTTGTGACAGAAGACTCCGGGCGACGGAACCTCCGTATGCCCAACAGCGACGAAGTATTCGCCGTCGTAACCGAACACCTCGGTGGCAACCACGTCCAGCTCCGTTGTGAGGACGGCGAGGAACGTCTCGGCCGCATTCCCGGCCGGATGAAATACCGAACCTGGATCGAGCAAGACGACATCGTCGTCGCCGAACCCTGGGACTGGCAGGACGAGAAGGCCACGATCGAGTGGCGCTACACCAGCCAGGACGCAGATCAACTGCGTCGCGAAGGCCACATCGATTGAACCTCGGCTACACGTACTGACCGCATTTCTGCAGTGTGTCGTTTCGACTCGCCAGCGACGGCGTTCTACCGTGTTGCTTTCTTCCACTCCACCAGGCCGACGATTTCGCCATCGATCTCGTCACCGTCGGCGTCGGTCGCCGCCCAGACGAACATTCCCGCGACGGTCTCTGGATCTCGCCCGTGCCCGCCCGACAGGTCGGTCGCGACCCGGCCCGGATCCAGACACCCGACGGTGTAGTCGGTGTCGGCGGCGAAGCCTCGAGCCACGGCCTCCGCGGTCGCCTTCGAGATTGCGTACGAGCCATACCCCGGTTCGCCATCGCGAGCGACCGCTCCTGTCGGAACGAGCACGCGGGCATCGTCGTTCAAATGGGGGAGCGATTCGCGAATCGTCGCGAAGACGCCCCGGCCGTTAGTGCGCCAGTGGTCGTCGACCGCCGAGTAAGGCTCACGGTCGGTCGGCGTCGCACCCGGCTCGCCGTGGTAGACGCCGGCCGCAGGAACCACGACGTCGATCCCGGATCGACCGGTTCGCGAGGCGGTCTCGACGAGTCGTTCGACGTCGAACTCGTCACGGACGTCGGTTCGAACGCCCGCGACGGCACCAGCCGACGACGACCGCTCCTCGAGGTCGTCGACCGTCGCCGTGACCGCCTCGCCGTCTCGAGCGCCGATGGCGACCGTTGCACCCTCGTCGACGAACGCGTCGGCGACGGCGCGCCCGATTCCGCGGGTGCCGCCAGTGATGATAACTGTTCGATCGTTCATACCGTCCGTTCGGGGGCCAGCTACACTATACTGCCGGCAAAGCAAGCGTAAAATGCGGAGCCCTACGTTGGTATGCCTTACATTTATCAGTGACACAACACTCAGGATACACTATGCAATCGCTGGCCGGTGAGTCCGTCGTCGTGATCGGTGCCGGTGTCGGCGGGCTGTCGACGGCCTGTTATCTCGCCGACGCCGGTGCCGACGTCCACGTGATCGAGAAAAACGAGCAACTCGGCGGCCGAGCCAGTCGCCTCGAGCGGGACGGCTTTCGCTTCGATATGGGTCCGTCGTGGTACCTGATGCCCGACGTCTTCGAGCGGTTCTTCGCCGACTTCGATCGGACGCCGTCGGACTACTACACACTCACACAGCTCGACCCCCACTACCGGATCTTCTTCAAAGACGGCGACCGTGTCGATGTCACGCCGGACAGAGAGCGCACTAAACGCGTCTTCGAGGAGTACGAGGACGGCGCGGGCGATGCCCTAGAACGCTACCTCGAGAAATCCCGTGAGAACTACGAGGTCGGGATGAAACACTTCGTCTATAAGGACCGAACGCGGCTGCGTGATTATATCGACATCGACGTCGCAAAGCAGGCCCGTGGCCTCTCCCTGCTGGGGTCGATGCAGGGCCACGTCGAGGGCTACTTCGATCACCCGAAGCTCCAGCAGATCATGCAGTACACGCTGGTGTTTCTGGGTGGCTCACCGACGAACACGCCGGCGCTCTATAATCTGATGAGCCACGTCGATTTCAACCTCGGCGTCTGGTACCCCGACGGCGGTATCGGCGCCGTCGTCGACGCCATCGTCGAGCTCGGCCGGGAACTCGGCGTCACCTACGACACCGACCGGCCGGCGACGGCGATCAAGGGCCGCGAAGGCGCTTTCCTCGTCGAGACGCCACAGGGACCGCTGCGCCCCGATCTGGTAGTCAGCAACGCGGACTATGCCCACACCGAGCAGGAACTGCTCCCGCCAGAGCGACGCGGCTACGACGCCGACTACTGGGAGTCTCGGACGTATGCGCCGTCGGCGTTTCTGCTCTATCTCGGCGTCGAGGGAGACGTCGACGAGTTGGCCCACCACACGCTCGTCTTGCCGACCGACTGGCAGGACCACTTCGACCGGATCTTCGAGGAGCCTGCCTGGCCCGACGACCCGGCCTACTACCTGTGCGTTCCGTCCGAGACCGACGATACGGTCGCCCCAGACGGCCACAGCGCGCTGTTCGTCCTCGTTCCGATCGCGCCTGGCCTCGAGGACACCCCCGAGATCCGCCAGGAGTACCGCGACCGGATCCTCGCGGACGTCGCCGACAACACCGGTACCGACCTGCGCGATCGGATCGTCTTCGAGGAACGGTTCTGCGTCGAGGACTTCGCGTCCCGATACAACAGCTACGACGGGACTGCCCTCGGACTGGCCCACACGCTGCGCCAGACGTCGCTGTTCCGGCCACCGCACCGCTCGAAAGGACTCGAGGGGCTGTACTTCGTCGGCGGCGACACCACGCCCGGGATCGGTGTGCCGATGTGTCTGATCAGCGGCGAGTTGACCGCCGAGGCGGTCCTCGAGGATTACGGACGGCCGACGGGACAGTGAGCGATCCCAACAGATGACGGCTTCATCGACGTCCTCGAACAACGGACTCGGCACGCAGCTGTCGTACCTGCTAACGCTCTCGCGGCCACGGTTCTGGCTCTATCTGGCCGGGCCGGTCCTCGTCGGCGTCGCCTATGCGGCCGACGCCGTCGGCGACCTGCTTGCCCCCGCCGCGATCGCGCTGTTCGTCTACTTCCTCGTTCCGGCGAACGTCTTTCTCTACGGTGTCAACGACGTGTACGACCGCGAGATCGACGCCGCGAACCCGAAGAAAGAACGGCGGGAGGCACGCTATCGCGGCCAGCGGATCGTCCCCGTCGCCGTCGTCGCCTGTGCCCTGCTCGGACTGGCGCTGGTTCCGTTGCTCCCGGCCGCGGCCTGGCCCTGGATCGCGGTCTTTCTCGTCCTCGGGGCAGCCTACAGCGCGCCGCCGGTCCGATTCAAAACCACGCCGCTGTTTGATTCGATCTCCAACGGACTGTATATCGCGCCGGGCGCGGCGGCCTACGCCGCTGTCGCGGGGACCCAGCCACCCATCCTCGCCGTCCTCGGGGGCTGGCTGTGGGCGATGGGGATGCACACCTTTTCGGCGATCCCCGACATCGAACCCGACCGGGAGACGGGGATCCGAACGACCGCGACGGTGCTCGGCGAGCGTCGGACCTACGCCTACTGTGCTGGCTGCTGGCTCGCAAGCGCCGTCGCTTTCGCCGCAGTCGACGTTCGCTTGGGTGCGCTCATGCTCGTCTACCCCGGCCTCGTCGCGGCGATCGTCGCCTCGAGCGTGGCCGTCGACCGCGCCTACTGGTGGTTCCCAGCGATCAACACGGTCGTTGGCGCGGCGCTGACGATGGGCGGACTCTGGAGGCTGATCTGAGATGGATACGACGAACTCACGACTTCGAACCGACGGAACGCGTGCGACCGTCCAGCGGCATCTCGAGGCGATCATCCGTGAGAACCGCTTTACCATCGCGGTCGTCTTCCCGTTCGTCGGCGCGGTGACGCTGGTCGGCAGCGCGGAGGGGCTGCTCCCCGAGCCGCTGGCGTACAACCCGTTGTTGATCCTCTTCGGGACGCTGGTGATGCGCTCGCCGCTGCTCGTCGGACTGTTACCGAAGATCGGCTGGTGGGCGCTTGGCTGTCTGGGCGCCCTGACGGCGTATACCTACGCTATCGAACTGATCGGCGTCCGGACGGACTGGCCCTACGGCGCCTTCGAGTATACGATCCAGCTCGGCCCGATGCTCCTCGGGGCGGTCCCGATAGCGCTGCCGCTGTTTTTCATTCCGCTGGTACTGAACGCGTACCTCCTGACGCTGCTGGTCTTCGGAGCGTGGACCGAAACCCCGTTCGTCCGGATTCCCGTCGCCATCGTAGCCGTCGTCGCGATCGATCTCGTACTCGATCCGGCCGCCGTCGCCGTCGGCTTCTGGGCGTTCGAGCCCGCCGGCGTCTACTACGGCGTGCCGGTCTCGAACTACGTCGGCTGGGTCATCTCGGGAACCGTCGCGGTCGTCCTCGTCGATCTCGCCTTCGACCGTGCAGCGTTGCTCGAGCGGGTCCGTGACTGTGAGTTCCTCCTCGACGATCTGGTGAGTTTCGTGTTGCTCTGGGGGACGATCAACGTCCTCTATGGCAACTGGGTGGCGGCCGGCGTGGCTGGGTTGTTCTGTCTCGGTCTGTTTCGGACCGACCGGTACGATCGGGAGATGATCCGTCGCTCACTGCCCGGCTGACGGGTCACGGCGTCGACCGACAGCGACAGAACGCGGGTGCCGTTATCGGTAATCACCGGTCCGTTCGGCAGACGTTATCGGAACTTACGGAACGCACTAGAACCGCAGGTACACTCGTCTTCCGTCCCGATCGGAACGAACGAGCCGTCGTTGGCCGCCTCGGCTGCGACGATGGCACCGCACTCGAGACAGTTTACGATGGCTCTCTCCGACGTGTTCTGTGTTGCCATACGGCACCAACGACTGCCGCGAGGATGACGGTTCTCCCAACGTGTGTTGGGCGTGGTCGACGGAGCGGCAGGTGACCTGTTCGGCGTGTCGAACGTACAGTGTCGCTCGAGGGAGTATCCGGGAATCGTATCGACTACTGGAATCGATCGCCGCGTTACTGTGTCGGCACGCGACTCCCGTGGCCGGGCTCGCTGTGATCGGTCTCGGGCGTGGGGACCGCAGAGACGCGATTGAAGACCGCCTCGGGGTCGCGGTTCCAGTGCCAGTGCCAGCGAGTCTTCGCGAGACACCACAGCTTGCGGCTCGTCGAGAGCGACGGTTCCTGTGAGAGGACGTCGTACTCCTGGGCGCGGATGAGCGTGTGGTGTTCGGCATAGAGGACGGCCGCGAGGAGGACCGGCAGCTGGCAGTCCTCGGGCAGATAACGGATCCCGGCGACGCCCTCTCGGTAGAGCGCTTCCGTTCGCTTGAGCTCCGCTGCCATCGCCGTTGCGAACGACTCCGAGTGCTCGAGGCGTTCGATCTGGGCGGGGTCGACGTCGTGTGTGCGAAGCGTCTCCTGTGGAAGGTAGATCCGGCCGCGTTCGAGGATGTCTTCTCGGACGTCCCGCAGGAAGTTCGTCATCTGGAACGCCTCGCCGAGTCTGATGGCGTGAGGGAGTGCCGTCTCGCGATCGTCGGGGTCCATAACCGCGGTCATCATCACGCCGACGGCGGCCGCCGAGCCGCGCATGTACGACTCGAGGTCGGCGTAGGTCTCGTACCGGTCGGTGTCGATGTCGGTCTGCATTGCGTCGATGAAGGCGTCGATCTCGGCGTCGTCGATCCCGTACTCCCGCCGGAGCTGTTCGAACGCCTCGAGGACGGGTCCGTCGGGGCCGGTCTCACCGAGCGCTTGCTCGCGGAGAGACTCGAGTTCGGCGTACTGGGTCTCGGGGGCGACACCGTCGGCGTCGTCGACGACCTCGTCGGCGATACGGAAGAAGCCATAGAGGACGTGTGTGGCGTGGCGAACTCGCTTCGGGAGAAACTTGGTTGCGAGATAGAACGTCTTCCCAGTTTGCTGTTGAATCTCCTTCCCCGCGTCGATATGTTCCTGTTGCATTCTCGACCTCGTACACAGCTGACAGCCGTGGGATGTATGCCGTACAACAGGTCGTTATAAAATACCTATCCCTCACTAGTGGGGGGATCGGCGAACAGTTCGTCGAGTAGCTTCCGCTGTGCGCTCCGGAGATGCTGGTGGAACGTCGACCGAGAGATACCCATCGACTCGGCTAAATCTTCGCCGGAAACGTTGCGTGGCCACTCGAAGTACTCGGCGTAGTACGCCGTTTGCAACGCCGTCAGCTGGCGATCGGTCAACGACGACTCGAGTCGAGCCATCACGTCCATCGGCGTCCGCGTCGGCCGATCGGTCTCGTGGTAGCTGATCAGTTCGACGACGTCGTATCGGCTCTCGAGCAGGTCGTAGATCGAGCGCGCGGATTGGCCGTTCGGAAGCGCGATGGTGAGGTCGACGGTTTCGCCACCGGAGCGGCCGCTCGCAGACGCGCTCGTGGCACCGGTATCGAATCGGCGAACCGTGGCCCCGTGGTCCGACAGCGCCGTCACGATATCGTCGTCGACGGTCACCTCGAGGAGCGACTCCCCGTCGTAGGTCGACAGGACCGTGACGTCGCTGACGCCGTCGATCTCGCTCACCGGCGGCACAGTATCGACGGCGCGGTCGGCGTGGACGAACACGATCGGCGTTCCTGCCTCGTCTTCGGTCTGTCCGCGGTAGGTGACCGTCGCCTCGAGTGCGTTTGCAAGCGCGGCGACGAACAGCGACGAATCCTCGATCTCGACCTCGAGTTCGACGACGCTGTCGGTCGTCAGCATCCGTCGGGATTCGATCGCGTTCATTCCGGTCGCGATCGTATCCGAAAGCGAGTCCAACACGAGCAGCTCCCGGTCCGAGAAGGCGCCCTCGTCGGCCGAAAACAACACGAGAACGCCGTAAGTAACGTCGCCGTAGGTCAACGGCAACGCAGCGACCGATCGGAATCGGTCGCCGGCACCGGTTGGCCACCACCGATTCGCGTCGTCGAACGTCTCGAGGTCCCCGATCACCGCCGGCTCGTCGTCCGTGAGCGCTCGCACGGCGGGATGGCTCTCGTCCGAGGCGAGGACAAGATCACCGTCTTCGAGGGGGATGTCGCCGCTGCTTGCCCACTCGCGTGGTGATAGTCGCTGGTTGGTCACGTCGACGCGGCCGATCCAGGCCAGAACGTAGGGTTCGGTCTCGACGAGTCGCGTACAGACGTTCCGTTCGATCTCGTCACGCGTCCGGGCGCCAACGGCGGCGTCGGTAACGTCTCGAAGTAGGCCGTCGACGCGCTCGAGGACGTGCTCGAGTGCCTGGTGCTCCTCGCGAAGCTCCGCGGTGGTCTCCTCGGCAGCCATCTCGGCCAGTTTACGCTCGGTGATCTCGAGGTGGACGATCGAGACGCGAACCTCGTCGTCGACGGTAAACCGGCTCGCTCGCATCAGAAACCACCGCTTTCGTTCCGGCGTGTGACAGGGATACTCCATCGAGAACGTCTCTTGCTTGCCGTCGATGACGGCCTCGAGGCCCTCGACGGCCCGACGGGCGTGTTCGTCGTCGTCCATTCTGGCGGTCGCGATGTAGTCGACGCCGACGTGTTCGGTCGCGTCGTCTGGACCGAACTCGCGCCAGGACCGATTCGTCAGCAGGATCTCGCCGGTTTCGTCGATAACCGCGACGGTGATCGGGAGCGTATCGAGGGTCGCGTCGGCGAGCGAGTTCCCGGAACTCATCGGTCGATAATTCGAGCTTGAACATCATAATGGGCTCGGGCGAGCCGACGTCGTCGACGACTACGGCCTCCGGATCGGTGTGTCGAGCTCGAGCCGGCACGAAGAAGACGTCGTGTTGTAGTGCAGTTACGACGGTGTATATCTCGATCGCATAGTATCGGGTGTCGATCGACTTTCAGTGACTACCAGCGCACAGCTAGATGATTTCGCCGTGGTCACACCGCTCCGCGACGGCTTCACCTTCGACGAAGTACTCCTCGCCCGTCTCGAAGTCACCGTCTGCGTACGCCTGCGAACCGAGCGCGTAGTACTCCATCGCGTCGCCGAGGGCGTCCATCTCACAAGAGATGTCGATCAGATCGCTCCGGAACTCCGCAGGTGCGTCGGCTTCGGCCTCGCTGAACGTGTAGTACGCGGCGTCGAACCGATCCTCTGCCGCCGAGAACTCCGACGCAGCAGCGTCAAAGCGCTCTCGCTCGAGCGCGTCGACTGCGCTCTCGAGTGGAATCATCCCTTCGGCCATTCCTCGAGGATTCGTCGGCGAGCGTCGGAACTTCCGATGTCGGTACCCCCTCCCCCCTCTCCCGGTCACGTGTGCGTCTCCGATCCAGCAGTTGGGTGATGGTTGCGGAGTTGATGTCGACGCAGACGACTTCGTGATGGGCGGTCGATCCTCGTCACCGGTAGCCACCAACACTTATAGGCGCTGTCGGCTCCGACGGCAGCGACCGCAACGCCCGTCGATTTGCCACAGCCGCCTCGAGACGATAGGTCAGGGGAAATGATGGCTGCGCCAATACTTTTGTACGCGTCCGTCGACAACCAGTACGAGATCAGGCGTGTCGAACACTACCACACAACCAACGACAGTCGAGCTATGGATCCGGTCGTTTGCCCCCACCAGCGTCGGTCCGACCCAGGAACGCGCCCTCGATTACCTCGACGAACTCGAGTCACAGCCATCGATCGAGTCGGTCGAGATCGGCATCTGGGGAACCGTGATCGAGCGGACGGACCGAACGACCCGGATTCCACAACTTCGGCGGATCGAAACGCGACTCGAAGCGTTCGAGTCGTGGGCCGCTCGGACCGGCCGCCGGCTCGAGCCGTTCTTCCGTGACAGCCATATCGGATCGATGATCGACGGCGAGCGCCACGACGTCTGGCGGCTCCCGACGATCGCGCTCGCCGAGTTCGACGAGGATGATAACCTCCTCCACGTCGCGCCGTGTCGTGACGGCGATCGGACGATCGACGTCTTCGATCGCCTCGAGTCGCTGCTCGAGGGCACGGCACAGACGAAAACCGGCAACGACCGATCGGCAGACGAGGAGGTCGTCGACCGACCTCCGGATAGCGTAACGCGGTATCGACTGGCCCACGTCGGACCGTCCTCGTCACGCTACAGGTGAGAGACGGCGCTCCGTCGATCTCGTTCGTTCCTGATTTCGATACTCAGCGTTTCATACGAACTGCTGTCCCAGTCTTCCGCCGAGCGCCGACCCCGCCCTGGCGATCGGCAGGACGCGACGCCAGGAGACCGTATCAGGTATCGTCGCTACTGAACCGATGTACACACCGATCGCAACGCCCGCTGGCGATCGGGTGTGCAGTGACGGTCAGTAGCGACGATAGTGCCCCCGTCGGTGTCTTCCTCGAGGTATCCGTCAGACGAACAGTCACTGTTGAGACGAACAATCCCTATGCTACTGGCTGGTGTACGCCATTACATGGCAAGTGAATCAGTAACAGTCGGTCAGTCGCGGTGTCGAAACTGCGGATTCGAGGCCCCGGGCGGCGACGAGGCCTGGAGACGAATCCAGGTCCCGAAACTGGGGCGGATGACGCAGTGTCCGAAGTGTAATAGCACAGACGTGATAACGAGTAGATAGGGTCAGTTCAGGGCGCAGACAGACTCTTGGGTGTGTCGCGTCTATCTCCACGCATGGAACCCGAAACGAACGAGACCGACCTTCCCTCAAGCGACGCCGAGTGGCGCGAGCGGTTAAGCGACGAGGAGTACCGCATCCTCCGGGAAGCCGGCACCGAATCCCCCTTCAGCGGCGAGTACGTCGACCACAAGGACGATGGGACGTACGCCTGTGCCGGCTGTGGTGCCGAACTGTTCGACTCCGAGACGAAGTTCGAATCGGGCTGTGGCTGGCCCAGTTTCTACGACACTGACGACGACCGCATCGAAACCCGTCTGGACACCAGCCACGGAATGCGCCGCACCGAAGTTCTGTGTGCCGAGTGTGGCGGGCATCTCGGTCACGTCTTCGAGGACGGCCCCGAACCGACTGGCAAACGGTACTGTATCAACTCGGTCGCCCTCGAGTTTGACGAGGCGTAGCGTCGAGTCTGCAGGCACTATAGTAGCCACTGAAAGTCAGTGCGCACCCGATCGTCGACGGTAACGACGACGCGCATACCTTCTCTACGGCCTCGAGAGGGGAACCGATGTCGGGTCGTCCCGGATCGATACGTCCGTTCGGACCGGTCGTGTTCCTCGGTTCCAGCTCACGAAACGAAGCGATGGCTTCTATCGGTGCGAGCCCTAATCAACGTCGAATGCGTTTCGCACGGACCGACGACGACGTACGCTTGCTCGTCGTCGAGAACGACGACCACCGCTTCGACGTCGAGCTATCCGACGGCGCCGACGAGCGCGTCCGTTCGCTCGACCAGCGGACTGCGGCCGTCGAACCGACCGTCGACGACACCGCGAGCGCGTCCGGGTTCGCCGCCGTCGACCGAATAACGGACGTGACAACGGCCCTCGAGACCCTCGAGCGACGCCCCGTCGACTGTGTGCTGACGGCCCAGAACTTGGCCGACGGCGGCGGCCTCGAACTCGTCGAACGGATCCGCGATCGCGATCCTGACCTCCCGATCGTACTCGCCCCACGGGAGGGCGACGAGTCCCTCGCCAGCGACGCGATCACCGTCGGCGTCACGGAGTACGTTCCCGCCGACCGGCCGCCCGAAGAACTCGCCGCGACGCTCGAGCGAGCGATCGAACGCGGCCGCGACCGCCGCCGGTGTCGGGAGCGGGCCCGCCAGTTCGGGGCGGTGTTCGACGACTCAGGGACCTACGTCTGGGTGCTCGAGCCCGACGGACGGGTTCGACGAGCTAACGACCCCGTTCTCGAGACGATCGACGCGACAGCGGCCGACGTTCGCGGTCGGCCGCTCCCGGAGCTGTCGTTGTGGCAACGGACCGCGACCGGCCGATCGTCGATCCGGGACGCGATCGAGCGCGCGGCAAACGGGACGATCGTTCACCGGGAGGTGACCCTCCACCGGAGCGACGAGCGTGACGAACCGCGAACGTTCGAACTAACGGTCCGGCCGGTCCGTGACGAATCGGGTTCCGTCGTCTCATTACTCGTACAGGCGAGTGACGTCACCGAGCGGGCGCGACTCGAGCGAGAGCTCCGCGAGTCCGAGGAACTCCACCGGGTGACGCTGCGCAACATGACCGACACCATCCTCATCACGGACGACGACGGCGAGTTCACCTACGTCTGTCCAAACGTCCACTTCATCTTCGGCTACACCGACGACGAGATCCGGGAGATGGGAACGATCGACGAACTGCTCGGTCCCGAGCTCTTCGATCGAGCGAAACTCGAGGAGGAGGGGGTCTTGACCAACATCGAGTGTACGGCGACCGATCGGATGGGCAACGAGCACACGCTGCTCGTCAACGTCCGTAAGGTCTCGATTCAGGACGGAACGGTCCTCTATAGCTGTCGGGATATCACGACACGAAAGCGCCGTGAGGAGGCGTTGACGGCGCTTCACCGGACAACGCGTGAACTACTCTACGCGGAAAGCGAACGCGAGATCGCCGACGTCGTCGTCGAGGATGCAACCGAGATCCTCGATCTCGAGGCCAGCGCCACGTACCTGTTCGACACCGACGAGAACGTCCTCGAGCCGGCCGCCGTCTCGTCGGGGATGGCACGACTCCACGGGCCGCTCTCACGGCACCGAGCCACCGACGACAGTATCTCCGGTGCGGTCTTCGTCGACGGAGAGTCCCGCTTTTTCGAGGATATTACCGATGCGGACGTGCCGGCGAGTCCAACGACCGATATCCGGGGTGCGGGGTTCGTCCCGCTCGGCGATCACGGCGTCCTCGTCGTCGGATCCGCCGACGTCGATGCCTTCGACGAAGTCGACCGCGAACTGACGGACCTGCTGGCGGCGACCGCCGAGGCGGCACTCGACCGGGTCGAACGAGAGCGTACCCTCCGCGAACGGGACCGCGAGCTCAAGCGCCGGAACCGCCAGCTCACCAGGATCAACCGAATCAACGAGATCATCCGCGAGATCGACGCGGCGCTGGTCGAAGCCGAGACCCGGGAAGAGATCGAGGCTGCCGTCTGTGAACGACTCACCTCGGCTGACCGGTTTGCCTTCGCCTGGATCGGCACGACCGACGCCGGCGGCGACCGTCTCGAGCCGAGTACGCTCGACGGAGAGGGACGGGGGCAGGACTACCTCGACAGCGTCTCGTTGTCCCTTACGGACGCAAGCGAGCCCGCCGTCAGGACGGCGACCGACCGCGAGGTGACGGTCATCTCGAACGTCGTCGACGGGCTGCGCGACGAATCGTGGCGGTCCGAAGCGCTCTCACGGGAGTATCAGTCCGTCGTCGGCGTCCCGCTGGCCTACGACGAGTTCACCTACGGCGTGGTGACCGTCTACGCCGACGAGCCCGACGCGTTCGACGAGGTGACCCGGACCGTCCTCGCCGAACTCGGCGAGACGATCGCCTCCGCTATCGCCGCCGTCGAGCGCAAACAGGCACTGCTGACCGACTCGCGAACTCGCCTCGAGTTCGACGTCGACGA
The DNA here is from genome assembly GCF_030848565.1 of Natronolimnohabitans sp. A-GB9. Classification (GTDB taxonomy): domain Archaea; phylum Halobacteriota; class Halobacteria; order Halobacteriales; family Natrialbaceae; genus Natronolimnohabitans. The sequence continues at coordinate 76,122 of NZ_JAVDDV010000008.1, forward strand.
CGAGAGCTTCGTCTTCTCGCGACTCGCCGCCCGTGCCGACTGTACCCTCTCTTTCGACGGCGGCGTTCGATTACACGAGGACGGGGCCGCGGTGTTTACGACCGTCGAAGGGACGTCGCCGAGCGACATCGTGGACGCAGCCGCGGATCTCATCGCGGTCGAAGCTGTCCGCGAGATCGGCGACGGCGAAAGCGCCGGTGACGGCGACGGGACAACCGGAACGGTCCTCCTCGAGCTCTCGCCGCCGTTTTTGGCCCTGCAACTGGCCGATCACGGCGTCGTCTTGCGAAGCGTCGAGGCGACGCCGACGACGACGCGGATCGTCGTCGACGTGCCGCCCAGCGTCGACGCACGCGGTAGCGTCGACGTCGTCGCGAACGCCTTCTCCGACGTCGACTTACAGGCCAAACGGGCCGTCGATCGGACGACTGCCCGCGATCTCCGGACCGAACTGCTCGAGCGACTCACTGACCGACAGCTCGAGGTCGTCCAGCTGGCATACTACGGCGGCTATTTCGCCTCGCCGCGGGAGCGATCGGGCGAGGACGTCGCCGACGCGCTGGGCATCTCGCCGGCCGCGTTCTATCGCCACGTCCGGACTGTCCAGCGCAAGCTCTTTACGATCCTCTTCGACGAACTCGGTGTCCCGGCAAGTACTGCCCGTGGGGTTGAATAGTGAACCAGCAATCGAGACCGACGCTAGTTATCTGACGAATACTCCTATCCTAATATCCTTATTATACCTAAATGCAGTACCCGATCTCCCCATGAAAGACGTTCAGTTCAATCCCGCCGAGGAATCGAGTTACGAGTGTTTCAATTGTGGAACCGTCGTCCGTTCGACGACACAGACACGCTGTCCCGAGTGTGGCGCCGGAATGCGTAACCGTCGAACCCCGATCGAATAACGAGGTCGTCGAATTCTATGGCATCGAAACAGCAGTCGGCATCCGATGAGGAGCAGCGATCGAACGAAACGACCGAACCGGAGACGGCACTCGAGACCGCCCGGCGCCAACTCGAGCAGGCGGCGACACACGTCGACGTCGACGGAGCCGCGATCGAACGTCTCAAACACCCGGCGAAGGTCCACGAAGTGACCGTCCCACTCGAGCGCGACGATGGGTCGGTCGACGTCTTCACAGGGTATCGTGCCCAACACGACAGCGTCCGCGGACCGTACAAAGGGGGACTTCGCTACCATCCGGAAGTCACGCGCGACGAGTGTGTCGGGCTCTCGATGTGGATGACCTGGAAGTGTGCAGTGATGGACCTTCCCTTCGGCGGCGCCAAAGGCGGCGTCGTCGTCGACCCCAAATCACTGAGCGACGACGAGAAGGAGCGACTCACCCGCCGTTTCACACAGGAGATCCGTGACGTTATCGGCCCGACGAAGGACATCCCCGCGCCGGACATGGGGACCGATCCGGACACGATGGCCTGGATCATGGACGCCTACAGCATGCAGGAAGGCGAGACCATCCCAGGTGTCGTCACCGGGAAACCGCCGGTCGTCGGCGGCTCCTACGGTCGCGAGGAGGCACCCGGTCGCAGCGTCGCCATCGTCACTCGCGAGACCTGTGAGTACTACGACTACCCGCTCTCCGACACCACCGTCGCCGTCCAGGGCTTCGGTAGCGTCGGGGCTAACGCTGCCCGCCTGCTCCACGAGTGGGGCGCGACCGTCGTCGCCGTCAGCGACGTCAACGGGGCGATCTACGATCCCGACGGGATCGACGTAACCGCGATCCCCTCTCACGACGAAGAGCCGGAGGCAGTCACCGCATACGCCGCGGAAGCGGCCGACGACGTCACTCGGATCTCGAACGCGGATCTCCTCGAGTTAGACGTCGACGTCCTGGTTCCGGCCGCCATCGGAAACGTCATCACTGCCGACAATGCCGACGCCATCGCGGCCGACATCGTCGTCGAGGGTGCCAACGGTCCGACCACCTTCGCCGCCGACGCCATCCTCGAAGAACGCGGGGTGCACGTCATTCCCGACATCCTCGCCAACGCGGGCGGGGTGACCGTCAGCTACTTCGAGTGGCTTCAGGACATCAACCGCCGGAAGTGGAGCGTAGAGCGCGTTCACGACGAACTCGAGAGCGAGATGGTACGTGCGTGGTCGGAGATTCGGGACGAGGTCGAAGAACGTAACGTCAGCTGGCGCGACGCCAGCTACGTCGTTGCGCTATCACGCGTCTCCGACGCACACGAGGCACGCGGCCTCTGGCCCTGATACCGCCGATATCGATTTCTCTCCGCTCGTAGGTCTCGCCGGGCTACGGTTTCAAGACCGTCGGGAACGAACGTATCGAGGATGTCCATGCACGGTTCGCTCACGTTCGTCCCGAGCGTCCACTTCTCGCCGACACATCGCCGTCGTGTCCGAGAGACGATCCGCGACGTCGATCCGGATCTCGTCGCCGTCGAACTCGACGACCGACGGTACGATCGCATCGAGGGGACACGCCGACCGGGCGACGTGCTGTCGGACGCGCTTCCGCCGGCGACGGCGGCCGCCTACAACGTCCTCCGGACGATTCAGCGGACGATCGTCCGGTTCTACGGACTCGATCCCGGCGAGACCGACATGGAGGCAGCCATCGAGACCGCCGCCGAACTCGAGACTGCCGTCGCGCTCATCGACGAGCCGATCGGGGAGATCATCGATGCGCTTACGTCCCGCGTCGGTCCGGAGCTCGTCCCGAAACTGTTCGTCCGCGCCCAGCGGCTGGATCCGAGCCAGCAGGCCCGACAGATCGAACTGCTCACGCTCCCGTTACAGGACGTCACCTCCGGCGAAGACGTCCAACCGGCGATCGAGCAACTGCGACTGTTGTGTCCCGAAGTGACGGACGTCCTGATCGACCGGCGCGATCGCGCGATGGCCCGTCGGCTCCACGCGTTACGCCGGGAGGGCCACGACGTCGTCGTCGTCATCGGAGCCGGCCACCATCTCGGGATCGAAGAACGGCTGGCAGACCTCGAGTCGACCGAGAGCGGCGACTCCGAAGCAACACACGACGAGACGGTGAGCGTACCGATCCGTTCGCCGTCTCGAGACGTCACTCGGATTCCGATCGACTGAGACGGACCGCTGTCCGTACGAGTTCGATGTGGCGATCGAACCATCCGACACGTGTTATCCGTCCAGATATTCGATGGCCTCCTCGTCGGTCACCTGGCCGAACTCGCGATAGAACTGCCCGCCCGGAACGTCCTCGAGTTCGTCGGCGAGTCGTTCGCCGGCGTCGGTTCTGTCGTCGAACATGGTTCCGATCTGGGCTACGATGACCAGTTACTATGTGTTGTACTGTCGACCAGCAGGCAGTGACCCGTCGATGAATCGTGCTGTCCGACAGTATAGTGTGCCACTCGACGTCTCCCGAAGGCGACCGGAACACGCCTGCCGAATCCCTACCCGGCGGGACTCGAGAGAACCTGTATGGCTCGTCTGCAGCGGACGCTCTCGAACATCTCCGAAGACAGCGAAACCGACAACGGCCGCGTCGGCATCGTCGCTGGCGCAATCGAGTACCCCAACCAGCCCGCGCTCGCCGGCCGCGCGGCGCTGCGAACCGGCTCGGATCACGTCCGGGCGTTCGTCGCCGACCCGATCTACGAGGTCGTCGCGAGTCACGACCCCAATTTACTGGTCGACCGCTACGCGGGCGAACAGTTCGAGGAGAGCGCGGTCGAACGCACCCGCGAACTGAGCGAGTGGGCCGACGCGCTCGTGATCGGTCCCGGACTCGTCGACGCCGACGCCGATGCCGTTCGCGAGACGATCGACTGCGTCGACATCCCGACCGTCGTCGACGCGCTCGCGATCGAACCCGCTCTCGAGGCCGACCTCTCGAACGCCGTGCTCACTCCAAGCGGATCGGAAGACGATGCGATCAAAGAGGCCTACGGCACACTCGAGGCGTTCTCGAAGGAGACGGGCGCGGTTGTCGTACTGACCGGTGACACCGACGAGATCGTGGCCGACGGCGAGCGGCTCCGTAACGAGACAGGGACCTCGGCGTTGACGGTCGCCGGAACGGGTGACACGTTAGCCGGTATCACCGCTTCCCTGCTTGGTCAGGGGATGAACCGCCGCGACGCGGCGGAACTGGGCGCGTGGATCCTCGGGAAGACCGGCGAGTTGGCGACGGCCGAGTACGGCCCGGGCGTTCTCACGACGGACGTCATCGACCGGATTCCGGACACGATCCGCTAGTCCCGTTCCACCCGTCGACTGCTGGGTGAACGCAGCCGACGACCATCGAGTTCACCCAGCAGTGCAGGCGTGGACCGCCACTAGAGGGAAATCAGTATCAGTCTCTCTCCCGTCAGGTTCCCGCACATGTCCGACTCGAGTGTCCGGTCGACGACACGGAACGGTGGCGAGATCTCCCATCCGCTTTTCGCCACGCTGTACGAGCTCTCTCCGCAGGGGTTCTTACTCGCTCCCCACCGAGAGTATCTCGCCGACGACCTCTCGGGGCGCGTCCTCGACCTCGGCTGTGGAACCGGTGACATGTTCCCGTTCGTTGCCGACGCCGCGGGCGATGACCTCGAGTACCACGCCGTCGAACCCGATCCGCACATGCGAACGCGGGCGGCCGAACGGGCCCGCGAGGTCGGTCTCCCGGTCGATCTCAGAGGGGACCGCGCCGAAGCGCTTCCCTACCCCGACGACAGCTTCGACGTCGTTCTCAGCGGGATGGTCTTCTGTACGATCCACGATCCCGACGCCGCCCTCGCGGAAGTCGCCCGTGTGTTGAAACCCGGCGGTGAGTTTCGCTTCCTCGAGCACGTCCACGCCGACGGCTGGCAGGGAACCGGTCAGGAACTACTGAATCCCGTCTGGAAACGCGTCGCGGGTGGCTGTCAGCTCACCCGGGAGACGGTCCCGCGGTTCGTCGGCCACGAGGCCTTTTCCGTCGCGGAGATCGAACGACTCGAGTTCGGGATCTTTCCGGCGACGCCGTTCGTCCGTGGGACGCTGTGTCGCCGTCGTGGCGGACTGGTCGGATAACGGCCGGTTCGAACGCGTTCCTCGTCGTGACGGGGGACCCGGAGCCTGCAGGTGGAACCGTTTCCCACGCGTCTCTTCAAGTGGAAGATATGTCCGACCCGGATCGAGAGCCAACGGAGAAACCCACGACCTCGAAGGCGGAGGCCGAAGCGGAAGGCCAGTGGATGGCCCGCAACTGGATCGGGATCGCCGTCGTCTCGATCCTGGCGCTGCTGTTAATCGTGGTCGCGGCGATGCAGGTCACCGGCGTCATGGACGTCTTCGCGCCGATCGCCGAGACCGAGACCCAGCAGTGGGGCATCCTCTTCGGCCTCGCGATCGTTCTGATAATCCTTGCCGGCTGGAGCTGGACGGCGATCGCTCAGAGTAACCGATAACGCGTCCGCAGGCGCCGACCGACGAACCGACGTTCGAACGGCGACCACCGACCGACCACACCATGTCGTGGGCGAGCCGGCGAACCGATCTCGTTTTCACCGACACTCATACTGCCGGACAGCAGTGTTACTGCTCGCCCGCCTCGAGGATCTCCCGGTCTCGGATCCACGCGTCCGCGCCGAACTTCCGGTCGGCGAGGTCGTCCGCAGCCGCGAGTTCGTCCTCGCGCCACGACCCTGCCTCGGCAGTACACCACTCGCCCAGTGCCGTCGCGAGCGTGTCGACGGCGTCCTCGCGGTCGATCCCGGCCTCCTCGCGAACGCTCGTTACCCGGTCGGTAACGATCTCGGGCTCGAGGTCCGCATCGAAGACGCCGACGTGGTGGTCGGGCTTGCGGTCGTAACTGATCGAGCCGTGCTGGATGACGACGTCGCGCTGGCGGTACTGGGCGTTGCCGCTGATCTTCCGGGTGTCGCCGCTCGCAGCCGCTGGCGCAACGACGTCGTGTGCCGGGTTGATGTCCCGCAGATAGCAGGAGGGCTGGTAGATCGACGCCTGTTCGACGCTCGCGAAGGCCGCGTCGACGCCCATCCGCTCGAGTCCCTCGAGGATCGGCTCACAGAACAGTTCGTAACAGTCCATCAGATCGCTTGGCACTTCCGCGGCCGGCGCGACGATCGTATACGAGATATCGGCGGTCCGGTCGTGGTAGATCCCGCCACCGCCGGTCTGTCGTCGGGTGACGTCGATCCCCTCCCGGTCGCAGTACGCCCAGTCGACGGTATCGGCGTCCTGCCGGTAGCCAAGCGACAGCGTGCTCGGCTCCCACGAGTAGACCCGGACCGTCCGCAGGTCGTCCTCGAGGGCCGTCTTGGCCGCGACTTCCTCGAGGGCCATCTGGACGGCCCCCTCGCGGGGCTCGTCTCGGATCAGCCGCCACTCCCGATCGGCGAGTTCGCTCATACCTCTGTAGAGGCCGACCCGCGAGTTAGTGGTTGCGACGATCTCCGTCGGGCGGATCGAACGAATATCGAGTTCGATATCGCAGTATAGAATTTATCACTGGTGGTGGCCGACGTTCGAGCCACGAGGACAACGGTACCGATCGATGACGGGTTCCCTGTATCAGCCATGGGCACGAGAGAAATCGAACCATCCGCCGCTCTGATCGTCTCGTCACGACGTTTTTACGTGCCCGACGGTTACTACGGGTTATGGTGCGGAACGTCGCCGGATTACTGCCGGAACTCGAGGACGAAGACTTCTATCTCCTCTCGGGGGTCGAACAGGGAATGCGCTTCTCCGAGTGGGTCCAACGCGAGAAACTCCCGAAGTTCTCGGACCTGACCGAAGAAGAGGTCGACTACCGCCTCGAGCGCTGTCTGAAACGCGGATTGATCGAGAAGAAAACGATTCAGTACGAGGGATATACCCTCCAGTTCGAGGGTTACGACGCCCTGGCCCTGCGGACGCTGGTCCAGCGGGAGACGATCAGCGAGTTCGGCTCGCCGCTTGGCGTCGGCAAGGAAAGTGACGTCTACGAGGTTCGCTCTTACAAACCGCTGGCGCTGAAATACCACCGCGAGGGGTATACGAACTTCCGGGAGGTACACAAGGAACGCGACTACGCATCGGAAAACGAACACGTCTCCTGGATGTACACCGCCCGGAAGGCCGCCGAACGGGAACACGACATCTTAGAGACCCTTTATCCCGACGTCTCGGTACCCCAACCGATCGATCAGAACCGCCACGCCATCGTCATGGAGAAGATGGACGGCGTCGAACTCTCCCGGACGAGACTCGAGGCCGACCAGGTACTCGGCGTCCTCGATCTGCTCGTCGAGGAGATTGCTAACGCGTACGCAAGCGGCTACGTCCATGCCGACATGAGCGAGTACAACGTCTTCGTCAACGAAGCGGGCGTGAAGATCTTCGACTGGCCCCAGGCGGTGACGACCGACCACGAGAACGCCAGCGAGTTCCTCCGGCGCGATCTGACAAACATCGTCGGCTACTTCCGTCGCAAGTATCCCCAACACGTCCCCGAGGGGATCGACAGTGACGATGTCGCCGACGCGATCGAAGCCGGAACGTTCGAAAGCGTCGAGGCGGACGTTTAGGACCCGCCGGTTCAGCCCGCTTCTCGAGCGATCGCCGTAGCGACCTGGCCAGTACGATCGCGACCGAGAATCGGGAATCGCTGTTTTACACTACGGGCGTTACTCGAGAAGCGACGGATAACAGCCGCTCGACCTGCTTATCAAACAAACCAGTTATCGCTATATGGAACGTCGATGTCCCCATCTCGATGACGCCTTTTCAAGGAGCTGGACAGTCGTCCCGAACGATGGATGAATGAACTATTTCGCTCCTTCACGTACATCTGAGCATGGGTGAGAATGTCAACCAATCATTCGACGGCGTCGGCGTCTGGGGTGGCGGCTTTACCGGCGGCCTGGTCGGTGGCATCGCCATGGGGCTGGTTCTTCACCTCGGTGCGGACCTGATCGAACTACTCGGCGGACTCGCACCGGTTCCAGGGACAGCGGTCGGCGCCGGGTGGACGATCCACCTGATCTTGAGCGTCCTGTTCGGGCTGGTGTTCGCCGCCATCGCCTCGAGTCGACTCGTCGGGGAACTGGCGACCTCGTTTACCGACTACGTGATCGTCGGGCTGATCTTCGCGGCGGTCCTCGGCCTCTTCGCTGGTGGATTCTTGTTCCCGTTGGCGATGGAACGAGCCGGGGTAGCGGCGCTGCCACTGCCGTTCCTGCCGGTGCCCGGCGTCGCCGGCGAACTGTTCAGCGCGTTGCTGTTCGGACTCGGCCATCTCGTCTACGGACTAGTGTTGGGCGCCGTCTTCGCGACGGTCAACGGGATCACGCCAAGCGGCGTCGGCGAGTACGTCCCTCTCGAGCGGTGAGGTTCGGGGCCGACGACTCCACTCCGAACCGGTCGCTTGCGTGCGAAGTTCGAAGCCCTTATACTCGAGAGTTGGCTACGCTGTCGTAGACTCGCTGAGTCGCGGGCATCAGCGGGCACCTGTTCGGCATCGACGCCACCACAGGTCGGGATGTGATCCGCGGGGCTTGGCCCCGGTCGGGATTGAACCAGGAAACGCCCGCAGGTGATTACGATGGCAAAAAGCTTCTACTCCCACATCAAGGACGCATGGAAAGACCCCGACGACGGTAAGCTCGGGGAACTGCAGTGGCAGCGAAAACAGGAATGGCGAGACCAGGGCGCAATCGAGCGTATCGAACGCCCGACCCGCCTGGACAAGGCGCGTGAGCTCGGCTACAAGGCCAAGCAGGGCATCATCATGACCCGCGTGTCGGTCCGCAAAGGGACCGCGCGAAAGGAACGATTCACGGCCGGACGCCGTACCAAGCGCCAGGGTGTCAACCGCATCGGGCGGCGCAAGAACATCCAGCGCATCGGCGAGGAGCGCGTCTCCCGGAAGTACCCCAACCTGCGGGTGCTCAACAGCTACTGGGTCGGAGAAGACGGCAGCCAGAAGTGGTTCGAAGTGATCCTCGTCGATCCGAACCACCCTGCGATCGAGAACGACGACGACCTCAACTGGATCTGTGACGACTCCCACCAGAACCGCGCCTTCCGCGGGCTCACCAACGCCGGCAAGGACAACCGCGGTCTGAACAACCGCGGCAAGGGTGCCGAGAAGGTCCGCCCGTCCAACACCGGCGGCCAGGGTCGCGCGAAGTAACGCCGATCGCCGCAGCGACACCGATTTTTCTTCGAGACGAGCCTCGATCCGATCCTCGAGCGGTCAGTACACGCCGTCTTCGAGTTGGACTCTCGAGCGATCGCGCCGTCTACGGGGCGATGTCCGTCCGCCGTCGGGCGGGGACTTATTTCGGATGCCCGTGTAGGGTGATCTATGCCAGATCACGTTCTCGTCCCGATCGACGAATCGGAGCGTTCGACACAGGCCCTCGAGTTCGCATGTGAAGAGTATCCCGACGCCCGAATCACGGCCTTGCACGTCCTCGACCCGGGCGATCTCTATGCGGCGACAGGAGTCGAAGGCGGGACGATGGCGAACTACGACGCGATTCAACAACACCACGAGAACCGGGCCGAAGAGCTGCTGAACCAGGCACGCGAGATGGCCGCCGATCACGACGTCGAGATCGAGACCGACCACGTCGTCGGCGGGATTTCGCGGTCGATCGTCGACTACGCCGACGAACACGACGCCGACCACGTCGTGATCGGAAGCCACGGCCGGACGGGCGCGAGCCGCATCCTGCTTGGTAGCGTCGCCGAGAAGGTCGCCCGTCGATCACCGGTTCCGGTGACGATCGTTCGGTAGTACGGCCGACACTATTTCTGCCCGTTCGCACCCGCCGTCCGTACTCGAGGTCCGACTCTGAATCGCGTGGTTGCCGTCGCTGTCGGACTGACGTGAAATTACGAGACGCGATATCGATCTACGCGGAGACGGTCTGGCTCTCCTGTTCGGACTCCGAGGAGCGCATGTCCAGGTCAGCCCGGAGCGCCTCGATCGCGTCTTCGGGGTCGGTTTCGGAGTCAAAGACCCGATCGAAGCCCATCTCGCGGAAGAACGTTCGGGTTTCCTCGAAGTCGTCCTGTCCGACGGCGAGGTTGCCGCCGATGTAGGTGGTGACGTCCTCGAGACCAGCGTCGACGATCCGCTGGTGGAAGCCCTGACAGTCCTGTTTGGCGTGACCGTAGAGCGAGGAAACGAGTACAGCCTCGGCGTCGTGTTCGGTCGCGGCGTCGATGAACTCCTCTTGGGAGGTCTGCACACCGAGGTTGACGACGTCGAATCCCGCGGCATCGAACGCCTGTTCCAGGATGGTGATCCCGACGACGTGGGCGTCGGAGCCGATCACGCCGAGGATGACTGTCTTCGTCATGTTCGTACCACCACAAACTGCGGGGATCTACATAAACCTAATGATTCATCATGTAAGTACTCGCCAGAGGATGAAGATTTCCTCTAGCAGGATCTCTCGAGGGAAATTCACGCGCCCACAGCAATGAATGAAAAGTGCTAGCAACCTGCATTCGGAGGACGATACGCTCGACCGTTCGAACGGCTGGTATCGCGTTCAGTACCGTTCCACCCGCCGACTGCTGTGTCGAACCCTATCGTGCGTGTCGGTTCGACCCAGCAGCGCAGGCGTGGAACGCCACTCAGACGGTCGTGAGAGCGTCGACCGGCGCGTCGGTTCGGCTCCGTGCGCGCTCGATTCCGTCCTCGCCGGCGGCGATGAGCGCGAAGACGCCGGCGACGTCGGCGTTGGCAGTCTCGACGATGTCGAGGAGCAGTTCCTGGGTCTCGCCGGATCGGATAAGATCGTCGACCACGAGAACTGACTCGCCGGCGTCGACGGCCGACTCGGGGAGATAGTAGGTGAGTTCGATTCCAGACTGGAGACGTTCGCGGGCCTCGATGAACTCCTCGACGGCGGTTTCCTTGCGCTTTTTCGCGTATGCACACCGCGTCCCGTAGTAACTTGCGAGCGACGCGGCGAGCGTAATGCCGTCCGTTGCGGCCGTCAGGACCACGTCGGGACGGTCGAAGTCGAACCCGTTTGCGACGACGGGCGCGACGAGGTCGAGAAACGGCTGGTCGAAGACGGCCGCGGAGTTGTCGACGTATCCCTCCTCGTCGACGCCGATTCTGGCCTCGAGTTCCGCGGCCAGCGCCTCCCTGCCGAGGTCCTCGACGACCTCACGTGCGCGATCGGTGCCCGGCAGGACGTGGCCGTTGACGTACCGGTTGAGGTCACCCGCCGGGAGACCGGTCGTCTCGGCGAGTTCGTCGTACGTCCGGGTCTCTTTTAACATCCGCAACACGTCGACGGCCCGCAACTGGAGCGCTGCCTTCTCGGCTCTGTTCATACGTGTTATGCACGATTCCGCAACTATGGGTATTTCGGTCGTAACTCCAACACAGATAACCACAAACGTGGTAGAGAGGTCGCAGTATCGGAGCTACGAGTCCCCGTCCTCAATACCTGTCGATTGGCTTCTCGCGGCCGTAGCGTTGTACCAGCCGTCGCATAACCCGCGCCTGTGCCTTCTGGAGGAGCGTCGCCGCCGTACTCGAGGCACAGTCTAACTCGTCGGCGACGGCGTCGACGCCGGCTGCCCGGGGAACCTCGAAGTAGCCGACGTCGACCGCACACTCGACGGCCTCGAGCTGGCGATCCGTCAGTCCGCCGCTGATCGGCGCGTGGCGACGGTCGTACTCCCCGATCGTCTCTACGGTGACGTCGATCGCTGCGGGTAGGCCGTCGAGCATCGCCTGTAGGTCGTCGCCGTCGCCAACGACGGTCACGTAGAACGCGGCCGTAGAATCGTAGACGATCGGCGGAACGGCGACGAGATTCAGCTCCGCGAAGGCCGCGCGCCAGCGGACGTCTTCCTCGCGGGTCTCCTGGCGGACATAACAGTAAAAGGACTCGTCGTCGATCGGGGTTAGATCGTACCAGCGGACCGACTCGACGGACTCGAGGGCGTCCACGTACCGATCGCGGTCGGCCTCGACGTAGAACAGTTCGTACTCGAGGCCGTCGTCGCGAGGGTCGAGATTCCAGGCCCGAAGCTCCTCGTATCGAACGGCGTCTCCCTCGCGGATGAACCGCTGCATCGGGTGGAGCATCGAGTCGGGCTGGGAGAGCCGAACGTCGAGATATTTCATTCGCCTGTCGGCTATCGGACCGGCGGATACTTATAAATCAGCTAGTACGTCCGTGAGAACGTTCAGCGGGAACGCGATCGTTCGATCGACTATGACAGGCAAATCGGACTCTGGCGATCGAACAGTTCGGCCGAGGGAGGTGGCGTCGTGTTCGAGTCGCTGACGACGATCGCGTTCGCCGTCGGCGTCGGCAGTTTACTCGTTCCGTTCGTTGGCGTCGCCGCCAGTGCCGCCGGGATCGCCGACTACTGGCCGCCGGGCGAGCGCAATTGGGCGTTCTACGTCCAGTGGACACTCTCACAGGTGTTCAGCGTCTCGTTGCTCGTGGTCGCCGTCCTCGACTGGAACAGTCTTGGACTCCCGCGAGTGGCGACGCTCGTCGTCGGTGTCCCGCTGTTCGTCGTCGGGTTCGCCGTCGCCATCGCGGCCGGACGCGACCTCGGCCTCGAGGAGACGTCGGGGCTGGCCGGCGAGTTGCGAACCGACGGCTGGTATCGATACTCCCGGAACCCACAGTACGTCGGCTACATCGTCGCGACCGTCGGCTTCGCGTCGCTCGCAAACGCCACGCTAGCGACCACGCTCTGTATCATGTACGTCGGCTGGTGGCTAACGCTGCCCTTCGCTGAGGAGCCATGGTTGCGCGACCAGTACGGCGATGCGTACGACCGCTACGCCGAACGTGTGCCGCGGTTCGTCGGCGTTCGAACGCTTCGTGCGATCAAAAACGAGACCGGAACTCGAGCGTAACGATCAGTCCTGCAGGAAGTCCGGCTCCGTCCGCTGCTCGTCGATTTCGGCCTCGAGGTGGCGTTTGAACGCGTCGATCTCGACGTCGTACTCCTGGTCCTCAAAGCGGTCGCGCACGGAGATGTTGTCGGCCTCCTCCTCGTTGTCGCCGACGATGATCTGGTAGGGGACCCGGTCGTCGTGGGCCGCGCGGATCTTCCGTTCTAAGGTGGAGTCACGGTCGTCGACCTCGACGCGGAAGTCGTCGAACTCCGCGGCGATCTCGTGGGCGTACTCGAGGTTGTTGTCGGAGATCGGCAGGACGCGGACCTGTTCGGGCGCGAGCCACAGCGGGAACCGACCCTCGTAGTGCTCGATGAGCATCATGAAGAACCGCTCGTAGCTGCCATACAGCGCGCGGTGGATCATCACGGGGCGGTGCTCTTCGTTGTCTTCGCCCACGTAGGAGAGGTCGAACCGCTCGGGCATGTTGAAGTCGAGTTGGACGGTCGGGCCATCCCACGAGCGGCCGATGGCGTCCTCGAACGCGAAGTCGATCTTCGGTCCGTAGAAGGCGCCATCACCCTCCTCGATCTCGTAGTCGTGGTCGCGCTCCTCGAGGACACTCTCGAGCGACGATTCGGCCTTCTCCCAGATCTCGTCGCTCCCGACCGACTTCTCGGGTCGGGTGGCCAGGGCCATCTCGTAGTCGAGGTCGAACGTCTCCAGAACGTCCGTGATCATGTCCATGATCTCCTCGACCTCGCTTTTGATCTGATCCGGTCGGATGAACAGGTGGCCGTCGTCGATGGTAAACGCCCAGACCCGGGAGAGCCCCGACAGCTCGCCGCGTTGCTCTTTGCGGTAGACCTTCCCGTTTTCCGCATAGCGGATGGGGAGATCGCGGTAGCTCCAGGACTGGTCCTGGAAGATCGCGGCGTGGCCGGGACAGTTCATCGGCTTCAGGCCGAACTCGTCGTCGCCGACGTCGAAGATAAACATGTCGTCGGCGTAGTTCTCGTAGTGGCCCGAGCGGTGCCAGAGGTCGGTCTTGAAGACGTGGGGCGTCTCGACGTAGTCGTAGCCCGCCTCCTCGTTTAGGTCCTCGACGAAGTCCTCGAGTTCCTTGAGGACGGTCTTGCCCGGTGGATGATACAGTGGCAGTCCGGGGCCGGTGACGTCCTGAATCGAGAAGAGGTTCATCTCGTTGCCGATCCGCCGGTGGTCACGCTTCTCGGCCTCGCGTTTGCGATCTAAGAAGTCCTCTAAGTCGCTTTCGTCCTCGAAGGCCGTCCCGTAGATGCGGGTCTGCATCTCGTTGTCCTCGTCGCCGCGCCAGTAGGCGCCGGCGATCTCGAGGAGTTCGACCGCGCCGATATCGCCCGTCGAATCGACGTGGGGGCCGGCACAGAGATCCTCCCACTCGCCCTGTTCGTAGAAGGAGACCTCGTCGTTCTCGTCGGCGAACTCCGCTAAGAGTTCGAGCTTGTAGGGCTCGCCTTCGAGGCGCTTCTCGGCCTCCTCGATCGAGACGTCCTCGCGTTCGATCTCGTAGTCGGCCTCGATGATCGCCTCCATCTCGGCTTCGATCTCTTCGAGGTCTTCCTCGTCGACGTCGAGGTTATCGAAGTCGTAATAAAAGCCCTCGTCGGTCGGCGGCCCGATCGCGAGTTTGACCTCCTCGGCGTCGTACAGTCGCTCGACCGCCTGGGCGAGACAGTGGGCCGCGGAGTGGCGCATGACCTCGAGGTACTCGTCGGAGCCGTCGGTGACGATCTCGAGTTCGGCGCCGTCGTAGACTGGTTCTTCCTTGGCGACGAGTTCGCCGTCGAGCTTGCCGGCGGCCGTGTCGCTGCCGAGCCCGGGGCCGATTTCGTAGGCGCAGTCTTCGACCGTCGCGCCGGCGTCGACCTCGAGTTCGGAGCCGTCGGGCAGTACTACCGCGATCCGTTCCTGTGAATCTGATTCTGACATGGCTATCGCTGTGGCTGGTCGGTGAACTTCGATGAGAAGTTCGGTCGGTAGTCCGCGTTCCGCTCCCTGTGGAGTGGTCCGGTCACAGCAAGCGGTAGGTGTGAGTTAGAAACGGGCGAACGCCCCTGTAAAGCGGACACCTACCATCGTGAATACGCGTAGTCTCGAGCAGGATAAAAGCGTTGTGATGGCGCGCTGGTCACACGTATCTTCACAGTAAACGAGCGAGCCGTACACCGCCGAAATCGACGAGATAACGGCGGTTTGGCGTGATTATCGGATCATCTCCGAGATCGCTATTGAATTTCCACGAAGGAAAGAGTCGACTTCCGCCGATATTAGTTCCGGGGCTTCGGCGGGGCCGCCGTGGCCAACGCTGTCGAACTCGACGAGGCGGCTGTTTGGGAGCAGTTCGTGGGTGGTGCGAGCGCTCTCTCGAAGAAAATCGGGACCGTCGGTCCCGGCCAACATGAGTACGGGCGCGGCAACGTCGAAACTGTTTGGTAGCTGGTACTGCTCAACAGCGCGGTTCATCCGAACGACCTCCTCAGCGAGGTCTACACACTCCGGCCAGGCCGGCCATTCTGTCAGCCATGCATCGAGGTCATCGATTCCGTCCGGATGAAGGACCTGCTCGATATAGCGTTTCACCGCCTTACGCCGGTTACCTGCCTCGATGAGTGTCTGCATTCGGTCTGCAAGGTCGGCTTCAGTTCGGTAGTCATCAGGAAGGATCGCCGGTTCGTACGCAACAACTGACGCTACCGGTACGTCCGTCGCAGCTTCGATCGCAGTGAGTGCGCCGTAGGAGTGACCGAACAGAATTGGATCTCCGTCGACAGCGTCAACGAGCTTTCGCACGTATTCGATCTCGCGATCCAGCACTTCGTCGGCGCTGGTCTCGGTCGGACCGTCGAGACACGTTCCGAATCCCGGCCGTTGTGGGACAATTACAGTGTAACCATCTAGGTGTGGAAAGATCGGATTCCAGTATTCACGGGGCGCCATTCCCCCATGGAGAAGAATCAGGTCTGGGCCATCGCCGTGGCGTTCGTACGTTACTTCGATATCAGCTTCGGACTGTATCGTTTGCATCCATCTATGCATTCGGAACGGGCGGGGCTAACTGATTCTCTCAGTGATGAGGGTGTTTAAATGAGGACCGAAACATACCACGTCAGGCCGGTGGAAGGAATAGCTGGTTGGAAGCTGTAGTAGTCACTGAACGTCAGTGATTCGATCGCACGGTTACTGTGATACCGGTGTACAAAACCCTCAGTCCGTCGAACTTTCGACACGTCCATTAGCACCGATCGAAACGATGCGGTATGGGACTCGTTGCAGCGTTTGATATCCGCTGTGAGTCACTCCCGCTTGTCGGGGTCGCACGGGCAGTGCCCGAGGCGACGATCCTTCTCCGGCTTCAGTTCAACCACGGTAATCGGCCGCTCTTTATCGCCACCGTGACGAGCGATTCACAGAGCACAGTTGAGAGTGCCTTGACTGATGCCGACGACATCGACGAGTGGATGTTGATCGGAGAGTCCGGCGACACGCGACGGTATCAGGCGTTGCCGGCGCTCAGTTTCGAGGAACAGCTTGGCGACCACATCGACGACCTCGACGGACTCAAAGCCCTCGCCACCGCTGATGCTACTATCGAACGAATCGAAGTCAACACAGATGGATGGCGACAGTCTGGGTGGTTTGCTAATAGAGAGGCTTTCACCGAGTTCTCGTCTTTCTGGCAACGTAATGCGGGGTTTCGATTACACCGTCTCGCTTACGATGGTGACCCTGAACCACCTGGTGATGGACTCTCCGACCGTCAACGCGAAGCGCTCAGAACGGCCTACGAAATGGGTTATTTCGACGTTCCCCGGCAGACATCTCTGGAAAAGATTGCTGCAGAGTTAGATATTTCGGCATCTTCGGTATCGGAGCGAATTCGTCGTGCTCAAACGCAACTCATTGAAGAAACGGTCGCAACAAGGTGGCCGTCCCTCCCCGACTAACACTACAGCGTTTCGTATCGAGCAGGTCTCGCGAATTCGAGAGAGACAGTCATACGGTCTCCTGTCGTCACTGCCCGCCGATCGCCACACGGGGTCGGCGGTTGGCGGGAACTCGATACAGCAGTCCGTATCGATGCTCAGCGGAGACTCCCTCGCGACGAACGAGTGGAGATCACTCCTCGGAGAGACGCCCGGGCGTCCACTCTGCGTCGAACTCCTCGTGGAGGTACGGCTTGGCGTCTTCGCCGGCATAGGTCGCGACGAGTTGGCCGTCGCCCTCGAGGTGGTACTTGTAGGTCGTCAGCCCCTCGAGACCGACGGGACCGCGGGCGTGGATCTTGCCGGTGGAGATGCCGACCTCCGCGCCGAGGCCGTACCGGTAGCCGTCGGCAAAGCGCGTCGAGGCGTTGTGATAGACGCTCGCAGAGTCGAGCCCGCGCATGAACCGTGCGGCGCGGTCGTCGTCTTCGGTGACGATCGACTCGGTGTGTTTCGAGCCGTGGGCCGTGATGTGGCCCATGGCGGCTGACAGCGAGTCGACGACCTTGATCGAGAGCTCGAGGTCGCCGTACTCGGTGTCCCAGTCTTCCTCGGTCGCCGCGTCGACGTCGACGACTTCGCGGGTCAGTTCGTCGCCACGCAGTTCGACACCGGCCTCCTCGTAGCGTTCGACGATTCCAGGGAGGAAGTCGGCGGCGACGTCCTCGTGGACCAGCAGCGTCTCGACGGCGTTACAGACGGCGGGATACTGCACCTTCGCGTCGAAGGCGATCTCTTCGGCCATCTCGAGGTCGGCCTCGGTGTCGACGAAGACGTGACAGATTCCCTCGGTGTGGCCGAGTACGGGGATGCTCGTGTTGTCCTGGATGTAGGAGACGAACGCCGAGCTGCCACGGGGCATCAGCAGGTCGATGGAGTCGTCCATCTCGAGCATCGCGTTGACGTCCTCGCGGGCCTCGATCTGCTGGGCCCAGCCGTCGGGCAGATCGGCGGTGGCCTCTTCGATGATCTCGAACAGCACCCGGTTCGAGTGGGCCGCCTCGCTGCCACCCTTGAGGATGACCGCGTTGCCGGATTTGAGCCCGAGTGCGGCGATCTGGACCAGGGCGTCGGGTCGGGACTCGAAGACCGTCCCGACGACGCCGATGGGGACGGCGACCTTGTACAGTTCGAGGTCCTCGTCGAGCCGTCGTGCTTCCAGGGTCTTCTCGAGTGGGTCCTCCTGGTCGGCGACGCTGCGGACCATCTCCGAGATGTCCTCGAGTTTCGACGGCGAGAGCTTCAGCCGATCGACCAGCGCCTGGCTGTACTCGCCCTCCTCGAGGAGTTTTTCGGCCTCGCTGACGTCTTTCTCGTTTGCCTCGAGGATCTCGTCGTGGCGCTGGTCGATCGCGTCGGCGATCGCCTCGAGTCCGGCCCGCCGTCGCTCGTCGGGCAGCGTCGCAAGCTCTAGGGCCGCGCTCTCTGCCTCCGCTACCTTGGTTTCGATCGTCTTCTCACTCATCGGTGACACCGTTTATGGGGACAAATAGCGTCCCGACCTCCTTGCCAGTAGCGATTTGATCAAGCACGTCCGGTTCGGTCGATTTGGCGATGACCGCCGGGATACCGTGTTCGCTGACCTCGCGAGCGCCCTGGACCTTGGTCTGGATGCCGCCGAAGGTCGAACTCGAGCTCTCGTCGATGATGGCCTGGACCTCGTCATAGTTGTCGCCGACGGCCTCGATGCGTTCGGCGTCGGGGTCCCGTTTCGGGTTGCCGGTGTAGACGCCGCCGACGTCGGTCAGCGTGACGAGCAGGTCGACACCGACGCCGATCGCGACCGACGAGGAGAGCATGTCGTTGTCGCCGATGCGGATCTCCTGGGTCGCGACGGCGTCGTTCTCGTTGATGATTGGCACGACGTCCCACGAGAGCAGCGTTTCGATCGTGTTCCGGAAGTTGGTAAACCGGTCGGTGTTCTCGAGGTCGTGTTCGGTCAACAGGATCTGTGCGACCTTGGTGTCGTACCGTTCGAAGCTCTCGGTGTACCGGCGCATCAGGTGACTCTGTCCGACGGTCGACAGCGCCTGGGACTCCTCGACGGTCTCACCGGTGTAGCCGACGCGGCCGACGCCGGCGCCGACCGCACCCGAGGAGACGAGGATGACGTCTGTCCCTCGTTCCCGAAGGTCGGCGATGTCGTCGACGAGTTTGTCGAGTTTCTCGTCGTCCAAGTTCGACGACTCGTCGGTCAGGGAGTTGGTGCCGGCCTTGACGACTGCACGGTCGGCCTCGGCGGCCCGTTGTCGTACGCGGTCGATCGCTTCGGGGGTCATCATCTCACTCATTGTCTCCGTTGCTGGCGAGTTCCGCGGATCGCTCTGCAGCGGCTGTCACCGCGTCGGCGACCGCCGCATCGGCGTCGCTGTCCCACAGGACTTCCATCCCTTCGATAGTCGTTCCGTTCGGCGAACAGACGCTGTCGATCATCTCGTCGATGGGACGGTCGGACTGCAACACCGTTTCGGCGGCGCCCTTGAACGTCTGTGCTGCGAGCAGCCGCGCCTGTTCGGGCGTCAAGCCGTCGTCGACGCCGGCCTCGGCCATCGCACCAAGGAGGTAGTAGACGAAGGCGGGACCGCTGCCGTTGACGGCGGTCGCGATGTCCATTTTCGACTCGTCGATCTCGACGAACTCGCCGACGGCGTCGAGCAGTTCTCGGACGTCGTCGGTGACGCTGTGTTCGGTCACTGCCGCAGCCATCGTCCTCGTCTCGGCGGCGAGGTTCGGCATCACGCGAACGACCGTCGCGTCGGTGTACTGCTCGATGACGTCCGTCGGGACACCCGCCGCGATCGAGACCAGCGTCTGATCAGGCGACAGTTCGATCTCCTCGAGCACGGCCTCGACGATGTCCGGTTTCACGGCGACGACGACGATCTCCGACTCCGTTGCGACCGCGGGATCGGTGGTCGTCCGTGAACTGTACTCGGCGACAGCCTCGAGCGCGTCCGGATCCAGGTCACACGCCGTCACCGCATACTGGTCGGACGCCGAGAGACCCTGTAACAGGGCACTCCCCATGTTGCCACAGCCGATAACGCTCACATCTGTCATCCTACTCAATTCTGGGTGGCGAAGTGGACATACACCTTTGGATTCGACTGTTACTCGCGGTCGGCCAGCAACTCGCTTGCGGTCACCAACGCATCCATCTCGACGCCGGCGTCTTCGACGTTCTCACGGCCGCCTTCCTCTCGGTCGACGACCACGAGCGCCCGTTCGACGGTCGCGCCCGCGTTACGGAGCGCTTCGATGGCCTCGACGAGGCTCGTCCCCGTCGTCACGATGTCCTCGACGACGACGACCTCTTCGCCGTCCTCGAGATCGCCCTCGATCAGGTTCCCCGTGCCGTACTCCTTGCGCTGTTTGCGCGCGATGACGTAGGGGACGCCGGCGGCGACACTGGTCGCAGCCGCCAGTGGAACGCCACCGAGTGCGACGCCGCCGAGTTTGTCGTCGGCGTCGACGCGGTCGGCGAACGCATCGGCGATCGCCGCGAGACAGTCTGGATCGGTCTCGAAGAGGTACTTGTCGACGTAGTACTCGCTTGTGCCTCCGTGGGAGAGTTCGAACTCGCCGAACTTGACGGCCTCGGCCTCGCGCAGGGCCGTGATGAGTTCCTGGTTCGTCATTGCTCGAACACCCGCACCGGACCGAAATAAGCGGTGTGGAACCGATCGGTGGATCTCATCCTCGCATCGGGTCGACATCCGCCCGCGTACCTTTTTGTCGGTACCGACGAGAGTTCCGTTCGATGACACCGTCCCGTGCACCGGATCCCCACCCGGACGTCAAGAACTTCCTCGAGCGATACGATTCGCTCGAGATCCCGTCGTTCCACGAATGCTCGGCCGTGGAGGCCCGTCAGACGTTCGAGCAGCTACAGGTCGGCGGCGAACCGGCGGTCGAACTCGCCTCCGTCGAGGACCGAACGATCGACGGACCGAACGGCACCGTCCCGATCAGAATCTACGAGCCCGGACCCGTCGGCGACGGCGACGACGCCGGTGACCGACCGCTCGTCCTCTACTTCCACGGCGGCGGCTGGGTCATCGGCAGTATCGACACCCACGACGACACCTGTCGAACGCTCGCCGCCGAGTCGGGCTACCCCGTCGTCAGCGTCGACTACCGACTCGCGCCGGAGCACCCGTTTCCCGCGGGCCTCGAGGACTGTTATGCCGCCCTCGAGTGGGCCGCCGAGACGGCGCCGACACTCGAGGCCGATCCGGATCGGCTCGTCGTCGCGGGCGACAGCGCCGGCGGTAACCTGGCGGCGGCGACGGCACTGCTGGCACGCGACCGTGATGGCCCCGAGATCGCCTACCAGCTGTTGATCTACCCGAACACCGGTGACGTCACCGAGACCGAAGCCTACGAGGAAAACGGCGAGGGATACGTGCTGACAGCCGACGACATCGAGTGGTTCCGCGAGCAGTACTTCGAACGCGGAATCGACGAGGGGAACGTTTACGCGTTGCCCCGCCGCGTTGCCGACCACTCAGGGCTCCCGCCGGCGACAGTCATCACCGCCGGCTTCGATCCGCTCAGGGACGACGGTGCCGCCTACGCCGAGGCGCTCGAGGCCGACGGCGTCCCGGTGGTCTATCGCAACTACGACGACGTCGTCCACGGCTTCGTCGGTATGCTCTCGGAACCAGTGACCCTCGAGCGAGCCCACGAGGCCATCGAAGATGCCGTCCGCGACCTCCGGAAGACCCTCGAGTGAGCGGATCACGATGACGATCGGTCGATGCAGTTCGGTCCCGTCCGTCTCACCACCGTTCGACGCGGTATGGCCCGTCGACGGCTTCGAATCGATCGATCCCGAGTACGCAATCCCGCTCGAGGGGGACGTCGATACGTGGCGTCGCCTCGACGATGATCTCGGTGACGGTGTCGCGGTCGGACATCACGTGAGACGTCCGTCGGCGGGGATACTGTCGGACAGCAGTCAGTGACCCGTCGGTCGCGGATTCGCGGCCGTCACCCGCGGGGACGGCCGCAGCCATGCGACCGACGGTGAATCGTGCTGTTCGACAGTATGACAAAAGTCCCGTCCTCGTCTCGAGTTACAGGTCCCAGCCCTCGAGCGTATACGCCATCTCCCAGAACCGATACTCGAGTTTGGCACTCGTCAGAAACGCCTCACGCATGGCCTCGTGTTCGCCGGGATAGCGCGTTCCACACTGATCGACGAACTCGCGACACCACGCCGTGGCCTCGCGGAACTCCTCGCCGGTGTACAGCTCGATAAACGGTGTGTACCGATGCTCGTCCTCGGCGAGATCGGCCATGTGCTCGGCGACGTCGAGGTACCCCTGCATACAGGGATACAACGCGCCGGCGATCTCCGCGAGCGAACCCTCGTGGGCCGTCCGTACGAGGAAGTTCGTGTAGGCGACACAGGTCGGTGCCTTCTCGACGGACTCGAGTTCCTCGGGTGAGATACCGTAGTCGGCGGCGAACTCCCGGTGGAGGTCCATCTCGTGATCCAAGACCTCGTGGGCGACGCCGAGCAGGTGGGTCATCGTCTCCTCGTCACGGGCCTTCGTGCCGGCGATCGAGAACAGCCGTGCGTAATCGAGGAGATACCGGTAATCCTGTTTCACCCAGTGTTCGAACGCGGCCTCGTCTACCGTCCCCGCCGCGAGTTCACGAACGAACGGGTGGTCCTTCTGTGCCTCCCAGATGTGTGCGCCGTCCTCGAGTAGCTGATCGCTGAACGCCATCTCGACTCGAGTCTGAGGGACCCGATGGTATTATAATCATGCTATATAATTCATTGATAGCATAGGGACGTGAGTCCGCGATCGGGACGACTGGTCGGATACGGACGGTTCTGGCATCGCGAAGAAGGCACGGGCGGAAAACACGCCGGCGTGAGCCGCTCGGTGGGGGACGAACGGTTCGGGCACGGCGCCGGCGTGCCGGGTGAGTGGTAACTCGGTGTGCCGCTGTCGGTCTGGGGAGTGATGACAACGGTGCCGACGATCGTCGGCAAGTAATACTTTATACTGATGACTTATAAATTTTTTACCTAATTACTTATTTTACCGGAGCCAGGACTGGCACGAAGATCGCATTCGAGGGAAAACGGATCTTGCAGTCGAGCGTCGAGACTCGAGGAAACGAACGCTGTAAAAAACGAGGGTCGACGTCGACCGGTGTGATCGGGAGTCGGTTGGAGTACTACAGGCGCTTGCTGACGTAGGGTCCGTCCTGGTGGTAGCCGAGTTTCTGCCGGTAGTACTCCCGGGCGCCGATGCCCGAGATGACACTGAGTTTGTCGTAGCCGGCGTCGGCGGCGAGAGCCTCGGCGCGTTCCATCAGCCGACGGCCGTAGCCTTTGTGTTGGTGTTGGTCGGTCTCGCCTTCGTCGCCCATCGTGACCTCCGAGCCGTAGACGTGGAGTTCGCGAACGAGTGCGGCGTTCTCGAGTTCCGGTCGCACCGGGTCCGACGGGAACCGAAGCCGACAGAAGCCGATCAGGAGGTCCTGTTCGAAGTCCTCGAAGGAGATGAAGTGTTCGGTGCCGCCACAGGCGTCGTAGGTCATGACGTCGAGTTCGACGTCATCGGGTTCGGCGTCGTTCATCCCGACCTCGCGACAGCGGATACACTCACACGACCAATCGTGGTCGTCCATCCGCTGTCGGGCGAGCTGTCGGAGGTTCGACTTCCAGACGCCGGCGTCGATGAAGTCCGCCGGGATGTCCCGCTGGACGCGCTGGAGGCGCGTGTAGCGGGGAATCATGTCCTTGATCTCGGCGATCAGTTCGGCGGCTTCCTCGTTGCCAAGCGGTTCGAACTCACCTTTGTGCCACCAGTCGTAGGTCGCCGTCCCGCGGACGATCAGCGTCGGATAGATCTTCAGGTAGTCGGGCTTCCAGGCGTCGTCCTCGAAGAGTCGCCGGAAGTCCTCGAGACACATCTCCTTCGACATCCCAGGCTGGCCCGGCATCATGTGGAAGCCGACCTTGAACGCCGAATCTCGCAGGCGCTGGTTTGCCTCCATCGACTCCTGGACGCCGTGGCCGCGGTGCATCTCGCGGTTGATGCGCTCGTAGGTCGTCTGGACGCCGACCTCGACTTTCGTTCCGCCCAGATCGAGCATTCGATCGATCTGTTCGGGATCACACCAGTCGGGTTTGGTCTCGAAGGTCGTCCCGATGTTGCGGACGTCTGCAGTCTCGTTTTCGGCGATAACGTCCTCTAGGTACTTCCACTCGTACTCCTCTGGGTCCTGTGCGAAACTCTCGTCCTCGGCCGGCTCGGGTTCTTTGTCGACGTCGTAGTCGTTCATCGCCTCCAGAGCGCGTTTGACGAACCACTCCTGGTAGTCGTGGCTGCGGGCGGTCATCGTCCCGCCCATTAGGATGAGTTCGACCTTGTCGACGGGGTGACCGATCTCGCGCAGTTGCTCGAGACGAAGGGTCACCTGTCCGTAGGGATCGTAGTCGTTCTGGACTCCGCGGGCGGCGGCGGGTTCCTCGCCCGTGTAGCTCTGGGAGGAGGAAAACTCCGAGTCGGGTCCGCCGGGACAGTAGAGACACTTCCCGTGGGGACATCGCTCGGGCGAGGTCATGATCGCGACCGGCGAGACTCCCGAGGCCGTCCGGACGGGTTTGCGCTGGAGAACTTCCTCGAGTTCCTCGCGGCGCTCCTGGGGCGCGTAATCGAGCAGCTCGGAGTTTTTCGGCACTTTCGGTGCCGAGTACTCCGAACAGGCCTCGAGTTTGGCCTTCTCGACGTCGTCGCGTTCGATCTCGCCCGCGAGGATCCGGTCGATGAGCGTCTCACAGACCTGCTCGAACGCATCAGTCTCGGTCGGATCGGAGTCGGGCGTCTCGGTACTCACTATACGAATTTGGACGGTCACCGCGAATAAGCGTGTCGGAGTCGCGACCCTACAGCTACGGCCGTCGGGAGCAAACTCGAGTGTACCGATCGAGAACAAAGACGACGACCGATCACGGACGGCTACTCGTCGGTCGTCGGCCGGATCAACTCCAGATACGGGTGGAGCGATTCGGGTGTAACCCGCAGCGACACCGTCTCGCGGTCGACGTCGTAGGTCACGATTCCGACGTCCGTCAGGTAGGGTAGATGCGCGTGACAGAGACCCGTGAGAACGCGCTCGTAGGCGTCACGCGTCGGGTCGCCTTCCTCGATCGTGACGTACTCGGCGACGTCACCGAGTGCGACGGCGCCCGGCTTGGTGACGAGATACTGCAACGCGTGTTGTCGACGTTTGTTCGACAGGGCGCCGAAGATCGTCGTCGGCGATACGTCTTCAGTGGCGGTCCCTGCGTCGGGGTCTAGTGCATCGGATTTCATAGCGACGGGTCCGTCTCGGCCTACGCGACACCTGGCAACGTCCGCATCTCATCGCGACTTCGGCAGAGTACAGGCGAGTGGATGTGCCATCTACTCATAAACTTTCCCATGAAATTAATCGGGTGCGCGGACAGTCTCGAGGAAAAGCGCTTGCGATCGGACGCGCTCGCTCTAGAGATGGTGGCCGCCGTCCGGTGGCATATCACTCCTCGAGCAGCGTGGGTTGGTAGGCCGTTTCGTCCGGTTCCATTCTGGAGACGTGAACCGTCCAGTTGGGCGCACCGGTCGCGGGGACGGTAACCTCCCACGTCCGTTCGATCGGCGTCCCGTGGGCGAAGGCGGTCGCGATCAGATCGGTCAACTGGCGCTCGAATTCGGTAGTCGCTTCGGCTTCTGGTGGCGTGTCATTTGGTGGCATTCAGTGGGTGCGCGGAGTCGACGCGTAGCTCACGGTCACAAGAACCGCGTGTTACAGACTCCACGGGAAGTGGACGTCACGACCGAATATAACCACATCGCCGTTATAGCGCCCCTCTCGAGGGTCGGGGAGACACATCCCGGCACACCGTGACTCGCCTGCGGATCGCCGGCATCGACCGGAGCCGTGGATTCGGTCCCCATCGACGTAGATTCGACGGACGCGTCGCTATGGGGTGTATCGACGGTCGGAGGAGAGACTGTCGCGTTACGCGAGCGTGTCGCCGAGTGCCTCGAGTGCGGCCTCGCGGACGGCATCGCGTTCGCCGGGCAGGAACTCGACGTGGCCGTCCTGTCCGCCGACGACGCGAACGCCGGCGTCGGGTGCGACGGCAGCGATCTCGTCGCCGAGTTGTCGGACGTCGACCTGCTCGGTCGCACGGACGTGCAGTTCGTCGTCACCGACACCGAGCGTGACGAACGGTTCGTCGGCGTCGTCACGCTGGCGACGGTGGAGCGCGTCGAGCAACAGCGTCGTCGTCGGGAAGTTGTACCGGTGGGTAAACGCCGCCGTATCGAGGACCGCAGCGGTCAGCCCGTCGACCTGTTCGATCTGGAGGTTCTCCCGGGCCGTCTCGAGTTCGGTCTCGAGTTTCGCGCGGAACTGTTCGGAGACGTGGGCCGCGAGATCGCCGTCGCGGGACGTCCCGTCCTCGCTACCGAATAGCAGGTCGATGACGAGTTCGCGTTTGTCCTTGTAGGACTGGTAGAACGACTCGAGGGCGACGGCCTCCCGCCGTTCCGAGATCGCGGTCTCGTCGTAGCCGGCGTCGGTCGCGAGCTCGAGGTACGCCTCGGGCGTCTGCTCCCAGTAGCTGATTGCAGGGAGATGCTCGAGATCAGCACGGACGTCGTCGTTGACGTGAGCGGCAACGTTCGAAGCCAGTGCCGTCGACGTCAGATTGGAGACGTCGGCGCCGGCGAGCGACGGGGCGACGGCGACCGAGACGGCGTCGGTGATCTCGTCGTCGGCTCGGCTGTCGTCGATGACGACCGTCTTCGCGTCGTACAGCGAGAGCAGGTCGTAGCCGTCGACGGATTCGACCGTCGAACCGGCGTCGACGACGACGACCAGCGGCAGTTGCTCGCCGTGGCGGTCGCGGGCCTCGAGCATCGAGGTGACGTCGTTGGTCGCGGCGTCCATGTCGTAGACGCGGCCGTCGAGCGGACGTCGTTCGAAGTAGTGATACTCCGCATCCTCCTGGGTGTGTTTCTCGCGGATCAGTGGGAGGACGGCCCGCTCGATAGCGGCACCGGCGACGTAGCCGTCGGCGGTCGCACCGTGGCGGACGACGATCGGACGGGCCTCCATGACGGCCCGGCGGATCGCGGTCGCGGCGTCGGCGATTCCGCTCTCGACGGCCGTGACGGGGTCGTGTTCGGCCAGAAGGTCGATCTCGGCTGGCCGGGCTTCGCGTTCGATCGCGTCCTCGAGGCGGTTGCGAACGGTCTCACGGTCCTCACCCTCGAGTACGTCGAGCGTCTCGGTCTCGATCTGGAGGTCGCCGTTGTGGCGCTCGACTTCGCCCTCGAGGGCGACGACGTCACCGACGTCGACAGTGGGGTAGGCCCGCACGCCGGCTTCCTTGAACGCAGCACACTCGACGCTGCCGGTCTCGTCGCTCAGTTCGAACACCGTCGGACCGCTGGTCTGACGGACACCGGTGATCTCGCCCTCGAGACGGACGACAGTCCCGACCTGGGTGTCGATAGACTCGACCGTCGTACGCTTGAGCGCCGGTTCGTCTTCGGGTTCGGCGTCGTCGGCGTCGTCGGTCGCGTGCGACGCGGCGGGCGTCTCGGTCGCGACGGAGCCGCTGCCGGAGGTGACCGTCTCGGCTGCGTTCGGCGCAGCGGTGTCGTCGGTCGGGCCGGCCTCGTCGGCAGCCGTCTGGAGTTCGCCGGCTGCGGGTTCCTCTTCGGGCTCGTCTTCGCCTTCAGGTTCGGCCTCGCTCTCGGTGGTGTCCTCGTCGGCTTCTGCCTCGAAGTCCTCGGGACGGACCTCGGTGTCGCCCGTGTCGATCAGCTTGCCACGGAACTCGCGTTCGCGCTGGCGGATCGACCAGCCGAGATCGACGTTTCCGTTGTCTCGGACGTCGAGTACCTGGACGAAGACCTCGTCGCCTGGCTCCCAGTCGAGGCTCTCGAGTCGTTGGTCGAGTTCGCTTCTGTGCAACAGACCGGTTACGTGGTCTCCGATGTCAACGAAGACACCGAAGTCGGCGTAGCCGTCGACGACCCCGCGGTAGTACCGACCGGGGGTGAGCTGCGAGGGTGCGCTGCCACGAAACTCGAAGACGACGTCCTCCTCGTGACTCTCGCAGATTGCACCGTCGACAGCTGTGCCACAGATGATACAGTTACCCATCTATTCGGACCAAGCAGTTTCGCCCTAAAACGGTTGTCGAAATGCGGCCGGACTCGGCTCCGTCCGTCTCACTCGAAGACGGGCGATTCCTCCTCCATGGTCTCGATGTCGTCGACGAGCTTCCGGACGTCGTCCGGGAACAGCGAAACCTGGATCTCGCTGCCGTCCTCGTCCTCGAAGACGAGTTTGACGCGCTTGTCGCCGAACTCCCGTGCCTCGGCGGTCTCGACGTCGAACATCTTGACCTCCGCGGACTTGTTCGTCGGGCCGACGTTCTTGATCGATCCGTCGTTTACCTCTACCATGAAATCCTCGAGCGTCAGTGCGAGCATACGCTCCGTACGAACCCAGCATAGAAAACGCCACGGCATCGCCACGAGGACGGGACGTCGTCTTCAGTGCACCTTCGGCTCGGGCCATGGAACAGACCGGGCGGTTACTGATACTGTCGGACAGCACGATTCGGCGAGCGGTCGCGCGACTGTGGCCGACTCGAGGATAACGGCCGCGACGTCGCGACCGACTGCTCACTGACTGCTGTCCGACAGTATGGCCGTCGTTCGACGGTATGACCATCGCTTCCGTACGAGCGCTCGACTACTTTTAAGTTGTGTTCACACCAAGTGTTCGCGTGCAATGCAAGTCACCTGGCACGGCCACTCGACGTGGCACGTCACCGTAGGGGAGACGGAGCTGTTGATCGATCCGTTCTTCGACAACCCGAAAACGGACCTCGAGCCGTCGGACGTCGACGAACCGGACTACGTGTTGCTGACTCACGGCCACGCCGACCACATCGCCCACGCCGGCGAGTTCTCCGGGGCGACGCTGGTTGCGACGCCCGAACTCGTCTCCTACTGTGAGGCCGAGTTCGGATACGAGGACGCCGTCGGCGGGATGGGGATGAATCTGGGTGGTACCGTCGAGTGTGGCGATGCGCTCGTCACGATGGTTCGTGCCGACCACACGAACGGCATCATGACCGAGAACGACGCGAGCGGCGGTATGCCCGCCGGCTTCGTCATCTCGGACGGCGAGCCGACCGACGAGTCGTCGACGACGCTGTACAACGCCGGCGACACGTCGCTGATGTCCGAGATGCGTGACGTCATCGGCGAGTATCTCAACCCCGACGCGGCCGTCGTTCCTATCGGCGATCACTTCACGATGGGTCCCCAGCAGGCCGCCATCGCCGTCGACTGGCTCGACGTCGATGTCGCCCTGCCCCAGCACTACGATACCTTCCCACCGATCGAGCAGGACCCTGCGGACTTCGAGAGGGCAGTCGCCGACACGGGCAGCGACGCCGAGGTCGTCACACTCGAGGGCGACGAGTCCTCCGAACTCTAGTGGCGGTCCACGCCTGCACTGCTGGGTGAAATCAGCCGACGACCATCGATTTCACCCAGCAGTCGACGGGTGGAACGGTACTAGCGTCGGTCCGTCACTAATACTTCCGGACAAAACGATGCACACACCGATCGCGCCTCGACGCCTGTCGCGTTCCGCGACAGCGTCTCGAGTGCGATCGGGTGTTTACTGACTTTTGTCCGGTAGTATAATCGGACGTTCCGATCTTTCTTCCAACCGCTCTCGAGCGACGAGCGCGACGACTCCGACGACTGTGAACGCTCGTCGGCCTGGAAAGAGAGATTCTTTGTCGTGGGGCCGAAATCGGGTCGTATGGAACGATCCGTCTCGCTGATCGGTGCCGGGGCGTTCGGGCTTCTCGCCGGACTCTGGGCGATGAACTTCTACGATTCGTACGCGATCATCTGGGATTTCGCCGCCGCCGTCGCCGTCTTCGGTCTGGGAAGCCTGATCGCCGGGCTGTTGCAGAAAGCCGGCGTCTACTGATACTGCCGGAACGACGGACACTGCGACGCGATCGAGCGGGTGCTGACAGCGTTATCCGACAGTACGGTCGATCGGCGGTCGATCGGGGACGGACCCGAATCCGACCGGAACCGAGACACCAGTAACGTTTACAGCGACGGCTGTGGACGACTCGAGTGCGATGACGAAAAACGTTACCACCGTCTCCGAGGAGGGGTTCAGCGCCACGAACGAGGTTCGCGACTTCGAGACGACTATCGACGCGGAAGGCGACGCGGCGCCGGACACGCTCGAGACGCTGCTCGCGACGTATGCGTCCTGTTACGTGCCGGCGCTGCGCGTCGGCGGACAGCAACGCGGGGCCGACGATCTCGGCACGATCGAGATCGAGTCGACGGGCGAACTCAACGACGACGACAAACTCGAGTCGATCTCCTTCGACATCCACGTCGAGGCCGACGTCGACGACGACACGGCCGAGGAGATCATCGACCGCGCGAACGAACTCTGTAAGGTCCACGACGCCCTGAAGCCGGAGCTTCACGCGGACATGTCCCTCGAGGGCGACGCCTTCTAGGCCGCGGTAGCCCGACCAGTACACCGCCGTTCTCGGTCGGCTCGTCGACGGCGAGTCGGCCGTCCTCCTGCTCGAGGCCGACGGCTCGGTCGTCGACGAGCGCGTCCTCGAGGTCGAATCGCTGCCGGAAGCGGGCCGCCACGAGGGGGCCGTCTTCGACGTCGAACTCGAGGACGAGACGCTCGGCGAGGTGACCTATCGACCCGAGACCGAACGGGAGCGACGCGAGCGGGCACAGGAGCGGTTCGATCGCCTCTCGGAACGGCTCTCGGACGAGTAACTGCTCGGAGCGTCGATCGGAAAGAGAGTGGAACGAAGGTCAGGGGGTGGCCCTGTGGTGGTTCGGGATGCGTGGGATGACACAGCGGCGGAACGCCATCGGTGGGATGGATGCCGCTGCAGTACGTCGGTTTCTCCCTCGGTGAAATAGCTGTGATGCCAAACTATGTTGGTATCTCTCTCGAAAGGACGAACGCGATCGTCCGTCTATGGGGCTCGGTCACGAGCAACGGTGGCAGTCGATGGCCACCTTCATGGCACTGCTCGAGTCACAGACAGGCATGTTACGTTCGTTCGACGGGATCGAACCCCAGGTTGCCGAGTCGGCGTACGTCGACGAAGCAGCGGTCGTGATCGGAGATGTCGTCATCGAAGCGAAGGCGAGCGTCTGGCCGAACACGACGCTGCGTGGCGATAACGGCCGGATCGTCGTCGGAGAGGGTGCAAACGTCCAGGACAACGCCGTCCTCCACGAGGACGCCGAGCTCGAGCCCTACTCGACGGTCGGCCACAGCGCGATCGTCCACGACGCGACCGTCGCCGAGCGCGGGCTGGTCGGGATGAACGCGGTCGTCTTAGATGGCGCTCACGTCGGTGAGGGGTCGGTCGTCGCGGCTGGCAGCGTCGTCACCGAAGACACCGAGATTCCGCCCTCGACGCTCGTCGCCGGCGCCCCCGCCGAACCCAAGACCGAGATCGACGACCCACATCTCGAGTCGACCGCCGACCGATACGTGGCACTCTCTCGAGAGTACGCCGAGACGTCGGAACGACTCGACTGATACTGCCGAATCGTCGATCACCGAGATGAAGACGATCTCGGTCGCGCGATTCGGCGGCGTCGATCCGGTGGCTGATGAAAACGCTGATACAGCCACCGTGCGAACCGACACCTATGAGCGAGAGACCGTGGACGGACCGGATCGTCGGCGCTCGAATGGCCGTCGATCAGGAGTTTACCTCCCGCGTCGAGTCCTCACAGTTTTCCAGCCAGCAGTGGAGTCTGATCATGACCGCGACGGAGTTCGAGATCGAACACCCCGAGGATCCCGACCGTGCACGGATCGTCGCCGACACCGACCAGGTCGAGCAGATCATCCCCGAACTCGAGAACATGCCGACCGGCGGCATGGGCGGGATGGGTGGCCCAGGACAGGGACAAGGCCAGGGACGCAGTGACAGCTCCTCGAGCGGTGGCGGCGTCCTCGATTCGATCAAAGGCGCCCTCGGGCTCGGTGGAGGCGACGGCGACGACGACCACGCCGAGAAGCTCCAGGCGGCCGAGCAGCTCACACAGGAGTACGCCGACGAACTCCAGTCACACCTCGAGTCGGAAGGACGCTGGGAACCGGTCCGGCAAGCGGCGGCCGCCGAAGACGACGGTGCCGAGTAGATCAGCGTCCAGCGGCTCTTCGCCCTGTCGGAGGACGGATCGTACGAATTGATATACCGATTTACCGGGCAACCGTCTCCTCTGGTCGTGGTTGCGCCGGTACCGACTTCTAGTCGCCGGCGTGAAAGAGCGTGTACTCGCTCGTCTCGTAGATGTTGATGAGTTCGTTGATGAGTTCGTCGTAGGATTCGTCGTCGACGCGCAGTGCATCGAGTCGTTCGACGGTTTCCTCCTCGAGTTCAACGGATGGCATACCTACGCATACGACTGCGACGGGCAAAAACGCCACGGGCCCGACGGTCGAGTGTCGGTCACGCGAGCCAGAGCGTACGTTTCGTCCCCGCAAAGGTTTACTTCCGTGGCTGTCCTTGAGCCGGATAAGAGGACAGATGGCTTCCGACGACACCGACGAGCACCGAATCGACGACGCGGGCAGCGAGCGGAACCGAGAGGAAACCGACGACCCGTTCGAGGGAACGGATCTCGAGCCGATCGGCGAAGAAGGTGAGACGACGTCGCAAGACGACGACGGCGTCCGCAAGGCGGCGATCGAGGAGGTCGACCAGCGGATCGTCGATCTGCTCTCGTGGATCCTCGATACGGAGACGCGAGCGAAGATCTACGTTTACCTGCTAGCAAATCCCGGCAGCACCTCCGAGGAAGTCGCCAAGGGGACGGGGCTCTATCCGAGCACGGTCCGGGAGGCACTCGCAGAGCTCCACGACGAGGAGCGGGTCCTGCGCGAAAAGCGTGCGAGTGACGGCGCCGGGAACAACCCCTACGAGTACACGGCGATCCAGCCAAGCGAACTCGTCGGCGGCGTCGTCGATCAGGTCCAGCGGGAGCTGAACACGATCTTTACGCTCGATCGCGTCGTCGACCGCCACGACGAGTCCGAACCCGACCTCGAGGCGGGGGCCGAGCCGGTGACGATCACCGTCGACGACACCGAACCGCCTGCACCCGGGACCGACGACGAAGCCGATTCCGAGGCGGAAGCCGACGTCGAACTCGTCGACGAAGACGACCCGGAGCCAGAGTCGGAATCCGACGCCGATCGGTAGTCGGGAGCCGTCAGACGGTCTCCTGTCGTCACTGCCTGCCGATCGCCGACCCCGTCCTGGCGACCGGCAGGAGATCGGGACAGCAGTCCGTCTCAGTCGTCGACCCCGTCTCGTCCGCGTCGCCCCGTTGCTTCCCGCCTCGAGGGTGTCGTCCGCAAGTGGTCCGAAATCAATCTTCGAGACCGAGCACCGCCGGTCGCTCGAGTTCCAGATCGTACTCGACGGCTCGCGCGGTCGTCGTCGGCCACCGGCCTGTCTCGGTCAGCACGTCGATCTCGTCGTCCGTAACGAGGACCGTGTCTTCGCTTTTTGCGCCTTCTACCGTTGGGTTCCAGGCGTAGGCCATCGGTGCCGTGATCGATGCTTCGTGATCCGGCGTGGCGATCCACTCCCGGCCCGCGAAGCCAGCGGCACCGCCCTGGTGGTGCCGTTCCCACTCGCCTCCGTAGCCGAGCGTCTCGTAGGCGTCCTGAATCGCCGTGAAGACGTCTCCAGCCGTTCCGCCGTCGGTCGCTGCCGCCTGCGTTGCAGCCAATGCCGTCGTCTCGACACGGGCCGCGCCGGCGTGTCGATCCTCGAGCCACGACGGCGGATCGAAGGCGACAGCGCGGGTACAACTCGCGTGGAGGCCGGCCCGCTGAGTCGTCACGGAGACGAGCACGTAGTCGCCGAGTTCGGCGTCAGTCGGCGTGTAGTGGCGGTACTGCTGAGCCCGTTCGGCGCCGCCGACGAGGACGACCGGCGCCTCGATGTCCCGTGCCGAGAGGGCGACCCGCAGGGCCGAAGCGACCTCGTGTTCGGTGTCCTCGCTGCGAAGTTCCCGGCAGACCGACTCCACGGCGGCAGCCGTTTCTTGACCCAACTCCCGGTACTGGTTCCGGTCTTGGTCGGTCAACGGCTGGCGCAGCGGCGTCGGATCGACCCGCTCGAGGCCGGGGACGTCGATGTCGGCAGCGGCTCGTTCGTCGTCTTCGACGCAGGCCGCGATGGCCTCACCGAGTGACGACGCGTGCCACGGGAACTCCTCGAGGGTGACGTCGTCACGGTCGATGTCGGGCAGTTCTTCGGCGACGATCCGCTCGGCCTCGATGTTGTTCGTCACGAGCCGGAACTCGGTTCCGTCGTAGCCAATGGCGGCGACGCCGGCGTCGGTCTCGCGGTCGACGACGTTGCTGCCACCGGTCAGCCAGGCGAAGGCGTTCGGTCGAGCGAACCAGACCGAATCGAGTCCGTCGGACTCGAGGTACGCCTCGAGTCGGTCACGTTTCTCCATGCCGGGTGCTGGCGTGGCCGACTCTTGAATGCGACGGACTGCCGACTCTCGAGTGCGGGACGTCCCCGACGAAAGCCCGTTAATTGACGGGTTGGAGCGCTCGGAACAACGATTCCAGCGTGCTAAGAACGACTCGGGCAACCTAAGTATGGGAGGTCCTAACCCTCGTCCGAACGCCCGTGTCGACCGATAGTCAGACCTCTCGTCCGCTCGTCCGTCCGCTGATCGAACGGTTCGGCTTTCATCATCTACTCGCGACGACGCTCGTGTTAGTCGCGGCGACGATCCTGCTGGGCGTCGCCGCGAAGGCGACCGGGTCGGGACTGGCCTGCGAGGCGAACTGGCCCCAGTGTGACGCCGGGCCGTACAATCTGCTCCCGGCGAACCTGCCGAGTTTCTACGAGTGGTTCCACCGCTTCGTGGCCATGTTCGCCGGCTTCGCCATCATCGGCAGCGCCCTGGCGGCCTGGCGGCTTCCCGACATCGACAAGCGGGTCGTGGGACTCGTCGTCGCCGGAATGATCCTGACGCCGATTCAGGTCGTCCTCGGCCGTGAGACGGTCACGCAGTACACGATGGACATCCTCGAGTTACACTTCTGGACAGCAGTCCTCATCTTCGTCCTGTTTATCGTCGCAACCGTCCTCGTCTGGTCGTCCCGCCTGACGGCGACACACGTCACCGGTGCGCTCGGGCTGGGCGCGCTCTCCGTGCCGTTTCACGTCGCGCTCAGTCCGCTGGTGATCGGCGACATTACCTCCTACAGTCCCTCGGTCCAGATGGCCCAGTACGGCGTCACCCTCGCGTTGCTGGCTGCGGTCATCGTCGCTGTCATGGTCGGCCGCCGTCGGTTCGAGTCCGGACGGCTGACCGGGCTGCTGTCCGTCTCGGTACTGTTGGCGATGGTCGTGATCTTCCTCGGCCGCCGTGCCGTGATGACGTTCAACCCCGCACTCGACGTCCTCTACGTCGTCGCCTCCGCTGCGCTGCTTGCGGTGTTCGCCGTCGGGATCTCTCTCTCTCGAGACGCCTCGAGCACCTCCCGGTCGCCGCTCTCGCGGTGACGGTCCGCTCGCGTCGTCGCGTCTGTCGTTGGTGACGGCGTTTCGAGGCGATCGGCGGTACAGCAGTCCGTTTCAGGCGAGGACGACGACGGACAATCCGGCGATCGTCGCGGCCGTGCCGATCCCGAACAACGCGTAGTTCGCAAGCGGGTTCGCGGCCGTCGTGACCTCGAGCGTGTAGTGACGACTCGAGAGTGGCCAGAACGGACGCACTCCCATCGGTGTCAGTGCGTCAGCCAGGATATGGGAGACGATCGACAGCGTTCCGACGACGAACGCGAACGCGACGACGCCGACGCCGAGCAGCGGTGAGGTGGCGTCGACGAACACGGCCGTGACCGCGGCGAGGCCGCCACCGACGAGGAGGGCGAAGACGAACGAGTGGGTCGGCCCACGGTGTTCGAGAAACGGCAGTTGGTGATCGCAGTCGGGTAGCGTCGAGAGCGCGACACAGACGAGTGCGCCGACCAGTGCCGTCGTTTCGTTCCCGGTGAGGGCAACGGCGGTACCGAGGGGCGCGTACGTAAGCAACGCGGCGCCGTAGTGGCCGACCTGATACATCACCCAACGTAATTCGCCAACGGCCCATAAATACACCGCTGCCTGCCCCGCCCGCTTCGCTCGCCGGACACGACCGCTGCACCTTTTTCGACGCCGGTCGAACGGCTGATCATGCGAACCAGCCTCAACATTCCCGAAGAGACCTTGGCGGAGTTCGATCGGACCTGGCAAGCCGAAGGACTCGACTCCCGGTCGCGGGCGCTTCGGGAAGCGATCCAGGAGTACGTCGAGTCTCACCACCGCCTCGAGCGAGCCCGTGGGACGGTCGCGGCGACGGTCGTCTTCGATTACGTCCACGAGGAGATCATCGAAGACCTCCACGAGATCCAACACGAGTTTCAGTCGGTCATCGATACGACCTGTCACGTCCACCACGGCGAGTGGTGTCTCGAGGCCGTCTTCTGTCACGGATCGGCAGAGCGGGTCCGGAATCTCGTCTATCGACTGAAAGACTTCGATGCCGTCGGCCGCGTCTCGGTCACGCTGTTGCGTGCGGACTCCGCGTCCGACCGAACCTCGTAGGCAGTCAGGAGGAATTACAGCCACCTATCCACTACTTAAACCACTTCGATATCTAACCGTCCCATTCTTATAAGATCCTGTGAATGTTTTATCGAACACCCCCTTCATGTACTGTGACGTTCGACGATACTTCCTACGGCAGTCGGATCGCGGACGACCGTTCCGACACGACGCGCTCGAGCGACGGTTCGAGAGGCGACGCGAACGATGAGCGTCATCGCGACAGTCAGCGTTCCGGCTGCCGCGTTCCCACTCGGTTCGTCGCTCGAGATCGATCAGGACGTGACGCTGACCGTCGAGACGACGGTCCCGACCGGTGACGCCGTCATCCCATACTTCTGGGCGCCGGCGACCGCCGCCGATTCCCTCCTCGAGTCACTCGAGTCCAACGACACCGTTTCGAGCGTCTCGATCGTCGACGAGGTCGCCGATCACGTCCTCGTCAAGGTGACGTGGGCCGATCGTGTCGGCAGCATCCTCGAGTCGATCCGCGAGCGCGACGCGATCGTTATGAACGCCGTCGGCTCGACGACGCAGTGGACGCTCCGGTTGCGGTTTCCGTCCGCCGACGATCTCTCGGCGTTTTATACGAGCTGTCTCGAGCGCGATATCTCGATCGAGCTCGTCCAGCTTCACGAAACGGTCGATCCGGGACGCAACGACCGGTTCGGCCTCACCGGCCCACAGCGGGAACTGCTCGCCGCCGCCTACGAGGCGGGCTACTTCGACGTTCCGCGCCGAGTCACTCTCGTCGAACTAGGTGACCGACTCGATATCTCCGACTCCGCCGTCTCACAGCGGCTACGCCGTGGGCTCGCTGCGCTCATCGATTCGACGATCGCGGTCGATACCAACGGCGAGTCGCCACTGCGTCGATCGAACGAACGACTCGGTATCGAACCGTTTGACGGTTCTCGCAACGATTGAGACGGATTGCTGTACCGACGTCCCGACGCATCCGCCGTCGGTTGTGGGTGTGCCGGAACTGACAGACAGGAGACCATATGACGGACGGCCGACCGTCCGAAATCGATCCGCTACCTCGATGAGGAAACCGGTACGTCCGTCGGCAACCGTGGTGGTTATGCGCTTCGACGGGTTTTCACCGGTCGTGAAGAACGTCACGGAGCGAACGAGCAACCCGTTCGGACTGCAACCGCCGTGTGACCGGACCGGTTCCGGCGAGCGAGCGGCCGTCTTCGGCTACGGTGACGCCAACGCCGACTTCCACCTGATCGGCGACCATCCCGGCGTCCACGGCGGCACCTCGACGGGTGTGCCGTTTACCGAAACGCCGTCGGGCGTGGCCATCCAGGACGTCGTCCGCGA
Source organism: Natronolimnohabitans sp. A-GB9 (assembly GCF_030848565.1). GTDB lineage: Archaea > Halobacteriota > Halobacteria > Halobacteriales > Natrialbaceae > Natronolimnohabitans. The sequence continues at coordinate 114,074 of NZ_JAVDDV010000008.1, forward strand.
AATCGATTTCGCCAGCGGTCCCGCCGATCGGCCCGACCTCGAGAACCTGTACTGCAGCTATATTCACATGTGTCTCCCATCGGACGGTGAGACGCCCGAGGAGGAGTCGTATGCCGACTTAGAACGGTTTTTCGATGCCGAACTCCGGGCGATCAACGCCCACATCCTGCTCCCGGTCGGCGAGCGAGCGACCGATCACGTTCTCCGTGAGTATACGACCCAGCGGCGCCGGCTCGAACTCGATATGGCGACACTACACGCCAAGGAGGTCCGCGGTCGCGGCTTTCTGGTCGTCCCGATCCGGGAGCCGACCGAGTGGGTGGATACCGACCGAGACGCGATACGCTCGCGACTCGAGGCGATCCTGGGACGGGATTACCGGCAGACGAAAGGCGTCGCGACGCGGATCGGCTGATACTGAGACTGCCGGACAGCAGTCGGCCGCGAATTCGCGACCGACCGTCGAGTCGTGCTGTTTGACGGTCTGACCGACGGCAAACCGTACGAGTCGGCGTCGCTATTTTCCGAACCGCTTCCTGACCGTCGCCCGCAGCGGCAATCCGAGTGCGCCGATCAACGGCAAGACGACGAACGCGAGCAGGTCCACGGCGAGTGTCGCCTCGCCGGCAGCGGTCACGGCGAGTCCGGCAAGGGGTGCCAGTACGGGCACGACGTAGAGATACGACGGCTTCCAGCCGGGCCCGCGACGTGTGTGGCGGACGACGACGCCGAAGAGAAGCGGCATAAGCACCGCACCAGCCAGCAGCGGCCCGCCGACGAGCCCGGTCGTCACGGTCACGGCCAGTGCGACGACGATCGTCTCGTCGATCGACACCGGGCCCCACGTCTCGCCGTCCCGATACGCACGAGCGCCGAGTATGGCCACGAGCGTCAGGCCGACGACGCCAGCCAACGTCCCGTACCACAGCTCCGCCTCGAGTGGCGGCGCGACGAGTTCGAACGCGGCCAGATACTCGACGGTCGAGGCGATACCGTAGCGGCCACTCGAGAGCGTCTCCAGAACCCCGTTCGGGTCGGTACCGACGGCGACAAGTTCGGCTCGCAGCGTCTCGAGACCCGATTCGTTTACGAGCGCGAAGTGCCCCAGGCCGCCGAGATAGAGCAGTACGGACAGCCAGATCAGCGGCAGCGAGAAGTTCCGTCGGCGCCACCAGCGGACGACGGCGTTGCTGTCGCTGTCGCCGGCCTGTGACCGGTCACGATCGTGATCGGAAGCGGTGTCGCGTCCCGTCCCCGTCGTGGCTGTGGCGGTATCGGTCGCTCGAGTCGACGTACTCGAGGTGTTGCCGGCCGTTTTGCTCGTTCCGGCCGTCCCACTCGTCGTTCCGGTTGCCCTCGAACTCGAGGATCCTGTCGACGTCGAACGCGAGGACCCCGTCCCCGTCGAGGCCGTCCCCGTTGATGTCGCGCCGGTGGTAGACGCCGAGGCCGTTCTCGAGGTCCTCGAGGTGCGCTCGCTCGAGGTGCGCTCGCTCGAACTCGAGTCGTCGTCGGTCTCCTCGGTCGAGTCGTCGCCCGACCGCCAGACGTCGGGCGACGGGAGGCCGCTGGTCCGTTTCGCGACGTACTCCTCGTGGCCGAGCCGGTCGTAGGCCTGCCGTTCGACCGGATCGCCGAGGATATCGTAGGCTTTCTTGACCGCGGTAAACTGTGCTCGTGCCCGATCGTCGTCGTTGTGATCGGGGTGATAGACACGAACCTGTTCGCGGTAGGCGGCTTTGATCTCGTCTTGGGAGGCGTCGGTTGGAACGTCGAGCAGGTCGTAGAAATCCTCAGTCATGTGAGAGTCAGGAATCGTATCGTCTGCCGTGAGTTATCGGCAGGGAATTATAGCCGTCGTGTTTATTTCGTCTCAGCTTCCTGTCTCTCGTCGCTCCAGCAAGTTGATTATTTCGGCTATTACAAGCGTCATGCTATCGTGACTGTCACGAATAATCGAATCTACTATCGGCTCGAGAAGTCCGTCAGCGACGACTGGCCGTCGGGCGGCTCAGTCGTCGGCCCCGAAGCACCGGCAGTCGAGTCCGCGTCGTCCGACCGTCCCCCGTCGGTTCGCCCGCCGGTACCGTCTCGTTCCCAGCCATCGAGACTGGTCTGATCGGCACTCGCGAACTCGAGGTTGGCCACGCGGACGCCGACTTTGCGGACCGGTTCGGACTCGAACTCGGTAAAGAGGTCCCGGGCGATCCGGTCGACGAGTTCCGGATCGTCGATCGGTCCGGGCAGGGATCGCTCACGGGTGTTGACGTCGTACGGCGGCGTGACGGCCTTGACACCGACGGTCCGATAGAGTGCGCCTTCGCGCCGTGCGCGGTCGGCGACGGCCGCCGCGAGGGTCTCGATCTGTTCGTACTTCGGCTCCGGGTCGGTGACGGGATCGGCAAAGGCAGACTCTCGAGAGAAACTCTTGGGATCGCCCTTGGGTTCGACGCGGCGGTCGTCGTCCCCACGGGCGCGGTCGTACAGTTCTCGGCCGCGCTCGCCGAAGCGCTCGACGAGAGGTTCTGGGTCGGCCGCGGCGACGTCACCAGCGGTCTCCAGTCCCATCTCGCGCAGTTCGCGGGCCGTCACGGGGCCGACGCCGTGGAGCAGATCGACCTCGAGCGGGGAGAGAAACTCCCGAAGTTCGCCAGGGCGGACGACGGTCAACCCGTCGGGCTTGTCGAAGTCGCTGGCGATCTTGGCGGCGCTCATCGTCGGCGCGACGCCGACGCTTACCGTGACGCCGACCTCTCGGCGGATACGGTCTTTGATGTGGCGACCGAACCCGTCGGCGACCTCCCAGGCGGTGCGGTCGGTGACGTCCAGATAGGCTTCGTCGATGCTTACCTCCCGGACGACGTCGGCACAGTCGTGGAGGATCGCCTGCACGTCGTCGGCGATCGACTCGTAGTAGTCCATGTCGACGGGTCGGTAGTAGCCGGTCTCCTCGCGCGTGAGGTCGGGATCGTAGTCGTCCGCGTCCGACTCGAGTGCCGCCCGTCGGGGAAGGCGCTCGAGGGCAGTCGAGATGGCCTGGGCGCTCTCGACACCGAATTCGCGGGCCTCGTAGCTTGCGGTGGCGACCGCGCCGACGGTCTCCCCGGGTTCGTACCCCATCCCGACGACGACGGGTTCGCCCCGCAGTTCGGGCTCGCGAAGCCGCTCACAGGAGGCATAGAAGCAGTCGGCGTCGACGTGACAGACGATCCGCTCTTCAGCGTCGTCGTCCGCCACGACACCCGGTAACCGCGGCCCGTCGGTCATGCGTTTGGGGGGTTCGAGCGGATCGTTGTGAACGTTGTGTCCGGTGACGGTCGGCGGCTCCGGACGGGGGATAGTGGATCGACACCAGTCGCCATACGGCCTGCTATCGTCACGTCCCCCGATCGCCGACCTCACTCTGGCGATCGATGGGAGATCGGGACAGCAGTCCGTCTCAGTTGTAGCCGCGCCAGCGCTTGCCACACTCGGTGCACTTGAAAAAGCGCGTCGGCGGCTCGTCGGCCGAGGCGGTCTGTTTGAGCGTATACCAGGCCTCCTGGTTACCACACTCATCACAGACCACGTCCGTCGCTTTGGGCTTGCCCTCGAAGTTCGCCTCTTCCGAGGACTCGATCACGTCGTCGTCGGTCTGGGACTCGGTCGTGACGAAGGCGTCTTCCTGCTCGCGGTCGCGCTCGCTCGAGGCGCCACAGTCGTCGTTCGTACAGACCATGCGGTCGCCCTGGGCTTTCATCATCGAACCGCAGTCGTCGCAAAACTGCATACCTGGGTGTAGCGGATCGAGGCGCAAAAACGCTCCTCTCGAGTGGCCCGAACGCGGTGGCTCCGTCGACGACCGCCTTATCGCCGCTGGCCGTCGATCCACACGCGAGCCCCGCTCGAGGCCGGCTCCGACAGGAGAACCTGGCCCTCGTGACCGGTGTCGGAAAGCGCGTCACGGGCCGCGGCTTCGGCTTCGTCGGCGTGTGCCCGATCGGTCACGCCGTAGACGACGGGGCCCCACGACGACTGGCCGACGCCGGTCGGGACCGGATACGACTCGAGGGCCTCGACGATCGTCCCCGCCGGCGGGCGAAAGACACCGCCCTGGGCGTCGGCGTACCAGGCGCCGTTCTTGCGGCCGATTTCGGCGATCGCTTCACCGAAGGCCTCGAGACGGCCCGCAGCGACGGCCGGGAGCAGCTTTCGAGTGACGACGCCGGCAATCTCGTCGGCGACGGCTGGATCGGCGCGTTCGACGACTGCGCGCATACTCGCGTCTTCGTCGTCGCCGCTGCGGCCGGGATCGGCATCGGGGACGACGACGAGAAAGCGCCAGTCGTCGGGCAGTTCGTGGCGGGCGACGACCGGCGGGACCGTCCAATCGCCCTCCGTCGGTGGCTCCGTCGTGAAGCGGTTCGTCGGGTGGCCGGCGTCGACGACGAAGCCGCCGTCTTCGAAGGTCGCGACGCCGACGCCGCTGCGACCGCCACGTCCCATCGCTGGCGCGTGCTCTCGCACCCGGGGCTCGAGGTCGTAAGCGTGAGCCGTCGCGGCGAGGACGGAGAGTGCGAGCTGGGTGCCGCTGCCGAGGCCGACGTGTCGCGGCAGGCGTTCCTCGAGCGTGATCGCGACCCCGGGGACCCCGAGGACGTCGGCGGCGCAGGCGGCGTACTTCCGAACCAGCGGATCGTCACCGTCGATCGTCGATGCGCGCTCGGCCGAGACGGTGACGCGTGGCTCTTCGAGGCCGACGCCGAGGCCGCCGTAGAGTCGTCGCCGGGCGAGCGAGAGGTTCTGGAAGCCGACGTGGAGTCGGGCCCCCGCGCTGACGGTCGCGGTCATTACGGCGGCGTTAGGGAGCCCCTCGGGAAGGGGGTTTCGACGTTGGCAACGACTGTCGGCGGTAGTGTCCGCGGCGTCGCCGGGTTCGACTGCCCGAGACGCTAGTGGTTTATGAGCCGAACGCCTATGCTCGAGTCGTGCCAACCGATCGATCGCTCGGCGGCGTTGTCCTCGCGGGTGGCTACTCGACGCGGTTCGGCGAGGCCGACAAAGCCGTCGCCGACCTCGCGGGACGGCCGATGATCACCCACGTCGTCGACCGGCTCGCGGCGGTGGCCGACGACATCGTCGTCAACTGTCGGGACGAACAGCTCGCGTCGATTCGAGACGCGTTCGCCGACGCCGACGCCGACGTCGAGCCGACGTACGCGACCGATCCGGTCCCCGACCGCGGGCCGCTGGCTGGGATCCGGGTCGGCCTCGAGGCCGCCGATCGCGAGTACGCTGCCGTCGTCGCCTGCGACATGCCGTTTGCCGATCCGAACCTGTTCGAGACGCTCTACGAGCACGCCCGTGGCCGCGACGGGGCCGTCGTCCAACTCGAGGACGGCTGGTATCAAACGACCCAGGCAGTCTATCGGACCGAGACGATGGCTCGCGCCTGCGGTGACGTGATCGACTCCGACGACCGACGGATCCTCACCGCGTTCGAACAACTCGACGTCGCGACCGTTCCCGAGGCCGAACTCGAGGATATCTCCGAGCGGACGTTCGAGAGCATCGACACCCAGGAGGCACTTCGGGAAGCGGAACGACGACTCGAAAAATGAGTCCGATCGCGCCCCGATAGCAGTCAGTCTCTGTCCTGTTTCGCGCCGGGGTTTGTCACGGCGCCGTTAGCAGCGGAGCCGAACTGCTGGCCGTACTTTGCCAGCACGCCGGTGGTGTAGCTCGGTTCGGGCAGCGCTTTGTCCTCGAGTCGAGCCTCGAGTTCTTCGTCGCTGAGGTCGACGGAGAGTTCGAGGTCGTCGATGTCGATCGTCACGGTGTCGCCGTCCTCGAGTGCGGCGATGGGGCCGCCGACGGCGGCCTCGGGTGCGACGTGACCGATGGAGAACCCGCGGGTGGCACCGGAGAACCGACCGTCAGTAAAGAGTGCGACGTCCTCGGCGTGGCCCTGACCGGCGACCGCGCTCGTGACGCCGAGCATCTCCCGCATACCGGGGCCGCCACAGGGACCTTCGTTCCGAATCCCGATGACGTCTCCGCTCTCGACGTGTCCCTCCTGGACGTACTCCATCGCGTTCTCTTCGTTCTCGAAGATCCGGACCGGCCCCTCGTGATGGAGGTGGTCTTCGCCGGTGATCTTGATGACGGCACCGTCGGGTGCGAGGTTGCCCGTGAGGATGCGGATCGCACCCCGCTCGTGGATGGGATCGTCGACGGTGTGGAGGAAGTCGGCCTCGAGGTCCTCGATGGCCGGCGGATCGACGCGTTCGATGGCCTCGGCGATCGTCTCGCCGGTGACCGTCAGCGCGTCGCCGTGGAGCAGGCCGGCCGAGAGCAGTTCGCGGAGCACGACGGGGACGCCACCGACCTCGTGGAGGTCGTTCATCACGCGCTCGCCACCGGGCTGGAGGTCGGCGATCTTCGGCGTTCGGGCGCTGATCTCGTTGAACTCCTCGATGTCGAGGTCGATACCGGCCTCGGCGGCCATCGCCAGCAGGTGGAGCACGGCGTTGGTCGAGCCGCCGACGGCGACCTGCAACGCGATCGCGTTCTCGAAGGACTCCTTGGTGAGGAAATCGGAGGGCTTGCGCTGTTCTTCGACGACCTCGACGGCGAGTTCGCCACTTTCGCGGGCGACCTCGTAGCGGTCGTCGTCCTCGGCGGGCGGCGAGGACGAACCCAGCGGCGCGAAGCCGATGGTTTCGGAGATCGACGCCATCGTGTTCGCAGTGAACATCCCGCCACAGGAGCCCGCGCCGGGACAGGCGTGGCGCTCCATTTCGTCGAGTTCTTCCTCGGACATCTCGCCGGTGGCGACGGCGCCGACGCCCTCGAAGACGTTCTGGATGGTGACCTCGCGGCCGTCGTGTTCGCCAGGCATGATCGAACCGCCGTAGAGGAAGACACTCGGCAGATCCGTCCGGATGGCGGCCATCATCATCCCTGGCATGTTCTTGTCACAGCCGCCGATGGTGACGAGACCGTCCATGCGCTCGCCGAAGGCGACGAGTTCGACGGAGTCGGCGATCACTTCTCGAGAGATCAGCGAGGCTTTCATCCCCTCGGTCCCCATCGAGATGGCGTCGGAGATGGTGATCGTTCCGAACTCGATCGGCATCCCGCCGGTCTCGTCGATGGCGTCGTACGCCGACTGGGCGACGTCGTCTAAGTGCACGTTACAGGGCGTGATGTCGGCAGCCGGGTTTGCGATGCCGATCATCGGCGAGGACAGGTCCGCGTCGTCGTAGCCCATCGCACGGAACATCGCTCGGTGCGGGGCTCGTTCGACGCCCTCGGTGACCTCCGTACTCGGTAGATCGTCGGGTTTGCCCTCCGCGGGCGACTGCTGCTCGGGTTGCTGACTCATACCTTGTGGGAAGGAACTGGGTCGTTTAAAGTCCCCGGATACCGCCGTCTCGGACCGCGGCGACCGAAACGGCGCCCGTCACCGACTGCCGGTTCGGCGACGTTCGTCCGTCTGTTTCCCCTTCGCTTTCCTGCACGGGTCTTTCCCGATACTGTCACAGAGTAGTTACCAGAGTCGAATGTACAAGTACTGTCTGGAGTGTGACTGGCACGCCAGCACCGCCGAGGGGAACACCGAAGGGGAGGTCTCGAAAGCGGCGATCGAGCACTTCGTCGAGACGGGACATACGGTCGAGTCGCTGCGGCTTCCGCCGCCGGTGATCATCGAGAACTGATACGGTCCACCTCATACGGACTGCTGTCCCGATCTCCCGCCGATCGCCGACCCTGCCCTGGCGAGCGGCGGGTAGTGACGACAGCGGTCCGTCTCAGTTCTCGCCGAACGGCGGTGAGGTCTCGATCCCAGTGTCGAACGCCTCGAGCGGGCGAACGCCGACGGCGTGGAAGTCGGGCACGCGCGGCCCGTCTTCGTCCTCGTCCTGTGCAAGCTCGATGTGCTCGTCGTCGAACTCGTCGATCGGGTGCGGTTCGATGACGTCGACGACCTCCCGGTCATCGACGCTGAGTACCGAGACACCCGGTGTCACGCCGGTCGAGGCGTGGGGGTCGCCGGACAGCGGTGCGGGACCGCGCAGCGTCACGAACATGTACTCTCCGTCGGGCGAGGCCCACATGATGTCGGGCGCGTCGCTCTCTGCCGGATCCTCGGACTGTTCCGGTCCGTACTCGTCGATCTCCTCGAGAACCTCGTTGGTCTCGGGATCGACGACCACGCCGTCGTTGGTCTCGCGGTTGAGCACCCACAGCTCGTCGCCGTCGGGCGTAAACCAGAACCCGTGAGCGTCGACGCCCTCGGTACTCTCGTCTTCTACCTCGACGGTGACCTCGTCGCCGCTGGTGTCGAGGACGTAGTAGGCGCCGACACCCTCCTCGTCGCTCGAGGGAAGCCCGGCGGTGAGGTAGAACTTGTCCTCGGTTGGGTGGGGCATGGTTCCACAGTTGGTCGGGAGTTCGTCCTGCGAGAACGCCTGCGTGACGGCGAACTCGTCGTGGTCGACGATCACGAGACCCGCATCGTGGTAGCTCGGCCCGAGCGTGTGGATCGAGCGTCCCTGATTGTCGAACTGATGGCAGATCGGTGCACCGTCCTCGACGCCGGCCTCCTGGACCGTCTCGTCCTCGAGGACTTCGATCTCGTCGACGACCTCGAACTCCTCGCTCTCGAGGTCGGCATCGACGCGGACGATCGCGCCCTCGTCGATGGCGTCGACGTGGATGTACTCGTCGTCGGGCGAGAACGCAGCCATGTGCGAGCCTGCACCGGTCTCGATGTTACCGACCAGTTCGTGGTCCTCGGTCCGGAAGACGAGCGTCCGGGCGCCGGCCGTACAGGCGACGGCGGCGTACTCGTAGTCCGAACTGTAGTCGATCATGTGCGGGACGACGCCCTCGTCGGGGACGTCCTCGAGGTCGTTGACGTCGATGAACTCCGTCAGCGCGAACTCGGCTTCGCCCGACTCGGTGTCGGCTGGTTCGTAAACGAAGACGTTGTCCCGGCCCTGATCGAGCGCCCAGACCTCGTAGGAGCCGTCTCCCTCCTCGAGTTCGGGATCGATCTCGTAGTCGAATTCAGTCTCCTCGTCCTCGCCGTCGTCATCGTCGTCGCCCCCGATACAGCCAGCGACGGCGACGGCGCCGGCCGCTGCGCTGCCCGCCAGAAAGGTGCGTCGAGTCTGGTTCGTCTGCATACCTCTTCTTCAACACTGCGCGGACAAAAGTTTGGGGGTTTCAAGCCCTCTACCTCCTGAAATCGGAAGATAAGACCGGGAACGGGGCAACACTTGACACGTCTTTTGATGGTCCGAGTACTGATCGACGGTTTTCGGCTCTTTCCGCGCAGATAGCGGCGTCTCTTCGGCGTAGCTGAGGAAAATATTGCCGCCATCTACGTCGACACAGCGACCTATTCACGATTCGGTCGGTACCGCGACTCAGTCCGTTCGGTACGGACTCCTTTCCCGGAGATAATAGGTGAAACGTTCTTATAGCACAGTGTTCAATCATCATTACTTTCGAAGTTGCTACCAGAGTATATTTCTCACCTGTCACCAAATGGCAAATTATGACTGGCGGACAAGATCCATTACTCGAGTTAACGTACAAACGGGGCTATATTCTCCGAGCGATATCGACTGACGGAGCAGAAAAACGGGATCTCGCCGACGAGTTATCAGACTCACGACCGACGATCGATCGGGCGATCCGCGAACTCGAAGCAGAAGGGCTTGTTGTACGGATCGAAGGGAACTGCCAGCTAACGTTGTTAGGGCGTTTGTTGTACGAGCGATATCAGGAAGTCCGTAAAGATTACAAGAAATTTAAATCAGCAAAAAGGTTACTCCAAGAATTAGGCCCAAGCGAACCTATCGATGATCGGTTCCTCAGCGGCTCAACCACGATCGAATGTCCTGATCGAATGCCGTATGGGCCTACGCCGATCACTGAGTCGATGATCAGTCAGGCGGACACGGTTCGGGGCATTTTGAGTAGGGTTCTTCCCGAGAGTATAGAGAGCGAAGAACTGACCGATCAGGAAGTAAAACGAACATTTGTGATTCACCCAGGAGTTGTGGATGCAACAGACAGTCATCGCCATCCGATAATACAACGGATGAACGAGGAGAGCTATGAGGTCTTGAAAACGTCCGAGACACCCGACTTCGATCTACTACTGATCGACGACGATCTCGTTTTTATTAGAGTATATTCCCAAACTGGAGGTCAACTCCTCGGTATGATCAAAAACGATTCCGATGCTGCCATCAAATGGGGAGAAGAGTTGTTCCGTCAGAAGAAACGACGTGCCAAACGAGTTCTCGGAGGAGAATGATCGCAAAGAGGCCAACTGCTGCAGCGGTGGTGATGATACCGCCAAAAAACACGCCGGCGTCTGCAAAATAAAACCCTGCTATGCTCCATAATCCGATAGCTAGAGTAGCTCCGGCACAGATCCCGACCAGAATATTCAGTACTGAAATGCCATCTTGATAGGTCCCGAAGAGTACAACCGCCGCGAAGAATGTTGGAATCCAGACCATAATCAGTAAACTCGCAGTGTTTGAATCGTAGAGAGGATATACAAAAACATCCGTAAGAAGCGATCCGACAATAATCGCTCCGATACATAATTCTAGTATCCTCGTAGTCTCTCGACTCATTTCGAGCATGAGTAAGTACACTTTTGTTTGAAATATAAAATTAATGTTTGAACAACTAATCAGGGATTGATCCAGCAGAATTGAGTCAACACTAGATCACTATTGTTGGAAATTATAGTAGATAATGCAAATAACCGATCTAAAGAAGCCTGAGTTGCGGTCAAACCATGACAGATGGTACCCCAAACAGATCCGATAGCAGTAACAGTTCAATTGGACGTCGTGACAGTCTGAAGGTACTGGGAAGTACCATTCCCCTTGTTGCTGGCAGCTCGCTTAGCCTCGGCTCAGTAGCAGCTCAGTCAGACACTGACGATCCGGACGTTTCCGTTCGTGAGGCGCTTACGGTCGCACGAGCGGTAGCAGAAGATGCTTCCCGGAAAGAGGCATACAACGATTTCAGTGCAGGCCGCGTCGAACGTCCCGAACTGTACTACTCCCTCACCAGGGAAGAAGCTACCACCGATCTCGTTCCAACTGCCTATGTATTCCCGGTCACGGATGATGACGATCACGTCGGACACATCACTGTCGCTGCACAGTCTACCATGCCCCCCGTCCTCGAGTACGCTACGACCCCTGCACCCCATGTGAATTTGGGCCGCGTTGGAGCACGAACAGATTCCTCGTTGTCGTCCGGAAAACAATTCCTCTACCAAGGTCCCCTCTCGTTCGGCGTGAGCGCTGTTACAAAAACCACCGGTGAGCTTGGTGAGCAGTTCATCGACCTCGAACGGGGTCTCTCATACGACCTCGAGATAGCACCGCGCATCAATCCCAACACCGGAGCGGATCGCTCCGAACAATGGGAATCTGTACTGGAGTCCAGTGATGATGTCGCAGCGTTCTCCGTAGCGCCCCAATCTAGTGGGTCTATCTCCGGCGTCCCTAACTGGACGGACACTGGATTCAGCGACTGGCCGGGATGTTCGCCGATCGCTGCAGCGATGTCCCTGGGTTACCACGAGACCAATCCGAGCCGTACAGACTTGATCGACGGGCTAAACGATGCGATGGATACGGATTCTGATGGGATGACATGGCCACAGAACATTCCGAGCGGTATCGAGGACTACGATAGCTCCTACTCTGCATCAAATAACTATATTGGCCGTCCATCGGCTGCAAAAGGAGGAGTGAACAACAACAACCCACCGATCGTCAGCACGCTTGGAGACAAGGAAGACGGTAAGGGAGACACAGCAGACGTCTCCCCGGACAGTTGGGACTCGCTGGTCGGACACTCAGAAACGGTCGTTGGTTACGAGGAGGACAGTTCCATTCTCGGCACTGATCTGTACCTCGACACGCACAACACGTGGGGTGGCACTCGTACGCTCCTCGTCGGCGACTACTGGGAGACGTACATGATTACTGAGATCGAACCATGAAACAACCGCGGGCGCGGTAGTGGCATTCCACGCCTGATCTGTTGGGTCGAACCATGCTGTGCGGGTCGGTTCGACCCATCAGCCGACAGTTAGATCGGTAATAGTCCGTAGTCTCCCATAATTATATTAATAAATGTCCTATGAAAATAGACCGCTTCACACGCAGTTTCGTATCAACCGGAACGGAGGCGATCAGCCGCGACGCTCGAGAATCCGATCGACGATCAGTCGCGTCGAGAGGATGTAGTCGTCGCTGGCCGGTTCGTGGGCGCTTGCCCGTTCGACCGTACAGTCGATTCCTCGGCGCTCGAGTTCGGCCTCGATGGCCGCGTCGTCGTGGTGTTGGTCGTGTCCCAGCGCGATGACGTCGGGGTCGATCGCCTCGATCGGGACGAAGATGTCCTCCTCGTGGCCCAGGATCGCCTCGTCGACGGCCGCGAGGGCGTCGACGACGTCCCGGCGCTGGGCCGCCGGACAGATCGGCTTCGCCTTGTGATCGACGTTTGCCTTGCGGGCGACGATGACGATCAGTTCGTCGCCCATCGACGCGGCCTCCTCGAGGTAGTGGACGTGGCCGGGGTGGACGATGTCGAAGGTCCCTTGCGCGATTACCGTCCGCGTCATGGCTGCCTCCAACCCGTCGAGTCGGGTCCGTCGTCGATCGATCGCGGCTGCGATGCTGTCGGTGTCGTCGATCCGGGAATCGAGCCAGTAGTCCTCGCGAGTGTCATGTTATCGTCGGAGTTCGTCGTCGATGTCGGCCTGCGTGAAATCGAAGAAGTCGTCGGTCTCGGGCAGTTCCACGTCGATTACGTTGAGCTGGGTCGGCTCGCCTTTCGAATCGAACGCTTGCCAGTCCGACCGGCGGTAGGGTGCGCCGATGATGATGTGAACGCTGCCACGGCCGAACGTCTCTAAGTCGGCGCTGCTCGGCCTGATCACCCCGTTCGGGTGGGAGTGGACGCTTCCCAGTGCCTTCACGTCGTTGGGAATCTGGCTCGTCTTGACGGTCGCGCTGACGCTGTTTGCCTCGGTGCCGGGCACGACCAGAATATCCGTGATAACCAGCCCGTCCCGATCCAGTCCCAGCCGATCCGCCTCGGTCCCCCGGAGAAAGCCCATGTACTCGTGTGGGTGAGAAGCCTCCGAGGACTCGAGGGCGAACTCGAGGGTTTCCTCGGCGATGCCGAGGATCTCGCTCGAGCGAAACAGCGCGTCGAACAACCCCATATCACGACGTGGGGGCTTGCGGTTGCTAAACGTTCCGATGGTCGACTCGACGGACTGCTCCCCCGTTGGACGCGATCAAGTGCCATGCTGCATATCAACTAGGTATACATACGCTTTGAAGACGTACTAGCGAGTCCCTTTTCCGGGCGGACGTTCCTATTCGGATTTATGTCACTAGACGAAGATTCACTCGAGTACCACAGCGACGATCCACCTGGGAAGATCGAGATTCGGACGACGAAGTCGACGACGTCCCAGCGGGATCTCTCGCTTGCGTACTCGCCCGGCGTCGCCGCGCCGTGTCGGGAGATCGACGAGAACCCGACGGACGCCTACCAGTACACGGCAAAGGGGAACCTCGTCGGTGTCGTCTCGAACGGATCGGCCGTCCTCGGGCTGGGCGACATCGGTGCCCAGGCCTCCAAACCCGTCATGGAGGGGAAAGGAGTCCTGTTCAAGCGGTTCGCGGATATCGACGTCTTCGACGTCGAACTCGACCACGACGACGCCGACGCGTTCGTCGAATCCGTCGCAGGGATGGAGCCGACCTTCGGCGGGATCAACCTCGAGGACATCGCCGCGCCGGACTGTTTCCGGATCGAGGAACGGCTTCGTGAGCGGATGGACATCCCCGTCTTTCACGACGACCAACACGGGACAGCGATCATCTCCGGGGCCGCACTGTTGAACGCCGTCGACATCGCCGACAAGGAGCTCGCGGACCTCGAGGTCACCTTCGCCGGCGCTGGCGCCGCAGCGCTCGCGACGGCCCGGTTTTTCCTTTCGCTGGGGATCGAGAAGGAGAACATCACGATGGTCGACATCGACGGTATTCTGACGACGGAACGAGCCGAAGCTGGCGATCTCGACCCGTACAGTCGCGAGTTCGCCCGCGACGTTCCCGAAGGCGACCTCGCAGACGCGATCGCCGGCGCTGACGTCTTCGTCGGGCTTTCGGTCGGCGGTATCGTCGACGCGGAGATGATCCGGTCGATGGCCGACGATCCGATCGTCTTCGCGATGGCAAACCCCGAACCCGAAATCGACTACGAGACGGCCAAAGGGGCCCGCGACGATACGGTCATCATGGCGACCGGCCGTTCGGACTACCCAAACCAGGTCAACAACGTCCTCGGGTTCCCCTTTATCTTCCGCGGTGCCCTCGACGTCCGTTCCGCCGAGATCAACGAGGCGATGAAAGTCGCCGCTGCGGAGGCCATCGCCGACCTCGCACGCAAGGACGTCCCCGACGCCGTCCGCAAAGCCTACGGGGACCAGCCACTGCAGTTCGGCCCCGAGTACATCATCCCGAAGCCGCTGGATCCGCGGGTACTGTTCGAGGTCGCCCCCGCGGTCGCCCGCGCCGCGATGGAGTCGGGTGCCGCCCGCACCGAGATCGACCCCGAGACGTACGTCGAGCACCTCGAGGCCCGGCTGGGCAAGTCCCGCGAGATGATGCGGACCGTCTTCAACAAGGCCAAAAGCGATCCAAAGCGCCTCGCGCTGGCCGAAGGGGAACACGAGAAGATCATCCGGGCGGCGGCCCAGCTCGAGGACCGCGATCTCGCTCGGCCGGTCCTGATCGGCGACGAGGACGAGATCAGGACCACCGTCGCGAACCTGGGACTCGAGTTCGAGCCCGAAGTCGTCGACCCCGACGACGGATCGGACGACGAGTACGTCGACGCACTTTACGAGCGCCGCCAGCGAAAGGGCGTGACTCGCACCGAGGCACGGGAGCTGATCCAGGACAGCAACTACTTCGCGTCGCTCATGGTCGACCGTGGCGACGCCGACGCGATGCTGACAGGGCTGACGAATCACTACCCCTCTGCGCTGCGACCGCCGCTGCAGGTGGTCGGGACCGCACCCGACACCGACTACGCCGCGGGCGTCTACATGCTGACGTTCAGAAACCGCGTCGTCTTCCTGGCCGACGCGACGGTCAACCAGGACCCCAACGCGGACGTCCTGGCTGAAATCACCCGCCACACGGCCGATCTCGCCAGACGGTTCAACGTCGACCCCCGTGCCGCCCTCCTGTCGTACTCCGACTTCGGAAGCGTCGACAACGAGGGGACCCGCAAACCGCGACAGGCGGCACAACGACTGCGGGAGGATCCGACCGTCGAGTTCCCCGTCGACGGTGAGATGCAGGCCGACACCGCCGTCGTCGGCGATCTCCTCGAAGGGAACTACGAGTTCGCCGACCTCGATGAACCGGCGAACGTACTCGTCCTCCCCAACCTCGAGGCGGGCAACATCTGTTACAAACTCCTGCAGCGACTCGGCGGCGCCGAAGCGACCGGTCCGATGCTGGTCGGAATGGACGAACCGGTCCACGTCCTCCAGCGCGACGACGACGTCAGCGACATCGTCAATCTGGCGGCTGTCGCGACCGTCGACGCCCAGGAGGAGTAGTCCGGTCCCGCGGCCAAAGCGGCGACACGCGCGACGACGCGACGCGCCCGTCATCCCTTCTTGACAAGGGTTATACGCGACCGGCTCAAATTACGGCCCAAGATGACACGTGAGTCCGCCGGGGAACCCGGCGCAGATGACGGGGATTCCGTCGTCTACGATCTCGCTGCTGAGTGTACCGCAGAGGATCTCGAGGAGGACCGTCCATATCTCGCCGAAATCAACGGTATCGTCGACTACGGTGTTTTCGTCGATCTCTCCGACTCCGTCTCCGGACTCGTACACGAGTCGGTTCTCGACGGTACCTACGCCGTCGGCGACGAGCTCGTCGTCGAACTCGAGACCGTCCGCGACAACGGCGACATGGCGTTCGAGCCGGTCGACATCGAGGAGTATACGCTTCAGAACGTCGGCCACGACTACGCGCTGACCGGGACGAACCGCCTCGAGTCGAACGTCGGTGACCAGATCCATCTGGAAGGCGAAGTCGTCCAGGTCAAACAGACCGCCGGTCCGACGATCTTCCAC
The DNA here is from genome assembly GCF_030848565.1 of Natronolimnohabitans sp. A-GB9. Classification (GTDB taxonomy): domain Archaea; phylum Halobacteriota; class Halobacteria; order Halobacteriales; family Natrialbaceae; genus Natronolimnohabitans. The sequence goes on from NZ_JAVDDV010000008.1 coordinate 130,287, forward strand.
GTCGCCGACGAGTACGGCGTCGTCCCGTGTGCCGCCTTCGAGGAGGCCGGCGTCCGCGCCTATCCGAAAGTCGAGATCGGCGACGTCGTCCGTATCACGGGAACGCCCGAATACCGCGAGGACTCGGTCCAGATCGAGGTCGACGGGCTCTCGAAACTCGAGGGCGACGACGCAGAGGAAACCCGCCAGCGGCTCGAGGAGTCCCTCGAGACCCGCGCCCAGCCCCACGACGTCGAACCGCTGATCGACTGGCCGGCCTTCGAGAAGCTCCGGCCGAACCTGGAGCGTGTCGCGAAACTGCTTCGCCGAACCGTCCTCGAGGGCCGTCCCATTCGAGTTCGCCACCACGCCGACGGCGACGGCATGTGTGCTGCGGTTCCGGTCCAGATCGCTCTCGAGCGTTTCATCGCCGACGTCCACGAGGACGAGGACGCGCCCCGACACCTCATCAAGCGCCTGCCCGCGAAAGCGCCCTTCTACGAGATGGAAGACGCGACGCGGGACCTGAACTTCGCCCTCGAGGACCGGGAGAAACACGGCCAGCAGCTCCCGCTCTTGCTCATGCTTGACAACGGTTCGACGGCCGAGGACGTCCCGGCCTACGAGACGCTGGCTCGCTACGACATCCCGATCGCAGTCGTCGACCACCACCATCCCGACCCCGAGGCCGTCGAAGACTTACTCGACGCCCACGTCAATCCCTACCTCCACGACGAGGACTACCGGATCACGACGGGGATGCTCTGTGTCGAGCTCGCGCGGATGATCTATCCCGACCTCACGGAAGAGCTGCGCCACGTCCCCGCCGTCGCCGGCCTCTCCGACCGGTCGAAGGCCGACGCGATGGACGACTACCTCGAGCTGGCCGCCGAGGAGGGCTACGACGAGGAACGGCTCCAGGATCTGAGTGAGGCGCTGGATTATGCGGCCTTCTGGCTGCGCTACAACTCCGGCGATCAGCTGATCCAGGACCTGCTCCACGTCGCCAACGGCGACGAAGGGCGCCACCGTGAACTCGTCTCCTTTTTCGCCGACCGCGCCCGCGACGAGGTCGACGAACAGCTCGAGGCGGCGATGTCCCACTTAGAACACGAGGACTTAGACAACGGGGCCCACCTCTACCGGATCGACGTCGAGAACTACGCGCACCGATTTACCTACCCGGCACCGGGTAAGACGACCGGCGAGATCCACGACCGCAAGATCGAGGAGACCGGCGATCCGGTGATCACGGTCGGCTACGGGCCGGACTTCGCCGTGTTGCGCTCCGACGGCGTCCGGCTCGACATCCCGAACATGGTCTCGGAACTCGAAGAAGAGATCCCGGGCGGCGGCGTCTCGGGTGGGGGCCACCTCGTCGTCGGCTCGATCAAGTTCGTCAAGGGCAAACGCGAAGACGTCATCGACGCCCTAGTCGAGAAGATGGAGGACGCCGAGATCGACGAGGCGCTCTCGAGTGCGGCGCCGATCGACGACTGATACGAGAGGATACGCTCGAGTCCCTCTCGGCGGAGGATGGCGAGAAGGTTTACCGTCGTCGGTGTCGTATTCGGGTATCGATGAACGTCTCGCAGCGACGCAGACGTCGGTCGGTCGACGGTGACGGCGACCGATGATCGACCGAAGCCAATCCGCCGAATCGACGGACGTGTTGTTGATCGATCCGTCGCCCGAGACCGCGCGTCTGATACGAGCGGGCGTCGCGGATCGTCATCCGACGACGGTCTTTCACACCGTCGCCGACGGTGCCGACGCGCTCGATTTCCTCCATCGAGACGGCGAGTACACCGACGCGCCCAGACCGGCGCTTGTAGTGTTGCGACTCGAACTCCCGGAGCCTGGACCGGACGGACTGGACGTCCTCGAGGCGATCGACCGGACGCCGGGGCTACCGAGCGTGCCCGTCGTCGTTACCGTCGCGTCGCCGACCGAAGAGGTGATCCAGGAAGCCTATCAACGCGGCGCAAACGCCGTCGTCCCGATTCCTGACGAGCCCGACGCGCTCGCCGAGACGATGGATCGCGTGGCTCGGTTCTGGATCGCGACCGCGCGACTGCCAAACCGGGACGATCGACTCTAGTAACCGTCGACTGCTGGATCGAACGGACCCACACGACAGGGGTCGACCAAGCAGCTCATACGATCTCCTGTCGTTACTGCCCGCCGCTCGCCGACCCCGTGTGGCGGTCGGCGGGAACTCGGTACAGCAGTCCGTATCAGGCGTGGAACGACACTAGAACTGGTAGCGCCGCTCGTCGTCCATCGTCGGATACTGGTCGGCGCCGGTCATCTCCTCGAAAGTCATCCCGGTGAGGTACTCATCGTACGTGACGTCGTAGGCGGACCGCAACTGGAAGTCGAGTTTTCCCGTATCGATCGTCGACTGAAACAGCATGTGAATCGCCCGCCGGACGAGTTCGTCGGTCTCTTCGGGCTCGAGGGCGGTCTCGAGCAAGGCGAGTTCGTTTCGGGTCTCTCGATCGAGCGAGACGGTGAGTTCCTCGTCTAGTGACCCGTACACGTCCGTGACGTCCTCGTTGAGATCGTCGAGGCTCATACGCGAGAGGACTCGAGCCGAGGGGATAGGGCTTTCGTGGTCCGCTCGAACGCTGCGTGGGAGAGAACGGCCGGTCGGAATCAGTCCTGGAGCGAACTGACGAGTTCCTCGAAGGTATCCGACTCGAGCGGTTTCTCGACGCAGGCGTCGACCTCGTCTTCGATATCGGTTAGGCTGCAATCGACGCCGTATAGAGATCCCGAAAGGGCGATGACGGGTACGTCAGTCAGATCGTCGTCGATCTCCGTGAGTACCGCTTTGCCATCCATTCGAGGGAGGTGTAAGTCGAGGAGGATCGCGTCGGGTCGCGGGGCATCGCAGTAGTCACCGGACTGGTGGACGAAGTCGATCGCGTCGGGACCAGTGGAGACGACGTGAAGCGTCGGATCGAACGCCCCCTCTTTCAGCATCTCCTCTATCAACCGAACGTCGCCCGGATTATCCTCCACTAAAAGTATTTCGTCAAAGTGATTTGGAGGAGCCATTGTATCCAGTATCGAGTTTTATTCGTTTAAGGATTTTGTTTGTCCGGATACTAAATCACCGAACGGTGAATTTTGGGGAGAGATAGGGCCATCGACTGTTCTCCGGGACACGTAACGGCCTCCGATCGGGAACCGCCACCAGTAAGACGGGGCAGTCGCTAGGGCGACCGATGAGCGAGAGCGACGGTGACGCCGATACCGACGCCGACGGAACGGACGCGTGGCACCTCCCCGACGACCTCGAGGCCGTCCGGACGGCGCTGATCGAGTGGTACGAAAACGACCACCGCGACTTCCCGTGGCGTCGCACCGACGACCCCTACGAGATCCTCGTCAGCGAGGTGATGAGCCAGCAGACTCAGTTAGATCGCGTCGTCGAGGCATGGGAGGCGTTTCTCGAGCGCTGGCCGACGACGGCGGCGCTGGCCGACGCCGATCGCGCGGACGTAGTGGGGTTCTGGACGGATCACAGCCTCGGCTACAACAATCGGGCGAAGTACCTCCACGAGGCCGCCGGGCAGGTCGAGACGGAGTACGACGGGGAGTTCCCGACGACACCCGACGAACTCCAGGAGCTGATGGGCGTCGGTCCCTACACCGCAAACGCCGTGGCGAGTTTCGCGTTCAACAACGGCGATGCGGTCGTCGACACGAACGTCAAACGGGTCACCTACCGCGCGTTCTCGATCCCCGACGACGACGCTGCCTTCGAAGCAGCTGCGAACGATCTCATGCCCGCAGGTCGCTCTCGTGTCTGGAACAACGCGATCATGGAACTGGGTGGCGTCGCCTGCACGCAGACGCCCCGCTGTGACGAGATCGGCTGTCCCTGGCGCGAGTGGTGTGACGCCTACGCCAGCGGCGACTTTACCGCGCCGGACGTTCCGACCCAACCCTCCTTCGAGGGGAGCCGCCGCCAGTTTCGTGGCCGCGTGATCGGCACTCTTCGAGAGTACGACGAACTCGAGTTAGACACCCTCGGTCACCGCATCAGGGTCGATTACACACCCGACGGCGAGTACGGCCGGGAGTGGCTCGAGGGACTCCTGGGCGACCTCGAGGACGACGGCCTGGTTACTCTCGAGGACGCCGACGCGGACGGCGATCTCGTCGCGCGGCTGCAGCGCTGACCGAATCGGTATCGCCGAAACTGCAGCGCGTGGGCCGCTTATTTCCCGCCTGGCGTCGTCAAGACGGACATGGCTGATGCCGATACCGTTCGCGTCGTCGCCGTCTGTGGAAGCCTTCGTGACGCGAGTACGACACACATCGCCCTCGAGCGTGCCCTCGAGGCAGCGGATCGTGCCGGCGCCGAGACCGAACTGCTCGATCTGCGGACGTTCGAGTTACCGATCTTCGACGCCGACCGCGACCGCGAGAACGCGGGCGATGCCGAGGAGCTTGCGGCTCGCTTGCGGGCCGCCGACTCGATCCTCCTCGGCTCGCCGATGTACCACGGCTCTTACTCCTCGCCGCTGAAGACCGCCCTCGATTACTGTGGCTTCGACGAGTTCCAGGACAAGACCGTCGGCTTGCTGGCGGTCTCGGGTGGTGCCTTTCCGGTGACCGCACTCGAGCACATGCGCTCGGTCTGCCGGGCGCTGAACGCGTGGGTGATCCCCCACGAGGCCGCGATCGCCAACTCCCACTCGGCGTTTGCCGAGGGCGAGTTCGTCGACGACGACCTCGAGAAGCGAATCGCGACGCTGGGCCGGCGAGCGGTTCAGTACGCGACGATCGAGCCGGATCCGGACTCCTTCGAGAGCGACCAGAACGTCGGCGCCGAAGGGAAGTAACGCGACGAGACTCCGATGCTGTAGCGTCCCGCTCAGGGCTCGAGCAGCCGTTCGAACCGTCGCTGGTGGGCGAGGAAGGCGAACAGCCCGAAGACGATGACGCCGACCTGTACCGCGTCGATCCGGAGGACGAGTGTCGTCACCTCGAGCGACAGCGGCGGCGTAGCGATCGCCCAGTCAGTAAACCAGGCCGAAGCCAACAGCGTCGACGCGCCGACGGCCAACAACAGTCCCGGAACGAGGGGTGTCCGCGTCGTCAGGTACGTCGATCGGAAACAGAAGACCCGCCGCTCGAGGACGAGCTGTGCGGTGAGTGCAGCGGTCAGCAAGACGGCCGCGACGACGACGCCGACGAGACCGCCGATCGACTCTGCGACCAACAACCAGACGAGCCAGCTCCCGGTCAAGAGGAGTGCGGCGCCGAGTCGGCGGGGCTGGAGGAGATCGCCCATCTCGTCGACAGTCGCGCCGAAGACGCCAGCCCGAAGCAGGGAGCCACAGAACAGGATTCCGAGCCCGGCCAGTGCCGTCGACGCCGTTCGGGAGCCGACGACGAGATGAAACCAGAGGCCGACGGCGATGGCCTCGACGGCGGCAGTCGAGAGCGCCGCGGTCACCCCGACGACACGTCGTCGGGTCGTGCGACCGAGCACGCCGGGCTGGCGAATGACGCTCATACCGCCAGTTCGCTCTTGGGGGGCTTCGTTATGGGAGACATTAAATCACATAGTAGGGAGACGGTAACGGTTCGTCAGCCGATGTCGAATATATACGGCCGAAACCTCCCGTTTCTTCGATGCGTCGCCGACGTGCTTCGATACCGACGACGACCTCGTCGTAGCACCGAGCATCCATCCGTTCTACAATCGTCTATCGACGCTTGAGACGAGGAACGGGGCCGTATACGGACGAAGTTCCGGTCCGGTATACGTCGGTTACGGTATCGATTACGGGCCGGTATCCGACGCGTAACTGTTGGCATTCCGATTCGATCGGTGGAAACGTTGGACAGAGTTATTTACGGCGATGTGGTCGGAAGTGATTATGCCCGAAACCGAACAACAGGAGGAGACACTGTCCGAAGTCGTCGTGAAGGAGGCCGTCAGTCTGGGGATGGAATCGCCGCTTCGAGACACGATTCTCGAGGCCGTCGAGGAAGCCGAAGGAGCACCGTCGGGTGGATCGAAGCTACCGCTTGCCGGTGCACTCTTCGGGATCGGCGCCGCGCTTGGCTTTCTGGCAGGGCGACAGTCGACGGAACTCGAGGAGGCGTCGCTCGAGGACGTCGACGAGCCCGAGATCATCGAGGACGTCATGGAAGGACGAGGCGGAGACGAGACGGAGTCGACGACCGACGTGGTAACCGAGACGGAGACCGATATCGAAGACGAGGGTGGCTCGAGCCGACTGCCGAAGCTGTTGTTGGCCGTGGGTGCCGTCGCCGCGATCGCCATCGCTCGCCGCCGTCTCTCCGGAGACGAGGAAGAGGAGTGGGAACCGATCGAGGAGTTCGAGCCCGCCACGACCGACGAGTTCGAGGAACCCGGCGACGACGAGCTGGAGGCTGGGACCGGAGACGGCGACGAGACCCACGACGAGGAGTAACGCGGCGCTGCTGTGGCGATCTCGAGGCGTTGCTTTCGAAACCGAACCGCTTGGACGACGACTCGTCTGCGATCCGTTCTCCGTTCGTCTCGTCTCCGACGAAGAAGCTAAGGGGTCGACGCCGACACGTCAAGGCAATAATGGAGACGACCCACCGCGTCTTCGTCGGCGACTCCCGGGAGCTCTCGGGAGTCGACGACGCGTCCGTCGAACTCGTCGTGACATCCCCGCCGTATCCCATGATCGAAATGTGGGACGACCTTTTCACTCGACTCGATCCCGCGATCGGGGATGCACTCGAGGCCGGCGACGGTCGCGCGGCGTTCGAAGCGATGCACGCCCAGCTGGATCGCGTCTGGGACGAACTCGAGCGGGTGCTGGTCGACGGCGGCATCGCCTGTATCAATATCGGCGACGCGACCCGATCGGTCGACGACAGCTTCCGAGTGTACGCCAACCACGCTCGCATCCTCGAGGCCTTCGAGTCGCGGGGCTTCGATCCCCTGCCCGATATCCTCTGGCGCAAACCGGCCAACAGCGCCGCGAAGTTCATGGGTAGCGGGATGATCCCGCCGAACGCCTACGTCACCTTAGAGCACGAGTACGTACTGGTCTTCCGAAAGGGCGGCGAGAGCCGCTCGTTCGAGCCGGGCGCCGATCGGCGCTACGAGGCCGCCTACTTCTGGGAGGAGCGCAACCGCTGGTTCTCGGACGTCTGGACCGACGTCCAGGGCGAACTGCAGGCCCTCGAGGGTGCCGATCTCCGCGATCGGTCGGCTGCCTACCCACTCGAGATTCCCTACCGGTTGATCTGTATGTATTCCGCGTACGGCGACACCGTCCTCGACCCCTTCTGGGGAACTGGAACGACGACGCTCGCGGCGATGTGTGCCGGTCGAAACTCCGTCGGGTCGGAGCTCGAGAGTTCGTTTCTGGAGATGTTCGACGACCGCGTCGCCGACGTGCCGGCGCTGTCGCGGTCGGTCGGCCGGACACGGCTCGAGCGCCACCGCGAGTTCGTCACGCGCCGCCGCGAGGAGGGCAACGACTTCGACTACCGGGCGACCCACTACGAGACTCCGGTCGTGACGAAGATGGAACGAGACATCCGACTGCGCGAGGTCACGAACGTCGACGCGTTCGGTGTCGACGCCACCGACGCGACCGAGGACACTGAGTGTGGCTACCGCGCCGATCACACGCCGCTGTCACTCGAGTGATACGGTCGCCTGTCGTCACTGACTGCCGATCGCCACACGGGATCGCGATCGGCGGGAGATTGGGACAGCAGTCCGTATGGGCCCACAGCGGCCGACGTCGGTTTCAGTCTCGGGATTTATAGGTCGACGCGTCCAACCGTCGGCCATGTCTCTCGACGAATACAGCGACGCGATCGCCGACCTCGAGCCGACCGAGGGCGAGGTCGAAACAGCGGAACTGGTCGTCTCCGACGACGTCCTCGTCAAGGCCTTCGCGCTCGGCCCGGACGCCGAACTCGAGCCCCACGACCACCCCGGGAGCACGAACGTCTTTCACGTTCTCGAGGGAACCGTCACTGTCGTCCGAGACGAAGACAGCGAAACGATCGACGCACCCGGCGTTGTCCACCACGAGCCGGGTGCCGTCCACGGAGCGCGAAACGAGACCGACGAGACGGTCGTGTTCACGGCGAGTCTCTGCCCGCTTCCCTCATAGCGGGCAGGAACCGGGTCGTCGACTCCGCACGTTTGTAGACTAACGCGCTCGATAGCTCGGTATGGCTATATAGATAACCCCTTCTCAGCGAGTCGCTATACAGATAACGACTAGACTCTTTATGGTGACCGGTGAAGGTCGTCTGTCTTCCAAGAGACGGCATTGGGGGTGTGCAAAACCGATGACTGAGATGACTTCACGATCACCGTCCGAACGAACGAGTGAACAGTACGTCGTACAGTACGAGAAAGACGATACCGAACCGCTGAGCGTCGCTATCGTCGATACGGTCGCCGCGGTCACCGACGAGCGTGTGACCGATCTGGAGCCGCTTCACTACACGATCAACACCGATGCACTCGAGCGGCTGTTCGAATCGCGTGCGGCAGGGGACCGTTCCGGGGGAACGGTAACGTTCGAGTACAACGACTGTCTAGTAACCGTCTCCGCTGACGGCGAGATTCGCGTCGAACCGGCGTAATCGACGAATTCGGGACTGCGACAGGCGCTTTTGCGGTCGACGGCTTCTCCGATCGAGCGTCCTCGAGATGTCGAACAGCAGCTTAGGCGCTCCGATATCTCGACCTGAGTTGTTCGATCTACAAGGTAGCTTGCAATAGCGGGCTCAACCGGTATTCGAATCTGGCTGCTCACACCTATTCGTGATCAATCATCGATGAGTACGATTCGTAAATCGGTCGACGATACCGTACTCGATTTCGCTCACAAGTATGGCCTCGCGTTCGTGATGGTCGCCAGTTACTTCGGTTCTGGATCGGTGTTTATCGCCAGCCAGGCCGGCGTCTTACACGGCTACACCCTGCTGTGGGCGGCCACGGGCGCAGCACTGCTTGGCTTTATGGCACAGGATATGAGCGCCCGGCTGGGAATCCACGGCACGCCGCTGATGATCTTCGTCCGGGAGAAACTCGGCAGATCGATCGCCGTCCCGATCGCGTTGTTCCTCTCGATCGGCTGTATCGCCTGGACGCTCGGCCTCGCCGCGGCGGTCGGCGCCGGCGTCTCCTTTCTGACCGGCGGCGTCGTCGCCTGGCAGCCGATCGCGGTCCTCGCGACGGTGGGTGCCATCGCCGTTGGCCTCCTCAACTACGGCAAGGTCGAGAACCTGATGATCGCGATGATGCTTGCGCTGTTGGTCGTCTACGTCGCTGTGGCCATCCCCAGCGGTGCCGAGCCGACCGAACTGGCGCTCGGATTCGTCCCGACCATGGATTCGGTCGGCGCACTCGTCATGGCCGCCGGCCTGCTCGGGACGACTGCCCTCTGGCCGAACTTCTTCCTCGAGTCGATCCTCGTCGAAAAGAAAGGCTGGACGGAGAAAGCAGACGTCGCCGACGCCCGTCGGGACCTCGCGATGGGGTATGCCGTCGGCGGGATCGCGACTATCGCGATCCTGATCGTCTCTGCAGCGGTGCTCCGTCCGATGGGGTTTACCGAACTCGAGTCGTTTCTTACGCCGGGTGAGGCCCTCGTCGAGGTGTTTGGAACCTGGGCGATGGTGTTGTTCGTCGGCGGTGTCACGGCCGCGGCGTTCAACAGCATCATCCCGATCATGTGGGCGCCGGCCTACATCATTCCACAGGCGGCCGGAGTCGACGTCGGGAAAAGCGACCGGCTCTTCAAACTCATCTTCGCCGGCCTCACTGGCGTCGGCGTCCTGTCGCCGGTCGTCAGCGCCGTTCTCGATCTGTCGGTCGTCGACATGGTGATCTTGTTCCCGATGTACAACGGGATCTTCGCCCTGCCGCTGACAGCGGCGCTTTTGTTCTGGGCCGTCAACGACCGTGAGACGATGGGCAAACACCGCAACGGGCGGGCGATCAACGCCGTCAACGCTTTGCTCGTGATCCTGGCGGTCATCCTCGCGATTACGTCGATGCAGGACTTCCTCGAGTTGCTCCTGGGCGGCGGGTTCTAGTCCGCCGTCGTCTCCGTTCGCTCACTCGAATGACGTTCGACGGTTCGGGTCTCGAATCGATACCTCGAGAGTCGATGCGACAGACCGCGGACGCATACGAGCAGCTATCGTCGTTTTCGAAACGGTCGAGACCCTCGAGGAACGGTCACAGCGATCCGTCTCATCCGGTTGCTGTACCGACGTCCTGCCGATCGCCAGCGCGGAGCGGCGGTCGGCGATCGGTGGGAGGTGATGACGGCGGACCGTGTCACACTATTCATACTACCGGACAACAGTCAGTACACACCCGATCGCGCCTCGACGCCTGTCGCGTTCCGCGACAGCGTCTCGAGTGCGATCGGTGTGTGCATCGTTTTGTCCGGAAGTATCAGTCGCCGTGTGGTCCCTCCGTCGATTCCGGCTCCGCGCCAGGGAGTTCGTCCGTCGCGGTGACGTCGATCGTACCCGTTCCATCGACGTGAACGTGGTAGCCATGATAGGTGAACTTGACTGCCGTGTCGGCGCCGGTCGACTGCTCGTGGCTGGCTGCGACTAGCCGGTCGAGCGCGTCCGTGTCGACGACGTCGTGTAACGGTGGCTCGAGATCCGTCGGCGAGACGCCCTCGCTCGATGCGATCCGTGTAACGATACCGAGGCTCGGTGAAACCCCCGTTCCCATATTATGATGAGTCGATGCATGGAATATAAAGCTAGTGACGGTTCGAAGGTTGTCAACTCGACCGTGACGATATCGTCGACACCGACACAGGGGAGACGACACTCGAGCGACGGGACGATCGGAAGGAGACGTTCGGTATCGACGTGTTACAGCGTTCGAGGCGAGTTTCGAACCGACGTCCGACGCTCTGTCGTACAGTTACGCAACCCTCGAGAGTACAGTGACCGACCACGAACTGCTGCGTTCATACACTGCTGTCCGACAGTATGACTTACGGACTCGCCACTCACTACGTTCGTGACATCGCGTAGAAAGCCAGTGCCCGGGGAGGGCTCCGAACCCTCGATCTCCGCATGTCCCAGGTCCGAGGCTCGGCGGTCCTCGTGGGGGACACGGAGGCTTCCAAGGCGTACCGCACCGAATCTCTGAACCCTATGAGTGCGGCGCTATGTCCAGCTAAGCCACCCGGGCTCACTCTCCGATTGTCGCCAGCCTTTCTTTAAGCTTCTCATTCCGTCCGAGCGTGCAATCCCGACCCACGGATTTATCATATGGCCTTCCTAACTACCCGCGCATGAGCGTTCCTGGAATCGTTCACTCTACTCTCGATGGCGACGATATCGCGGCTCGAGTCGCACTCGGCGGCGACGACGAACTCTTCGTTACCTCCTCGAGCACGCTCGTCTATCGGTCCGACGGTCTCTTAAGCGACGAGTCTGTCGACGAATATCCCCACGACGCCGAACGGGTGACGCTCTCGGAAGGGCGGCGCAAGACGACAGTCACGCTCGAGTACCCACTCGAGGGGAGAAAGGAGTTTACGATCCCCGCGAGCAAGATCGACGCGGCCTTACATCCGGTACTGGCTGGCGTATTAAATGGCAACGGTATCACGGATCCCGGCGAGACGGTCGCCCAGACCTACCGGTTCAGCGAACTCACGCTCATCGTCACGAGCGACCGGCTGGTCAAACACATCGGCGCGGCGGTCTGGGACGATGACTACGAGGAGTACCACTTCGAAGACGTGACGAACATCGAGTTCGAGGACGGGAGCGTTGCCACCCAGATCGTGCTCACGGTCGACGGCCGCCCACAACGGATCAAGGCACCGAACGAGGCGGCAACCGAACTCCGCGAACGGCTCAAACGCGCGCTTTTCGAGTACCACGACGTCACCGCCCTCGAAGAATTAAACGAGACCGAAAGCGACGATACACAACCGGGCCGTGCATCGGTCGACTTTGGCGGCGGCGTCGACCCTCTCGACGCCGACCCACCCGAGCCGGACGATCGGGATCTCGACGAGCCGACCGCCGATGTCTCCGAGTCGAACGACGTAGCGGGAACGGCCTCGAGTGACCCGCTTGCGACCGACGTGGCGGCGACCGGAGAAACGGACACCGAACAGACGGCACGCGATACCGGAGCACAACATCGCCAGCCCCAACACCAACAACAGCAGGTCGATACGCAGTCGACACAACAGACCGATCCACAGTCGACACAACGGACCGATCCACAGTCGACACAGCACGCCGCCGACGCTCGATCGTCGGCGTCGACGGCGAACCAATCACAGCCGGAGGCGTCGCGAAGTGAGCCGACGACCGCCGCGTCCGCTGGCGAGAATCGAGACGGAACAGCGACGCTCGAGTCGTCCACCGACGACGGCGATACCGACGACGGCGATACCGACGCCGCCGTCAGAACTGAGACCACCGATTCGGCCGACACAGTCCATCCCCACTCTGACCCGGAGCCGGCAGTCGACCAGGCGGCTCTCCTCGAGCGAATCGAGGCGCTGGAGGCGGCCGTCGACCGCCAGACCGAGGTCATCGAACGCCAACAAGAGACGATCGAGCAGTTGATCGCCGAACTCCGGACAGAACGCTAAGCTACTGTTCCCGTCCCGTTACCTTCCGAATACACGAGGAACCGAACGGCCCCAGTTCGCCGGCGTCGAGTTTTATGAAGTAGCCAGTCGAGAGACTCGAGCCACAGCGTCGACAGGAGAACTCCCCCTCTTTCGTGATTACGTCCTGTTCGAAGCTGACGTACTGCCGGCTCTTCGGGCGAATGATGCCGTCCTCGCGCTCGATGATTCCTCGCAGTTCCGCCTCGTCGAGGATCGTCCGCGTTACCGTCGGATCACTCGTCACCGTCTCGATCCGATCGACGACTGCCGGGAGTTCGAGTGACTCGTGTTCGAGGCGTTCGAGCAACGCCAAACCGAGCGCGACGCGATCGTCGGCGGCGTCGACGGCCGTCTCGGGTCGCTCGTCGTGGCTGTCCATCGGTGTGTGGTGTCCGTTCTGGGTGAATAAACGTTCCGTCCCGAACCGTCTCGAGACACAAAAGTTTCAACGCTCGGGGAAAAACTCCGAGCGATGTCACCCCCGTCGGTGCGGACCCGTGGGCTGATCGGCGCCGCCGTGATCGGCGCGATCCTCGCTGTCGCCGCTCTCGTCTCGCCGTCCGCACTGCTTGGCTCCCTCGAGTCAGTAGCGACCGATCCGTATCTGTTCGGGCTCGTCGTCGTCGGACTCTACCTCGGTCGTCCGCTGGTCGCATTGCCGACGACGCCGCTCGCGGTCGTGGTCGGCTACGGCTACGGCGTCGGACTCGGAGTCCCGATCGCGTTGCTCGGAGTCGCAGTGACCGTCGTTCCACCCTTTCTCGTCGCCCGCTGGCTCGCCGGTGACGCGACCGACCCGAGCGGGCGAGCCGACTCGTCACCAGTCGGGTCGATCGAGTCGGTCCTCGAGCGAGCAGTGCACGTCGTCGACCGGTATTACGAGACGGCGGGGCCGATCCGGGGTGTCGTCGCCTCGCGGCTGGCGCCGATCCCCTCCGACGTTGCGACGTGTGCAGCAGCGATCAGCGGTGTCCGGCTGCGCCAGCTCGTGGTCGGGACGGTGATCGGTGAACTCCCCTGGACCGTCGCCGCGGTCGTCGTCGGTGCCTCGGCAGCGACGATCCGGACGGACGGGCTGGGCGAACTCAGCGTTGCAGTGACGCTTGCGTGTCTCGTCGCCGCCGCCGTCTTGCTTGCAGGGCCTGCCTACCGGGCCCTGCGAACGCGGCGCGGAACGCAAAACGCGAGCCGGCCGGCGGACAGTTGATCGCTGCCCTGCTCTGATCGCCCTCGAGCGGACGCTGCCTATCGGAAGGGGTCGCTACAATCGATAATGGGACCGTGTTGTGGACAGACGTACTTGCAGTGGCGTTTGTACAGCGGTTCTCCACAGTGAGGACAGGTCGGTGCACCGCTCGAGTCGGAACGGACTACGTCCGCGGTGTCTGTGTCGATTCCGTCCGTTTGGTCTGCAGCCATACTGTCCGCTACCGCCTACAACGTGCTAAGTGTTGGTTGTACGGCCCGGACGACGGATTCGGAAGCCAGGTCGGTAGACGGTTCGGGTCCCGGTGACGAAAAACGAAACGGGTGTGGCTATCTTAGCTGTGTGCCGTCAGCACTCGCTCCAGCCACAGGATTCGCAGGTCTTGCAGCCTTCGGAGTAGTACAGCGACAGCGACCCACACTCGGGACACTCCGGCGATTCACCGGCGTCGATGAGGTCCTGTGTCGCGTCGTCGCTGCCCTTTGCGGCCGCGCCACCGTCGGTCTGTGGACCGTCGTACTCGGCTTCGATACCCGCCTCGGCCGACTCCTCTAGGGTCTGTTGGGTCGGGTACGGCTTGTCGATCTCGCCCTCGAGGTAGCGACGCATCGCGGTACCGATGGCGTCAGGGATGGACTGGATCTGCTCGCCTTTGTCCCAGGCGACCTTCGGACTCCGCGTCCCACAGAGTTCGTCGACGATCTCATCGGGATCGACACCCGAGCGCAGCGAGGTCGAGATGACCTTCGCCAGCGCCTCGGTAAAGGAGTTAGTGAAGCCGCCGGAGTGGCCGATGTTCGCGAACAGCTCGAACGGCTGACCGGTCTCGGGGTCTTCGTTGATCGTCACGTAGACCTTGCCGTAGCCGGTGTCGATGCGCTGGCTGACGCCCTGGAGAGCGTCGGGCCGGTCGCGTTTCTCGGTGAAGTTGACCTGGACGGAATCGCGTTCGTCCTCGTCGGCCACCAGCGCGTCGAGGTCGTCTTCCTCATCGAGGATCGACTGGACGTCCTCACTCTCTAAGAACGCCTCGAGACCGCCGAAGATCTCGTCGATCTGTTCGACGAGTGCTTCTGCGGCTTCGGTCTCGTCGGCGAATTCGGCGTTGTCCGCGCGGGTGGTCAGCACCTGCTTCGAGCGGGTGCCATCGCGGTAGTAGGTGACGCCTTTGCCGCCGTGTTCGTAGATGTACTCGAAGACGTCCTTGGCGTCTTCGACCGTCGAGTCGTTGGGCGCGTTGACGGTCTTCGAGATCGCGGAGTCGACGCCCTCCTGGCAGGCGACCTGTACGCCGGCGTGTTCTTTCGCCGAGAGGTCGCCGGTCGTGACGAACAGTTCGCCGATGGCGTCGGGCACCGTCGAGAGTCCCTCGACACCGTTGAACTGGTTGGTCGCCATCTGCTCTTGGGCCTCCTCTTTGACCGCCTCGACGTCGATGTCGTTGTCCTCCAGTACACGGAGGAAGTAGTCGTCGAACTCGACTAACATCTCGTCGCCCTGGACGTCGTCGGAGACGTTCTTGTAGTAGGCGACGTTGTAGATCGGTTCACAGCCGCCGGTGGTGTTGCCGACCATGCTCGTGGTGCCCGTGGGCGCGATGGTCGTCGTGTTGTGGTTCCGGATCGGGAACCCATCGGCCCACTCGTCGGCGTCGAGGCCGGTCTGGTGTTCGAACCACTCGCGGTACTCGGTCGGGTTCGCGTACTTGGATTTGTCCCACTCCTCGAAGCTCCCCCGCTCTTCGGCGAGCTCGTGGGAGGTCCACTTCGAGGTGTGGTTGATGTGGGTCATCAGCTGGCGTGCGACCTCGTTGGAGGCCTCGCTGCCGTACTCCATGCCGAGCTGGATGTACAGCTGGGCAAGCCCCATGATACCCAGCCCGATCTTGCGCATCTCCCGGACCTTCTGTTCGATCTTGTCGACCGGGAAGTCGCTCATCGTGACGACGTTCTCGAGGAACCGGGTCCCCATCTCGATACGGTGGTCGAACTCCTCGAAGTCGACGGCGTCCTCGAGGAAGGCGTCGACGGCGTCCTCGAGGTCCTCGTACTCGTCGCCGTGCTCGTCGTACCAGACGCGCCAGTCGGGCGCCTCGAGGTCGGCGAGCGTCGAGAGGTTGATGTGGCCGAGGTTACAGGCCTCGTATTCTTCAAGTGGCTGTTCCCCACAATTATGGACTACAAGGCCGTTAGCGACGAACGAGTGGGTCTCCGGTTCAGTCAGGTCATAGACCGCTTCGTGACCGTCGTGTTCGACGGCTTCAACGGTAGCTTCGAACCGTTCGCTGTACGGTCCACGGTCGTACTCCGAGAGCCGCTGTTCGAGCGCTTCGGACTTGTAGTCGAGCAGGAAGCCGATTTCGTCGGCGAATCGCTCAAGGTTGTCTTTGACGATGACGAGTTCGTGTTGATCCTTCGTCTCGTACTCTTTCGTTCCGCCGCTCCCGTCGGACAGCTCTCGAGTACCTGCTTCCTTACGGTTCTCGTAGATTTTGCTGGCGATTCCGAAGTTGAGGAGGAGTTGCTGGACGTCACCGAGCAGACCCGCGTCAGAACTCCACAAGCGGACCGAGACGCCCTTTTCGACGTTCCCCTGAACGCAACCGTCTGCGGTAAACAGCGACTGGAGGAAGCCGCGTGCCATCTCCTCGCTGCCGCGCATTACGGTATCAGGGACCTGCAGTTTGTCCTCGGTGAGACCGACTTCCTCGGCGTACTCGTAGAGGCGAGCAGATCGAATACGCTGTTCGATCGCCTTCGCACCGCGGTATCCGGCGTCACGAGTTATTTCGTTGACCCCGATGCCGTAGTTTGCGTTACCGAGTGGCTCGCGAACGACCTCGTTAACGTCTTCAGCCAGCGATTCGGAGATTTCGGCGTCTTCGTCGTAGAAGTTCAGAACGGCACGTTCTTCGCCGTGTTTGAGATGGCCGTCCCCGACGAGCCAGCCGAGCGTGCGACCTTCCTCGGCAGTACCGTGCTGACCGAATCTACCTTTTCGGTTCTGGATGTGGACTGTATCTCCTGCATCGAGGTTCTGCGCTTCGACCCATCCGTCGTCAGTCATGACACGGTGGTCTGCAGTGAGTCGAAGTTTGTACCCTTCCTCGGTAGTTAGCTTGTAGACGTCTTTCTCGCCGGTTTTGTAGACGCTACTGGCCTCTTTAATGGAGTCCTCACTGAGTCGGCCGTCGACGACGACATCAGTCGCGACCCCCTGCTCGTACAGCTCTTCTGCAGGGACAAGACCGCGTTCCGTGCTAATGAGTGTGTCTCCGGTGACACACGGATTCGTCGCGAGGATGCGGTGGTCGGGGTGTTTCTCGACGTCGAAGGAGTGTTCCTTGTTGACGCGCTCGAGGTAGATGACGCCGGGTTCGCCGTTCTCGTGGGCGCCCTCGACGATGTCGTCCCAGAGCTCGTCTGCGGGAATCGACAGCTCCTCGCCGACCTCGACGTACTCGCCGAGGCCGAACATCTCGTAGAGTTCCTTCGTCTCTTCGGTCGCGATATGGGGCTCGCCCGTTCGCGGGTTGGTGAACGTAAACTCCTCGTCGTTCTGGACGGCCTCCATGAAGTCGTCCGTGATGCCAACGGAGATGTTGAAGTTCGAGAGATGGCCCTCGACGGCGTTCCGGAGGTGTTTGGGGACCCGGCCCTCGTCGTCGATGAGTTCACGAGCCTCCTCGAGGGCCTCCTGGAAGGACGTGTGCGTGTAGTCGTCGGGGTCGTTCAGCCGAAGCGTCTCGGCCAGCGAGACGTCCTTGTTCTTGGCGTGGATGAACTGGATGACGTCCGGATGGGAGACACGCATGACGCCCATCTGTGCGCCCCGTCGGGCGCCGCCCTGGGCGATCGTCTCGCACATCTGGTCGTACGTGCGCATGAACGTGATCGGACCGCTGGCGATGCCGCCGGTCGAGCCGACCGCGTCGCCGTAGGGGCGCAGGCGCCAGAACGCATAGCCCATGCCGCCGCCGCTGTTGTGCGAGACGATCCCGTCGGTCACGTATTCGTGGTTGTCCGCGACGGTGATGTCGTAGACGGTCGCGGGCTCGGATTGGCTCACGGAGTCGACCTCGACGGTGTACTCCTCACCGATCACGTGAGAGTCACGGGCTGACACGGAGTCGATGTTCGAGAGACCGATCTCGCGTCGTTCGTCGATGAAACCGACCTCGCGGAGGAACGCTTTCCGTCCCTCGCCGGTCGTCGGAACGAGGCCGTAGTACGGATGGGCGTCTTCGTCGCGGATGACGGACTTTTTGACCGGATAGCCCAGGCCCATCATCAGGGTCGCGACGTCGTCGATCGCCCGTTCGGATGCACTGTACAGCTTCGGATACGTGTCGTCGAGCAACGTTCCATCCGCGGTAAAGTACCCTCGAAGGAACGCTTCGACGACGCTGGCCGGTGCTCGCTTGACGACCTGCGGGACCCGAGCGGACTGGGCACCGTCGGCCTTGCAGTCGAAGTTCGCTTCCCACCAGCGCTTGATCTCGTGGCTGTTGATACCGACTTCGTAGCAGCCGTCCGCGAAGGAGATCGACGCCGTCGTACCGAACAGTTGCCGAGAGAGCTGGTCGATATACTCGGCGATGCTCTCGCGCCCGACGTGGAACCGGATGCCGTCTTGATGCCACGAGCCGTCACCGAGCCAAAGTCCGACGAGTTCTGCAAGCTCCTCGTTCAGTGACTCCGGCTGTTGAACCGTTTTGACCGGTGTCCCGTTCGGGGTGAGATCCTCGCGGGCACGGAACTGTCCGACGGTTGCCTGGTGGATGCCCAGCTCGTCGGCGATCTCCGCATCGGTGTGTCCATCCTGATACAGTTCGTGGGCTGTCGACTCGTCGAACGACGTGGAACCGGGTTTCCGGCCGCCGTTCCCGTTCGGCGGGAGATCCAGTTCGTTGCTCCGGCGGCGCTGTACTGTGGACTTCCCGCAGTCGAGTCGCTCCGCAATCTCGTAATCGCTGAGTCCTTCCCGGTGCAACTCGAGAATCTCCGCATTCTCGACGGTTCTGTTCTCGCTCCACTGAGCGCCGCTCGCTACCGACGTAAGTTCTGGGACCTCACGGTCCGCCTCTCGAAGCCAGCCTAACGCGTAGTGAATCTCCTGGCCGGCCTTGATTTTGTCGAGTCGCGTCCATTCGCCGTCGACCATGAGACGATGGTTCGGCGTTCCGCGGACGGAAAGCCCGTTTGCGAGCGAAACCGTAAGCGTCTCCGCGTTATCGTACGTATGCGTCTCCTCGACAGGCTTGTACTGGAATCCCGAGTCAGTCCGCTGTGCGATGCGATCTCCGACCTCTACGTCCGCAACGCTGACGATCCCTTTTTCTTCGACCATCACCGTCGACTCCTCGGTGAGACACTGGAAGACCTGTGCGGCCTCCTTGGCGGTCTGGTGGATGTCGTCGATGTCGTCCGCGGGAGAGTCGACGAAACACGCCGAGAGCTGCTGGAGTTCGTCGCCGGCGTTCATCAGGGTCGGCGAGTTCGGCATGAAGTCGAGGTTTGCCATCATCTCCTGGAACTCGTCGGCAACCGACTCGACGTGGTCGCGGATGTCGTCGGGGAGTTCGGGGACGACGGTGTCGTAGGCGAACTTGTTGACGTTGTAGACAGAGAGGGTCGTCTCCGCGTCGTCTTCTGCAGTGGTACCAGCGCCAAAGACTTCTTCGGCGAGCTCGTCTCGGCGCGGGTGGTCAGGTTTGAGCTGGTCGGGCGTGACCGTGATCTCGATGTCGTGTTTTTCGGCCTCGTAGACCGCTTCGGCGAGCGCGATATTCTTCCCGACGCGATCGAAGAGATCTTCCTGGGTCTCGACGAGTTCGCCGTCGGCGTCTTTGCGCAGATAGCGCGCCGGCAGAATGTTGTGATACGCGTTGCCGGTCAATCGCTCCTCGAGCGTGTCGCCGTCGGTGCGCTTGATCGGGAGGGTGAGCTCTTCCGCGGAGAGGTCCGACCCGCTCATGCGCGGGCCACCTCGTGGCTATCCCGTTTCCGGGCGTCGATTCTGGCGTGGGGATGGGTCCTGAGTCGCATCATTCGTGACGAAGGTTCGGTAGTCATGCATTCCTCATAAAGCTGTCCTACTTTCGTTGTACTAACGAAACTGTGCTTGTAGAGATGTCTCTGGTATCCTATCGTTTCGGATTCGATCACGACGGCCGAGACGGCCGTGATCGCGGCTATCAGACACTACGACGCCGACGGTCTTAACGATTTTCAGAGCACCCTGACTTTTCAGTCTGCGCTGACAGTAGTCCAACGAGGTGCTTCGAGCGCTGTCCTGTCGATCGACAGTTTCGACAGCCAATCGGTCGTCTTGTGTACTGGTAACAGGAATCGGCAGTCACGATTCCGTCTTTGTCATACTATCCAGAAGGATTACGTCACTGTAGTACAGGATGTAACGTATGCTCGATCCGTTGACTTCCTCGACCGTCCTGCTCGTGTTGGCGGGACTGGCCGCGTTCGCAGTGGCCTACGTCGCGATCAAGATCGCGATCAAGTTGGCCGTTCGCATCGGAATCGTCGCCGCCGTCGTCCTCGCGGGACTCTACACGGCCGGTGTCACCGATCTGTCGTTCCTGCCGTTCTTCTGAACGTCTGCGGTCGATCGCATCGACGTCAGTTTTTCCGATATTCGACTCTCGTTTGCCGATCGAGTCGGTACTGTGACCGCGCCGGTCGCTGGGAGTCGACTCGGTTCGTCTCGAGGACGAGTTCGAGAGTGCCCTTCGAGTATCCCGCTCAGTTGTCGGCGACCGTCTCGAGGAAGTTCTCGATGACGTCGTGGCCAACTGCGGTGAGGACGCTCTCGGGGTGGAACTGGACGGCCTCGATGGGGTAGTCGCGGTGGCGGACCCCCATCACGAGCGTGTCCCCGTTCTGTGGGTCGCCCGTAGGGCCGGCAGCGTTTCGGGCGATGCTGTCGTGGTCGGCCGTCGCCGTCACGTCGAAACAGTCCGGAATCTCCGTCGCGACCAGGGAGTGATAGCGGCCGGCGCGAAAGCCCTGTGGCAGTCCGGTGAAGACGCCCTCGCCGTCGTGGTCGACGGCGGAGGCCTTGCCGTGGATCGGCTCCGGCGCGCGGCCGACGCTGCCGCCGTACTCGTAGACGGCAGCCTCGAGGCCGAGACAGACGCCAAGTGTTGGGATCTCCGGGCTGACTTCACGGAGGACGTCCATCGTGACGCCGACGTCGCGGTCGTTTTTCGGGTGGCCCGGTCCCGGACTGATGATGATCGCGTCGGGATCGACCGCGCGGACGTCCTCGAGCGAGGCGGTGTTTTTCAGGATCTCTGTCTCCGTCCCCGCTTGCTGGCTGACGTACTCGACGAGGTTGTACGTAAAGGAGTCGTAGTTGTCGACGAACAGGACCGTCAGCGGGTCGGTGTCCGACTCCGATCCCGCGTTCTCGTCCGTCTCCGCATCGACGGACGTCTCGATCGAACTCATCGGTGTACCTCCGTCGCCGACTCGAGGTCGGCGTTCGGTTCGGTCTCGGCGTCCGCGGGCTCTTCGATCTCCTCGATGGCCGCGAGAACGCCGCCCATCTTCTTCTCGGTCTCCTCGTACTCGGCGGTCGGATCGCTGTCGGCGACGAGGCCGGCGCCGGCACGGACCGTGATTCGATCACGATCGCCTTCGTCCTCGACCGTCGCCGTTCGAATCACGATCGCGAAGTCGGCGTCGCCACACCACGAGTAGTAGCCGACGCCGCCGCCGTAGAGGCCCCGCGGTTCGCGCTCTAGATCGTCGATGATCTCCATCGCACGGATCTTCGGCGCGCCCGATAGTGTGCCCGCGGGGAAGGCAGCTCGCGTGGCGTCGAAGGCGTCGGGAGACTCCGTCTCCCGGCTTGCCGAACGTGGTTCGGCAACGTCGGAATCGCTGGCGAGCTCGCCGGTCACCGTCGACTCGATGTGCTGGACGTGGCTGTACTTGAGTACGTTCATGAACTCCTCGACGCGGACCGAACCGGCCTCGGCGACCCGGCGGACGTCGTTTCGCGCCAGGTCGACCAGCATCGTGTGTTCTGCCCGTTCTTTCTCGTCGGCCAGCATCTCCCCGGCGAGTCGACGATCCTCGACGGGACTCGTCCCCCGATCACAGGTGCCGGCGATCGGATTCGACATGATCTCGCGTCCACGGACGGAGACAAGCGTCTCGGGACTCGCGCCGACGACGGTCAGGTCGTCGTGCTCGAGCAGGTACATGTACGGCGAGGGGTTGATCTCGCGCATCGCCTCGTAGAAGCCGATCGGATCGACGTCGCCGTACAGTTCGCGGGTCCGCGAGATGACGCCCTGGTAGATATCGCCGTCTAAGACGTGCTCTTTGGCCCGGCGAACGCTCTCCTCGTACTCGGCTTTGGGACCGGCGACCTCTCCCTCTCGGACGAAGCCGCCGGTCTCGGGTGTGTCGGCCTCGCGGAGGGTCTCCGCGACCGTAGCGACCTCCGCGAGCAAGTCGTCGTAGACCGCGTCGGGGTCGTCGTCGGCCTCGAGGACCGGCGTACAGTCCAGCGAGACCGTGCCGTCGCGCTCGTCGAATGAAAGCGTCGTCGTCGTCAGGACAAACTGAGCGTCCGGGAACCGCGAGTCTGGCCGCTCGAGGCCGACCTCCTCGAGCCAGAGGTCGTAGACCGCGTCGTAGGCGAGGAAGCCGACCAGTCCGCCGGTCAGGTGCTGGCGGTCGTGTTCGGGCGGGTTCGCGAAGTGGACGTCCGGCATCGCCGCACGCAACGCGTCGACGGTATCGCCGTCTTCGGCCGTCTCGATCGACTCGAGCGGGGCGTCGTCGGTCAGCGCGTCGACGGTCGTCCCCTCGGGCTCGACGGTCACGACGGCCTCGGGGTCGTATCCGACGTAGGAGTATCGTGCGTGACGATCCGCTCCCGCAGCGCTCGGACGGAAGGCACCGTCTGGGTCGCTCGAGGCAGTCTTCTCGGCACTCTCCAGGAGGAAGGCGTACGGCGAGCGATCGTGATCGCTCGAGGACGAGCGGCCGGTGAGTGCGGCGTAGGCCGCAAGCGGCGTGGTCTCGACGTCGAGCGTCGCGACGGCGCGGACGACGACTGGCTGCTCGTCTCGGCCGTTTGCGTGCTCGCGGAAGGTTTCGCGGTCGATGTCGAACGTCGGCCCAGCGTCGGAATCGGTCGATGTGTCAGTCATGGTTGAACCGTTCGGGTGGCGGTCTTCGCGTGGTCGACGAACGAGCGGACGGCTTCGGGGTCTTTGACGCCGCCGGATGCCTCGACGCCGCTGGCGACGTCGACTGCGAACGGCTCGACCGTCCGAACCGCGTCCGCGACGTTGTCCGGCGTGAGTCCGCCGGCGAGGACGACCGGCGACTCGAGGTCGGCGACGACCGAACGCGTCCGCTCCCAGTCGTGGGTCTCACCGGTGCCGCCACCGCCGTCCTCGGTTGGCGTATCGACCAACAGGGCGTCGACGGCGTCGTCGTAGCGATCGGCCCGAGCCACGCCGTCGGCGCCGATCGCAAGCAGGAGCTGTGGATCGATCTCCGAGCGAAGCGACGCGAGATCGCTCGGTTCGGCGTCGGTGTGCAACTGGACCGCGTCGGGACCGACTGTCTCGGCCAGCTCGCCGGCTCGCTCGAGGTCGTCGCCCATCGTCACGAGGACCGTCGTCACGAACGGCGGTGTGGCCGCCGCGAGTTCGCGCGCGCGTTCGACTGTTACTTCCCGGGGCGTGTCGACCGAGACGTCACAGATGATTCCGAGGGCGTCGGCGCCCGCCTCGACGGCTGTCTCGAGGTCGTCGACGGTCGTCAACCCACAGATCTTGACCCGTGTCATCGTCCTTCTGGCTCGGCGACCTCGCTGCGGAGGCGGTCGAGTTTCGTCGCCGCCGCACCGGACTCGATCGCCTCGCGAGCAGCGTCGGCGCCGGCCTCGAGGGAGTCGACCTCGCCGGCGACGTAGACTGCGGCGCCCGCGTTCGCGAGGATGACGTCACGTTTCGCGCCCGTAACGTCGCCCTCGACGATCCCGCGCATGTCCGCGGCGTTTTCCTCCGGCGAGCCACCGGCGATGTCGCCGATCGTGTACTCCTCGAGACCGAGATCGGCCGGCTCGAGGGTGTACTCCTCGACGTCCGAGCCGTCGACTTCCGCGACGACGGTCTCGCCGTGGACGGCAATCTCGTCGGTGCCGGCGCCGTGAACGACGAGTGCGCGCTCGACGTCCATCCGCGCGAGCGCGTCCGCGAGGACGGGAACGAGGTCGGGGTCGTAGACGCCGACGATCTGCCCGTCCGCGCCGGCGGGGTTGGTCAGCGGGCCGAGAATGTTGAAGATCGTCCGCATCCCGAGTTCCTTTCGCGGACCGATGACGGCTTTCATCGCGGGATGGAACACGGTCGCGAGCATGAAGCCGATACCATTGTGCTCGATCGACTCCTCGACGGCCGGCGGCTCGGCTTCGATGTGAACGCCGATCTCTTCTAAGACGTCTGCACTCCCCGACGAAGACGAGACCGAGTAGTTGCCGTGTTTGGCGATCGGGACGCCGGCACCGGCGGCGACCATCGAACTCGTCGTCGAGACGTTGATCGTGTCGTAGTCGTCCCCACCCGTGCCGACGATGTCGACCAGTGGCTCCCGGTCGGGCGAGATCGTCCGAGCCACGTTGCGCATCCCTTCGGCGAAGCCCGCGATCTCGGCTTCTGTCTCTCCTTTCGCGCGCAGCGCCGCCAGCAACGCACCGATCTGTGCCTCCGTCGCCTCCTCGAAGACAGCCGTCGAGGCCGCTCGAGCGTCGTCTTGCGTGAGATCCTCCCCGTCCGTGACCCGTTCGACGTACTCCTGCATAGTGAACACCAATGTACGTAGTTGTCTTGTAATGCTCAAATGAGTACATCCACATAAACGTGTCGGAGGATTTCGTGTTGTGACGTACCGCACGGAGTTTGATTCGAAAGCTTCAATTACCACCGGCGGCAACGATTGAGTGCAGGCGAGGTGGCGACGGACGCCACGACGAACGAACGCAAAGCCAGGCGGGTTGGTGGTCTAGTCTGGTTATGACACCTCCTTGACATGGAGGAGGCCGGCAGTTCAAATCTGCCCCAACCCATTTCTGACGAACACAACACGACGAACGCAGTGAGGAGTGCGTCCGTCAGAAATTGTTACGGGTGGGTTTGAATCAGACGAGTCGCACGCCCGGGAAGCGAACGAAGTGAGCGACCCGGAACGTCTCGGCATGGTTCAAATCTGCCCCACACCACTTCTTCCGAGACAACGACGACGATCTCGAGGACGCGGTTTGTCACGACGGTCTTCTATAGTAACAACTGCAACGGTTTACACACTGATCGCCGATCCGTCTGGCGATCAGGTGTGCAATGACTTGCAGTGGCTACTATAGATCGCTCTCAACGGATATTTCATATCGAACGCGGTGTAGGTGGGACACACTGGAGAGATCGATCCCGTTACTGTCACTCGTTCCCATTGTCGATGTCAACCGAACGGTAAAAGCATCCGAATCGACTCGAGACCCCTATGGAAGTTCTGGGTCGGCTGGTGGCATTGCTCGTGGTCCTGCTGGCGGGGACAGGGCTGCGAGCGTCGGGACTCCTCGACGCCGGCCGAACGGCGCGGTTGAACGCGGTCGCCTACTTCGTGGCGCTCCCGGCACTGATCTTCGTCTCGACCTACGATCAGGCGATCGGTGGATTGCTGTCGGTGACGCTGCTTGGGGGACTGCTGTTCGTCCTGTTCACGACGGCGGGAATGGCCTGGCTCGTCCATCGCAGGCGGGAGTCAGTCGGGCGCCGGAGCGTGGCCGTCGTCCAGTCGTATCACTCGAATCTGGGCTATCTCGGCCTGCCGCTGGTCGCGGCGACGTTCAGTGGAGAGGTCACGGCGATCGCGAGCGTCGTCCTCGGCGTCGTCACGCTGACGCAGTTGCCACTGTCGATCCTGGTGCTCTCGACGCTCAACGGCGCCGACGCAGCCCTGGGCGACGAACTGCGCGGACTGGCGAAAAACCCCGTGTTGGCGTCGCTGATCGTCGGGCTTTCGTTCGGCTCGCTCGGCGTTGCAGTTCCTGGAACCGTCGCGTCCGGGCTCGACGTCGTCGGCTCGCTTG
Organism: Natronolimnohabitans sp. A-GB9; assembly: GCF_030848565.1. Lineage (GTDB taxonomy): Archaea > Halobacteriota > Halobacteria > Halobacteriales > Natrialbaceae > Natronolimnohabitans. The sequence goes on from NZ_JAVDDV010000008.1 coordinate 156,276, forward strand.
CGCTCCCGCTTGCCCTCCTCTGTGTCGGTGCATCCCTCGAGATCGATCTCCCATCGATCGACTTCGGTGCGACTGGATCGGTTATCGCACTGAAAATCGTCTGTATGCCCGCGCTCGCGTGGCTCGTCTTCTCGACGCTGTCCGTCGACGCGGCGACGTTTACCGCGGCGGTCGTCATGCTGGGAACGCCGACGGCCGTCTCGACGTACGTCTTCGCGGCCGAACTCGGTGGCGACGAGGAGTTCGCCTCGCTGAACGTCTTCGCGACGACGCTCATTTCGATCGTGACGCTGTTCGTTTTGATTACGCTGGTCGGCTGATACTGTCGGACAGAACGAGTGTGCGCAGTCGCCGCTCCCGTCTGGCGAATACGCTTCATACGGATTGCTGTACCGATTTACCGGCGCAACCGCAGTCCGAGTCGCGGTTGCGCCGGTACCGACGTACAGTAGTCCGTATCAGTGACTGCTGTCCGGCAGTATGAACAGGTTCGTCTCGTATACGAACTCGCCGAGTCGAGAACTGCGGCTTCGAGGGGTTAGCCGCCGAAGAAGCGTTTGATCCGACCGAGTATGCCTGGGGAGTCGTCCTCTTCGTCCTCCTCGTCGCTCGAGTCCTCGCCCTCGGCGTCGTCGTGTTCGACTGCCCCCGCAAGCGGGCCGGCGTCGTCGCCGACGCCTGCGGCCCCGCTGCGTTCGTCTTCGGACCGTCCAGCGTCGCTTACCGTCTCCGTCGATTCGAGGTCGTCCATCGAGAGGTCGATCTCGTCCACGGCAGGCGTCGATTCGCGATCCGCGCCCGCTTCGGCGGCCCGAACGTCCGCACCGGTGACAGTCCCGTCCTCGATACGGGCGGCGAGTTCCTCGAGTGAGGTGTCGTCGTCGACGTCGTCAGGAAGCGAGGACGCGGCCGCGTCGATCGACGACGCGGAGTCGGCGTCCGACTCGAGCGACGGCGCTGGTCCGTCGTCTGACTCGGGCGCCGAGACGCTACTCGAGTCGTCGTTCGAACCGGGTTCGGAGTCGGTGCCAGTAGCAGTACCAGTGCTGTCTGAACCGATCGCTGTTACGTCCTCGTCGTCGCCCGCGTCGTCTCCATCGGTCGCGCGCTCGTCGGTCGTCGGAATCTCGTCCTCGTCGAACGCGGTCGTGACGTCGCCGTCGGGGTCGGTGTCAGGGTCGTGGTCGGCTTCAGACGTTGGTTCGTCTGCATCCGTCGTCGTCGGATTCGTCTCCGCGTCGCTCGTTGCGGCAGTGGTCGTTCCGGTCTCGCGTTCGGTCGGATCGTTCGCACTCGCCGATTTCGTCTCGTTGAGCGAGTCGAGGATATCGTCGACGCTCTGCTCGGAGACGACGCGTTGTGGGCCACCACCCGGCTCGAGCCCCCCGCTCGAGTCGGCGTCCCCGTCGGCCGATTCGCTTTCTGTAGACGCTGAATCGGTCGCCGTAGTCCGGTTCGAAGACTCGTCACTCATTGTGCAGGGCTGGCCGTGCAGAGACCATAATATTTCCCCATGGAACCGGCCAACGGCGTCGGAAGCGTCGACTCGTGCGGTCCCTCGTCCCGATGGTCTATCATTCGGCCAGCGGCTGGTCTGCGAGCACGACGTTGAGCACCGCGCCGAAGAGGACGAGCAGCCCGGCGAAGTAGAGCCAGGTGACAAACAGCAAGACGGCGCCGACGGCACCGTAGGCCTGATACTGTCCGGCGTTGGCCGCGTAGAACTGGAAGCCGATCTGGAGGATCGTCCAGCCAACGGCGGCGAAGACGGCACCGGGAAGTACCTCGGGTATCGTCACCGGAATCGGCGGCAACACGTAGTAGATCGGCAGGAAGACGAAAACCAGTCCGATCAGCAGCGTCACCCAGCTCAGCAGGCCGGCAAACGGGACGACGTCGGCAGCGAATCCGAGTATCGTCCCGACCACGACCATCAGCGCCATCGCGCCCGTGCCCGCAATAATCACGACGATACCGTCGACTAACTGCTCGAGCAGCGACGTCTCGACGACCTCGTCGTAGACCTTGTCGAAGGCGAGACTGAGTCCACGAAAGACCTTCAGCGCACCCCAGGTGGCGACGCCGATGGCGACGACGGTCGCCTGTGCCCGGCCGGCTTCGGTCGTCAGCGCCTCGGCGACGAGATCCTCGCCGGCCTCCGGGAGGAGATCGCCAGCGACCAACACCAGCCGTTCGGCGGCCGCCTCACCGTCGACCAGCGAGCCGACGACGAGCGCGAGCAACACCAGCGGAATCACCGAGACGAACGCGTAGTAGGCGACCGCCGCCGCGAGAAAGGAGACGTCGCGATCGCTCGCCGTTCGATAGATCGACAGCAGCGTCTCACGGACGTCCATACCGGCGACACGAGGGCCACCCCTAAAGCGTTGTCAGTCATAGACAGTGTCCGACTCAGTGGTGGGTTCGACGTCGTCGAGACGAGTCGCCGATTGCGACTCAAGGCATGTCGTTCGATTCGGTCGTCACGGCGGACGGGTGCCGTCTCGCTGTCTCACGGCTCGAGGCGGTGTCGGTCTCACCACTCGAGACAGAAGTTATGCGAGGCATAGACCTCGCCGTCGTCGGTGAGGTAGACGCCGACGCCGCCGCGGTCCCAGTCGGGCGTGTCGCCTTCCTCGAGGATCGCCTGCCGGTGGTCGGTGGAGTTCATCCACTGATCGACGAGACCCTCGGCGAGTCCTTCGGCAGTCCGGTAGTGGATGGTGTCGTCGCTCGCGGAGTCCTGAACGGGACGGTCGATGTACGTCAGCGCGATGTTCTCGCCGTAGCCGCGACAGTAGTTGTCGACGTCCTGGAACCGATCCATCGGTGCCTCGCCCTCGGGGGTGACGTGGTCGAAGTACTCCCGCTGGGCCATGTCGTCGCTGTGGGCCCGTGAGACGGAGGCGACCGTTCCGTCCCACTCGAGGGGTTCGAGGCCGTGTTCGGCACGGCGGTCGTTGACCTCGGCGTGGACGAAGTCCTCGACGGTCTCGGAGTCGACGGTCTCGACGTCGGTTTCGTAACTCGACGTGCCGGGATCGTCCGGATCGGTTACGTCGGGCTCGCGCTCACCGGCCGGCGGGGGATCGGAACTCGGCGTGGGATCGGATTCGACGTCGACGCCGTTTGGCACCTCGAAGTCGTTGCTGTCGATACCGAGGTCGTCGAGAACGGACGGCGCGACCATCGCGGTTCCGAACGCGAGCGCGCCGATCAGGGCGACGGCGACCAACAGTCGGAGAACCGACCGCACAACGGCTCGCTCGCTCGTCTCGTCACGTGTCTCGGCACCGGGACGCCGGTCTCGCATTATCCGGCACATCACGGAAGCGAGATAAGACGCTCGCGGTCTCTTGCAGCGATTGACAGTGGTCTGACTCGATGACTGTCACTTGTCGCCGAAAAACTCGACGACTGTCACTCGTCGCCGAAAATCGTCTCGTGGAACCCGATCACGAGCCCCGGGACGACCGCCATGAAGAGATGTTCCTCGAGGGGGATACCTGCGATATCGATACCGGTTCGGAGTTTGATATCGAAGACACCGACGGAGAGAGTGTAGCGGTCCCAGAGGTACGCGATCGGATACAGCGCGAGTATCGTGACGCCGGCCTTTCGAAGCGCGTTCGCCCGTCGGAGGAGGACGACGGCGACGGCACCCCAGAACAGTTCGGTCGCGAGGTAGGTGTACCGTCCGAGCACGCTGATATCGGGCACCATACACGGGGTACCACACTGATACCCAAAACGCCGTTCCTTGAACCCACCCGGCTAAAACGTGCGGTATGTTCAAAACCCCGGCGGCAGTATACCCTCCCAGAAGGATGAATATCTCCGATATCGCCACCCAGGATTACATCGAAGTCGACGTCGGTACGCGCATGGGGAAGGTCCGTTCTACGTTCGATAACGGCAACCCCAAGGGAATCATCGTCACCGACGACGGGGAGTACGAGGGCGTCATCAGCGAGCGAGAGGTCCTCCAGTCCCACGTCGAGGACGACGCCAAGGTGGCGGCACTCATCAAACCGAGCCGGAGTTCGCCGGTCCCCCGGGTCGATCGAGACGAGGACGTCCGGGAGACCGCTCGGATGCTCATCGAGAGCAACGCGAAGGTCGCCCCGGTGTTCGAACACGGTGATCTCTGGGGCGTCATCAGCGACGATGCGATTCTCGAGGCGGTGATCGACAACCTCGATACGCTCACCGTCGAGGACGTCTACTCCGACGATCCGGTCACGCTCGAAGAAGACGACGGGATCGGTCGGGCGATCAACCAGCTTCGCGAACACGGGATCTCTCGACTGCCGGTTCTCAACGAGAACGGCTACCTCTCCGGGGTCGTGACGACCCACGACATCGCCGACTTCGTCATTCGAAAGAACCAGTCGACGACGACCGGCGACCGCGTCGGCGACAGCCAGCGGATGCTCGACGTCCCCGTCTACGACATCATGAACAGTCCCGTCGAGACGACGACGCTCAGCACGACCGCCAAGGAGGCCGTCGAGCAGATGCTCGAGCTAGACTACGCAGGGTTGATGGTCACGCCCGAAGACGACGACCGGGTCGTCATCGGCGTCGTCACCAAGACGGACGTCCTGCGGGCGCTAACGTTCACCGAGGAGGAACACATGGACGTCCAGATTACCAACATCTCGATGCTCGACACCATCTCCCGGGAGTCGGTCGTCGAGAGCATCCAGGACGTCGCGGACAAGTACCAGGACATGCAGGTGATGCACGCCCACGTCCGGTTCAAAGAACACCAGGAGAAACTCCGTGGCACGCCGCTGATCCACTGCCAGATCCGCCTGCGAACCAACAAGGGTCAGGTCGCCGGCACCGGCGAGGGGTACGGCGCCGAAAACGCCTTCCGCGTCGCTATCGACAAACTCGAGCGCAACGTCTTAGAGGTCAAAGGCGTCACCAGCGACGAGGAGTACCGCGGCCAGCTGCTGCGAAAGCTAAACGAACTCTAGTGGCGGTCCACGCCTGAACTGCTGGGTCGAATCCTGCGGTGTCGTCCGATTCGCCCCAGCAGTCGACGGGTGGAACGGTACTAGATCGACTCGAGTGGGCTGTCACCCTCGGTGACCGGCCCCAGTCGCCGTTTTCCGGATCGGTTCCAATTTTCCGTCTCGCGTTCGACGGCCGTCGACACGCCGATCAGTGTCGCGGCACGTCCTCACCGCCCTCGAGTCCCTGGTCCGTGATCCGAAATTGGACCGAGTCTCCGGCCGGCTTCGATCGGTGTTTCTCGAGCGTCGCACGCCGGTTCCCGCCGCGAAACCGCTCGAGGCGAAGGACGACGCCGGTCCAGTGTTCTAACGTGTTTCCACCGAGGGCCCGCGTGCGGTCGGCGTCGGGATCGGAGAAGACCTGGTTCGTCAGGACGACCGCGAGGTCGTGTTTCCGGGCCAGCGAGAGGAGGTGGGTTACCTGTCGGGTGACGCTTCGCAGCGCCTCGCCCTCGTCGCCGTCGGCAGTGCGCTCGAGTCGGTAGAAGCCGGTCGCACTGTCGAGGACGATCAGGTCGGCCCGCTCGGCGAACTCCTCGGCGTCGCGGACGGCCTCGGCCTGCTGTTCGAAGTCCAGTGCGTCCTCGATGACGATCCGGGAGGCGACGGCCTCGAGATCGCCGTCGTCGACGTGGGACTCGAGCAGTTGCTGAAACCGATCGACGGAGACGCCTTCGGTATCGATGTAGACCGCGGTGCCGTCGGCGACGGCCGTCTCGACGGCCGCCGAGAGCGCGAGGTTCGTCTTGCCCGCTGCTGGCGGACCGTACAGCTGCGTGACGGTACCGCGTTCGAACCCCCCGCCGAGTAGCTCGTCGACCGGGCCACAGCCGGTTGGAATCGCCTCGTCGTTCACGGTTCGAGTTGGCAGGTTGCAGGCAAAAAGCCCCCGAAACCGACCCGTTATCGATCGCGGGTTTCGATGCGACACGGCCGTTTGGCTGTGACTCGGACGGGCCGATCATCCCACGTGCGGTGGCGCACGCTGAACCGCGTCGAACGAACAGTGACGACGCGGTTCGAAGCCGTGCGAGGGATGAACGAGCGACGCCGGAGCGAGTGAATCGGTTGGGGAGGCCGTGGATATCATCGTCGCCACGAACCACGATGGGAACGCGTCCGCTTCCCGTCGCTTTCGAGTCACGATGCTCCCCTCGAGCGAGGGGACAGCGTGGTGGCCTGCAGTTCTCGATGACTTCCATGAGAGTCTCCACTGCACGTCACTCTATCCCCGTTCGCTCGAGGTGTGTCATCTCACCGAACCGACAAGGCTGATTCGAGCCGACACGGCCGACTCGAGTCGGCAGGTGTGACTCGAGCGAGTCGCGCACGTACCGTTTATTCTACCGGGGAGCGAACGTCGAGACGTGATCGTCGTCGCCACGTCAGACTTCGAAGTGTACCACGGCGTCGTCAACGAACTCCGCGACCGTGGGACCGAGTTCACGACTGTCGAGCCCGATGCGGAGCTTCCGGACCACACCACGGTCGTCGTCACCGACGACGACCACGCCGACGAGTTCGCGGGCGTAACGACGATCGTCGCCGATCCCGACACGCCGCGACGGACCGTCGATCAGGCGCTGACAGCCGTCCGCGGCGACGGCGGCCGGACGATCATCGGCGTCGATCCCGGCCGCAAGCCCGGCATCGCCGTCCTCGCGGGTGAGATGATCGTCGCCGCCTTCCAGGTTCCCCTCTCGGAGGCCGTCGACGTGATCCAGCGCGAGGCCAACGAAGCCGCCAACCCGCTGGTTCGCATCGGTGACGGCTCTCGAATTCAGAGCGCGAAGCTGGTCAACGATCTCGAGGACGTCCAGGTCGAACTCGTCGACGAGACGGGGACGTCGCCGTACCTCGGCACGGGCACGCGTGGCATGGGCGACGTGCTCGCGGCCGTGAACATCGCCCGTCTCGAGGGCGAAGTCGTCGACAGTAGGGATATCGAACCGACCGCAGGCGAGCTACAGGTGATCAAGGATCGCTCGCGCGAGCAAAGCGAGGAGAACCGGGCGATCGACGAGGTGCTCGCTCGTCGCGTCGCAGCGGGCGAGTTGACGATCGACGAAGCGCTCTCGGAGCATCAGCGTACTGACTCGGATCCGGATACGGATTCGGAGGAAACGTAGCGACTCCGAATCGAGTCCGTAACTGTGGCGTTCGGTTCGTACGCGCCGCGGGACTCGTGACGGGCGTAACTCGAGTGGCACGACTGACTCGAGAACGATCCGCTGATGCTGACTGCTGTACCGGTGTCCCGCCGGTCACAAACTCCGTTCTGTCGATCGGTGGTGATCGACGACAGCAGACTGTATGAGACGACGCTGCGGTCGGTCGCCTATCTCGACCGTCTCCCCGACTCCGCAAAGAGAAAAAGCAACTGTCCGGAAATCGTCGTTACGCTCCGATCCAGGCGCTCGACGACGAAACAGCGGTGTACTGCAGGTTCTCGTTCTCCTGCATGGTGAACTGTGCCGAGTCCGCGCTACCGTCGTCGTCGGCGATCGCGATCGCGGCCTGCTGTTCGTTGACGTTCTCCTGCGTGACGAACTGCACCTGCTCGATCAGCGCGCTGGCTTCCTGCTCGACGTCGTTCGTCTGAGCGGCGTCGAAGTCGTAGGCGATGCCGTCGATGTCCTCGCCACCGAGGTTGACACTCGTGGTCTCGGACTGAATAGCGGCATCGTGGTCGTACGCCGCGCCGGCGTAGACGTTCAGCGTGTCGGCGAAGCCGACCTGCGCGTTGATGTTCTGCTGGTGGGCCATCTGCACCGCCGTCGCGTCACTGCCGTTCTGGGCGATCGCCATCGCGGTGCTCTGGAGGTTGACGTTCATCTGTTCGACCTCCTGACTCTGGGTCACTTCGGAGGTCGCCGTCTGGATGCCGTCACCTTTCTTGTGTTTGTCCTTCTTATCGTCTTTCTTGTCGTTCTTCTTGTCCTTCTTGTCGTCCTTCTTGTCGTCCTTCTTATCGTCCTTCTCGTCGAGTTTCTCGACCGCCGCCTGGGTGTCGACGATCGAACTGTCGTCGACGCCCGCAACCGCGACGTTCATCCCGGCGCTCGAGGTGAGGACGTTCATCGCTTCGGCCGTACCGAGCTGTTCGTTGATGTTCGACTGCTCGGTCATCTGGATCGCCGTCGCGGTGCTGTTCTCGCCGACCGCGATCGCGACAGCGCCGTCCTGTGCGTTGTAGTTCTCCTGATCGACTGCCTGGCCCTGTTCGACCGAGGCGCTCGCGGACTGATCCTCGAAGTGGCCGCCGCCGGCGTAGACGTTGGTCGCGTTCGCGACGCCCTGCTGGAGGTTCACGTTATCCTGCTGGGACTGCTGGACGGCCGTCGCCTCGCTGTCGTTCTCTGCGAGGGCGAACGCGACGCTCTGTTCGTTGTAGTTCAGCTGGCCGACTTCCTGACTCTGGGTCACTTCGGCTTCGGCAGCCTGGTCAGGGTCGACGTCTCCTTTGTCACCTTTCTTGTCGGCGACGCCCCAGCCGTCGAACTGTTTGCCGTCGCCGTTACCGATGACGACGTTGACGTCACCGACGTTCTCGAACTGGGTCGACTCGACCTGGACGTTCTCGGCCGTCGCGTCCGCGAACTGGTCGTTGTCGTTTTGCTGGGTCGCCTCCTGGATCGCGGTGGCTTCGCCGCCGTCGATCGAGATAGAGGTCGCGTTACCCTGTTGGTTGATGTTGACCTGCTCGACGTCCTGGTACTGGTTGATCTCGGCGTCACTGACCTGGTCGCCCGAGGCGTGTTTCTCGACGTACTCCTCGAGCGTCTTGTCACCGAGGTCGGCACCGAAGACGAGGTAGAGCTCCTCACCGTCGTCGAGTGCGTGCACGGTATCTGCTTCGACCTTGTCTCCGCTCCCGGCCATCGCCGCGGGCACGCCCCCGGCGATCATCGATACGGAAACGATACAGGCCATCAATGCTATCGTAAGTCGTGATCGTCTTGAATTGCCGTCTGTCATGTGATCTCTGATTTTCGCTGGTGATTGTGTTCGCTGTTGATTAGTTCGACGCGAACGGTCCTATCCCGATGATAGACTTTGTTATCAACAGGTTGTGGAGCGTATGAGTCGGCCTACTAACTGGAACAGTCCTGCTTCTCCGAGAAATCGACAGCTAAAACCGGTTGCCGTCGGGCGGTTTCGATGTTCGACGGATCGATCCGGGTTCGCGGGCCGCAATCGAGCGTCGGCCAACGCGTCGCCGACACTGATCGTTGCTCACGGCGGTGGGAACTCGAGTCGTCGTTTCGACGACGAAATACGGGACTACCGATCGACTCGAGGCTGCGGGTCGGTTCGGAATCGATGCCTCGAGGCAGCGGTGTTCGTCGGGAGAATTCGATCCCAGCGACGCGACACCGCTTGCCACTACCGCGAGTTCTGGTACCGGTGCCGGACTCGAGTCGAAGTCCGCCTCCGGTATCGTCGTCGACGAACTCGAGGCGAGTGCCCGGACGTGCCACGACGGTGTCCGGACACCATTGTCGTGTGCGATCATCTCTCCGCCGATGGGAGCCGGTCTCCGACGCGGATCGGCCAGTCAGCGCGCGTATCGGTTCGTCGTCCGGCCGTTTTGAGCCACAACGACGTCGTTTCGACGGGCGACTGTCGATTCGGCTCCCGCTCTCACGAGTATTGATCGTTCCGTTATCACTGACTATTACGAGCCGATAACCGAATAGTTAGGTTGTCTTATACCTTCGATCTCCAGGACGGCGTGGAATCACTTCGAATTGACAGTCAGCGAGTAGAGAAGATGTATGATGGTCAATATGATTGCCCACCTCGAGTAGGAATTCTCATCCGTTGATTCTTACAGATCCCAATATCGGCTGTATCGCGAAACTGTTGGACGGTTTAATACGAACCCCTGGTGTTGCCACCGACTGGGCAACACGGCGCGTTAGGACGCTCGAGAACGCCGGATTCGCACGATTAGCGACGCGAATCGGTAGGCAGGTCGAGCGGACTCGAGCGTCCACGCGTATGTGGGTGCCCAGTGATCAACAATGAAGCGCGCACTCACGGTAACATTCACGACGATGGTAGCGGTCGGCCTCATCTTCCTGATGGGGTTCGCAGGATCGGCGGCAGCAGTCGTTGATACTGATAATATAACTGTCGAGACCGGCCCTGGTGGAGATGGTGGCGATGGCGGTAACGCTGTTGCCGAACAGGGAATCGCCCAAGAGAACAACAACGACCAGACAGCCGTCGCTGAAGCGAGCGCAGACGCAAATGACGGCTACGACAAGCACAAGCACGGTAGCAGTGCGACTGCGACTGCAGGAGTCAACCAGTTCCAAGCTAGTGAACAAAGCAACTTCGCCACGCAAGGTAATGCAACCGCTGTCGCCGGTGACGGCGGCGACGGTGGCGACGGCGGTCTCGTTACTGTTGACGCCGACATCGGCGTCGACGCTCTATAAACAGTAACTTTATTTATTTTTATTGAGTATTGGGTCGTCGAACGACGCTGTTCTCACGCAGACTGATCGACGAGATAGTCACTATCTACTGGTGAAACGGTTTCGATGATTAAAGGGCAGACTCAATGATGACAGTACTATGAGGGAGCATCGAACGACGATCGCGCTCGCCACAGTGCTGGTAGCAGCGGGGATTGTAGCGGGTGCAGCAATCATTGGCGCCACTGGCGGTGCTGTAAGCGATACGGACGACCAACAGAATATGACAGAAACCGAATTTCCGTGGGGTGAAGTGACCGCCGAGTCCGACTCCGAAACCGACCAGACGAACATCGACGTCACCATCGAAGACGGCGGAGACGTCTCGGTCGTAACGGCATCGACGGATGACTCCACGACCGACTCTATCGATCACGAGGAGATAGCGGAGCTCGAGTGGGGAACGGTAGCCTATACGACCGACGACGACACCGGCGCCACCGATGTCACGGTGATCGTCGACGCCGAAGACGACGTCTCGGTCTCCGTGACGACGGTCTCCGAAGACGGCACGCAGGAGTCGACGTCGACGGTCCACCAGAGCAGTACGACGGCGGGCACAGACGGTGACGCGGGCGCGGACGTGAACGTCTCGCAGTCGACGACCGTCTCCCAGTCGTCGGTCAACGTCGACTCGAGTACCGTCGTCCACGGCGAGGACGGTGAGGACGGCGAGGACGGGAGCTCCGTCTCGATCGATATCGACTGACTCGAGAACGGATACGAATCGGCATTGATCGGCAACACCGGACGGCACAGTTGCCGTTCGTACCCGATCGAAGTCCCGTTGTCCGGTTCGGAGTTTCGTACGCCGTGTGGCTTTTCGACGTCGACGGCGGGAATCAGCCGTGATACTTACGTTCCGTACTCGAAGGCGTGTCGCGAACCGCTGCAGTCACTCGAGTCGGGCGCCACGTAGCGAAGCGATTCCCACTGTCGATCTCGTAGACAGTACCTACGACATTCACGGCAGCATACTGATTTATGTCAACGACTCTCGTTCGAGGCTGAATAACTCACAGCAGTTACTGACTAATTTGGATGTATAACAGTATTCTAGATATTTATTTCGATTTCTACTGTATGAATATTATCGTGTTTATGGAAGAACGTTCAGTGAACCAATAACAATAGTCGCATCGACTGTGGTCGACGTATGGTCGATTCGACCAACAGACGACGGTTCCTGGCTGCGAGTGGTATCACAGTCGTCGGACTCAGTGGCTGCCTCGGCAGCGACGACGAGCCGGAGGAAGAACAAGAACAGGCACAAGTCGACTCGAGTGACGACGGGTCGAACGACGACAATCCCGACAACGACGAGTTTGCCCGTGAGATTCAGTGGGGTGGTCTCGGGAGCGAAAACGCGACACAGGATTGCCCCGGCGAATTCGGGTATTGGAAGTGGATACTCACGCCCGGTGGGCCGCAGGCGCTCGAGTTGCCTGCGGAGCTCACGGTCCAGTTCGCGGACGGGTCAGAGCAAACCGTGGAGGGGTTCTTCCCGGGTGGCGGTCGTGGAGCACTGCAGTTCGAGGTGTTCAAAGACGGCGGCGGCACCGTCGAGAGCGCGGTCGTACGGTTCAACGGTGGCGGTGCCAACCCGCGGCTGACGATCAGCGAGGGTGGCTGCGTGGAAGATCCGGACGACATTCCGGACGTGACGGTCACCACGGAGCCGGCAACCGAGATCAACGATTCGACGGCGACCCTCAACGGATTCTTGGAGGACCTCGGCGGCTTCGAGTCAGTCGACGTCTTCTTCGAATACCGGGTACAGGGGGCGATCGACTGGGAGACGACCGCATCTCAGACGCTCACCGAACCCGGCCCGTTCGACGCAGAGATCGACGTCGAACCGGGGACCGACTACGAGTTCCGCGCGGTCGCCGTCGCGCCTGACAACACGACGGTGCGGGGCGCTATCCTCACGTTCACCAAGGACGACGTGCCAGATATCACGAAGCCGACGGTCGTCACCGGCCCAGCGACCGATATCAACGAGTCGACGGCGACTCTTAACGGCGAACTGACCGATCCCGGCAGCTTCGACGTGGACGATATCGAGGTGTTCTTCGAGTATCG
>NZ_JAVDDV010000009.1 GCF_030848565.1 Natronolimnohabitans sp. A-GB9
ATTCCAACGATACCCATGAGACCGGGGAGTTCCGGCGGTGCGGGGATCGGAACGTCGAACAGGCCGAAGAAGGCACCCGTCGCCGCACCCGTCAGGAGTCCCAGCAGGATGAGTTCGTAATTCATATCGATACACGGGCCGGGACGAACGGGAAGCCTTTGATACGGACCGCCTCAGTGCCGACGCGACTGTGACCCGTCCTGCGGTCGCATCGAGCCGTCGACCGTCGTCCCGTCCCCGATATTTCGACGATCGTCGACGCGTAGATTTATTATCGTCGAAAAGAAGAGTGTCCGGTATGCAGTCGGAGATGGATTCGACGCCGAACGTATCGCTACCGGCGGACCTCGAGTCCCCACGTGCGAAACTCGTCTATCTGTACGTCGCGGTCAGTGCTGGCACGACACTCGACCAGCTCCGCGACGATCTCGGTGTCAGAAAAGGAACCGCGCTCTCGATCACCAGCACACTTCGCGAGCGAGGCTATCTCGAGCGAACGGAGGCGGGATTCGAACTCGCCTGATACGGATTGCTGTACCGATTTCCCGACACAACCGCGACCCGGGCAGCGGTCGCGCCGGCAATAACGTACAGGAAACCGTATGAGGACGCTTTGACTCCTACAGTTCGATCCGTTCGACCAACTGTTCGTGGTTCTCGTTGGTGTTGACCGCGACGATCCGGATGTGGTCCTCGAGACCCGATCCCTTCAGTTTCGCCTTGAGCAGGTTGTCGACCTGGTAGACGCCGGCGGCGTTGGTCATGGCGATCTCGACCATGACGGGGACGCTCTGGCCTTCCTGAAGCGAGACGCGACTGATCGCCTGACTCGAGAGCGTATTGATACCCCGACCACCGTGTTCGTAGGGGATCCGCGAGCGGCCACTCTCCATGTCCAGGGCGTCGGCCACGCGGATAACGCCCGCTTCGGTCGTCAGCGGCGTTTCGGCCGTGTGATGACAGAGGATTGCGTGCAGAATTTCACCTTTCATCCGGACCGTCTCGGCGAGATCGTAAAACTCCGGAAGAACGCGATCGAGAATGTCGGCGGCCAGCGGGATCGAGTAGTAGACGTGCTCGTCGCGGTGGACGACGTGGCCGACGTCGTGTAACGTCGCCGCCAGCGCGATGATGACCGATTCGTCTTCTTCCGCCAGCCCCTGCTGGCGTGCGCCGTTGAAATCGACGTCGCCGGCCTTGAGCAGATCGTAGAGACAGAGTGCGCGGTTGCGGACGATCTCGATGTGTTTCTCCCCGTGGTCGTTGTACTGCATCCGGTCGACAGCGTTGACGTTCTGGGCCTCGAGATAGGTCTGGATCTCCTCGTCCTCGGTGATGAACTCGAGGACGCGGTTTAGTTTCTCGTCGGGGAACTGATGATCGGCGTCAGGACGGTAGATACGACGAGAGTCCTCGTCAGTAGAATCGCTCATACCGGAGCATCGCCTGCGTCATAAAAAAGCCCTGCGGCGATGGGGGCAGTCGGCGGTAGTTCGCGGTGACTGATACGGATTGCTGTACCGATTTCCCGGCGTAACCGCCGCCCGGGTCGCGGTTACGCCGGCAATGACGTACAGTAAACCGTATGACTGCTGTCCGGCAGTCTGACCGACGTCCTCGGGTGTTTCGATCGGACGTGGACCGCGTTGGCTGGCAGTGTTAGGCAGCGTCCTCGACGGCGGCCTCGACGTCGTCGTAGTCGGGTTCGACGCCGGGATCGTCGCTGACCCACTCGTAGGTAATTTCGCCGTCGTCGTCGACGACGAACACCGAGCGCTTGGCGACGCCGTAGACGCCGAGATCGTCGAAGTCCATCTCGATGCCGTAATCGTCGATGATCTCCTCGTTGAGGTCGCTGATGAGACCGAACTCGAGTTCGTTCTGTGCGCGGAACTCGTTGAGCGTAAACGGCGAGTCCCGACTGACGCCGTAGACGCTGGCGTCTACGTCGTCGAAGGCGGCCAGTCGATCCTGGAACTCGCACATCTCGGTCGTACAGACGCTGGTAAAGGCACCGGGGAAGAACGCGAGGACGATCGGTGCCTCGTCCTCGAGGCGGTCAGAGAGCGTAAACTCCTCGATGTCGCCGTTTGCAAGCGGTGCGGTAAAATCAGGTGCTTCGTCTCCAGTTTCGGGCATCACCCGACGTTTGACGGTATGCCGGAAAGACAGTTTCGTTCGCGGAACGGATCGCTGGAGTCTGCCGATTCGACTCGCCGTCGCTGGTGGTCGTCTTCCTCGAGTGGAGCCTTATACTCGAGTAGATAGGCTTTACAATAACTAACTCAGAAGCGTATTTAGGTCAATAGTCCGTCTCAAGCGGACTTTCGCCGATACTTGCTCTACTAAGTGGTCCAAAAAGGTTATAATTGCCAGTGGCCAAGCAATGGATAGAGATGGTAGCCGACATCGCACCGCTGTTCATCCCCGGCGCACCCGGGGGTCCGGAACTACTGATCATCCTTTTCATCGCCATCCTGCTGTTCGGGGCGAACAAGATCCCGAAGCTGGCCCGTTCGACCGGCGAGGCCATGGGCGAGTTCCAGAAGGGGCGTGAAAAGGTCGAAACGGAGCTCGAGGAGATGCGCGAGGGCGGCTTCGAAGAAGACGACTTCGACGAGGACGACGACGAATTCGTCGACACCGAGCCTGTCACCCAGGACGACGAGTCCGAAACGGAAACCGAAACCGAAACCAACTAACGGGTTTTTCTCGAGGGGCGTGTGGCCTAGCGGAGAGGGCAGAAGGTTCCTAACCTTCTGATCGCGGGTTCAAATCCCGTCACGCCCGCTTACCGGCGAACGACAGTGAGCCGTGTAAGCGGGATTGACAGATTCGAACGAGACCGAGGTTCTGCGAACGCAGTGAGCAGGTTCTCGGACGTGGTTCGGATCCCGCCACGCCCGCCCGTTCGGTCCGATCGCTCGACTCGAGCGAGTTCGATTTCGAACCCGACCTCGAGATGGCCAGATCAGTCCTACTGTCGAGGATCCACGGCTATTCTCATGACCGGCGTCGACCGGTCGGATACGACCCCTGAATAGTTAGAAAAACAGAATGTGGTGCTACATTATAAGTAATATCGGGATGCAAGTAGGGGTGATCAACGGGAGTGACAATATAGTGTTCAAATCCGTAAATTTACCACAAAGTGTTTTGAGAAAATCATCTCAGCGCGCTGTACGGCAGATTATCAGATGTGGTAATGTGCGGATGAACTTTTTGAAGGGTGAGGGATTCGGTGATATCAATGGCTATTGACGAGGCCGATCAGTCGGGTGCCGGGGATTTTTCTGAGGGTGAGGCATCCGACCCTGCATCGGTGGACGATCGGGGGCACGAATCGGACGCCGATTCGGACTCGAGAAGCGAGGTCCGCGTCGGCGAGTACACGTGGGAAACGTTCATGGAGGAGTACGGATACGGCGACGAGATTTCGACGCTGTATCCCGACGAACCCATCGAGAAAACGGGTGACGATCAACTCGGTCTCGACACCGACGAGGAGCCAGAACACACGGTTCCGACCGGCGACGACTGGGAGCAGGTCGAGTTCGATCCCGAGTCCTATCTGGGCTATCATCCCGACGATATCGCGACGACGGTCATCCCGACCGCCGGCGACAACGCCGAGGAGCTGTGGGAGGTCTTCCGTGAGTACGCTGACCCGGAGACGACACCCGTTACCAAAGACGTCTGGACCTGGGAACACTACAAGTGGGAGTACTACTACGAGGACGACGGCTCCCGACCGCGCGACAGCGACGGGGAGGTCATCCACCACGACGAGGAAGAAGCGCTCGGATTCGACCCGGAGACGATCGAACAGCGACTGTTCGACGCCGATCAGGCCGCGACGGAACTGGACGAACTCGTCGAGGAGCGAACCGTCAACGTCCAGGACGACATCGACGAAGACGAGTTCTTCTCGACGGCGGCGGGCAACACCACCGTCTCGAATCGGTACGATCTCGAGAAGGCCGTCCCGATGGACAAGAAGACCCACTTTCGCGAGGTCGAGCGCTACTGGGTGAACAAACCCTACGCCTACGTCGTCATCTTCCACTCCGAGAAGGAAAACGAGAAGAAATACTATCTGGTCGAGCCGTACTTAAACGAGATCGAGACGGAACTCCAGGAGTTCCTCTCCGGGAAGCTGCGAACGGCGATCAAGTACTCCGAAGACGGGATCAAGGAGAAGGCCTCCGAGGACGGTCGCCGGACGGTCATCGAGGACGAGACGCGCCAACTCCTGAAGCGATACGACCTCTTCGAGAAGACCTCGGGGAGTACGACGGAAGGCATCCTCGAGACGGTCAGGAACCTACTCGACGACGAGGACGACGCCGTAGACGACGCGAATTCAGGTCCGGCCCCGCTCGAGGGGATCTCCGTCCGACCCGAGCCGGCGATCCTCGCGGACGATCCGGACACGCTAACCGAGTACCAGGTCGAGAAGCTGTTGTACCTGCTCAAGCGAAATTTCATCGGCTACGAGCGGATCGACGGCATCAAACACGACATCAACGTCGAGGACATCTCCTGTGACGGGTACAACTCGCCGGTGTTCGTCTACCACTCCGAGTACGAACAGATCATCACGAACGTCTACCACGGCGAGGACGAACTCGACGACTTCGTGGTCAAACTCGCCCAGCGCTCGGGGAAGGGGATCAGCAAGCGACTGCCGCAGGTCGACGCGACCCTCCCCGACGGCTCGCGTGCCCAGTTGACCCTCGGAAAGGAGGTCTCCGACCACGGGACGAACTACACCATCCGTCAGTTCAAAGACGTCCCCTTTACACCGATCGACCTCATCAACTGGAACACCTTCTCGCTCGACGAAATGGCGTTTCTCTGGCTCTGTATCGAGAACCACAAGAGCCTGATCTTCGCCGGCGGTACCGCATCGGGGAAGACGACGTCGCTGAACGCCGTCTCGCTGTTTATCCCCAGCAGCGCGAAGATCGTCTCCATCGAGGACACCCGCGAGGTCGAACTTCCACAGCGAAACTGGATCGCAAGCGTCACCCGTCCCTCCTTCGCCGACGACGAACAGGGCGACGTCGACGAGTTCGATCTGCTGGAAGCCGCACTGCGCCAGCGCCCTGATTACATCGTAATGGGCGAGATCCGCGGTGAGGAGGGCCGGACGCTGTTCCAGGTCATGTCGACGGGCCACACCACGTATACTACGTTCCACGCCGACTCCGTCGACGAGGTCCTCAAGCGGTTCACGACGGACCCGATCAACGTCTCGAAGACGATGTTCACCGCGCTGGATCTGGTCTCGATTCAGACCCAGACCCGCGTCCAGGGACGGAAGGTCCGCCGGAACAAATCGCTGACCGAGATCAACCACTACGAGGCCGAACACGACGAGATAAACGTTCAGGACGTCTACCAGTGGCAGGCCGAGACCGACGAGTTCCTCAAGATGGGGGACTCGAACACCTTAGAGGAGATCAAGTTCGACCGTGGCTGGAGCACGGAAAAACTCGAAGAAGAGTTGTTCAAACGTGAGGTTATCCTCGCCTACCTCATCAAGAACGAACTGAACACGTACGCGGAGGTCGCGGCGACGGTTCAGGCCTTTATCAACGATCCGGATACGATCCTTACGCTGATCGCAAACGGCCAACTCGAGGACAGCCTCGAGGACCTCCGGGAGATGGAGAGCGTCCTTATCGACGTCGACCAGGAGAAAGAGGAACTCGTTCCGCGGCCGGAGGCGACGACCGAGACCTACAACACCTCGATGGACATCCTCGAGCGAGCCGAGGAGTCACTGTTCGAGGAGTATCGCGGTCGGGTGCCGAGTGGACTCGCAAGCGCACTCGGTGACGTCGAGGAGGCAGAGTCGGTCGAGACCGATCGCGGAGAAACCGAGACGTTCGATTTCGGTGGCGATGTTAGTGACGACGAGTGGGAGTTCGGCGACAGTACGGACGGCTTCGGCGTCGATACGGACGACGACGAACCGGCGTGGTTACGCGACGACACCGGCTTCGATGTCGGCAGTGCCGATACCGACGGTGCCACGGGGCACGCAGCCAACGGAGACGACACGACGGATGCCAAAGCGGAACCGGCTGCGGACGTCGCGACCGCAGACGAGGTCGGCGGTCCACCGGCTCCGACGTCGGACGAGGAGTCAGAGACGCCACAGCTGGCCGAACCTGATCCGGACGCGGCGACGACCGAGACGGACGCGGAAACGCCAGCAGCCCAAGAAGGAGACAGCGATGCGGAGACGACGGTCGTGCCGTCGGACGAGCCCGACGAAGCGAAGCTGGGGGGACTGTTCGACGACATGAGCGAGACGATCGACGAACTCGACGACGGCAGCGAATCGAAGGGTTCGGAGATGGACGCAGCGTCGACGGCCACGACCACACCGGACACCTCCGGATTCGACTCGATGTTTCCGGACGACGACCTCGAGTCGATCTTCGACCCCGACGGTGCCGACGACGCTGCCGCGGATTTCAGCGACGACTTCGAGCCGGCGACCGAGAGCACCGGGACCGTTTCGGCAGGCGAGCAGCCGAGTTCGGAGACGACTGCCACCGAAACCGACGAGACGGAGCCACGGTCGATCTTCGATGACGACTCGTCGTCAGTCTTCGACGACGAGCCTGGCGATGACGACGCCGACGGATCGCTGTTCGGCGACGAATCGAACCAGGCCGAAACTGACGACTCGATCTTCGAGCGATCCGACGAGGACGAACAGGCCGACGACCGTGACGCTACCGACGAGGAGACCAACGGATGAGTCTACAGACCGACAGCAGCGGTGGTGGAGGTTCCGGGGGCCTCTCGAGTGGCGGCTCGGACGTCCTCGGCGAGACGTTCTATCCGCTGTACGACCGGCTGTTCAGCGAGGACAGCGAGTTCGTCGGCGACGTCGAGACGAAACTCGCACAAGCCCGAATGACCGAGACGGTCGAACTCTACCTCTCGCGGGCGCTTGGGATCGGATTTATCAGTGGGCTCGTGCTGTGGTTGCTCGGGCTCGCCCTCGGCTATGGACTGTTCGCGACCGGGCTCATACAGGTCGAAGAACTCATCGGCTTCCCCGTCAGCAGCCAGACGGTCCTCGAGCTCATCGAAACGCTTCGAGTGCCGGCGCTGGTCTTCGTCACCGGACTCGTCTTCGGTTCGATCGGCTTCGCGATCGGCTTCGGCTCGCTGGTGGCGATTCCCTACTCGCGGGCCTCGGCGCGCAAACGCGAGATCAACATGCTGCTGACCGACTCGGTTTCTTTCATGTACGCGCTGTCGGTCGGTGGACTGAACCAACTCGAAATCATCGAGGCGATGGCCGAGGCCGACGACACCTACGGCGAGGTCGCAAAGGAGTTCCAGAGCATCGTCAAAGAGACCGAGTACTTCGACGTCGACTACCGAACGGCGATCCGGAAACAGGCACTCGAGACGCCAAGCGACGAGCTCTCGCAGTTCCTGACGGACATGCTGTCGATCGTCAACAGCGGCGGTGACATGGAGAGCTTCCTCGAGGACAAGAAAGAAAAGCACATGCGCACCGCAAAGCAGGAACAGGAACTCACCCTCGAAACTCTCGAACTGTTCGGCGAGATGTACATGACGCTGTCGCTGTTCCCGCTGTTGTTGATCATCATCATGGTCGTGATGCAGATGATCCCGCAGGCGGAGGTGACGAACATGATGCTGTACATGACCGTCTACGCGCTGATTCCGTTGATCGGGATCGGCTTCCTTATCATGGTCTCGACGGTCAAACACGACGAGCCGGGTGACGGCTACCTCTCGATGGGAGCCGACGACGACCGCATCGAAACCCAGCGCGACCAGGGACTGCTCGATCTGGGCCTCGTCGAGACGTTCACGGGCGAACACAGCGTCTTCGATCGGATCAAGAACCGCGAGGGGACCTACGAGACGATGGAAGTGCTCCGAAAGCCCCACGTCTTCTTCCGGGACAACCCGCTGTATACCCTCGCGCTGACGGTCCCCGCGTCGCTGGTGATCGTCACCACGGCGATGATGAACGGCTCGGTCCCGACCTCCTGGGACGGACTCCTCGAGAACGCCATCTGGGGGACGTTCGTCTACGTCTACGTCCCGCTGTACGTCATCGCGATCCCGCTTGCGGTCTTCCGCGAGTGGAACGTCCGCCACCGCACGGCCGTCGTCAGCCAACTCTCCGAGGACCTGCGTAAACTCTCGAGTTCGAACGACACCGGATTAACCTTACTCGAGTCGCTCAAAGCCGTCTCCGATACGACCAGCGGGAAACTCGCCCGCGAGTTCGAGGTGATGCACACGAAAGTCAACTACGGGACGAGTCTGAAGGAGGCGCTGATCGAGTTCAACAACAAGTACCACATCCCGCGGCTGGCCCGGACGACCCGGCTGATCACCGAGGCCCAGGAGGCCTCGAACCAGATTTCGGACGTCCTTCGGACGGCCGCCCGCGCAAGCGAGAACCACGACGATATCGAACGCGAGCGCAAGTCCCGCACCCGGATGCAGGTCGTGATCATCATCATGACGTTCATGACCGTCCTCGCGGTGATCGCGATCCTCAAAACACAGTTCATCGATACGATGGCCGGACTCGAGGCCGGCGCCAGCGAGACCGACGCGGGCGGTGCCGGTGGTGGTGAACTCGCCGAGGCCGACTTGAGCGACAACATCCAGGTCGATATGCTCTCGGTGTTGTTCTTCCACGCGGTGACGATGCAGGCGATCCTCTCGGGGATTATCTGTGGCTACATCCGCGATGCGGACGTACTGAGCGGGCTGAAATACGCGATCGCTCTGGCGACGATCGCACTCGTCGGCTGGACACTGGTGGCATAACATGACTCGCAAACACAACCGACCTCGAACCGAAACGGAGCAGAATCGGCGCCCGCGGACAGTGTCGGTCTCGCTGCGTGATCGCGGCCAGACGACTCAGGATTTCGCCGTCGGGATCGGCGTGTTCATCCTGGCTGTCGCGTTCGTCTTCTCGTTCCTGCCGACGATCCTGACACCGTTCGATTCGTCGGTCAGCGGCGGAGAGACGGCACAGGCAGACCGTATCGCGGATCGGGTCGTCGACGATCTGTCCGCGTCGACGGACGATCCAAACGAGATCGACGTCGAGGAGTTCGAAAGCTACGGCGACGGTGACCTGGCGACCAAGGTCGGCCTTCGGAGCACCGATCGAGTGAACGTCCGACTCGAGCCACTCGACGGAACGAGCGAGGAGATCGATGAGTACACGTCCGTCGACGGCAGTGACGACTACGACGGGCAGTCAGCAGCCAGCGCCGCACGACTCGTCGTGCTCGCCGATGACGATGGTCCGGACTACTGTACCGATGAGGGCTTTGAAACCTGCCGACTCGTCGTGAGGGTCTGGTGAGACGATGCGCGAGCAACGACAACCACGGACGGACCGCGGCCAGGCTTACACCCTCGAGGGGTTCGTCTCGGCGATGATCGTCCTGCTGGCGGTCCTGTTTGCGATGCAGGCGGTCGTCATCACGCCGACGACCGGCGGGCTGGCGGATCGAACGACACAAGCCCAGGTAGAACAAGAGGGCCAAGACGCGCTGGTAATCAGTGCGACGGCGGAGGACGGCGATCTGTCGGAACTCGTCCGCTACTGGGACGAGGAGGAGGGTGAGTTCTATAATGCGAGTGAGAGCCACGGCGACTTCTACTACGACGCGTCGAACGACACGGAGTTCTACGACAATTTCGTCCTCGGAGAGACCCTCTCAGACCGGTTCACCGAGCGCGGGTTGAGCTACAACGTCGAACTCGTCTATCAGGACGACAGCGGCGAGTTCGACTCCGAGTACCTCGTCTATCAGGGTGAATCCGAGGCCGTGACGGCGAGTTACATGGTGACTCTATACGAGTCAGACACCGTGACAGCACCCAACGGCGACGAGGGGGAGGAACAGACGCTTCGACAGGCCCACTGTGATGAAGATGAAAATAACGAGCATTGCTATCCGATCCCACCAGCGACCGACGACACCAGCGAGATCTACAACGTCGTGGAGGTGCGTATCGCAGTATGGTAACCGATAGGACTCGAGGTCGACGCTCCGACGACCGGTCGGCCGACGATCGACCTGACAGAGGCCAGGTCATCCTCATCGGTGCGATCGCACTCGCGTTCATCATCCTCGGCGTCGTCGTCGTCTTCAACGGCGTCGTCTACACCGAGACGCTGTCCTCAGGTGAGACGGGACAGAGTGCGAGCAGCGCGGAGACGACCGAACTCGAGGTCAGACAGGGGATCGCCTGTTTGCTCGACGGGGAAACCGGAGATGACGATCTCGAAGAGACGTATACTGGACTGTATCAGAATGCGACGGCACATTCCCAGCCAGCAGCGGTCGACATCGAGGTCGAGGGTAGCGACCGAGTCACGATCACGTACGATACCACCGACCTCAGCTACGAACGAACGGTAGAGATCAGTGCCGAGTGTACAGAGACTGATGAGAGCGATGAGGGCAACGAGAGCAATGAGGGTGATGGGGGCGACGAGAGCGATGAGGGTGACACTAAAGAGATGACTATCAATACATTTGAAATTACGCCTGAAGATAATGGCGACCATTCTGTGGAATGGGATATTAGCGGCGACGAGATATCGACCGCAACTCTCACTATTACCTACACACCGCATCAAGGGAACGACGATACAGAATCACAGTCAATAGATATAACTGAAGACCATTCTGGAGACCATACATTCAGCTTAAATCCGAATGACGACGTGCAAATCGTCGAAATAGTTGTCACAGATGAAAATGGGCGTACAGAGTCTGATGAGTGGCCAGAAGAGTAGAACAATAGAATAATGCTACACAAAGATACGAGAGCCGATTCCGATCGCGGCCTCTCGGTCGCACTCACACACGTCCTGACGATCGGGATCACGACGATCCTCATCGCGATGCTGTTGGTGTCCGGCAGCGCGATGCTGGATTCGGAGACCGAACGGTCGACACAGACCGCCCTCGAGACCGTCGGCGAGCGACTCGCAGGCGAGATCGACAACGTCGATCGGATCGCAGACGAGGACGGAGACGACGAAACGGTAACGCTCGTCGCGGAGCATCCACAAACGGTCGCGAACTCGGGGTACACTGTCGAGTTACAACCGGAGAGTGACTGCGACGGTCCCCTGATCGACGAGTCGAGTCCGTGTCTCGAGCTCTCGGCTCACGACACGGACGTGACGGTGTACGTTCCAGTGAGAATCGATGCGGACGTTTCCGACGATCAGAATCCGGTGAGCGGTGGGACGATCGAAATCGAGTATATCGATGACGGGGATGACGGAACGATCGAACTCACGGAGGCGGACCGATGATCGACCGCCGAACTACATCGAAAGCGGGTACAGAGAGCACTGACCGCGGCGTCTCCGAAGTCGTCGCCTTCGTCCTCGTCTTCGGGATCATTCTCGGTTCGGTCGGCCTGCTGTACGTGACCGGGATCGGCGGGATGGCCGATTACCAGGAGACCGAACAGCAGGTCAACGCCGAGCGAGCGATGGTGTCGCTGACGGACAACTTCAACGACGTCATCCGGGACAATGGCGTCAATCAGCGTTACGGCGAGCTCGCCCTGCGAGAAGGGCAGATCACGACCGGTGACGACGGCACCGAGATCAGAGTGTCGGTCGATGGCGATCCGATCGCCGAGAACGAATCGTTCGAACAGTATCACGGCGACGACGAGTACCTCGACCTCGGGGAGTTCACCTATCGACACGAAGGGAGGACGATCGCGTACGAAGGTGGCGGCCTCGTTCGAGGAGACGAGTCCGGCGACTGGAGTTCCGTACTCAGACAGCCACAGCTGACGTGTAACGACGATCACGGGACGGCGGTCGTGTCGCTCGTTCAGGTCAACGCCGACGATCGAGCCGTCCAGAGCGGGGGCGGACTCGGGGTGACGATGTCCGTCGAAAACCGGAGCAGCATGGTGTATTCGAACGCCGAAGAGGTTTCGATAACTGTCGACGAGGATACCGAGTACGACGATGCCTGGGAGACGATACTCGATAGCGATGACGAAGTCGGCTGGAGCTGGGACGAGAACACGGACACGGGAACGTGTGATGGGGGAGATGACGACGACCTCGAGCGTGTCGTCGTCACGATCGTCGAGGTCGACGTCGAGTACTGATACTGCCGGACAGCATGATCCACCGATTTATTGACTGCTGTCTGTCAGTATGACCATCGCTACGTCGACTCCCAGTCGCCGGTAAGCATCGCTCGGAGTCCGGCTCGAGCTGCAAGCGCCTCGAGGCGGTCGGCACGCGTCTCGACGTCGCCGGCGGTCTCGAGGTAGAGGCCGTTCGAGAGCTGGTGTGGCGCAGTCATCGACGTCCCGTCGGGGTGGGTCGGCGACTCGTTTAGGACGGCTCGAGTGTCGGTGTCGTCTGGGTGCCACGGAACCCGTACCCCTGAGAGACCGCGCTCGAAGAGGTACTCGGCGGCGCCGACGAGTGCCCGACTGGAGGTCGAGTGGCCGATCGCGCCGATCGAACCGCGATCGTTGAAAAAGCGAACGACGTACTCCCCGTTGTCGGTCTCCCCGTCGGTCTCGTCGGCGTCCGCTGGTGACTCACTCGAGCGGGTGGGGTCGTCGCTGTCGACGTCCGTCGAGGTCGCCGTCTCGTCGTCCGGCGATCGTCGTGTGTCGGCGTTCTCGTTCTCGGACTCGGTAACGGTGGAGTCGGGAGTGCCGGGCTCGGGTCGTTCCGTGTTTCGGTCACGTCTCGATCGACGATCGTCGTCCGAAACCGTCGTTTCGGAGAACTCGATGGAGACGTCGGCCTCGGGAGCGGCCTCGAGTTCCATGGTCGATTGCTCTCTCTCCGCAGCGAAGGACGCGACGAGTCGCTCGAGGAAGCGGTCGGCCGCGGATTCAAACTCCGTGCGGTAGGCGTCGCCCCCACCTGTCGCGGCCGTCAGTTCTGTGACGATCGCCTCGAGGAGGCGTTCGCGTTCGATGGCGAGCTGGCGGGCGACGAACGGGCGGGCGTGGCGCGCGAGTTGCTGGCCGATGGTCTCGCGGGTGTAGTGGGAGATAGCCGACTCGTGGTCGGGGAGTTCGGGAAGCCGGCAGGCCAGTCGATCGACGTCGGTCGTCCCGGCGAGCAACAACACGTCGCGTCCGTCGGTGTAGATCGCTCGGTCGACGCCCGTCCAGGCCATCGTCTCGAGGAGGGCGATGGCGCGGTCTTTCGTCAGTGAGTCACCGTAGCGTTCGACGGCGACGAACAGCGCGGGGACGTCGTCGATCGTACAGACGTACTCGAGGGCAGTGTCGTCGACGGTCCGGTCGGTCAGACACGACTCGGCGTGGACGTCCCAGCCCAGCGTCTCGAGAAAGGGGTCGACGAGCCAGGCCCGTGTCTCCCGGATCGTCGTCGGCAGCGAGGAGTCGACGAGCGCTTGCGAGCGCTCGACGAACGCGTCGAGGTCGAACGTACTCATCGCTGAACAGTATTCGGAGCAAGCGTATGTAAGCTGTTGTGCGTCGCAGTGACCGGGTATTAGCGGTTCCGGTCCGATTTCGACCGCCGTCCCGTCAGACTCGCGGTTTCTACTGTCTCCCGGCGGTAGATTCGAAGCCGAGAATCGAGGACGGTAAACGCGGACTTGAGAGACGGTGGGATCGTCTCGGCCTTTCCGATGACGAGATATCCCTGTCGGCGAAGCGAACCGGCGATCGTCCGCAGCATCGAGCGCTTGTACTCGTTGTCGATGTAGATAAACAGGTTGCGGCAGATGACGAGGTCGAAGCCGGTCTTGGGCTCGTCGTTGATCAGGTCGTGGCGTTCGAATGTAACGTTTCGTTTGACATCGTCGCCGATCCGGTAGACCCGCCCGTCGCGGTCGACGTAGTCGGTGTAGTCCTCGAGGAAGCCGAGCTGGTCGTCGAGATTGACCGTGCGTGATGCCTCGTAGACGCCGCTGCGTGCCGTCTCGAGTGCGGGCTCGCTGATGTCGGTTCCGAGGATCCGTATCGACGACTCGTCGATCTCGGGGTCGTCGTGGGAGAGCATCGACACCGAGTACGGTTCGCGCCCGTCGGCACACGCAGCACTCCAGACGCGGACGGTGTCGTTGGCCCCACTGAGTCGCCTGAGCACCTCGCGGATCCCTTCCCAGACGTCGGGATTGCGAAAGAAGCCCGTCACGTTGATACTCATCGCCTCGAGCAACGCCTCCTGTTCGTCGGAATCGGACCGGAGCGTCTCGAGGTACGCCGCATACGTGTCGTTCTGTGTCCGACGCATACGCGAGGAGACGCGTCGGTCGAGATAGCTATCGTTGTAGTGACTCGTTGCGAAGGCGAGTTCGTCCTCGACGAAGGCAAGCAACTCGTCGAACGCGTCGGTCACAGTTCCGTCACTCCGTTGTCGGCGCTTTCGTCGGCCGTCTTGACGACGAGCCGTCCCGATCCGGGTGTGAACTCGACGGTACGGCCGTACTCGCCGCCGACATCTTCAGCAACCAGCGGAACGCCGAGTTTCTCGAGTTCGGCTCTGGCGGCGGCGATGTTGCGCTGGCCGATGCCGTCGCCGAAGCTTTCGAACTCGAACATATCGCTCCCGCCGGCGATCTTCGCCTCGACACTGGTGTAGCTGGCTCCTTGCTCGACCATCCGTCGTAACAGGGCCCGGATCGCAGTGTCGGCGTACTTGCCGGGCTTGCGGTCGCTGTTGTCGGCAGCGTCGCCGTCGGGGAGCATGGCGTGGGCCAGCCCTCCGATGGCACTGTCGGGGTCGTAGAGGGCGATCGCGAGACACGAGCCCAGGCCGTAGGATTTGAGGGTGTCGTCGCCGTCGCTGACGACCAGTTCGGAGATTCCGACCTGGACCGACGTCGGCGCGCCCGGTTCGGTTCCGTACGTCTTCATGTGTTGGTGACGTCTTGAAATTCGGCGGTCGTTGGCGTCCCTTCGATTCGGTCGACGTCGAGGTCGTTGAGCGCACGCTCGAGATCGTCTTCGTCGGGAATGGCGTAGATTTCGCAGTCGAACTCCTGTCCATCGGCGACGACGACGGTATCGAAGACGAACGCGAACTCCTGGGTTTCCCCGAGCTGGATGATCACGGGATCGACGGCTGCGGTCCCCATGTCGTGGACGAACTCCGGCGGCGAGTGGTCGATCGTCGTATCGAGGACGTTGGCCCACCCGTCCAGAAATCCGCTGGCCATGATGTTGCCCAGCTCCGTGATTGCACTCGTTTCCATCTCGCCGAAGCCGTCTCCGTCCCCGTCGACGTCCATAGGGACCATCGCGTCGGCGATCTCGTGGGCCGAGTCCTCGTCGAACAAAAAGAGGAGATACCCGCTTGGCAGCCCGTCGAACTCGAAGGCGACGCCGACGAGTTTCTCGTCGGCGACCTGTTCGGGGATGGCCTCGAGCGAGACGAAGTTTAGCCGGCGGATCTCGACACTGGTGTCGATGCCGGTCATCGTCGTCGCCGCCTGTGCAACCTCCTCGGCGCCGCGTTCGGCCATGCGGTCGAAGCCGTCGAGTTTGTCGTACTCGATCCCGCCGCTGGTTCGCAGGCGATCGAGCAGTGACGCCATCGAGTCACGGCGGGGGAACAGATAGTGGCTGAAGCCGACTTCCGTATCGACGGTCTCGATCCGGCTCTGGAAGAGCAAGGCGAGGTCGTCGTCGTCGGGCGCCGCCTCGATGTCGGCGAAAAACGGTTGTGCCGTCTCACCTTGGACGAACTCCGGCGTCGAGACGTCGATCACCGTCTCGAGGACGTCGGCCCAGCCGTCGATGAAGCCGCTGTTCATGATGTGTCCGACCTCGGTCGCGGCACTTCTGGCCATCTCGTCGAACTCGCCGTCGTCGGTCTCGGCGCCGGCGTCGATCTCGTCGGAGTCCCCACGCAGAGTCTCGACGATTCGAAGCGCACTCTCGCGTTCGAAGACGATCATCGAGTAGCCCTCGATAGCCCCGGACAGTTGTACGCGAACGGCGACGGTCTCGGTCGCGTCTTCGAAGTCCCGCTGGATCTCCTGGCCGCGCATGAAATTGAGTTTGGTGACGCCGACTTGCGTTTCGACGTCGGTCATGTGGGTCAACCGACCGGCGGCCAGCCCGGCGCCCTCTCGAGCCATCCGGTAGAACGTTCCGAGTGCGTTGACGTCGAGTTTCATGTTTGCTCGAGTTCGATGTCGTTGACCATCCCGACGAACTCCGCCAAGTCGGGGAACGCATAGATTTCGGCTTCGATCTGGTAGCTCGGGACGGTCAGATCCGAGTCGAAAAACAGCGCGAGGTCGTCGCCGCCGAGTCCGGCCGTCCGGGAGACGACGTCCTCGGCCTGGGCGTAGACGAGTTGCGGCGCTGCGGTGTCGATCGCCCGCTCGAGGACGTCGGCCCAGCCGTCGATGAAGCCACTGGCCATCATGTTGCCCATCTCCTCGACGGCACTGCGGGCCATCTTGCCCGAGACGTCGCTCATATCGTCGACGACGTCGCGAAGCATGATCGCGGTGATCTTCTTCGCACTCGCCTCGGGGAAGAGCACGAGGATGTGCCCGTGGGGTGGATCGAGAAGCCGAACGCGAACGCCGACGCGTTTGCCGGGATCGAGCTGTGACTCGATGTCGTCGACGTCGATGAAGTTCGTCTTCGTCACCTCCATTCGAGTGTCTTCGCCGGTCAGTTTGCTCATGTTGTCGGCGACGCCGTTCGTCCCGACCTTCGCCATCTCGTTGATGAAGCTCAGCTTTCGAATATCGACCTGTAGCGTCATAGATTCCTCCGTAGCTGTGAATGTTCGATCGTTGTCATAGTGTCGTCACATCGAGAATGTTGACTACCTTCCCCCGACCGCGGACCGTTGCACCGCTGAGTCCCGGAACGCCGCTCATGAAGCCCTCGAACGGTTTGACGACGACCTCCTGCTGGCCGTGGACGTGGTCACAGTAGAGCGCGATCGGACGGACATCGTCTCGAATCTGGACGAGCATGCCGTCGTCGTCGCCTGCCTTCGGCGTCTCGAGTTCCTCGTCCAGACGAACGACCGCGTCGTCGGCTGCCTCGGACGCGTCGACGGATTCGATGTCCTGGACGGCCTTCGTCGGCACGCCGAACTCCTCGCCGCCACACTCGACGAACAGAACGTCGTCGATCGCGACGGAGACCGGCACGCTCATCGTCACGGACGTTCCCTCGCCAACGTCGCTGTCGATCGAAACCGTACCGTCGAGGTCTTCGATCGTTCGTTTGACGACGTCCATCCCGACGCCGCGGCCGCTGACGTCGGTCACTTCGTCGGCCGTCGAGAGACCGGGATGGAAGATGAGGTCGTAAACCTCCTCGTCCGATAGCTCGGCCGCCTCGGCGTCGGCGAGAACGTCTGCCTCGACGGCCTCGGATCTGAGTCGGTCGGGGTCGAGACCACTCCCGTCGTCCTCGACGGTGATCGTCACGCGGTCGCGCTCGCGTTCGGCCCGAAACTCGACCGTTCCCTCACGGGGCTTGTCCGCCTTCTCCCTCGTTTCGGGCGGTTCGATGCCGTGATCGACGGCGTTTCGAACCAGGTGAATCAGCGGATCACCGATCCGATCGAGGATGCTGCGGTCGAGTTCGACGTCTTCGCCGATCATCTCGAAGGCGACCGCTTTGTCCTGTTCCCGTGCAATATCGCGGACGATACGGGGCAGACGGTTCGTCACCGTCTCGAGGGGCACGAGGCGGATGTCCATCACCGTCTCCTGAAGTTCGGACGTCAGTTCTCCCAGATCGTCGAGTTCCGTCTCGAGCGCGTCGGTCTCGGCACCGTCGGTCTCGGTGACTGCGTGCCGGAGGCGAACGCGGGACGTGACCAGCCCCTCGACGAGGGTCAACAGTGAATCGACCTGTTCGACGTCGACCCGCACCGACTGGATCTCGTCGCTCCCCTGGTCGTCGGTCGATCGGTCGACCGTCTCCGGAATCGTCAGCGCCGGGCTCTCGAGGGTCGGTTCGTCGACCCGCGTGACGACTTCGTCCCCGTCGCCGTCGGCCTCGGCGTCGGTGCCGATAGCCTCGTCATCGAACGCGGACGGTTCCGTACTCGAGGCTGTGGTCGGAGAGGACTCGATATCGAAGCCGTCGTCGGCCAAGGCATCGTCGGCGTCGTCGTCATCGAACGGATCGTCGAACGCGTCCGCATCGAACGTCGCCTCCTCCATTCCATCGTCGCCAAACTCGTCGACAGTGACCTCGTCGGCATCGAACTCGTCGACGCTGACCTCGTCGGCATCGAACTCGTCGGCACCGGCCTCGTCGTCGAACTCGTCGACGAACGACTCTTCGGGCTCGACAGCAGTGTCGTCGAACGTATCGTCGGACGCCGCGAGTTCGGCGTTTCCGAACTCCTCGTCCGCGAAGTCGTCGGTATCGGCATCGTCGAACGCGTCGTCGACCGAGTTCGTGGTGACCGACGCGTCGTCCGATTCGTCGGTCGGCTCGTCGGCGATCGTATCGTCGTCGGCCCTCGATCCAACCTCCTCTTCGAACGACGGCGCGGGATCGGTCTCGACGGTCTGGTCCGGCGATTCCTCGGCCGCCGTCCCGTCGTCGGCATCTTCGGTGTCGTCCTCGACGGATTCTTCGGCATCGAAGGCGACGACGTCGTCGGCCGGATCGGACTCGGTCTCCGACGGGAGTTCCTCGTCGGTCGACTCGAGGGAGACGTCCGACTCGAGATCGTCTGCCGCGTCACCGTCTCCGAGATCGTCTGCCGCGTCGGCAGCGAAAGCGACCTCCGACTCACGTTCGTCCGCCGCGAGTTCGTCCGACACGTCGGGATCGGCGTCGCCCTCGAGATCCGCCGGGTCGGAGGCCGTCTCGTCTTCGGGGGCGATCGAATCGGTGTCCTCGGCGTCGATCGGCTCGGCCTCGGCCTGCGTTCCGTCAGCGTCGTGCCGCGTCCCGTCAGCGTCGTCCGGCTCGTCCTCGAGGAACGAATCGTCGTCGGCGGCGTCGCCGATGAGTTCGTCCATCCCGACCTCGTCGTCGTCGAACTCGTCGAACTCGAGTTCGTCGAGTTCGTCCTGAAGTTCGTCGAAGCCGACCATCTCGACCTCGTCTTTGAGTTCGTTGAAGACGGCGTTGGCGTCCTCGACGTCCTCCTCGGTGTCGGCCGCCTGTTCGGGATCGCCGGCCGTCGCCGTCGCTTCGTCGTCGCCCCCGTCGTCGTCGCCCCCGTCGTCGACGTCCTCGAGTGAGTCGACGGCCGGTTCACCCGGCTCGACGTCCGTCTCCAGTTCGTCGTCGTCGAAGAGGTCGTCGAACGAGCCCGCATCACCCATCTCCTCGAAGGGCTCGAGTTCGTCGTCGTCGACGTCCTCGACCATCGCGTCCAGGTCGTCGAACTCGTCGAACTCGTCTAACAGCTCGTCGACCTCGAGATCTGCGGCGTCCGCACTCGAGAGATCGTCAGTGTCCGATTCAGCCGTCTCGTCTCCCGTCTCGGAACGCGCTTCGAATCGATCGGAGACGGTGACGAGTTCGAAATCGCGGACCTCCTCGACCGGCTCGAGGCCGGAGGTGATCGCGGCGTCGCCGACCGCGCTACCGAAGACGGCATCGAACTGGTCGCCGTAGTCGCCGGCCTCGATCTCGTCCCGTGGAGGATCGGTCCCGATCAGATCGAACGCGTCGATCAAAGCGTCGACCACGAGCTTCCCGGTGTTGACACCGTCGCGGTCGGCGACCGCGAGACGCACCAGATACGCCTCGTGGTCGTCGTCGGCCGGCGGATCGAACCGCTCGAGGATGGCGTCGATCTCGTCGGTCGACGGCGGGGAGACCGTGGCTGGCACGTCCCCGGTTCCGTCCTCGAGATGCTCGCGAAGTGCCTCGATCGTCGCCGAGGGATCGGTGTCGACCTCACCGTCGGCTGCGACCTCATCGACCATCGCCTCGAGTTCGTCGACGGCATCGAAGATGACGTCCATCAGTTCGGGCGTCACCTCGAGGTCGCCGCCGCGAACGGCGTCGAGAAGGTCCTCGATCGCGTGTGCGAGGTCACTCGCCGACTCGAATCCCATCGCTCCACAGTTCCCCTTGAGCGTGTGTGCGACGCGGAAGATCTCCTCCATCGCCTCGTCGTCGGTCGGATCACGCTCTAGGGTGAGCAACGCGTTGTTCAGTTCCGTAATTCGTTCCTCGCTCTCCTGAACGAAGTCGGTTAGATACTCAGTCATCGGTCTCACCGTCCGTATCGAACGCGTCGACGATCGCCTCGACGAGGCCCGTTGCGGGTGCGACGACGTCGACACAGCCCGTTTCTATCGCCTGACAGGGGATGCCAAAGACAGGGCTCGTCGCCTCGTCCTGTGCGATGGTGTGTCCGCCCGCGGCGCTGATTGCCTCGATACCGGCCGCACCGTCGCGGCCCATACCGGTCAGTACGACGCCACAGAGCGGTCCGTCGACCTGCTCGGCGGCCGTCTCCATCGTCACGTCGATCGCCGGCCGAACGCCGTGGATCCGATCGCTGTCGTCGAGTCGAACGCGGAGCCGGCCACCGTCGTCGTCGTCGACCGCGAGGTGGCTATCTCCCGGCGCAACGACCGCCTCGCCAGGGACAACCGACTCGCCGTCGGTCGCCTCCCGGACGTCGTACTCGCTTCGCGCGTCGAGACGCTTTGCGAACCGATCCGTAAACTCCGCGGGCATGTGTTGGACGACGAGAACCGTCGCATCGAGGCCGATTGGGAGCCGTTCGAACAGTTCCTCGACGATCTTCGGACCGCCGGTCGAGGCCCCGATGACGACGGTCGGTGCGATCGCATCCTCGCTTTCGAGTTCGATATCGCCGAGATCGAACTCGGCTGCTGGACGAGCGCCGGCGTGGTCGGCCGTCTCGTCGATCTCGAGGTCGATCCCGACATCGGAACCGGAGCCACCCTGGCGCGTCCGCGTCCCCCCGGGCCCTCCCGAGCCGACCGCCGGTTCGGGCCCGGTTTCGCCACCGGCGACTGCTCGATCCGTGACGTCGCTTGTGGTCGTTCGGGTCGCATGCACCGACGCAGCCGCACGGGCGAGGGCGATCGACGAGGAGTTGGCGTCCGCGAGTTCGTCGACCTTCTCGACAACCTCGTTGCTCAGGTCGGCGACGGTCCGTGAATCCGAGCCGTCGGGTTTGTGGAGAAAATCGACGGCGCCACGCTCTAAGGCATCGAGCGTGGCCTCCGCTCCGTCTTCGGTGTGGACGCTCAACATGAGAATCAACGCCGGATTCGTCGCCATGATGCGCTCGACGGCGTCGATACCGCCGAGTTCGGGCATCTCGACGTCCATCGTGACGACGTCGGGATCGTACGTCGTGGCGGCTTCGATCGCTTCCGTGCCGTTCGTGGCCGTCTCGACGTCGTAATCGGCCTCGCTGAGTGCGTTGCCGATGACTGTCCGCATAAACTGCGAGTCGTCGACAACGAGTACTCGCGTCATGCCGCAGCGACGTCGGACAGGGCCTTTCTGACGCTGGGTTCCTCGAACGGTTTGGTTACGTAGCCGTCCGCACCAGCCTTCACGGCGAGTTTCATCTTCTCACGCTGTCCGACGCTCGTACACATGATGACCTGCGCGTCCGGGTCGATCTTCTTGATCGCCGCGGTTGCCTTGATCCCGTTTGCTTTCGGCATCACGATGTCCATCATGACGATATCGGGGTCGTGTTCTTTGTACAGTTTGACTGCTTCGGCGCCGTTGGACGCCTCTCCGACGATGCGGTAATCCTGTTCCAAAATCTGGCGCAGTAAATTCCGCATAAAATGAGAGTCGTCCACGATGAGCACCCCTGTCGACATTCAGTAGTACACCACCCGCTGATAGCAATACGACTACCATAAATGCTGTCTCCCGATTATCAGTTTTGATAAATGACAGGTGCGAGCGGAGATCCAGTTTCCCTGACGGCTTCCGGACCGGCGGATGAAGCGAACCGAGACGGTTTACGATAGAGGGTTACACACGCTGTTCTTGCGGTCCCGAGGCGAGGAGGAGCTTCCCGACGTCCAGCAGCGGCGTTCCCTCGACGACGACCTCTCGAGGCTCGTCACCGGCGTCCGATTCGTCGAACGCGCCCAGTTCGTCCGTACCGGACGTCGGCGCGTCCGTCTCCGTCTCGAGGGCGAGCGACACGTCGTCGTCGGGGCGGTGCTCCTGTTCGCGTTCGATGAGCGCGTCGACGAGTGGGTGGGTAAGCGCGTCCCCGGAGAGACGTCGCTCCTCGACGCTCGAGTCGTCGAGTACGTCGCTTACGGGGATCGCCTCGACGCCGATGACGTCGTCGACACGGAGCGCAACGGACTGCTCGTCGGTCGGTCGATCCAGCACCAGCAGCCGTTCGCGGCGACGATCCTCGCTCGAGTCGATGCTCGGGAAGTGGACACAGGGATCGACGACGGCGATGACCTCACCGCGTAAGTCCATCATCCCCTCGATCGCGTCCGGCGTCCGGGGCACGCGTGTCACCGCCTCGGGGACTTCCGCGAGCGTCCGGACGTCTTCGACGTGGACTGCAAAGCGGTCGTCGCCGAGTCGGAAGAAGACGAACCGCTCACGTTCTTCCTGTTCGTCTTCGTCGTCAGCCGCCCGGCGCTCGCGGTCGTCGGCGTCATCGATGTCGATGCCGAGAAGTTTCTCGGAGAGATCCGGAGCCATGTTCCTGGTCGAGTATCACATTCCAACACTAAAACGTTGACTCCGCAGCGACCGCCTGCGGGCTCGAGCCGGCGTCACCGTCGTTGTACATTCACAAAACTTATTTTATCGTGACTGGATCCCGAATCGATATGGAATCGGCCGCGAGCGGCGATGGAGGCGAGCGAGCGACCGTACTGACGTTCTCACTCGAGGAGCGACGGTACTGCGTTCGTGTCGATTCGGTCGCTTCCGTTCTCGGAGTCTCGAGCGACGAGTCCGTCGCGTCGGCGGCCGATCCGTGGAACGCGGGTACCGTCTCGATCGCCGGCGGCCGCGTCCGTGTCGTCGATCTCGCGCGTGCGTTCAACTCGGCGGACCGAACGACGGCACGGGTCGACGATCCGAAGCTGCTCGTGTTCAGGCTGACGGCTCCCGACGGCGCCTACTACGGCTGGCTCGTCGACGCGGTCGATGTCACGCGGACGGTCCGAGAGAGCGATCTCGAGGCGACCCGAAGTAGCCGACTGGCCCACGTCAGGGGCCGGCTCGAGATCGACGGCGAGAGCGTCGTCTGGCTCGACGAGGGGGCGATACACGGTTGAGCGATGGAAAAGAGCGACCGGTCTCGCTTAGCGCATCCCGGGTGGCGGACCGTCGTTCGAGTCGTCGTCGATATCGACGTCCAGCCCGTGTTCTTCTCGTTTCTCCTGGAGGCGTTTGACCTGCCGGTAGTAGTAGGCGATTCCGACAGCGCCGATCAGAACGGCGCCACCGGCCAGACCGGCGAACAACGGCACGTCCCGGGTGAGGTAGTATCGGATTGAGATAGCGCTGTCGACGTCCTCCCAGTAGAGATGCTCCTGGTCGTCGACGATCTCGCGGTCGTAGCCGCTCGGACTGACGTCGCCGAACAGGATGTTCGTCGTCCGATGCTCTTCGGGAAGCGTCACCTCGTAGGAGCCCTCGGCGAACGCCTGTATGCTGAACGTGGTTCGACCGGCGTCACCGGAGAACGCGATCGTGCCGTTCCCATCGGGGACACGAACCTCGGTACTCGACTGTCCTTGCTCGATGTCGAGTTCCGACCCGGTCACTTCGGTCCCGTTAGGGTACCAGTAGCGGACGCTGTGGATGTCCATCGCTTCATCGGTGTAGATATTCGAACGGTACAGCGACAGCTCGTCCTGGTCGTCGAGATCGTAGACGGCGCGGAACTCGCCGCTGCTGATCAAGCTGCCGTCCTCGACGTCGATAGCGACGTCAGCGTCGCTGTCACGCAGATCACCGTACTCCTGTTCGCGGTCGAGCTCTTCATCGTCGATCCCGCCGAAGAACGCTGTACAGCCGGCCAGACCGACGAGCAGTCCGACAGCGATCACTGCGAGAACGAGTCGTCGATTCATATCAGGGAACGACACAGCGCAGTTCCGCCGGGAGGTACTCCCCGACGCTTGCGAGCAGGCCCGGTGGATCGGTGTCTTCGGTACAAACCACGCTCTGCTCTAAGAGCCCGAGGCGCTCGACGGTGACGTAATCCTGTGCGTGGCCGGCGCGGTTGAGCGTCGCCCGCACCTCCGCACGGGTCGCGCTGTTGACGTTGAGCCGTCCGTTACCACGCGTCCAGTCGTAGAGACGATCCTGCTCCGCGCCGGCGAGACGCGACGGCTCGTCGTCGGCTCGGTCACCGCCGTAGACGAACCGCAGCGGCAGATGCTGGACCAGCCCGTATCGCTCACGGATCTGTTCGGGCGAACCCGGCCCGAGACCGAGTTCGTCGGCCGGAATCCGGACCGGCTGGCCGGCGTCGAGGACGATCCCCTCCTCGTCCCACGAGTCGAACGTACCGACGTAGGTCTCGCCGGCCTCGAGGTCGGGGACGATCTCGCCGAACTCCTCGCGGAGAACGTTGCGTGCGACCGTCGCGTCGTCGCCCTCGATCGTTACCGAGGGGAAGTCGTCGTGGCGGACACCGACCTCATACTCGACTGCGAGTTCGCCGATCTCGTTGCCGACCAGCGACCGCAGCGAGTCGAGTGCCCGCTTGCGAGCATCACCGTCGACGTAGAGTTTGGTTGCGAGTACGACCATCAGGCCTCGATGTTCAGTTCTTCCTCGAGTGCCTCGAGGCGGTCGTCCATTGCGTTGACGAGCCGATCGTTGTCCATCGATTCCAGCGGCGAGCCGCATTCGGGACACTCGAACCCGAAGTCCATCGCTTCGCCGAACTCGAACCGAATGGAACAGATTTCACAGAGATAGAACTCGTGGTTGCGCTCGTACTCTCGGCGCTGCTCGAGTGCGTCGTGGAGTCGGTACATCTCCTCTTCTAGGTTCTCCGGAATGTTGTCGTACTCGAACGTCCAGAGATACGTCAGCCAGCCCGAATCCTCGTCGCGTAGCCGTCGATAGCTGGCCAGATCGTTCTCGTACAGGATAAACAGCGCGCGCCGCACGTCGTTCAACTCGAGATCCAGCTCTTCTGCGAGCTCCTCGTCGGTCACTTCCCCGTCCGGCGGCGCCGCCGCGACGGGCATCCCCTTGGGACCGACCAGCTCGTGTAAGTACTTCTGGATGACTGGATCTTCGAGCAGGTCCTCAAAAGCCATTACCTACGTGTAGTGGCATGGAGCCATTAAAGCTTGTCAACTACTCCGCGCCCGTCTCGATAGCGGACAGTCCGGATTTGTGAATCGCGACCCCTCGAGCGATCGACGACCCTAGTTCGACGTGTTGTCGCCACGGAACGCCTCCCAGCCGACGGCGAGGAACACGAGCACCAGCGCGAGACCGAGCCCGTAGAACAGTCCCATCGCGATCGCCTCGACGATCGTATGTCCCGTCGCCAGTAACACGACGACGGTCAGAAAGACGAGGACACCCCCGAGCATGTACCACTCGATTGCGGTCCGCGGTAGTGACGCACCCGAAGCCATACCGACATTCCGTCACCGAGCGCCGAAAAGCTAGCCCTTCGTCCCGACAGTATCGTTTTGTACTGGGACGTCGAACCGAACGGTATGGGCCGGTCGTTCGTCCAGTCGCTTCGGACGGAACTCGAGTCGAGAAACCCGATCGCGCTCGGTACCGTTCTCATCGCACTCTACGTGCTCACCGAGACGACGTGGACGACACTCGCGGGGATACTGATCGCGGTGGCCGGACTGGCCGTCCTCGAGGCTGGCCGGTCGTCGGTCGACGCCCCCCAGTACGTCTCCGGGATCATCCTCGGCGGGGTCGTCGCGACCGTCGCCGGTACCGTCGCGGTCCTCGAGTCGTCGTGGCTACTCGCCGCAATCGCGATCGTTGGGGGCTGGCTCTGTCTCGACTCACTTTACGATCGTCGCCATGGGATCGACCGGTCGGAGCCGATCGAGGATCCCCTAGACGAACTCACGTTCCGCGAGAGCATGCAAACCATGTCGGACGCGCGGGAAATCGTCGAGACGTTGCGGGACGCACCCGTCGCACTGACGCCGGCGCAGATCGCCGACCGCACCACGTTCTCGAGCGACGAGGTCAAACAGCTTCTCGAGACACTGGACGACGGCCCGATCGAACGGGTCGACGACCGCCGCTACACCGTCGACGAGTCGGAGATGGGCGCATCGTCGGCCGCTCGAGACGCAATACGACGACTCGTTCGGCCGTTTACGGTGCTTACCGGTCGCTGAAACTGTCGGCCGTCAACCTCGAGCCGATCGACTATCCGGGTATCCGTTCGACAGTCGATCCGGCCACGTCGTCCGCGAGCACGTCGGCACAGAGCGCCGCGAGTTGAGCGGCCTGTTCGTCCCACGAGAACTCGCGGGCTCGGCGTCTCGCCTGCGATCCGAGTTCCCGTCGGCGCTCGGGGTCGGCGAGCAGTTCGCCGAGCGCCGTCGCGAGCGCGTTCGGCGATTCGGGCGGGACGACGACGCCGTTTTCCCCCGGCGTCAGGTAGGTCTTGATCCCCTCGAGATCCGTCGTGACCACCGGCGTTCCACAGCCCATCGCCTCGAGGTTGACCATGGCGAAGCTGTCGACGTGTGTCGGAAGGGAGAAGACGTCGGCGGCGGCGTAGTAGCCGGGGAGGTCCTCGTGGTCGACCTCGCCTTCCAGGCGGACGTCATCGACGATTCCGAGCTCCCGACAGCGGCGACGGACGGCGTCCTCGGCTTCGCCCTCGCCGACGATTCGGAGATGGACGTCGTCCTCGAGCATCGCCGTCGCCTCGAGGAGGTCGAAGATCCCTTTCGCCTCGATGAGGCGGCCGACGAAAAGGATGGTCGGCTCGTCGCGGACGAACGCCGGATCGGCGTCCGGATGGAACGCATCGACGTCGAGACCGGGCAACACGACATCTGCGACCTCGTAGCCAAGCGAGTCGCTGACGTGATCGGCAAGATACGGCGAGATCGCGAAGTTCGTCTCGGTCCGGGTGAATCGCCGATGAACCGTCGTTCCGATACCGCCGCTCTCGTCGCTGAGAAAGCCACAGACGGTCGGCACGTCGACGAGGTTCGAGAGGAACAGATCGTCGGGGAGCTGATACGTTATCAGGACGTCGACGGTGTCGTCGATGTGATCGATCACGTCAGTGTACTTCGACCAGGCGATCATCGCCAGTTTGGACACCGGCTGTATGCCGAAGGGGAGCGACGACTTGATCGTCGCGGAGAGTCGGCCATCGAACTCGTCCAGGTCGAAACTCGGTGTCGTCACGACTTCGACGTCGGACGCTGCCAGCTCCGTCGCCATCTCGCCGTCTTGGGTATAGACGTAGACCTCGTGTGAAGACGACAACGCGACTGCCAACTGTCGTGCGTAGACGGCGATACCACCCGCGTGTTGTGTCCCGATGTTGTCGTGGTAGACACCGATTTTCATACCCCCGTCCAGACTCGTCCCGGATAAAGCCATTTGCAGCGAACAGACGTCCAATACTCGTGGAAAGTGGATGTAGCGTTGACATACCTTCCGAAGGTCGCGATTACAGGCTCGGCTTACGTATCACGAGGGAATTACTTCGGCGAGACGAAACCGGCACCGCCGATCAGCGCCGGTCAGCGAGGTGTTCTCGACAACCAGTTCGTCAACGGAAAATTACCCGGCGTCACCAACGGTGGTCGGAGCCGGTCGATCGGTGGTCTCGGATTCATCAATCATCTGTGTCCCCAGCAGGACCACGTACGGTGCATCTCTCATACTACCGGACAACAGTCAGTAAACACCCGATCGCGTCTCGACGTCTGTCGCGTTCCGCGACAGCGTCTCGAGTGCGATCGGTGTGTGCATCGTTTTGTCCGGAAGTATCAGGGGCCCCATCCAGTCTTCCGGAACGCCGGCTAGCACGAGATACTCCGTCTCGGTGCCGTTGCAGGCGTACCAGAACTGCGCTCGGTACACGTAGCCACCGATTTCGGTGGTCGTACGGCCGGCGTCGGCACAGTCGGCGCGGAAATCGCCGTACTCGTCGAGGATCCGATCCAGGTCCGGCTCGAGCGAGAGCGAAACGGAGAACACACGCTGCCGAGGGCGACCCGTCGCCACACGACGTCACTGAACGAGGTCCGTTCGCAGGACGGCCTCGATCCGGTCCGCACCGACCATTCCGCCGCGGGCGCTCGGCTCAGTGCAGTTGTACCCCGCTGCGGCGGTCGCGAATCGGCCGGCCGCGCGCAGCGACTCGTCTGCCAGCAGCCATCGATGGAGCAGGCCGCTGACGAACGCGTCGCCCGCGCCCGTCGTATCGACGACGTCGACGTCGAGTGCTGGTATTTCGACAGTCGATGCGTCGTTCCAGAGGATCGCACCGCGCTCACCGCGAGTGAGCGCACCGCGTTGGACGCCGCGAGCACGCAGCCTCTCGACGGCGTCCATTCCGTCGGTGCCGAGATACGAGCGGATAGAAGCCTCGTTGGCGACGAACAGGTCGAGATGCGGGAGCAACTCGTCGACTGTCTCGCGTTCGGTGCCACGGTCTTTCAGTCCCTCGAGCGGACTGGCGAGGTCGAACGCCAGGCTGATCGCACTCTCGGCGGCCAGTTCGCCGACCGTCTGTGTGACGCGGTCGGGACAGAACCCGTTGGCGAACACGACGTCGGCTGATCGGAGGTACGCCTCGTCGCGGTCGGTCAATCGCAGGTTTTTCGCGGCGCCGCCGCTGGTGACGATCGTCCGCTCGCCGTCGGCGTCGCGAAAGACCATACAGTACGTCGATCGCTCGTCGTCGCTTCGTCTGACTCGATCGAGCGCGACGCCTTCCTCGCGGAGGTCGGCCGCGACCGCGTCGGCGACGTCGTCGTTACCGAGTCGGACGACGACGCCGGTCGATCGGCCGAGCCGCGAGAGCGCCACCGCGACGTTCGCGGCGACGCCGCCGAACGCGACCGACTCGTCGTATGCGAACGCGCCGCCGTCGGGTTTCGGGATGTTCGAGACGTGGTACTGTTCGTCCAGCAGCGCACTGCCAACTGCCACGACGTCGGGTGTCTCTGCCATGGATATTACCTCGGTATCGGTCGCTGATCGCTTGGTCTCACACTCGAGTGACGGGTACGTGTAGACGGGACGGAGGCGAGAGTCATCGGTTGTCAGACCAGTCGCGATCCCGGGTTCGTTTCTCGGCGTAGAGCCGGATACACCCCGAGTCGCCACTGAGGAGTCGTCTCGCCGGTGATCGGTTCGGTCCGGTTTCGATCTCCTCGTCGACGATCCGCGTCCCCGACTGACGGAGCAACTCGCTCAGTTCGTCGCGGGTGTAAAACGAGACCAACAATCCGGGAAGCGCCTGGTCGTCGAGCTTCGATGCGATCCCTTCGAGGTGTTTGAGCCCGTAGAAGATCAGGTGAGACGTCAGCGTGTCGGGTCCGAGGGGGCTCTCGTAGTAGATGTCTTTCACGATCAGATAGCCACCCGGCCGGAGGAGAGTCGTCGCCGCGACCAACGCGGCCTGTGCCTTCCGTTTCGACTCCGACCGATGCGTCCCGACGAGATGGTGAAGCACGTCGCTCATCACGACGAAATCGAACGTTTCGGGGCGAAACGGTAACGGCAGGTCCGTCGCCGAGGCGTGGAGATACTGGGCGCGTGTGTCGTCGTCCGGCCCGGGAAGCATCTCCGTCGAAATATCGACGCCGTAGGCGTCGGTGACGGCAGTGTGTTCGAGCGTATACTCGAGCAACAGGCCGTCACCACAGCCGATTTCGAGTATTCGGTCGCCTTCCGTGCAGTGGCAGTCGACGAACTCGTCGACGATGGGCGAACCGTCCATCTCGTCGACCGCGGCGTCGTGAGTGTACTCGTCGGCCCTCGCGTCGAAGTATCGGCCGACAGCTGATTCGTCCATGGTACCGACTGCCACAGACGAGTCCCGCTCGTATTAGTATTGTTCAGGAGAAGTACACTATGATCGAAGTCTGAAACACGAAACACCGCATTAGAGAGCGTGAGTGAGCCAGAAGCTATCGGATCCGGCGTTCAATCTATCATATTTATGTAATCGCCTGCGAGCTCACGATCGCGTTCGTCGAGCCCGAACCAGTACAACGTTGCGAGAAACGCCGAGACGCCGATACTGCTCCCGACGATCACGAGTGGGAGTCCGCCGACGTACAGGCCGACGAACGACATCAACGCGGCAGCGACCGCCCCGGCCACGAGTGGCTTCCAAAGCTCCGTGGAGTAGGCGAACAGTCCCTCGAGATACCAGACTTCGACGACGCGGACAGCGTTCATCGCGGCGAGGACACCCGCCGTCGCCAGCGCCGCCCCGACCAGCCCGAACTCGAGGATGAGATAGTAGTTCAAAACGACGTTGAGGCCGCCGAAGACGAGGTGGTTCACCATGACGACGTACTGGTGGCCGGTCATCGTCAGCAGGTCGTTGGCCGGTCCGGCAGCGGCGTTGAACAGCTGTCCGGCGACGAACAGGAGCACGACGCTCGTTCCGGCGACGAACTCCGGACCGAACAGCGCGAGGACCTCGGTCCGATAGATCACGACCGGAAGCGCCAGTACGACGGACGCGGTGATCGACCAGCGGGTCACCGTCGCGTACACCGACTCGAGTTCGTCGACCTCGTCGTCGGCGTGGAGCCGGGAGGCCACCGGCGGAAACAGCTGGTTGATTCCTATAAGCGGCATCGCGAGGATCGTCGCGAGCAACACGGCGACGTTGTAGATACCGACGTCGGCGGCGGCGAGAAAGATCCCGACCATGAACACGTCGACGCGCTTGAACAGGAAGTTCCCCGCTTCCGACAGCGTCAGTGGGGCCGAGTAGTCATAGAAGTCAAGCGCCTCGCGCCGCGAGATCCCCAGTTCGGGTCGCAGATCGGTTCGGGAGAGGACATACCAGAAGACGGCCGAAAACGCCACGAGACAGGCGATCGCGTACGCCGCGGCAACCCCGAGCACCGAATACCCGATCGCCACTGCGATGACGACGGCGACCAGTTGCGCGACGGGGCCGACGACCATGACGACCGTCTTCCCGACGGCCATCTCGAGGCCGCGAAACGTACTCGAGACGACGTAGGTAAGCGCCTGAAACGGCAACGCAAGCGCAAACACCTGCATGGCCGGCTCGAACAGCGGCTCCTCGAGAGTGTAGGCGTTGATCGTCGGTGCAGCTACGAAGAGAACGACCGCGACGAGGAGGCTGACGGCGAGCGTCGTCGCGTAGGCGAGTCCGAGAATCCGGTTCTGGTAG
Source organism: Natronolimnohabitans sp. A-GB9 (assembly GCF_030848565.1). Lineage (GTDB taxonomy): Archaea > Halobacteriota > Halobacteria > Halobacteriales > Natrialbaceae > Natronolimnohabitans. The sequence goes on from NZ_JAVDDV010000009.1 coordinate 31,391, forward strand.
GCCCTGTCGCCGCGGTTCGCGGAGAGATATCGCGTCGCGGAGACGTCGGTTCCGAAGTTCGAGACGGTCAACACCGACTGGAGCACCATCGTTCCGTAGGCGTAGATTCCGTAGATGGTCGCCCCGAGCGTGCGGGTCAACACGAGAGTCAGGAGGAATCCGGCGAGGTTGACGACGAGCGTACCGACATAGTGAAGCGTCGCCCCGTCAGCAACCGATCGCAACGAGCGAAACTCCGAGGACGATTCGTCCGACATTCGGCGGCGATTCCAGTATCATCGGTTTAGTAGTGCGGCCGTTACAGCCCATTGACCGTCCGTAACGCGGCTGTGGTGGTAACGATCCGGAGCCATCGTCGGTGGTCGCGATACGCCACCCTCGCCGTCGGATCGTCCTCGAGGTGTTAATAGTCAGTAGCCGCTCGATCCCGTCTCACGGCCCGCTACCGGAGGCGATGGCGTTCGTCTGTGATCGGCCCGAGGATCATATCGTCCGGCAGTACGACCGAGACGGCCCTCCGTCTCGATCTTCCGGCACACACCCAGCCAGATCGTGGCGCTGTCGGTACCGACGGACAACAGTCCATCTGATACGAACTGCTGTACCGAGTTCCCGCCGCTCACCACACGGGGGCGGCGATAGGCGGACAGTGACGACAGGAGACCGTATGACAGTCGGTCGTCGCCGACCGTAACGCGATCTGTTGTCCGTGTAACGTAGCGCTATCTGCCTGTTCCGGGGCCATAACAATACGCCGATATCCGCTTGACGAGTCACATGACACCGTCGATTCTACCTGAGCGCTACTCCCTCGAGAACGTCCGCCGGGTGCTCGAGAATCCCGGGCTCCTCCGTCGAGAGCTCTTCCATCTCACACTGCGGATAAACTCCCGAGCGCGGCGCGTCGGAACCGCCCTCGAGGGAAAAAGCGAGGGCGTCGACGTGATCGCCGCCGACTGGGACAACCTCGTCATTCTCGACGCCTGCCGGTACGACCTCTTCGAGGCGCGGAACCGACTCGAGGGCGATCTCCGGGCGGTCCGCTCGAAGGGCAGCGACAGCTGGGAGTTCATGGAGCGAAACTTCGAGGGACGAACGCTTCACGACACCGTCTACGTCACGGCGAATCCACACGTCTACGAACTCTCCGATGGGACCTTCCACGCCGTCGAGAACGTACTCGAGAGCCGCTGGGACGAAGAAACGGGGACGGTACGTCCGGAAGCTGTCGTCGAGGAGGCGATCGCTGCCCACGAGCGCTACCCCGACAAGCGGTTGATCGTCCACTTCATGCAGCCTCACTTCCCGTTTCTCGGCCCGACCGGCCGAACGTTCGATCACATGGGAATCGAGAGCCTCGACAGCGACGAGCGCGACGCGCCCAACCCCTGGTTCGGCCTGATCTACGAGGGGGCCGTCGACGCCGAGACGGTGCTCACCGCCTATCGGGAGAACCTCGATCTCGCCTTCCCGCACGTCGAGGAACTGCTCGAGGCGCTGTCCGGAAAGAGCGTCGTCACCGCCGACCACGGCAACCTGATCGGCGAGCGCGGGTTCCCGATTCCGATGCGGATGTACGGCCACCCACGCGGGCTCGACCGCGAGGAGGTCCGTACCGTCCCGTGGCTCGAGGTCGACGCCGTCGACCGCAGGAAGGTCGTCGCGGAACCGCCACGCGAGGCCACAGAGGACGAGACGACCGACGAGGACGTCGTCGAGGATCGGTTGAGTGCGCTGGGATACGTGTGACTGCTTTCCCGTCTGAAAGACGGGACCCCGTGCAGAAGGGTAACTGTCGACAGTGGCCGGGAACGCTCGCTACGCTTCGACTGGATGTGTCGCGGCGGACTCGTCTTCTCCCCCTGCCTCGGAGAGCAACGAGACGATCTCGTCCGTGCTCAGCTTCTCGGCGTCCGCCGACGAGCGGACGACGTCCGTCGCGGTGACGAACTCATCGGGCGCCGCCGAGTCCTCGCCCGCCATCTCCGGCTGAACCGCGTACAGCGACTCCGTTTCGTACGCTCGTCGCTCCTCTCGAGCCGTCATGATCTCCTCGTGGAAGGTTTCTCCGGGTCGGCGACCGATCAGTTCGACGTCGATATCGGCCGGCTCGTACCCGTACTGGGGCGCGACCGTTTCGATCATCGCGTCCGCAAGATCCGGGATTCGAATCGCAGGCATCTTGTAGACGAAGATCTCCCCGCTGTGGGCGTGTTCCAGCGCACCGGTTACCAGATCGAACACGTCGTCGTACGTGAGGAAAAATCGCATCATTCGCTCGTCGGTCAGTGTAAGCGGGCCACCCTCGCGGATCTGCTCCGTGAACCGCGGAATTACCGATTGGGACGAGTTGATGACGTTACCAAACCGGACGGACGCGAGACGGAGGTCGTCACGGGCCTGGCTGTGACGGCCCGCCGTGAGTAACTGCTCACCGAGGAGTTTGGTCGTCCCCATCGCGTTCGCGGGATTGACCGCCTTGTCACTGCTCGTGAACACGACTCGCTCGACGCTCGAGTCGGCCGCCGCGTCGACGACGTTTTGCAGGCCGACGACGTTCGTCTTGACGGCTTCGTACGGGTTCGACTGACAGACGTCGACGTGTTTCATCGCCGCGGTATGGATCACGACGTCGACGTTCTCTACTGCCCGTTCGACGCAACTGCTGTCTCGAACGTTGCCGACGAGAAACTGGAGCCGGTCGTCGTCGTCGAACCGGGTTCCCAGTTCGGCGAGTCCGGACTCGTCGTTGTCGAGAACGCGCAGTTCTGCCGGTTCCTGCGCGAGGAGCCGCGGAATCAGTGACCGTCCGACCGAGCCGGCTCCCGTGAGGAGTATCTGTTGTTCAGTAATCACATGCCACGCCTCGAGAATACGAGCATTAGTTAATCCGGCCTAAGACTCCTCCCTGACACGTTTAACCAACAATGATCGTGTATGACTGATTCGACGGAACATCTGGTGAAACTGATAGTTCCGTCGAATCGGATCTCGAAAGCGAGGTTCAACATCGAGGACCGGTTCCGAAACCCGAACTCGAGGTTCGATGGTCGGTCACGAGACGTGATACGTTCCGCGGTCAGTGTCTCCTACGGCAGTCCTCACCGTGGTCGTGGGGAACGACACCGACAGGCGGTCGAGTTACCGGACAGGAGCCAGTGGTCGTCCGGCAGGATCACTCCTCGTCGGCCGGTTCGACGCGTTTGCCCGTCTCCATCGGAATCACGCGTCGATCCGCGTCCTCCCAGTCGCGCTCGAGTTCCCGTCCGTCGAACAGTCGATCGAGGAAGACGGCCAGTCCCGCGACCTCGGAGTGGGGTTGGTTGGTAACGCCGACGTTCCAGTCCGCTTCCTCGTAGACGTCGAAGGGGACCTTCTCGGCGCCGACGACGATCAGGATCGGTTCCTCGGCGGTTCGATGAGCGTCTCGAATCTCGTCTTCGACGTCCTGGACGCGTTCGCCGTACATCGTGAGGTGAACGACCCGTCCCTCCCAGTTGCGGATAATCGCCTGTGGCGAGTCGGTGAGTTCGACGTCGAAGGGGCCACCGAAGCGGTCGGTGATATCTTCGACCGTCTCGAGGGACTGGCCGGCGTTGTCAGGGAACCAGACGCGATCGGCGCCCAGCGCCCGCGCGGTCAGGCCGACGTGGGTCGTCATCCGCTCGTCGCGGCCGGGGCGGTGGCCGAGCCGGAGGACGGCGACCTCGCTGTCGTCGTGCATGCTCGAGGGGACGCTCGGGCGCGGTTAGGGGGTTTCGGTACGAATCGGGTGGGACGGGAGGAGGAGTAAGTAGCAACCCGTATCGTCGCTGCTGTAAACCACTAGTCAGCACCGAGTCGGGAGTGACGTCGGGCAAGAGTGGCGTACGGCGAATCTACTCGAAGTTGGGACGACGACGTGCCAGGGCGTATGCTACGCTCCCGATGCCAACGAGGGCGCTTCCGATACCGTAGCCGGGTAGACCGTCGGCAGTGTCTTCGTCTGGAGCGCCCGCGCCGGCAGCGTCCCCCTCGTCGGAATCGTCCGCGTCGGCACTGTCATCGTCGTCGGAGTCATCAGTCGCTTGCCACTGCAACGTCGGATAGTCATCGGGACCTGTCTGGACGCTCCACGTCTCCTCGAAGTCCAGGGCCGACATGGAGTCTCTCGCCGATTCGCCTTGCATCTCGTCAGTGGACAGTCCCGTGACGTCCGTCCCGGAACCGTCCTCAGTTCCGACCCCCTCGGATTGTCCACTCCTCGCTTCGTCCCAGTACGACGCCGTCACCTCTCCACGGGCAGCGTTCATCCCGACGAGGCCGCCGATTCGAGTGTCGCCAGTGACGTCGCCGTCTGTCCAGCACCCCCACACCTCACCGCCGTTCAGTCCGACGAGGCCGCCGACTCGAGTGTCGCCAGTGACGTCGCCGCGTGCCCAGGACGCACTCACCACGCCAATGCTTTGCCCCACGAGGCCGCCGACCCACCACTCGCCAGTGACGTCGCTGTGCGCCCACGACTCACGTACCTCCGGACTATCGCTCTGCTTCCCGTTCAGTCCGACGAGGCCGCCAACCCATCCATCGCCGGAGACAGCACCACTCGCCCGTGACTTGCTCACTGTCGAGTGGCCATTGTTCAACCCGACGAGGCCGCCGACCCCCTCGTTACCAGTGACATCTAGTTCGGTGAGTGTGACATCGGTGACCGTCCCCCCATCGACCACTCCGAACAGTCCAACGAAGTGTTCGTCGGGCCGATCGGTTTGTAACCCCGTAATCTCGTGGCCATCCCCGTCGAACGTTCCGCTGAACGCTTCGTCCTGGCCCCGATCCAAATCCCCGATCGGGTTCCAGCCCCCTGTGGGAGTCCCGACGTGGTCGTCGTAACCTGCCGTGGTTTCGTCGACGTCGGCGACCATGACGTAGTCGTCGTCGGGAGCCTCACGGACGGCATCGAGGTCGTTCCAGTCTTCGATCTCGGTCGGTTCCTGACCCTGTGCCGACCGAACGCCGACGATACACGCAGCGCCGATCCCTGCCGTGGCCTGCAGAAACCGCCGCCGATCGCTTGCCATCTTCGGTGATCCAGTATGTACGGTTCCTTCTCTCATTCTATCGAGTGAATTATCAGTACACTATAAATTTATTCTGCTAGGATGTGGCTGGACGACGAGACCGTCCGTCGAAAGGAACTCTCGAGTCTCGTCGATAGGCTCTTGGGGTCACCCTGAGAAACGATCACGTAATGATCGAGTCAGGAGACAAACTGGTGATCGTTCGATGACGGGGCTGCGAGAGTGGATCGAAACCGCACGCGAAGACCGGTGGGGTCTGCTGATCGACCTCGTCTTCGCGATCGTCTGGGTGACGGCGATCGATCTCCTCTTTCAGATTCTCGATGGGCCCGACTGGGCCTACTACATGTTCATGCTCGCGGGCATCGCCGCGTACTTCCTCTTTTTCGCGAACCTCGAGTTAGCGACCTCCGAGAAGTAGTCAGTGCGGTCGCTCGTCGGACGGATCTCGAGCGAAAAGCGGCGAAACCGCGTGTCACAGGAGGAACGGCTCCGCCTGCGTCGCGATCAGTCCTCGCGGATGTCGACCACGAGCACCGGGATGTTCGTCGTTCGGAGCGTCCGTTCGGCGACGCTGCCAAGCAGAACGCGTTTGACACCGCCACGGCCAGCCGATCCCATCACGATGAGATCGGCGTCGTGGTCCTCGGCGTAGCCGGCGATCCGGTCGTGTGGCTGACCGGCGACGACCGATTCGGTTACCTCGAGGCCAGCCTCGCTGGCACGGTCGGCGACGGACCCGGTCGCCTTGTTCGCTCGCTCCTGGACCTCGGGCATCTCGTCGTACTGTCCCTGTCTGATGCGATCGACCTGTTCGGTGCCGAGACCGACGTCCATGGCGCTAGTGTCGATGACGTACAGCGCGTGGACGGCGGCATCGTACTGTTCGGCGATGTCGAGCGCGTGCTCGACGGCGTTCTCTGCGACCTCACTGCCGTCGGTCGGGACGAGTATTTTCTCGTACATGATCAGTTGTCCTCCGTGGTGGTGTCGTCGTCAGCTTCGACGTCGGTACCGCCGTCGGTCGCGACGTCTTCGGCCGATTCCATCTGACTCATCGGTTCGGGGCTGTGACACTGGCGGACCAGTCGCTTGACGTCCTCCGGTGGGTCGTCGGTAAGCACCGAGACGACGATGATGATGGCGAAGACGACTGGGACACCGATCAGCGCCGAGGAGGTTCCCGGCAGCCAGGCTGCAAGCGACGGGATCACGGCGTCTTCGACGCCTGTGTACATCGGAATCGCGGTATCGTTCAGGATCGCCCCGAACGAGATCACAATCCCCGACAGCATCCCGGCGAGGGCACCTTCTCGCGTCGTGTGCTCCCACCAGAGACCGAGGAAGAACACCGGGAAGAAGACGGTCCCGGCGATCGCGAACGACATCGCGACGAGTTCGCCGATCAGAGCCGGCGGGTTCAGGCCGACGATGGTCACCAGGATACCGATCCCGAGGATCGTCGAGCGGCCGACGATCATCTGTTCGCGCTGGGTCGCGTCTTCCTTGTAGAGGTTGGTGTAGATGTCGTGGGCGGCCGCCGAGGAGGCCGAGATGAACAGCCCCGCGGTGGTCGCAAGCGCTGCTGCGACTGCACCTGCTGCGACCAGTCCGACGAGCCACGTCGGCAGTTCGGCGAGCTGGGTCGTCAGCACGACAAGGGCGTCCGCTTCCACGCCAGCCATGTCGGTGAAGGTGCCGTCACCGGGGCCGTCGGCGTACAGCAGTCCGCCGAACGCGGCGTAGGTCGCGGTCCCCCAGTACAGTATGCAGATGAAGAACAGGCCCCAGACGGTCGACCAGCGGGCGGTCCGCTCGTTGTCGACCGTGTAGAATCGCACGAGCACGTGTGGGAGGCCACAGGTACCGACGATCAGGCTAAAGGCCAGCGCGATCCAGGCGTAGTAGCTGGCGTTCGCGAACGGCTCGACGAACTGGGCCTCGAGACTCGCAGCGTCGGCGACCTCCGACCCAGCCTCGAGGTACGGTAGTGCGGTCGACCATCCCTGCGTCCAGCCGGTAGCGTAGAGACCGAGCGTGAACGCGATGATGAGGATGATGTACTGGATGGCCATGTTCTTGGTCGTCCCCAGCATCCCCGAGAGAGCGACGTAGCCGATGGTGACGGCCATCAGCAGGATAACGCCGGCTTCGTAGGACATCCCGAAGATGTACTGGGCCATCAGTCCCATGCCACTGGCCTGGCCGATCGCGTAGACGAAGGCGATCGCGAGCGTGGTGAACGCGGCGATACCGCGTGCCCAGTCGGAGTAGAACCGGTCACCGACGAAGTCGGGTGCGGTGTACTTCCCGAACCGGCGGAACTGCGCGGCCATGAAGATAAGCAGGATGAAGTATCCCGTCGTCCAGCCGACGACGTACGCGAGTCCGAAGTAACCGAGCGTCGCGATCAGTGCTGCCACACCGAGGTAGGATGCGGCACTCATCCAGTTGGCACCGATCGCCATCCCGTTCTCGATCGGCCCGATCGACCGGCCGGCGACCCACAGCTCGTCGACAGCGGCGACACGGAAGAAGTAGCCGACGCCGAGGAACAGCGCCAGCATCGCGATCACCGTCAGCGCCGGGACCAGTTTGAACTCACCGACGTCGAGGGCGGTTTCCTGGAGAACGACGGGTTCCATCGCAGCGAGTGCGCCGATCATTGCTTCTCACCACCGTCGGCAGCGACCCCGCTTCCGGCTTCCGTATCCTCCTCTTGATCGTGGGAGATTCCGTACTTGCTGTCGAGTCGGTCCCGCTGCATCGCGTAGGCGACCGACAGCAACAACGCAGCAAGCGGGGTGAAGATCGCTGCCAGGAAGAAGTGCAGCGGGAAGCCGCCCAGGACCTCCGTTCCGGTCATCAGATCGGGGGCAAGCAACGTTGCCGTCGTCGGTCCGAAGACGACGATGATCCACGCGATAAACGAGGCCCATATCATCCGCAGGTGATCGCGCATGAACGGCGTTGCCGGCTTGAATATGTTTATTTCCTTATCGAGGTACGCTTCCGTCGCCACACCGCCGTCAGTCTCGGCGGTATGTTCCGAATCTTGAGTGTTATTGTCTGACATGTGATGTAGTCTGCGATTATGGCTATCGTGTCGTGGTTTCTGAAAGAAGGCGGTCGAATCAGTCCGCCTCGACCTGTTCTGCGATTTCGTCGACGATTTCGGGGTTCCGGAGCGTCGAGGTGTCACCTAGCTCGTTGCCACTGGCGATGTTCTCGAGCAGGCGACGCATGATCTTCCCCGAGCGCGTCTTCGGCAGTTCGGGCGTGAAGATCACGTCTTCGGGCTTGGCGATCGGGCCGATCGAGTCGAGGATGGCCTCCTCGGCTTTGCCCTCGAGCTCGTCGCCCTGGTCTTCGTAGCCGTCTTCTGGAATGGCGTAGACGTAGACGGCTTCGCCTTTGACCTCGTGGTCGCCGCCGACGACGGCGGCCTCGGCGATCCCTTCGACACCGACGACGGCCGACTCGATCTCCATCGTGCCGAGTCGGTGACCGGAGACGTTGATCACGTCGTCGACGCGGCCGAGGATGGTGATGTAGTCGTCCTCGTCGAGTTTGGCGCCGTCCTCGGGGAAGTAGACCCACTCGTCTGCGTCTGCATCGGAGTACTCCTCCCAGTATTCGTTGATGAACCGCTCGTCGTTGTTGTACAGCGTTCGGAGCATGCCGGGCCACGGTTTGTCGACCGTGACGTAGCCGGCTTCGCCGGGCTCGACTTCCTCACCTTCCGCGTCGACGACCTGTGCGCTGATCCCCGGAAGCGGCGGGCCGGCGGTACCGGGTTTCATCTCACAGATCGCCGGCAGCGTCGTGATCATCATCCCACCGGTCTCGGTCTGCCACCAGGTGTCGACGATCGGACACTCCTGGTTGCCGATGTGGTCGTAGTACCACTTCCAGGCCCGCGGGTTGATCGGTTCACCGACCGTCCCGAGCAGGCGCAGCGAGGAGAGGTCGTGCTGTGCCGGGTACTCCTCGCCCCACTTCATGAACGCGCGAATGGCCGTCGGCGCGGTGTAGAAGACGTCGACCTCGTTTTTCTCGATGATCTCCCACATGCGGTCCTTGTCGGGGTAGTCGGGGGTCCCCTCGTACATTACCGAGGTCGTCCCGAGCGCCAGCGGCCCGTAGACGATGTAGGAGTGGCCGGTGATCCAGCCGATGTCGGCCGAACACCAGTACGTGTCGTCGGGCTCGAGGTCCAGTACGGCGTGGCTCGTCCAGGCGGCATAAGAGAGGTAGCCGCCGGTCGTGTGTTTCACGCCCTTCGGCTCGCCGGTCGTCCCCGAGGTGTACATCATAAACAGCATGTCCTCGGCGTCTCTCGTGACCGGCTCGACGGACGCGTCCTCGTGTTCGGCGACGAGTTCGTCGTAGTCGCGCTGGTTGTCCGCGAGGTCGTGTTCTAGGTCGTCGCCCAGTCGGTCGACGACGATGACGTCGGAGACCTCGTGCTCGACGTCCGCGAGTCCCTCGTTTGTCTTCGAGATGTGATCGAGGGGGTCACCGCGGCGGTAGTAGCCGTCACAGGTGACCAGATACTCGCTCTCGGACGAGTTCATCCGCGTTGCGAGCGCGTCCGCGGAGAAGCCAGCGAAGACGACGCTGTGGGGAGCGCCGATGCGAGCACAGGCCAGCATCGCGATCGGCAGCTCCGGGACCATCGGCATGTAGAGCGTGACGATGTCGTCTTCCTCGACGCCCAGATCTCGGAGCGTCGCGGCGAAAGACTCGACCTCGTCGAGCAACTCGCTGTAAGTGTACGTGCGCGTCTCGCCGAGTTCACCCTCCCACTCGATCGCGACGTTGTCGCCTGCACCGTCCTCAATGTGCCGGTCCAGACAGTTATACGACGCGTTCAGTTCGCCGCCGTTGAACCACTCGTAGAACGGCGCGTCGCCGTCGTCGAGTACCGTATCGTACTCTTGGTCCCACGAGAGCAGGTCGGCGGCCCGTTCCCAGCAGTCGGGCCAGTTCTCATCGAACTCTTCGTAGATGTCCGGGTCCGTGACGTTCGCCTGTTCGACGAACGACTCGGGGGGCTCGAACGTCTCTTGTTCCTCGAGGCGAGCCTCGAGATTCGCATCCTCCTGTGACATGATACACCACACTCAAGAACAACTGGCATACTAAAAACGCGCTCTAGTTGTGCAAAATCGAGCCATGGGCAAGGAGGATTCGAGGGGAGATATTGACAATACTAGGAGAATAGTGAGGGTTATATCCCGCCGAACGGTCCGGTCGACCGATCGTTCGACGGCCCGACGCGGCTCGATCGCGATCGATCACGACCGATCGCGCGTTCGATCCGGCAGTGAGCCGAACAGTATCTAGAAGCTTAGTATCGAATCGATCGAGGCGACGTCGACAGGACCGGATACGACACCGGTTATACTGTCGGACAGCAGTCAGTGAGCCGTCGGTCGCGAACTCGCGGCCATCATCCTTGGGTCGGCCGCAGTCGCGCGACCGATCGTCGAATCGTGCTGTCCAACAGTATTACTCGATCTCGGGCGACGGTTCCTCACCGTTCGGATCGTCGAAGAACGTCCGCAGGAGTTCGTGCTGGCCCTTTCGGAGGTGGTTGTGGAGCGTCGGCGAAGAGATCCCCATCGCATCGGCGATCTCCTCGGCCGTGCTCTCGCGGGGCCAATCGTAGTAGCCGCCGAAGTATGCAGCCCGCAACGACGCCACCTGGCGGTCTGTCAGGCGGTCCTCGAGTCCCTCCCGGAACTCACGGGCAGTCTGGACGGTCCGTTCGGCCTCCCGTTTGCCGACCAGTTCGGAGTCGGGAAACGCCGACCGGAGTCCGGAGACGATCGTCCGCAGGTCGGCGTCGGCCGCACATTCGGCGGTCAGCGTCGTCACACCGCCGTCGGTGACCGCCTCGAGGACGGTGACGCCGTACTCGGTGAGTGTCAGCGCCGGCGAGGAGCCGCGGACGACGAACTCGATACGCCATCCCTCCTCGTCGGTCTCGACCAGTCGGTGGTCGTCGATGCCGGGATCGTCGGCGGCGAGATCGAAGACGTCAGCCGGGGACGCACCCTCGAGTCGCAGGTAGTAGAGCTGGGTCGACTCCGAAACGGGGACGATCGAGTCGAGTTCGAACCGACAGTCGAGGCGATTCGAGGCGTCGACGAAGAAGGAGTCGTCGTCGCGACAGGCCAGTTCGAGTTCGACGACACGGTCCGACAACAGGAGATTGCGCCGGCGGACGGCAGCGATCGCGTAGCCGATCTGCTGACCGATCGTCTCGAGCCAGCGCCGTTCCTCGTGGTCGAAGGCGTCGGCTCTGTCGGTTACGACAGTGAGCGTTCCGTAGACTGTATCGCCGTACCACAGTGATACGCGCGCGATGGCGCCGCGGCCGGCGCCGGTTTCGTCGCTGCCGTCGTCTCGATCGATCGGCACGTCGACGCCGCGTTCGGACACCACCTTCGACTCGTCGGCGGCCGGCGGCTCGATCGCCGCTTCGGTCTGCCAGTCGTCGGGCACCAGTCGGTCGACGTCGCTGGGTTCGATCCCGCTTGCGGCGCGCCAGTTTGTGTGTCGACTCGAGTGGGTCGCACGGTCGATCCAAGCACACTCGTAGGCGCGGCTGCCCGTCAGGGCAGCACAGCTCTTCGTCTCGATCTCCTCGTGGTCGGTCGACTCGAACAGCGATCGGGTGACCGCACGGTGGGCCTGTGACACTGCGTACTGTTCCTCGAGTTCGTCGCGACGCGAGCGGACGGCCTCGAGTTCCTCGTGGGCTACCGAGACGTCACGGACGAAGACGGCGAACCCGCGGTGACGGCCCTGATCGTCCCGCAGCGGCGAGATGACTTCGGTCACGCGAAACTCGGTGCCGTCTTTGTGGACGCGCCAGCCGTCGTGTTCGTGACCCGACTCCTCCAGGGCAGTCGAGAGCGCCCGTTCGGGAACGCCCTCTTCGACGGCCTCGTCGGTGTAGAACGTCGAGACGTGTGTCCCGACGATCGCGCCAGCCCGGTAGCCAAACATCGACGCGGCGCTGCGATTCCAGCGCTCGACGTAGCCGTCGGCGTCGAGACGGAGCAACGCGTAGCGCTCGCTCGCCGCGAGCAACAGCCGAATAACGCTGTCGTCGCTCACGACGGGGCCGCCACTCGAGCGGGCGTGGCCGGGTCCGGACGGCCGCTCGACGTCCTCGAAGGCGTCGACGATCTCCGCGTCCGTCGGCTCGGGAAGGTAGGGCTCGAGGGCCTCGAAGCTCCCCCAGCCGCCGGCCGCCTTGACGACCCGGGGGTTGACCGCGTGCTCGACGAGTGCCGTCCGAGCGAAGTAGCTCCGGAGATCGCCCGTTGAGACGTCTGCCAGTCCCGGCTGATCGAACAGGTCGCTGGCCCGGTCGGCGACGTCCGAGACCAGCATCTGGAGCCGCCGTGGCGTGACGGGAAAGATCCGATCGTCGGTCGTCAGTCCGTTACTCCGGGCGTACCGGCGCAGTTCCCGTTCGACGCGGGTCGGCAGGTACGCCGTCCGTCCCGACCCACCGTCGGTGTCCGGCACCCGAATCAGATACCGCGGCGGATCGATCCGAACCTGGTCGATGTCGTCGACGGTGATCGCGGCCAACTCCGTCGGCCGGAGACCGACGTCGCCACAGAGCCGAACGACCAGCGCTTCCCGATACGTTTCGGCGGCGTCGAGGAGCAACTCGTACTCGTCGCGCGTGAGTTCCGACGGGTCGGTCTCCTCGAGACTCATGCTTCGCTCTTTCAAGCGGACCGAATATAATTGTGTCGCCCTCTCGGAGTACTTCGAGAAGATTAGCGGGAAGAATGGCTGTTGTCGGTCGAACTCGGATTTCGTTCTATTTGAATACCCGAAATAGCGAGGGATGATCAGTCCTCGAGGATCTCGGCCTGGATCTCGCCGACGATCTCCGGGTTCCGCAGAGCGCTCGTGTCGCCCAGATCCTCGCCGTTCGAGATGTTCTCGAGCAGGCGACGCATGATCTTGCCCGAGCGCGTCTTCGGCAGTTCGGGCGTAAAGAGGATCCGCGTCGGTCGAGCGAACGGGCCGATCGCTGTCTCGATGCTGTCGACGATCGCCTCGCGAACCGCGTTCTCGTCGTCGTAACCGCCTTCGGTGCTTACGTAGGCGTAGATTTCGGTGCCGCCGGGCTCGCTCGAGCGACCGACGACGGCGGTCTCGGCGACGCCGGGGACGTCGGTGATCGCGCTCTCGATCTCCATCGTGCTCAGCCGCCGTCCGGAGACGTTGATCACGTCGTCGACGCGACCGAGGACGGTAAGGTAGCCGTCCTCGTCGATCCGGGCGGCGTCGCCGCTGAAGTAGCGCCAGTCGTCGGCGTCGGGATCCGAAAAGCGGTCCCAGTACTCGGAACGGAACTGTTCGTCGCCGTCGTATAGCGTCCGAGCCATGCCAGGCCACGGCCGAGCGATAGTGAGATAGCCCGACTCGCCAGGCTCGACTTCCTCGCCGGCGTCGTCGACGACGCGGACGTCGATGCCGGGCAGTCCCGGTCCGGCGGCTCCCGGTTTCATTTCGTCGACCGCCGGAAGCGTCGACACCGTTACGGCACCCGTCTCGGTCTGCCACCAGGTGTCGACGACGGGGACGTCCCCGCCGCCGATGTGCTCGCGATACCAGTTCCAGGGACGCGGACTGATCGGTTCGCCGACCGAGCCGAGCAGCCGCAGCGAGGAGAGATCGTGTCGGTTGGGGTACTCCTCGCCCCACTTCATGAACGCGCGGATCGCCGTCGGCGCGGTGTAGAAGACGTCGACCGCGTTCCGATCGACGATCTCCCAGAGCCGATCCCGGTCTGGGTAGTCGGGTGTCCCCTCGTACATCACCGTCGTCGTTCCCAGTGCCAGCGGCCCGTAGACGATGTAGGAGTGGCCGGTGATCCAGCCGATGTCGGCCGCACACCAGTAGGTGTCGTCGGGTTTGACGTCCAACACGGCGTGAGCGGTCCAGGCGACGTGTGAGAGATAGCCGCCGGTCGTGTGAACGACGCCTTTCGGCTCCCCGGTCGTTCCCGAGGTATACATCAAAAACAACATGTCCTCGGCGTCCCGCGACACCGGCTCGACGGTCTCGCCCGTAAACGTCTCGCGAAGCTCGTGATAGTCGTATTCGTCGTCGCCGAGGACGTGTGGCAGGTCCTCGCCCAGTCGGTCGACGACGACCGTTCGGACGTCGTGCTCGAGTTTGAGGCGAGCGTTGTCTGCCTTGCTCTTCTGGTTGAAGGCGTTGCCCCGCCGATAGTAGCCGTCACAGGTGAGCAGATACTCGCTGTCGGCGGCGTCCATCCGGGTCGCCAGCGCGTCCGCCGAGAGACCAGCGAAGACGACGTTGTGTGGGGCGCCGATACGGGCACAGGCCAGCATCGTGATCGGCAGCTCCGGAATCATCGGGAGATAGATCGTGACGACGTCGTCTTCCTCGACGCCGAGTTCCCGCAGGGCTGTTGCGACCTCGTTGGTCGCCACGTACAGATCGCGATAGGTGTAGACCTCGCGCTCGCCGCGTTTGCCCTCCCAGCGGATCGCGGCGTGGTTCTTGCGTCCCGCCTCGAGGTGGCGATCGACGCAGTTTTCGGCGGCGTTGAGTTTCCCGCCGGTAAACCAACGGTAGAAGGGTGCATCGTCGTCCTCGAGGACGGTCTCGTATGACCGGTCCCACGAGAGCAGTTCGGCCGCCCGGTCCCAGCACTCGGGCCAGTTCTCCGCGAACGATTCGTAGATCTCCGGATCCGTGACGTTCGCCTGCTCGACGAACGCCGACGGCGGGCTCCGGGGAGCGCCGGTGAGGACGGGGTGATCTCGCCCCCGCCCGTTCCGTTCGACCATGTCTTGGTCGGACCGAAGGTAGTCAGGTGAATAAGCGTTGCCTCCCGACTTGTACGTTCCCGCGAACCGCTCGTACTGGTGGCACCCACGATTATACTACCAGACAACAGTCAGTACACACCCGATCGCGTCTCGAGTGCGATCGGTGTGTGCATCGTGTTGTCCGGAAGTATACCCAGTCGTTCACTGGAACTGTAGGAATCGCCGATCGTCGCGGTCACCGACGGCCGGATAGCAGACGACGAAGTTGCCGTCGGTCGCTCGAGCCACCGTCGTCGGTACCCCTCGCAACGCAGGGTCCCAGCCGACCGTCCCCCGACGAGCACTCACCGGAACGACGAGGTCGGTGTCGGCGACGGTTTCCTCGAGCACACGGCCAACGGCCTCCCAGTCGTCGACGCGTTCGAACGTCGCAGGGACGTCCGGCTCGACGAGGTCGAACAGCCGCTCGAACTGGTCAGGGTTGTCGTCGACGACGACGGCACGAATCGATGCGCCGACCTGCTCTGTGAGGTGTTCGATCGTATGGACTGCCCCGGGGAAGCCATCGTTGTGGTGGATCCTGGGCGGGAGAATCACGACGACCTCGCTCGTCGTATTCAGCGGCTGGTGGACCCGGGAGACGAGCACGAGTTGATTCGTCCGGATCAGCACTCGATCGATCACGTGGCCGAACACCCGCTGGTGGCGCGGCTCCCCGTCCCACCCGATGACCAGCGTCGTGATCCGATTCTCGAGGATCGCCCGGATGATCCCCGAAGCGACGTTGTCTTCGATGCGGGTCTGAGAGTCGACCGGCACCTCGGCACCGGCAGTGTAGGCTTCGGTCTCCTCGAGGGCGGCCTCGATCGCCGCGACGTCGGCCTCGGCTCGCGGCCCCGGACGGGCGACGGTCAGCGTGTACAGCGGTTGCTCGTCGCCCGGTTCACGAACGAACAGCGCGAGGTCGAGCAGGTGATCCCGGTGTTGTGACCTACGGGAGAACGGAACCAGAACGCGCTGTGGGGCCGTTCTGGTATCGTATTCGGTGTGTTCGGAGGTACGGACGACCGCCCGTCCGTATCGATCGACGATCGTCGGGCTGACGACGCTGACGACGAGGATCATCAACACGACGGCGTTGAGCATCGCCTCGCCGAGCAGGGCCGCCTCGAACCCGATGAGAACGATCGCAAGCGCCGCCGCAGCCTGGCCGACCGAGAGCCCGAACATCGTCATCGTCTCGTCGTGGGAGTAGTCGTACCGTCGTGCAGTCATCCAGGCCGCGGCGTACTTCGTCACGAGCACGAGGACGACGAAGGCGACGGTGAGCGTAACCGTCTCGAGGCCGTCGGTCAGGACCCTGACGTCGACGAGCATACCGACCGACAGCAGGAAGAAGGGGATAAACAACGCGTTCCCGACGAACTCGATGCGGTTCATCAACGTCCCGTGTGCGGGCACGAGCCGATTGAGCACGAGTCCCGCGAGGAAGGCCCCGACGATGTACTCGATCCCCGCGAGATGGGCGAGGAAGGCACAGACGAACAACACCGCCATCACGAACAGGAACTCGAAGTAGCTCTCCTGGTCGATCGTCCGGAAGAACCATCGCCCGAGTCGCGGCACGAGCAGCCAGACGCCCGCGAAGAAGACGACCAGTCCGACGGCCAACTCGAGCCAGAACGTCGGCCCAAGCGTTCCCTCAGCACCCGCGATGACGACCGCGAGGACGAGCAACGCGAGCGTGTCGGTGATGATCGTTCCGCCGATCGTCGCCGTAACGCTCTCGGTCTTAGTGATTCCGAGACGGCTAACAACGGGATACGCGAGCAGCGTATGCGAGGCGAAGATCGCCGCGAACAAGGCTGCGGCCCCGAAGGAAAGTCCCAGCAGGGTGTAGCCGACGACGGTCCCGACGGCCTGGGGGATGACGAACGAGAGAAGTCCGAAGACGACGCTGCGGTCCCGGTACTCGATGAACTGGGAGAGATTGATCTCGAGGCCCGCAACGAACATGAGGTAGACGATCCCGACTTCCCCGAGCAGGACGATCGTCTCGTCGCGCGATAAGACCCCGAGGCCGTTCGGACCGATTGCCGCACCGACGACGATAACGCCGATGATTCCCGGCAGCCGATATCGAGCGAGAACGAGCGGCGCAACGAGGAAGACGAGCATCGCGATCCCGAAGATGAGGATCGGATCGTCGATCGGCAACCCCAACGCTAGTGGCCTCATATCCTCGCTCCTCTGCGAGCCGAACCGCTGTCCGTCATTTCCGATGCAACCGCGATCCGTCCCGCGATTGCATCGGGACATCGGGACAGCAGCCCGTACGGGCTGTTGTCGACACCGCTCGATGGCCCCGTCCGAACACGCTTCTACTCGAGCGAGCAACGGCCGCCTATTAACGGCCTCGGGTCGCTTCGGTTTCTGCCGATTTCTGGACCGACAGGAGGATCATAAAAACACGAACAGTGGATCCGCGTCGGCTCATACTGTCGGACAGCACGAGTCTCCGGTCGGTCGCCCGACTGCGGCCGTTGCCGACGGTGACGGCCGCGCGTTCGCGACCGACCGCGCACTGACTGCTGGCCGGCAGTATCATAGGCCAGCGATCAGTCGACCATCGAGTCAATATCGGAGACGTCCGCGGGGTCGACGTCGGCGTCCGGCTTGCGAACGACGTAGACGTCGTATCGCTGGTCGCTGGCGACCGGACTCCCGACGCTCGATTGCGGAGCGATCACCGAGCCGGCGTTCTCCGAGCCGATGAAGACCACTGACGCGCCGATATCGCCAGCGACCCGCCGAATCTCTCGAACGACGTTTTTCGTCGCAGTCGCGGTGGGTTCGTCGGAGCTGACGCGTTCGGTACGGAACGTCGCCTCCGGGGCGACCTCCTTCGCCCGCGTCTCCAGACCCGCTTCGATGGCTTCGTCGTCGAACGGTTCGCCCTCCGTGATCCAGCCTCGTTCGCGGGCATAGTCGGCATCGTCGGGAATAACGGTCAGGACGACGAGTTCCTCGTCGAGCAGGTCACCGAAGTCGGAAGCTTTCTCGAGTGCGTTTCTAGCTAGTTCCGAGCCATCGAAGGGGACGAGTAGCGTCATACATCTATTTCATACGACAGAGGAAGTAAATGTTCGCCCTCCAGAAATGGACAGCGCTCGATCAGTCGTCGGTACCGACGACGAGCACCGGACGATCTGCGAGTCTGACGACCCGATCGGCGGTACTGCCGAGGAGTTTTCGGCGGAACTCGGATCGTCCACGTGCTCCGACGACGATCACGTCTGCGTCGCAGTCGTCGGCCACCGCGAGGATTTCCGCGTGTGGAACGCCCGATCGGATCGCCGTCTCGACCGATATCGAGGCGTCCCGGGCCGACGCTTCGACGGTCTCGAGCGTTGTCTCCGCCTCGGCCCTGCGCCGGCGCTCGACTTCCTCGGGATCGACGATCGCGTTGTCGTAGTCGGTCCGGCTCTCGAGGACGGCGACCGCGTTCAGCGTGGCGTCGTACTGTCGAGCGAGATCGACCGCGTGGACAGTCGCGTCGCTTGCCGTCTCGCTGCCGTCGGTCGCAACGAGAATCGAATCGTACATCGGTCGCAGTTCGCTCCAGGGGGACAAAACTCCGGGGGACGCGACCGGGTCGTCACGAAACCTCGAAAGCCTTTATGACACGGTTCGTAGCGACGGGTATGTCCGACGAAGTTCCGGTCACGCGTACGGATCTCCTCGTCCTCATCGTCGTCTCGCTTACGGGCGGAACACTCATCGCCTCGCTAATGCTGACGCCAGCGATCTCTCCCCAGTTCATCAACGCTATTTTCGTCGGCACGATGTTGCTCGCGTTCTTCCTGTTCATTCCGATTATGGGGGCGCGGCTGTTCATCGACGACTGGAACGACGAATAATACTGTCGGATAGTATACACAGTTGCGGGGCGTGTCGAGCGATCGGGAACGGGCCCTATCAGTTTCTATCGGGCATCGTCGAGTGACGCGCGGTCCCCTTCATGTCGGCGCGATCGGACGGGGGTGGCGCCATCGTCGAATGGCGTGTCGGTCCGCCCGACGCCCCCTGATCGCCGGAACCGAGATCGGTCTCGAGGAGTCCGTCTTCGTCGTCTTCCGTTTCGCTCTCAGCATCGTCGTCTCCGACGGAGCTGGCACTCGCCTCCTGGAGACGCTGCTGGAGCCCCTCGAGGTCGTCACCGGCGTCGGCGAACGTCGACTCCACCGTCGATCGGAGCTGCTCGCCGAGGTCGTCGCTGCTCCCTTCGTCCCCGTTTCCGTCGCTTTCGTCTTCCGCCTCCGATTCGGACTCGGAGTCCCCGTCGTCCGCGAGGAGGTCGTCGAGCCCGCTGGCCTCGCTTGCGGTCTCGGCGACGGACTCGATCGCCGCTCGAGTGTCGCTGGTGTCGCTTTCGTCGCCGTCTTCGTCGGCCGCGTCGGCTCCGTCCGAACCGATCGAGTCACGTAATCCACCGACGGCGCTCTCGAGTTCCGCCTCCTCGTCCCGGTCGGCGAGATCCGAGAGCGTCAGCAGTCGACGCAACTCCTCGACCTGTTCGGGGTCGCCCTGTGCGATTGCCGCCGGGATCGAGTCCGGCTCGCTGCCGTCAGGTAACTCGTCCAGGCCGACCGCCTCGAGCAGTGCGTCCGGTTCCGTCTCCTCGAGGAGCTCGTCCGCCCGCGCCGCGGTCTCGAGGAGGTCGGACTCGCCGTCGGCGTCCTCGAGCAGCGATCCGCTGGCGGTCTCTGCGTCGTGGAGGATCTCGTGGACTCGCTCGTGGAGCTCCTGATTTGCGTCGTTCATGGCATGGGGTGGATCGTGTCGTCGTTCGATCGCCGGGACGCCTGTTCCTGTCGCCGGCTGTTGCCGGCTTGAGTGTGACCCTCGTGCGCCTGAAGCGTGATTTTACGGTCGCTTTATCAGTCGGCCTCGGCCTCCGCTTCCTCGCCGTCGTCTGCGTCCGGCTCGTCGTCGCCCTCGTCGGTCACGGCTGCGATGATCTCCTCGGTCATCTCCTCGCGGCTGAGGTTGGCTTTCACGCCGACGTCTTTGGCCACCGACTGGAGGTCCTCGTAGGACATCACGCCGAGGAAGTCCTCGAGGGTCTCCGCCCGGAGGTCCGCGATATCGCCGACCGACGGTTCGGATTCGTCGTCGGCCTCGGTTTCGGTCCCTTCGTCGGTGTCGTCCGTCTCCTCGGCTGCTTCGGTCTCCTCGTCGGTAGATTCTTCCGCACCGTCCTCGACGCCTTCGTCCGTCGCTTCGTCTTCGACTTCGTCGTCGGTCTCCGCTGTTTCATCGTCCTCTTCTACTTCAGCCGCCTCGGCTTCCGCTTCGTCCTCCTCGCCTTCGGCGTCGTCCGTGAGCAACTCGTCGAGTCCGCTGGTCTCGCTCGCGCTCTCGGCAGTGTTGCTGACGCCTTCCGCGACCGACTCGGCCGTCTCTCGAGCGCTCTCGGTCGCGCTTTCGGACTCTTCGGCGTCGGTCTCGGGTTCGGTCTCGGCGTCTTCCTCGTCGGTATCGGTCTCGAGCAGTCCTTCGAGGTTACTCCCCTCGGTAGCGCTTCGAGCCAGCGACTGGACCGAATCTTTCGCGTCGCTGTCCTCGATCGTCTCACGGAGTGCGTCTCGAATCGCCGTCTTGAGGTCCGCCTGGAGTTCGTTTCGGTTCTTGTTCTCCTCGATTCCCTGTGCGATTGTCTCGTGGACCGCACGGCCGATCGCGGCGCCGAGTTCGCGGCCGACTCGCTCGCCGAACTCGCGACCGACCGCAGCGCCGATATCGCCGCCGTCGATGCTGTCTTCGATGTTACCATCGCCGAAGAGATCGGCGACGTCGAGCTGGTTGTTGACCTCCTGGGTGACCAGTTCCGTGAGTCCGCTTTCACTCATCGCGATCACCTCGAGTAGTGATCGGTGAGCTGGTTGGGTACGTTCGACGCATGATTACTCCTCCTCGGATTCGCCGTCCGATTCGTCCTCGGCAGTCGATTCGGACTCGTCCGTCTCGTCACCGTCGTCGGCCTCGGACTCGCCTCCCGAGTCGTCTTCCGTTTCGTCCGTCTCCTCCGCTTCGGATTCCTCGTCGGCGTCGGTCTCCTCGTCTTCCACCTGTTCGTCCGGTTCGGCCGCTTCGTCTGTCGACTCGTCTGCCTCGTCCATGTCCTCCGTTTCGTCTTCCGGTTCTTCGACCGCTTCAGCGTCCGGTTCGTCGGGTGCGAGCAGTTCGTCGACGACCATCTCGCCGATCGTTCGGCCGATGGACTCGCCGACCTTTCGGCCAACGAGCGCGCCGATCTGTCCACCGAGGACCTCCCCGAGTGGCTGGTCGTCGTCGATCTCGTCTTCCCACTGCGTGCCCTCGACTAACTCGTCGATGTTGACATTCTCGGTTACCTTCTCGTAATCGATCCGCTGTGTTACGGTGCCGGCGTCCTCTCCTCCGTGTTCGGTCTCGGTTTCGGTCTCGCTTTGGCTCTCACTCATAGTTAGGCGGCCTCCTGTGTCGCGTCGGGTTGCTCGCCTGTCTCGCCCTGTTCGGTCTCCGGCTCGAGTTGCTCGAGCAGCTGTCTGATCACCTGGCTGACGACCGTCGCCACGAGGTCCTCGATCGGAAGTCCGGGAATGAGACCGACCAACCGTTCTTTCAGCCAGCTCGTGGCTCTGGCGATCGGACCGGGTGATTCGGAGTCAGTCTCCTCGTCAGCGTCGCCCTCGGTCTCCGCCTCATCGACGTCGGCTGCTTCCTCTTCGTCCGGAGCCGCCTCCTCGGCACCGCCGAAGAGTCCACGGAGCCACTCGATCGGCTTCCCGAGGACGTCTTTCAGCCGGCCGACGAGCGAGGCGATCAGGCCACCGGACTCGGCCTCGTCCTCGGCTTCGCCTTCGGCCTCCTCACCGCCGATGCCCAACAACTGACCGAGCAGCTCCCTGGGCTTGCTCATCAGATCACTGAGGAGCTCTTTCGGCCGCTCGAGGAGCCCGCTGAGGAGCTCTTTTGCCTTCCCCGGGAGCTGTTTGAGCAGTTCCACTGGCTTGCTCAGCAGCGATTTGACCTTGTCCAGCATCGCACCGGGGCCGTCCAGCAGCCCCGTCACCGCGGACAGGAGGTTTCCAAGCAGGTTGTTCTCGCCTGGCCGCGCCGACACGTCGAGCTGGACCGGGTTCAGGTTGACCTCGAGGCCGAGCAGATCCAGAAAGAGCCCGTCTATATCGAGATGCAAGACTCCGGAGGCGTCGTCACCCTCGTAAACGTCTTCGGCGTCCGCGGCGTGGCCCTCCGCGCGGTCGTCCTCGACGAGATCACCCGTCTCGTCCCTGCTCTCTTCCGCTTCGGGCTCGTCCTCGTCTTCTTCGACTTCGGCTGCTTCTTCGTCCTCTTCTTCGACTTCGGCTGCTTCTTCGTCCTCTTCTTCGACTTCGGCTGCTTCAGTCTCGTCCTCGAGTTCGTCGGCCGTTTCGTCCGACTCCGTTTCGGCCTCGTCCTCGGGGGCTTCGTCTTCGACCGCCTCGTCTTCGGCTTCTTCGAGTTCGTCGTCCGCGGCTTCGGACTCCGCCGTCGCTTCGTCTTCCTCGGCGTCTTTCTCGAGGCCGTCGGCTTCGGTTTCGTCCTCGAGTTCTCCTTCGGGTGCCGTTTCTTCGGTCTCCTCGTCGCCCTCGTCCGCAGCGTCGTCCGCCTCGTCTTCGTCGGCCATCTCCGCCTGGCCGCCGTCGGGCAGCACCCTGCGGTTCGGTCCCTCCGCGCGCTCACCGTCGTGATGATGGTCCGAGGGGTCCCCGACTGCCGTGGGGTCCGAACGCTCCTCGAGACCGTCGTCGTCCAGGCCCGGTGTCATTATACGCGAAGATACACGAGAGTGAGCGTTGTGGTGATTTCCCTTGCGTGTGCGACTCTCGGGCCCTATCGGCCGTTCGTGGCGTATACAGGGTGTCGGAGCGAGAAATCGATAGCCGGAGTCAGGTCGAGTTAACACTCGAGTTAGCGATCCGACTCGAGATCGGTGACGTGGAGACGATACGCACCGCGGGTCACGCCGTCGTCGTGGTAGGCGACGGGCTCTTCGATCGCTGCTACGGTCCCGTCGTCGATTGCGGCAGCGGTCGCGACTCCCTCGAGGCATTCGCTGACCGTCGGGCCCGACTCGCGGTCGAAGAAGCGAACGGCGTGGGTGTCCGGGTCGCGGACGCGGAAGTTCTGGGCACAGGGTGTGACGACCGTCGCGTCGTCGGTCGCGAGACCGTGGACGAAGCCCCGAACCGCGTCGTCCCACACCGGCTTGCCGTCGGCGTCGAACGTCGCGATGCGGTGTTCGTTCGGATGTCGGTTCTCGGTCTCGCGGCTCTCGACCGCGTAGGTGTTGCCGGTCACGAACGTCACGCGGCCGTCCTCGGCGGCCACGTGGTTCGGATAGGCATAAAGCGTCTCACCGTCGATCTCGGTTTCGACCGCCAGGTCGACGTGCCACCGCTCGGCACCGCCAGGGCCGAGCAGGTAGCCACGCTTGTCGCCGTGGCTCGCGACCGCGACCGTCTCGCCGTCGATTGCCACGTCGCCGACGCGGCGGTCGCCTTCCGTTCCGGGATCCCAGGTCCACTCGAGGTCGCCACCGTCAGCGGTTTCACCGCCGCCGTTTCGCGACGACGCAATCGTCGCGCTTCCGGCCTCGAGCACGACGAGACCGGTGTCGTGGTCGCCCATACAGCGGTTGTAGCCGACCGCGAGCCGTTCGCCGTCGGCGTCTATGTCCAAGGCGATCGGCGACGCGTCGGTCTCGTAGCGCCAGCGAACGGTCCCGTCGGGCTCGAACGCGTAGACGGTACTGTACCACTGGCGCGTCTCGCCGTCGCGTTCGTATCGACGTGCAGCCGCGTAGCAGGTCTCACCGTGGGTCTCGAGGGCGACCACGTACGGCAGATAGAAGATCGAGTCCTCGGTGGGCTCGCCGAGGTCGTCGACCGTCTCGTAACACCAGCGCTGCTCGCCCGTCGTGGCGTCGTAGGCCGCGATCGTGCCCGTTTCGCCACGACCGGCGACGACGATCGCGTCCGGCTCGCCGCCGTCACTCCCGGCGTCGAGCGTCGCGATTCCGATCGCGTGGTCCGGGTGTGTCGCCGTCCAACGGGTCTCGAGAGAGTCGACCTCGCGGGCGGTGACGGTCCCGTCCCACTCGCCAGTAACGACGAGGTTGCCGCCTGCAGTAACGTGGACTGCCGAGCGGGTCCACATGTGCCGGCTACGGGCGACGTCGATCTCGCCGAGCGGGGCTGACCGGCGTTCGAATCCGCGTTCTCGGTCGACGTCAGCAGCGTCGCTCATCCTCACTCCTCGACCGGGAACGTTTCGTGGAGGGTGTCGTGGGCCTCGCCGAGCCCGTCGACGATGCTCCCGCCCTGGACGCGAAGCCGCTCGATCGCTCGCTCGGCGTTGCGGACCTCGAGCAGTCGACCCCGCGTGTAATCGTATTCGGGGTCGTCCGCGTCCATCGCGGCGACTTCCTCCTCTAGGTCGACCAATGTGGCGTCGAGGTGTCGCTCGAGTTCCGTCAGCGTCTCGGCCTCGACGAGCCCCTCGATCGGTCCATCGAGATGGCCCTCGAGTTCTTTCCGTGCGTGTTCGCGAGTGCTCTCGTCCCCGACGCCGAGGACGTTCATCAGTCCGAGTCGTAGTGCTTCGATTTCGTGACAGCTCATGTCTGTTTGTGTTCGTTTTCGAGATGGGGTGGTAGTCGCTGGTTGGCGAGCGATACGTCAGAGGGTCTGATCGACGAGATCGCTAACGATGCGGTCCCGATCGAGGTGGTCGGAGACGATTCGTTCGGCATCCGACGCTTCGACGTCGCCGTACCAGATCCCGTCCGGATAGACGGCGACCATCGGTCCGTCGCCACAGCGTCCGAGACAGGACGACCGCGTGATGCGGGCGTCACAGTGCGCAGAATCTCTGGCTTCCTGGCGGAGTCGCTCGAGCACCGCCGGCGACCCCATGTCGGCACAGGTCCGGTTCGTACAGACCGCAACGTGTTTTGCCGGCGCGTCGTGAGTGTGGGGCTCGTCGTCGACGTTCTCGCGGTCCGCGTGGGCCTCCTGGTGGGCGAGCGCACGGAGCATGGCCCGCGCGCCGCCGACGTCCTCCTCGTAGCCCTCGAGGTCGACTTTGTACTTGCAGGTGTCACAGGACATCTCGACGCTATCGCTGCGCGCTTCCTGCCAGCGGTCGGCGAGGACGTCGAACAGCCGCGAGTCGGTCCCAAGCGGTTCGCCGGCCAGCGCGGAGACGTAGGGATAGTCGTCGTCGAAGTCGACCGTCCAGTCGCGAACGCGCTGGGTGAGGACGCCGTCGCCGAGCATGTAGGGGAGGACGACGACCGCGTCGGGCCGGTGTTTCGAGAGTCCGTGGAGCGTCTCCTCGAGGGTCGGCTCGGTGACGCCGATAAACGAGGCGTCGACGCGATCGAACGCCCGCCCCTCGTAGAGTAACCGTGCGAGTTTGTGGACGTCGGCGTTTGCGTCCGGATCGCTCGAGCCCCGTCCACAGAGCACGACGGCGACGTCGTCGTCCGCGCGGTCGACGCCCAGTTCGGCCTCGACCGCGGCGGCCCGGTCGTCGAGGAGGTCCAAGATTGCGGGATGGATGCCCAGATGGGCACCGTTGTCGATCTCGAGGTCGTGGGTCGCGCGGGCCTGCTCGATCGCCAGCGGCACGTCGTTTTTGACGTGGCTCGCGGCGAACAGCGAGCAGTGGACGACCGTCACCCGCGAAACGACCGCCGCGAGTTCGGCAAACGCCTCCTCGAGCGACGGTTTTGCGAGTTCGAGGAACGCGGCATCGACCGGGATCCCCAGTCGCGACTCGAGGCCGGCGGCCAGTTCCCGAACCTGTTCGTTCGACTTCTCGCGACGGGAGCCGTGGCCGATCAGCAGGACGGCTTCGTCGTCGAACGCGGACGTGGAGGCGGTGTCATCGGGTGTGTGCATCGTGATCGTCTCGTCTTACGTGTCGTAGGCGTCGGCCTGTTCGAGGCTCCGCTCGAGTTTTCGGCGCCGACTGGGAGCGAACAGGCCAGTCGCCGTACAGTCCTCGTAGAGCCACGTTCCGAACTCGGGGACGACGTCGTCGTCGACGCCGAACCAGTAGCCGCCCGAAGCGGTCTCCGAGAGCTCGCCACAGGGGGCGTCGACGGGACAACCGGCGATCAACTCCCGTGTCAGTTCGAGCAGCTGCCGGTCGTCGTGGACGAACGAGATCCCGACGGTGCCACTCGAGGACTTGAAGCAGATCGTGCCACAGCCCTCGAGCAAGCCCCGCAAGAGTTCCTGCTCGTAGCCCGCAAAGGCTTCGAAGCGATAGTTGCCGCGACCGTCGACCGGGAGACCGAGCACGCTGTTGCGGCCGAGTACCCCCGATTCGTCGCCGCCGATCGAGAGAGTGTACTCGTCTTCGGTCCGCGTGATCGACGTGTCGTGGGCGTAGTCGCGGCTGACCGTCTCCCGATCGAGATCGCCGCCGGCGACGGCCGCGAGGACTTCCGCCGAGGTCTCGTCTGTGGTCACCACGTCGATGCCGTCGGTGGAGACAGTCCCGCTGCCGGCGACGTGGCCCCAGAAGTACGCCGTCGCGGGGTGGCCCGCGAGCGGGTCGGCCGGGACGTCGACCTCGACGGATGCCGATCGCTCGTCGCGTGTCGGCTGTGTGTCGCTCATTCGCCGACCTCCTCGACGACGATCGCGTCGGTCGGACAGGCCGCGGCGGCCTGTCTGGCCTCGTCGAGACGGTCGTCGTCGAACGTCGCGACGACGCGTGTCGCATCGTCGGTGACCTCGCCGTCGCAGTCGTAGACCGGATCCGCGTCCGGATCGATCGTCGCGAGGCCGTCTTCGCCTTCGACGAATCTGGGATCGCGGGTCAGACAGGCGAAGATGCCGTCGCAGGCGTCTTTCTCGATAGTGATTTCGTATCGTGGCATGGTGGATTCGTGCTCAGTAGTCGTACTTCGTCTCGTAGCCCCGGGGCGTGACCATCCGGTCGTCCCAGACGTAGGTATCCTCGGTGCCGACGACGATCGTCGTCGTCATGTCGATGATCTCGTGTTCGCCCAGCTCCTCGAGTTCGCCGAGTTCGGTGATCATCACCTGTTCGTCCTCGCGACCGGCGCCGTGAACGATCCCGACGGGCGTGTCGGGATCGCGGTGGGCCAGCAAGATCTCACAGCACTTCTGGAAGTTCTCCCGGCGCTTGCGGCTCCAGGGGTTGTAGATCGTAATCGTGAAGTTCTCGCTTGCGACCGCGTGGAGTCGGGACTCGATCTCGGGCATCGGGACGAGGTGGTCCGACAGCGAGACCGAGACGGTGTCGTTTACGAGCGGAGCGCCGAGTCGTGCCCCACAGGACTGGGCCGCCGGCACGCCAGGAACGACTTCGAAGTCGACCATCGACGCCGTCGCGCCCTTGGACTCTAAGATCTCGAGTGCGAGTCCGGCAAGCGCATAGACGTTTGGGTCGCCGCTCCCGACGATCGCCACGTCGTTGCCCGCGAGCGCACGATCGATCGACTCCTCGGTGCGGGAGACCTCGCCACACATCGGCGTGTCGTAGATGTCGTCGGCCTGCTCGGTGATCTCGTCGGGAATCAGTTCGATATACGTCGTGTAGCCGACGAGGTGGTCGGCCTCGAGCAGGGCGTTTTTGGCCCGTTCGGTCATCCCCTCGGGGTGGCCGGGGCCGAGCCCGACGGCGATCAGCTGCCCGGGTTCGGCGTCGAAGTCGTCGACCGTCGCGCCGACCTCCTGTTCGTTGCTCGAGTCGTCCGAACTCGAGGCCCCGCAGCTCGATCCCGACGATGAGGAACTGGACGTCGAGGCGCCGCACTTGGAACTCGAGTCGTCCGAACTCGAGGCACCACCACACTTCGACCCGCTCGAGGCATCGGTTTCGCTGGTGCTCGAGGCGCCACAGTTGGAAGTCGATTCGTCGTCAGCGTCTGCGTCAGTGTCCGTACTCATGGTTGTATCGTGGTATCGGTCAGAAATCGTCGACGTCACGCCCGCCGCGGGGCGTGACGAGGTACGTTCGGTCGTCGTTGCTCCAGGTCTCGGTCTCGTGGTTGCCGATGATCAACGAGGTACCCATTCCCGAGACCTTGTCGTCGTGGTCTGCGGCCTCGCCGAGGGTCGTGACGAACTCGCTTTCGCCGTTGCGGCCGGCGTCGGCACGACCGGCGTCGTTGACGATCGCCACGAGGGCGTCGTCAGTGCGCTCCTCGCGGACGATCTCGACGGCCTGCTCGTAGTTGCGCCAGCAGTTGTACAGCACGATCACGAAGTCACTGATCGCGGCCGCGCGCAGTTTCTCCTCGATCTCGTCCCAGCCACGCCACTTGTCCGACAGCGAGACGGTACAGAAGTCGTTACACAGCGGCGCGCCGACGTTTGCCGCCCCGCCAAGCGCCGCGGTGAGACCGGGGACGATCTCGATCGGCACGTCCGTGGCGTCGTCCTCTTCGGCCATCTTGAAGATCAGGTCGGACTTGCCGTACACCGAGGGATCGCCGCCGGAGACGTGAGCGACGTCTCTGCCCTCCCGGACGTGATCGAACGCCGCGCGGGCGAGTTCGATCTGGCGACCCATCGTCGAACGAACGATCTCCTGTTCGAACCCGTCGTCGCGGGTCGCGATCCCGTCTTCGTCGACGGCGTCTTCCGGCGGCAGCGTTCCGTCATCGCGCAGGAACTCCTGGTAGAGACTCGAGGCGATGACGACGTCGGCCGACTCGATGACGCGCTTTGCCCTCGTGGTCATGTGTTCGGGCAGCCCGGGGCCGATGCCGACGACGTAGAGGGTGCCGTGGTCGTCTGGCGTCCCGCCGGCTCCGCTACTCGAGTCTGCAGTGTCGGATTCGCTTTCGCTCATTTGCCGATCGCCACCGTGACTTCGTCCTCGTAGCTGATCTTCTCGAGTACGAGTTCCTGCTCGCGGCCGCCGGCGATCGCCGACGCCTCCGAGACACCGGGCCAGCCGATCAGCTCCTTCGATTTCGAGGGCGTCGGCCCCTCGTGGTCGAGCAGCGTCTCCTTGTCGAAGGCGACGACGCCCAGATCGAGTTCCTGGGCTGCCGCGAGCAGCCCCTCCTCGTCTTCCTTACGCGTCGCGGTGGCGACGAACTCGACGTCCTCGACGCCGTAGTCGGTCCGCTCGAGGGCTTCGTCCCAGGCCTCGAGGAAGGCCGCGGTGTCGGCACCGGAGACGCTGCCGGTGCCGATGACGACGCCGTCGTCTTTGTTTCGTTTGAGGACGGTGACGTCGTCACCTACCAGGACGGCCTTCGGTCCCTCGAGTCGCTCGACGGGGCCGAGGGTGTCGTCCAGCACGGCGAGATTGGTTTTGACCGTCGAGTCGCCGTTGACGACGTGGGCGTCCATCGCCTTCGCCTTCGACTCGACACCTTGCTTGCCGGCGGCCTCCGAGGCCGTGGTCATCGCCGGGACGGCACCCATCGTCGCCAGATCCTGTGCGACCTGGTTGGCGCCATGGTGGCCACCCGTGATCGGGATCGCCCACGTCAGTTCCTCGTCGACGACACAGATCGCAGGATCGTCCCACTTGTCGTCCAACAGGTGGGCCGTCTTTCGCATCGCGATCCCCGAGGCCATCAGGCCGATAAAGCAGTCGTACTCGCCCCAGTGGGCCTCGAAGACGTCGCCGTGGTACTCGAGGATCTCGATCGACTCGTATCGATCCTCGAGTTCGGCTTTGATCTCCTCGGCGGTCTCCATCTTGCGCTCGAAGGAGACGATCGCGATCTCCTCGGCGACTTCGCCGTCCGAGTCCGGCGTCGAACAGTGACCGCCGTCCGATCCGTCGTTCGTCTCCGTGTTCTCAGTTTCTGAACTCATTGTCGAATCACTGTCGTCACGAATTCGTCCATTTCACGTGCTATCGACCCGTCTCGTCCACCGCGGGGCTGGGGGATTTCACCGTGTTTGCGGTCTCGAGTCCAAAGCGTCTCAGTCATCGCTCGCCTCCGGTTCGCTCGCGTTTTCCGCCGAACTGTCCGAAGAACCCCGGTTCGCCCAGTCGCCGTAGAGATAGGAGCGCTCGTAGCCCGCGCCGGTCACGGCGTCGCCGATGACGACCAGCGCCGAGGCCCGATAGCCGGCCTCCGCCACTTTATCGGCGATATCGCCGATCGAACCGACAATGACGTCTTCGTCCGGCCAGGAGGCGTGGTAGACCACTGCAACTGGCGTCTCGGGATCGTGACCGTCCTCGAGGAGCCGATCCATCGTGTCCCGAACCGCGTGGGTCCCCAGGTAGATACAGGTCGTCACGTCGCCCATCTCCACGAAGTCGGAGATGTGGTCTTCCTCCTCGCTTAGGGTCTTCCCCTGGGGTCGAGTGAACGCGACGTGATTGGAGACCTCGTTGAGCGTCAGTTGGGTCCGCAGGGTCGCGCTGGCCGCAAACGCGGAAGTGACACCCGGCACGAAGTAGGTCGGGACCTCCTCGTGCTCTAGGGCATCCATCTGCTCTTTGGCCGCGCCGTAGATCGCCGGATCGCCGCTGTGAAGGCGGACGACGTTCCGGTCCTCCTCGTAGGCGTCGCGCATGAGCGGGATCAGCTCCTCTAGGTCCTTCCCGACGGAGTTGACGAGCTCCGCGTGGGCACAGTACTCCTCGAGGAGTTCGCTGTTGACCAGCGAGCCCGCATGGACGACGAGATCCGCGTCCTCGAGCAGTTCCTTTCCGGCGACGGTCAACAGTCGCGGGTTGCCGGGACCGGCGCCGACGAAGGGGATCCCCGCCTGCTCGTCACCGGCGCTGTGCTCGAAGATCCGGTCGTCTAACTCCTCTCGCCGGCGGTCTCCCTGTGCATCGATCGCGTTTTGGGGGTCGCCGTCGTCTCCAGCTTCGTCTCCGTTGTCGTCCGTCTCGGTCGTGTCCACCATTAGTACCAGTGCTCGTTACAGTCGCCGTGTTCACAGCCCTCGGCACGCTCGAGGTCGACGAGTTTGCCGTCGACGTCCGAATCCTCCGGTAAGGACCGAAACTCGACACCTCGCTCGCGTTCGGACGATAGTCCGTCTTCCGACAGTCGCTCCGTGACCGGCGACTCGCCGCCGTCTGCGATCGACTCGCCGCCTGCGGTCGCGTCGTCGGGCTCGGTATCGTCGTCGCTCGAGGTGTCGTCGGTCGTCGAAAACGCCGCCGTCGCCTGCTCGACCTCGAGGTCTTCCTTCTCGGCGTAGGCGAGGGTGTAGTAGTCGCGGTCGTCGACCGCCGCGGGATCGTCGGTGACGATCGTCTCGCCCTGCTCCATGAAGAGTCGCCGGCCGTAGGTCACCTCGTAGCCGGACTCGACGAGTCCCTCGTGGGTCGCCGGCGCGTCGGTAACCTTAAAGAGGATCATCCGGTCGGGCCCCGTCGGACTGTGGCCGTCGGCAGCCTCGCGAAGCGAGAGCCCCGCGCCGGCCTCGATCTCGACGCCCAGCGCGGTCGCAAACGCCGTCACGGCGCTGACGCCGGGAACGATCTCGAGGTCGACGTCGGGATGGAACGCGTCGATCGTCCGCCGCAAGTGACCGAACGTCGAGTAGACGTTCGGATCGCCCAGCGTGACGAAGGCGACGTCGCCCTCGCGGGCGTTGGGCGCGATCTCCGCTGCGGCTTCTTTCCAGGCCGCACGCAGTTTCTCTTCGTCTCTGGTCATCGGGAAATCGAGGTCCCCGATCTTCGACTCGTCGACGTGTTCTACGGCGACGGACCGGGACAGTCGACCCGGCGAGTAGACCACGTCACAGTCCTCGAGAAGGCGCTTTCCGCGGACGGTCACCAGATCCGCCTCACCGGGACCGAGCCCGATGCCGTACAGCGTCATTGTGGCTCACCTCCGCATCCGTCGGCGGCGACGGTCGTCCCGTCTTCATCACCGTCTGCGTCCGAGTCGGGCGTCGCACTCCCGACCAGCATGTAGACCGGGTTGTCCGAATCGAAACTCGTCGCACCGGCGAGTTCGTAGCCGTGGCTCACCTGGAACTGGACGACCTCCTCGAGGAGGTCGCGCTCCCGGAAGGCCTCCGTGGCTCGGCCGGCGACCTCGAGTCGGGAGACGTTCATCACGATACGGTCGACCTCGGTCTCGACGGCGTGGTCGAGGACGGCCTCGAAGTTCCGGCTGCCGCCGAGAAAGAGGGCGTCGGCGTCGGCCGGCAGGCCATCGGGCGCTTCCGCGTTTCGCAACTCGACGTCGGCCTGTACCGTCGCTTCGTTCGCGGCGAGGTTCCGCTCGGTCGTCTCGAGCCGGCTGGCCTTGCGCTCGACGGCGGTCACCCGTCCGGCTCGCTGTGCGGCTTCGATAGTAACGGCCCCAGTACAGGAGCCGACCTCCGCGAAGTGGTCGTCGTCCTCGAGTGCCAACTTCGAGCGGACGACGGCCCGGACCTCGGGTTTGGTCGGGCCGGCCTTCGCGTCGTGTGGAAGCGCGATGGGTGGCATCACCCGTGGAAACAGCCGCCTCCCCTAAAACAATTTTGTTTGGAGTAGAGAAACCATGGTTGCCCATGTGTGGTTTCGATAAGCCAAACGTGGTTGTAAAATCGTGCGTGACAGTTGTCTCGAGCGACTGATCTGTGGAGGACGACTCGGTTTCGAGCAAGAACCGACGGCGCCCCTCATACAGACTGCTGTAACGATGTACCGCCGATCGCCAGGACGGGGTCGGCGATCGGCGGTAATTGACTACAGGAGACCGTATCACTCACTGTCGGTCGGACCTGTCTTCCGGCACAACCACGAGTCGGTCGCGACGCCGGTATCGCTTTCAGCCGACCGTCTACCACTCCATCCCGCCGTTGATCCCGATGACCTGTCCGGTCATGTAGTCGGCGTGATCGCTGGCGAGGAACCGAACCATCCCCACGATGTCTTCGGGTTCGGCGAAGCGGTCCAGCGGGATGTCCTCGCGGATCTTCTCCTGGACGCGGTCGGGGACCTTCTCGAGCATGTCCGTCTCGGTAAAGCCGGGCGCGATACAGTTGGCCGTCGAGTCGTGACTGGCGAGTTCGAGTGCCAGCGTCCGGGTAAACGCAAACAGGCCGCCCTTCGACGTCGCGTAGTTTGCCTGTCCGTAGTTGCCTTGCTGGCCGACGACACTCGAGATGTTGATCAGCCGCCCGTGTTCGGAGGACTTGATGTCCTCGTAGAAGGCGTTCGTGCAGTTGAACGTCCCGTTTAGGTTGACGTCGATCACCGTCTGCCAGTCCTCGTAGGTCATGTTCTCGAACGTCCGGTCGACGGTGATCCCCGCGTTGTTGACGAGGACGTCGATCTCGCCGAGTTCGTCGTGGACCTCCTCGACCATCCGCTGGACCTGGTCAGGGTCGGCGATGTCGGCCTGCACGGGGACGGCCGTCTCGCCGTTGGCTTCGATCGTCTCCGTAACCTCCTGGGCCCGCTGTTCGGCCGACCGATAGTTCACGGCTACGTCGGCGCCACAGCGGGCGAGTTCGAAGGCGATCTCGCGGCCGATTCCCCGCGAGGAGCCGGTGACGAGACAGGTCCGGTCGGTCAGCGGCTTGCGCTCTAGGGGCTCGAGTCGCTGGATGCTTTCGGACATACAGTTGACAGTACGTTGTCCTTCGTGTTAATTATTTGACTGCGTATCAATTTCGGTGAATACTTCGAAAAAGAGTCCGAGACACCGTTTCGTCGGGAGTACGGATCGCCGACCGTCGCTTATACTGCCGGACAGCAGTCAGTGCGCGATCGACTCGAGGAACCGGTCGAACGCACCGCTTGCCGCGTGGACGTGGGCGTACGTCCCCAGCGACTCGTACTCGGTCAGCCCGTCGTGCTCGCCGTCGATCCCGTCCCCACGGACCGTCTCGAAGGCAAAGCGGGCGTCGCCGTCGACCGCTGCACTCGAGTAGTGAAACTCGTGGCCGCGAAGCGTCTCGCCGGCGGCGGCGGTCACGGTCCCATCGCGGGCCTCGAGTTCGACGTGGTCGAGTGCCTGGTAACGGTCGTGCATCGTTACGTCGGCCGGCAGGATCCCCGCCATCTCGTGGCAATCGCCGTCGGCCGTCGTCAGCGACCGACTCATGGCCATCAGGCCGCCACACTCGCCGAGGACGGGCAGACCCTCACTGGCGCGGTCGCCGAGTTCCGTGAGCGTCCCCGACGCTTCGAGGTCGGCAGCGTGGAGTTCGGGATAGCCGCCGGGGAGATAGACCCCGTCGCAGTCGGGGACTGGGTCGCCGGCGACCGGTGAGAACGTGACCAGATCGGCACGCTCACGGAAGCGCTCGAGCGTCGCCGGATACCGGAAACAGAAGGCGGCGTCGTCGGCGACGGCGACCGTCGCGTCGACGGGATCGCGGGGACGGTCGACTGGCTCGGCGGGTGCCGGCGGCTCCCGCGCGATATCGGCCAGTCGTTCGGCTGCGAGCGATTCGGCCGCCTCACGCAACGCGTCGGTCGGGAGCGCGGCCTCCGTGCCCATCTCGAGGCCGAGATGTCGGTCGGGGATCTCGAGCGCCGAGTTCGGCGGGACCCGGCCGAAGTACTCGAGGCCATCGGGGAGGGCGTCGCGGATCCCCCGCTCGTGGCGACCGCCGTGGGCCCGCTGGGCGACGACACCGGCGACGGAGACGTCGCGGCCGATCGTCTCGGCGTACTGCTCGAAGCCCAGCGCGGTCGCCGCGACGCTTTCCATACCCGCTTTCGCGTCGACGACGAGCACGACGGGGAGGTCGAGTGCCTCGGCGACCATCGCCGTGCTCGAGCCGTCGCCGTCGTACAGCCCCATCACGCCCTCGACGACGCAGACGTCGCCCTCGCCACGATGATAGTTCCGCCGGAGCCCGTCCTCACCACAGAGCCACAGGTCGAGCGTCCGGGAGGGTCGGCCTGCAAGCGCCTCGTGGTGGCTCGGATCGATGAAATCCGGCCCCGCCTTCGCGGGCTGGACGTCGTAGCCAGCGTCGGCGAGTGCCTGGACGATCGACAGCGTCGCCACCGTCTTTCCGACGCCGGAGCTAACACCGCCGAGGACGAACCCCCTCATCGCGATCCCCTCGAGCGAGTCGCCAGTCGGTCCGCATTTCCGTTCATCGTTGTCGTTGCGTTAGCACAACTGTACTTGAATCCGTCGGTGACGGTGATGAGACTCGACGAT
Source organism: Natronolimnohabitans sp. A-GB9 (assembly GCF_030848565.1). GTDB lineage: Archaea > Halobacteriota > Halobacteria > Halobacteriales > Natrialbaceae > Natronolimnohabitans. The sequence continues at coordinate 66,481 of NZ_JAVDDV010000009.1, forward strand.
GTGGCGGCCGAAGGGATCGGGGACCGAAACCGAGTTGTGGCACGTCTCCGTTCGAGACACTGACACCAATGAGCGACGCGACGACCGCAGCCGAGCCGATCGCCGCACTGAAAGAACGCGCCGGCGTCGTCAACGCCCTCATCGACGGCACGCAGACGGTACTCGTTCGTCACCCGACGCTCGATCCGGGAACGATCGACGAACGGTTCGCGCTGTATCCGGCCTACTCCCACCAGGAGCCCGGCCGCTACCAGTCCCGGTACGAGAACTACTACTATCGCGCGAGCGCCAAACCCGACGCGGGCGTCCCGATTCGTGCCGTCGCCGACGTCCACGAGGAGTACACCGTCTCGAGCGACGATCTCGAGGCGCTGGCCCGACACTACGTCTACACACCCGACGGCCTGCGAGACAAGTACGATCCCGACGACGACCTGCGCGTCCTCTTGCTCCGGGTCGCCGAACTCGAGTCGCCCGCGATAGTCGAGGAACGACCCGCCTACCGGGGCTGTCGGGCCTGGATCGACCTCGAGGCGGACGCAGACGTCGACCGCGAAGCGGCGACGCCGGTACTCGACGACGCGACCTTCCTCGAGCGGCGGGCCGCGGTTCGCGACACGCTCGAGTGACTCGAGTGGGACAGACGGCGATCGCGGGGCGGCGACGAACTTAACCGGACGGGTCCGTTAGCTCGTCTCCCTCGAAACGATGACCGACGACACCGACTCCGAGACGGAGCATCACCTCCGCGAGGCGTTGCGACACTTGAGAGCGGCCCAGGAGGGAGACCTCCGAAAGACCAACGCCGTCGCAATAGAAGAGGTCTCGAACACCGTCTCGACGGTGCTTCGTGAACACGAAGAAGACGAGTAGCGACGCCTGATACGGACTGCTGTCTCGATCTCCCGCCGATCGCCGCCCCCGCCCTGGCGATCGGCAGTCAGTGACGACAGGAGACCGTATGACCGACGACGAAACTACTGTTGTTGACGCTCCGCGGCCCGCTCGAGTTCGACGTGTAGCTGCGTCGAATCGAACTCGTGGTCGGGACGCAGGCGAACGAAATCCAGAAACCGCTGGGCAGCGAGCAGTTCGTCCGGTTCGTAGACCGTCGCAGCCGCCGCTACGGCGTCGCCTGCGCCGATTCTTGGCTCGAGGACCGCGAGCGCACAGGCGAGGTCGTAGGCCGTGGTTTCGGCGACGCGGTCGTCGTGAACGTTGGTGGCGTCGATGAAGTAGAATTCGTCGTCACACAGCAGGATGTTCTCGGCGCGGAGATCGCCGTGGGCCATCCCATGATCACGCAGCGTCGCGAGCATCTCGAACAGCTCCGTCGCGCGCTCGGCGACGAGCCAATCGGGCGTGTCCTCGAGCGATCGAAACGCCGGGAGATACTCGAGGACGAGCACGCCGAGCCCGTTGACTTCGAAGGCGTCTATCGGTCGGGGCGCGTTGATGCCGATCTCGCGCATCCGCTCGGTCGCCTCGTACTCGTGTTCGACCATCTCTCGTGGCGTGTCGAACCGGCCGAAGAAGCCATCGGTGCCCGCCGACACCGCACCCACGTTCCGGCCGGTCGTCAGGACTGCGTGGACGAGTGCGTTCTGTCGCGAGACGATCTTGACGAACCACTCCTCGTCGATCACACAAGGCGTCGACAGCCAGTTGTCGGCCTCGAGAAACTCCACGCGGAGTTCCTCGCGGTCGTAGCGATCCGCCAGCGTCCGGGCGACACGCTCGAGGCGATCCCACTCGACGGTTCCTCGCGCGAGCCGGCGGATATCCATACGTCGGATGTGAGTGCTTGGAGGTTAAATGCGTCCCGAACTGTCTCCGACGGAACGTGTTTGATAGCACATACCTCTCGTTTGGGGCCCGGATCGAACGGCAAAAACGCAGTCAGCCGCGAGCGAGAGCAGTATCGTTACCAATCGTGGGGATAAACAGGGATAGCATGCACGCGGTCGACGACCTCAGTGACGCACTCGAGACGACGCGACGGTTTCTGACGCCGGTCCGTGTAGGGCTGTGGCTCCGCCTCGCGGTCGTCGTCGTCTTCGTCAGTTCGCTCGGGCTTGGACTCGGACCGTCGGTTTTCGGTAGCGACTTCGCGGTGTTGCTCGAGGAGCCGACGCCGGCGGTCGAACAACCCCCAGAACTCGAAGACGAGCCGCCACTCGAGGAGGAGCTACCACTCGAGGAACTCCTCGTCGCTGCTGTCGTACTCGGCGCGATCGCACTGATACTGTGGCTGGGGTATGCCCTCGTCGCCGGCATCATGGAGTTCGTCTTCATCGAGTCGCTTCGCTCGACGGAAGTTCACGTGCGACGTTACGTCCTCGAGAATCTCGGCCGCGGAGCGCGGCTGTTCCTGTTTCGGCTCGGACTGTTGCTCGTCGCTACCGTTCTCGGTGCGATACCCGTTGCCCTCGTCGCTCTTGGAGAGGGGACGATCACTGATCTCTCGGCCGGCTGGCTCGCTGCCTACTCGCTGTATGGGTTCGGGCTGTATCTGGCGTATTCGGTGGTCCGACGGTTTACCGACGAGTTCGTCGCACCGATCATGCTCCTCGAGGAACGGGGCGTCCTCGGCGCCTGGCGTCGATTCTGGGGGACGCTCACCGCGAACCCGATGGAGTACGTGGTCTATCTGGTGTTGTTCTGGATCCTCCTCATCGCGGTCACGATCACCGCCTGGCTCATCGTCGGGATGGGGCTGTTCGCGCTGGTCGTCACGTTCGGTCTCGTGATCGCCCTGCTCGTGGTCGTCCTCGGATCGATCGGCGGGTTGCTCGCGCTGCCGGTCGTCGTCGTTGGGTTCGCGGTCGGCCTGCTGTTCATGGCGCTGGTCTGGATGCCGATCACGACCTATTTCCAGTACTACGCGCTGTTGATACTCGGCGATACGAACGCGGAGCTCGATCTGATCGCCGGCCAGCGAGCGGCGGTCCGCGCCGACGTCGATCACAGAACCGGGCAGGACGGCTGGACGAGCGGCAGCGAGTCGTGGGACGAACGCGACCCCTGGGAGGACGCCGACGAGTCCGACCCATGGGAGCACGCAAACGGCGTCGAAGATCCCGACTCGAGTGCGGATTCGGATCGCACTGACGAGGTCGACCCCTGGAGGGACGTCGACGACACTGAGACCGATCCCTGGGCGGATACGAACGACGATACTGACGACGGCAACGGCGACGATGATAGCGACGACGATCGAAGCTGGTGAGACGCAGTCGCTCGGATACGAAACCGGTGTGGTCTAGTCGAGGTTCTCGAGCAGATCGCCGTCGTCCGCGTCGGTATCGTTACCCTCGCGGTCGTCACCGTCATCACCGTCGGTTTCCCCCTCGTCACCGTCGCTCGTTCCGTTCTCGTCGTCCGTACCGTCCCCGGTTTCGTCATCGCGATCGGTGGAGACACCTTCCATCAGTGCGAGGACGTTGTCCTTTTCCCGTCCGCGAAGTTCCGCCGGATAGACCCCGATCGTCACGAGGAGATCGTCGCCGGCGTCGACGGCCTCCGTGACGTGGACGTCGACCTCGAGATCGTGGCCGTCGAACGTCGCGTCGGCGCTGAACCGTGATCGCAAGGTCGTCTCACCGAGAATCGAGATCTCGTCGTCGTCTTCGTGGGAGACGTTTCCAATGTCGTCGTAGTTGTCCGCGACCAGATCGACGAGTTCGGCGGCGGACATGTCTTCGATGGGGTTGACGTTTCGGTCAGCAACCCCGATCTGGGGTGACGTGAGGACCGAAAATACGGCAGCGCGCTGGCTGCCGATCGGCGGGATCTCTACGGCTTTCTCGTGTTCGGTCACGTAGTTCGTGACGGCGATCGTCTCCGAGACACCGCCGACACCGACCTCCTCCTCGATGGTGATGCCGTCGACGTCGGTCTCCTCGTACCCCGTCTCGTCACGTACGTCCGCGTTGACGCCAGCCGGTGACGACTCGTGTTTGTCCATTCCGACAAGTCCCAGACAGCCGGCGAGACCCGCCAGTCCCGCAGCACCGAGTCCGCCGAGCATCGTTCTTCGGTTCATCTCACCCACAATGAGGATACCGTTCACAAGAGTTTATTGTATCTGTAAACGAGTGTCAGCCTATCGACTCGACTGCACGTCGATTCGACGGGACGTCATCGACAGCTGCCGGCTACTCATACTGTCGGACAGCGGCTACTGAAGCGGGTTCGACGGACGTGAGTGGCGAACTCACGGCTAGTCCGTTCGATAGTACAAGTCGTCGATCACCGACGGAAGAGACCGAGCACGGCCGAGACGACCGACGTCCCGGAACGGCGGTCTGCTCGTCGCCGGTGGGCACGCGTCAGATGGAGAACGGTCGCGTATCCGAGAATCGAAAGGACGGTGGCAACGACGACGTTGCCGAGCAACAGTTGCCGAACCGCAAGAGCCGCGGTTTCACCGGTCGTTGCCTCGTCCCAGGACTCGGCCGCACTCGAACCGAGCAACACGCCACCGACCTGGAAACTGGCGAGATAGACCGCGGGTTTTACGAACGGGTTGAGAACGGCGACGGAGGCGAAGATCGCTGGTTTGTTGATCCACGACAGAAGCGAGACGAGAACGAAAAATACCCCGATCGCGAGACCACCGGTCGGTAGCGCCGTCAGGAACACCCCGATCGCGAAACTCGCGGCGACCTGGCGCGGGGTGTGCTCCTCGCGAAACGCCTCGAGGAGTTTCCGACGGGCGCGGTCACGGTATCTGGCGAGCCGACTCCGAAGCATCCACACAGTTCGTAGAGCACGACCGAGAAAAAGATGTCGAGACCGACCACGAGCAGTGATGTCGGTTGATCGCGACCGACAATTCGATAACTCGTTGGGTTCGTCGTCCCGGTTTCGAGTCGTCGATCTCGTCCTGACCGCCGTCCGTCAGCCCTAGCACATCCCAGACAGATCGGGGTGTGCCGGGATATCGATACAGCAGTCCGTATCAGAGAAGCGTCCCGGCTTCCTCGAAGGATTCGGCGACGCGCCGAACCGCAACGACGTACGCCGCGGTCCGTGGGTTGTCGATGTCGTATTCCTCGTAGGTCTCGACGAAGGCGTCGAACGCGTCGACGATGATCTCCTCGAGTTCCGCGTTGACTTTCTCTTCGGACCAGTAGAACCGCTGGCGGTTCTGGACCCACTCGAAGTAGCTGACGGTGACGCCGCCGGCGTTGGCGAGGATATCCGGGATCACGAAGACGTCCGTCTCTTCGAGGACCTCGTCGGCAGCGGGTGTCAGCGGCCCGTTGGCGGCTTCGGAGATGACGTCCGCCTGGACGTCCGTCGCGAGGTCTTCGTCGATGGCGTTCTCGAGTGCCGCCGGAATGAGCAGGTCGACGTCCATCGTCAGGACGTCCTCGTTGGTGATCACCTCTTCGGCGCCCTCGTAGCCGACGATGCTGCCGGTCTCGTTCTTGTGGTCTTTCGCGGCGACCGGATCGAAGCCGTCGGGGTTGTAGATGCCACCGCTGGAGTCGCTGGCGGCGACGACGGTCGCTCCCATCTCGTCGATCAGTTTCGCGGCGATCCAGCCGGCGTTTCCGTAACCCTGGATCGCGACGGTTGCGCCTTCGAGGTCCTTGTCGAGGTAATCGAACGCCTCGCGGGCGGCGATCACCGTCGAACGACCCGTCGCCTCGACGCGACCCTCGCTCCCGCCGCTGGCGATGTTCTTGCCGGTGATAACACCCGGCTCGGTGGTGTTCTCGAGGGACTCGTAGGTGTCTTTGATCCAGTTCATCTCCCGCTGGCCCGTGTTCACGTCGGGCGCAGGAATGTCCCGGTCCGCGCCGATCATCGGCCGGAGTTCGGTCGCGAACGTTCGTGTCATGCGCTCGAGTTCGCTCTCGGAGTAGTCGTCGGGGTTGATGACGATGCCGCCCTTCCCGCCCCCGAGCGGAATGTCGACGATAGCGGTCTTGTAGGTCATCCAGCCCGCCAGTGCCTTCACCTCGTCGCGGGTGACCTGTGGGTGATAGCGGATGCCACCTTTGTACGGGCCGCGGTCACCGTTGAACTGCGAGCGAAACGCCTTGACTCGCTCGAGACTCCCGTCGTCGAGTTCGACCGTGAGGTTCGTCTCGAGGACTCGCTCGGGGTATTTGAGTCGTTCGATGACGTCGTCGTCGATCTCGAGATGGGCTGCAGCGTCGTCTATCTGAGATTGGAGACTTTCGAACGGGTTGGCTTCGCCAGACATTGGGTGTAGCTTCTGAGGAAACCGAAATAAGCGTGACGAATGCACCTCATAGTACATAAGTCCCAATATAAGGTGTTCAGATGTAATTATATACTGCAAAGACGCTAGCGCTGACGCGATCGGTCGGTGACATCGTCAGTATCCCGCTTTACCTTCGAATCCCGACCGCTGGGGTGTTTTCCGGAGTTATCGGCTCGTGGCGTCCTCGGATCGATCGGCCGCAGCGCTTGCTCGCTCCCGAATCCGTTCGGCCTGTGCGATCAGCGGCGCATCGATCATCTCGCCGTCGACCTCGAAGACGCCCCGTCCCTCGGCGTCGGCCTCGCGTTTCGCCTCGAGGACGCGATCGGCCCACTCGCGTTCCGATTCGTTTGGCGTAAAGACCTCGTTGATCGGGTCGACTTGGGCGGGATGGATCGCTAACTTGCCGTCGTAACCGAGTTGGATCGCGAACTCGGTGTCCTCGCGGAGTCGCTTCTCGTCCTCGAAGTCGGTGACGAGCGTATCGATCGCCGTACAGTCGGCGGCCGCGGCTGCGGTAACAACGCGCTCGCGCGCATAGAGGACCTCAGTTCCCTCTTCGGTCCGGGTCGCGCCGAGGTCGGCCGAGAGATCTTCGGCACCGAAGACGAGCGCGTCGGTCGCTCGAGCATCGGCGATCGCCGGTGCCGCGAGCACACCCGCGGCGCTCTCGATCAGCGCGAAGACCGGCAACGACGCGTCGAACATCGCGAGTTCGTCCGCGAGATCGCGGACGTCCGCAGCCGACCCGACTTTCGGCAACATCACGCTGTCGAGCCGGAACCCGCTGTTGGGTTCCATCGCCGGCGGTTCGAGGACAGTCTCGAGGTCGTCCAGAAGCATCGACTCGTCGGCGTTGACCCGAAGACACACCTCACAGTCCGGATCGAAGTCGGGATCGGAAAGCACCTCACGGACCGTCTCGCGCGCCTCCTCCTTGCGTTGGGGAGCGATGGCGTCCTCGAGGTCGAACACGATTACGTCCGCGCCGGCCGACGGCGCTTTCCGAAGCATCTCTGGTCGATCGCCGGGTGTAAACAGTACGCTTCTGCGTGCCATATGCTACCTCCTCGAGCCACAACTAAAGGGATATTCGTGTCAGCGGATCGTGCCGGAACACTGACCGGAGACTCCCTGGCAGCGGAGTGTGGCAGGGATCGACGGGCACTCCCTGTTCAGAGTGAAAGCCGTCGGCGGATATCGTGGGTGATGACGGACCCCCGCCGTTCAGAGTGAAACGGATCGGACGGGCTACAGGTGTCCTGACAGGGAGGGGATCTTTCACTCTGAAAGAGGGGTGTTGTCGTCGTACTATCGGTTAGATCAAAGTGAACGTACGGTTTCAGGGTCGAAGGGAGCGATCCTTGGACGACTCGGTGGGGAGGACAAGTACGTTACCACCCCCACCCCCGATTCAGAGTGAAAAGCGGTAACTGGGGAGGGGAGGGTGGGAGAGTCCCGATAACGAACGATAACTCGAGGATGAGAGACGACACGAGTTGACTCTGGCATATATTTATTCTCCTACAGGATTCTTTATCCCCTATCATAAGATATAATACTACTATACTAGCTAGTTGAGTGACTACTACTGGTACGATAACTAGTACGGGAACTAATCGAGAAATGACGGAGATAATTGAAAGACTATTGTTGACATAGTCTTGTGAACAATTATCTACTAGGTCAGTTTCCGTTTCGTTCCGTCTCTCGGGTTGGTCCCTACGGCTCCCGTCGTTCCGGTTCGGTGCGTTGCTGGTTCGTCTCTTTCGTTGTGGATTCGCCGCATTGTGAGTTCGTCTCCCTCTAGTGGCGGTCCACGCCTGCACTGCTGGGTCGAATCCTGCGGTGTCGTCCGATTCGACCCAGCAGTCGACGGGTGGAACGGTACTAGTATCAACTGAAACTGTTTGCATACCGATCGCACGGCTTTCGCTTCGCTCCCCACTGCCACCCCACCCTCGAGCGCCGTTTCACTCTGAATCGGGGGTGGGGGTCCCCGACGACGTGTTTCTTCCGTTCCTCCGGACCGTACTACGGGAGCCAGTTACCGATCGTCGCTGTTCAGTCTGCATCCGGGACCGATCACTCTCGAGTCGAACCGTCCGAAAAGAGGGCTCTCAGGCGATTTTGGCGTTGAATATCAGTCTGAACTACCTTCCATAGATTTATTATGTCCGTCTTCGAGGTCCGAGATATGGCTGAACAGGCAGGGGACCCGCTGTTCAAATCACACGATCCGATCTTCAATCGGAAGGAACTCCTCCACGTCGGTCACGTTCCCGACGAGGATCGGATCGTCGGCCGGGACGACGAGATCGAGTCCGTCGCCGCCGAGGTTGGCGCGATCACGCGCGGTGATCCGCCCAACAACGTGATGATCTACGGCAAGACCGGTACCGGCAAGAGTCTCATCTCCCGACACGTCGCGACGCGAGCCCAGGACGCTGCCCACGGCAACGAGATCGACTGCGGTGTGCTTTACGTCGACTGTTCGGAAGCGAACACGGAGACTCGTGCGACGCGACAACTGGCGCTCAGTCTGAAAGATCAGACCGACTACCGGGAGAACATTCCGGTCCGGGGCGTCGGCACGATGGAGTATTACCAGCACATCTGGGCGATCCTCGAGGAGTTTTTCGATGCGGTCATCGTCATCTTAGACGAGATCGACAAACTGGACAACAGCAACATTCTGATGCAACTCTCCCGGGCCCGGGAAGCACAGAAGACGAGCGCGTACATCGGCGTTATCGGCATCAGTAACAAGGTCAAATACCGCGAGACGCTTGACGAACGCATCGACAGCAGCTTCGGCCATCGGGAGCTGTTCTTCCATCCCTACGACGCCTCCCAGCTCCGGGAGATCATGCGCAACCGCGAGGACGCCTTCCAGCCCGGCGTTTTAGAGGACGGAACGATCGAACTCTGTGCGGCACTGGCGGCCAAGAAACACGGCGACGCCCGAAAAGCGATCGAGATCCTGAAGGAGGCGGGTGAACTCGCCCGCCGCACCGGTTCGGAGACCGTCGCGGAGGACCACATCAAACAGGCCCAGGAGGTCGCCGAGATCAACCGGATCGAGGAATTGACAAGCGGCGCGACGGTCCACGCCAAACTCGCTCTCTATGCCCTGGCGAGTCACATCATCACCGGCGAACGGGAGACCTACAAGACCCGCGAGATCTACGAACGCTACGTCGACATCTGCGAACTCGTCGCGACTGATCCGATCACCGAGAACGGACTCTACCGACAGCTCAAAGAACAGGCCTTCCTCGGTGTCATCGAGTCCGAGAAGACTGGCGGCGGCCGCTCGCAGGGGAGCTACCTCCTCCACCGACTCGTCACCGATCCAAAACACATCGTCAAGGCCGTCCGTCGTGACGCCTCCCTCGAGGAAGTACCACCCTACGAACGACTCGCCGAGACCGGAAGCGGATCCGCGATGCGGGATCGCGACGTCGACCTCTCTTCGTTTTCTTGACACTCTCCCATCCGGGCGATCGATCGACCGATTTCAGTCTGAACGAGGGGTGTGGGAGGGAAGACCGTACGCCGTCGGATCCGTGGTTACTGTCTGATAGTAGACTGGAATCGACGTCAACTCGTCGTCATCTCGAGTGGCGGCGCCAGTCCCTCAGTGCCGGGAACGACGTGAAAGACGAACAGCAGGTAGTAGAGGGAGACGGCGAGGATCACGACACCGACGAGACGGTTGATCGTCCGCCTGTGACGGGCGAGCGTTCGGGTCACACGCCGGCTGTAGGGCTGGGAGAGCAGTGCGAACGCGAGCAGCGGCGCGCCGATCCCCAGTCCGAACGCGATGAAGCCGGCCAGGACCTCGAGTTGCGAATCGAACGCCGGAAACGCGACCGTCGAGCGGCTGAAAAACAGTGCGATCAGTCCCGGATTACACGGGATAACGATCGCACCGAAGAAGAACCCGTATCCAAACGCCGACGCCGTCGGATACCGACTGTGTGGCGGTTCGATCGTCGGGAGCCGGGCGAAGCCGTTGGGTGCGAAAAGAAGCATCACACCGACGACGGCTAACGCGCCAAACGCCGCCGGCGAGACGCGTTCGACGGCACCCGCGACCCCACCGCCGAAGACGACGGTCCACAGGAGCCCGACGACAGCCATGAACGCGATGACTCCGGCGACGACGAGAACGCCGAGAACGGCGACGGGTGGCCCTCGGTCGCTTTCGCCGGTCGAGGCCACGTACGCGAGAAAGGACGGATACAACGGCAGGACACACGTCGCAGTCAGCGGCGTCGCGAGACCAATCAGGAAAAACTCGAGGAGGGCGCTGGCTGTCGACGTCATCGGCTTCCCTTGGCTACCGGTCTTGCCGACCGTATCGAGGGCGTTCGGTAACCGTTAGCATAGATCGACAGCGTCCGGAACCTACTAGCTCCCACCATCAGTCCTAGACACCGTCGTTCAACAGACATCCGCTATAACCGATTCTAACGGCTCTGCATTGACGACTTTATCGAGTCGGTACGTCTCGCCGTCCGGACAGGTGACCACGACCGGTGATCGTGCGGCGCTGGCGGCGTCTTGACCGAAGTCAGAAACGAGACTGCCGATCACTGGTTCCGGTGACACGCCGAACCGCCAGTCGAACTCGTTGTCGTCCACGTAGCTCCGGAGGTCGTCGGTGTCGGTCGCGGGATCGATCGTCAGATCGACGATTTCGACGTCTACGCCGTCGCTTCCGTCGAGGTCGTCGAAGTCGCGTTGCTGGCTGTGACAGGCCGCACAGCCTCTCGTGAACGTGTGGACGACGACCGGTCGATCGAAGTCAGCGATAGCGAACTCCTCTCCGGTCGTCACGTCCTCGAGTGTCGTCGTCCGCCAGGTCGCGTCCGGATCGACATCGACCGCCTCGGGGTCTGGTTCGTCTTCGTCGTCGTCGCCATCGTCGTCACCGATACAGCCCGCGAGTGCGACCACAGATCCTCCGCCGACCGCCTGCAGGACGTTCCGACGGCCGACCGAACGGTTCCATCTGTCGTCCGGGGCCCTCCGTCCGTCGTCCGGGACCCTCCGCCCGTCGTCCGGGACCCGTTGCCCAGCGTTCGGATCGTCCCCTCGAGCGGCAGGGTTCCGTTCGGTATCCATCGATCGATAGCTAGGGTTTCCAAGTAACAATAGTTCTGGTACGGCCCTCGAGTCTCCACCTCGAAGGCTTTCGGCGAGGGTCTCGAACGCCGGCGCTCCGACGGGAGACGGAGGTCCCCGGTTACGGCCAGAGACCGCGAGCCTCGTGGCCCTCAGCGATCCGCTCGAGGGCTACGATGTAGGTCGCGTCCCGCCAGGTCACGTCCCGGGTGTCGTACTCCTTGCGGATGGCCTCCCAGGCGCTGCACATCTCCGCCTCGAGTTCATCGTTGACGCGCTCTACGCTCCACTTGCGACGGTTGATGTCCTGGAGCCACTCGAAGTAACTGACCGTCACGCCGCCGGCGTTGGCGACGATATCGGGGATCACGGGAATCTCCCGCTCCTCGAAGATCCGATCAGCGTCGGAGGTCGCTGGGCCGTTAGCTCCTTCGACGATCATGTCGGCGCTGACTTCGCGAGCGTTCATACCGGTCAGGACGTTCCCGATCGCGGCCGGAATGAGCACGTCGACGTCGAGTTCGAGCAACTGTTCGTTCGTGAGCGATTCGGGGGCGTCGTAGCCCGACACCATTCCCGGCCGCTCGTCGTGATCCTCGACGTCGGTCGTATCGAGCCCGTCGGGATCGTAGATCGCGCCGTCGACGTCCGAGACGGCGACGACGGACGCTCCAAGGTCGTCGAGATAGCGAGCAGCGTTGGCGCCGACGCTCCCGAATCCCTGGACGGCGACGGTCGTCTCTGCGGGATCCCAGCCGTAGTAGTCCATCGCCTCTCGAGTGATGATACCGACGCTGCGACCCGGCGCTTCTTCGCGACCGTAGGAGCCGCCGACGACCGGCGGTTTGCCGGTGACGATGCCAGGCGAGGTCTCGCCTTCCTGCATCGAGTAGGCGTCCATAAACCACGCCATCGTCGCGGGATCGGTTCCCATATCGGGCGCCGGGATGTCCTTCATCGGCCCGATCACCGGGCGAAGTTCCTCGGCGAACCGACGCGTGAGTCGTTCTTTCTCGTCGTCGCTGAGATCTTTCGGATCGACGACGACGCCGCCTTTCCCACCGCCAAAGGGGATGTCCATCACTGCACACTTCCAGGTCATCCACATCGCGAGCCCGACACACTCCTCTTCGGTGACGCCGGGATGATAGCGAAGGCCACCCTTGTAGGGACCGCGAACGTTGTCGTGGTGGGCCCGATACCCGGTGAGCATCTCCCGGCTCCCGTCGTCTCGCTCGAGCGGGATCGTCACCCGATAGACGTCTTTCGGATACCGAAGCCGATCGACGATCCCCTCGTCGACGTCGAGGTGGGTCGCTGCGCGCTCGAGTTGGCGGCGGGCTGTTTCGACGGCACTTTCCTCCGCGTGGTCCGATTGTGACTCGTCCGCTGTCATAATAGGGGGCCCGCTGGAAACGCGGTCGAGGTCCGGCGCTGTCGGAACCGCGACTCGAGGGTCGACGACCGACCACGTCGTGTCCGGACCGGACGACCGCACCGAGACGGGTCGTAGCCTATCTCTCGTCGAGAGCGGGCAAAACCCTTTGCACTGCAGTCGTCTGTGTGGTCTGCGTTCGATTCCGTATCTTGATACGGACTACTGTAGCGACTCTCGTCACACTACTGTAGCGACTCTCGTCACACCCGTGATCCGTCTCCAGTTGCCCGATAAATCTTACAGCAGACTGTACGAGACAGCTATTCTTTTGTCGTCGCTCCCCAATTTCGAACCGATGAACGAATCGACGGCCGCGTCACGTGGGAGCGGCGCCGACGGCAGCGAAGGGCAACCGATCGACGACTCGTCGTCCGGCGTCGGTCTCGAGTGGCTCTCGCTGGCCGACGACGAGTCGGTGTTGTGGGCCGGCGGCCCCGACCGTCGCACGGTTTTGCCGGCGGCGAGTTCACTCGTTCTCCCGGCACTCGCACTCGTCGCCGTTCCGTTCGAACCCGTAGCGGCGCTCGTCGCCGCCGTGCTCCTGGCGCTGGTGACGCTGCCGATCGTCGGCTGGGTCCTCCTGCAGGTTCGCAACACGGACTACGTCGTCACCACCAGCGGCCTCTACGAGAAACGCGGTGTCCTCTCGCGGGACGTCAAACGGATCGACTTCGAGAAGGTACAGAATACGGCATACAATCAGAGCGCACTCGGGACGTGGCTGGGATACGGCGACGTCGAGGTGAGTTCGGCCGGCGGCGCCGGCGTCGAAATGCGGTTCCGATCGATCTCGAACCCACACGAGATTCAGCAACTGATCAGCAGCCGCGTCACGGCAGTTCGGGCCAGCGACCGCCGGAACGAAGGGGACACCGCTGGCTCCTCGGACGAAGTTCTCGAGGAAATCCTCGCGGAACTGCGAGCGATCCGGACGCACCTCGAGGACGACGCTACCGCGAGTACGACTCACGGGTCGTTGGCGAATCGACCACCGGACGCGGGGGAAGGTAAAGGAGATGAAGCGGGAATCACGTTCGAACGCGAGTCGGCGGACACTGATCTCACGGAGTAGGTCCCACTCCGGATTCGTCGTCGGTCGTCCATCCGGGTCCGTCCCACTGTGGATTCGCTGCCGGCTGTCCACTCGAGTTCGTGGCTCTACTTCACCGTTCCACCGCAACCACCATCGAGACCCTACGCTTCAGACGGACTACTGTACGTCGGTACCGGCGCAACCGAAGCCCGGGTCGCGGTTGCGCCGGGAAATCGGTACAGCAATCCGTATCAGACCACCGTCGAGATCATATAGAGGTTGATGAGGACGGCGGCGGTCCAGGGAAGCGCCAGGCCGGCAGGGACGATCGGACGGTACGCTGCGGGGAGCAACGGCCGACAGAGCAGACCGACGCCGATCGCCAGCCCCTTCAGTACGAGCATCCCGGCCAGTCCGTAGCCGTCGATCGCGCTCCGAGCGACCGGGTTCGACTCGGCAAGCCCCAGGTGGAGTCCGACGAAGGTGGTTACGACGTCACCGACCAGGGAGAGCCCGACGAGAACCCACAGCGCTCGCTCGAGGGTGGCCGGGCTGAGATCGACCGGGAGTTCGTACTGTCGGTACGCGGCGTCGGAACTCATAGGCCCCCCGCCGGAGTCGAACCGGCCGTCGGCGTCGACCGTCGGGAGCGTGTCGAACGCATGAAGAGTCTACGACCCATGACATTGTTATGGGAGGCATAGCCCGCGCTCCGACGGCGTAATCGCTCGGTAACCGGTTCCGAATCGTCCTGTGACGATCGACACCGAACGTCCGTTGTCCGCGACTCGAGGCACTGCTGTGGGTATCGAAGCCGGACTCGATCACGATAATCGTCAGGACCAGTAGTTTCAGCCGGCTGGTCCGGGCCGTAAGCCGGGCATAACGCCGTCTCTGATACAGTCTCCTGTTGTCACTGCCCGCCGATCGCCGCCCCCGCCCTGGCGATCGGCGGGACAGCAGTCCGTATGATAGCCTGCTGTCGGCTCCACTCGAGCGGATCAGAACGGTCGGTTCGAAGCGACACCGGGCACAGAGGTGAAGAGAGGAGAGCGGTTCGTTCCCACGGACTGCCACTGATCGGTCGGAGTTCGCCACGAGGGGATGAGGAGGATCACGTGTCGTGGGGGACGAACCGATCGGGAGTGAGTCCTACTGCCTCCGTGGTCACCAGCACGGAGACATCGAACACTGGACGGGACAGCGATACTAACGCTTGTGTTCAGTCGTACAGCTATTATATGGGGTCATACGGTCTCCTGTCGTCACGTCCCGTCGGTCGCCGTCCCTGCCCTGGTGATCGGCGCGACAGCGGGACAGCAGTCCGTATCGGGCTAAGCAGCTGTTTCCCCGCGTTTTCGCCCGTCTTCCGAACGGCCTCGGCGCCGGCCGACGTGTTCGTTCCTCGTCGCTGCCGTGATCGCTCCGATCGCTTCGTATAGTGTGATTACCGTCGATTACCGGCAGCAGATGCAGGCACAACGGCTTTCGACAGTTTCGTCTTCACGTTCGATTGTCATCGACCGCCTGTGTATGTGAACATTAGCTTTGATAGCACGAGGCGAACCCCGATTCGAATCCGTTAGTGCGGTATGGCAGGTACACAAACAGAGCATCTCGTTCACCGGCTCGCGACGATTCGTGACCGGCTCGAGCAAGGCATGGACCGTCGTGAGTTCCTTCGGACCCTGGTTACCGGTGGCTACGCGCTGGGCGTCGCTAGCGTCCTCGGTGTCGACGACTTTCTCGCGGCCGACGACGGCGAGGTACCGATCGTCACTGCACTTGTCAGGTCCGATCCCGACGATCCGTGGTCGATCGAGGAACGGATCCGGTACGTCCCGGCCGAGTGGTACGCCGCCGTCGAGAAGGCCCTCGAGATAAACGAGTTGCTCGCCCGCCGGGCGTTTACCGGCTACCTCGGCAGTGCGGTCGTCCCTGGGTCGTACGACAACACTACTGCGTCTGTCTCCATCGGCATCTCGACCAACGCCGACTCGATTCGCGAGACGATCGACGATGTCTTCGAGAACGTCTCGATCGACACCGAGACGATCATCGACGTCGAAGATATCGAAGACGGTCCAGACGATATCGAGCCGCGGTTCGTCGACTCGAGTGCGACCGACGACGTTCCAAGCGGCGTCGCCTGTGAGACGCCCGGCAGCATCGCGACGCTCGGTCCTGCAATGTACGATCCCGAGAACGGACGTGAATACTTCGTGACGGCAGAGCACGCGTTCGAAGGGGGCGCCGAGCCGTCCGTCGATCGGCTCTCGCTTCCGGTCGAGGACGACGATACCATCGAACTGGGTGTCGTCGAACGTGCACATCCCGTCGAGGACGTCGTTGCTGTCGCACCGAACGGCACTATCGAGCCGTCGAACACTATCGATACGCCCACACCGACCCGCGTTCGCGGCCAGTACACGCGTCTCGGACTCGCCGACCTCGTCGCTCGTGACGAAGAACTCGAGAAAGTCGGTGCCGTGACCGGTCACACGACCGGACAGATCCAGGGGATCGACGCCGTCACCTGTTTTACCGACGAGTTCTGTCGCTACGGTCAGATCCGCTGGGGCGGCGAGATGGACCTGACCGATGGCGACAGCGGCTCGGTGAGTTTTCATCCCGATCCCGAGGGTGCCGACGGCGACGTCCTCGTCGCCGGGTTCAACAACGCCCGGACCTGGTGGCCCGGCCAGAGCTACGTCTGGGGCGTCGGCGCCTATCGAGTAACCGAAGAGTACGGCTATCACTTCTGAACGACTCAAACTCATGGCTACCGACACCGCCACCGACGAGACGACCGACGACGCTTCCGACGAGACGACCGATCCTGCTCGTGGCACCTGGAGCGTTCGCAACGCGATACGCACCGGTTTCCGACTCGCTGCCGACCTGTTCGTCGTCACGTGCTGGGTCCTGTTTCTGACGCTGGTGTTCCTCGAGATCGCCTGGCCGCGGTGGGCGTTCTACGTCCTGCTGCTCGGGGGTGTCGGCGTCTACGTTGCCGTTACGGCGACGTGGGGTGGCGGTGACTCGACGTGACTGTGTGGCGACCTGAATCAGTGTCACGTCATCGGTTCGCCGCCATCGCCGGCGACGGCCAGTTCGAGGATGAAACTCGAGGACGAGACGATGTCGCCGATGCCGACCGTGCCCGCCGGTTCGTCGACGACCCGATTCGGACAGGCAACGACCGTCGGCGTAGCGAGGACGCCGTCGTCGGCCGTTTCGTCGAGGTGGTCAGCCAGCAGTTCGATCGCTTCGCGGCCCATCGCCGAGCGTTCGTATTTAAGGCCCGTCTCGAGGTCGTCGGGGGACGTAATCTCCCCACGGGCCGCCTTGGTCGCGGCGTTGACGGCTGCGAACTCGAGTCCCCGTCGGACTGCCTCGGGCGGGAGATACGACTCCATCACCGCGAGGTGGTACTCCATCGCGTGCAACTGAATGCAGTCGACGCCGAGTTCCTCGCGTACCGCCTCGAGCATCCGGTAGTGATCGAGAATCTCGTCCGGTTCGAACGGCGTCGCCTCCGTCGGGGCCTCCGCGACGACCTCCATGCCCGCATCGTCGTGGAGCATCGTCAACTCGTGAGTGTCGGCACCTACGACGTTCGCTTCCGGCAGGATCCACTCGTACATACTCTCTCTGAGCTCGTCGTCGTGGGTGACGGCGTACTCGATGTGGACGTCGAGATCGCCCCCCGATCTGAGTCGATTGATGACGTCGCGTGCGTGGCGGTGTGCTTCTTCGTACCCGTCCGCAACGTGGTCGGGCGTGAGATTGTGATACCCTGCGAGCAACGCGCCCTCGACTGTCTCGCCGACCTGATCGATCGACTCGTCGAGTTCGCCGGCGACGAGGTCGAACTCCGGCGGTCTCGAGGCGGCGATGAACCGAGTGTCTTCCTTTGCGGTTGCGCCGAACAGTTCGTCGCCCTCCCTGAACTCGAACACCCAGTTGATCTTCGTCCGGTCCGTGTTGACGGCCTCGGTCAGGGGAACGTAGCTCACCTGTCCGTCCTCGACGGTCGGATACTGCACCTCGTCGGGATGTTCGAACATCGAGAGCTGTCGCTCGGAGACCATGTACGTGTACGTGATCGGCGACGTCCCCAGCGCGGTGAGCAGGTTCGTCATGATCCCCGCCTGGCCGCCCATCTGTTGGCTGTCGGGGGGTAGCTCCGACTCGAGCGTGCTCGCGAACGCGTCGGTCATCGCGATCTCGTCGCCCCGGCCGGCTGCCATCGTCTGTGTGATCGCTGCCGCGAGTTCCCGTTTCGAATCCAGCCGCCCTGTCGGTGTCTCTGCTCCGGGATCCGACGGCCGCTCGAGGAACGATTCGAGCTCCTCGTCGACTCGAACGATCGCGTCGACGTTTGCGTTGTAGGCGACGAACACCGGAAGGTCCTCGAGAGTGGCCAAATCAGCGTCCAGTTGGGCGTGGGCGTCGTTCATGACACAGCATCCTCCCAGACCGAGTGTGTTAATGTTGTGCGTGCTCGATCATCCGCGATCCCTGCCCCCTCCGAACTTATGGCCGTGGGCGTGGTCCGAGTGACGGAGCGATGTCACGAGATACGTTCGTCCGATGGTTGGAGGATCTCAGCGGCGACGACACGGACGCCGTCGGCGGAAAGAGCGCAAACCTCGGCGAACTCGCCGACCTCGACGTGCCCGTCCTGCCCGGCTTTACGACGACGGCGTCGGCGTACGACTACTACGTCGAGGCGACCGGCATACACTCGGAGATCAAGTCACAACTCGACGGCCTCGACGTCGACGACGTCAGCGACCTCCAGCGTCGCGGGGAACGGATCAGACGAACGATCTCCGAGGCGTCGATGCCGCCCGAGTTGGAATCGGCGATTCTCGAGCGGTACGCCGAACTGGGCGACGAGATCGACATCGAGGACCCGGAGGTCGCGGTCAGAAGTTCCGCGACTGCAGAGGACCTCCCCGAAGCTTCCTTTGCCGGCCAACAGGAGACGTTCCTGAACGTCGCCGGCGAGACGGAGCTGATCGAATCGATCAAACACTGCTTTGCCTCGCTGTTTACCGACCGCGCGATCGTCTACCGCGAGAACAACGATTTCGATCACTTCGACGTCAAACTCGCCTGTACCGTCCAGAAGATGGGACGGGCCGATCTGGCGTCCTCGGGTGTCCTCTTTACGCTCGATCCGGACACTGGCTTCGAGGACGTCGTCGTCATCGAGGCGGCCTACGGGTTTGGCGAACCGATCGTCCAGGGGGTGGTCGATCCCGACAGGTACGTCGTCTTCAAACCGACAAACGGGATCGTCGAGAAACAACTCGGCGGCAAAACCCAGCGTATGGTCCGCCGGAACGGCGGCACCAAACTCGAGTCGGTCCCCGAAGCGGCTCGCGAGGAGTTTGCACTTTCAGACGAGCGGATCCGGGAGCTGGCGACGTACGCGACCCGAATCGAGGAGCACTTCGAGACGCCACAGGACATCGAGTGGCTCGTCGACGGCGACCTCGAGGAGCTGTTCGTCGTCCAGGCCAGACCGGAGACGGTCCACGGAGCGGCTACGGAAAACGTCCTCCGGACGTACAGCCTCACGGAAACGGCCGAGGAACTCCTCGACGGCGTCGCGATCGGAAGCGCCATCGCGACCGGCCCCGTTCGGATCCTCGAGGACCACCGGCAGATGGATCTGGTCGAGGAGGGCGACGTTCTCGTCACCGAGATGACCGACCCCGATTGGGTCCCGGTGATGAAGAAAGCGAGCGCCATCGTCACCGACAGGGGCGGCAAAACCTCACACGCTGCGATCGTCTCCCGTGAGCTGGGTATCCCCGCGATCGTTCGTGCCGGTGACGCGACCGACGTGTTGTCGGATGGGACCACCGTGACCGTCGACTGCTCGACGGACACCGGACGGGTGTACGAGGGCGCCCTCGAGTACGAGGTCACCGAAGAGGAGATCGACGACCTGCCCGAGACCGAGACCGAGGTCAAGTTAGTCCTCGGCGACCCAGACCGTGCGTTTGCCCTCGCGAACCTGCCGGTCGACGGCGTCGGCCTGGCACGCGAGGAGTTTATCGTCACCAGTCACGTCGGCCATCACCCGTTGGCGTTGCTCTCCCGCGGCGAGGAGTCACAGTTCGTCGACGCCCTCCGGACCGGCATCGCGAAGATCGGCGCCGCGTTCTACCCCGACGAAGTCATCTTCCGGCTCAGCGATTTCAAGACCGACGAGTACCGGAACCTCACGGGTGGCCCGCCGTACGAACCCGAAGAGGACAATCCGATGCTCGGCTGGCGCGGGGCCTCCCGGTACTACGACGAGACGTTCCGGGAGGCGTTTCGCCTCGAGTGTGAGGCGCTCCGACAGGTCCGTGAGGACGTCGGGTTAGACAACGTGATCGTGATGGTCCCGTTCTGTCGGACGCCCGAGGAAGGCCAACGCGTGCTGGACCTGCTCGCGGAGTTTGGCCTCTCACAGGAGGAAATGGATATCTACGTGATGGCAGAACTACCCTCGAACATCGTCCTCGCGGATCGGTTCGCGGAGCTGTTCGACGGGTTCTCGATCGGCTCGAACGATCTCACACAGCTGACACTCGGCGTCGATCGCAACTCCGAGCAACTCGCACCGCTTTTCGACGAGACCAACGATGCGGTGAAACGGTCGATCACCTCGTTGATCGAGGATGCCCATCGGCACGATCGACCGGTCGGTATCTGTGGCGACGCCCCCTCGACGATCCCGGAGTACACCGAGTTCTTGCTCGAGGCCGGTATCGATTCGATCTCCGTGTCGCCGGACGTCGCGATCGAGACGCTCCTGACGGTGGCGGAGTTCGAATCGTAGCGCGTCCTGTGGCGGTCGAATCGAGGGGACCGACGGCGGCGGTCGCCTTATACTGGCGGACAGAAGTCAACGAACAGTATTCGCCGGACGGAAGCGGCGAATACTCACAATAGTTCCGTCCGGCAGTATTACTCGAGCGTGGACTCGAGGCGATCGATCAACTCGGCGTTGCCGACGTGAAGTGGGACCCTGTCGTGGAGGTCGGTCGGTTCCACTTCGAGGATCGACTGGCTCCCGTCAGAGGAGCGGCCGCCGGCCGATTCGACGAGGTACGCGATCGGGTTCCCCTCGAACTGCAGGCGGAGTTTCCC
The DNA here is from genome assembly GCF_030848565.1 of Natronolimnohabitans sp. A-GB9. GTDB lineage: Archaea > Halobacteriota > Halobacteria > Halobacteriales > Natrialbaceae > Natronolimnohabitans. Next base: position 87,484 of record NZ_JAVDDV010000009.1, read on the forward strand.
GCGTGGACTGTCCTCGAGGGCGGGGTAGGCGAAGATGCCGCCGTAGGTCAGCACCTGGTTGACGTCGCCGATCATCGCGCCGCCGTAGCGGAGTTTGTGATCCGGATTCGACTCGATCTCGCGGACGAACTCGCGGAAGTCGTCGTGCCAGTGGGGGACGCGGCCGCCGAAGCCATAGACGAGCGGGTCGTCTGGCAGGGTAACGTCTTCCTCGACGACGGTCCGTTCGCCGCCGGTGAGTTCGTACTTCGTGACCGATCCGTCGCGGGCGTATGCCATCGTCGTGATCGGTCCGTACAGGATCCAGCCGGAGGCGACAAGCGCGGTCCCCGGTGCGGGGAGCGGCTCCTCGTAGATGCCGAACACCGTCCCCATCGTGTTGTTCGACTTCAGGTTCGACGACCCGTCGAGGGGGTCGACGGCGACGTAGACCTTTTCGTCCCCGCCGTCGATGATTTCCGAGCGCTCCTCGCTTGCGTACTGGCCGACGCCGTCGATCGACGACAGCCGGTCGGCGAGCAGTTCGTCGGCCCACACGTCCGCCTCGGCCTGGACTTCGCCGCTGGGGTTTTCCTCGTCGGCTTTCCCCCTGCGACCGACCAGTCCCTGGCGGATCTCGGCCGCCGAGCGAGCGATCGTGGCGACGACGTTCTCGACGGGATCGAGATCGGGATCGGTGGCGGACATCCTACTCAGTGGCCTCGAGTGCGGCGTCAGCCGTCTCTTCCTCGTAGATGACTTTCTCGAGGGCGTCGAGGATTCGGGTTGGGTCCTCACGCTGCCAGACGTTGCGGCCGACGGCGAGTCCCTGTGCGCCGGCGCTGACCGCGGCTTCGACCGTCGAGAGGAACTCGTAGTCGGAGGTCTTCGAACCGCCGCTCATGACGACTTTCATGTCGCCGGCACACTTGCAGGCGTGTTCCATCGCTTCGGGGCTGCCGGGATACTTGATCTTCGCGATGTCGGCGCCCAGCTCGAGACCGAGACGGCTCGCATACGAGATGACGTCCGGCTTGGTGTCGTTTTTGAGGCCCTGGCCGCGCGGATACGACCACATGACGACCGGCAGGTCGTGTTCGCGGGCGTCTTCCTGGACGTCGCGGAACTCCTCTGCCATTTCGACCTCGTGGTTCGAGCCTCCGTAGAGGGTAAATCCGATGGCGTCAGCGCCGATTTCGGCGGCGTAGTCGACCGAACAGTTGACCGCCGAGTCGTACTCGCCCATCCAGAGGTTCGAGGTCCCGTTTACCTTCAACAGGAGGTTGACGTCGTCCTCGTAGCTTGGGTAGTATCCCTCCGCGATGCCTTTCTGGACGGCCATCGCGGTGACGGCGTCGTGGGTCGCCGTCTCGAAAACCGTCGAGGGATCGAGTTTCTCCGGTACCTCTTCGAAGTCGACTGGGCCGTGTTCCAGGCCGTGGTCCATCGCCAGGATCAGTGACTTTCCGTCGCGAACGATCGGGGAATCGTCGATCGGAATCATCTGTTAGACGGTCCACGAGGCCGCTATATATCTCTGGTGGTCCAGACTGTCGAAATTACGTACAACAGTAGTTAACTAACCCATTTCACTCTCGATAGACGGAGCCTACTCGAGTAGCTCACGCGCGTTGTATCGCCACGTCCGGACGTGTAAAACGTCGAGATCGAGGGCATCGGCGACGTCGAAGGCGTCGATCGTCGCTAGACGCTCGGCCGATCGGATCCCGGCCTCGGCCAGCCGATCGGCGTCCTCGGGGCCGACGCCGACGACGGCGGTGACGGGTGTCGGCTTCGGCCACGGCCGTTCCGATGGTCGCTCGCGGCCGACCGCCGCCAGCGGCGAACTGTCGTACTCGAACGACTGCCAGTCTTCGCCATCGCTGGCGGCGATCCACTCCCGCTCTGCGGCCCCCAGTCCGCGGATTTCGCTCGAGCGCCGTTCGAGATCGCCGTTGCTCTCGCCGTCGAACGACCACGGCAGCGAGAACCGTCGACGCAACGCGTCCGCGAGTTCTTCGTCGACGCCGGCATCCACCAGCATCCGATAGGAGTGGGCCTTCTCCCGGACGACATCGGGATCGACGCCGGCCGCCTCGAGGGCGTCTCGTTCGTCGGCGTCGGACTCGAGTCGCCGATCTGGGTCGGTCGCGTTCGCATCGATCCCGTCGGTCGCGTCGACGACGCCGTCTTTGTCGTCCTCGTCGTACGTGAGTTCGACGTGGTCCGACTCACAGCCGGCCGCCTCGTCGACGTCGACATCGATGTCGACCGCGATACCGATTCCGAGATCGACCGTTTCGCCGTCGTCGATCCGGTCGCTCTCGTGGTCCCGGTTTCCGTCCAATTCGCTGACGGCGTCGTTTTTGCTCACGCGATTCACCAGTTGTCACTACCTCTCACCGTCCCATCTTGAAAGTTGTCCTCGGGTGTACGACCGCTTCGGGTGTAGAGACGGCCGTTGTTCGTACCGATGGTAGCAACCCGACCATTATCCGTGGCCGGATCGAGGGGACGACGACGATCGACGACCTCGCCGACTGCGATCTCGTCGTCGAGGCGGGCGATCTGGGGACGAAAACCGGCGAGGGATTCTACGAGTACGACTGAAACCTCGTTGTGGATGACAAAATGACAACTATTTTGTCAATTTAATCGAGACGTCATCTGTGTCCCTGCGCTATCGAAGACGCCGGATCGTCGCTGCGGTCCTCGGGACCGTTACGGCCCTCCTCGGCGGCAGCTACGCCTGGACCCAGTACGAGACGCGACACCATCTCCGGCTTTGGCATCTCGAGCTCGTCAACGAGTCGGCCGAAGCCGTCACCCTCGTGGTGACAGTCGAGAGCGACGATCGGACACTCACGCATACGGAACGGCTCGAGCCAGCCACGGAGGGGGAGACGCGGAGACAGATTCACGATCGCTGGATGAAAGACGCCGAAGAGTGGGTCGTCCGTGCCGAACTCGGTGAACGGCAACTCGAACGTACGGCCGCGGAGATCACCGCCCACCTCGAGGGATCGGGGTGGGGAACCGACTGCGCGCACGTTTCGATCGTGGTTACCGAGGACGGGGACCTCGAGAGTCGTGTCGAGCCGTCGGACGTCTGCTGATACTGCCGGACAGCAGTCAGTAACACGTCGGTCGCGAACTCGCGGCCGCCACCCGTTGGAACGGCCGCAGTCGCGCGACCGATCGGTGAATCGTTCTGTCCGGCAGTATGACGGCTCGATGGGGCGGATTACTGGTGAAGCGGCTTCTCGGCCATCTCCTTGCGGAGTTCGGCCAGATGCGATCGTGAAACCTCGCCCTCGAACGTCTCGAGGAGTGCGTACACTTCCGCTCGAGAGACCTTCACGTCGCCCTCGCGGACGACGTCTTCCGGGCGCTCGCGAAGCTCGCGCATCGTTCCGACGGCGAGGAAGTAGGGGATCGCCCACGCAGAGAGCTTGTTGCCGTGGGTCTCGGGGATGATCTCGAGGTAGCGCTGAGCGTCGTCGAGGTACGTCTCGGCGCGACCGGTGACGCGCTTGATGACGTTGGTGACTGCGCCCTGGTTCTCCTCGTGGGTGACCCGCTCGATCTCGACGTCCTCCTCGGCGAGCCACTCGGCGGGCAGGTAGACGTTGTTCTCCTCGTGGTAGTCGGTCTCGACGTCTTTGGCGATGTTGACCAGTTGCAAGAGGAGTGCGAACGACCGAGCGTTCTCGCGCAGTTCCTCGGCGCGGTCCTGAGAGGCACCACGAGCGACCAGCCCGGTGATGAGCGTCCCGACGGTGCCGGCGGCGTACCAGCAGTACTCCTCGAGTTCGTCGAGGGTCTGTAGGCGGAGACCGCCCTCGCCGGCGTAGCGGTCGGTAAACATCGCCATCCCATCGACGAGTTCGCGGACGGGATCGCGCATGATCTCGCGGGGCTCTTCGTCGAGCGATTCGAAGGTCCGCAACACCCGTGGGGTCTCGGCGACGACCGTCCAGTCGTCGTTTGGCTCGTCTGGGATCCACGGTTCGACGTCGTCCATGAACGTCGCGACCGTCACCTCGCTGTCCGGATCGAGGAGGCGATCGTACGTCGTCAGCAGTTCGGTCTGGGTTTCCGGCGGAATGTGTCCCGCGTCTTCGATCGTGTCGGCGACGCGACAGAGAAGGTATCCGATACAAATATGTCTCGCCATCGGCTCCTCGAGTCGCTCGATAGTGATAGAGAACGTCCGCGAAACGCCGTGAACCGCATCGTAACACCACTCCAGGTCAGCGTCAGTGGGTGGTTCGGGCTGGCCCGTGGTCATCTACTCAAGGATGTTTTGTCCCCACCCGGCAAAAACGCCCCGGTCCCGGCGGCATGTTCCAGTTGGCGGTCGTCCGGTAACACGGGGTCGCATTCGAGGATCGGACACGCCACCGACCCTCGATGATTTCGCCGTCTTCGGAACGAAGAGATAACAATAAAGGATGAACGTCCCGATAGTTCTCCCATGGACTTCGCACTCTCGGCCGAGCAAGCGCAGATCCGCGATATGGTATCGGAGTTCGTCGACGAAGAGGTCGTTCCCCTCGCCGAAGAGATCGACCACGACGACGAGTTCCCCCACGACCTCGTCGACGAGATGGCCGAACTCGGCCTGATGGGGATGCCGTTCCCCGAGGAGTACGGCGGCGCCGGGCTGGACTATCACTCCTATGCCATCGGTCTCGAGGAGATCTCACGAGGCTCGGGTGGGCTCGGAACGATCGTCGCCGCTCACACCTCACTCGCCGGCAACATGCTCTATGAGTTCGGCGACGAGTCCCAGAAAGAGGAGTATCTCACGCCACTCGCCGAAGGACGCGATATCGGCGCGTTCGCGCTCTCGGAGGCCGGCGCGGGCAGCGACGTTCCCGCGATGGAGACGACCGCAGAGAAGTGCGAGGCGACAGCCTCGGAACAGAGCGGCGTCGCCGCGGAGAAAGACGGCGACGAGTACGTGATCAACGGGGGCAAGCTCTGGATCTCCAACGGCTCGGTGGCCGACACGGTGACGGTGTTCGCCAAGACCGATCCCGACGCGGATACCAAAGGCATCTCGTCGTTCGTCGTCCGTCCCGAGGAGGACGACGGCTTCATCGTCGAGAACACGGAGGAAAAGCTCGGCGACAAGGGCTGTCCGACCGCCGAACTCCGCTTCGACGATCTCCGGATCCCCGAGGACCGTCTGCTCGGCGAGGAGGGTGACGGGTTCGTCCACGCACTCAAGACGTTAAACGGCGGCCGCATCACGATCGCCGCCCGCGGCGTCGGCATCGCCCGCGCGGCCTTCGAGGAGGCTCGCGATTACGCCACCGAGCGCGAGCAGTTCGGCCAGCCCATCGGTGAGTTCCAGTCGATCAAGCACAAACTCGCCGATATGGACACGAAGATCCAGGCCGCGAAGATGCTCATGCACAAGGCTGCCGACAAGAAGATCCGCGGCGAGAACTACATCAAAGACGCTGCCCAGGCGAAGCTCTACGCCTCCGAAGTCTCGCGTGAGGTCGCAAACGAAGGTATCCAGATCCACGGCGGCTACGGCTACACGAAGGACTTCCCCGCCGAGCGCTTCTATCGCGACGCCAAACTCAACGAGATCTACGAAGGCACCAGCGAAGTGTTGCGGAACACGATCGGCGACCAACTGCTCGAGGAGTGATACTGTCGGACAGCAGTCAGTGAGCAGTCAGTCGCGAACGCGCGGCCGTCACCCGCGTGACGGCCGCAGTCCCGCGACCGATCGTCGAATCGTGCTATAACCGGTCGGAAACCCGTTTTGCGAATCGTCTGCTGTCTGTCCTATCACTGCCACCACAGGGCGAACGCCGTGATCGCGATGCCGGCGGCGACGCTCAGCGTTACGGCCACGGCAACCCCGAGGACGACGTCGACCTGTAACAGCCCGACGATGAGGGCGAGAACGATCAGATGCGCGATGGCGAGCGCGAGCCCGAACCACAGCCACTCTCTCGCGACGGTGAGCGACGATTCGTCGGACGACTCGGTGGCGTCGGGAGCGGACATCGGTTCGTCCACCGACGGACGCGACGGAGGGTGATAGCTCTCCGCCTCGAGGCCGGGCCGAGACGGCCTACTCGTCTGCGTCGTCCTCGACCTCGAGGCAGTCCCGAACCCACGCGTAGTGCTCTCGAAGCCGTCGCTCGCCGCCTTCGGTGAGTGCGTACACGTCGTAGAGCCCTTCGGTTCGCTTCTCGACGATGCCGGCGTCTTCGAGGGCCGACAGCGACCCGTAGAACGCCTTCGGCCCGAGGCGCTCGTCGTAGTGGGACTCGAGGCGGGATTTCAGTCGCTGGCCGCGCAACTCGCCGTCCTCGGCGGCTGCGAGAACGAAACAGATGTCGCGTCGCCGACCGCTTTGGAGCCACTTGGTCATGGCTCGGGGTCGGCGTGACGGACGCTCGAGGGTTTCGGTTTCCGTTTCGCTGTCGCGGTGATCGAACCGTCACTCGCGACCGATCGTTCGATAGCCGGTCGTCAGAAGCGCCCACGCGAGACCGCCGGCGACGGCGATCGCCACCGCCAACCAACCGTTTATCTCGAGGAGGACCGTTCCGGCGTGGGGATAGAGTTCGTGACGAAAGAGCAGCCAGTCGCTGCCGGGCACATCGATCACGACGGTGCCCGAGCCGACGACGAGCGACCCAAACACCGTTCCGGCGATGACGATCGCGAGCACCGTCCCCGTCCCCACTGCACCGGCGACGAGCCGCGAGAGAACACGGGTTCCAGGTCGCCGACGCCCGGTCCTCGAGCCGGAACGGTAGACGCCGAACCCCTGGGTGTCCGTGCCGGGCAGCGGACCGACCCGGACGTCGGCCGGATACTGCAAGAGGACACTGGCCATCCAGAGGTCACCGATCGAGCCGGCGGCGTTGGCTGCAAGCGGGACGATCAACAGCGGCGACGGGTAGACGACCATCGCCACCAGCCCGACGGCGGTGATCCCCACGAACGGGGCCAACAGGGCGACGAGCAGCTGGTTTCGGGTGTAACTTGCCCCTTCGGTCTCGGCGTAGGCGTACGGCAGGAGGAAGTAGGAGACGCCGATCCCGTACTCCGGATCGCCGCTGCCGTAGCGAGCCATGAACACGCCGTGTAACAGCTCGTGGGGAACGACGACGAGCGCGACGAGGGCGCCAGCCGCGACGAGCCAGACGATCGCGTCCGACGGCGCGAACACGGGGATGAGGATCGGCTCGAGCGTGGTGCCACGGATCGCCGCGAGAACGTGGCCGAACACGTACGCGAAAGCGAAAAAGCCGGTCACGGCGACGACGATCCACTGGATAGCGACCGCTCGGGTCCGGCGGAACGTCCCGATCAACTGGGGGCAGGCGGCACGTCGAGGCGCCGAGCGACTCACGACCACACACTCTCACGGGACGGAAAAATCGGTACCGATTCGTCGCACGCGCTGGGACGGTCCTCGAGTCACGTGGTCGGGACGGAACCGATACCTTCCCGGTGTTCGATCCGTGAGTTCCTCGCATGAGCAACGACCGTACGGCCGAAGGAAACGGCATCAAAGCGACGTACGACGAGACCGAGACCGAACGCCGCCTCGAGTTCGAGGCGACCGGTGACGAAGCGGCGACTGCTCGAGCCGGAACGAGCGCTGCGATCGCACAGAACCGCGAGGGGTACGCCATGTTGAAAGTGCGGCCGACCGCCGATGGCGACGAACTCGAGCGCTACTACGGGTTCGACATGGCTCTTGATCACGCCGCGGAGCTGCTTGGCGTCTCCCAGCACGACCTTCCGGTGCCGCCGGCGGCCGAGGACATGGGAATGTGATACTGCCGGACAGTAGTCATACTGTCGGACAGCAGTCAGTGAGCCGTCGGTCGCGAACGCGCGGCCGTCACCCGCGGGACGGCCGCAGCCGCGCGACCGATCGTCGAATCGTGCTGTCCAACAGTATCAGTACAACGCCGGTCGGCACGTCGACCGATTGCCGGGGAAAACGAGTCTCGACGGCGTTCGTGCCGGATCACGTTCTGCGGCAAATTTCATCGAATCCGACCGATCAACGCCTGGAAACTGAACGTATTGTGGGAGAAAACGGGAATCATAAATACGCGGAGTCGAACGGTGTATACGAGAATAGCCGTGGCAACCGCATCATCGTCGTTCCCTCGTCCGATCGGCACCCGACAGCGCTTCTCTGCACTGCTTGCAGCGACCGCACTCGGCGTCTACCTCCTGTTGATCATCGGTGCGACGACCTCGCTGACGAACGCGGCGTCGGCCTGTTCGACCTGGCCGATGTGTCACGCACCCGCCGATCCGCTGAGTCAGACGGAGCTGGCGATCGCATGGGGACACCGGATCGCGGCCGTCCTCGTCGGACTGCTCGTCGCCGCGACGGCGATTAGCGCCGTTCTCGGAGACGTCTCGACTCGTGTCCGCGGAGCGGTCCTCGTCGGTGCCGTCCTCTATGTCGTCCAGGTCGGTGTCGGTGCCGTGACCGCGACGGTCGGCCCGGCGGCGATCGTTCCCGGCCTCCACCTCACGCTTGGGGTAGTGACCTTCACGGCCATCGTCCTCGCACTCGCCTGGGACCTAGAGATCGCAACCGGCAGCGAGAACGACACCATCGAGGCCGAACCGCTCGAGGAAGCCGACCCCGAGGCCGGTACGCCGGCGCCGCGGACGCTTCCGGACGGTCGCCTCGCTCGGGCCCGGTTGACCGCGTTCGCGTACTTCAAGATGATGAAGCCGCGGCTGATGTGGCTGCTCTGTCTCGTTGCTGCCGCAGGGATGGCACTGGCTGCCGGCCCCGCGTTGACGGCTGACGTAATCGTCGCCACGCTCGGTGGTGGCGTCCTCGCGATCGGTGCCTCCGGAACGTTCAATCACGTTCTCGAGCGCGACGTCGACCAGCAGATGTCCCGGACGGCTGACCGGCCGCTGGCGACCGATCTGATCCCGGTCCGAAACGCGCTTGCGTTCGGCGGTCTGCTGACCGTCGCCTCACTCGCCGTCTTCCTGACGATCAACGCCCTCGCTGCTGCACTGGGACTGGCGGCGATCGTCTTCTACAGCGTCGTCTACACGCTCGTGCTCAAACCCAACACGGTTCAGAACACGGTCATCGGTGGGCTCGCAGGTGCGTTACCGGCGCTGATTGGCTGGGCTGCGGTCACAAACGAGATCGGACTGCCGGCGCTGGCGCTTGCCGGCGTGATCTTCCTCTGGACGCCGGCACACTTCTACAACCTCGCGCTGGCCTACAAGGACGACTACGCTCGTGGTGGCTTCCCGATGATGCCCGTCGTCCGCGGCGAGACCGAGACGCGAAAGCACATCATCTACTATATCGCGGCGACGCTCGTCGGGACGATCGGGCTCGCCTGGATCACCGATCTGGGCGCGATCTACGCCGCGACGGTCGCGCTCTTCGGCGGGATCTTCCTCTGGGCGGCCGTCGACCTCCACTTCGAGCAGACCGAGGCTGCGGCGTTTCGCTCCTTCCACGCCTCCAACGCCTTCCTGGGGGCTGTCCTCGTCGCCGTGCTCGTCGACGCGCTCGTCGTCTGATACGGATTGCTGTCCTCACGTTCCGTCGATGTGCTCACAGCGCGTTCGAGTCCTTCTCACGTGGATCCACGTGGACCTGCTCTCGACCGATGCTCCCTAACGTGGGCAGTACGTACGCACCGACTATGCACCGCCGTTCGTTTCTCGCCGCGACTGCAAGCGTCCCCCTGGCTGCCGGTCTGGCGGGCTGTAGTGCGCTGTTCGACGCGTCACGACCGGACGCTCTCGAGGACGTCGACGCCGACCCGGATCAGTTGCCGACCCCGACACGAGGTGACGGCGACGTGACCGTCGCCGTCTACGAGGACCTCGGCTGTCCCGCCTGTCACGACTTCCAGGCCGACGTGATGCCGGAACTCGAAGCCGAGCTGATCGAACCAGACGAGATCGCCTACCGGCACTACGATTTCGTCGTCGGGGCCGCCGACGAATCGGTCGCGATGGCCAACGCCGCCAGAGCCGTCCAGGACGAAACCCGCGACGGAGACGATCCCAACGGGGCGTTCTTCGCGTACAAGGCCGCCGTGATGAACGCCGATGACTGGAGTGACGACGGGCTCGCCGAATTAGCTGAGCTCGTCGACGCCGATCCCGACGCCGTCACGGCGGCCCTCGAGGACGAAACGTACTATCCGACCCTGGCCGCCGACTGGGAACGCGGCGAGGACGCGGGCGTCGAAGCGACGCCGACGGTCGTCGTCGACGGGGAACAGATCGAAGATCCGTTCGACACCGACGAGATATTCGACGCGGTCGAAGACGCCTCCTGATACGGACTGCTGTCCCGCTGTGCCGCCGATCGCCACGCGAGGGCGACCGGCTGGACGTGACGACAGGAGACCGTCTCAGTCCCGCGTTACTCGGTAACACCGTCGTCAACTGCTCGAACAAGGGAGGTAGCTTTCGTTAGGAACGTCGCGCTCGGAGTCGTCCCGAGTAGTTGCCGACGTTGGCGGATGCAGTCCGTATCACATGTCGGAGTTGCGAGCTGCGTCGATCCGCTCGAACTGCGTGGCCGAGAGGTCGAGATCGACGGCGCCGACGTTCTCCTCGAGTTGGTCGGGCGTTCGTGCGCCCACGATCGGGACGCAGGTAAAGCGGTCCTGTTCTACGAGCCAGCGCAGGGAGACCTGTGCCGGCGTGGCGTCGACCTCCTCGGCCACCGTTTCGACGGCCTCGAGGACGTCCCAGGCACGGTCGGTCGCGTAGTGGTCCCCGAAGCGATCGCTGAGACTGCCACGGGAGCCGTCGGGGGCCTCGACGGAGCCGTCCTCGGCGCGGTCGTACTTGCCCGTCAGGAAGCCACCCGCAAGCGGCGAGTACGGGCAGACGGCGAGCTCCTGGTCGGCACAGACGTCGAGGTAGTCGCCGACGGCGTCGTAGTGGGCTGCGTTGACCATCGGCTGGGTGACGTCGAACCGCTCTAGACCCTCGACGTCGCTGGTCCACAGCGCCTTCGTCAGCTGCCAGGCGGCCATCGTCGAGGCGCCGAGATAGCGGACTTTCCCCTCGCGGACGAGTTCGGTGAGCGTCCGCATGGTTTCGCGGATCGGTGTGCTCTCGTCCCAGCGGTGGATGTAGTAGACGTCGAGGTAGTCGGTCCCGAGCCGCTCGAGCGAGCCCTCGATCTGTGCGCGGATGTGTTTGCGCCCGAGTCCCGAATCGTTGGGGCCGGGTTCGCCCCAGCCGTCGAAGGGGAAGTAGACCTTCGAAGCGATGACGAAATCCTCGCGGTCGTGGTCGGCGAGCCACTCGCCGATCCACTCCTCGCTGGTCCCGTCGGGGTCGCCGTAGACGTTCGCGGTGTCGATAAAGTTGATCCCGTGATCCCAGCAGGCGTCGAGCAACTCGTGGGCCTCCTCGCGGGTGGTCTCGTTCTCGAGGTCGCCGGTCTGGCGGCCGAACCGCCAGGTGCCAAAACAGAGTCTGGAGACGGTCGTCCCCGTGTTGCCGAGCGTGGTGTACTCCATGATCGTGATCGCCGGTTTGCCTGCGAGAGTCAAAACGGATGGGGAAGCGGCACGCCGTAGCCGGTGGATCGCGGTGAACCGATCCCACGGCAGCTCCGATACGTCCGTGACCACGTCACGGGATCCGTCTCAGCGAAACGACGGCAGCACTTCCGCCTCGTAGAACTCGAGCGCTGCGTCCTGTTCGGGGCCGATCTGGTGGAAGTAGACGTGGTCGTAGCCGGCGTCTATGGCCTGCTCGAGGCTGTCGATGTGGTCTTGGGGATCCGGGCTCGTAGTCGTCCCGGCCGCCGCGATGTCGTCCGGTTCGACCATCTCGGCGGCCTGCTCGAAGTGGGCCGGCGTCGGCAGCTCCTGACCCAGTTCGCCCGGGATCGACCCGTTCGGCCAGTACTCATAGACCGTCTCGACCGCTTCGTCCTCGGTCTCGGCGTAACAGCCGTGTAACTGGGTGTATTTGGGGCCGTCGCCACCGGCGTCCTCGTAGACGTCGACGATCTCCCCTTTCGGGCCGGAACACCAGAGTCCGTCGGCGTTCTCGGCGGTCCACTCCGCGGTCTGCGGGCCGAAGGCGCTGGCGATCGTCGTCGGCTGCTCGTCGGGACAGGTGTAGAGCCGGGCGTTCTCGACCGTGAAATGTGTCCCGCGGTGGCTGATCGTCTCGCCGGTCCAGAGCTTTCGCATGACGTCTACTGCCTCGTCTAACATCTCGAGGCGGACGTCGTGTTCCGGCCACCGCTCGCCCGTGACGTGCTCGTTCAGATTCTCGCCGGTACCGACGCCGAAGGTAAACCGGTCGCCGAACATCTCGTCGACCGTGGCGACGGCGTGAGCGACGTTGACCGGATGAATCCGGATCGTCGGACAGGTGACGCCGACGCCGACCTCGATGTCGTCGGTCGCCTCCGCGATACCGCCAAGCGTCGACCAGACGAACGGCGACTCACCCTGGGCCGAAACCCACGGGTGGAAGTGATCGGAGATCGAGAGAAAGTCAAAGCCCGCTGCTTCGGCACGGCGGGCGATGTCGACGAGTTCGGTCGGTCCGTGCTCCTCGCTCGAGAGGGTGTATCCGAGCTGGGTCATCCCCGAACGCCTACCACGAATTGCGGGGTAACGGTTCAGCCTGCGTGGGCAAGAGCGCGGATCGCTCTGTCGGGTTCGCGGCTGGGATCAGGGCTCGGTGCCTTCGTTCGACAGTATCAGTCTTTTACCTCGAGAAACGAGAGACACCAGTTCTCGGGGTCGGCCACCTCCGGTCGCGACAACGGTACGGCGTCGGTGTCGCGCCAGAGAGGCCGAACCGCCATATACGTGGGCCGACAGAACCGCGAGAGCAGCGGCGTCTCGTAACTGACGAACCCGAACCGGGAGAGGAGCTCACTCGGGAGGATCTGATCGGTCACCGACACTACCTCGGCGTCCTCGTTATCGGCGATGACCGCCGCGAGCAGGTCGGCGAACGCGTCGTGTGCCGTCGCCATCGGCACCGTGTCGAACACGTTCACCTCACCGCCACTCTCGGACCGCGTCACGAGGCCGGCGACGGGTTGACCGTCGCGTCTGGCCACGTAGACGGTGTCGTCGATAGACGGTGGGTCGAGGATCCATCGATAGTACTGTGCGCTGCGCTTGACGTGGAACGCTTCTGGAACGCCCGATTCGTAGATCGACTCGAGCGTGTCGCTGGGTGGTGTCGTGTAGCGTTCGATCTCGAACGTCGTCCCCGTCCCCGTCGACGAGAGACGACGACGAAGGTCGAGTGCCGTTCGCGCGACGGCGTCTGCTGCCTGCTCGACCGCGTCGGGCGTTCGATCGTTCGGGAGGAAGTCGCTGGGTCGCTGTACGCGATAGTACATCGACACGACGTCGACCTCCGACCAGCCGAGTTTCTGCTGTGCGCCGAGCGAGGCGACGTTTGGATAGTTGAAGAAAAACGCCGGCTCTCGCTCCCGATAGTGACGTATTGCGTGCTCGGTAATTCGAGAGTACAGTCCCTGTCGGCGGTGGTCCGGATGGACGACCGCGTCGACTGGTTTGAGCGCCAGCACGACGTGATCCCGCCACCGGACGCGACAGGGGACGTACCCCTGTACAGCGACGATCTCGCCGTCGTGTTCGGCGAGCGTAATCGGGGCGTGTGAGAGGTACGGATCGTCGACGTACTTCCAGTCGAACCAGTCGGTGCTCGGTCGCTCGCCCCACTCCGTCTCGAACAGTGAAAGGATCCCCTCTCGATCACCTGATTCGTACGTTCTAACCCTGTACTCGTCCGAACCGTCGATTTCCTTCTCGAACGCCATCCACCCGATACCCCACGGAACCGGTCTTCGTTATGCACTACAATTGACAAAAAGCCGTATGTTATCCGATCGACCGAATCCGTGTACGGCGACGGTACGCGCTTTCAGCTGCACGTATCCTAACGATAATCGGGACGTATTCACGTTTCGAACGGCCAGATATGACGTCTCGTCGATAGTTTCGATCGTACAGGCCACCTCGAGAGCACGCCAGGAAACCGAACCCCTTACCCTCGGTCGACCGATAGCGGGCGGTATGGAAGCCGTGGTCGAGGCGACGGATCTCGAACGAACGTACGGGGAGACCGTGGCGCTTGCGGGGGCGTCGCTTGCCGTCGAACGCGGCGAGATCTTCGCTCTGATCGGACCGAACGGGGCCGGCAAGACGACACTCGTTCGCGCGCTGACGGGAACGACCGAACCAGACGCGGGGACGGCCCGCATTCTGGGCGAGCCGCCGACGGCCATCGACCGGGATCGACTCGGCGTCCTCCCGCAGGACTTCTCACCGCCGGACCGACTGAGCGCTCGCGAACTGCTCGCGTACTACGCGGGTCTGTACGACGACCCGCGCGATCCCGACGACGTCCTCGCCGACGTCGGCCTCGTCGACGCCGGCGACACCTGGTACGAGGATCTCTCGGGCGGCCAACAACGGCGGGCCTGCGTCGGTTCGACGCTGGTCAACGATCCCGACGCCCTCTTTCTGGACGAGCCGACGACGGGGATCGATCCTGCCGGCCGACGGACGATGTGGCGGCTGATCGAGGAGCTCGCTGCCGATGGCACGACCGTCGTCCTCACTACCCACGACATGGCCGAAGCCCAACGACTGGCCGATCGCGTGGGACTGCTTGCCGACGGCTCGCTTGTCGCCCGCGGCACGCCCGAGACGCTCGTCCGCGACCACGGTGGTTCGAGTCGGCTCACGATCGAGACGGCGGCCGACGTCGACGCGTTCGACGCCCTCGAGTATCCCGTCGAACGGCCGGAACGCGGCCGGAGTCGATCCGGAAACGCGGACGGAGCCGTCGTCGTCCGCGGTATCGACCCCGCCGAAATCGGGACCGTCGTCGACTTCCTCGAGGGTCGCGAACTCGAGTACACCAAGCTCTCGTGGTCCGAACCCGACCTCGAGGACGTCTACCTGGAACTGGCCGACGAGACGGAACTCGAACGAACGGATCGCGTCGACGAACCGGAAGACAACCCGGACCTCGCTCGCGCGGGTGAGACGGCGTGACCCGTGTCGGCCGCGTCCGTTCGGAAACCAGCGCCGGCTGGCGCTCGTTCGTCCGCCGTCGCACGGCGGTTTTCTTCACGTTCTTCTTCCCGGTGATCCTGATCGTCATCTTCGGCGCGCTCGTCAGGACCGACCCTGGCGGTGGTGGCCTGTTCGCGGAGCCGCCGGCCTACTACGTGCCGGGATATCTCGCTGTCGTCGTGCTCTTTACGCCGCTGTCGCGGATGGGTAGCGAGGTCGCCCGCCACCGCGAGGGGAACCGATTCGAGAAGCTCGCGACGACGCCGCTGACCCGCGGCGAGTGGCTGCTCGCTCAGACCGTCGTCAACGCCGTTATCATCGGCCTCGCGAGCCTGTTGATTCTCGCGCTCGTGATCGTTCTCACCGGCGCCGAGATCGCGTTCTCGCCGCTGCTGGTGCCCTATATCCTCGTCGGCGTCGTCTGTTTCAACGGCATCGGAGCCATGCTCGGCAGCTACACCGACTCTCAGGACGGGGCTATCGCGGCCAGCAACGCTATCGGGCTCCCCCTGCTTTTCCTCTCGGAGACGTTCATCTCGCTTGAGCAACTCCCCGGCTGGTTCGAACCGCTCGTAAACCTCTCGCCGCTGACGTACTTCGCGCGTGGCGTCCGTGCGGCGACCGCTTCCGACGCCGCCACGTCGACGGTCGCGGGCCTCGATCCCGCGCTCGCGAACCTCGGGATTCTCACCGCCATCGCCGTCGTCGTGTTCGCCCTCGGTGCGCGATCGATTCCCCGGACGGACTGAGACGGACTGCTGTAACTATGTACCGCCGATCGCAAGCACGGTCGGCGATCGACGGTAATTGACTCCAGCAGTCCGTATGCAACGGCTACTCGGACTCCTGCATCCGATCGGAGTAGTCCCAGCCGTAGACGACGTCCGGTTCGATCGTGATCGTCACTTCGTCGCGCTCCTCGGCGAGTAGCGTCTCCGCTAGTTCGGAGTCGGTCCCGCCGAGATATCGCTCGAGAAGGCTCCGCAGCGTCTCTTTTTCGGGATCGGGTTCGATCGTGACCGACCCGCGACCACGAACGCCCCGATACGGTGGCCGGTTCGTCGACACCTCGAAGGAGACGGCTGGATCCGCCCGGAGAAAGGAGACGAGATCCGCACTCGAGGCGGTGGCACACTCGAGTATCCACGGCCGATCGTCGGCGGCGTCATCCGGAACGCGACGTCGATACCACAGCGAGACCATCCAGGGGTTGCCGGCGGGCGTTCGACAGCCCAGCCGAACCGGAACGGTCGTCTCGTCGAGAAACGCCTCGATCTCCGATCGGGAACGACTGCCACGGACGTGCATACCGAACGTATCGACCGCAAGCAGGATAATACCGCTTGCCCCCGGGCCGGCGACTGGCGGGCAGTGACGACAGGAGACCGTACGACTCGAGCACCGAGGAATCAAACCGAGGTCTCGCGATCAGGAGTCGTGTTCGGCGTTCGCTGCCGGGAGCGTAAACGAGAACGTCGAGCCGTCGCCGGGTTCGGAGTCGACACGGATCTCACCGCCGTGGCGCTCGACGATCCGCTCACAGAGTGCGAGTCCGATGCCGCTTCCCGCGTGTTCGTCGGCAGCGTGGAGGCGCTCGAACAGCCCGAAGACGCGGTCGGCGTCGTCAGGATCGATCCCGATCCCGTCGTCTTCGACGGCGATCTCCCAGCGATCGCCCTTTTCACGGGCCGAGATGTCGACCTGTGGGGGGTCGTCGCCGGAGTATTCGATCGCGTTCGACAGCAGATTCTGGAACACCCGGCGCAACTGGTCGTCGTCGCCCTCGACGTGGGGCAACGGCTCGGCGTCGATCTCGGCGTCTTGTTCCTCGATGCGGACGGCCAGATCCTGTCGGACGTCCGCGAGGACGTCGTCCAGGTCGACCGGTTCCAACGGCTCACCCCGCGTTTCGACCCGAGAGAACTCGAGGAGGCCGTCGATCATCTCACGCATCCGCTCGGCGCCGTCGACGGCGAACTCGAGGAACTCCTGGCCGTCCTCGTCGAGTTCCTCGCCGTACCGGGTGTCGATCAGCGAGAGGTAACTCGAGACCATCCGCAGCGGCTCCTGGAGATCGTGGCTGGCGGCGTAGGCGAACTGTTCTAACCGTTCGTTTGACTCCTCGAGTTTTCGCTGGTACTCTTTGCGCTCGGTGATGTCGGTCAGTACCACGACGCCTCGACTCACGTTCCCGCGGCCGTCTCTGACCGGCATTCCGTACTCCGCGATGATTCGTTGCCGGCCGTCGAACGCTTCGATCTCGTAGACGTTCGGCTCGGAGATCACTTCACCCTCGAGTACCCGTGCTATCGTCCACTCCTTGGGGGCTACCGGGTCGCCGGAGTCGGCCCAGGTCGCGTCACACTTCTCGTACCCGACGACCGAATCCGTCTCGAAGACGTCGCCATCCCAGATCTCCCGTGCGGTATCGTTCGCACGCAGGATCGAGCCGTCCGCGTTCGCGACGACGACGCCGACGGGCAGGACGTCGAACAGCGTCTCGAGCTGTCGCCGCTGTCGCTCGGCCTCGAGTTCGGCTCGCTTGCGCTCGGTGATGTCGGTGAGCGCACCGGGGAACGTCTCGGGGTCGCCGTTCGCGTCGCACTCGACGTGGCCGCGGGCGATCACCCACCGGATCTCTCCGTCGGCGTCGTGGACGCGATACTCCGCTTCGTACTCGCCACAGCGTTCGACGGCGTCCTCGATTGCGTTTCTGACACGGTTGCGATCAACCGCATGAATCGAGTCCAGCAGCCGTTCGATCGAGACACCCTCCTGTGTGTCCGCCGGATCGATCCCGAACGTCCGGGCGAACGTGGGGCCAGTGACGAGGCTGTCTTCGGGAACGTGCCACTCCCAGGTACCGACCGCACCGGCTTCCGTCGCGGCCTCGAGTCGGGCTTTGGCGTCCCGGAAGTACTGTTCGCGCTCTCGACGTTCGGTGACGTCGGAACTGATACCGACGATTCGAGCGAGCTCTCCTTCTTCGCCGGGAGCGGATACCGCCTGCGCATGAATCCACCGTGTCTCGCCGTCGGCAGTGACGATCCGGAACTCTTCGTCGAACGTCGTATCGGGGAGTTCGGTAAACGCCTGCCGGACCCGTTCGCGGTCGTCCGGGTGGACGAACTCGAGCCACGAGAGGCCGTCCTCGTACAGCGACTCGCGGCTGTGACCGTAGACGTCCTCGTACGCTGGATTGACGTAGATGAACTCCGATGGATCTTCGTCGGTCAGCCAGACGATCTCTTCGACGTGCTCGGCCAGGGTCCGGAACTGACGTTCGCGCTCGCGAAGCCGCGCTTCCATCTCTCTGCGCTCGGTGACGTCACGGAAGTACATTGACAGCCCCGTCTCTGAGGGGTAGGCGTTCACCTCGACCCAGCCGTCGATGGCCGGCGAGTACGCCTCGAACGTGACCGACTCCTGGGTCTCCATCGCCCGCCGATACTCCTCCTCGAACCGCGAGCCGACGGCACTGGGGAACGCCTCCCAGATCGAGTTCCCGATCAGATCGCGGTCTTCGGCGTCGAGTAACTCCTTTGCCTGCGTGTTGACGTACGTGAAGTTCCACTCCGTATCCACTGCGTGGAACGCGTCGCTGACCCGGTCGAGCGTCTGCTCGAGTTCGTTCTCGAGGCGCTTTCGTTCGGTGATGTTCCTGAGTGCGTAGACGGCACCGTCGAACTCTCCGTCGGCATCGAACAACGGCGCACAGTGTGCGGAGAGCCACACCCGTGTCCCGTCGGGCTGTTCGATACCGATTACGTCGTCGTACACCGGCTCGCCGGTCTCTTTGACTGACGTAAACGGCAGATCGTCGCCCGACAGCGCCTCGCCGTCCTCGCCGACGAGGTCCCAGCGGTCGTCGTCGTGGACGTACGTCTGGAGTTCCTCGAGCGATCGACCGAAGAGCTCCTGAGCGCGGTCGTTGGCGAATACGTTCATGCCGTCGGCGTCGAGTAACGTGATCCCGACCGGGCTCGTCTCGAGGATCCGGTCTTTCAGTTCGCGCTCGGCACGGAGTTCCGCCTCGAGTCGCTCGCGCTCGGTGATATCCCGGACGACGCCGACGCGTTTCTCTCCCTTCTCGTCCCCGGTCATGATGTGAAATCGGTTCTCGACCGTTCGCGTCTCGTCCAGACCTGCGGTGATCGTCTCCTCGAACGCCGGACTCTTCGGTCCGTCAATGGCCGCTCGTTTCTCGGCCCCGATAGCGGCGAACTCCTCGCCGAACACGGCCGAGGCGTGTCTCCCCCGAAGCTCCTGCCGATCGTACGACGTCAACTCGGCGAACGAGTCGTTGACGAGTTCGAACCGTCGCTCGTCGTCGAGCACGTAGATGCCGTCGTGAGCCGTCTCGACGATCGTCTCGTATCGCTCGAGTTCGTGATTCCGGTGGAACTGGTCGGTGACGTCTTCGATCGCGAACACGACGCCGTCGATCTCGCCGCGATCGTCGTACAGCGGTGCGCCGTTGACCGAGATCCAGACCCGTTCTCCGTCCGGGCGCAAGACGCCGCTGAGCTGGTCGAACAGCGGTTCCTCCGACTCGACGATCCGCGGGAACGGAAGCTCCTCGCGCTCGAGGGGTTCGCCGTCGGGTCCGATCTCGTCCCACGCGGGATCGTCGAAACTGAGTTCGTTGATCCGTTCTCTTGGCCGACCGAAGATCTCCTCGGCGCGATCGTTGGCAAAACGCATCTCGCCGTCGATTCCGACGATCGTGATCCCGATGGGGCTCGTCTCGACGATCTTGTCCTTGAGCGTCGCCTCCGCGCTTCGGCGTCGTTCCACACGGTCGCGCTCGATAGCTGACGCGAGGACGTTCGCGACGTTCCGGACGAAGATCACGTCCCCGTCGTCGAACTCCTGCTGGGTCGTCGCGTACGTCCCGAGCACGCCCCACGGATCGTCGTCGGATCCGATGACAGCACTGATCCCGCTGACGAGGTCACACTCGAGGAACGGTTCCGAGCCAGCGATCCGATCGTCGCTTCGCAGATCGTCGACGACGACCGGATCGGTCGCCTGGAGCGCATATCCCGCCTGGGACTCGTTGCCGGCCGGGATCGTCTCCGTGCCGACGTGATCGCTCCCCCAGCCGATACCGTCTCGAAGCACGAACTCGCCGCTCCCAGGCTGTAACTCGAGGATCGCACACGACTCCGTCTCCAGTGCCGTCCTCACTGCCTCCATTGCGTCCCGGAACAGCTCCTCGAGATCGGCCCCCTCGAGCGCTCGATCGCCGAGGTCTGCGACGAGTTGCTGCTGGCGAAGTCGTCGCTCGCCGTCTGTATCGATGCCGTGGGACGATGGGTCCATTTCCCGCCCCTAGACGGTCGATGGTCCTAAAGGTACCCCTCGACCCGACTCTCGTGCGCGCTCGAGTATCGACTGCAGTCGGGCGACCGACCGGTGACTCGTGCTGTCCGACAGTCTCACAACAGCGGCGCGACCACGATCGCGAACTCGTAGTCGTAGATGTGGTTGAGCATCAGGTAGGTGACGACGCCGAGGACGAGGCTCAGGATCCACGATCCGGCGGCGATGCGGCCGATCCGTGCGTGGGCGGTTTGCTCGAGTTCCCGCGGCGTATGTGTCAGTCCCAGGATTAGCGCATAGAGGACGACCGGCACGGCGACGATCGAGAGGATGATGTGGATCGCCAGCATGATCAGGTACGCGTAGTAGATCAGTTGGGGACCCTCGAACAGCTTCTCGCCGCCGCCACCGACCCGGACCAGGTAGACGACCAGGAACAACAGGATCAGCGCAAACGAGCCGATCATCGCCAGACGGTGTTTCGCGACCTCGCCGGCGCGGATCCAGTACCAGCCGGCAATCAGCAACACGGTCGTCGCCGTGTTGATGACCGCGATAGCGTGGGTAAATAGGTTGACCTGTCCCTGCGTGAGATCCGGATAGATCGGGAGATCGAGGAGGAAGGTTCCGATCACCAGCGCGTAGCCGACGATCGTCAGGCCGATCGTCGCAGCCAGTGGCTGTTCTCGAAGCCGGCGTCTCGCGGTGGCAGTTGCCATTGTCGGAGGTTAGGAGCAGCCCCGTATCTGTCTTCCCCTTCCGGAATATTGATGGTTCGATCGTCGAACGGACCGGTTCGACGGGGAGCACTCCCGGTCTGGATTCGGTCGGGCCAACGACACGTCGGCGCTATTCAACGTTCGCTCCGTTGACTACTCGAGAAACGTCTCCCGACTCGAGAACGCGATCACTCGGATGTGTCTTCGACGGTCACCGTGTCGTCGGCTCTGACGGTGACCTCGTAGCCACAGAACGGGAACGTGACGTCGCCCGCCGATCGCGGTGTTCCGTTCGAACGCGATGCGAAAAGCGAATCCAGCGCCTCTGGATCCACGATATCGTGTAACGCTTCGTAGGTCGGTGGCCGTAGCTCCTCGGGCGGGATGCCCTCGGCCTCGGCAACGGCTTCGATTACTGTTCGACTTGGCGCCGTCCGATACGAGGTGTCGACGCTGTCGCCGCCCCCCTCCGTCATATTCCACTGTACCGAATCCGATGGAATAAAACTGTCCTTCTTAGTCGGGGTGCTGACAGAACTTCACACCGACCTTCGATATCGAAGGTGTACGGAAGCGGCCGTTCCCTTCGATTTTTCGAACCCCCGTCTCGATCCGTGAGCGATACTATTCGGAATCTGACAGTCGGATGGCTACCTAACTGATGTGGATTCCAGGTTTGCCGGGCCGTGCCGTCGCCGCCAGTTCGTCGTCGCCGGTCGCTCGCCGAACGGTGACGTCGGCGTCGAACTCGTCGGTGACGAGCCAGGCGCTTCGCTCGAGCAGCGCCCGTTCGGTCGTCGGCTCGAGGACGCCCTCGAGTTCCGTGTAATCGCCACGTTCGAGGAGGTCGGCCACGAAGGGCGCGACGGCCTCACGATCGACGTCGAGATCGGCCTCGAGGACGTGATCGACGACTGCTCCGGTGTCGGCGTCCTCGATCGCTTCGTCGACGTGTTCGCTGACCCGCTCGATCGCCTCGTACTTCCAGTCCTGGGCGACGACCAGATCGATCCGTTCGGGATCGTCGATCGCCGCGGTCTCGACGATGTCCCGGACGTCTGCGAGCGTCGCCTCGACGAGCCGACGCTCGCGGCGATAGTCAGTGATGTCGTGTTCGGGTTCGGGCCAGTCGGCTTCGACGACGAGGCCGTCGCCGCGGAGTTTGTTCCAACACTCCTCTCCGAGATGCGGAGCCATGGGTGCGATCAGGGCCGCAAGCGTCAACAGTCCGCGCCGGTAGATCTGGCCGTGAGGTCGATCGTACTCCCTGTAGCGGCGTAACAGGCGGGCCAGTTCCTGGATCTCAGTGGCGGCCCGGTGAAACCGAAACCGCTCGTACTCGTCGGTCGTCGCGGCGATCGTCCGGTCTATCTCGCGGGCGAGATACTCGTCGTGAGGTCGTCGCTCGACGCGCGTGTCGCTCTCCTCGACGAACTCGGCTGCCATCCGGTAGACGGTCTGCTGGAGTTCGTAGGCCCCCCGGACGTTGTTCGCGGTCCACTCGAAGTCCTGTTCGGGGTGGGCTGCCGAGAGGACGAACAGCCGCGTCGTCTCCGCGCCGTACTCCTGTGGCGTGACGACGTTGCCCTTCGAACTGGACATCTTCTCGCCGTCGTACAACACCGTCCCCTGGCTCTTGAGTTCTCGAATGGGCTCGCGCTCGGAGAGCAGCCCCAGATCGGCCAGCGCCTTCGTGAAAAAGCGCGTATAGAGCAGGTGGAGGATGGCGTGTTCCTCGCCGCCGACGTAGACGTCGACCGGGAGCCACTCGTCGGCCAGGTCACTGTCGAACGGCGCGTCCTCGAGAGCAGGCGAGAGAAACCGCAGGAAGTACCACGAGGAGTCGACGAAGGTGTCCATCGTGTCCGTCTCCCGTTCGGCCGGCCCACCACACTCGGGACACGTCGTCTCCCGGAACGAGTCGTGTTCCTCGAGGGGGTTGCCCGTCGTACGGACGAACTCCGGTAACTCGACGGGAAGCTCCTCGTCGGGGACGAGGACGTGCCCGCAGTCGTCACAGTGGACGACCGGGATCGGCGTTCCCCAGTAGCGCTGGCGGGAGATCAGCCAGTCGCGCAGGCGGTAGGTGACGTCGCGTTCGATCGCTGCGACCTCCTCGAGCAGCCGCTCGCGGACGATATCACTCTCGAGCCCGCTGTACTCGCCGCTGTCCTCGACGATTCCCGGACCCGTGTAGGGGTTGGACTCGAGATCGACGTCGACGCTCGCGTCCTTCGGCGCGATCACACTCTCGATCGGAAGGTCGTGTTCGCGCGCGAACGTGTGGTCGCGTTCGTTGTGTGCGGGGACACCCATGACGGCGCCGGTACCGACGTCCTCGAGAACGTAGCCGGCGACGTAGACCGGTAGCTCCTCGCCGGTCAGCGGGTGGATCGCCGTCGCGTCGGTTTCGAGTCCCGAGAAGCCGACCTCGCTCGGATCCCGCTCGCGGACGTCTTCGACGTAGGCCGCGACGTCGTCGTCGGTCGCGGCCAGTTTGCGTGCGAACTCGTGGCCGGGCGAGACGGCGAGGTAGGTCGCACCGTAGATCGTCTCCGGTCGCGTACTGAAGACGTCGACTGTCTCGTCGGAGCCGGACAGGTCGAACGTGATCCGGGCGCCCTCCTGGCGGCCGATCCAGTTGCGCTGGATCTCACGGACCCCGTCGGGCCACCCCTCGAGATCGTCGAGTCCTTCGTCGAGTTCCTCGGCGTAGTCGGTGATCGTAAAGAACCACTGGTCGAGCTCCCGTCGCCCGACGGGCGTCTCACAGCGCCAACAGACGCGTTCGTCCTCGCGTTCTTCGACCTGTGCGGCGGCGAGGACGGTCTCACAGTCGGGACACCAGTTGACCGAGGCGGCCTCGTACTCGACGAGGTCGTTCTCGTAGAGGCGTTTGAACAGCCACTGGTTCCACCGGTAGTAGTCGGGTTCGCAGGTGGTGATCTCCCGGGACCAGTCGTACCCAAAGCCCATCGTCTCGAGTTCCTCACGCATTCGCCGGATGCAGGCTTCGGTCCACGAGCGGGGATCGGTCTTGCGCTCGAAGGCGGCGTTCTCGGCGGGGAGACCGAACGCGTCCCATCCCATCGGGTGAAGCACGTCGTCACCGCACATCCGCCGATAGCGCGCGTAGGCGTCGGTGATCGCGTAGTTTCGAACGTGGCCCATATGAAGTGTCCCCGACGTGTACGGGAACATCCCGAGGACGTAGGTGGGGTCGTCGGCGTCCGCCGGGAGCTCGTAGACGTCGTCTCGCTCCCAGACGTACTGCCAGAACTCCTGGACCTGCGCATGATCGTAGTGAGTCGTCATTGTACGAGGGGTCTTGCCAACAACTGGGCGTGCGGGCCATATCATTGTTCGGCTACGCGAAACGCACTCGAGCGGACTCGAGGGCCGTGACGGTCGACTCGAGTGCCACGGCCGGAGAGTCCGTACGAGCTGTGGGCTGTAGTTAACAAAGGCGGTTGCGACGGGACCTACGGTAGCGAAATGACTGCCAGCGACGATTCCGCGCCGCCGACGTCGGCCTTGCTCGTTACCATGATCGCCGTCTCGCTCGTCTTCGCGGCCGCTGCGGTGATCGTCGCTCCCGGTCTCGGACCGACGCCGGTCGGCCCGGACGACGACACCGAGTCTGAAACCGACTCGAGCGACGGACTCTCGCCCGTCGGGACCACTGTCGACGAACCGAACGCTACCGACGACGGCGCGGACGGTGGGGGCGGTGAGCCGGCGGCCGTCGGCGGCGACCTCGAGGACGACGTCGGTCCGCCGGACGAGTCCGACCGACCCGGAGACGAAACGGACGACAGTGACGATGCGGGACCGCCCGATGACGTGGGTCCACCGGACGACACCGGTCCACCGGACGACGCCGGCCCGTCGTGACCGTTCGTGGTCGTCGACCGACCGCCGGCGCTTTTGTTGTGCCCCATCGATTCGACCACTGTGTCTCAGACTGTCCTCGTCACCGGCTGTTCGTCCGGCATCGGCTTTGCGACCGCCCGTGCGTTTCTCGCCGCCGAGACGGACTGGCGGGTCTACGCCACCGCCAGAGACCGCGACCGCGACGGACTCACGACGCTCGCGGATCGGGGCGCCGACGTCGCGGCCCTCGACCTGACCGACCCCGACGACATCGAACGCGTCGTGACTCGGATCCGCGAGGAGGCCGGCGGCGTCGACTGTCTGGTCAACAACGCTGGCTACGGCCAGTTCGGTCCGCTCGAGGACCTCCCCACGGACCGACTCGAGGAGCAGTTTACCGTCCACTGCTTCGGGCCGCATCGACTGATTCGGACGATCCTGCCCGGAATGCGCGACCGCGGCGGCGGTCGAATCGTCAACGTGACCAGCGCGGCGGATCGACTCGCGCTCGCCGGTATCGGTGGGTACAACGCTTCGAAGTGGGCGATGGCCGGACTAAGCGACGCGCTTCGACAGGAACTCGCCGGAACGAGCGTCGACGTGGTCGTCGTCCAACCCGGAATCGTGACGACGCCGTTCTACGAGCGCGTCGCCGCCGAAGTCGACGATATCGAGGCGTCGGCATCTGCATCACCACACACCGACTGCTATCGCGTACTGGGCCATCTTCGGGCGCTCGAGGGCGGCGGCCCGCTGATCAACGACCCCGACCGCGTCGCGCGGACGATCCACGAGGCCGCAAGCGTTTCGTCGCCGTCGGCGTACTACCGCGTCGGTCCACTGCCGTTGCTCGGCTCGCTGTACGGGACGCTTCTCCCGGCGGCGCTTCGTGATCGACTCACCAGTCTCGGCCTTCGAATCGCCGCAAGCGAGCCGGTACTGGCGCTGCTCGAGCGACGGATACCGACGTCGTCGGCCGGCTCGAGTGCTCCGGAGTCGACTGATCGAAGTGACTGACGGTGAGACGGTCTCCCGTCGTCAGTTACCGCCGATCGCCAGTACCGGGATCGGCGATCGCCGAGACATCGGTACAGCAGCCCGTATGACGGCGCGGCGAGTCACCGCGTTCCAGCCACCGTCCCGGTTCGGACCGCCGTTCGGGCCGCGTACGCGACGTAGCCGGCCAGCACCGCCATCAGGATGCCGCTGATCACGTTACTCCAGACGAGCCCTTCGGCGGCGACCTCGAGTCCTTCCATCGCGAGCTGTCCCTCGAACGCGAAGGGCGCAGCGATGGTCCACAGCGCTAGCAGGGCGACCAGCGACATCACACCCATGCTGGTCGGATGGTCAGTTACGATCCGATAGTAGTTGTAGCCGGCCAGCAGGAAGATCGCGCCGCCGACCAGGACGTTGTTCCACGTGATCGAGGCGGCAGCCTCGTAGATCGCCGGCGAGATGGCGATCCAGAGCCCGATCACGGAGACGATTCCGCTGAGCCACTTCTGGCCCTCCGGTTTACCCTGGTCGCGGGTCGTGCCGGTCATGGCGTCATCAGTTTCACTCATCGCGATCTCAGTCGAACGATCGCCGAGTTCGTTCAAAAAGCATCGTGACCGTTCCAGGTGTTATTTTGAGACGCGATCGAAGCCCGTACGTAGCGTAGCTGACACCGGAATATACTGCCGTCCACCAAGATCGAATTTCGCCGCGCCAATGGTGTACTGTTCTCCCGCTGTCCGTTTCGGTAACCCGCTATTACCGTCACGTCGGGCGAGAATCGGATTAGTACCCGATCGATCCGACGACGGCGGTGTCTCACGACTCGAGAGGCGAGTGTGGACTTATTCTCTGTCGTGATCTATCACTCCGGACGAGTATGGACGAACGATCGATTCGACTGCGATCGGTCGGAGACCGATGACCGTGACGCAAACGCCGGCAACTCGCCTTCGATCGATAGCCGATGATCTCCCCCAGCTCGCACAGTACCTGCGACTCGAGGGGTGGAAACTCGCTTGCCTCCTCGGTGAGAGGCGACCGGGTGCGGCCGTTGGATCGACCGTCGAACTGCTGACCGGTCACAACCCGTACTACGAGTATCGTCTCGAGGAGGGGCGCTACCAGTCCGTTAGCGTCGGAGAGCACGAACTGATCGTCGACACCGCCGACGCCGGAATCTCGCGAACGCTGCTAGCGTATGGCGTCCACGAGTACCGTTCGACGACGGCCTACGAACGCGAACTCGAGCGTCTCGCCAGTGACGTCGACGGTCCCGTGCGAATTCTCGAGGTCGGTGCAAACATCGGCTACTTCTGTCTGGTCGCTGCAGGCGTCCTCGGTGACCGTGTCCGTATTTATGCCATCGAGCCGATTCCTTCGAACGCCGACCTGCTCGAGCGGAATCTCGATCGAAACGGCTACGGTGCGCAGGCGGATGTCGAGCGACTCGCGTTCGGAGCGGCCAAGCAGAGTATCGAGATGGAACTGAGTACACACTCGAACCAGCACCGGGTGTGTGACTCTCCGACGTCGGACGGAGGCGGGGAGGCCGATCGGGAGACGATCTCTGTCGAGCAAACGACCGGAAACCGCTATCTCGAGACTCGAAACGTCGATTCAGACGCGGTCCACGTCGTTCGGTTCGACGTCGAAGGGTACGAACGAGAGGTACTCGACGGGCTATCGAACGTACTCGAGGCCCCCGGCCCGACGGTGGTCTATCTCGAACTGCATCCGCTCGAGTTGGCCGTCGATGCGCAGTCGGAGATCGTAGACCGGTTCGAAGACAACGGGTTCGAGGTCGTTTCGGCGGTTTGGACCGATGCTGCGGCCGGCGTGGTCGACGAGCGGCGGTGGCATGGCCTCGAGTGTGACGTCGATGAGTTCGACGACCTTCGTCGAGCGATGAGCGAGAACGATCACTCGATCGAGCTCATCGTCCGCAAAGAGTGATCGCGACGTTCACACTATCGGACGATACGACTCGCTTGGATAAAGCGAGTCACGAACCAGGCCGACGATTAATTATCCCCGCTCGAGAAGCTATCACAGTCGACCGATCAGCCATCGGTCATCGTTCAGTTCGTCGTCACTCGTCGTCGGAGTCGCTCTTCGATCCGGCCGAGTCCGTTCGAGACGTTACGCGCATACGACAGCAGATAGAAACCGATCTTCTCGGTCCGTGAGAGTTCCGTCCAGCCGTCGAGCCTACGAACTCGTCCGGGTCGTGGCGGCAGATACGGCATCGGATTGAGGACGATCGGTATCGGGCTGTCGTATCGATCCGAGTGAAACGTCCGGAGTTGCGAGAGCCCGCGTCCAACGCGACGGGACTTTCCTAAAAGCGCATCCACCGTCGATCGCGTCGGATGGTACATCGTCACGTCTGCTGTGAAGTGTAACTTCCGACCCGAATCCCTGACTCGATGGCCGTACTCCCTATCTCCACCCGAGATCAGTCGTGGGTCGAACCCACCGACATCGTCGACGACGGACCGTCGGATCAGTAGACAACACGTCGGTGCAAACCCCATCTCCTCGATGAAGTGCTCGATCGGGAATCCGGTCTGTAGGTTGTACCGTTCAGCAAGCGAGCCGTTGCCCTCCGAGGCGACCATCTCGACGTTACAGCCCATATACTCGGCGTCCCTTCGTTCGAACGCACGGACTGCATCGACTAGCCACTCGTCTTCGACGATCATGTCGGCGTCGACGAACGCCAAGACGTCGCCGCTCGCGTTCGCAATCCCTGTGTTTCGCGCGGCGTAGGAACTCTGCCGATCGTCCTCAAGCAGATACGTAACCCGTTCGTGTTCGTCTGCGTACGTCTGAACGACCGCCGGCGTCTCGTCCGTCGAATCGTTGTCGACGACCAAAATTTCGTGGGCGTCGTCCGGATACGTCTGTTCGATCAACGAGTCGAGTGTCGTCCGAACTCCCGAGGGATCGTTGTACACGGGAACGACGATCGAAACCGCCGGCCACTCGTCGACGGGTCCGCCTTTTTCCCGGTGTTCGGCTCGAGAACTGTGTCCATCCATAGTCCCTGCAACTGACGGTCGCTACCTGACCACTCGAGAACAGGGATCAAAAGTATCGGCTTCATTACTCGGAGACTATCATCGATAGCAGACAGTAAGCGAACGCTATCTCTCGTGACTGCTCGAGAATCCATCTCATAAATAAGTAGCCTACACTGATCATTCTGGATATGTGTACAGTGTCGTGGACCGGTATTCGATCCACTCTTCTACGGACCGGGGGTGAGCTATGTCACTCGTCAGCGTAATCGTACCGACGTACGATCGGCCGGAGTTCATCCAGGGTGCAGTCGAGACCGCTCTCGGCCAAACTCACGATGAAATCGAAGTCGTAATCGTCTGTGATCCGCCCATCGCCGAAACGCGGGCTGCCCTCGGGCGATATGAAGACGACGAGCGCGTACGCGCGTTCTACAACGATGAACGGATCGGAATTTCGGCGAGTCGAAACCGCGCGATCGAGCATGCACGCGGCGAGTACATCTGTATCTTGGACGACGATGACCGCTGGCGTCCCTCCAAGGTCGAGCGACAACTCGACGTAATGGCTGAACACCCGGACTGTGGCGTCGTTTATACTGGCGGTTTGATCCGGAAGAACGGACGGATCGTCGGCTCCTACACACCGTCGATGCGTGGCGACATCTATCCGACGATCCTCGCTGGTTTCGATCTCAAACCCTACTCGAGTCACATGTTACGGGCAGAGTGTTTCGAGACGGTCGGATCGTACGACACTGCATTCGAGTGTGGCGAAGACTGGGACCACGCCATCCGCGTTGCTCGCGAATACGAGTACGAATACGTCGACGAACCGCTGGTCGTTCGGCAGTTCCACGACTGTAACGTCTCGAACCAGGGCGTTCCCGATCGAACTGAAGATGTCGATCTCGAGGAAGCCATGGACATTCCGGCGCAAATCTGGTCGAAATACCGTCCGGAGATCGAACGTCATCCCGAAATCGAGCGTCAATTGCGGTATGGACGCCACGTCGCCTACGGGTGGAAAGAGATCGATCGTAATAACAGGCGACGGGCCCTTCGGTACGGCCTGGGAGCGGCGAAATACGGACCGACGGTAACGGGTCTCTCGATCTGTTGTTTGGCCCTGCTTGGCCCAACCGCACTCGACCTCGCTCGGACTGCTCGCGATACGATCGTTCACTCACAGTTCGCTCACTCCAGTGAGGAACACGTGACTAAGTAGTCCTGAGGAAGCGTTTAACATCCGTCTAACCACACGTCTGACCGACGCAACCGACCAGTTCACGTGGTCAGGAAGAATCGTCCGAAAAACGCGCGGCCGTCCGACCTGACCGATGGATCATCGAACGACGATACGAACGGCTGCACTATTCAAGCGACTGACCGTCAAAGCGGGTAATACTGCCGGCCAGAAGTCAGTGACCCGTCGGTCGCGGATTCGCGGCCGTCACCGTCGGCAACGGCCGCAGTAGTGCGACCGCCGGTGAATAGTTCTGTCCGGCAGTATAAACAGACTGGATTACGGACTGTTTGAATAACTGAAACGGTACTAACGAGGGAGGATAGCAGTCACTGAAACGACTTACACACCGGTCACAACGTTGTTCTGTGATCGAACGTGCAGCTGGCGTCAGTGGTGACTCGAATGTCCCTTATCAGGTGTATAGTGAACCGTCGAGTAGACGAAACGGACACGTAATGTACGTGTCTCCCGTGTGCCGGGATCTGCGACGTTCCTCCGACTGGAACTCTCTCGATCGAACTACAGCTACGGCGCCGGCCGTCGAACGGCCGACGCCGCTTGATACGGACTGCTGTCCCGATCTCCCGTCGATCGCCGATTCAGTCTGGCGATCGGTGGGACGTGACGACAGCAGACCGTCTTCCTGGGCAGCGACCGATCGATCGGCGTCGAGAACGGCCACCACGACGAACACGTAACGCAACCGCTTCATTCATACTGACAATGAGACGAAACGTCCGACAGCAGCATACGGAAACCCGAACGGTTCAGCAGAGCGTTCAGATCTTACTGACCGTTAGTGGTATTGTCCTTCTGGTACTTGGGTTGGTGCTTGCCGCAAGCGGGGCTTCCGTCAACAACGCGATCAGTTCAGTGACCGACGAGTGGGACGATTCAGGCGATACCGACGACACGGAGTCGACTGACGAGGAGAGCGACGGAGACGGCGACGACGCCAGCGACACTGATGACGGTGGTGACGCTGACGATGGCGATACCACTGGTGATAGCGATGCTGATGAGGATAACGATAGCGACGACGATAGCGACGCTGACGACGGCGATACCACTGATGATAGCGATGCCGATGAGAATAACGATAGCGACGCTGACGACGATGAGGACGCACACGACGAGACGCACACGCTGACGACGATCGTCACGGACGACGACGGTGACGTGGTCGACGATGTCACCATCACGGTCACTCCGGAAACCGGGCCAAGTGAAGAGCGAACCGTCGACGACGGTGAAGCCGAATTCGAACTCGAGGACGGCGAGTACGACGTCACTGCCGAGGCTGACGACTACGAGCCAGCCGCCGATGACGTCGAGATCGACGGCGACGACGAGTCGATTATGCTGGAACTCGAGGACGATGACACACACACGCTTACGGTGACCGTCGAGGACGATGGTGACGCGGTCGACGACGCCACCGTAACGGTCACCGAGGAGTCGTCAGGCCTACTTCCGGGCGAGGAAATCGATGAACGGGACGTCGACGACGGTGAAGCCGAATTCGAACTCGAGGACGGCGAGTACGACGTCACTGCCGAGGCGGACGACTACGAGCCGGCCGACGACGACGTCGAGATCGATGGCGACGACGCGTCGATCACGCTGGAACTCGAGGACGACTAATCCTGCTGTCTCGGCACACTGATATCGCGCCAGTCGGCTCCGTATCGATCGCCGGAGAGAGGATCGATCACGTTTGATATAGAGCAAGAACGTGGCGCGGGCGAGTGATACTGTCGGACAGTAGTCAGTGACCGTCGGTCGCGACATCGCGGCCGTCACCTTCGGAGACGGCCGCAGTCGCGCGACCGATCGTCGAATCGTACCGTCAGACAGTATGAAAGTCTTGGAGGTTCGTTTTCGACGACTACCGTTCCAACCGTCGACTGATAGGTGAAATCGATAGTCGTCGTCCGATTCTACCTATCAGTTCAGGCGTGGACCACCACTACGTTTCCAGATGCTGTAGAGAGGAGCGGAAAACGGCATTTCGTATTCGAACTGGCCGGCAGCGTGGTCGCTATACGATGGTAGCTACTGCCCGTCACTGCACACCCGATCGCCCGTGGGGGAGCGCGGGTCGACGCGACCACCGGCGCGATCCCCGCGAACTGGCGGGCGGAGGCCGGCGTGAGCCGTGCGCCCTGCGATCGGTGTGGAAATCGGTTCAGTTGGTACTATAGAGTCGGAGTCCCCGAACGCCCACGACCAGGACGTCCCGTGGTGGTCGAGGGAGGACCGCCGTGATCTCCGTGGACGCGAGGAGAGGATACTGGAGCAGCGTGAGGTATACACGCATCAGACCGTAGACCACGGGCAGGTGATCGCCTACGAGGGCGACCGTCCGGTGGAGACCGCAAAGAGCGGTATCCCCCGGGTCGGCAGTCACTCGACGTACGGCTTCGGCGAGCTGCGAGTGAAACGGTCTCCTGTCGTCACTGCCCGCCGACCGCCAGGACCGGATCGGCGATCGGCGGGACCTCGGGACAGCAGTCCGTATGAAACCCACCGAGCCCCGATCGGACCGATAAGAATCAGAGGAAAAGACAAAGAGCACCGGATGAGATAACGCATGCGAGACGGAGGAATCGGCACGAAAAATCACGCCGCAGGCTGAATAACGAAATCGGATTTGCAACAACTGATAGCGATCGATCCGCTCATTCGACCGTGACGCTTTTCGCGAGGTTGCGCGGCTTGTCGATCGGTCGGTCGAGCAGGTCGGCGGCGTGGTAAGAGACCAGTTGCAACTGCACGTTCGCGAGGAGCCCCGCCCAGACGGGGTGGGTCTCGGGGATCGACAGGTGCGTGTCGGCGGCATCGGCGAGCGGGTGGTCGTCGGGACAGACCGCGACGATCGGCGCACCGCGAGCCTGGGCCTCGATCGCGTTCGTCTTCGTTTTCCCGTCGTCACCGGTGGCAACGGCGAACACCGGTGTCTCCGGCGTCACGAGCGCGAGCGGGCCGTGTTTGAGTTCGCCGGCGGCAAAGCCCTCGGCGTGCTCGTAGGTGATCTCTTTGAACTTCAACGCGCCCTCGAGAGCCACCGAGTGACCTAGCCCGTTCCCGATGAAGAAATACGAGTCACTGTTGTGGAACTCCCGGGCGAGCGCCTCGGCGTCGGTGGTCTCGATGACAGTCTCGACGTGCTCGGGGAGGTCCGCAAGCGACTCGAGCATCGTCTCGCTGTCCGCAAGCGGTGTGGCCGTCGGTACGTCGGCGGCGATCCGCTGGGTGAGCAACGCGAGCGTGACTGCCTGCGAGGAGAACGTCTTGGTCGCGGCGACGCCGACCTCCGGGCCGGCACGGATGTAGATCGCATCGTCCGCTTCACGGGCGGCCGTCGAGCCGACGACGTTGGTGACAGCAAGCGACCGGGCGCCACGTTCGGTCGCCGTGCGGACCGCCTGGAGCGTGTCCGCGGTTTCGCCGCTTTGGGTGACCGCGACGACGAGTGTGTCGTCGTCGACCGGACCGGCCATCGTCTCGTACTCGCTTGCGCGGACGACTTCCGTTCGAACGCCGGCCGATCGCAGCAGTTGGGCGCCGTACATCGCTGCGTGGTAGGAGGTCCCACAGGCGACGAACTGGACGGTCTCGACGTCCGTAAACGTGCCCGAAGGGAGCGCGTCGAACGCGACCGCTCCGTCCTCGACACGGCCCTCAATCGTGTTCGAGAGTGCCGTCGGCTGGGTGTGGATCTCCTTTAACATGTAGTGGTCGTACTCGCCTTTTCCCGCGTCTTCCGGGTCCCAGTCGACGGTGTCGACCGGCCGATCGACGGGCGTCCCGTCGGCGTCGGTGATCCGATAGGAATCGGGCTCGAGAACGACGAGATCGCCGTCTTCGAGGTAGATCACCTCGTCGGTGTAGTCGAGAAACGCCGGGACGTCACTGGCGAGGAACCACTCCTCGTCGTCGAGACCGAGGACCAGCGGCGAGCCGTTGCGCGCGGCGTAGACCCGCTCCTCACCGTCGACAATCGCGGCGATTGCATAGCTGCCTTCGAGTGTCTCGACGGCCTGTCGGACTGCGTGTTCGGTGTCGTCTGCCGTCGCTCGATACTCGTCGATGAGATGCGGGATGACCTCCGTGTCGGTGTCGCTGTCGAACTCGTGGCCTCGCTCGCACAGCTCGGCCCGGAGCTCGTCGTAGTTGTCGATGACCCCATTGTGGACCACCGCGACGTCACCCGCGGTGTCCGTATGCGGGTGGGCGTTCTCGTCGGTCGGCGGTCCGTGGGTGCTCCAGCGGGTGTGGCCGATTCCGATGTTACCGTGGAGCTGGTGCTCGAGCGACGACTTGAGATCGTCGACCTCGCCCGAGCACTTGCGGACCTTGACCCCGGAGCCGTTCTGAACCGCAATTCCCGCGGAGTCGTACCCACGGTACTCGAGGTTCTCGAGGCCGGATAGCAGGGTCTCGGTCGCGTCATCGTGACCGATACGGGCGATGATCCCACACATCAGCCGCTCACCTCCGCTCGAGTCGGTGTTCGAACCGACGGGAGACTGCCCGCGGAGCGATGGTGCGTGAATCGGGCCGTCGTCCCGACGGTCATCGCCACGCGGTTCGAGCCAGCGATCTGGAGCGTCGTAGTGCGTGTCATTGTTCTCGGTCGCCCGCGTCCGTCCGTCTGCCGGCGGACCGGGTCGTTACTCGGCCCAACGTCGATGCGGGCCATTACTATACCACGAATAAGACACCGGCTATCGGTATCATAAGTCCGAGTTCGGTTGCAGTCACTGCAATTTCGGACTGCCCCGAGCACTCGGGAGCGTATCGGCGTTCCGGAGAGCCGGCGTGCAATCGCGCCGATCACTCGAGACGGGACGTTCATGGGCCGGACGGATCGAGCGATGATACGGAGTTCCGTACCGAGTTCCCGGTGCGACTGTTGGACGGGTTGGGTTGTGCAGGAACTGACGAGCAATCCAGACGATAGGGATCGAGTCAACAGCGGTTCGAAACGGCAGTCGCTTTCGGTACCTCGAATCGGGCCGGTCAGGCTGATGTCTGGCGACTTACACTGGGATTAAACAGCGGTACAGCCTTCGAGAAAGGGGATCGGCGGCGGGAGCGTCGGATGCGGTCTGTTCGACCCGGCTTCCGGTGGGCGATCGGCGCGATGATGTGGGGGTGGTTAGGCGATTACGGAAGCGGGTTCTCGGCGTCGTGTGACTGTGAGGAGTCGTCTGCCGACCGATCGGACAGCGTGATGACGTTCTCCCGGCCGACCGACGCCTTCTCGATCATATCGTCGGAATCCATCTGCGAGCAGATGCGACTGACTTTCGACTTCGACCAGCCGGTTTCGTCGGCGATCCGATGCTGACGGAGTCGGCCGTGGTTTTCGACAAGCAGTCTGACGACTTCTCCTTCGTCACTCAGCAGCTCCGAGGGTGTGTCGGGTGAGATATAGTGTTCGAACGCCTGGTCGGCGTGGGTGGGTGAGCCGTTCGTCTCGGAGTCGTGATCCGACTCCGTCTCCGACGACTCCGCTGTCGCCGCCGGTCGCAACGAGAGCGTGGTCAGTTCGACGTCGCGGTCTGACAACTCGTCGGCGATTCGGATCGCGACGAGACCTCCGATCAGCAGGAACAGAACCGCAATCAGCGCCACTTCGACGGTCGACGTGAGACCGAGGAGCGACGTCCCGGGAACTATCTCGACGACCGCGGATCGATCGCCGACCTCGAGGGTCGTGCCGACCGCGTGCGTGTCGAGTCGGCGAGCTATCGCTTCGGTCGCGTCGATCGATACGCTGCTGTGAATCGACGCGAACGGGACGTACACTCCGATCTGAGACGTTGGCACCATGGATGTTGCGGTTCTGATACGGTCGGCGGTGGCCGGGAGACCGTCCTCGTATGTTCGCCGACCGCATCCGATGTGGAGATTCCCACACCCTTCATTATAGAGCCGTATAAGACCGGTTTAGCACCGAGTTAAGCTCCAGCCGGCCACTCAATCGTTTGTAGCCGATTCGGTGCCACAGAGGGTCTGATAACGGCTTTTTCTAACGGATGAGGCTGCCGAAACCGTTTATTCCGGCTATAGTAAACCGGCCTGTCCGTCTCGGGTCGACTCGAGGAACACGAGCAGCACAGTTCGACGGTCACCGTCGCACCCGATCGTGTGGCGGCTCAGCGAAACTCGTCTCAGACATGACTACGACACTCAGCGACACCGAGAACCGAGCGGACGACCGAGCCAGCGGACACGCGGTCCACTCGAGCGACGAGGGATCGGCCAGCGAACACGTCGACGATGCGTCGGCCCGAGAGGCGACGATCTGTGTCGTCGGCCTCGGCTACGTCGGCCTCCCGCTTGCGGTCGGCTTCGCCCAGTCGAACTATCGCGTCGTTGGGTACGACGTCGA
This sequence comes from Natronolimnohabitans sp. A-GB9, assembly GCF_030848565.1. Classification (GTDB taxonomy): domain Archaea; phylum Halobacteriota; class Halobacteria; order Halobacteriales; family Natrialbaceae; genus Natronolimnohabitans. The sequence continues at coordinate 124,161 of NZ_JAVDDV010000009.1, forward strand.
CGAGTCGACGGTCGAACGGCTCCAGTCGGGCGTCGATACGACCGGTGATCTCTCGGACGACGTGATCCAGGCCGGTGACGTCTCCTATACGACCGACGCGACACGCATCGGCGACGCGGACTACGTCGTCATCGCCGTCCCGACGCCGATCGACGAGGACGATCGGCCGGATCTCAGTTACGTCAAGAGCGCTGCGACGACCGTCGGTGCGGAGATGAACCCCGGCACGACGGTTGTCCTCGAGTCGACGGTCTACCCGGGGACGACCCGCGAGGTTCTCGTTCCAGCCCTCGAGTCGGCGTCGGAGATGACCGCAGGGGAGGATTTCTTCGTCGGCTACTCTCCGGAACGAGCGACGCCCGGCGACGAGGAACACGGGCTCGCCGACGTCGTCAAGGTCGTCGGCGCACAGAACGAGAAAGTCCTCGACGACGTGGCGACGCTCTACGAATCGGTCGTCGATGCGGGCGTCCACCGCGCGCCCTCGATCGAGGTCGCCGAGGCCAGCAAGGTCGTCGAGAACACCCAGCGGGACCTCAACATCGCGTTCGTCAACGAACTCTCGATGGCGCTCGAACGGATGGATATCGACGCCAAGGCGGTTCTCGAGGCCGCGGGGACGAAGTGGAACTTCCACGACTACCGGCCGGGACTGGTCGGCGGCCACTGCATTCCCGTCGATCCGTACTTCCTCGCCTACCGATCGTCTCAGGCGGGATACGAACCGGAACTCGTGTGCGCGAGTCGGGAGGTCAACGAGTCGGTACCCAACCACGTCGCCGAACTGACGATGAAAGCGCTCAACGAGTGTCACAAGACACTCCGCGAGAGCCGCGTGCTCGTTCTGGGGTTGTCGTACAAACCGGGCGTCGGAGACATTCGGAGCTCGAAGGTCGCGGACGTCGTCGATCGGCTCGAGGAGTACGACATCGACGTCGCCGGCTTCGATCCGTTCGCGGACGACGAGACGGTCCGAGACGCGTTCGGAATCGAGGTCCAGGAGACGCTCTCGTTCGAGGGATTCGACGCCGTCGTGCTCGCGACGCCGCATGCGGAGTTCGAACGACTCGACCTCGAGGCCGTGGCGGCCGAACTCGACTCTCACCCGGCGTTGATCGACGTGAACGGATCGTTCGACGACGATACGGCCCGTGAGGCGGGGTTCGTCTACCGACGATTATGACGGCCCACTCGCGCTGCCGGCCACTCGAGGAAGGGACGTTGCGGGTCATCGTGACGATTCAACACCCCGGACACGTCCACTTCTTTCGACACCCGATCCGGGAACTACAGGCCCGTGGCCACGAGGTCTACGTCTTCGCGCGCGAAAACGACGTCGCGATCGACCTCCTCGAGGCCTACGGGATCGATCACGAGGTGCTCGCCGGCGCGTCCGACTCGCTGGTTTCGCTGGCCGCCGTTCAGGCGACCTGGGAGACGAAGCTCCTGCGCCGAGCACGTCGGATCGAGCCGGACGTCATTACCGCTATCGGCGGCGTCGCCGCCGCACACGTCGGCTCGGTGTTGCGAACGACGAGTCTCGTCTTCTACGACACCGAGCACGCGACGCTGATCAAGAAACTCGCCTACCCGTTTGCCGACGTCGTCTGTACGCCGTCGTGTTACCGCGGGGACGTTGGTCCAAAGCAGGTGTCGTATCCGGGCTATCACGAACTCGCGTACCTCCATCCCGACCGGTTCGCTCCGGATCCGACCGTTCTCGAGTCACTCGGGTTGGCACCCGACGACCGCTTTGCCGTGGTTCGACTCAGTAGCTGGGAAGCGTCCCACGACGTCGGTCACGGCGGCTTCGACGACCCCCGCGAGATCGTCGATCGACTCGAGGACACGGGCATGACGGTGTTGCTCTCGGCGGAGGGTGAGCCACCGGCCGACCTCGAGGCCTACCAGTTCGAGACCGAGCCCGAGCGACTCCACGATCTGCTCGCCTACGCGGACGTCGTGTTGAGCGAGGGTGCGACGACCGCGGCGGAAGCCGCCGTCCTCGGCACGCCGGCGGTCTACGTCAATCCGCTCTCGCTGGGCTATACCTCCGAACTCGAGTCGGAGTACGGGCTTCTGTTCGAGTACACTGGTGAGATGCGACACGTCCGCGGGTTAGAACGGACGGCTTCGATCCTCGAGGAGCCACCCGAAGCGTGGGCGCGACGTCGCCAGCAGCTGCTCGACGAGCGGATCGACGTGACCGCGTTCGTCGTCGATCGGATCGAGACGCTCGCGCGGACGTCCGCGTCGAACCAGTCGACGGCTGCAGTCAACCCGAGCTAAGCATGAAGGTTCTCCAGTTGGTCACCTCGCCGCGGCCGTTTTTCGATCAGCAAGTGTCGGCCCTCGAAGCACGCGGCATCGACTGTACGGTTCGTGCCGTCCCCGGCGCACACAGCGATGGCGGCCGATCACCGGTCGACTACGCCCGGTTCTATCCGGCTATCCTCTCGGAGATCCGGTCGACGGAGTACGACGTTGTTCACGCGAACTTCGGCCTCACTGCGCCGTTTGCGTTCGCTCAGCCGACCCGACCGATCGTGGTGACCCTGTGGGGAACGGATCTGATGAGCGATCGATCGTGGCTCCGACGGATCAGCCGATACGCTGTCCGAAGGGCCGACGCTGCGATCGTTCCGAGCCAGCCAATGTCGGAACTGCTCGAGACCGATCACCAGCGGATCCCGTTTGGCGTCGACACCGACCTGTTCAGACCGATTCCACAGTCGACGGCCCGCGAACGTGTCGGCTGGGAAACCGACCGTCCCGTCGCGTTGTTTCCGTACGACACCGACCGATCGGTCAAGGACTTCCCGCGGGCACGTCGGCTTGTCGAACGAGTCGACGCCGACCTCGAGTTGCGACCGATCTCCGGCGTTTCCCACGCCGAGATTCCCTATTACATGAACGCAAGCGACGTTCTCCTCGTTACGTCGACCCGCGAGAGCGGTCCGATGGTGGTCAAAGAAGCCGCTGCGTGTAATCTGCCGGTCGTCTCGACCGACGTCGGATTCGTCCGCGAGACGCTTTCGGGCGTGGCCGGCTGCGTCGTCAGCGACGACGACAGCGAACTGGCTGCCGGCCTCGAGCGAATCGCGGTCGAACGCGGTCGAAGCGACGGGCGCGAGGTGATCGACGGACTGAGCCTCGACGCACTGGGGGAGCGCCTCCACGACGTGTATCGAGGCGTCATCGACCGGTCCGACCACTCGAGTCGACCGACGGAGGTGAGCCATGGGACGTAACCCGATGCAGCGGCTCTCCGAGATGCGGCCGCTTCGACTCGATACCGTCGCGGCGATCACCGGACTCCTAATCGCGCTTGGGTTGTTCCCGCTGCGATTTTTCGCGTCACAGATCTATCTCAACACCGTCCCGGTGGTGCTCGGAATCGCCTGTACGCTGTATCTCGTCGGGCTCTACCAACAACAGCGAACGGAGGGCCACGAGCGTCCGACGCTTCCGTCGCAGGTGACGATGGCGCTTCCGAGTCTCGTCCTCGTCGGCCTCGCGGCACTGATCGTGTTGACGGTCCTCGAGGGCGCGCGGACGATCCGCTTTTTCGCCCTGGCGAGCGTCGTCGGGACGCTCGTGATCGGACAGATCGCGTTCGCGAGCGACGACGATTTCAACACCCGGCTGTTGTTGCTCCAGATCGTCCTCTTCGCGCTGGTCTTTCGCTTTACTGCGCTGTACGCGACGCCCGGCTACGTCGGGATCGACGTCTGGACACACATGGAGCTGACAGACCAGATCGTCACGGAGGGGTCCGTCGGTGCGATCTCTCACGACAAACACTACGCCTCGCCGTTCTATCACCTTCTTGTCACCGCCTCGTCGCTGCTGTTCGACGTCTCGTTGCGGACCGCCCTCTACTTCTCGCTTGGCCTCGCGATGCCGATCTCGGTCCTGCTCGTTTACGCCGCGGCGAACCTGCTGGTCTCACAGCGGTGGGCGACGCTCGCGACGGCCCTGTTCGCCCTCGCGAGCCACGTCTCGATGTGGGGGCTGCATCTCATCCCGACGAGTATGGGACTGGTCTTCTTCCTCGCGTTGCTGTACGCGTTGCTCCGTGTGATGCGTACCGAGTATACGGTCCGGGACTTCTCGCTGTTGCTCCTGACGAGTGTCGCCGTGATCCTCACCCACCAGGTGTCGACGTTCATCATGCTCGTCCTGTTGATCGCGGCGTTCGTCGCCCAGTTGGTCTTCGAGATCGGGCCACTCGGGCTCACACGACTCGATACGAGCGTGTTCCGGACCAAGAAGCCAGTCAACCTCGTCGGTCTCGTCGTCTTCAACTTCGGACTGACGATCTTCGTCTGGTCGCTGACTCCCTACCGCGAGCAGTCGTTCCTGGCTACCGTCCTGAGCTTCTTCAGACAGACGGTCGAGGAGAGCGCTGGCTTCCTCAACATCGCAAGCGGCTCGACAGGCGACGATGCCGAGAGCGAAGCCGCCGAGGCGGCGACGACGCTGCTCGACCAGATCGTCCCCTACGTCGATACCCTCGGCTTCCTCTTCCTGCTCGGGGCGACGTTCGTCGGCTGTCTGTACATCGTCCACCGACGCCGGGCCGAGCAGTCGGTGTTCACGCTGTTGCTCGCGTCGGCGTTTATGCTTGTGTTCGTCCTCGGGTTCCCGATGTTCGGGATTCACACGTTCATCCCGACCCGTTGGTTCGCGTTTCTCTACGCGCCGATGGCGATCCTGGCCGCGATTGGGCTCCGGACTATCGATCGCGACCTCGCGTCGACGATCGCCGTTTCGGTCCTCCTGTTGTTCGCACTCGTCTATCCAGGAGCGATGATTATGGCGACCGAGAGCAACATCGACAATCCGGTCTTCGACGACCATCACGAACGGCTCGCGTACGACGAATCGGAACTCGCTGCAGTCGAGTCGATCGCCGAGATGACCGGCTCACCCGATGGCAGTGAAATCCGGCCGGATCAGCGGCTCTATACCGACCATCCCTATCAGACGCTGATAACCAGGACCGGTGCGTATCCGTCGACGACGGCTGCGACGGTTCCCGACGGTGGGAGCGCCGACCACGAGTACACGGTCTATCGATCGTCGGCGTCGACCGAAGCGGTCTACTTCCAGAACGCCGACGGAGAGGGTCGGATCGAGCAGGTCTCGAAAGACCGGCTCTGTGGACCCGATCAGGCCACGGTCTACACGAACGGCGACGTGACGATGTGTACGCCCTCGCCAGCGACCGGCCAGTAGATAGCTCGCTGTCGTCCCCCAGAACTCGCTTCTTTCATACGGTTTACTGTACGTCATTACCGGCGTAACCGCCGCCCAGGTCGCGGTTACACCGGTACATCGGTACAGCAATCCGTATCACTCCATTTCGCGTCTCGAACGTCAGATCCGTGTGTTCGATCAATTCGGCTACAGTCGCTCTCGAGGCAACGACCTTGGGAACGTTGCCGTCTGCCGGTAGACTGAGACGGACTGCTGTACCGAGTTCCCGCCGACCGCTACCGTTCTGGCGATCAGCGGCTAGTACCGTTCCACCCGTCGACTGCTGGGTCGAATCCTGCGGTGTCGTCCGATTCGACCCATCAGTGCAGGCGTGGACCGTCACTAGTGACGACAGGAGCCGTATGAAGGCGCGTGTACGGTCGTACACCGTCGACAGAACGGTTGATACATTCACGGCGGCGTCTTCGGCCGCTGAGACGTCGACCGATCTCGAGTGCGTAACTCGAGTCGTGATCCGCGAATTGCGACGGACGGTGAATACATCGAATCGGCAGCGAACGGGCACTCGATCGTCTTTACACGACGAGACGGGCCCGATACCGCCACCGGAAGTCAGTGCTGGCACAACAGACCCGTCTATGGTCGCACCGGTAGGACATCGTACGAGAGAACGGAACATCGACGGTATCGAACCAAGACGACGGCCGTCACTCGACTTCGATCGGGAGATGGATCGTCCGGTAGGCGTTCTCGGAGGTAGGCTCGGAAGGTGGCTCACCCTCGTACAGAAGCAGCGTCATCCGGAGGTCGTCGCCCTGCATCGTTGGCGTGACCTCGAGAGACTGTGTCTGGGTCTCGCCGTCGGCGACTGTCGCGGCCGTCCGGTCGAGTTCCTCGCGTTCGGTGACGGTCGCGTTGTCCCCGTCACCGTCGCTTACCCGCTCGAGTACGGCGACGGTCGTGTACTCGCGGTCCTCGTGTTCGTTGTTGGTGATCGTCGCCTCCAACGCCGCGGTTTCACCGGCGGTGTAGTTCGACTCGTACATCGTCTCGGTGTCGGCGGTGACGTTCTCCGTTTCGACCGAAAACTCGGTGAACCCGTCGTGTTGTGGTGGGTTGGCGATGGCGAACCCACCGCTTGCAAGCAACACGACCAGACCGATGACGATCGCGACGTTGTACGGCCGCGACTCGATGCGGTCGTAGACGTTCGGTCCACGTCGCGTAAAGAACAGCGACTTCACCGACAGCCCCGGCGTGAACCGTCGCTCCGGCCGACACCGGTATCGAGCCACGATCGCGAGAAGCGAGAGCGAGACGGTAAGCAACGCAATCCCGGAAAGCACTGTTTCCAGGGTGATACCCCCAGGGGTCGCGGACGCGAAAAGGGTAATCGCGGGGACGAGGGAAATACTAAAGACGACTGACAGGACGAACCGCTCGAGCGGCTCGAGACCACCGGTCACCAGACGGGGTGTTTCGAGCCCAGTCGTCGCCGTATCGAACGACTGGTACTCGTCGTTCGGTTCGGACGGAAACAGGACCGAGACCAGCGCATACCCGGGAAGAAAGACGACGAGCGGGATCGCTATCGCGACGCGAACGACGCCATCGATACCGGAGAACACACCGAACGTGAGGGCGCCAGTGAACGCGATGACTGCTGCCAGATCGAAAAACCACCACTGGGTGTCGCTCATTCTGGGGTAAACTGGGGTGGGAACGGGGTTTATTATCGTCCCGATAAGCCCGTTCGATCGGAGCAGTCCGACGCCCGTCAGACGCCGATATATCACATTTTGGATACTGACTGCACTTAAGTCACTTCCGGTGGTTCTGAACGGTTCAAGTTGATCAACAGTCCCAAACTACAGTGCTAGAACGATTGCATAAATGATGGCACAGAGAGAGAAACAACTCGGCGTGAGAGTTGCGAATCTTGTGTATCAGATCTTCATGGACTGGAATAGGGCTGTTATAAAATGGAGGAAAATAATTCTCCAGATCATGAAATTGCCTGAAACGAGAAATCTTTATTACCCACTTCTGATTAGGGGTCAACTGGCGCGATGAACGCAGAACATATCAGTTCCGAAGAACAGGGTGAGCAGGAGATGACCGACGCAGATGGCAGTCCAGACGAGGGTGACTCGCTCTCGAAAGACGAAATCTTTCACCTGCTGCAAAACGAGCGTCGTCGGCTGGTCCTCCGGTATCTTCGTGGCACCGACGAGCCCGTTCGCATGCGGGACGTCGCCGAGCAGGTCGCAGCGTGGGAACACGATACCACCGTCGAGGAACTCACGTCGAAACAGCGCCAGCGCGTCTATATCCCGCTCTATCAATCGCATCTCTCCAAGCTCGACGAAGCGGGCCTCATCGAGTACCAGAAAAACCGCGGGATCGTCGAACGGAAATCGCTCGCAGATCGGGTCGATCAGTATCTCCAGGACTCCCCCGACACGGACTCGACTGACGAGCGATCCGACGAGAGCTGGGATGACTACTATATCGGATCGACTGTCGTCGGATTCGCCCTGTTGCTCGGCGCCGTACTCGAGCTACCGTTTACGTCGTTTCTCTCTGGAGTCACACTGAGCGCGCTGATTCTGCTCCTCTTTACGGTCTCGACGATCAGACGGATACTCGACTGAAACCGTCGCTAGCGCCGTCCTGGTTCGAATCAAACGAACAACGTGAAAACGAGAAATGCGAGTGCCAACGCGGATACGGAAACCGCTATGAGGAAGATAAGAAGGCCTCTCGAGGCTGACCTGCTCGAGGAGTGTCGACTGGCGGCGTCCGATCGGACTGTCCGCCGTTCGACGAGTCCCTGTTCCTCGTCGAACTCGATGTGTCCCGTCGCGTCGAGTTCCGGCAGCCGATGCTGGTGGAGCCGTTCGTGGACTGTTGCCCACGTCTCCACGGGCGGCCGGGCGGGATTGATCAGTTGGTCGGCGACTTCGTCGACAGTAGCGGGTGTTTCCATCTCGTCGAGTATTGCTACCAGCTCGCTGTTCGACTCCGGGACGAATTCGGCTGCGCCGTCGCTCGAGAAGTCACTCGTCTCCGTGTGATAGATCGTCACTCCTGACTCGGTATCGTCGGGGCTGTCGCCGGTAGAATCGGCCGACGTCGAGCACAACCAGAACGGCGTCAGACGCATATTTCGCGGTAGCCTCGCGTGGTATATAAGTATTGTTACGGTTTATTGGCTGTTGTCGATACGAGCCGCCATTAGCAGGGTACAAACCACAGTTCCACCTGATCAAAACGGGTGTCAACCGAAAGCAGTCCGGGAAATCGATCACGCGGTCGCGAACTCCCGCGGTGTAAGCCACGGTAGGGAACACGTCTCGGCCGCGCCCCAGTACGCGAGCCAACCGCGGAGGTCGACGAGCCGGAGTTTGTGTCTGACGGGCAGTTCGTGGACGTGCTCGAGATCGGCCAAGAACCGCTGATCGAAATCGTACCGTTCGAAGAGCCGTTCGCGATCGGGCCAGGGTGGCTGAAACGACTTCAAAAACGGCGTCTTCCGGCGGACGAAGCGCTCGATTTCGTTGAGTAGCGTGGCGTCGTGTGGGCGGTCTGGCGGCCTGTGTCGCAGAATGTCGTCGTCGAGCCGTTTACAGGCCTCGAGGAACGTCTCTGTCGTACGATGTTCCGGTGGCGTCCGGAGGTGCCAGTCGATCAGTTCGCGGTCGGTCGCCAGAAACGCCGTCACGAACTGATCGGACAACTGCGTGTGGAACGGAAGCGACGGCTGATTGGCGATGCCGACGCAGTTGATCGTGTTCTGTACCGACTCCGCACGGGACGCTCGCGCGTCGAGTTCGTCTTCGATCGCCGTCTCGACGAACGTCTCCGGGTCGACGTCGAACGACGTTCGTGCAGCGAGTTCGCGACTGGCCTCCGGACTGTAGCCAAACGTCTCGAGTAACTCCCCGACTGGATCGGGGTCGGGATCGAGTGTTCCAGTTGGGATCCGCTTGTCGAGGACGTCGACGGTCGTCTCCGCAGTGAAGTGGCCCCGGAAGAACGTATCACAGAGCAGGCCATGAAACATCGTGTCGACGTCTATCTCGTCGGTGTAGCCGGCGTGGTGGATGTGAAGTGATTCCTTGATCCCCTGTGAGTAGCGAACTTTCGATTCGTCGGGCAGGAGATACCGTTCGTCCGGTGGAAACGCCGTGTGTGACACGCCGTACTGGTCGGCGAGCCGATCCGCGACCCGTACTTCCTGTGCGTCCGGCTCGCCGACCGTATAGCCGCGATCGAGCGAGGAATGCTGGGAGAGGATGATCCGCGAATCGAATCCGGCAGACAGCAAGACGCCGCTTGCGTCGGGCAACACCGATCGCCGCTGGAAGGCCCGCTCGAGCCGGTCGGCGAGTTCGGCGGTGTAATCGAACGTCTCCGGCCGGTAGACGAACCGTTCGAGCGGGTCGACCGAGTCGACCGTGAGGACGCTGTCGACTGGGAGCCGATTCAGTTCCGAGACGGCGGTCTTCTCGCCGAGTGCGACGCCGAGATGGAGAAACTCGAGGACACCGTCCCGATCGATCGTCGGTTCGGGGATCGTCCGACCGACTTCGCCGGCATCGGTACCAAAGACGCGACTATCCGATTCGTCGGTGTAGAAACACTCACGAGATCGAATCGGGTCCGTCGCGACGAACGAATCGTCGTCAGTTCCGGCATCGAGAACGGCCAGATACGAGCCGTTGAGCGACTGCAATGCGTCGCGACCGACGTCCCTGTAGCGTTCGAGAAGCCACCGCGCGACGGAGGAGTCGTCGTCGGGGGCGTGCGCTTCTCCCCAGACGACACACTGGCCGTTGGCGTCGGTATAACTGCTCGTCCAGCCTGGCGTTCCGAGATCGGGGTCTCTGATCCCGACCGTAACCGATGGGGCGGCGAGCACCTGATCGAACTCGTCGTTCGTTCTGAACCGCTCGAACGTCTCTCTATCGTCGAATACACCGAAGAGTTCCCTGTTCATCGAATACCACCGCACCGACGCACGGATCGAGACGAGCGACGTCGATTCGACCGACGGTCGCTCGCCTCGAGCGCGTCCGCATGCGTTATCGCCTCTCCGGACAGTCCGGCAATTACTATGGCATTGTTAAGCCCCGATGCTGCCGTTAGCTGGCGGTTCAACCGCTGGCCGAGGGCCGACTATCGGATCCATAATAATGTGGTGACTGTCGATATCTTCGATCCACCAATGTCTCAGCAGCGACCGACCCGCCGCCGCGTTCTCGCCCTGTCGAGTGCAACCGCGATCGCAGGACTCGCGGGCTGTGCCGACCGCCTCGATTCGATCGGTGGCTCCGACGACGACGATGACAGCGAGACAGGGGGCGAGTCCACCGGACAGGCAGCCGCACTCGCGGACGGCGTCCCCCCGCTCGAGACCGAATACGACAGCCGCGAGCAGTATCGCCAGCCAGGCGAGTCGTTCGATGACTTCAGTGACCTCGACGACTGGGAGGTCGTTCACGGTTCGGGTGACGCCGACGAGGACGTGGTCTTCGACGGCAACCAGAGCTTCCGACTGCAGTCGGACGGGAGCGAAAACATCGTCGCACAGCGGTCTCTCGGGAGCGAAGACCTCACCGACACGGACTTTTCGTTTGCGATCCGGACGACGACCCCTCAGAACATCACGGTCAACCTTCGGCTCGTCGACCAGTTCGGGAGCGACAAGGTGTACTCGCTTCGAGAGATCACGTATCGCGACCCCGACGTCGGCTGGTTCCGCTCGAGTCCGGGCGTCTTCGAACAGAGCGACTACGAACCCGCACTGGATGCACTCGACCGCATCGAGATCCAGGTGCTCCACTCGATGGACGAGGCGGAGGTCTGGATCGACGACCTACGAACCCACGACAAACCCGATCAGGGGTACGTCATGCTGGTCTGGGACGACGGGTTCAGCGACTACTACGAGCGCGCCTCACCGCTACACGACGAGTACGGGTTCCGGACCGTCCAGGCGCCGGTTCCGCGCTGGGTCGAACAGAACCGCGATGGGATCATGACGACGTCCGAACTCCTGGAACGACAGGACGAGGGCGACCAGATCGTCGTTCACGGAACGCACGACCCCATTCACGAGTACGACGACGAGAACGCGATCGAGACGCGCCTCGAGAACGACAAGCAGTGGTTCATCAACAACGGCTTCGAGGGCGCAGACTACATCGTCTACCCGCACAACAGCTACGACAAGACGAGCCTCGAGTACAAGACCGACTACCACTACTGTGGCGGCTTCAACCAGTCCGGAAACGTCAACACGACGAGCGTCTACGGCTTCGATCCACTGGCACTGCCCCGGACGATCGGTCACGACCTCGAGATTTCGAAGCGGTGTGTCGACCTCGCCGCGGAGCACAACCAGTGTACCATTCTGAACTTCCACGAGTTCAGCGTGGAGAACACGATGCCCGAAGACGATTACGAGCAGCTGCTCGCACACATCGAGGACGCAGACGTCGAGGTCATCACCTTCGACGAACTCTGGGAACTGCGAACCGAACAGCACTACTGATACTGCCGGACAGCAGTCAGTGCGCCGTCGGTCGCGCATTCGCGGCCGTTACTCGGTCAGGACGCGTCGAACGATCGCCGTCCGACTCAGAACCGTCGCGACGAGACCGATCACAAGCACCGCGGCGATCGGACCCGGTCGTCGCCGAACGCCGGTGCCAGCAGCCCAGCACAGCCCCGGATACCGACGTGGCGACGTCGCGGCCGTTCGCAGGTACCACAGCCCGCGGAGGAGCCGTCCCTCGGAGAGGTAAGCCTTCGCGACGATGAGCCGGTGTGTGGCGCGAATCTCGTACCCGTCGTCCTCGAACCGGTCGACCGTTTCCTCGTACATCGACAGGTACTGCTCGCTGGCCGACCGGATGACGTCCGCTGACGGCTGGCCCGTCTCCTCGCGGACGACCAGTTTCTCGTCGACGTACGCGAGCCTGCCCGCCTCGAGTACCCGCAGGCAGAACTCGGGGTCCTGAAACCGGTCGAGTTCTTCGTCGAAGCCGCCGATCTCGCGGGCGACGTCGGTTCGGACGAGTAGCGTCGACCCCGCACCCGGTTGGACGTTGTCCGCCAGAATCTCGCCGATCAGTTCCTCGCCGCCTTCCATCGTCGGCCGGTCGTCACCGCGAGCGAGGACGGACGCGGCGACAGAGCGGAGTCGACCGCTCGAGCCCGAAAGCTCGTAGCTCGTATCGCAGTAGACGCCGACCCAGTCCTCGGACCGTCCCTCGAGGGCGTCGAGCTGTCGTTCGAGTTTCTCGGGGTGCCATTCGTCGTCGGAGTCGAGGAAGGCGACGTACTCGCCGCGGGCGTGCTCGATGCCCGTATTCCGGGCGACGTTGGCCCCCTGATTGGTCGCGTGGACGACGGGCCGGACACGGGGGTCCTCGTAGCCGGAAAGCACTGATGGCGTCTCGTCGGTCGATCCGTCGTCGACGACGACCACCTCGATGTCGTCGATCGTCTGTGCGAGCGCGCTGTCGATCGCACGGGGAAGCGTCTCGGCTCTGTCGTATGTCGGGATAACGACGCTCACTCTGGGCATTTTCCGCCACTCCCGCCGCTCGGTCCATTATTATCGCGTCGCTAAACGTCCCGAACGACGGTATGTGACCGTCGGCTGCCCGGTCTAACAGCTCTATAAGAAAGACCGAACGGTTCGTCGTCGGGATCGATGACGCACCGGAACCGACGAACGTTTCTGACGACCGTTGCCACCGCCGGGACGATCGGGCTCGCCGGCTGTCTCTCGAGCGTCCGCGAGTGGCGTTCGGACGGGGGGTCGCCGTCCCGTGAAAAATCCGACGACGACGGCGACGACGCGCTCGGGCTGCTGGGGGAACCGATCGACGATTTCGAGGTCCTCGACGGCTGGACCGCGATGATCGACGCCGGAAGTCTCGAGGCCGACGCGGACGACCCCTACGCGGGCTCGCAGTCGGCGCGACTGACAGCCGACGAGGACACCGAGTACGCCGCGATCTACCGGACGATCCCCGACGGACTGGATCTGCGCGAGCGAAGCCTCTCTCTGGCGGTCGCGTTTACCGGCCGCGAACAGCTCCATCTCTCCCTCGAGTTGTTCGCACCCGACTCGCGTGCCGTCCACACGATGGAACGGACGCTCGTCGGACCGACCGACCGCTGGACGCGCGTCGACTTCGGTACGACACGGGTCGACGGCCAGCCCGACCTGAGCGACGTCCGTGAGATCCGTCTGACAGCCCGCCGCCGCGGCACCGGGGACGGCTCGATCGACTGTCGGTTCGACGACCTCCGAGCGGTCGATCGTCCCGATAGTGGGTCGGTCATGCTGTTGTTCGACGGCTCGCTCGAGAGCCACTACGAGATCGCGTTCGAGCGGATGGAAGAATACGGCTACACCGGCGTCGAATCGGTCATCTACGAGGCGCTGGGCGACGGGGGCCGGCTCACGATCGACGAGCTCCACGAGTTAGACGACGCCGGCTGGGACGTGGCTGCGCGGCCGCGAACCGGCTCGCAGTCCCTTCCTGACATGTCCCCCGACGAGCAGGCGGAAGCGATCGAGCGAACGAACGCGTTCCTCGAGAGTCGTGGCTTCGAAGACGGCGCGACCCACTTCGTCACACCGCGGAACGTCCTCGGTCCGGAGACGATCGATCTCGTCAGGGAGCACTACGAGACGGCGTTCCGGTTCGGCGGCGCGCCGAACGCCCGTCCGCTGACGGACCCGCACAACGTCGGGTTCTTCTCGGGAACCGACGGCGAGACGACGAAACAGTACGTCGACTACGCCGCCGAATACGGCGAACTCGCGGTACTGCACGTCGAACACGTCGGTGACGACGGCTTCTCCGAGGCGGCTTTCGTGGACCTGCTTGCACATATCGACGCCACGGACGTCGACGTCGTCACCGCGACCGACATACTGGAGGGTCGCTGATGTACCGAGGAGCGACCGTCGGCGTCGTTTTGCCGGCGTACAACGAGGAGGGGTTCGTCGGCGACGTGATCCGGGAGATGCCGGACTACGTCGACCGAATCTACGCGATCGACGACCGATCGACCGACAACACCTGGGGGGAGATCCTCGAGGCCGCCAGCCAGGACGCAGACACGGTGCCGACCGACGAGGTAGCGAGCGATACTCCGCTCGTGACCGACGGCGGCGCGTCAGCGCTCACCGAACGGGCGTCGGTCGCCGATCCGGTCGGCCGCGTCGTTCCGATCCGACACCGTGAGAACTGCGGCGCTGGCGGCGCGATCAAGACCGGCTACCTCGCCGCGTCCGAGGACGAGCTCGATGCGACGGTCACCGTCGACGCGGACGGCCAGATGGACCTCTCCCAGATGCCCCGGCTGCTCGATCCGCTCGTCGAGGACGAGGCCGATTACGCGAAGGGCAATCGGTTGCTCTCGCGGGAGTACCGCGAAGCGATGCCCCGGTTTCGCTTCGTCGGGAACGCCATCTTGACATTCCTGACGAAGATCGCCTCCGGCTACTGGAAGACGATGGACCCACAGAACGGGTACACGGCCATCTCGGCCGATGCACTCGAGGCCGTCGACCTCGAGAACCTCTATGAGTACTACGGCTACTGTAACGACCTCCTGGTGAAGCTCAACGTCCAGGGGATGCGCGTCGCCGACGTGGCGATGCCGGCCGTCTACGGCGACGAGGAGTCGAGTATCACGTACTCACAGTACATCCCGAAGGTATCGACGATGCTGTTGCGGAACTTCCTGTGGCGGCTCAAGACGAAGTATCTCGTGGTGGACTTTCACCCGCTCGCGCTGTTTTACCTCGTCGGTGCTGCGACGGCCGTGACCGGTTTGCTGGGCGTCGGAGTGGCGTTGGCCGCGGCCGTCGTCGGGTTCCTTCCCTCGCTTGTCGGGGGATCGACGGGCCTGCTCGTGTTTCTCGCCGGCGTCGCCTTTCTGCTGTTCGCGATGGTGTTCGATATGGCCGAGAGCGAACACCTCGAGCGCCAGGTCCACTAGCCGCGTTTCGTTTTCGTCCGGTTTCGGTCGTTCTCTCCCGTCGTCCGTCGACTGTCGTTCGCTCCGCGTGGCCGTCTCGTTTTGCCGTTTCGCCTTCGTTTCTCTCGGGTCCGTCCCCGCCTTTCTCCTGGCTGTCCGACTCGAGGACGACGTGCTCACTCGAACAACGGCTCCGCCACTCCGAACGCGAGGAGACCAGTCTGCGGTTTATACGGACTGCTGTCCCGCGGTCCCGCCGATCGCCGCCCCCGCGATGGCGATCGGCGGGCAGTGACGACAGGAGACCGTATAGTCAGTGAATCAGTATAACAGCCGTATCAGGGCAGGGCGCCTCCCATTCCGGGATCGAGAAGCCCGAGTGCGATACCGGAGGCGAGCAACGAGAGCCCGGTGACGAACAGCAGGTTCTGGAGCGGACTCAGTGACGTCCCGTCGCTTCTCTCCTCAAGTCGCTGCTGTATCGAGTCGGCCCGGGATCCGATTGGATCGGGAAACGCCGACAGGATTTCGAAGGGCTCGGCGGGGTCAAGCGCACCGACCAGCAGCGCGAAGACGAGGAAGATCACGAGTCCGACCGGTGGGACGACGATGAGTGCGAGCCACGGGTTCGTGATCGACGTCCCGAGGGCGAAGATGGGGGCTGCCGCAAGGACGGTCGCCAGCGCCCCGCGTCCGAGTCGTGCGTCGGCCAGCGGGTCGAATCCGACCTGGCGGGCGCTCCAGCAGTGGAAGACGAACATCGTTCCGTAACCGACGCTGGTTGCGACGGCCGCGCCGTGCATCCCGTAGCTTGGGATCAACGCGGCGTTGAGGACGACGTTGATCGTCGCTGCACTGCCGGTGGCTGCGATCGGATAGCGAAGCGTTCCTTCGCCCTGTGAGACCGCGAGAATCGGTCGTGCGAGTGCGAAGCCGAGTGCTCCCGGCAGTAACAACAAGAGCGGATCGACCGCGGGCGTCGCCTCCGCGCCGAAGTAAAGCGGCACGGCGACGTCTGCAAGCGCTGCGAGTCCGACGGCCATGACGGCCGTCAGCAGGAACGTGAATCGGGTCGTTCGGGACGCGAGGTCGGTGATCTCTCGGTGGCGGTTCTGTGACCACAGCTCCGACGTCGAGTGGACGAACACGGTCTGAAGCGCCAGCGGGACGAACCAGAGGAACTCGGCGATCTGAAGTGCCGCCCGATAGTTACCCACCTCGGCGCTTTCCCTGAACTGCTGGAGCATCACGATGTCGATATGATAGAGCGACATCAACAGGAACACGAGGACGATGCTCATCGAGTTGAACGTGAGCATCCGCTTTCGCGGGAATCGTTTCTGTGGCGCGTCGAGCACACACGACAGCGAGACCCGGCGGTGGATGATGAGCAAGCCCACGGCGGCGACGAGGATACTCGCGACCAGGTGGCCAGCGAGCGCCCCCATCACCCCGACACCGAAGTAGACCAGCGGAATCGCGACGACGACGAACCCGACCTTGTCGAGGATCTTCAGCGGCTCGGAGTAGCGCTCGAGGCCGAATCCCATCAGCGTCTTCCGAGCGTAATCCCGAAACTGGGCCGTGACGACCAGCAGCGCGAGCGCATAGAAGTAGATCGCGAACTCGTCGCCGAACGCGAGCCCGACGACGCCGAACTGTGCGGCGAGGAACAGGCCGATCGCACCGACGACGGCGAGGGCAACCGCCAGCCGGAAGTAGAAGCCGACGACGTGTTCGCTCCAGTTCGCCGCGTTCCGATCCTCGGCGAGAAACTTCCGGACGCCGTCGGTGATGCCGGAGCTCACGAAGATCATGTAGATCGCGAAGACGGACATCAGGAACGCGTAATCACCGTACCCCGATGCGCCGAGAAACCGATACAGAAGCGGCGTCGACAGCACGGTGAGGACGAGCACGACGATCTTCGAGCTGACGACCGATGCGATGCCGCTCGCGAGGCTCCTGTTCACGCGTTACTCACCCGACACCAGCGTCCACGATCGGCGATTTCCGTCGCTGTTCGACCGACTATTCCGACGAACGATACGCATGCTATCGAATCGGTGCCGCCAACGGGACCTTATTATAGCCGTGTTAAACCCGGACGCGCTGGTGTTTTGGCTGGGGGCCGTGTCGAACGGTCGGTCGCATTACTGCGGCCGTCACCGTCGGAGACGGCCGCGAATTCGCGACCGACGGGTCACTGACTGCTGTCCGACAGTATTAGCCGATGGATAAGTATAGGCGGCCACACTCGAGGTCGGGTCGAAACGATGAGTCGCGAATCGACGCGCCGCCGCTTTATCGGTGTTGCCGGGACGGGCGCGATCGGATTGACGGCCGGGTGTATCGATTCACTGACCAGCGATGGAAACGATGAAAACGGTGCTGACGATACCACGGCCGGCGATTCGAGCGACGAAGGGACCGAAGACGACGACACGCTCGCAGACGACGACTCGGACGACGTTCCGAGCATCGACGGCGGTGCCGTCGCCTTCGTCTACGACGACGGACCGATGGAAGACTACGAGGCGGCACTGCCGGCCCACCGGGAGTTCGATGCCCCGGCCAGTGCGGGCATCGTCACCGAGTGGATCGGTCGCGAGGACTTCAACGACACCGACTGGATGGCGGTCGAACACCTAGAAGAGCTCGCCGCCGCCGGCTGGGAGATCATGTCCCACACGACCGCCCACACCGCGCTGGGAGCGTTCGAACTCGTCGAGGACGCCGACCCCGACGACGTTCGCGTCTATCCGGAGCAACGAAATCACGGCTTCCACCACGGGTACGAGATCGAAGTCACCGACGGGACCGAGAGCGTACGCCGAACCGTCGTCGACTCCGATACGGACGAGATCGGCGGCTATCTGGAGTTCGACGAACCGCTGGGCGAATCGTTCCAGGCGGGTGAGACGGTCGAGCGCTACCCCGAAGACGTGATGCACGAGTTCCTCGGGGAGTCGAAGGCCGAACTCGAGTCGCTGGGCTTCGAGGTGGATACGCTCCTTGCACCGTACGACGTCGCCGACGAGTGGACGGTCGATATCGCTCGGGAGTATTACGACGGGATCGCAAACGTTCGTCCGGGGTCGATACACAACGATCCCGAGACGTTCGATCCCTTCGAGACGCGTCGTGACTACTTCATCGAGTTCACCACCCGGGAGGCAGTCCAGAACGAACTCGATCATGTGGCCGAGGAGGAGACACTTGGCGTCCTCGGGGCGCATACGTTCAAAGACGAGGTCACCGAAGAACGAATTCGCGAAACCCTCGAGTGGGTCGAGGAGCGCGACCTCGAGGTGGTGACGTTCCGCGACGCGATCCGTGCGACCGCTGGAAACGACGGTTAGTGGCGTTCCACGCCTGCTCTGCTGGAGCGAACCCTGTCGTGTGGATCGATTCGCCCTATCAGACGGTCTCCTGTCGTCACTGCCCGCCGATCGCCAGACGGATCGGCGATCAGTGTGTAAACCGTTGCAGTTGTTACTATAGTACCGTTCCACCCGTCGACTGCTGGGTCGAATCGGACGACACCGCAGGATTCGACCCAGCAGTGCAGGCGTGGACCGCCACTAGGGCCGCGGACGGGGATCACTCGTAAGTGTTTCGCCAGGTCAGGACGTCAGTCGCACCGAGATCGTCGATCCCGTCGACGATCCGATTCACTCTGAATTCGGGGCCCTCGATACCCGGATAGAGACGCACTCCCTCGAGACCGTCGCGGTAGGACTCCGCCTCCGAGTTCCGGAGGTGGTTCCCGTCGCCCTGGTCGACGTAGGGGTACTGGCTCGCGCGGAGGGTACACCTGTAGAGGGTGGCGTCGTCGCCCGTGAGGACGAGGCCGTTTCGATCGGCACCGTCGCGGCCGGGCTGGTCGACGGTCACATGACTGAACCGACAGTTGTCCCGTCCACACCGGATCCCGTCGCGGAACCCGGCCGAGCTAACGCCGGCCTCTCCGGAGATATCGAGGAGTTCGACGAGCGCTCGCTCCTGTCTGTCGCTCTCTTTAATCCAGAGGGGGTAGCCACCGGCCGTCTCGTGGACGATCTCACCGCCGTCGATCCACGTGTAGCCGGCGTCGGGCGAGACGACGATGCCGTGGTTTACCGCGTCGCCGCGGATTTCGATCGTCACGTCCTCGATCCGTGAGCGCTGCGAGGAGTTCATCACCGAAATCGCGTGGCTCGTCGGCTGTGGCGCAGTGATCGAGATATCGACGTCCTCGACGTGGAGCTCGTTACCGTTCTCGAGGCGGAGACCGCGCTGGCTGTTGTCGTACGAGCGCGTTCGGTCCACCGAGATCGTCGCGTTCCTGATGACACTGCCCTCGCCGCCGAGACGGACGTTCGCGCCGTTGCTGTTCTCGAATCGGCCACCGTCGACGACGACCGTTCCGCGGTCGTTTGCTGCGTACAGGCCGTTGTCGGGAAACCCACCGAGTTCGCAATCGACGAACTCGAGGTGACCCTCGTTCGTGTTCGCCTCGATACCGATCGGGCCACGCCACATGTTCCCCGCGTTGGGCGTCTCGTCGACGTGGACTCCGCCGTCAGGCGCGCGAAAGCGTTCGACGATTCCTCGCCCGTCGGAATCGCTGAGAGCGAACATTCCGGGCCCCCACGTACCGCTGTCGTGCTCGCCGCGGATCTCGATATCTCGGACCTCGAGTCTTTGGGATGCGGTCGCCTCGATCGTTCGGATTCCCGTGTCGGGGGCCGTCTGATCGACGTCGAACCCTTCGAATCGAATCCGACCGCCGGGTGCATACGAGACACCGAGACGGAACAGCCTGTACTGTGGGCCGTCGAACGCGTGGAAATCCGCCGGCACCAGCGTCGCACCGTCGCCGACGACGCCGAAGTTCTCGAATCCCGTAAACCGGAACTGCTCGTCCATGTAGTACCGCCCCTCGGGGAAAACGAGTAGCGTGTCGTCGGCACGCTGTTCCTCGAGGACGGGCGTGATCGATTCCTCACCGGTGTCGTCTGCGCCAGCGTCGACGACGTCGACGACGGTCTCGTACTCGTCGGCGTACCGGTCGTGGATCGCCGTCGATGCGCCGGTACTCGAGAGGAGACCGATCCCCGCTACGCCCGTCGCTGCGAGCCCGCGCAGGACCGTCCGTCGTGACTGTCGTGTGGTCTTCGAGTCCTCGCGGGAAGATCGATCGGCACCCTGCCCCGTCGATCGAGATCGAGGAGAACTCCCACCGTTCGAACGCCGCAGATCGCTTCGTTCCGACATAGATAGTCACTTGTTTTTGAGTGATGACGGGGTCCAGTATCTATGGATTCGGATAGCAAGCTTTTAAGTCCGCCAGCGACTCCAGAAAATGTACTAGTA
Source organism: Natronolimnohabitans sp. A-GB9 (assembly GCF_030848565.1). Lineage (GTDB taxonomy): Archaea > Halobacteriota > Halobacteria > Halobacteriales > Natrialbaceae > Natronolimnohabitans. The sequence continues at coordinate 144,756 of NZ_JAVDDV010000009.1, forward strand.
AAAACTATTTCACCGAATACAAACGATTGCATCGGTGATTCGTAGGCCGTAATAACCGATTGTGTCGTTATCGCTCGAGTACGGAACTGGTTTCCTGTCGTTCATATATGTGTAT